>JAEBET010000005.1:0-566804 GCA_049998195.1 Streptomyces sp. cmx-11-4
TAAGGCTCCCAGTAGACGACTGGGTTGATAGGCCAGATGTGGAAGCCCGGTAACGGGTGAAGCTGACTGGTACTAATAGGCCGAGGGCTTGTCCTCAGTTGCTCGCGTCCACTGTGTTAGTTCTGAAATAACGAACAGCTGTGTTCATGCCAGCGTTCAAATTTCATAGTGTTTCGGTGGTCATAGCGTTAGGGAAACGCCCGGTTACATTCCGAACCCGGAAGCTAAGCCTTTCAGCGCCGATGGTACTGCAGGGGGGACCCTGTGGGAGAGTAGGACGCCGCCGAACAATCATTGCGGAAGCCCCGCACCAGCCCTTTACGGGTTCGGTGCGGGGCTTTTCTGCGTTCAGGGACAGTTCGGGGCGCGCCGCCTCGGGTGGCGGGCCGGGTGGTCGGAGACTGGGGGTCCGCACCGATCGGGTCTCGGAGAGCTGCCCATGCTGGCCTTTCTGGTTGTGCTGTCCCTGTTCTTCGCATGGGCTCTCGCGGCGGACCGGCTGGCCCGGTGGAGCATCACCGCGCCGTTCGCGTTCGCCCTCGCCGGCATCGTCCTGACCCGCGGTCACGACCCTGCCGTCCCCTTGGATCTGCAGGCTCACACCACGTACCGGGGGGTCGAGCTCGTACTCGCCGTGCTGCTGTTCGTCGACGCCACCGAGGCCAGGCACTACGAGGAGCTGAAGCAGCGGTCCGTCGGGGAGAGGCGGCTGCTGTTCCTGGCCCTGCCGGTGTCGGTCGTCCTCGCGACGTTGGCGGGGGCAGCGGTCTTCCCCGGGACGAACTGGTGGCTGCTGGGGGTTACGGCGCTCGTCGTCATGCCGGTGGACCTCGCACCGATCTCCATGCTCCTGCGCGACCGGCGGGTGCCGCTGCGGGTGCGGGCCGCGCTGAACATCGAGGGCGGCTTCAGCGACGGACTGATCTCGCCCGTCTTCGTGTTCTGCGTGGCCAACCTCGTGAGCGCCCACTCCAGTTCCTTCGGCGACCTGGTCGTGACCGCGCTGAAGGAGGCCGGGCTCGCGGTGGTCGTGGGCATCGTGCTCGGCTACCTCGCCTCGCAGCTGGTGCGGCGGGCGCTCGGCGCCGGATGGGCGAGCGCCGAGACGCTGCGGCTGGCCAGCCTCGCGCTGCCCTTCATGGCGTACGCGAGCTCCGTACTGCTCGGCGGGAACGGCTTCGTCGCCGCCTTCGTCACGGGCCTCTGCTACGCGGCCACCGCCCACGCGGTCGGCGGGAACAACCTGGAACTCGTACACGACGCCGCGCAGGTGATGGCCTTCGCCGTCTGGTTCGCCTTCGGCAAGATCGCGGCGGACGAGTTCACGAGCGGGATCGGGTGGAGCGTGGTGCTGTACGGGCTGCTCGCGCTGACCGTGCTTCGGTTCGTGCCCGTCTACTTCGCCGTGGCCGGCATGGGGTTCGACCGGCCCGAAAGGTGTGCGCTGGGCTGGCTCGGCTCCCGCGGGGTGACGTCCATCGTGTTCGCGATCCTCGCCGTCACCCAGCTGCCGCCCGAGGAAGGGCGGTTCGTCGCCAACGCGATGTGCGCGACGGTGCTGTTCAGTGTGGTGCTGCACGGTGTTTCGGTCGTACCCGTCGCCCGCTGGTTCGAGCGGCGGGCGACGGGGAGCACCGGGCGAGTCAGAGGCGGCCGGCGGCCTTGAGCGCCAGGTAGGCGTCGGCCAGGGCGGGGGCCAGGGTGTCCGGGGAGGCGTCGACCACGTGGACGCCGTGGCGGGTGAGCTGGTCGGCCGTGCGGCGGCGCTGGGACTGGGACTGGGTGCCGGCGGCAGCCTCGTAGACCGCTTCCGGGGTGCCGCGGGACGTCGTCATCTCGGCCACGTGGGGATCCGCCACCGAGGCCAGCAGGACCGTGTGGCGCTGGGTGAGGCGGGGAAGGAGCGGCAGCAGGCCCTCTTCGACGGGGGCCGCGTCCAGGCTCGTCAGAAGGACCACCAGGGAGCGGCGCGGGGCGTTGCGGAGGATGGTGGAGACCAGGGTGCGGGAGTCGGTCTCGACCAGTTCCGGCTCCAGGGGTGCCATCGCGTTCACGAAGGCGGGCAGGATGTCGGCCGCCGGGCGGCCCTGGACCTGGGCGCGGGGGCGGCGGTCGTGGGCCAGCAGGTCCACGCGGTCGCCGGCGCGGGTGGCCAGGGCGGCGAGGAGCAGGGCGGCGTCCATCGCGGAGTCCAGGCGCGGGGCGTCCGCGACGCGGCCCGCCGAGGTGCGGCCGGTGTCCAGGCAGATCAGGATGTGCCGGTCGCGTTCGGGGCGCCAGGTGCGGACGGCCACCTTGTGCCGGCGGGCCGTGGCCCGCCAGTCGATGGAACGGGTGTCGTCGCCGGGGACGTAGTCGCGGAGGCTGTCGAACTCGGTGCCCTCGCCGCGCGTGAGGACGCTCGTACGGCCGTCCAGTTCCCGTAGGCGCGCGAGGCGCGAGGGGAGGTGCTTGCGGCTGGTGAAAGGGGGCAGGACGCGGACCGTCCACGGGAGGGTGTGCGAGCCCTGGCGGGCCCACAGGCCGAGGGGCCCGTACGAGCGGATCGTGACGCGGTCGGCCCGGCGGTCGCCGCGCCGGGTGGGGAACAGGCGGGTGGTCAGGCGGCGGCGTTCGCCGGCGGGGACGTCCAGCCTGTGGCGGGAGCCGGCCGTCTCCGTGCCGGGGATCCAACTGCTCGGGGGCCAGGCGTCGCGGACCCGGGCCCGGAGCCGGCGGCCGCTGGGGTTGGTGACGGTGAGGTGGACGTCCGCCGGTTCGCCGAGGCGGACCGAGGTGTCGCCCGAACGGGTGAGGCGGAGGGTACGGACGGGCGCGGCCAGGGCCCAGTCGACCGCGCAGGCCAGGGCCAGCGGGCCGTTGACGGCGAGCATCCCCGTCCAGCTCGGTTCGAGGATGCCGACGGGGATGCTGCCGAGGGCCGCCAGCAGGGCGGTGCGTCCGGTGAGGGCCATTACCGCGGGACGGGGACGTGGGAGAGGATCGCGGTGATGACGGCGTCGGCGGTAACACCCTCCATCTCCGCCTCCGGGCGCAGTTGGACGCGGTGCCGCAGGGTCGGCAGGGCCAGGGCCTTGACGTCGTCGGGGGTGACGTAGTCGCGGCCGGTGAGCCAGGCCCAGGCGCGGGCGGTGGCCAGCAGGGCGGTCGCGCCGCGCGGGGAGACGCCGAGGGTGAGGGACGGCGATTCGCGGGTGGCGCGGCAGATGTCGACGACGTAGCCGGCGATCTCGGGAGAGACGGAGACCTGGGCGACGGCCCGGCGGGCGGCTTCGAGCTGGGCCGGGCCGGCGACCGGGCGGATGCCCGCGGCGTGCAGGTCGCGGGGGTTGAAGCCGGCGGCGTGCCGGGTCAGGACACCGATCTCGTCCGTGCGGGACGGCAGCGGCACGGTGAGCTTGAGGAGGAAGCGGTCCAGCTGGGCTTCCGGGAGGGGGTAGGTGCCCTCGTACTCGAGCGGGTTCATGGTGGCGGCGACGAGGAACGGCTCGGGGAGCGGGCGCGGAGTGCCGTCGACGGTGACCTGGCGCTCTTCCATCGCCTCGAGGAGCGAGGACTGGGTCTTGGGAGGGGTCCGGTTGATCTCGTCCGCGAGGAGGAGGTTGGTGAAGACCGGACCGTTCTGGAAGGAGAACTCGGCGGTGCGGGCGTCGTAGACGAGGGAGCCGGTGACGTCGCTCGGCATCAGGTCCGGGGTGAACTGGACGCGCTTGGTGTCGAGTTCGAGGGATGCGGCGAGGGCCCGTACCAGGAGGGTCTTGGCGACGCCGGGGACGCCTTCGAGGAGCACGTGGCCGCGGCACAGGAGTGCGACGACGAGGCCGGTGACGGCGGAGTCCTGGCCGACCACGGCCTTGCCGATCTCGGTGCGGAGCGCTTCGAGGGAAGCACGGGCGCTGTCCGCGGCGGCGGAGGCGGACTCGGTGGCCGGGTACGTCATGACGTACGGACCTCTCTTTCGAGGGCGTCGAGGTGGTCGGCGAGCGCGACGAGTGCCGCGTCGTCGGAGGGTGTGGGGCCGAAGAGGGTGGTGTTCACGTCGTGGCCGTTGTCGCCGAGCCGGGTGGACACGGCGGGGACCAGGGTGACCGGGTCGTGGGCCTGTGAGGCCGGTACGCCGACCAGGGCGGCCAGGCGTTCGCGGGTGGCGGCGCGCAGCACGGTGGAGGCGCGGTCGCGGGCTCCGGCCTTGCGGTAGAGGCGGGCGCGGCCCTCGGTGGCCTCGGAGGCGCGGATGACGACGGGCAGTTTCTCGGTGACGAGGGGGCCGAGGCGGCGGGCGCGCCAGAGGGCGGCGAGGGCGGCGGCCACGAAGAGCTGGAGCAGGGCCCAGGACCAGCCGGCGGGGATCAGGTCGACGAGGCTCTTGTCCTCGTCGGAGTCGGCGGCGGGGTCGCCGTCGGCGAGGGACGGCATGTACCAGACGAGGTCCGGACGGGAGCCGAGGAGCTGGAGGGCGAGGGAGGCGTTGCCTTCCTCGGCGAGGTTCTCGTTGAGGAGGACCGTGGCTGAGCCGAGGAGGACGGTGTCGCCGCCGGTGCCGGCCGGGAGGACGAGGAGGGTGGGGTGGCCGTCGCTGGGGTAGCAGCCGGTCGCCCGGGGCAGGTCGGTGGTGTAGCGGCGGTCGTCGCCGGTGGCGGCGCGGCCGGCGGCGGTGGCGGCGGGCAGGGCGCAGGCCGGGGCGAGGGTGTCGCCTCCGGTGGCGCTCTGGGTGCGGACGCCGGGGGCCAGGTCGGTGAGGCTGTGGCTGCCGGGGGCGAGGAGGACGGTGCGGCCGCCGGAGAGGTCCATGGCCGAGCGGATCAGGCCGCGCTGGGTGCTGCCGAGGCGGTCGGGGTCGGTGACCAGGAGGGTGGTGCCGGGTCCGGCGGCGTCGGCGGCCTCGCGGGCGGTGGTGACCACGCGGGTGGTGACACCGCGGTCTTTGAGGAGCTCGGCGACGGCCTTGCTGCCGTAGGGGTCGGCGGAGCGCGGGTCGAGGAGGCCGTGGCGGGTGCCGGAGCCCAGGGCGGCCAGCGCGATGCCGCCTGCGGCGAGCACGGCGACGAAGCCGAGGGCGCGTCGGGCGCGTCGGGCGAGGCGGGCTCGGTTGGGCACGGGGCCGGTGCCGGTGCCGGTGCCGCTGTCCTTGCCTGGTGGGGTGCCATCCGGCGGGGCGGTTCCGGCGGGGTCGGGGGCGGTGCGGGTGCCCGTGCCGGTGTTCGACGGGGCGGTTCCGGTGGGGCCGGGCGCGCGCCGGGGCGTCTCCTCGGGCGCCGAACGTGGCGAGGGGTCGGAGAGTGAAGCGGCAGTGTGTTCGGCGCCCTGCGGGGAGCGCCCCGACACACGCCCGGCCCCACCGGAACCTGGGTGGTCGGTGGCCTGCGGGGGGTGTTCCGGCGTGCGTCCGGCGCTGCCGGAACCTGGGTGGTCGGTGGCCTGCGGGGGGTGTTCCGGCGTGCGTCCGGCGCTGCCGGAACCTGGGTGGTCTGGGTCGGCACCGCCGGGGCCTGGGGGGTTGGATTCCTGGGGGTCGGGGGTGGCGGCGTTGCCTTCGGGGCCGGGGGTGGTCATGCGGCGGGTCCCGTCAGGAGCGGCTTGGCGCGGTCCAGGGTGAGGTCGAGGGTGCGCAGGCGGGCGTACGTGTCGGCGTCGGCGGAGCGGCCGCCGTAGGTGACGTCGTCGAAGGTACGGGCGGCCGCGCGGAGGGCGACCGCGTGGTCGGGGAGGGAGACGGCGGCTTCGGCCGCCGCTTCGTCGGCGGTGCGGCCCGGGCGCGGGTCGAGCAGGGTGCGCTCCTCCAGGGAGCGGACGACGGCGCGCATGCGTTCCTGTACGGCTTCGGTCCAGCGGCCGGCGGCGGCGTGGGCCTCGGCGGCCGTGCGGTGGTCGGCGGCGCTGCGGAGACCGTCGTCGAAGAGGACGCCCGCGCCGGCGGGGATCCGGCCGGGGGCGCCGAGCCGCCACCACAGGGCGGTGGCGGCCAGGACCACCAGGAGGACGATCACGACGAGGCCGAGCGTGCCTCCGGGAGTCGCCCCGGAGGCCGCGTCGAACAGGCCGTCGAGCCAGTCGAGGAACGTGCGCAGGGCGCGGTCCAGCAGCCCCGGGTCGTTCTCGTGGTACATCGGCTTGGACAGTTCGCGCTCGGCCGCCTCCTGGGCGGGCTCGCGCGGTGTCGTGACCGGTGGTGTCTCGGCGCCCGGCAGAAGCGCCGTGGCGCGCGTGATGAGGCCCCCCGTGCTCATCATGGGTGGTCAGCCTCCGGTCGTGCCGTAGTTCTCGATGCCGGCCGCCCGGGCGAGCTCCAGGTCGAGTCCCTCGCGGCGGATGCGCTGGTCCACGTAGAGGAGCACGGTGACGCCGGCCACGATCGGCATCACGATGGTCTGGGCGACGATCGAGCCGATGCCGGAGAGGATGAGCGCTCCCCAGGCGGAGGAGGCGGTGCCGTCCTCCATTCCGCTCAGGCCGCCGCCGAAGACGGCCATGCCGACGAGCGTGAGCGGCCAGACGATGATCGCCGAGACGATGCCGGTGATGATGTTGGTGAGCACGGTGATGCCGAAGATGCGCCACCAGGTGCCCTGGACCAACTTGGAGGAGCGGCCGAGGGCCTTGAAGACGGTGCTCTTCTCCAGCATCAGCGCGGGCGAGGCCAGGCTGAACTTGATCCACAGCCAGGTGAACAGCGGGATCATGACGAGCGCGCCCACGACGGTCAGACCGGGGCTCCGGGCCAGGATGCCGGGCATGATCAGTACGGCGCCCAGCAGGATCGCGCCGAATCCCAGCAGGAACGTCAGGCCGAAGAGGCGCAGCAGCTGGGGACGGGACTCGCGCCAGGCGGCGGAGACCGTGGAGGTGGTGCCGAGCACGGCCCGGCTGTAGATCATCGTGAGCATCGCCGTGGCGACGATGCCGCCGAGGGCCGCGATGAAGCCGACGGCGATGAGGGCGCCCATGGCGACGATGATGTCGTTGACGGTCTCGTCGATGTTCGCCCCGGCCTCGGGCGAGACGGCGAGGTCCGACATCGCGTACTTCTGCGTGAGCAGGCTGAGCACCTGCACCACGGTGGCCACGACCAGGGTGATGGGCAGGACCGAGCGCCAGTGGGAGCGCATGGTGGCGACGGCGCCGTCCAGGATCTCGCCGAGGCCGAGCGGGCGCAGGGGGATCACGCCGGGCTTGGCGGCCGGGGGCTGGCCCCACTGGCCGGGTCCGCCCGGGTAGCCGCCGTACTGGCCGTTCTGCCCGTACTGGCCCGCGTTCGGTCCCCAGCCCTGGCCCTGCGGCGGCTGCTGGGGCTGCTGCGGGCCCTGCGGGGGCGGGGTCTGGCCGGGGGTGGGGCTGGTCCACTGGCCCGGCGGCGGTTGCTCGGACGACCACTTGGGGTCGCCGGAAACCGGACGGTCGGCAGGCGCCCCGGGCCGCTCGCCATCGGACGGAGAGGGTCCGGGCGTAGCCCAGCCCGGCGAGTCGTTCATCGTCGCTCCTTCACGTGCACCTGCTGCGGCGGGGGCGCTGGTCGCTGCCATCGTGCCACGTGGGGTACACGAACGGACCAGCGATCCCCCCGGATCATCGGCAGCCCGTACCTTCAATTGTCACCCGGATCCGGGGCAGACTGGTCTACCTGATCTCCACGCAGGTCCGAGGGGCGATTTCCAGCCCTTTTGGCTGTGGGACAGCTCACCGCCTGGTAACGATTAGCTAATGGGATGATGTCAACCATGAAGGGACGCGTCCTTGTCGTCGACGACGACACCGCGCTGGCCGAGATGCTCGGCATTGTGCTGCGTGGAGAAGGTTTTGAGCCGTCGTTCGTAGCGGACGGTGACAAGGCACTTGCTGCCTTCCGGGAGGCGAAGCCGGACTTGGTGCTGCTCGACCTCATGCTGCCCGGACGGGACGGCATAGAGGTCTGCAGGCTGATCCGGGCCGAGTCCGGCGTGCCGATCGTGATGCTCACTGCCAAGAGCGACACGGTCGACGTCGTGGTGGGCCTGGAGTCCGGTGCCGACGACTACATCGTCAAGCCGTTCAAGCCGAAGGAGCTGGTGGCCCGTATCCGGGCCCGCCTGCGCCGGTCGGAGGAGCCCGCTCCCGAGCAGCTGGCCATCGGTGACCTCGTCATCGACGTGGCCGGGCACTCGGTCAAGCGGGACGGTGCTTCCATCGCCCTGACCCCGCTGGAGTTCGACCTGCTGGTCGCCCTGGCGCGCAAGCCCTGGCAGGTGTTCACCCGTGAGGTGCTGCTGGAGCAGGTCTGGGGCTACCGGCACGCCGCGGACACCCGCCTGGTGAACGTGCACGTGCAGCGCCTGCGCTCCAAGGTCGAGAAGGACCCCGAGCGCCCCGAGATCGTCGTGACGGTGCGCGGTGTCGGCTACAAGGCCGGACCCAGCTGAGGTGCAGTCCGGCAGGGACCGGCGCGGCTCACGCTGGGGAAGCCTGCGGCCCGGCCGGCTGCTCCAGGAGGGGGCGCCCGGCGCCTCCGTGCTGCGGCTGTGCGTACGCCTCGTACGCCGGCCGGTGCTTCCGGCTGTCCGGCTGTGGCGGCGCAACATGCAGCTGCGGGTGGTCGCCGCCACCCTGCTGATGTCGCTCGCCGTGGTCCTCGCGCTCGGCTTCGTCGTGATCGCGCAGGTCAGCAAGGGCCTCCTGGATGCCAAGGAGGAGGCGGCCCAGAGCCAGGCCGCGGGCGGGTTCGCGGTCGCACAGGAGAAGGCCAACACCCCCGCGACCGTGGACGGGCCCGACGCCGCGGACAACAAGGTGGGGCTGGACGCCAGTACCTGGATGAACTCGCTGGTCAAACAGCTGGCCAGTGGCGGCCAGACCGCCTTCGAGGTGGTCGCGCTCGGCGCCGGCACCGGCGAGCAGGTCCTGCCCGGCACGCAGGGGGTCAAGGGAGCCCGCGCCTCGGGCAACGTGGACCCCACCGCGAGCGTGCCCGTCAAGCTGCGCCGGGCCGTCAACCATTCCGCCGGCACCTTCAAGACCTTCTCCGAGGTCCGGTACACCGCCGGGGCCGGGGAGAAGGCCCCCGAGCCCGCGCTGGTCGTGGGCAAGCGGCTGACCGACATCAACGGGGACCCGTACGACCTGTACTACCTCTTCCCGCTCACCCAGGAGGAGGAGTCCCTCAACCTGGTCAAGAGCACCATCGCCACCGCCGGGCTCTTCGTCGTCGTGCTGCTCAGCGCCATCGCCTGGCTCGTGGTGCGGCAGATCGTCACGCCCGTCCGGATGGCCGCCGGGATCGCCGAGCGGCTGTCGGCCGGGCGGCTGCAGGAGCGGATGAAGGTCACCGGTGAGGATGACATCGCGCGGCTGGGCGAGGCCTTCAACAAGATGGCCCAGAACCTCCAGAACAAGATCCAGCAGCTGGAGGACCTGTCGCGGATGCAGCGCCGGTTCGTCTCGGACGTCTCGCACGAGCTGCGCACCCCGCTGACGACGGTACGGATGGCCGCGGACGTCATCCACGACGCGCGGGTCGACTTCGACCCGATCACGGCGCGCTCCGCCGAGCTGCTCGCCGGGCAGCTCGACCGGTTCGAGTCGCTGCTCGCCGACCTGCTGGAGATCAGCCGGTTCGACGCGGGCGCGGCCGCCCTGGAGGCGGAGCCCATCGACCTGCGGGACGTCGTACGCCGCGTCATCGACGGGGCCGAGCCGCTCGCGGAGCACAAGGGCAGCCGGATCCGGGTGCTCGGCGACACCCAGCCGGTCATCGCCGAGGCCGACGCCCGGCGGGTGGAGCGGGTGCTGCGCAATCTGGTCGTCAACGCCGTGGAGCACGGCGAGGGACGCGATGTGGTGGTCCGGCTGGCGTCCGCGGGCGGGGCCGTCGCGGTCGCCGTACGGGACTACGGCGTCGGGCTCAAGCCCGGCGAGGCGACCCGCGTCTTCAACCGCTTCTGGCGGGCCGACCCGGCGCGGGCGCGCACGACGGGCGGTACGGGCCTGGGCCTGTCCATCGCCGTCGAGGACGCCCGGCTGCACGGCGGCTGGCTGCAGGCCTGGGGCGAGCCGGGCGGCGGCTCGCAGTTCCGCCTCACCCTGCCGCGTACCGCCGACGAGCCGCTGCGGGGCTCGCCCATCCCGCTGGAACCCGAGGATTCCCGGGCCAACCGTGCCAGGGCAGCAGCCGAAGCCGCGGGCAGCGCGGTGGAGCGGCAGCAGCCCGCGGACGCGGGGGACCGGTCGCCGATACCGCCGCGGCCGGCGGTGGCCTCGGGGCAGTCCGTACCCGCCGACCCGACGGCCCTGCCGGGCAGCGGAGCCAGGGTCGTGGCCCGGCCGGCAGAGCAGGCACCACAGGAGGAACGAACCGATGCCGATGCCGATGCCGACGGACGCTGACGCAGTGCCGGGGAGGGCGCGCGCCGGGGCCCGCGGCAGACGGCTTCGCGCCCTGCGCGCCTACGCCCTCGGTGTGGCCGGGCTGCTGCTGGCCGGGTGCGCCTCGATGCCCGACCAGGGCGAGATCCGCCGCGTGCAGGCCTCGCAGGGCGTCGACTCCCAGGTCCGGGTGTTCGGCGTACCGCCCGGCGACAAGGCCAGCGCGGGCGAGATCGTCGACGGTTTCCTGGAGGCGATGACCAGCGACGATCCGCAGCTGGAGACCGCCCGCAAGTACCTCACCGAGGACGCCGCGAAGCGCTGGCGGCCCGGCACCGCCGTCACCGTGCTCTCGGCCGGCCTCGACCGGTTCCCCGTCCGCACCGAGAAGGACCCCGACGGGCCCCGCTGGAAGGTGACCGGCAAGAAGCTCGCGACCGTGGACGAGCGAAGCGCCTACCAGCCGGAGAACGGGGACTACACGGAGTTCCTCCAGCTGGTCCAGGAGGACAAGCAGTGGCGGATCTCCAGTCCGCCGAGCAGCCTCGTGCTGAGCGAGTCGGACTTCCAGCGCATCTACATGCCGGTCAACAAGTACTACTTCGCGGGCGGCACGCTGGTCGCCGATCCCGTGTACGTGCGACAGCGCAGCGATCCGGACTCGCGGATGGACCCCACCACGCAGACCGTCCAGTCGCTGCTGGCGGGGCCGTCCAGGTGGCTCGCGCCGGTCGTGGAGTCGAGTTTCCCCACCGGGACGGAACTGCGGCAGGGCACCAAGTCCCTCTCGTACGACGGCCAGAACACGTTGCGGGTGCCGCTGAACGACAAGGCCGACAACGTCGCGTCGCCGCAGTGCCAGAAGATGGCGACCCAACTGCTCTACACGGTCAAGGAACTGACGGCCTCCCGGCTGGACCGGGTCGAACTGCTGCGCTCCGACGGGAAGTCCTCCTCGCTGTGCTCGGTGACGGAGGTGACGGCGGCCGTGATCGCCAACCGGCCCCGGACGCCCGAGTACCAGTACTACATCGACAACCAGGACCGGCTGGTCCGGATGAAGCTCGACGTGACCAGCGAGGACCAGCAGCCCCGGTCCGAACCGGTGCCGGGGCCGCTCTCCGCGCCCGCCGGCTTCAAGGTCGGCTCCGCGGCCGTGTCGTACGACGAGCGGCGCGCGGCCGTGGTCTCGCAGGACGGGCACGGGCTGTACGTCGTGTCGCTGACCGGGTCCGGGGCCATGCCGCAGCCCGTGCTGCCCGGAAAGGGCGCCAAGCCGAACATGCTGACCGCGCCCAGCTGGGACGCGGCGGGCGACCTGTGGGTCCTCGACCAGGATCCGCAGCACCCGGGGCTGTGGCGGGTGCCGGACGGCACCGGAACCCCCGAGAAGGTGCAGGTGGCCGGGCTCGACGGGCGGATCACCTCCCTGAAGGCCTCCTCCGACGGGGCGCGCATCGCGCTGCTGGTGGAGAAGGGCGGCCGCAAGAACCTGTGGGTGGGCCGGATCGAACGGCCCGACGCCAAGGGTGACGTTTCGGCGGTGTCGGTGCGCGAGCTGCGCCCGGCGGCTCCGCAGATGGCGGACGTGACGGCGATGAGCTGGGCGCCCCGGGGCCGGCTGCTGGTGGTGGGCCGGGAGAGCGGCGGGGTCGTGCAGGCCCGCTACATGCTGGCGGACGGTTCGGTGGTCGCGGCGAGCCTGCCCGGGGCGACCGGGCTGATCGCGGTCGCGGTGGCCGCGTCGGAGGACGAGTCGAAGCCGAAGCCGGTCGTGGGGTACTCGGGCGAGGACGGCATCGTGTGGCTGCCGCCGGGGGCGCAGTGGCGGACGGTGGCGGAGGGCGGCCGGGACCCGGTGTACCCGGGCTGACCTGCGCGTCCGCGAGTCGTCCACAGGGGTGGCGGGTCCTGGTGGGGCCCGGCACTGTGGAGGCATGCGGGGGTGGTGGCAGGAGCTCGCCGGTCTGGTCCTGTCGGTGGACTGCGCGGGCTGCGGAGCGGCGCGGGTGCTGCTGTGCGCCGGCTGCCGGGAGGCGCTGGGCGGCGCCGGGGCGGTGCGGGCGCGGCCTTCTCCGCGGCTCGAGGGGCTGCCGGTGGTGTACGCGGCCGCGCAGTACGAGGGGCCCGTACGGGCCGTCCTGCTGGCGCACAAGGAGCGCGGGGCGCTGCCCCTGGCAGGGGCGCTCGGCGGCGCGCTGGCGGTGTCGGTGCTGGCGGCGCTGGCGGGAGAGGACGGCGGAGGGCCGGCACAGGACGGGCGTGAGGTGGCGCTGGTGCCGGTCCCGTCGGCGCGGCGGCAGGTCAGGGCGCGCGGGCACGATCCCGCGCGCAGGATCGCCCTGGCCGCGGCGGGGCGGTTGCGGCGGGCCGGTGTGCCCGCGCGCGTGGCGCCCGTACTGCGGCTGCGGCGGGCGGTGGCGGACCAGGCGGGCCTGGGGGCCCGGCAGCGCCGGGAGAACCTCGCGGGGGCGCTGGAGGTGTGCCCGGGCGGGGCGCGGCTGACGGACGGGGCCGGGCTCGTGCTCGTGGACGATCTGATCACCACGGGAGCCACGCTGGCCGAGGCGGCCCGGGCGGTGCGGGCGGGAGGTCTGGGCGAGGGGGCCGCTTCGCGGGCGGCCGTGGTGGCCGCGACTCGGACAGAGCAGAAAACCGGTGAATAGATTTGGAACTGCCGGGGAAGGTCCATCGTTGCAGGTAGTAAGAGTGGATGGCCACCGGAGCGGAAGTACGTTCCGGTAGCGGGTGCCGACAACCGTCATAGAGGGATATGTTCGGTTGTGAGGACTGGCGAGCCTTGGGACCCACGCATCGCCGTCGCTCGACTCCGAAGTCGGTGGGGTGTAGATCTTGCCGATGGGGGAGGAGGAGGTGAAAGTCGCCAAGTCCGAGGCTCCGGCCTTCGCCGGAGTCTGGTGCGAAAGGGAGACGCTTCGCCCCGTCGGGCGGAGCTATCCGGGAACGGAGTTCTGCGTGGACATCGTCGTCAAGGGCCGCAAGACCGAGGTGCCCGACCGGTTCCGCAAGCACGTGGCCGAGAAGCTGAATCCGGAGCGGATCCAGAAGCTCGACGCCAAGGTGATCAGCTTGGACGTCGAGGTGTCGAAGGAGCACAACCCGCGCCAGGCCGACCGTTCCGACCGTGTGGAGATCACTCTGCGTTCGCGGGGCCCGGTGATCCGGGCCGAGGCCGCCGCAGCCGACCCGTACGCGGCGCTGGACCTGGCTCAGGACAAGCTGGAGGCCCGGCTGCGCAAGCAGCACGACAAGCGCTACACCCGCAGGGGCGCGGGCCGGATCCCGGCGGCAGAGGTCGCCGATGTCGTGCCGGACGCCGCGCAGCTGAACGCGAATGGCGAGCCGTTCTCCGAGGAGAAGACGAACGGGGTTCCGATCACCCGGATCGGATCCATCGAAGTGCAGGGCGAAGGCCCGCTCATCGTCCGCGAGAAGACGCACTCGGCTTCACCCATGTCGCTCGACCAGGCTCTGTACGAGATGGAGCTGGTCGGACACGA
The DNA here is from genome assembly GCA_049998195.1 of Streptomyces sp. cmx-11-4. Lineage (GTDB taxonomy): Bacteria > Actinomycetota > Actinomycetes > Streptomycetales > Streptomycetaceae > Streptomyces. The sequence goes on from JAEBET010000005.1 coordinate 13,854, forward strand.
CTTCTATCTGTTCGTCGACTCCGAGACGAAGCTGCCCAGCGTCGTCTACCGACGTCATGCGTACGACTACGGCGTGATCCACGTGAACCCCGACGGCGCCTCCAGCTCGGAGGAGCCGCGCGGCGGGGCCGGGGGCGCGCTCGGCGGCTGAGCACCTTGTTCCGCTGCCCCCGCGGGATGCTCCGGCGTCCCGCGGGGGCCTTTGTGTGGCGCGTATGCGCCGGGCGGTCGGCGGCAGCCCCCCGCGCCGTGCCGCGGGCATGGAATCATGGCGGGCAGTCAACCGGCGGCGTGCCCGGACCGGTTGGCCCAGCAGCTCGGCACATGCAGGGGGAGGAACGATGGCGGACAGCTTCGGGCCGGTGCGCGGTGATGACGGTGCGGGCTGCCGTGAGGCGGACCCGGCGGCCGGGTCCGCCGGGTCGCCGGCGGGGGAGCCCATCCGGGTCCTCGTGGTCGACGACCACGCGCTGTTCCGCCGCGGGCTGGAGATCGTCCTCGCGCAGGAGGAGGACATCCAGGTCGTCGGCGAGGCGGGGGACGGCGCGGAGGCCGTGGACAAGGCGGCCGACCTGCTGCCGGACATCGTGCTGATGGACGTGCGGATGCCCCGGCGCGGCGGGATCGAGGCGTGCACCTCGATCAAGGAGGTCGCACCCTCCGCGAAGATCATCATGCTGACGATCAGCGACGAGGAGGCGGACCTCTACGACGCGATCAAGGCGGGCGCGACCGGGTACCTGCTCAAGGAGATCTCCACGGACGAGGTGGCCACGGCGATCCGGGCGGTGGCGGACGGCCAGTCGCAGATCAGCCCGTCGATGGCGTCGAAGCTGCTCACCGAGTTCAAGTCGATGATCCAGCGGACCGACGAGCGGCGGCTGGTGCCGGCGCCGAGGCTGACGGACCGCGAGCTGGAGGTCCTGAAGCTGGTGGCCACCGGCATGAACAACCGGGACATCGCCAAGGAGTTGTTCATCTCGGAGAACACCGTGAAGAACCACGTCCGCAACATCCTGGAGAAGCTGCAGCTGCACTCCCGGATGGAGGCCGTGGTCTACGCGATGCGAGAGAAGATCCTGGAGATCCGCTAGCCGCGCCCGGCGGCGCGGGCGGCGTGGGCGATGTGGGCGGCGTACGGCCGGGGCGGCTACGGGCGCCGCGCCGTGAGCTCCGCGTGGACGGCCTGCGCCTCCTGCGGGCTCTGGGCGCGCTCGACGCGCACCTCCTCGCACCCCACCCACCGGGCGGCCTCCCACAGGGCCTCGGCCATGGCGGGGGCAGCCCCGGGCGTCTGGAGGGAGAGCTGGCGGGCCACCAGGGTGCGGCCCTCGCGGGCCGGGTCGACGCGGCCCTGGAGGCGGCCGCCCGCCAGCAGCGGCATCGCGAAGTACCCGTGTATCCGCTTCGGCTTGGGGACGTAGGCCTCCAGGCGGTGCGTGAAGCCGAAGATCCGCTCCGTGCGGGGGCGGTCCCAGACCAGGGAGTCGAAGGGGGAGAGCAGCGTCGTGCGGTGGCGGCCGCGGGGGGCCGTCGCGAGCGCCGCCGGGTCCGCCCAGGCCTGCTTGGCCCAGCCCTCCACCGCGACGGGGACCAGCCCGGAGTCCGCGATCACCGCGTCGACCTGCTCCCCCTTGAGGCGGTGGTAGTCCGCGATGTCGGCGCGGGTGCCCACGCCCAGCGACTGCCCGGCCAGGGTGACCAGGCGGCGCAGGCACTCGCGGTCGTCCAGGTCGTCGTGGAGCAGCGCGTCGGGCACGGCGCGCTCGGGCAGGTCGTAGACCCGCTTCCAGCCGCGGCGCTCGCTGCACACCACCTCCCCGGTGTCGAGCAGCCACTCCACCGCGATCTTGGTCTCGGACCACTCGAACCACTCGCCGCCGTTCTTGGCGCCGCCCAGCTCGGTGGAGGTCAGCGGGCCGTCGGCCTTCAGCCGGTCCAGGACCGCCCGCGTCGAGCGGTCCTTGTCCTCCAGGACGTGCCAGCGGTGGCCGCGCGCCCGGCGGGCCCGGCGGCGGAAGGCGAAATGCGGCCATTCCTCGATGGGCAGGATGCAGGCCGCGTGCGACCAGTACTCGAAGGCGTGGCGGTCCGACCAGTACGCCTTCTCCACCGTGTCCCGGCCCACCGCGCCGAGGCGCGCGTACGGGATCAGCTCGTGCGAGCGGGCCAGCACCGAGATCGTGTCCAGCTGTACGGCGCCCAGGTGGCGCAGCACGCCGCGGACCCCGCCGCGGCGGTCGGGCGCGCCGAGGAAGCCCTGCGCGCGCAGGGCGATCCGGCGTGCCTCGTCGGCGGACAGGGACAGGGTCGGCTGCGGCAGGCTCGTCATGATCCGCAGCCTAGGACGCGCCACCGACATCGGCGGGCAGGTACGGGAGCGCGGGGGTCAGGCCCAGGTCGCAGGGGAGCAGGGCCCCGATCCAGCAGTCGCGCGCGGTGCCGTTGCGCAGGACGCCCGCCCGCAGCACGCCCTCGAAGCGGAAGCCGACCTTCTCCGCGACGACGCGGGAGCCGGTGTTGCCGGCCTCGGCGCGCCACTCCAGGCGTACGGCGCCCACCTCGGTGAAGGCCCAGCGGGCCGCGGCGGCCACGGCCTCGGTCATGTAGCCCTGCCCGCGGTGTTCCTTGACCGCCCAGTAGCCGATCTCGTACGAGTCGGTCCCGTGCACGTGGACGCCGACGGCGGCGACCAGCGGGCCGCCGGAGCCCAGGCGTACGGCGAAGGCGTACGCGGTGTCCTCGCGCCAGCCGTCCGGCACGACCTCGTTCACGAAGCGGTGCGCGTGCTCGTGCTCGTAGGGGGAGGGGACCAGCGTCCAGCGCTGGACGTCGGGGTCCTGGCAGGCGGCGTACACCTCGTCCTCGTCAGAGGGGGCGAAAGGCCGCAATTCCAGCCGGGCCGTCTTCAGTGTCGTGTGCTCCATGAACGGATTCTCGTGCCCGGGCCGGTGCCGGGGGAACTCTTTTTCATAACCGCGGGCGGGAACAGCGGCACCTTCCGCGCCCCCCGTACGTTCTCAATCCGGGCGCCCATGCCCTCGCGGCTACGGCGGACCTCCCGACGCGACCACGTCCTCGCTTACGATGGCCGTTGCGGTGGGGCCCACCTGCCGTGCCCGTGTACGAACAGTGCCCAGGCCCGACCGGCAAGGAGACAAACCTCGGTGTCCGTCTTCAACAAGCTCATGCGTGCAGGCGAAGGCAAGATCCTGCGCAAACTGCACCGCATCGCGGACCAGGTCAACTCCATCGAAGAGGACTTCGTCAACCTCTCCGACGCCGAGTTGCGGTCGCTCACGGACGAGTACAGGCAGCGGTTCCAGGACGGCGAGAGCCTGGACGACCTGCTGCCCGAGGCCTTCGCGACCGTACGCGAGGCGGCCAAGCGCGTCCTCGGCCAGCGGCACTACGACGTCCAGATCATGGGCGGCGCGGCGCTGCACCTGGGCTACGTGGCCGAGATGAAGACCGGTGAGGGCAAGACCCTCGTCGGCACCCTGCCCGCGTACCTGAACGCGCTGTCCGACAAGGGCGTCCACCTGATCACGGTGAACGACTACCTCGCCGAGCGCGACTCCGAGCTGATGGGCCGGGTGCACAAGTTCCTCGGCCTGGAGGTCGGCTGCATCCTGGCGAACATGTCGCCGGCGCAGCGCCGCGAGCAGTACAACTGCGACATCACGTACGGCACGAACAACGAGTTCGGCTTCGACTACCTGCGCGACAACATGGCGTGGTCGAAGGACGAGCTCGTCCAGCGCGGCCACAACTTCGCCGTGGTCGACGAGGTCGACTCGATCCTCGTCGACGAGGCCCGCACCCCGCTGATCATCTCCGGCCCGGCCGACCAGGCCACGAAGTGGTACGGCGACTTCGCGAAGCTGGTCACCCGCCTGACCAAGGGCGAGGCCGGCCAGCCGCTGAAGGGCATCGAGGAGACCGGCGACTACGAGGTCGACGAGAAGAAGCGCACCGTCGCCATCCACGAGGCCGGTGTCGCCAAGGTCGAGGACTGGCTCGGCATCGAGAACCTCTACGAGTCGGTGAACACCCCGCTCGTCGGCTACCTGAACAACGCCATCAAGGCGAAGGAACTGTTCAAGGTCGACAAGGACTACGTCGTCATCGACGGCGAGGTCATGATCGTCGACGAGCACACCGGCCGTATCCTCGCCGGCCGCCGCTACAACGAGGGCATGCACCAGGCCATCGAGGCGAAGGAAGGGGTGGACATCAAGGACGAGAACCAGACGCTCGCCACGATCACCCTGCAGAACTTCTTCCGCCTCTACTCGAAGCTGTCGGGCATGACCGGTACGGCCATGACCGAGGCCGCCGAGTTCCACCAGATCTACAAGCTCGGTGTGGTCCCGATCCCCACCAACCGCGACATGGTCCGCAAGGACCAGGCGGACCTGATCTACCGCACCGAGGTCGCGAAGTTCGCCGCGGTCGTCGACGACATCGCGGAGAAGCACGAGAAGGGCCAGCCGATCCTCGTCGGTACGACGTCGGTCGAGAAGTCCGAGTACCTCTCCCAGCAGCTCTCCAAGCGCGGCATCCCGCACGAGGTGCTCAACGCCAAGCAGCACGACCGTGAGGCGACGATCGTCGCCCAGGCCGGCCGCCGCGGCGCCGTCACCGTCGCCACGAACATGGCCGGCCGTGGTACCGACATCAAGCTCGGCGGCAACCCGGACGACCTCGCCGAGGCCGAGCTGCGCCAGCAGGGCCTGGACCCGGAGGAGCACATCGAGGAGTGGGCGCACGCCCTTCCCGCGGCGCTCACCCGGGCCGAGGCGGCCGTGAAGGCCGAGTTCGAAGAGGTCAAGGAGCTCGGCGGCCTGTACGTGCTGGGCACCGAGCGGCACGAGTCGCGCCGTATCGACAACCAGCTGCGCGGCCGCTCCGGCCGACAGGGCGACCCGGGCGAGTCCCGCTTCTACCTCTCGCTCGGCGACGACCTGATGCGCCTGTTCAAGGCGCAGATGGTCGAGCGCGTCATGGCCATGGCCAACGTGCCGGACGACGTGCCGATCGAGAACAAGATGGTGACGCGCGCGATCGCGTCGGCCCAGTCGCAGGTCGAGACCCAGAACTTCGAGACGCGCAAGAACGTCCTGAAGTACGACGAGGTCCTCAACAGTCAGCGCGAGGTCATCTACGGCGAGCGCCGCCGCGTCCTTGAGGGCGAGGACCTCCAGGAGCAGGTCCGCTTCATGATGGACGACACGATCGACGCGTACATCGCGGCCGAGACGGTCGAGGGCTTCGCCGAGGAGTGGGACCTGGAGCGCCTGTGGGGCGCGTTCAAGCAGCTCTACCCGGTGAAGGTCACCATCGAGGAGCTGGAGGAGGCCGCGGGCGACCGGGCGGGCATCACCGCCGAGTTCATCGCGGAGTCCATCAAGGACGACATCCACGAGCAGTACGAGGCGCGCGAGAAGGCGCTGGGCTCCGACATCATGCGCGAGCTGGAGCGGCGCGTGGTGCTGTCGGTGCTGGACCGCAAGTGGCGCGAGCACCTGTACGAGATGGACTACCTGCAGGAGGGCATCGGCCTGCGGGCGATGGCCCAGAAGGACCCGCTGGTCGAGTACCAGCGCGAGGGCTTCGACATGTTCAACGCCATGCAGGACGGCATCAAGGAGGAGTCCGTCGGCTATCTGTTCAACCTGGAGGTCCAGGTCGAGCAGCAGGTCGAGGAGGTTCTGGTGCAGGACGCGGCGCCGTCGCTGACGAAGGAGCCGGCCCGTCCGGAGATCCGGGCGAAGGGGCTGGACGCTCCGCAGCGGCCGGACCGGCTGCACTTCTCGGCGCCGACCGTCGATGGTGAGGGCGGTGTGGTCGAGGGTGACTTCGAGTCGGACGGCGCCGCCGGTGACGGTGACGGGATGACGCGGGCGGAGCGGCGGAAGGCCGCGAAGGCCTCTGGCGGGCGTCGCCGCAAGAAGTAGCCCCCGCGGGGCCGACGTTCACGGCCGGGGCCGGACACCGATGGGTGTCCGGCCCCGGCCGTTGCGCGTTCCCGCGCGCCTGGGGGGTGCGGGTGCCGGTGCCGGTGTCGCCGGTGGGTGGGCCGGTGCGGCGCCGTTGCGGGGCTCTGCCCCGAGCCCCGCGCCTCAAACGCCGGCGGGGCTGGATTGGGCCCCGCGCCCCGCGCTCCGGACGTCGGCGGGGCTGGATTGGGCGGTGGCTGGAATGGGCCCCCGCGCCCGGGACGGCCGGTGCGGCGCCGTTGCGGGGCTCCGCCCCGAGCCCCGCGCCTCAAACGCCGGCGGGGCTGGATTGGGCCCCGCGCCCCGCGCTCCGGACGTCGGCGGGGCTGGATTGGGCCCCGCGCCCCGCGCTCCGGACGTCGGCGGGGCTGGATTGGGCCCCGCGGCCGGGACGTCGGCGGGGCTGGATTGGGGCGTGCGCCCCGGACGTCGTTGGGGCTGGAATGGCCGGGGTCGGGGGGCCGGGGGTCATGGGCGGGGGCCCTGGATTTCCACCGCCGCGCAGCGCCAGCGCAGGTCCGGGCCCTGTTCCAGGCGGAAGGCCATCGCCGTCATGCGGTCGCCCGTGGCGATGCGGGCGAAGGCCTCGATGACGCCCGGGCCCGGGGTGAAGCGGCCGCACTGGCGGACGACGGGCCGCAGGCGGTCGCGGAGGTGCTCCGCGGGGGCCAGGGTGACCAGCTGCTCGTAGGCGGGGCCGACGGTGTGGCCGAGGAGCGAGTGGACCGGCCGCAGGCCGCTGACGACCGCGAGGAGGCGTTCGGCGAACCAGTGGTGCGGGCCGAGCCGCAGGGTCCGCGGCGGGGCCGCCGGACGCCGGGTGTCGTGCCGCCCGGCGGGGCGGGTCCGGGACTGGCCGCCGACCCGGCGGCGGGCCGCCTCGCCGCCGATCGTGCCGCGCATCGTGGTGTCCATCGCGATCTGCCCCCGAACAGGCCGGGCCCGGCGGTACCGGGCGGTAACTTGATGGGGATCTTCTACGGCGGCCCGAACCTGCTCCGCAACCGCCTGCTCACGCGGCCCCGACCCCGGCGCCGGTTCACCTATCCGAGTGTCCCGCGGTCTCCCCGGGGCCTCGGCGGCGCGCCGTCCGGGGACCGAGGTGGACGCGGGAGGGCCCGGCTCCCGCACCCCGAAGGGGGACGAGTCCGTCACCCGGAGGGCGGTCCCGCCCCGCCGGGGCACCGGGAGGGGACGGCCGCGTCCGGAAGGACTGGCCCGCCGGGGCCGGGGGTGCGGCCGTCGGGCTCCCGGTGGGCTGGGGGGCAGTCGTATCCTGGGGGCGTTTCCGACTACCGAAAGCGGCCGGCCATGCGCGTGTACGTCCCTTTGACCCTCCCCGGGCTCGCCGAGGTGCACCAAGCGGGTGAGCTGGGTCCCGGTCCGCTGCGTGCGTACGCCGTCACCCCCGGGCTGCGCGAGTGGTACGTGTCGGACGACATCGAGGAGCTGGAGTACGCGGCCCTCGGCCGCGCCGCGGCCGCCTCCCTCCGGCTGATCGCCGCCGACCCGGCCGCCCCGCCCCGGCGGGTCGTCGTCGCCCTCGACGTCGCCGACGAGGCCGCCACCGCCACCCCCGGCGTGGACGAGGCCACCCTCGGCCAGGTCGCCCTCGCCGACGCCGTACGGCTCTCCGTGGCCGCCGCCGTGCACGTCGACGCCGACGACGCGGAGGAGGACGTGGCCGCCGCCGCCCGGGCCGTCCCGGCCGCCGACGGCGGGGACGGCGACGCGCAGTTCACCGTGGACGGCGCCGAAGACCACGAGCTGCTGTGGTTCGGGGTGCAGGAGATCCCGGGGTTGCTGAAATGACGCCCTCGACCCACATCGTGTGGGACTGGAACGGCACCCTCCTCCACGACATCGACGCCGTCATGGCCGCGACCAACGCCTCCTTCGCGGAGCTCGGCTTCGCGCCGATCACCCTCGAGACCTACCGCAACCTGTATGTCGTACCGGTACCCAAGTTCTACGAGCGCCTCATGGGACGGCTGCCCACCGAGGACGAGTGGCTGGTCATGGACGACACCTTCCACCGGCACTACTGGGCCGCCGCCGAGGGCGCCGCGCTCGCCGAGGGCGCCCGCGAGCTGCTGCGGGACTGGCAGGGGGACGGGCTCACGCAGTCCCTGCTGTCCCTCGCGCCCCACGAGAAGCTCGTGCCGCTGATCCGGTTCCACGACATCGAGCGGCACTTCCTGCGCGTCGACGGACGGACCGGGCCCTCCCACACCAGCAAGGCGGGGCATCTCGTACGGCACATGGCCGCCCTGGACGGGACGGGCGTGACGGCCGCGGGTACGGTCCTCATCGGAGACGCCGTGGACGACGCGCTCGCCGCGGCCCACATCGGCGCCCGTGCCGTGCTCTACACGGGCGGTTCGCACAGCCGCACCAGTCTGGAATCGGCCGGTGTGCCCGTCGTCGACTCCCTGGCCGAGGCCGTCCGCACAGCTCGGGAACTGGCCGAATAGCGACCGTCGCGCCGACGCGCCCGCGCCTCCTCCCCGTCGCTGTCCAGAACGTCAAAGTTCAACCTCAAGTTTTGTACACATCCATGACGTGTGTGGGGCGGGTGGAGATAGCCTGGTACCCGTGATCAGCGCGATAGTCATCGGGGGCACCGAAGCCTCCGGCCTGCGCCCGAGGCACCACCGTGCCCGGGCCCTCGCTGGTCCCCGCTGCCGGGACGTGGCGCCTATGGCTTATTCCCTCCCGGTCGGCTCTCTCCACGGCGCGACGCCGATCCCGAACGGACACCCCGCTTCGCGGCGCCATGCCACTTCCTTCACCTACGTCACGCAATGGCGCGCGACAGGAGCCAGAGGACATGCAGACCAAGCTGGACGAAGCAAAGGCCGAGCTGCTCGCGCGGGCGGCCCGGGTAGCTGAGAACAGCCCGGCCGGGGGGCTACTTCCGACTGGGTCCGAGCAGGGGGAGCGTCCAGACCGGGACACAGTGCTCGCCTACCTCCAGCGCTACTACCTGCACACCGCCCCCGAGGACCTCTTGGACCGGGACCCGGTCGACGTGTTCGGGGCGGCGCTCTCGCACTACCGGCTCGCGGAGAAGCGGCCGCAGGGCACCGCGAACGTGCGCGTGAACACGCCGACCGTGGAGGAGAACGGCTGGACCTCCAGCCACTCCGTCGTCGAGGTCGTCACGGACGACATGCCCTTCCTCGTGGACTCCGTCACCAACGAGCTGTCCCGCCAGGGCCGCGGCATCCACGTCGTGATCCACCCGCAGGTCGTCGTCCGCCGTGACGTCACCGGCAAGCTGATCGAGATCCTCGGCCCCGACTGCGACGCGCACGGCCCCAGGACCGCGCGCCCCCACGACTCCCTCGTCGAGTCCTGGATCCACGTCGAGATCGACCGCGAGACCGACCGCGCCGACCTGAAGCAGATCACCGGCGATCTGCTGCGCGTCCTGTCCGACGTCCGCGAGTCCGTCGAGGACTGGGAGAAGATGCGCGACGCGGCGCTGCGCATCGCCGACGGCCTGCCCGACGAGCCCACCGCCCCGGACCTGCGCGAGTACGAGCTCGAAGAGGCCCGCGAGCTGCTGCGCTGGCTCGCCGACGACCACTTCACCTTCCTCGGCTACCGCGAGTACAACCTGGTCGACGGCGACTCCCTCGCGGCCGTCCCCGGCACCGGCCTCGGCATCCTGCGCTCCGACCCGCACCACAGCGGCAAGGACGACGGCCACCCCGTCTCGCCGTCCTTCAACCGGCTGCCCGCCGACGCCCGTGCCAAGGCCCGCGAGCACCGCCTGCTGGTGCTGACCAAGGCCAACAGCCGCTCCACCGTGCACCGTCCCTCGTACCTCGACTACGTGGGCGTCAAGAAGTTCGACGCCGACGGCAACGTGGTCGGCGAGCGCCGCTTCCTCGGCCTGTTCTCCTCCGCCGCGTACACCGAGTCCGTGCGCCGCGTCCCGGTCATCCGCCGCAAGGTCACCGAGGTCCTCGAAGCGGCCGGCTTCTCGCCGTCCAGCCACGACGGCCGCGACCTGACGCAGATCCTGGAGACCTACCCGCGCGACGAGCTGTTCCAGACCCCGGTCGACAAGCTCCGCGAGATCGTCACCTCCGTCCTGTACCTCCAGGAGCGCCGCCGGCTGCGGCTGTACCTGCGCCAGGACGAGTACGGGCGCTACTACTCCGCGCTCGTCTACCTGCCGCGCGACCGGTTCACCACCGGCGTCCGGCTGCGGCTGATGGACATCCTCAAGGAGGAGCTCGACGGCATCAGCGTCGACTTCACCGCCTGGAACACCGAGTCGATCCTCTCCCGCATCCACTTCGTCGTGCGCGTCCCGCAGGGCAAGGAACTGCCGGTCCTCACCGACGCCGACGTCGAGCGCATCGAGGGCCGCCTCGTCGACGCCGCCCGCTCCTGGGCCGACGGGTTCTCCGAGGCCCTGGTCGCCGAGCTCGGCGAGGAGCGCGCCGCCGAACTGCTGCGCCGCTACGGCACCTCCTTCCCCGAGGGCTACAAGGCCGACCACTCGCCGCGCGCGGCCGTCGCCGACCTCTGCCACCTGGAGCGGCTCTCCGCCAGCGACCTGCCGTTCGCGCTCTCGCTGTACGAGCCCGTCGGCGCGGGCCCCGGCGAGCGCCGGTTCAAGATCTACCGCACCGGCGAGCAGGTCTCGCTCTCCGCGGTCCTGCCCGTGCTCCAGCGCCTGGGCGTCGAGGTCACCGACGAGCGCCCGTACGAGCTGCGCCGCGCCGACCGGGTCAGCGCCTGGATCTACGACTTCGGCCTGCGGATGCCCACCGTCGGCGCCAACGGCGACGCGTACCTCGGGGACGACGCCCGCGAGCGCTTCCAGGAGGCCTTCGCGGCCGTCTGGACCGGCCAGGCGGAGAACGACAACTTCAACACCCTGGTGCTGAGCGCCGGGCTGACCTGGCGGCAGGCCGTCGTCCTGCGCGCGTACGCCAAGTACCTGCGCCAGGCGGGCTCCACCTTCAGCCAGGACTACATGGAGGACACCCTCCGCAACAACGTCCACACCACCCGGCTGCTGGTCTCCCTCTTCGAGGCGCGGCTGTCGCCCAGCCGCCAGGCCGCCGGCAGCGAGCTCGTGGACGCCATGCTGGAGGAGCTGGACGGGGCCCTGGACCAGGTCGCCTCGCTCGACGAGGACCGGATCCTGCGGGCCTTCCTCACCCTCATCAAGGCCACCCTGCGCACCAACTTCTTCCAGGAGGCGAAGGGCTTCGAGTGGCACGACTACGTGTCCATGAAGTTCGACCCGCAGGCCATCCCCGACCTGCCGGCGCCCCGCCCGGCCTACGAGATCTGGGTGTACTCGCCGCGCGTCGAGGGCGTGCACCTGCGCTTCGGCAAGGTCGCGCGCGGCGGCCTGCGCTGGTCCGACCGGCGTGAGGACTTCCGTACGGAGATCCTCGGCCTGGTCAAGGCGCAGATGGTCAAGAACACCGTGATCGTGCCGGTCGGCGCCAAGGGCGGCTTCGTCGCCAAGCAGCTCCCGGACCCCTCCGTGGACCGTGACGCCTGGCTCGCCGAGGGCATCGCCTGCTACCGCACCTTCATCTCGGCGCTGCTCGACATCACCGACAACCTGGTCGCGGGCGAGGTCGTGCCGCCGCAGGACGTGGTGCGCCACGACGAGGACGACACCTACCTCGTCGTCGCCGCAGACAAGGGCACGGCGACGTTCTCCGACATCGCCAACGAGGTCGCCCTCAAGTACAACTTCTGGCTCGGCGACGCCTTCGCCTCGGGCGGTTCGGCCGGTTACGACCACAAGGGCATGGGCATCACGGCCCGCGGCGCCTGGGAGTCCGTCAAGCGGCACTTCCGCGAGCTCGGCCACGACACCCAGACCCAGGACTTCACGGTCGTCGGCGTCGGCGACATGTCCGGCGACGTCTTCGGCAACGGCATGCTGCTCTCCGAGCACATCCGCCTGGTAGCGGCCTTCGACCACCGGCACATCTTCCTCGACCCGAACCCGGACGCGGCCACCTCGTACGCCGAGCGCCGGCGCCTGTTCGACCTGCCGCGCTCCTCGTGGGCCGACTACGACACCTCGCTGATCTCGGCGGGCGGCGGCATCCACCCGCGCTCGGCGAAGGCCGTCCCGGTCACCGCGCAGGTCCGCGCGGCCCTCGGCATCGAGGCCGGCGTCACCAAGATGACCCCGGCCGAGCTGATGCAGGCGATCCTCAAGTCCCCCGTGGACCTGGTGTGGAACGGCGGCATCGGTACGTACGTCAAGGCCACGTCCGAGACGCACACGGACGTCGGCGACAAGGCCAACGACGCCATCCGCGTCAACGGCTCCGACGTACGGGCCAAGGTCATCGGCGAGGGCGGCAACCTGGGCCTGACCCAGCTCGGCCGCATCGAGTTCGCCCGTACCGGCGCGGGCGGCGAGGGCGGCAAGGTCAACACCGACGCCATCGACAACAGCGCCGGCGTGGACACCTCCGACCACGAGGTGAACATCAAGATCCTGCTCAACGCGGTCGTGGTGGACGGCGACATGACCGTCAAGCAGCGCAACAAGCTGCTCGCCGAGATGACCGACGAGGTCGGCATCCTGGTGCTGCGCAACAACTACGCGCAGAACACGGCGCTCGCCAACGGCGCGGCGCAGGCCCCCAGCCTGCTCCACGCGCAGCAGCGCTTCATGCGCCGCCTGGAGCGCGAGGGGCTGCTCAACCGCGCGCTGGAGTTCCTGCCCACCGACCGGCAGATCCGCGAGCTGCTCGCCAACGGCAGGGGCCTGACCCAGCCGGAGCTGGCCGTCCTCTTCGCCTACACCAAGATCACGCTGGCGGACGAGCTCATCCACACCGTGCTGCCGGACGACCCGTACCTGCGCCGCCTGCTCTTCGCGTACTTCCCGGCCGCCCTGCGCGAGAAGTTCCCCGAGCAGGTCGACGGGCACGCGCTGCGCCGGGAGATCATCACCACGCTGCTGGTCAACGACACCGTCAACACCGGTGGTTCGACCTTCCTGCACCGCTTGCGCGAGGAGACCGGGGCCTCCACGGAGGAGATCGTCCGGGCGCAGCTCGCGGCCCGCGAGATCTTCGGCCTGGCCGAGGTGTGGGACTTGGTCGAGGCCCTCGACAACAAGGTCGCGGCCAGTGTCCAGACCCGCATCCGGCTGCACTCGCGGCGCCTGGTCGAGCGCGGCACGCGCTGGCTGCTGAACAACCGGCCGCAGCCGCTCCAGATCACCGAGACCATCGAGTTCTTCGCCGAGCGGGTCGGGCACGTCTGGGCCGAGCTGCCGAAGCTGGTGCGCGGCCCCGACCTCGAGTGGTACCAGTCGATCATGGACGAGCTGATCGGCGAGGGCGTGCCGGAGGAACTGGCGGCCAAGGTGGCCGGCTTCTCCTCCGCCTTCCCGACGCTGGACGTCGTCGCGATCGCGGACCGCACCGGGGTGGCTCCGCTGGACGTCGCCGAGGTGTACTACGACCTCGCCGACCGCCTGGACATCACCCAGCTGATGGACCGGATCATCGAGCTGCCGCGGGCCGACCGCTGGCAGTCGATGGCCCGCGCCTCCATCCGCGAGGACCTCTTCGCGGCGCACGGGGCCCTGACCGCCGACGTGCTGTCGGTGGGCAACGGCAGCTCGACTCCCGAGGAGCGCTTCAAGGCCTGGGAGGAGAAGAACGCGGCGATCATCGGCCGTGCCCGGACGACCCTGGACGAGATCCGGGGCTCGGACGACTTCGACCTGGCGAACCTGTCGGTGGCGATGCGGACGATGCGAAGCCTGCTGCGCGTGCACAGCTGATCGGCGGGAATACCGGAACGGGCCGGGCCCGGGACCTCGTCGGTCCCGGGCCCGGCCCGCTCGTGTGCCGGGTGCGGCGCCGTTGCCGGGGGCGCTGCCCCCGGACCCCCGCGCCTCAAACTCCCCCAGACCCCGTCCGGGGGGACCCTCAGGCGGGGCTGGAATTGGCCCGGCGGGGCTTGATCGGCTAGCGGCCCGCGGTAAAGGCCTCGTACGCGGCGCAGACCTCGTCGGACGGGCCGTCCATGCGCAGGACGCCCGATTCCAGCCAGATCGCGCGGTCGCAGGTCTCGCGGACGGTGTTGATGCCGTGGCTGACGAGGAAGACGGTGCCGGCGCGTTCGCGCAGTTCCTCGATGCGGTCCTGGCTGCGCCGCTGGAAGGCGGCGTCGCCGGTGGCCAGGGCCTCGTCGATCATCAGGACGTCGTGGTCCTTGGCGGCGGCGATGGAGAACCGGAGCCGGGCGCCCATGCCGGAGGAGTAGGTGCGCATGGGCAGGGAGATGAAGTCGCCCTTCTCGTTGATGCCGGAGAAGTCGACGATGTCCTGGTAGCGCTCCTTGATCTGTTCGCGGGTCATGCCCATCGCGAGGCCGCCGAGTACGACGTTGCGCTCGCCGGTCAGGTCGTTCATCAGCGCGGCGTTCACGCCGAGGAGCGAGGGCTGGCCGTGCGAGTAGACCGCGCCCCGGGCCACCGGCTGGAGTCCGGCGATGGCTTTGAGCAGGGTGGACTTGCCCGAGCCGTTGGAGCCGATGAGGCCGATGGCCTCGCCCTTGTACGCGGTGAAGCTGACGCCCTTGACGGCGTGCACCTCGCGGATGCCGGGGGCGGGCCTGCGGGTGAAGATCCGGCTGAGGGCCGCGGTGGCGCCGCCCTTGCGGGTGCCGCCGCCCTGGACCTTGTAGACGACGTGGACCTCGTCCGCGATCACGGTGGGGACGCGGGTCTCGCGGGTGTGCGGTGCGGTGTCAGCCACGGCCGTACTCCTCCTCGGCCTTCCAGAAGTAGATGAACCCGCCGACGCCGGCGAGCAGGGCCCAGCCGATGGCGACCGGCCAGACGTGGTGCGGGAGCGAGTGCGCCGTGAAGCTGTCGATCAGGGAGAAGCGCATCAGGTCGATGTAGACGGCCGCCGGGTTGAGCTTGAGGACCATCAGCACCCAGTGCGGCAGGTGGTCGGTCTTGAGCATCTGGTCGATGGACCACATCACGCCCGACGAGTACATCCAGGTGCGCAGGACGAAGGGCATCAGCTGGCTGACGTCGGGGCTCTTGCTGCCGATGCGGGCCATGATCATGGCGCAGCCGGCGGCGAAGACGGCCATCAGCAGCAGCGTCGGGAGGGCCACGAGCCAGGACGGGCTCGGCGTCTGGCCGAAGGCGAGCAGCAGGATCACCAGGGCGCCCATGGTGACGAGCAGCTGCTGGAAGAGCTGGACCACGGTGGAGATGGGCAGGCTCGCGCGGGGGAAGTGTAGGGCGCGCACCAGGCCGAGGTTGCTGTGGACGGAACGGGTGCCGGCGTTGACGGAGCTGCCGATGAAGTCCCAGACGAAGACGCCGGTGATCAGGAACGGCACGTAGTCGGGCACGTCGTGGCTGGCGCGCATGACGATGCCGAAGACGAAGTAGTAGACCGCCGCGTTGAGCAGCGGGGTCACCAGGTGCCAGACCTGGCCCAGTTTCGCCGTGCTGTACGTGGCCTGCATGCGGGCGGTGGCGTACGCCGTCACGAAGTGGCGCCGGTCCCAGAGCTCCGCGATGTAGCGGGGGAGGGAGGGGCGGGCGCCGCTGAGGGTCAGGCCGTGGGCGGCCGCCAGCTCCGCGGGGGTCGCGGGTGCGGTCGCGGGGGCGGGAGGGGGTGCGGTCGCGGTGGTCACAGGGGTCGCTTTCGCCGGGGTCGGGGCGTCGGCAACGATGGGACGGGGCCGTATCGTCGCTACGGTGAGGTTAGGGCGCGCAACGACGGAACGCAACCGTATCGTCGTGACCTCGGCGCAGCTATGCTCTGTGCATGACCACGGATCCTGCCGACACCGTCGCCGCCCCCGCCCGCCGTGCCCCCGCCGGGGCCGCCGTCCTGCGCGAGGACGTGACCGAGGCGATCAGGGAGGCGGTGGTGGAGGAACTGGCCGCGGTCGGCTTCTCCCGGATGTCGATCGAGGGCATCGCGCGGCGGGCGGGCGTCGGGAAGACGGCGGTCTACCGCCGCTGGAAGTCCAAGCTGCACCTGGTGCTGGACCTGGTCGGCGCCTTCGCGGTGGACGGCCTGCCGGTACCGGCGACGGGCTCGCTGTACGGGGACGTACGGGCCCTGCTGGAGGTCATGTCACACGTACTGCGGCACCCGGTGGCCTCGGCGGTGATCCCCGACCTGCTGGTCGAGGCGGCCCGCAATCCGGAGATCGCCGAAGCGGTCCGCGGGGCCCTGCTCGACGGCCAGCACCGCATGGCGCAGGGCATCGTCGGGGACGCCGTCGCCCGCGGCGAACTCCCCGAGGGCATCAGCCCGGACCACGCCCTCGACCTGCTGATCGGCCCGCTCTACTGGCGCCAGGTGGTCGTCCGCGACACGGTGACGCCCTCGCACCTCGACACCCTGGCCCACCAGGTGGTGGCAGGCCTGAAGGCGGGCCCCGGACCCGCCTGAACGAACGTCGTGCCGTCCGTGGGCGGCTACGGCCAGACGTGGGCCAGGGTCGGTTCCGGCGACGAGGACGGGGACGGGGACGGGGACGAGGACGGCGACGAGGACGGGGACGAGGACGAGGACGGGGACGAGGACGGCGTCAGGGCGGGGGCCGCGGGGGTGGGGCGGCGGTCCGTGAGGGGGGTGATCGCCGGGATCGGAGCGGACTGGCCGAGGAAGATCCGGCGCACCACGCGCTCTGCCGCGTGCCCGTCGTCGTACGAGCAGAACCGCGCGCGGAAGGCCGCACGGAGCTGGGCCGAGCGGGAGCCCTGCCAGTGGCCCGTGGCGAAGATGTCCACCAGTTCGTCCTCGGTCCGGGCGATCGCGCCCGGCGGGCACGCGCGCAGGTCGAAGTAGGTGCCCCGGGCCGCCTCGTACGCCTCCCAGTCGTCCGCGTGGATCACGATCGGCCGGTCCAGCACCGCGTAGTCGAACATCAGGGACGAGTAGTCCGTGACCAGTGCGTCGGAGGCGAGGCAGAGTTCCTCCACCGAGGGGTGCGAGGAGACGTCCAGCAGGCGGGGATGGGCGTCCACGGGTGAGTGCCAGTCCGCGTACGTGAGGTGGGTGCGGGCCAGGATCGTGAAGCGCGGGCCGAGGTCGCGCAGCACCCGCTCGAAGTCCAGGTGGTCCGGCTGGCTGCGCCGGTAGTCGCGGTGGGTCGGCGCGTACAGGATCGCCGTCGAGCCCGCCGGGATGCCGAGGCGGGCGCGGAGTTCGAGGACGTCGGCCTGGGTGGCCCGGTGGAAGACGTCGTTGCGCGGGTAGCCGTACTCGAGGGTGGTGTAGGAGGAGGGGATGGCCTTCTCCCACACCAGGGTGGAGTGCCGGTTCGCCGAGAGCAGGTAGTCCCACTGGTCGGCGCCGCGCAGCAGCCCCGCGAAGTCCGTGGTCGGGGTGGCCGCGGGCCGGTCCTGGAGGTCGAGCCCGACCCGCTTGAGCGGGGTCCCGTGCTGGGTCTGGACCACGATCTGGCCCGGGCGCTTGACCAGGGTCCGCTCGAAGTTGACGTTCGTGACCAGGTACGTGGCCCTGGCCAGGGCCGTCCAGTACGCCGCCGAGCCCGGGCGCAGCAGGACCGTCTCCCGGGGGAGGGTCGCGGCGTGCCGCGGGTCGCAGATCCAGGCCGTGCGCATGGCGGGCGCCAGCTCCCGCAGCTTCGCCTCGATCGCCGCCGGGTTGCAGGCGTAACCGCCGTGCCAGTACGCGGAGAAGACCGCGAGCTCCGGGCGCAGGGGGAGCAGGCGCTGGGTGCGGTAGTGCAGGCGCAGCGCGCTCTCGCGCAGGCCCCGCCACAGGGCCGAGGCGCCGCGGCCCGCAGCCGACCCGCACGCACGCAGGGCCGACAGCAGCCGGTACGTGCGCCGGGTGCCCAGCCGCATCAGCAGGTGGCGGATCCGGTCGGTCCGGGAGAGGGACAACGCCTGTGCCCCCGGCGCCCGGTAGCGGCGCAGCAGGGCGCAGGCGCGGCTGAAGAACTCGGCCCGGCTCGTGCGCGGGAGGCGGCGCGGGTCGGCGTACAGGGCGCAGAAGTGCTCGGCCATCCGCCGGTGCACGGCGGGGCGCCAGCGCTCCAGCTCGGGGCGCCCGGCGAGGTAGCCGAAGACCCGGTCGTACTGGTCGAAGATGTCGAGGTGGCGGCGGCTGGAGGTGGTCAGGATCGAGCCGGTGCGGCGCTGGCGGTAGTGGACGCAGACCCGGTCCAGGACGGCGACGGACTCCGCGGCCAGCAGCGCCGGGTAGGTCCACGGGGTGTCCTCGTAGAAGCCGGGCGGGAACTCGAAGCCCTCGCGCTCCACGTACTCGCGGCGGTACGCCTTGTTCCACACCACCATCAGCATGCCGAGCAGGGCCGGCCGGTCGGCGAGGCGGAAACTGGCCGGGCCCTCCTCGGACAGCCGGTCCGAGAGGCGGTTGCGCACGACCTCGCCGGTCCAGAACGTGCGCGCGTAGTCGTAGACCAGGACGTCGGGGGAGCCGGTGGCCTTCAGCCGGTCGGTGATGGCCTGGAGCGCGCCGGGGGCCAGGATGTCGTCGCCGTCGAGGAAGACCAGGTAGTCGCCGGTG
Organism: Streptomyces sp. cmx-11-4; assembly: GCA_049998195.1. GTDB lineage: Bacteria > Actinomycetota > Actinomycetes > Streptomycetales > Streptomycetaceae > Streptomyces. The sequence goes on from JAEBET010000005.1 coordinate 32,416, forward strand.
GCCCGGGCCAGGCCCGCGTTGCGGGCCGGGCCCAGCCCGAGGTTGTGCGCCAGGTGCACGGCGGTCACCCGCGGGTCCCGGGCCGCGTACTCGTCGATGATCGAGCCGCAGGCGTCCGGGGAGGCGTCGTCGACCGCGATCAGCTCCAGATCCGGGTACGACTGCGTCAGGACCGACTCCAGACTCTCCTGGAGGTACGCCTGGACCTTGTACGCGGGCACGATGACGCTGAACCGGGGCACGGCACATCCAGGGGTCGGCGCGGGCATATTGCCCAGCAACCCCCGGTGTGGTGTTCGGGTTACGCAGCGTGTGGCAATCGAGTTACGCAGCGTCAACGCTGCACGTAGGGGCGGCGCCGCCCTGCCGTCGACCGCCGCTACTTGATCGCCCCGGCCATCACCCCCGAGACGAACTGCCGCTGGAAGGCGAAGAACACGACGAGCGGGATGACCATCGACAGGAACGCGCCGGGCGCCAGCACGTCGATGTTGTTCCCGAACTGCCGTACCTGCTGCTGGAGCGCCACCGTCACCGGCGGGTTCGCGGAGTCCGCGAAGACGAGCGCGACCAGCATGTCGTTCCACACCCACAGGAACTGGAAGATGCCGAGCGAGGCGATGGCCGGACCGCCCAGCGGCAGCACCACCCGGGCGAACAGCCGCAGTTCGCCCGCCCCGTCCAGGCGGGCCGCCTCCAGCAGCTCGCGCGGGATCTGGGCGAAGAAGTTCCGCAGCAGGAACACCGCGAACGGCAGCCCGAAGGCGGTGTGGAACAGCACCACACCCGCCGTGGTCTCGAACAGCCCGATGGAGCCGAAGAGTTCGGACACCGGGATCAGCGCCACCTGGACCGGGACGACCAGCAGCCCGACGACGACCAGGAAGAGCCAGTCCCGTCCGGGGAACTCCAGCCAGGCGAAGGCGTATCCGGCGAAGGCGCCCAGGACGAGGACGAGCAGGGTGGCCGGGACCGCGATCGCGACGGTGTTCAGCAGCGAGCCGGTGATCGTGTCGTTCGCCAGCAGCCGCTCGTAGTTGCCCGCGGTCAGCCGCGCGGGCGCGGTCAGCGCCTGCCACCAGCCGCCCCTGTTCAGGTCGCCCGGGGACAGGAAGGAGGACAGCAGCAGGCCGAGGGTGGGCAGCAGCCAGAAGAGCGCGGCCGCCACCAGGAACAGACGCACCGCGCCTGAGGCGAGCTTGGCGGAAACGGCCTGGGCGTACGAAACCCTGGCGGACGGGGCTTGGGCGTACGCGGCCTTGGTGCGAGCGGCCTTGGCCGCCGCCGCGGGCTTCGCCGCGGCCGGGCCGGCCTGCGCACCGCTGCCCGCCGCCGGGTCCGGCGTCGCGTCCAAACGACTCATCGGGCCCCCTCCTTCCGCAGCCGACGGATGTTCACCAGCATCACCGGGACCACCAGCACCAGCAGCAGCACGGCGATGGCACTGCCCAGGCCCGGATCGGCGTCCGTGCCGAAGGAGGTCCGGTACAGCTGGAGCGCGAGTACGTTCGCGTCGTCCTGCACCGCCCCCGGGGCGATCACGAAGACCAGGTCGAAGACCTTCATCACGTTGATGACGAGGGTGACCAGCACCACCGCCAGTACGGGGGCCAGCAGCGGGACGGTGATACGGCGGAACACCTGCCACTCGTTCGCCCCGTCCACCCGCGCCGCCTCCAGCAGCTCGCGCGGTACGGAGGCCAGCCCCGCCCCGATCAGCACCATCGCGAAACCGGCCCACATCCATACGTACGCCCCGATCACCGCCGGGGTGACGAGCGCCGGGCCCAGCCACTGGACCCCCGCGTACGCCTCCCGGAAGTTCGCCGCCGGCAGGCGCAGCTGGGCCCCGTCGGCCTTCGCGGACAGCGTGAAGGTGCCGTCGGCGCGGGCCGTGGCCGTATCGACGACCCGGCCGTCCTTGACCGCCTCGATCCGCATCCCGGCAAAGGCCTGCTCGGCCGGGTCGACGGTGTTCGTCGCGCCGCCCCCGCCACGCGTGAAGTCCTGCCAGACCGTCCCGGTGACCTTGCCGGGTTCGGCGGCCGCCGCCTTGGCCGTACGGGTCCCCTCCGGCAGGGCCTCCGGGGCCACGCCGACCAGCGGCAGCAGCACCGGGGTGCCCGCGCGGACCGGATCGCGGGTGACGAAGGCGCCCCCGCCGGCGTCCGACAGCGGGGAGTCCCGGCCCGGGCGGGCCTTGGGGAAGGCCGAGGACTCCGCGAAGGTGTCGTGGACCCCGACCCAGACCGCGTTGGCGACGCCCCGGTCGGGGTCGTGGTCGTAGACGAGGCGGAAGATGATGCCCGCCGCCAGCATCGAGATCGCCATCGGCATGAACACCAGCAGCTTGAACGCCGTTCCCCAGCGGACCCGTTCGGTGAGCACCGCGAAGATCAGGCCGAGGGCCGTGGCCGTGGTCGGCGCGAGCACCACCCACAGCGCCGTGTTCGTCAGGGCGGTGCGGATGGTGGAGTCGCTCAGGATCTCCCGGTAGTTGTCGCCGCCGACGAACCCGGTCCCGGGGCGGTCGAAGAAGCTGCGGTAGACGGAGTAGCCGATCGGGTGCACGACGAGCGCGCCGAGCAGCACGAGCGCCGGCAGGAGGAACGCCGCCGCGATCAGGCGGCGGCGCCTGGCCTCGGCCGAGCGGGCGTTCCTGCCCGCCGGGGCGGCGGGGGCCGGGGCCGGGGTGGTGACCTTGGCCGTCACCGGGATCAGTTCCCGTAGGCCTTGGCCGCGTCCGCCTCCAGTTTCGCCTGGGTGCCCGCCACGTCCGACGGGTTCGCCAGGAAGTCCTGGAGGGCCTTCCACTCACCCGCGCCCGGGGTCCCGCCGAAGGCCGCCGGAGCCTGGTCCGACATGTCGAAGCGGAAGTCGTCGCCCGCCGCGATCAGCGCCTTGGCGATGTTGCGCTGGATGTCATTGGGGTAGGCGGCCGGGTCGACCGCCTTGTTCGGGGAGATGAAACCCCCCTCGCGGGCCTGGATGGCCGCCGCGTCCGCCGAGGCCAGGAAGGTCAGCAGTGCCTGCGCGCCCTTCGACGGCTTCAGCGCCACCGCCACGTCACCGCCCGAGACCACCGGAGCCTTGGCGCCGACGGCCGGGAAGGGGAAGACGAGTGCGTCCGTGCCCACCTTCGCCTCGGTCTGTGCGATGTTCACCGCCACGAAGTCGCCCTCGTAGACCATCGCGGCCGCCGGCCGGTCGCCGCCGGTGAACGTCTGGGTCACCGACTTCGGGAACTCGGTGGACAGGGCCCCGCTCGGCCCGCCCGCCAGGAAGTCCTTGCGTCCGAACAGCTCGCCCAGCGTGGTCAGGGCCTGCTTGACGCTGTCGTCCGTCCACTTGATCTCGTGCTTCGCCAGCTGGTCGTACTTCTCCGGGCCGGCCTGGGACAGGTACACGTTCTCGAACCAGTCGGTGAGGGTCCAGCCGTCGGCGCCGGCCACGGAGACCGCCGGGGTGCCCGAGGCGGACAGCGTGTCGGCCACGGTCAGCAACTCCTTCCAGGTCGCCGGGGGTTTGACGCCCGCCGCCTCGAAGGCTTTCGCGTTGTACCAGATCAGCGACTTGTTCGCGGCCTTGTAGTACACGCCGTACTGGGTGCCCCCGACGGCCCCGAGCGTCTTCCAGCCCGCCGAGTAGTTCTTGTCGAGCTGCGCCTGGGCCTCCGGGCCCACCGGCTGCGCCCACTTGTTCTGCACCGCCGAGACCAGCGCCCCGACCTGGGGGAGCAGCGCCACGTCCGGCGGCGCCCCGCCCGCGATCTTCGAACCGAGGAAGGTGACGATCGGGTCCTGGGCCGGGACGAAGGTGACGGAGGCCCCCGTCCGCTTCTCGAACTCCTTCAGGACCTTGGTGAAGTTCTCCTGCTCCGGTCCCGTCCAGACCGCCGCGACCTCCAGCTTCTCGCCGTTCAGCTGTGGTAACGCCACGCTCGGGGTCTGCTCCGCGCCGCCCGGGGCCGGCTGGTCCTTCCCGCCGCCGCCCCCGCCGCACGCGCCGAGCGTGAGTGCGCCCGCCGCGGCCAGTGCCGCCCAGCTGAGTGTCGTACGGCTCGTTCCGTGCCTGCGCATGGTTGTGCCCCCGATGCCCGTGGTGTGTCCCGGACCACAAGGTCTACGCCGACCTGCGCGCCCCCGCAATACCGCCTCGGGCAGGCGGGCCGGGCCGCCGCGATCCGGGGGACGGGCCCTACGGAGCGGACGGGAACAGCACGGGTATCGCCGAGACCAGGTGCGAGGCCCGGTCCAGGGCACTGGCCAGCAGTGCGAGGTCGGTCGGCCCGTTGCCCAGCTCGCGCACCGGGCGGCGGGCCGGCGGGTCTCCCATCCGCTCCCACTCCACCGGCACCACGGTCGGGCGCTGGGTCGCCGTTCTGGGAATCCGGCCGGTGACCCGGCCCGCCTGGAAGGGCACCGTCCGGCCGTCCGGCCAGCGGAGCAGGCCGCGGCCGGGGCCCGGCTGGTCGGGTGCGTCGAGCTCCACGCGCAGGGTCGACAGCCGGGCCAGCACGGTGTCGGCCGTGCGGTCCGGGCGGGCGCTGGTGGCCACCAGGTGCACCCCGAGCCGGGCGCCCTCACGGGCCACCGCCTCCAGCGCCCGGACCACCGAACCGGCGGCGGGGCGGCCGGTGCTGCCGAGCCCCGGCGCGACCAGCGCGTCGAAGTCGTCCACCAGTACCACCAGGCGGGGCAGCGGACTGGGCCCGGCCGGGTCCGTACGGGCCGCCGACAGGGACGAGCGCAGCCGCAGCGTGCCCGTGCGCTGGGGGTCCAGGTCGCCGCGCAGCTCGCCCTCCGTGGGCCGGCGCGGCGCGACCATCCGGTCGGAGACCTCGCGCCGCGCGTGCCACTCGGCGAACGGCGTCCCGTCCAGCAGCTCGGCGCGGCGCTTGAGCTCCGCGCCCAGGGCCTGGGCGAACTCCCGCATCCGCAGCGGATCGGAGGCCACCAGGTGGGCCGAGACGTGCGGCAGGTCGGTGCAGGGCGCCAGCCCGTCGCCGCGCTCGCCGCCCGCCCCGTCGAGCAGGACCAGCCCGAGCCGGTCGGGCCGGGCGCCCGCCGACAGCGACGCGGCCACCGACCGCAGCAGCTCGGTCCGCCCGCTGCCGGCCGGTCCCTCGATGAGCAGGTGCGGACCGTCGTGGACCAGCTCGGTGCCGACGGGGCCGCGCCGTCCGCTGCCCAGCACCAGCTCGACCAGGCCGCCCACCCCCTGCCCCTGCTCGGTGGCGGCGGCCCAACGGGCCATCAGGGAGGCCGGGGTGGCCCGCGCCAGCCCCAGCTCGTCCAGCAGCCGGGCCGTCGCGGGCAGGGTCGCGGCGGCCGGCCGGTACGGCTCGGCGGTGCCCGCGCCGTCGGTGCGCAGCGGTGCCAGGGCCCGGGCGAACCGCTCGGCCCAGGCCGCGGACACGGCGTCGGCGGTGGCCGTGTCGCCGCTCGGGGCCGGCCTGCCGCCGCGGACCGCGAAGGTCCGTACGGTCGTGGCCACGTCCCCGCTGAGCAGGGCGACCGCGCCGCAGTCCCGGAAGGCCGGGGTGCTCGCGCAGGCGGCCTCGTACGTCTCGGCGACCGGGGAGGCGGGCGTGGCGGGCGGGGCCTCGGCCAGCGCCAGGACGTGGATCCCGGCGGCCGGGCCGTGCGAGGCGAGCCGCCCGGTGGTGTCGCGCAGGGCGCCGGTGCCCGGATCGCCGTCCAGGACGAGAAGGGTGTACGGGCCCTCGTAGGCCTCGGCTGCCTGCCGCACCCGGTCGGGATCGGCGGCCGCCCAGTGCGTACCGAGCGGGCTGTCGTCGAGGCGCCGGGTCAGCTCGCCGGCACGGGCGGCCGCCTGGTCGCGGTCGTACGCGAGGAGCAGCCGGCAGTCCTGGCCGTGCGCGGGCCGTACGTGGGGCAGCCAGCCGAGCCAGCCCCAGTCGCGGCGCCGTTCGGCGAGGGCGCGCGCCCGGTCGGTGGAGACCAGCACGATCTCCAGCTGCGCCGGGGCGTGCAGGCCGGCCAGCTGCGCGATCACCCAGCGGGCCACGCCCGTCAGCCGGACGCGCGGGCCGGCGATGCCGAGGGCGCCGACCGCGCGCAGCGACACCCGGCTGCCTGCGCCGAGCCCCACGTCCAGTACCCCGGGGTGTCCTGGCGTACGGGACCACAGCCGCTCGGTGGGTCCCAGCGCGGCCAGCAGCAGTGCGGCCGGGTCGTCGGCGTCGGGTGCGGCGGGGGCGGCCACGGCCGGGGGCCCGGCCGGGGCCTCGGCGGCCTCCTCGCCCCGCACCCATTTGCGGGCCCAGGCGCCGAGCCCCTTGCGGCGGCCGGCCGGCGGTTCGTCCGGCGCGCTCGCCTCGGCGGGCTCCGGTGCGGCCGCGGGGTGTCCGGCACGGGGCTCCCCGGCGTAGGGGTCCGGTGCCGAGCCGGGGGTGCCGGTCCACTCCGTGCCGGGCAGGCCGGGACGGGGAGCGGGCGGACCGGATGCGGCGGCGGTGCGGCGGCCGCCGAGGGCGAGGTGGCCCTCCAGGTCCGGGGTCACCGGCAGGGAAGCGGCGGCCGCGGCGGCCAGCCGCAGCGTGGACTCGCCCACCCGCAGCAGCGCGCCGGGCGGCAGGGCCACCGGCTGCGGACCCACCGGGGAGCCGTCGAGGGTGGTGCCGTTCGTCGAGTCCAGGTCGGCCACCGCCACCCGCCCGTCCCGCAACACGGTCACCGTGCAGTGCAGCCGGGACACGTCGGGGTCGTCCAGCGGGACGTCGGCGTCGGCGGAGCGGCCCACCTTGATCTGCCCGCTGTGCAGCAGGTGCACCCCGCCCGCGTCGGGCCCGGCCACCACGTGCAGTTGGGGCGCGCCGAGGCTCTCCTCGGGCAGCACGTCCGGGACCGGGCCGTGCAGGGCCACCACCGCCCCGTCCACCAGCGGCGGTTCGCCCAGCACACGCCGCTGGAGGTCGAGGCGCTCGGCTCCGGCATAGAGGACGACCGTGCCCCCGGTGTCGGGTCCGCCGACGGCCGCCGCGAGCCCGGAGGCGACCGCGGCGAGCGCGGTGCCGACGGGCGCGGTGATGAGTACGTCACAGCTCACAGGGGCGGTCGAGGGCTGGTGGCCGCTGCGCGACCCAAGGACGGTCAGCCGGATCTGCATCGCCGTCAGCGGTCCCTTCTGCGCGGTGCGCGGTGTGTGCGCCCGGCAGGGGAACGTCGGCACACCGCTGCCCACAGCCCCCCGCCCGGCACGGACGCGTCGTCCGGTCAGGTCTGCCGGAAGGCTCGGCTCCCGCCCGTGCCGTTCCGTACGGGTGCATCCTCGCACCTGTCGCGGACAACACGCCCGGCACCCGCCGACAATTGATCTTGATCGGTCACGGCAGGGCGCGGACCTCGGTCGGACGGGACGGCGAGCAGGGGAAAATCGCCTCCGGCATACCCCCCAAACCTCACCCTTCGCACATATGTACGGCAACCAACCTCCGGCGCCCGACGTCCTTCATGGGGACACCCCCTAGAGTGGGTCGGAAAATCCGGACGACAGAAGACGACAGCAGGGGAGCGCGAGACGTGCGGCCAGTCGGCAGCAAGTACCTGCTCGAGGAGCCGCTCGGGCGCGGCGCCACGGGCACCGTCTGGCGTGCCCGCCAGCGAGAGACCGCGGGTGCCGAGGCGGCCGTCGCCGGGCAGCCCGGCGAGACGGTGGCCATCAAGGTCCTCAAGGAGGAGCTGGCCCAGGACGCGGACATCGTCATGCGCTTCCTGCGGGAGCGCTCCGTCCTGCTGCGCCTGACGCACCCCAACATCGTGCGCACCCGCGACCTCGTGGTCGAGGGCGATCTGCTGGCCCTGGTCATGGACCTCATCGACGGCCCGGACCTGCACAAGTACCTCCGCGAGAACGGCCCCTTCACCCCCGTCGCCGCGAGCCTGCTGACCGCGCAGATCGCGGACGCGCTCGCCGCCAGCCACGCCGACGGCGTGGTCCACCGCGACCTGAAGCCGGCCAACGTGCTGGTCGACGAGCGCGGCGGACAGATGCGGCCGATGCTCACCGACTTCGGCATCGCCCGCCTCGCGGACTCCCCGGGCCTGACCCGCACCCACGAGTTCGTCGGCACCCCGGCCTACGTGGCCCCCGAGTCCGCCGAGGGCCGCCCGCAGACCTCCGCCGTCGACATCTACGGCGCCGGCATCCTGCTCTACGAGCTGCTCACCGGCCGGCCGCCCTTCGCGGGCGGCACGGCGCTCGAAGTGCTCCACCGCCACCTCAGCGAGGAGCCGCAGCGCCCCTCGACCGTCCCCGAGCCGCTGTGGACCGTCGTCGAGCGCTGCCTGCGCAAGGAACCGAACGAGCGGCCCAGCGCCGAGAGCCTGGCCCGCGGGCTGCGCGTGGTCGCCGCCGGCATCGGCGTGCACTCCACGGCGGCCGAGGTGGAGGCCGCGCTCGGCGTCGGCGCGCTGCTCGCACCCGACCCCTCGCCCGCGCCGGTCCCCGAGACGCCGGGCGTGCTGGGGTCCGCCGACCCCACCCAGGTGCTGCCCGCGGGCGCGGGTGCGCCCAGGGGCGCGTACGACCCGAACGCGATGACCAGCGTCATGCCGCCGGTCGGGGCGCCCGGCGGGGCGGACCCGACCTCGGTGATGCCGCCCGTACAGCAGCCGGACCAGCCGCATCCGTGGGAATCGCAGATGCGCGCCGTCCGCGACCGCAACGAGCAGACGCAGGTCCAGTACCTCGACCCGAGCGAGGACCCGCTGCGCCGCCGCCCGCAGCGGCAGGCGCCCCCGCCGCCGCAGCACCGGCCCCAGCAGCCCCAGCAGCCCCAGCAGCCCCCGCAGCAGCAGTACCAGCAGCCGCAGCAGCCTCAGTACCGCCAGCCCCAGCAGCGGCCTCCGCAGCAGCAGTACGCGCCCCCGCCGCCTCCGCAGCACTACCAGCCGCAGCAGCACCAGCCTCAGCCGTACCAGCAGCCGCAGCCTCCGCAGCAGCCCCAGTACCGGCAGCCGCAGCCGCAGCAGCCCCCGCAGCAGCAGCCTCCGCAGGGTCCGCCGCCGCGGCAGCAGGCCCCGCGAGAGCCGCGCCGCCGCAGCGCCAACCCGGTACGGATCCCCGGCCTCGGCTGCCTCAAGGGCTGCCTGGTCATGATCCTGCTGTTCTTCGTGGCGGGCTGGCTGATCTGGGAGCTCACCCCGCTCCAGGAGTGGGTCGGCACCGGCCGCGGCTGGTGGGACCAGCTGTGGACGTGGGGCTCCTCCATCGCCGACTGGGTGGGTTCCGTCGGGGACGGCACGAGCTCCACGCAGCCCTGAAACGGGCCCCGTAGCGCCGAGTTCGTGGATTTGTCGACTTCTGGGACATGATTTCGCCCGCAGAAGTGAAGGTCGCCGCGAATCCGGGCCCCTGCTGGCCTCCAACGGCCACCCGGCCGCGTAGCTTTGGTGCGTACGCCAGCCGCTGAGGGAGCAGTCGTGGCACGGAAGATCGGCAGCCGGTACACCGCGCACCAGATCCTGGGGCGCGGCAGCGCGGGCACGGTGTGGCTGGGCGAGGGGCCTGACGGGCCCGTCGCCGTCAAACTGCTGCGCGAGGACCTCGCGTCCGACCAGGAGCTGGTCGGACGGTTCGTCCAGGAGCGCAGCGCGCTGCTCGGCCTGGAGCATCCGCACGTCGTCTCCGTCCGCGACCTCGTCGTCGACGGCAACGACCTCGCCCTCGTCATGGACCTCGTACGCGGTACGGACCTGCGCACGCGCCTCGACCGCGAGCGCAGGCTCGCCCCCGAGGCGGCCGTGGCCATCGTCGCGGACGTCGCGGACGCGCTGGCGGCCGCGCACGCGGCCGGGGTCGTCCACCGCGACGTCAAGCCCGAGAACGTCCTGCTCGACATGCAGGGCCCGCTCGGTCCGGGCGGTGCGCATCCCGCGCTGCTGACCGACTTCGGCGTGGCCAAGCTGATCGACACCCCGCGGCGAGCCTCCGCGGGCCGGTCCTCGGCGCCGACCACGCGGATCATCGGCACGCCGGACTACCTGGCGCCGGAGATCGTCGAGGGCCTGCCCCCGCGGGCGGCGGTGGACATATACGCCCTGGCCACGGTCCTTTACGAGCTGCTGGCCGGATTCACCCCCTTCGGCGGGGGCCATCCGGGGGCGGTGCTGCGGCGGCACGTCACTGAGACCGTGGTCCCGCTGCCGGGGATCCCCGACGAGCTGTGGCAGCTGATCGTGCAGTGCCTGGCCAAGGCTCCGGCCTCGCGGCTGCGCGCCTCGGAGCTCTCCGTACGCCTTCGGGACCTGCTGCCGCTACTGGCCGGGATGCCGCCGCTGGACGTGGACGAACCGGACGACGCGGAGCCGGAGCCCGATCCCGCGGACGACCCGTCCGCCGCTTCGGCCGGGGCCGGCGCGTCTCCGGTGCGCCGCCGGGGCGTGGTCCCGCTGGTCCCTGGCTCCGCCACGGACTCCAACCGGGACACCCACACCTCGATGCGGGTGCCGGGGCCGGACGAGCTGGCGGGAGGCGCGCTGGGCACGGCCCGGGTCCCCCGCCCGGCGGGCGGCCACCGCCCGGGCTCGGCCCGGCACCGCGCGGAGGCCGCCCGCAAGCGGCGGCTGGTGCTGTCCGCCTCGGCCGTGGCGCTGGCCGCGGCGGTGGGCCTGGGGACGTGGTTCGCCGTCTCGGGCGACGACCCCGCGCCCCCACAGCAGGACAGCAAACAGTCGGGCCCCCACACCCCGTAACGCAGGCGCGCCACCCCTGCCGGCAGCCGACCCGGGGCTGGGTTGTGCCTCGGCGGCGCTGGGTTGTGCTCAGCGACGCCGGATGCCCGCCCTGCGGGCAATCCACGCGCGCCGAGCAGGCGGCACGAGCCACATCCAGCCCCGCCTGGGGGTCCCCCCGGACGGAGTCTGGGGGAGTTTGAGGCGCGGGGCCGGGCGGAGCCCAGGGGCGAGGGCTACGGCGCGACCAGTTCCGGGTGCCAGCGCCGCGCCACGGCCGGGTGCGCCCGCACCCAGCCCTTCAGCTCGTTGCGCCCGTACTCCGCGTGCAGCGGATTCGACGCGTCGTGCGCGATGCCGGGCGCCGCCCCGAGGTAGTCCCCGGGCACGGTCTCCACCACCGCGTCCAGCCGCGGGTTGTAGAAGAACGGCACCGAATAGCGTTCCACCGCGCCCGGCGGGCTGACCACCCGGTGGTCCGTCGCCGTCAGGTAGCCCTCCGTCGCGATCTCCAGCAGCTCGCCCAGGTTGACCACGAACGCACCGGGCAGCGGCGGGACGTCCACGTAGCCCCCGTCCCGGACCACCTGCAGGCCGCCCACCGAGTCCTGCAGGAGCAGGGTCAGGAAGCCGTAGTCCTTGTGCGCGCCGACCCCCTGGTCCGCGCCCGTCGGAGCGGATCCCGGGTAGCGGATCAGCTTCGTGTGCAGGTGGGGGCGGTCCGCGAAGGCCGCGTCGAAGAAGTCCGCCGGAGCGCCGATCGAGGCCAGGATCTCCCGGAGCAGCCGGTGGGCCACCCCCGCGAGCCGGGACTGCCAGTCCAGGACCACACCCCGGAGCTCCGGCAGCGCCGCGGGCCACTGGTTCGGGCCCTCCAGCCACAGGTACTCCGGGTCCCGCGGTCCCACCGCCGGCGCCGGCCGCTCCGCGCCCACGTCGAGCTGGTCCCGCCAGTCGGAGGCCCCGCCGGTCAGCTCGTGGCCGATCCGGGTGTAGCCGCGGAAGTGCGGGGAGTTCAGATTGCTCACGGCCAGCCGGTCGGCTTCCGGAAGGGCGAAGAAGGCCCTGGTCAGCTCCAGCATGCGGGCGCTCTCGGCGTCGGTGACGCCATGCCCGGTCAGGTGCAGGAACCCGGTGTCCCTGGCCGCTGCGTGCAGCTTCTGCAGGAACCCGGCCCGCCGGGCCGGGTCGTCCGCCTCGGAGAGGTCCAGGACGGGGAGGGCGGGAAGGGAGGAGTGCGCGGACGGCATGACGTCTCCGTTTCGGATGTCACGGGGTCCTGTTCCCCTACGGGTGGCGGGGGCCGCGGGTGGGGAGGGCCGCCGGCAGGGATGGCGCCGGGACCGCTTGGGCCGCGTACAGGACCAAGTCGGATCGGTGTGGATCAGGCTTGGGGATGGTCCGGCGGCAGACAGCTCGACGTCGTGACACGCATGTGGTCGACATGCCGGCGCTTCACGAGGCGCGTGACGAAGAGAACGGTCATACGGTGAGCGTACGCCCGTGCGACCAGCCATCAGTACGGGTGATTCGGCCTGCCCGGACGGCCCCGCCCGCGGACCGGCTACGCTGGTCCCGTGGCAGTCGTCGATGTTTCCGAAGAGCTGAAGTCCCTCTCCTCGACCATGGGGTCGATCGAGGCCGTCCTGGACCTCGACAAGCTGAGGGCAGAAATCGCCGTGCTCGAGGAGCAGGCCGCCGCGCCGTCCCTGTGGGACGACCCGGAGGCCGCTCAGAAGATCACGAGCAAGCTTTCGCACCTCCAGGCAGAGGTCCGCAAGACCGAGACCCTGCGCGGGCGCATCGACGACCTCGCGGTGCTGTTCGACCTCGCCCAGGAGATGGACGACGCGGACACCCTCGTCGAGGCCGAGGCGGAGCTGGTCTCCGTGCGCAAGGCGCTGGACGAGATGGAGGTCAGGACCCTGCTCTCCGGCGAGTACGCCGAGCGCGAGGCCCTGGTCAACATCCGCGCCGAGGCCGGCGGCGTCGACGCCTCCGACTTCGCCGAGCGCCTGCAGCGGATGTACCTGCGCTGGGCCGAGCGGCACGGCTACCCCACCGAGGTCTACGAGACCTCGTACGCGGAAGAGGCCGGCATCAAGTCGACGACCTTCGTCGTCAAGGCCCCGTACGCCTACGGCACCCTCTCCGTCGAGCAGGGCACCCACCGCCTGGTGCGGATCTCGCCCTTCGACAACCAGGGCCGCCGCCAGACCTCCTTCGCGGGCGTCGAGGTGCTGCCGGTCGTCGAGACGAGCGACCACGTGGAGATCGACGAGGCCGAGCTGCGCATCGACGTGTACCGCGCCTCCGGCCCCGGCGGCCAGGGCGTCAACACCACCGACTCGGCGGTGCGCATCACGCACCTCCCGACCGGCATCGTGGTCTCCTGCCAGAACGAGCGCTCGCAGATCCAGAACAAGGCCAGCGCGATGAACGTCCTCCAGGCCAAGCTGCTCGAGCGGCGCCGCCAGGAGGAGAAGGACAAGATGGACGCCCTCAAGGACGGCGGCAGCTCCTGGGGCAACCAGATGCGGTCCTACGTCCTGCACCCGTACCAGATGGTCAAGGACCTGCGGACGGACTTCGAGGTCGGCAACCCGCAGGCGGTGCTCGACGGCGAGATCGACGGCTTCCTCGAGGCCGGCATCCGCTGGCGCAAGCAGCAGGAGCAGACCGCGTAATCCCCCGGCATGCGGAAAGGGCCCGGACACCTGGTGTCCGGGCCCTTTCCCCGTGAGTGGTCATGATCGGTACGTCTACGCGGTCTGCTGGGCCACCAGTGCCAGCGCGGCCACCAGGATCACCATGAGGGCGATGAGTGCCACGGGGTTCAGGCCGGAGAAGGGGCCCTCCTGCTGGAGGCGCTCCCGGTTCGCCCGGCACACAGGGCAGCGGCCCTGGCTTACGGGTGCGGCGCAGTTCGCGCACACGAGCCGGTCATATGTCATGCGCTCCTCCTCTCGTCCCCTTCTACAACGCGGTGGGGAACGAGACCGTTCCCCCTACCACTGTGCCAGCTTCGAGGACATTCGGCGCGGCCCCTTTGGGCAATCGCGGTCCCGCCGGTCCCCGGACCCTCCCGGACCAGGGGATAAAAGGGGCATCTCCGGATGCCGGGTCCACACCCCGCGCCCGTTCGCGTATGGTCACGCACACCTACTCCCGGCGACCGTGGTGCACCGTGATCCGATTCGACAGCGTCTCCAAGTCCTACCCGAAGCAGAACCGTCCCGCACTCAGAGATGTCTCCCTGGACATCGCGAAGGGCGAGTTCGTCTTCCTGGTCGGCTCCTCCGGCTCCGGCAAGTCCACCTTCCTGCGGCTCGTCCTGCGCGAGGAGCGGGCGAGCCACGGCCAGGTCCACGTCCTGGGCAAGGACCTCGCCAAGCTCTCCAACTGGAAGGTTCCGCAGATGCGGCGCCAGTTGGGGACCGTGTTCCAGGACTTCCGCCTGCTGCCCAACAAGACGGTGGCCGAGAACGTGGCCTTCGCGCAGGAGGTCATCGGTAAACCGCGGGGCGAGATCCGCAAGGCCGTCCCGCAGGTCCTGGAACTCGTCGGCCTCGGCGGCAAGGAAGACCGGATGCCCGGCGAGCTCTCCGGCGGTGAGCAGCAGCGCGTGGCCATCGCCCGCGCCTTCGTCAACCGCCCCGCCCTGCTCATCGCGGACGAGCCCACCGGCAACCTCGACCCGCAGACCTCCGTCGGGATCATGAAGCTGCTGGACCGGATCAACCGGACCGGCACCACCGTGATCATGGCGACCCACGACCAGCAGATCGTCGACCAGATGCGCAAGCGCGTCATCGAACTCGAACAGGGCCGACTCGTGCGCGACCAGTCGCGCGGCGTCTACGGCTACCAGCACTGAAAGGTCCCTGAGACGCAATGCGCGCCCAGTTCGTCATGTCGGAGATCGGCGTCGGTCTCCGTCGCAATCTCACCATGACCTTCGCGGTCATCATCTCCGTGGCCCTGTCGCTGGCCCTGTTCGGTGGCTCCCTGCTCATGCGCGAGCAGGTGAGCAAGATGAAGGGCTTCTGGTACGACAAGGCCAACGTCTCGATCTACCTCTGCAACAAGTCGGACGCCGAGCAGGCCACCGAGGCCGCCAACAAGGCGGCCGGGTCGGGCGACCTGGGCGTCGCCACCTGCCGCAAGGGCGCGGTGACCGACGAGCAGAAGAAGCAGATCGAGACCGAGCTCAAGCAGATGTCCCTGGTGAAGTCCGTCGCCTACGAGTCGGCGGACGAGGCCTACAAGCACTACCAGGAGCAGTACGGCCACACGGCGCTGGCCTCCTCCATCACCCCTGACCAGATGCAGGAGTCCTTCCGGGTCAAGCTCAAGGACCCGGAGAAGTACAAGGTCGTCACCTCGGCCTTCACCGGCCGGGACGGCATCCACACGGTCGACGACCAGCGGCAGGCCATCGACGACCTCTTCAAGATCCTCAACTACCTCAACGTCGCCGCCCTCGCCATCATGCTGATCATGCTTATCGTGGCGCTGCTGCTGATCGTCAACACGGTGCGCGTCTCCGCGTTCAGCCGGAGGCGGGAGACCGGGATCATGCGGCTGGTGGGTGCCTCCAGCTTCTACATCCAGGTCCCCTTCATCATGGAGGCGGCCGTCGCCGGGCTCATCGGCGCCGTTTTCGCCTGCGTGATGCTCGTCTCGGGTCAGTACTTCGTCATCGACCACGGCGTCGGCCTGCGGGACAAGATCCAGATCATCGACTTCATGGGCTGGACCTCCGTCCTCGGCAAGCTCCCGTACGTGCTCTTCATCGGCCTCCTGATGCCCTCGGTGGCCGCGTTCCTCGCATTGCGCAAGTACCTGAAGGTGTGACAAGCGCCCCGTGAGCGGTCCGGCCAACCATCCGTACCGGCGCGGGGCTTGTCCTAGACTCGGCGCCATGCCGGGTCTGTCCGCCCTCTGTCTCCGGCCCCGCGACCTGCGTCGCGGGGCCGTTTTGACGTTGGCTTTCCTCGTGGCCGTCGGCACCGCCGCGAGCACCGGCTGCTGGGACCGCGAAGACACCGCCGCCGCCCTCGCCGTCCGTACCCAGCCCCCTCCGGCCCCCGCGCCCGAGCCGCCCAGATCCACGGGCACCGCCGACCGCGAGGCCGTGGCCCGGGCAGCCGCCGAGGCCGTCGCCGACGGGAAGTCCGGCAAGAAGGCCGCACAGGAGGTGGTCAGCCGCAGCGGCGACCGCTGGGGCACCGTCTACGACCAGGGCGAGTACGCCGCCTTCGCCGAGGGCCTCGACGGCCGCTGGACCGGGGTCGGGCTCTGGGCCCGGCGCGGACCCGAAGGCCGCGTCGAGGTCGACAAGGTCCAGCCCGCCGGCCCCGCCGCGCGGGCCGGCGTACGCGCCGGGGACCGGCTGCTGAGCGTCGACGGGCACGCCGTCACCGGGCTCGCCGTCACCGACGTGATCGCCCTGCTGCGCGGCGAGGCCGGCACCCCCGTCGTCCTGAACCTGAGCCGCGACGGCGCCGACCTCACCGAGACCGTCCGCCGTGAGCAGCTGCGCACCGAGCCGGTGACCGTACGGCAGCTCCGCGACGGGATCACCGTCATCAAGGTGGCCTCCTTCACCCGCGGTTCGGGCGAGCGCGTCAAGGCGGCCGTGCGCGCGGCCCCGCCCGGCGCCGGGCTCATGCTCGACCTGCGCGGCAATCCGGGCGGGCTGGTAGCCGAGGCGGTGACGGCCGCCTCCGCGTTCCTGGACGGCGGGCTCGTGGCGACGTACGACGTACGGGGCGACCAGCGCGCCCTGTACGCGGACCCGGGCGGGGACACGGCCCGACCGCTGGTGGCCCTGGTGGACGGCGGCACGATGAGCGCGGCCGAGCTGGTGACCGGCGCCCTCCAGGACCGAGGCCGGGCCGTGGCGGTGGGCAGCCGGACCTTCGGCAAGGGCTCCGTGCAGATGCCGACGGAGCTCCCGGACGGTTCGGTGGCCGAGCTGACGGTCGGCACGTACCGCACTCCGGGGGGCCGCAGCCTGGACGGAAGCGGCATCACCCCGGACGTGGCGGCGGGCGCGGGCGCCGAGGAGCGGGCCGCGCAGGTATTGGGTGGCCTCGGGGTGGGTCCGTAGTGCGAAAATGACCGCACTATGGCTAAGGAAAAAGGGCGCAAGCTGATCGCCCAGAACAAGAAGGCGCGGCACGACTACACGATCCTCGACACCTACGAGTGCGGTCTCGTGCTCACGGGGACCGAGGTCAAGTCCATGCGCCAGGGCCGGGCCTCGCTGGTCGACGGGTTCGTGTCGGTGGAGGGCCGCGAGGCGTGGCTCTACAACGTGCACGTGCCGGAGTACAGCCAGGGCACCTGGACCAACCACAGCGCCCGGCGCAAGCGCAAGCTCCTCATGCACCGGGAGGAGATCGACAAGCTCCAGCGCAAGGCGGACGAGTCGGGTCACACGATCGTGCCCCTCTCGCTCTACTTCAAGGACGGCCGCGCGAAGGTGGAGATCGCGCTGGCCAAGGGCAAGAAGGAGTACGACAAGCGGCAGACGCTGCGGGAGAAGCAGGACACCCGCGAGACGAGCCGGGCGATCTCGGCGATCCGCCGCAAGCAGCGGGGCACCGTTTAACCTCCTGGCACGCGGTGGTCCACTTCGCGTACGATGGCGTCAGCACCCGCCGCTCGCGGTGGGAGCGGTTCGTGCGGTATCTAACTGAACAGCGTGAAATACATGGGGATGATCGGTTTCGACAGCGGATGTCGATGCAGGGGAAGCGAGCCGAGGAAGCGGCAATGATCTCGCTAACCACATGTCGCAAACAATAATCGCCAACTCCAAGAGCGATAACTCCCGCTTCACCCTCGCTGCCTAATAACAGTGAGCTGAAGCCTCTGTGAGGAGCGTCAGCCCGGAAGTGGTCCCGGTCCGGATCCTGGCGTCAATTAGGGATCTAAACCTCTAGCCCCGGTCACGGGGGTTGGAGGGAAACCAAACAGTGACTGAGCCCGTCGGAGACTTGTCCGTGTGATCTCCGGGGCTGAGAAAAGCGCAGCGGACTGCGCTCGGAGAAGCCCTGCTTCTGCACCGTTGGACGCGGGTTCGATTCCCGCCATCTCCACTCATCCCATGTGGGCAAAGGCCCCGCAGCCTCTCGGCTGCGGGGCCTTTGTCATGCCGCATCAGTAGTGGTAGCGGGCCTTGAGGATCTTCACTTCCTTCTCGTCCGCCCGGTAGACGAGCCGGTGTTCGTCGTCGATCCGGCGGGACCAGTATCCCGACAGTTCGCCTTTCAGCGGCTCGGGCTTGCCGATCCCGCCGAACGGGTCGCGCTGGATCTCGCCGATCAAGCGGGTGATCCTTCGGGCCATCTTCCGGTCCGACGAGAGCCAGAAGAGGAAGTCCTCCAAGGCGTCGGGGTCGAAGTGGACGCTCCTCACTCCTCGCCCCCGGCCAGGTCCCTCAGCTCATCCATGGTCTTGGCGATCGTGGGCGTGCTCTCGCGGTCCCGGGCCACCGCCGCCATCAGCCGCTGGGCGTTGGCAGGTGAGCGCAGCAGGTAGACGGTCTCCTGCCAGGAGTCGTAGTCGTCGGCGGACATGAGGACGGCGTCACCGTTCTTGGAGGTGATGCGTACGGGGGCATGGTCGGTGTTGACGCGCTCGATCAGCGGGAAAAGCGTTGCTCTGGCTTCGCTGGCGCTGATGGACATGATCCCCACCCCTCTCTGAGTTGTACGAGTTTATGGTACAGCCTTGGTACCGAAAACTGGTACGACATGGCAGAGGCCCCGCAGCCTCTCGGCTGCGGGGCCTCTGCCATGTCAGGGGGGGTGCGGCTGCTAGCAGAACGGCACCTTGTTGAGGTTCAGGGCGTAGCGGGCGGAGATCCAGCCGCTGCCGTCGGCGAGCTTGTACCAGATCGAATTGCCGTCGACCTTCTGGCCGTTGACCTTGCACTGCAGCTTGACCACCGTGCCGGTCAGCGCCTTGCCCTTCTTCGCGTACTGCGTGCCGGGGCCGGAGCGGATACCGAGGCCCTTGCCGGGGGAGACGATCTTGGCCTTCGGCTTCTCGTGGTGGCCGCCGCACTTGCAGTCGCCGGGCTTGCCGGTGTCGCCCTTGGGTCCCTTCGGGCCCTGCGGACCGGGCTTGCCCGTGCCCGGCAGGCCCTGCGGCCCCTTGGGCCCCTTGGGCCCGGCAGGACCGGCCGGGCCGGGCTTTCCGGGCTTGCCCTGGTTGCCCTTGGGTCCGGCGGGACCGGCCGGGCCGGGCCTTCCGGGCTTGCCCTCGTTGCCCTGGTTGCCCTTGGGGCCCTGCGGTCCCGCAGGGCCTCCGGGCCCCGCGGGTCCCTCTGGACCTGTGTCGCCCGTGTCGCCCTTGGGGCCCTGGGGTCCGGGTGGGCCGCCGGAGGGGCCCTGCGGTCCTTCGGGTCCGGCCGGGCCTTCAGGGCCCTCGGGTCCGGCGGGTCCTGCCGGCCCTGCGGGGCCCTTCGGGCCGGTGTCTCCCTTGTCGCCCTTCTCGCCCTTGGGGCCCGGCTTTCCGGGCTTGCCGTGGTGGCCGGGCTTTCCGGGCTTGCCGTCGTCGCCCCTGGGGCCCTTCGGCCCGGTCACCGTGGTGGCCACGGCGAACAGGGCGGGCGCCTCGGCGCCGGTCACCCACTCGCCGCCGTCCAGCGTCGTGCCCTGCGGGGCGTTCGCGTCCACCCGGACGGACACGCCGAGCCGGGTCTGCTCGTTAGCGGGGAAGACGAAGCCCGCGCGGGTTCCGGCCTCGCAGGTCAGCTGCCGGGCATCGCGCGAGAGCGTGCACGGGGAGGCGGCGCGCCGGCCGTTCCAGTAGAAGCGGGCCTCCGGGAAGGTCGTCCGTTCCGGAGCGGTGATCCGGAACGTGCTGCTGACGGCCTGATCCATCCCGGCGGCGGCGGCGATGACGACGCGGCCCGTCCGGCCGGGAGCGATCGAGGGGACGTACGGCTGGGAGAACCGCAGCCCCGCCGAGTCGGCGAGGGCGGGCACGGCCGGTACGAGACAGGAGGCGGTGACGGCCGCGATGATCACGGCAGCCGAAACGGAGCGGTGAGCAGACAAAGGGTGTTCCTCCGCGAATAAAGGGCGCTGGGGGAAGGCACCCCCAGTTATTGCGGATCCTGCGCGTCGGTGGTGCGTACCACGCGGGAACGATCACCCGCCCGCCGGATCAATCGCCCTGCCGCCGCAGCCGCCACGGCGGCGACCGCGGCCGCCGCGGGCAGCAGGTAGGCCGTCGTCGCACCGAGGCGGTCGACCGTCAGACCCGCGGCGGCGGAACCGGCCGCGATACCCGCGAAGATGGCGGTGACCGCCAGGGTCATGCCCTCGTTGAGGCGGCCCGGCGGGGTCAGGGCGTGGACCCGGGACATCGCGGTGACCATCGTCGGGGCCGTGGCCATGCCGGCCAGCAGCAGGGCGCCGGCGAGCGCGGGCAGCGAGCCGGTGGCCGCCGCGGCCCAGGGCAGGGCCACGAGGACGGCCAGGGCGCACACGCAGGTCCGCAGCGTGCGGGGACGCAGGGTGCCGTAGAGGAGTCCCGCGGCGCAGGAGCCCGCCGCCTGGAGGGCCAGGACCAGGCCGGAGGCGGCCCCCAGCCCGGCGGCGTCGAGGTAGGCGATCGAGGTGACCTCCATCGAGCCGAACACCAGGCCCAGGCAGCCGAACAGGGCCAGGAGCGGAGCCAGGGCGCGCAGCGGCGAGCCGTGGCGGGGCGCAGCCCCCGTCGCCGGGGGTTCCGTGGAGCGCTGGGCGGTGAAGACCAGCATCCCGGTGAGGAACAGGGCGGCGCCCGCGAGGGTGCCGGCCTCGGGGAAGACGGCCGTGCAGAGGAAGGCGGCCAGCACCGGGCCGAGCAGGAAGCACAGTTCGTCGGCGGCCTGTTCGAAGGACATCGCGGTGTGCTGCGAGGCCGGGGAGCCGCGCAGCAGGTGGGTCCAGCGGGCCCGGGACATGCCCCCGATGTTGGGGGTGGTGGCGGTCGCCGCGTAGGAGGCGAAGAGGGTCCAGGCCGGGGCCTCGGTCCGGACGCACACGACCAGGGAGAGGGAGCCGAGGACCGCGACCAGGGTGGCGGGAACGGCGATGCGGGCCTGCCCGTACCGGTCGACGAGCCGGGCCGTCCAGGGTGCCACCAGGGCCGTGGCGGCCAGACCGGTGGCCGTGACCGCTCCGGCGAGGGCGTACGAACCGCGCTGGCCGGCGATCATCATGACCGCGCTGATCCCGAACATGCCCATGGGGAGCCGGGCGAGCAGGTTCCCGGCGGTGAAGGCGCGGGTCCCGGGGAGGGCGAACAGGCGGCGGTACGGGCCGAGGGCGCGGCCTCGGGCGGCCGCGGGGGCAGGGGCAGGCGCGGGCGCGGCGGTGGCAGCAGGAGCGGGCGCGGGGGTGGGAGCAGGCGCAGGAGTGGCCGGGGCGGCGAGGACGAGCGTGGTGCCGGTGACGGTCATGAGGGGCATGACAACCACCCTCGGGCGGGTCCTGGTGCGGCGTCCAACACCTGTTCGGGACCCATTCACCGCATTCTGTTGTTAGTCTCCGGGGGTGATCCCCCGTGATGTGGACCCCCGGCTGCTGCGCGGGTTCGTCGCCGCTGCCGAGGAGCTGCACTTCACCCGTGCCGCCGCCCGCCTCTACGTCGCCCAGCAGGCCCTCAGCCGCGATGTCCGGCGGCTCGAACAGGTCTTGGGGACAGGGCTGTTCGTACGGACCACCCGCGCGGTCGAGCTGACCGCCGACGGGACGCGGCTGCTGCCGCTCGCCCGGCGGGTGCTGGCCGCGCACGAGGAGCTCGCCGCCGCCTTCACCGCCCCCCGCGCCCTCCTCGTCGACCTGAACACCGACGGCCCGAGCACGGGCCGCCGGGTACTGGAACGGGCCCGCGAACTCGCCCCGGACTGCGAGCTGATGGCCCGCTTCGAGAGCGGCCTCACCCACGCCGCCGCCGAGATCGCCGCCGGCCGCATCGACGTCGCCTTCGGGTACGCCGACGGGCTGGCCCCGGGGCTGCGGACGCGCCTCGCGCAGGCGCCGGTACGGTACGAGCCGCTCGCCGTGCTGCTGCCCGAGGGGCACCCGCTGGCCGCGCAGGACGCCGTACGCGTGGACGCGCTGGCCGGGGAGACCGTGTACGCGGGGGCCGGGAACCCCCGGACCGTGGAGTGGACGGAGCTCGCGCGCGAGCTGTTCGCCGGGCGCGGGATCGAGATGGCGCCGCCTGCCCCCGTGGCCGTGGGGAAGGAGGAGTTCCGCCGGGTGATGGCCAAGACCGGCAATCCGGTCCTGGTGACCGTGGACTTCCTCGACATGCCCGGCTGCGTGAAGCGCCCGCTGACCGACCCCGTGCCGCTGTCCCCGCTGTCGATGGTGTGGCGGCGGGGTTTCGGCCATCCCGGGCTGGACGCCCTGCGCGCCGCGGCCGCCGCACTGACCGCCGAGCACGGATGGCTCGAACCGCCCCCCGGCAGCTGGGTCCCCGCCCGGCTCACACACGGCCCCGGCACCGGGTGAGAGCAAGGTTTCCCGGCGGTCATCCGGTGGGGACCGGGGCCGAAACGCGCCCTTCCTACGGTCGACACCAAGGACGCGACAGCTGTGGAGGGCGTGTGATGACCGGTACGACCGCACCGCGCAAGGGGGGCCGCTGGATCGAGCAGTGGGATCCCGAGGACGAGACGTTCTGGAAGGAGACCGGTGAGCGGGTGGCCCGCCGCAACCTGGTCTACTCCGTGCTCTCCGAGCACATCGGGTTCTCCATCTGGTCGCTCTGGTCCGTGATGGTCCTCTTCATGGGCCCCGAGTACGGGATCGACCCGGCCGGGAAGTTCTTCCTGATCGCCACCGCGACGCTCGTCGGCGCGCTCGTACGGGTGCCCTACACCTTCGCCGTCGCCCGCTTCGGCGGCCGGAACTGGACCGTCTTCAGCGCACTGCTGCTGCTCGTGCCCACGGTGGCGGCGATGCTGGTCATGGAGCCCGGCACCTCGTACGGCACCTTCCTGGCCGTGGCGGCCCTCACCGGCGTCGGCGGCGGCAACTTCGCCTCGTCGATGACGAACATCAACGCCTTCTTCCCGCTGCGCAAGAAGGGCTGGGCGCTGGGGCTGAACGCCGGCGGCGGCAACATCGGCGTGCCGGTGGTGCAGCTGGCCGGACTGCTGGTCATCGCCACCGCCGGGGCCGGGCACCCGCGGCTGCTGCTGGGCGCCTACATCCCGCTGATCGTGATCGCGGCGGCGCTGGCCGTCGTGCGCATGGACAACCTGGCGCCCGTACGCAACGACACCGGCGCGGTCCGCGAGGCGATCAAGGACGCGCACACCTGGATCATGGCGTTCCTGTACATCGGAACCTTCGGGTCCTTCATCGGATACAGCTTCGCCTTCGGCCTCGTGCTCCAGACCCAGTTCGGGCGCACCCCGCTCCAGGCCGCCTCGCTCACCTTCATCGGGCCGCTGCTCGGCTCGCTGATCCGGCCGGTGGGCGGCGCGCTGGCGGACCGGTTCGGCGGGGCGCGGATCACCCTGGGGACCTTCGTGGCCATGGCGGCGGCGACCGGCGTGGTGGTGTTCGCCTCGCAGCGGGACTCGCTGGAGGTGTTCCTCGTCGGGTTCGTGGCGCTGTTCGTACTGAGCGGGCTGGGCAACGGCTCGACGTACAAGATGATCCCGGGCATCTTCCAGGCCAAGGCGCTGGCGCGCGGGATGAGCGGCGAGGCCGCGGCCGCGTACGGCCGGCGGCTCTCCGGGGCCTCCATGGGGCTGATCGGGGCGGTCGGGGCGCTCGGCGGACTGGGGATCAACCTGGTCTTCCGGGAGGCGTTCCTCACGTCCGGGTCGGGCACGGCGGCCTTCGTCACCTTCCTCGGCTTCTACGCCCTGTGCTGCGCGGTGACTTGGGCGGTATACCTTCGCCGGCCGGCGGCCGCGGTCGCCCCGGCGGCCGGGGTCGAGGCGAAACCGCAGCTCACGTCGGTGTAACCGGGGCGAAATACGGGTGAACCGAGTCCGACACGCCACCTTGGCAGGCTCGGTCCACCCGCACCGCCCCCCATGCACGTCACGAGGCAGGTCACGATGGACGACACCAAGACCGGTCCGCTCGCGGGCTTCACCATCGGCGTCACCGCCGCCCGGCGCGCGGACGAACTCATCGCCCTGCTGCGCCGGCGCGGGGCCTCGGTGCTGCACGCGCCCGCGCTGCGGATCGTCCCGCTGGCCGACGACAGCGAATTGCTCGCCGCCACCAAGGAACTGATCGGCTGCGCGCCGGACGCGGTGGTGGCCACCACCGCGATCGGTTTCCGCGGCTGGATCGAGGCCGCCGACGGGTGGGGGATCGGCGAGGAACTGCTGGCGCGGCTGCGGACCACCGAACTCCTGGCGCGCGGACCGAAGGTGAAGGGCGCCGTCCGGGCCGCCGGTCTGGTGGAGGCCTGGTCCCCGGAGTCGGAATCGCTCGCCGAGGTGCTGGAGCGGCTGCTGGCGGGCGGGGTGGCCGGGCGGCGGATCGCCCTCCAGCTGCACGGGGAGCCGCTGCCGGGCTTCGTCGAGGCGCTGCGGGCCGGCGGGGCGGAGGTGGTGGTGGTCCCGGTGTACCGGTGGATGGCGCCCGAGGACCTGGCCCCGCTGGACCGGCTGCTGGACGCGGTGGTGGGCGGCGCGGTGGACGCGGTCAGCTTCACCTCGGCCCCGGCGGCGGCCTCGCTGCTGTCGCGGGCCGAGGAGCGCGGCGTACGGGAATCCGTGCTGGGGGCGCTGCGGGGCGGGGTGCTGGCCGCGTGCGTGGGACCGGTGACCGCGCTGCCGTTGCAGGCGCACGGGGTGGACACCGTGCAGCCGGAGCGGTTCCGGCTGGGCCCGCTGGTGCAGCTGCTCTGCCAGGAGCTGCCGGGCCGGGCGCGGGTGCTGCCGGTGGCCGGGCACCGGCTGGAGATCCGCGGGCAGGCGGTCCTGGTCGACGAGGAGCTGCGGCCGGTGCCGCCCGCCGGGATGGCCCTGCTGCGGGCCCTGGCCCGGCGGCCGGGCTGGGTGGTGGCCCGGGCCGAACTGCTGCGGGTGCTGCCGGGGGCGGGACGGGACGAGCACGCCGTGGAGACGGCGATGGCCCGCCTCCGGGTGGCGCTGGGGGCACCGAAGATGATCCAGACCGTGGTGAAGCGGGGGTACCGCCTGTCGCTGGACGCGGGCGGAGAGGCCAAGTACGGGGAGGCGCCCGCCCCGTGACGCGCGGGGAGGTCCTGGGCTAGCGTGCGGCAAATGATCATTGACGGCGTGGAGATGAGGGGCCTCGAAGCCGGCGACGCCGCCGGGCTGGCCGCGGCCTTCGTGCGCAACCGGGCGTTCATGGCGCCCTTCGAACCGACGCGGGCGCAGGAGTTCTACACCGAGCGCGGGCAGCTGGCCCGGATCGAGGGCATGCTCGCGGACCGGGACGCCGGGCGGATGGTCCCGTACGTGCTGGTCGAGGCCGTGGGCGGGACACCGGTCGGCGCGATCAACCTCGGCTCGATCGAGCTCGGTCCGCTGTGCAGCGGTGGCGTGGGCTACTGGGTGGACCAGGACTGGAACGGCAAGGGCCTGGCCACCGCCGCCCTGGAGGAGGTGTGCCGGGTCGCCCGCGAGGAGGTGGGCCTGCACCGGGTGGAGGCCGGGACCCTGGTCGGGAACCTCGCCTCGCAGCGGGTCCTGCGCAAGGCCGGCTTCGAGGAGTACGGGCTCGCCCCGCGCTACCTGCACATCGATGGCGCCTGGCGGGACCACCGCCGCTTCCAGCGCCTCCTGCACGACGACCCGCCGGGCCGCTAGGCCGCTAGGCCGGGCCGCCGACTGCCTGGGGCTTGCCCCCGGACCCCCGCGCCTCAAACGCCGGCGGGGCCGCAATCCAGCCCCGCCGGCGTTTGAGGCGCGGGTCCGGGCAGGGCCCGGTTTCGGGAAGGGGCGGAGTGGGGGAGGCTCCGCGCAGCGGCCCCGCACCCGCACGGGGGGTTCCGCTCCGTGGCAGCGCGCGGCACTCTGGGGAGGCGCCCCACGACGCGAGGCGGTGACGGGCATGCGGTTCGATGCCGGGCGGGTCTGTCTGGACCTGGTGGCCGAGGAGATCCGGGACGGCGACGCGCTGCGGCTGTGGCTGGCCGGGGCCGGGCTGGTGCCCGACCGGACGCCGCTCGCCCGGGTCGGGCCCGACTGGGCGGCGGCCTTCCAGGCCCTGCGCCGGGACGTGGAGGCCCTCGTACGGGCCGAGCTGCACGGGACCGAGCCGGACGACGCGGCCCTCGCCCGGGTCAACGCGCTGGCCGCCGGGCCACCCCCGGGCCTGTGTGCCGTACGGGACCAGGAAGGGCACCTCGTACGGGAGTTGTGCGGCGGCGTGGAGTGCGGGGCCCTGCTCGCGGCCGTGGCCCGCGACGTCGTCGAGCTGCTCACCGACCCCGGCGACCTGGCGCTGCTGAGGGCCTGCGGGGGCGACGGCTGCACCCGGGTCTACCTGGACACTTCCCGCGGCCACCGGCGCCGCTGGTGCTCCAGCGAGCTGTGCGGCAACCGGGAGCGCGTCGCCCGGCACCGCCGCCGGGTCCTGGCCGCGGGGTCCGTCTAGGCGCTCCGGCCCGACCCGCACGGCACCGCGCGACACCGCCGGGAGCGGTTCCGGAACGGGCGTGCGGACAGGGGGCCGATTCGCGTACGGTTGACGGTCGCCCATGCACGTCAGAAGGGGGCCTTGGTGGCCGCGCAGAATGCCGCTGTCGACAGCACGGCGGATTCCGTCCGAGATCGGGAGATCGCGGTCGAGCAGACGCATCTCGACCGGGTGTACAGACGCCTCGAGGAGAAGATTCACGAGGCCGAGTTCCTGATGAACGACGCCGCCAAGCGCGGTCAGGTGGGCACCCCCGGTGCCCTCGCCGAGCGCGACGCGCAGGTCTTCCGGGCGGGCATCCACCTGAACCGGCTCAACAACGAGTTCGAGGACTTCCTCTTCGGCCGCGTCGACCTGGTGCTCGGCAAGGACGGGGAGCGCGGCCCGGACGGCGCCTACACCTCCGTCGAGCCCGCCGACGACGCGATCCGCGAGGACCTCACCGCCGACATCGCCGAGACGCTGCACATCGGCCGCATCGGAGTCCTGGACTCCGACTACGCGCCGCTGGTCATCGACTGGCGGGCCCCGGCGGCCGCGCCGTTCTACCGCTCCACGCCCAAGGACCCCGGCCGCGTCGTGCGCCGCCGCGTCATCCGCTCCAAGGGCCGCAAGGTGCTGGGCGTCGAGGACGACCTGATGCGCCCCGAGGTCACCGCCTTCCTGGACGGCCGGGAGCTGCCCGCCATCGGCGACGGCGCCCTGATGGCCGCGCTCGGGCGGGCCCGTACGCACTCCATGCGGGACATCGTCTCCTCCATCCAGGCCGAGCAGGACCTCGTCATCCGCGCCCCCGCCGCCTCCGTCGCCGAGGTCGCGGGCGGGCCGGGCACCGGCAAGACCGCCGTTGCCCTGCACCGCGCCGCCTACCTGCTCTACCAGGACCGGCGCCGCTACTCCGGCGGCATCCTGATCGTCTCCCCGACCCCGCTGCTCGTCGCGTACACCGAGGGCGTGCTGCCCTCCCTCGGCGAGGAGGGCCAGGTCGCCATCCGGGCGCTGGGCTCGCTGGTCGACGGCGCCGAGGCCACCACGTACGACGACCCGGCCGTGGCCCGGGTCAAGGGCTCCTCGCGGATGCCGAGGGTGCTCCGCAAGGCCGTACGGGGCGCCCTGGAGCTCGGTGGCGCCCCCGACCGGCTGCGCGTCGTGGCCTTCGGGCGGCGCCAGGAGCTGGAGGCCGACGAGCTGAACCGGATCCGGCAGAACGTGCTCGGCGGCACCGCGCCGGTGAACCTGCTGCGCCCGCGCGCCCGCAAGCTGCTGCTCGACGCCCTGTACGCGCGGTCCGGCCAGTCCGGCCGGCACAGCGACCCGGAACTGGCCGCCGAGCTGCGCTCCGCGTTCGACGAGGACATCTCCACCGAGGACGCGTTCATCGACTTCCTCGACCGCTGGTGGCCCGAACTCACCCCGCGCGGGGTGCTGGCCGCGATGGCCGACGAGCGGCGGCTCGGCCGCTGGTCGCGCCGCGAGCTGAACCCGCGCGAGACCCGCCAGCTGGCGCGCTCGCTGCGCCGGGTGGGTCCGGACGGCAAGGGCCCCCTGTCGGTGCACGACGTGGCGCTGCTGGACGAGCTCCACCAGCTGCTCGGCGCGCCCGCCCGGCCCAAGCGGAAGCGGGAGATGGACCCCCTGGACCAGCTGAGCGGGCTGGAGGAGCTGATGCCGACCCGCGAGGAGACCCAGTGGGAGCGGGCCGAGCGGCTCGCGGCGGAACGCACCGAGTACGCGCACGTCATCGTGGACGAGGCCCAGGACCTGACGCCGATGCAGTGGCGGATGGTGGGCCGGCGGGGCCGGACGGGCACCTGGACGGTGGTCGGCGACCCGGCGCAGTCCTCCTGGACCGACCCGGACGAGGCGGCCGCGGCCCGCGACGAGGCCCTCGGGTCCCGGCCGCGCCGGCGGTTCACGCTGACGGTGAACTACCGCAACCCGGCGGAGGTCGCCGAGGTCGCGGCCCGGGTGCTGCGCCTGGCGATGCCCGGCATGGAGCCGCCGTCGGCGGTGCGCTCCACGGGCTTGGAGCCCCGCTTCGCGGCCGCCGTGGACGATCTGGGCACTGCGGTCCGGGAGGAGACCCGCAGGCTGCTGGAGCAGGTCGACGGCACCGTCGGCGTGGTCGTGGCCATGGACCGGCGCGCGCAGGCCGCGGGCTGGCTCGCGGGTCTCGGGGAGCGGGCGGTGGCGCTGGGCAGCCTGGAGGCCAAGGGCCTGGAGTACGACGCCACGGTCGTCGTCTCCCCGGCGGAGATCGCGGACGAGTCCCCGGCGGGCCTGCGGGTGCTGTACGTGGCGCTGACGCGCGCGACGCAGCAGCTCACGGTGGTCTCGGCGGGGCGGGACCGGCCCGACGCGTCCGGAGTGCCGGAACTGCTGCTCCCGTAAGGCCCGCTTCCGGCTGTGCGCGCCGGGCTTCCGCCTGACGTACGGCCGTATGGTCCGCAGCCAGGAGCGTGGTCGGCAACAACCGGCCGCCGGGAGGGGGACCGCATTTGGCGATCCTTTGTTAGCCTGGTGAAGGCACCGACTCGATCCAAGCCCCCGGGCCCAACCTTCGTCGCTTAGAGCGACCACTTGCCGCGAGGCGAGCATGGCGGGTCGGTGTCATAGACAGCGCAGCACCCAGGTCCGCGCCCTCCACTCCGTGGGGGGCGCGGACCTGTTTTGTGGGGACCACCCTTCCGCCGACCCTCTGGTATCTCGTATGGTGGAAGTGTCTTTCCGAAATTTGTAGCTGGTTACCTTGTACCGGCTGGTAGGTGGGACGATCGGACAACAGGTCCCGCACGCCACCTGCTGTGTGCCGGGCCCCTGTGTGTACAGCGAAAACCAGGGACAGAAGAGGAACACGGCCATGGCAACGGCGCCCAGCGTCTCGTATTCGATGACGGTCCGCCTGGAAGTGCCCGCGAGCGGAACCGCGGTCTCCCAGCTCACCACCGCCGTGGAGTCCTCCGGCGGCTCGGTCACCGGCCTCGACGTGACCGCCTCCGGCCACGAGAAGCTCCGGATCGACGTCACCATCGCCGCGACCTCCACGGCGCACGCGGACGAGATCGTCGAGAAGCTGCGGGGGATCGAGGGCGTCAGCCTCGGCAAGGTCTCCGACCGCACCTTCCTCATGCACCTCGGCGGCAAGATCGAGATGGCGTCCAAGCACCCGATCCGCAACCGTGACGACCTCTCGATGATCTACACCCCGGGCGTGGCCCGCGTGTGCATGGCGATCGCCGAGAACCCCGAGGACGCCCGCCGCCTCACCATCAAGCGCAACTCCGTCGCAGTCGTGACGGACGGCTCGGCCGTGCTGGGTCTGGGCAACATCGGCCCGATGGCCGCGCTGCCCGTCATGGAGGGCAAGGCGGCCCTCTTCAAGCGCTTCGCCGGCATCGACGCGTGGCCGATCTGCCTCGACACCCAGGACAGCGACGAGATCGTCGCCATCGTCAAGGCCATCGCCCCCGGCTTCGCGGGCATCAACCTCGAGGACATCTCCGCGCCGCGCTGCTTCGAGATCGAGGCCCGCCTGCGCGAGGCCCTGGACATCCCGGTGTTCCACGACGACCAGCACGGCACCGCGATCGTGGTGCTCGCCGCGCTCACCAACGCACTGCGCGTCGTGGGCAAGGCAGTTGGGGACGTCAAGGTGGTCATGTCGGGCGCCGGCGCGGCCGGTACCGCCATCCTCAAGCTGCTCCTCGCGGCGGGCGTCAAGAACGCCGTCAGCGCCGACATCCACGGTGTCGTCCACGCGGGCCGCCCCGACCTCGTCGACGCGGCCCCCGACTCCCCGCTGCGCTGGATCGCCGACAACACCAACCCCGAGGGCTACACGGGCACGCTGAAGGAGGCCGTGGTCGGCGCCGACGTCTTCATCGGCGTCTCGGCCCCCAACGTGCTCTCCGGCGAGGACGTGGCCGCGATGGCGGAAGGCGCGATCGTGTTCGCGCTCGCGAACCCGGACCCCGAGGTGGACCCGGCCGTCGCCCGTCAGACCGCCGCCGTCGTCGCCACCGGCCGCTCCGACTTCCCGAACCAGATCAACAACGTGCTGGTCTTCCCGGGTGTCTTCCGCGGCCTGCTGGACGCCCAGTCGCGGACCGTGAACACCGAGATGATGCTGGCCGCGGCGACCGCCCTGGCGGACGTCGTCGGCGAGG
The DNA here is from genome assembly GCA_049998195.1 of Streptomyces sp. cmx-11-4. Classification (GTDB taxonomy): domain Bacteria; phylum Actinomycetota; class Actinomycetes; order Streptomycetales; family Streptomycetaceae; genus Streptomyces. The sequence continues at coordinate 62,935 of JAEBET010000005.1, forward strand.
ACGAGCTGAACGCGAACTACATCATCCCCTCGGTGTTCAACGACAAGGTCGCCGGCGCCGTCGCGGGAGCCGTCCGCAAGGCCGCCACCGTCCAGGTGGGCTGACCGGAGCTGTGACCGCCCTCACGGGCGCCCTGCTCCCGGCGCGTCGCGAGATGCGGGCCGTGCGGGGCGCCTCTAGGGTTTGCGGGGATGCCCGCGAGGTCCGCGGTGCGCAGCAGCGTATGGGCGAGGGCGTGGACGGAGCGTCACCGCGGCGTGACTGTGGCGCTTTTCGTGTGACCCCGGCGGGTGCCGGATTGGCTTTCCCGCCGCTGGTGGGGGCAGGATGCGTAACCGGGCGAGAGGGTCTGACGTTCAGACCCGGGTCCGGGGACTGTCCGAGGGCCCTGGCAGCATCGGCTTCGATCTCACGCCTCTAAGGCAAGTTGAACACGGGAGTACAACATGAACCGCAGTGAGCTGGTGGCCGCTCTGTCCGAGCGCGCCGAGGTGACCCGCAAGGACGCCGACGCCGTTCTGGCCGCGCTCGCCGAGACCGTCGGCGAGATCGTCGCCAAGGGCGACGAGAAGGTCACCATCCCCGGCTTCCTGACCTTCGAGCGCACCCACCGTGCCGCTCGCACCGCGCGCAACCCGCAGACCGGCGACCCCATCCAGATCCCGGCCGGCTACAGCGTGAAGGTCTCCGCGGGCTCCAAGCTCAAGGAAGCCGCCAAGGGCAAGTAGTCCTGCCCCGGCGCCGAGGGCCGCACAGGCCTTTGGAACGGCAGCAGTACGGCGAAGGGCGGCCACCCCGGACGGGGTGGCCGCCCTTCGGCTTGCCGGGCCCGTGCGGGGCCCGCGTCCGGGCCCGTGCCGGGCCCGGGGGGCGCCGTTCGGCCGCGGGCCCTTGCCGGGACCCGAGGGGCGCCTGAGCGGCCATGAGAAAGCCCCCCGGGGCCCTTGCGGGGCCTGCGGGGGGCTTTCTGACGGTCCGACGGCCTGACGGACGCCGCCGCGGGGCGGCGTACGGCTCAGACGAGGTCGCCGCCCGGCAGCTCGACCTTCGCGCCGAGCTCCACGAGCTTCTCCATGAAGTTCTCGTAGCCGCGGTTGATCAGGTCGATGCCGTGGACGCGCGAGGTGCCCTCGGCGGCCAGCGCCGCGATCAGGTACGAGAACCCGCCGCGCAGGTCGGGGATGACCAGATCGGCGCCCTGCAGCTTGGTGGGGCCGGAGACGACCGCCGAGTGCAGGAAGTTGCGCTGGCCGAAGCGGCAGGCCGAGCCGCCCAGGCACTCGCGGTACAGCTGGATGTGAGCACCCATCTGGTTGAGCGCCGAGGTGAAGCCGAGCCGGGACTCGTAAACCGTCTCGTGGACGATCGAGAGGCCCGTGGCCTGCGTCAGGGCCACCACGAGCGGCTGCTGCCAGTCGGTCTGGAAGCCGGGGTGCACGTCCGTCTCCAGCGCGATGGCGTTGAGCGGACCGCCCGGGTGCCAGAAGCGGATGCCGTTGTCGTCGATCTCGAACGCCCCGCCGACCCGGCGGAAGGTGTTCAGGAAGGTCATCATCGAGCGCTGCTGGGCGCCGCGCACGTAGATGTTGCCGCCGGTCGCCAGGGCCGCGGAAGCCCAGGAGGCGGCCTCCAGGCGGTCCGGGAGCGCCTTGTGGTTGTAGCCGCCGAGGCGGTCGACACCGGTGATCCGGATGGTCCGGTCGGTGTCCACGGAGATGATCGCGCCCATCTTCTGCAGTACGCAGATGAGGTCCTCGATCTCGGGCTCCACGGCGGCGTTGCTGAGCTCGGTGACGCCCTCGGCCAGGACGGCCGTCAGCAGCACCTGCTCGGTCGAGCCGACCGACGGGTAGGGGAGGCGGATCTTGCAGCCGCGCAGGCGCTGGGGGGCCTCCAGGTACTGGCCGCCCTCGCGCTTCTCGATGGTCGCGCCGAACTGGCGCAGCACGTCGAAGTGGAAGTCGATCGGGCGCCCGCCGATGTCGCAGCCGCCGAGGCCCGGGATGAAGGCGTGGCCGAGGCGGTGCAGCAGGGGGCCGCAGAACAGGATCGGGATGCGCGACGAGCCCGCGTGGGCGTCGATGTCGGCGACGTTCGCGCTCTCGACGTGGGTCGGGTCGAGCACCAGCTCGCCCGGCTCCTCGCCGGGACGGACCGTCACCCCGTGCAGCTGGAGCAGCCCGCGCACGACCCGGACGTCACGGATGTCGGGAACGTTGCGCAGCCGACTGGGTCCGCTGCCGAGCAGAGCGGCGACCATGGCCTTGGGCACGAGGTTCTTCGCACCGCGGACACGGATCTCGCCCTCGAGCGGGGTGCCGCCGTGGACAAGCAGTACATCGTCACTGACTGTGCCGGTCATGAATCTCGCGTTCCGGAGTGGGGTGGGCAGGGGGCCAGGGAAAAGAGTAAGGGCCACCACCCCTTTGTTTGTATGGCTGACGCGGCCGTAGGACTGTCATGAATTCGGTACAACACCCTCCGTACCCACCACATGGCGGAGCGTCGCCTTCCGCTCGCGCCGCACGCGCGCCCTCCCTCCTGCTGCCGTGCGCCCTGAGCTGCGGGCGGTCCGATCTCCCCGGCCGGTCCCCGCAACGCGCGAATGTGCGGGATCATGGCGGCATGACCGAGGTGTCCTCCCTCACAGGGCGGCTGCTCGTGGCCACCCCCGCCCTCGCGGACCCGAATTTCGACCGCGCGGTGGTGCTCCTGCTCGACCACGACGAGCAGGGCTCCCTCGGCGTGGTCCTGAACCGGCCGACCCCGGTGGGCGTCGGCGATGTCCTGCTGTCCTGGGCCCCGCTGGCCGGAGATCCGGGCGTGGTCTTCCAGGGCGGTCCCGTCGCCCTGGACTCGGCCCTGGGGGTGGCGGTCATCCCGGGCGAGGAGGGCCCGCTCGGCTGGCGCCGGGTGCACGGGGCGATCGGGCTGGTCGACCTGGAGGCGCCGCCCGAACTGCTGGCCGCGGCGCTGGGCTCGCTGCGCATCTTCGCCGGCTACTCGGGCTGGGGTCCGGGCCAGCTGGAGGAGGAGGTGGGCGAGGGTGCCTGGTACGTCGTGGAGTCGGAGCCCGGTGACGTGTCCTTTCCGGACCCCGAACGGCTCTGGCGGGCGGTCCTGCGCCGCCAGCGCAGCGACCTCGCGATGGTGGCCACCTATCCCGACGACCCGTCGCTCAACTGACCCGCGCACTGTTCAGTACCCTGGTTTTTATGAGCACTCTTGAGCCCGAGCGCGGGACTGGTACGGGGACCCTCGTAGAGCCGACGCCGCAGGTGTCCCACGGCGACGGCGACCACGAGCGCTTCGCCCACTACGTCCAGAAGGACAAGATCATGGCGAGCGCGCTCGACGGGACCCCCGTCGTCGCGCTCTGCGGCAAGGTCTGGGTGCCGGGCCGGGACCCGAAGAAGTACCCGGTCTGCCCCATGTGCAAGGAGATCTACGAGTCCATGGGCCCCGGCGGGGACAAGGACAAGGGCGGCAAGGACAAGTAGTCCGGCCCTTCCGCGGCAGGACCAAGGCCCCCGGGGTGCGCATCTGCGTACCCCGGGGGCCTTTCGCGTACTAGGGTCGGCGCGACGAGCACTCTGCGGAACGGCCGTTGCGCAGAGTGCAACAGGCTGCTGCGAAGGGCTGACGCATGGACCTGATCCCCGCACCCCGGGTCGCCGACTTCCATGAGGGCGGGCTCCGCTTCGAGTTCGGGCCCGAGCCGGTGCTCGCCGCCGGGCCGGGCGCCGAGGGCGCCGCGCGCCGGCTGCGCCGAGAACTGGGCGAGGCCACCGGATGGAGCCTGCTGCCGGCGGGCGGGGCGGGCGGGGCGGGCGGGGGGCGCGCGGCCGGGCCGGGCCGGGGCGCCCAGATACGGCTCGGGATCGACCCGGCGGTCGGGGAGGGGCGGGAGCCGGGGCCGGGGCCGGGGCCGGGGCCGGGGCCGGGGTGGGGGCCAGGGTCCGAGGCGTACGCCCTCACCGTCGACGCGACCGGCGTCGAGCTGACCGGCGCGAGCGAGGCAGGGCTGTTCTGGGGCGTCCAGACCCTGCGTCAGCTGCTGGGACCCGACGCCTACCGCAAGGCCCCGCTGCCCGGGCGCACCTGGAGCCTGCCGTACGTACGGATCGCGGACGCCCCCCGGTTCGGGTGGCGGGGGCTGATGCTCGATGTCGCCCGGCACTTCATGCCCAAGGACGGGGTGCTCCGGTACATCGACCTGCTCGCCGCGCACAAGCTCAACGTGCTGCACCTGCACTTGACGGACGATCAGGGCTGGCGGGTCGAGATCAAGCGTCATCCGAGGCTGACCGATGTCGGTGCGTGGCGGGCGCGCAGCCGGTGGGGCCACCGGGCCTCCCCGCTGTGGAACGAGACCCCGCACGGCGGCTACTACACGCAGGACGACATCCGCGAGATCGTCGCGTACGCCGCCGAGCGGCACGTCCGGGTGGTCCCGGAGATCGACGTACCGGGCCATTCGCAGGCCGCGATCGCCGCGTACCCGGAACTGGGCAACGCCGACGTGGTCGACACCGCGGCGCTGGAGGTGTGGGACGACTGGGGGATCAGCGAGAACGTGCTCGCGCCGACCGAGGCCGTCCTGCGGTTCTACGAGGGGGTCTTCGAGGAGCTGCTGGAGCTGTTCCCCCCCGAGGTCTCGCCCTTCGTCCACGTGGGCGGGGACGAGTGCCCCAAGGCGCAGTGGAAGGCCTCCGGGACCGCGCAGGAGCGGATCCGCGAGCTGGGGGTGGACGGCGAGGACGGCCTGCAGGCCTGGTTCGTCCGGCACTTCGACACCTGGCTCGCCGAGCGCGGGCGGCGGCTGATCGGGTGGGACGAGATCCTGGAGGGCGGGCTCGCGCCGGGCGCGGCCGTCTCCTCGTGGCGCGGGTACGGGGGCGGGATCGCCGCCGCCGAGGCCGGGCACGACGTGGTGATGTGCCCCGAGCAGCACGTGTACTTGGACTACCGCCAGGCGGGCGGCGCCGAGGAGCCGATGCCCATCGCGTACGTGCGCACACTGGAGGACGTGTACCGGTTCGAGCCGGTTCCGCCGAAGTTGTCGCCCGAGGCGGCCGCCCATGTGCTCGGCGCCCAGGCCAATGTGTGGACCGAGGTGATGGAGGACCAGGGCCGCGTCGACTACCAGGTGTTCCCGCGGCTGGCGGCCTTCGCCGAGGTGGTGTGGTCCCCGCAGCCCGCGCCCGAGGAGCGCGACTTCGCCTGGTTCGAGGAGCGGATGACGGCGCACTACGCGCGACTGGACGCCCTCGGGGTCGGTTACCGGCCACCGGGCGGGCCGCTGCCGTGGCAGCGGCGCCCGGGGGTGCTCGGGCGGCCGAAGGAGGGAGCGCCCCCGAACGTGTGACAACGAGAACCGGAACTCTGGCTGGATTTCCGGCGATACGGGGAAAAACGGACGATCGGCCGGAGGTGTGCGGGTCCCGGTGGCGCCGGGACCCGGGCGCCCGGGGCGTGCCAGGGGTGCGGGGGCGCCCGGCCCACCCTCGCGCCGGGCGTCCGGGAAGATGTGCCAGAGTTGCCACCTCCCGGCGGTGAGCACGTACCGTACGGCGGACAGGCGTGAGCGCCGGGACCGGGACATCGGGAAGGGGCAGCTGGGTTGACCACGCACGCACCGCAGGCGGCGCAGTCCGTGACGCTGCCGGCCTCGCTCGACGAGGCCGTGGCGGCTCTCACCGCCATGCCCGCCGCCGTGCCCGTCGCGGGCGGCACCGACCTCATGGCCGCCGTCAACGCCGGGCTGCTGCGGCCCGCCGCGCTGGTGGGCCTGGGGCGGATCAACGAGATCCGCGGCTGGCAGTACCAGGACGGCCACGCGCTGCTCGGCGCGGGACTCACCCACGCGCGGATGGGGCGGCCGGATTTCGCCGCTCTGATCCCCGCCCTGGCGGCCGCCGCCCGCGCCGCCGGGCCCCCGCAGATCCGCAACGCGGGCACCCTCGGCGGCAACATCGCCTCCGCGGCGCCCACGGGCGACGCACTGCCCGTGCTGGCCGCGCTGGAGGCCGTACTCGTCATCGTCGGCCCGGCCGGATCGCGCGAGATCCCCGTGTCGCACCTGCTGGCCGGCCGCGAGATGCTGCGGCCCGGCGAGCTGATCGGCTTCGTCCGGGTGCCGCTGCTGCACGCGCCGCAGGTGTTCCTCAAGGCCACGGGGCGTACGGGGCCGGGGCGCGCGGTGGCGTCCGTGGGGCTGGTGCTGGATCCCGCGCGCCGGGGTGTGCGCTGTGCGATCGGGGCGGTCGCCCCGATGCCGCTGCGCCCGCTGGAGGCCGAGCAGTGGGTGGCCTCGCTGATCGACTGGGACGGGGAACGGCACCTGGCCCCCGAGGCGCTGGAGGCCTTCGGCGAGTACGTCGCGGCCGCCTGCGTGCCCGACCAGGGGGAGCCGGTGGCCCCCGGTGTACTGCATCTGCGGCGGACGGTGGCCGTGCTGGCGCGCAGGGCCCTGGGGAGGGCGCTGAGCTCATGAGCGGGAACGAGAACGAGAACGTGACGCAGGGGAACGGAACGGCGGGCTGGGGCTGGGAGCCGGTGCCGCAGGGCGGCGAGTACGACTCCGACGCGACGGCCTTCGTGAAGCTGCCGCAGGACATGCTGGACGCGCTGGGGACCGGGGAGCCGCTCGCGGCGCCCGGCCACGGGTACGTACCGCCGCCGATGATCGTGCCGCTCGGCTCGGCCAGCACGGATCCGGCGGCCACGGGCACGTGGACGATGCCGGTGCAGTGGCCGGAGGCGGGAGCGTCGGGCGCTGCCGCGGCGCCCGCCCAGGCCCCGGCCCAGGCCCCGGCTTCGGTCGGCGGGCCGATCCCGGCGTCGATCCCGATTCCGGCTTCGGTGGCCGCGGCGTTCGCCGAGGCGGAGCCGGAGGCGCAGGCGTACTCCGAGTCCGAGTCCGAGTCCCACTACCCGTTCCAGGCGCCTTCGCAGCAGGAGCGGGATTCGGGGGCGACTGCGGAGTGGCGGTTCGCGGACGAGTCCTCGTCGACCGGGCAGTGGGCCGCCGACTGGAGCCAGGCCCCGGCGACGCTGCCGGGCGGCGCCGCGGCGCCGTGGGCCAACCACCCCGACTACGCGGCACAGCAGCCTGAGCCGCAGCCCGGGCCGCGGCAGCCGGAGCCGGGGACGCTGCCGGGAACGGACGACGCCGTGGCGTCGGCGGCCGCCGCGGAGCGGCTGCTGGGCGGGCCCGGGGTCGGCTCCGGGATCGCCTCCGGGGTCGGTTCCGGGGCGCGGCGCGGGCCGCGCGTGCTGGGCGGCCCCGGTGTGGGCACCCCCCTCCCGGAGGCGGGCGAGCCGGTGCACCCGGCCCCGCACGACATCGAGGCCGCGCACGGTCCGGCGGACCTGCCGGTCGAGGAGGAGCGGCCGCACCCGGTGGCGTCCGGCCGGCTGGACCTGTTCGGGGGAGTGAGGAGCGAGGCGGAGGCTCGGGAGCCAGGGCCTGAGCCCGCGCTCGAGCCCCAGCCCGGTTTTGAGCCTGAGGCGGAGCCGGTTGCCGAGGCTCAGGCGGAGCCTGTGGTGGTCGCCGAGGCAGAGCCGTCTGCGGAGCCGTCTGCGGAGCCGTCTGCGGAGCCGGCCGCGGAGCCGTCCGCGGAGCCGTCCGCGGAGCCCGGCGGTACGGACGGGCACGGGTTCGCGGGGGTCGCCCCCGGACCGGCCGGGATTCCGGCCGGGTCCACGCCGATCGGGGACACCGCCGACATCGCTGTGGCACCCCCGGCCGAGGACACCGCCGAAGGTTTCCCGGCCGAGGTGCCGACGTACGGCGAAGAAACGGCGGCAGCCGAGGCCGTCGCCCATCACGAGCACCCCCAGGCCTCCTACGTCCTGCGCGTCAACGGCGCCGACCGGCCCGTCACCGGCGCCTGGATCGGCGAGTCCCTGCTCTACGTGCTGCGCGAGCGGCTCGGCCTCGCCGGCGCCAAGGACGGCTGCTCGCAGGGCGAATGCGGTGCCTGCGCCGTGCAGGTCGACGGCCGGCTCGTCGCCTCCTGCCTGGTCCCGGCCGCGACGGCCGCCGGGAGCGAGGTCCGCACCGTCGAGGGTCTCGCGACGGACGGGGAACTCTCGGACGTGCAGCAGGCGTTGTGCGGGTCGGGTGCGGTGCAGTGCGGGTTCTGCGTGCCCGGCATGGCCATGACCATCCACGACCTGCTGGAGGGCAACCACGCCCCCAGCGAGCTGGAGACGCGGCAGGCCCTGTGCGGCAACCTCTGCCGCTGCTCCGGGTACGCGGGGGTCATCGACGCCGTGCGCGAGGTCGTTGCCGGGCGCGAGGCGGCGGCGGCCGAAGGGGCGCACGGCCAGGGTCAGGGGCACGGTCAGCAGCACGGTCAGGGTCACGGGCGGGGTCCGGCTTCGGCTCCCGTGACGCCGGAGGCTCGCATTCCGCACCAGGCAGCGCCCGGCGAGGGCGGCATCCACCACGGAGGCACGGCGTGAGCGGGCAGGACGCGGCGACGGCGACGACAACGAACACCACGGTCACCACCCTGGCGGCGGAGGCCGGGGCCACGGCCGACGAGCAGCGGGTACCGAGCGGAATCGGAGCGTCCGTCCCGGCCGCCGACACCCGCGCCAAGAGCGAGGGCACCTTCCCCTACGCCGCCGACCTGTGGGCCGAGGGCCTCCTGTGGGCCGCCGTGCTGCGCTCCCCGCACGCCCACGCCCGGATCCTCTCCATCGACACCTCGGCCGCCGCCGAAATGCCCGGCGTGCGTGCCGTCGTCACCCACGCCGACGTCCCCGGCGCCACCACGCACGGCCGCCGCATCGCCGACCGGCCGGTCTTCGCGCACGACGTGGTCCGCCACCACGGCGAGCCCATCGCCGCCGTCGCCGCCGACCACCCGGACACCGCCCGCCTCGCCGCCGCCGCGATCGCCGTCGAGTACGAGCTCCTCGACCCGGTCACCGACCCCGAGCAGTCCTTCGGCGCGCCCGCCCTGCACCCCGACGGCAACCTGATCCGGCACATCCCGCTCCGCTACGGCGACCCGGAGGTCACCGGCGAGGTCGTCGTCGAGGGCCTGTACCGGATCGGCCGCCAGGACCCCGCGCCCATCGGCGCCGAGGCCGGGCTGGCCGTGCCGCGGCCCGACGGCGGCGTGGAGCTGTACACCGCCTCCACCGACCCGCACACCGACCGCGACCTGGCGGCCGCCTGCTTCGGCCTCGAACCGGACCGCGTACGGGTCGTCGTCACCGGCGTGCCGGGCGCGACGGCCGACCGCGAGGACGCGGCCTTCCAACTCCCCCTCGGCCTCCTCGCCCTGCGCACGGGCTGCCCGGTCAAGCTGGCCGCCACCCGCGAGGAGTCCTTCCTCGGCCACACCCACCGCCACCCCACCCTGCTGCGCTACCGCCACCACGCGGACGCGGAGGGCCGCCTGCTCAAGGTCGAGGCCCAGATCCTGATGGACGCGGGCGCGTACGCCGACGCGTCCGCGGAGTCCCTGGCGGCGGCGGTGGCCTTCGCCTGCGGCCCGTACGTCGTCCCGCACGCCTTCGTGGAGGGCTGGGCGGTACGCACCAACAACCCGCCGTCGGGCCACGTCCGCGGCGAGGGCGCGATGCAGGTGTGCGCCGCGTACGAGGGCCAGATGGACAAGCTCGCGGCCGCCCTCGGCATCGACGGGGCGGAGCTGCGGCTGCGCAACGTCCTGGCGACAGGGGACCTCCTCCCCACGGGCCAGACGGTGACCTGCCCGGCGCCGGTGGCGGAACTCGTCCGCGCCGTACGGGACTTCGAGCTGCCCGCCCTCCCGAAGGACACCCCGGAGGACGAGTGGCTGCTGCCGGGCGGCCCGGAGGGCGCGGGCGAGCCGGGCGCGGTGCGGCGCGGGGTCGGGTACGGCGTCGGCATGGTGCACATGCTGGGCGCGGAAGGCACCGACGAGGTCTCGACGGCCACCGTGAAGGTGGTGGGCGGCGCGGCGACGGTCATCTGCGCGGCGGTCGACACCGGCCAGGGCTTCGCCACGCTGGCCCGTCAGATCGTCCAGGAGGTGCTGGGCGTCGACGAGGTGACGATGGCTCCCGTCGACACCGACCAGCCGCCGGCAGGCCCGGCGGCGCACGGCCGCCACACGTGGGTGTCGGGCGGCGCGGTGGAACGCGCGGCGAAGATGGTGCGCACCCAGCTCCTCCAGCCGATGGCCCACAAGCTGGGCATGTCCACGGAGCTCCTCCAGATCGCGGATGGCCGGATCACGTCGTACGACGGCGCCTTCTCGACGACGGTCGCCGAGGCCATAGAAGGCAAGGAGCTCTGGGCGACGGCCCAGTGCCGCCCCCACCCGACGGAACCCCTGGACGCGGACGGCCAGGGCGACGCCTTCGTGGGCCTCGCCTTCTGCGCGATCCGCGCGGTGGTGGACGTGGACATCGAGCTGGGCTCGGTACGGGTCGTGGAACTCGCGGTGGCCCAGGACGTGGGCCGCGTCCTCAATCCCCGCCAGCTGGAGGCACGGATCGAGGCGGGCGTCACGCAGGGCGTGGGCGCGGCGCTGACGGAGAACCTGCGCACGGTCTCCGGCCTGGTCCGCCACCCCGACCTGACGGGCTACGCCCTGCCGACGTCGCTGGACGCCCCCGTGGTCCGCATCGTCAAGCTGGTCGAGGAACGGGACGTGGTGGCCCCCTTCGGCGCGAAGGCGGCGAGCGCGATCCCGGTGGTGACGGCGCCCGCGGCGGTGGCCTCGGCGGTCCGCGCGGCCACGGGCCGCCCGGTGAACAGGCTCCCGATCCGGCCATCGGCGGCGGTCGCCGCGCCCAACTCGTGACCGTGTGACCCGCATTGCACCTGCAACCTCGGAGTTGGGGCTGTGGGTGCTGATCGCTACAGTGGCCGGTGAGATTGCGTACGCGCGCGTGCGAACCGCGTGTGCGAACGGGGACGGGGAGTCGGGGAGGCCAGCGTGGCAGTGGAAAGTGGGCCGGGTCTGTTCGGGCAGGGCCTTACGCCCGGACTGGCGGACGCCATCATGGCGCAGGCGGCGGTGCTGTCGGTCGAGTACGACACGATGAAGGAATACAAGGGCCTGGTGGACGGCCTCCTGACGTCACTGGAGGACTCCCAGGCGGACCACGGCAAGCTGGCCCACGGCACCCTCCCGGCGGGCGCCCTGGGCACGGGCTTCCCGGAGGCCGACGGCCTCTACACGTCGTACAACAAGGTCCACGAGGAACTGCAGAACCTCTCAAAGGGACTGGCGGGCCAGATCGAGGCCCTGGGCATCGCGATCCTGACGGCCGGCAAGGGATTCGGCGAGGTGGACGAGGAGACCAAGCGGCGCATGGCGGCCATCGCCAAGGAAGCCCAGGAGAACTACGACCCGAAGCGCGACCCGTACGCGGACAAGCCGGCCGGCTCCACCGGCGGCGGCACGGGGCGAGGTGCTCAGTTCTGATGGCGACGAACTTCGAGGGATACTCGCACGCCCAACTGGCCGCGATGGTCGCCTCGCTCGACCCGAAGACGGTGTCGCAGCGGGGCACACAGCTCACCGAAGCCGCGAAGACCATCAAGGAGATCGGCCAGAAGCTCAAGGACCACAAGGTCAAGGGCTGGGAGGGCGAAGCGGCGACGGCCTTCCAGGAGTGGGTGAACCGAGCGGGCAGCGCCACGCTGGTCCTGGCCGACTTCAGCTCCACGGGCGGCCACTGGATGACGCTGGCGGCCCAGACCATGTCCGAGATCCACATGCCCAAGTACGACGCGGGGGCAGAGTCGGAGCTCAAGGAAAACCTCGAGATCTCGCGGAAGTACCACAACGACCCGGACACGAAGCAGCTGGGCCAGGAGGCGTGGTCGAAGCTGAGCGGGGACCATACGCGGGCGGTGGATGCGCTGACGAAGCTGTCGCAGTCGTATGCGTTGTCGAAGACGGAGATGGACAGGGCGACGATTCCGACGTTTCCGGAGCCGCCGGCGGTGTTCGTGCCGGAACACGTCGACGGTGATGGAGGCATGGCTCGTCCGGGAAGCGGTTCCGGCCAGGGGAGCTACGCAGGAAATTCTCCGTATGTATCGTCGGCGCCAAGTGTCGGCGGCTCTGCAAACGACCCGGGTTGGGTTCCCGGCCACCCGCCCAAGCCTGACCTCACACCGACGGCGCCCGTGGTGGCGACCTCGGACCGCGACGTGGATGTAGATCTCGATACCGTCGACACGCTCCCGAACCCGACCGTTTCTCCGGTGACGACGCCGCCTGGAGGCCCGTTGCCCACAGGTCCCACCGGTCCCGCTCCTGTCACTATCGCCCCGCCAGTGCCTCTGCCGCCGGTCGGCGGAATGAAGACGATCCCCGGCATCGGTCCCGTCGGCCCGGTCGGCCCCGTTCCCGGTACAAGCGGGCCCCTGGGCAAGATCGGCCTGCCTCCGCGTGGTGACACCGGCATCGTGGGCGGCCGCCCGGTCACTCCCACGGGCCCCAGCTCTGGCATTCCGCGCGGCACGGTCATCGGCACGGAAGCCGGGCACGCCGGCCGACCCGTGAACGGCATGATGGGCGGCGGCCTGGGTGGTGCCCACGCGGGCATGGGCGGACACGTCGGGGGCCGTCGGCTGGCCACGGAGCCGGGAGGTATCGTCGGCGGGCGTCAGCCTGTGGCGGGCAGCCGGGCGACGCCGTTTACCCCGGGTGGCTCGGGTCTCGTCCGGAGCATTATCGGTGGCGTCGGCGCGGGTATGCAGACTCCGGGCAACCGGCGCGACGACCAGAGGGGCGAACGCCCCGACTACCTGGCCGAGGACGAAGAGACCTGGCAGGGCAACCGCCGTGTTGTCCCGCCGGTGATCGACTGAGCAGAACGGACGTTGTACGGGATGCGCATGCGTAAGACGACCTCGGCCCTCGTGGGCATGCTGCTGGCCGGGGTCGCCGCGACCCCGGCCCACGCGGAGACGATTCGATCGCAGCAGTGGCATCTCGACGCCATGAAGGCCGACGACATCTGGAAGATCAGCACGGGCAAGGGCGTCACCGTCGCGGTGATCGACAGCGGTATCGACCGCATCCCGGAACTCGAAGGCCAAGTGCTCCCCGGTAAGGACTTCGAACCGGAGAGCACCAGGGGTGACGAGCGTACGGATGTCAGCAGTCATGGCACCACCATGGCCGCGATCATTGCCGGAACCGGCAAGCACCCGAGCGGTGACGGCGCCTTCGGTCTTGCACCTGGGGCCAAGATTCTTCCGATTCGAGTGCCTGTTGAAATGGAGATGGCGACGCCGTCGTGGGTTGCAGCCATTCGTTATGCGGCAGACTCAGACGCCAAGATCATCAACATCTCCCTGGCTAAGGGTGGCACCTCGAAGGACGACGCAGCGCGTAGTGAAGCGGTGAAGTACGCGCTCTCCAAGGGGAAACTGATCTTCGCTGGTGCCGGGAACGATGGCAGCAGGACGGTGAAGTACCCGGCCGCGACCCCTGGAGTGGTGGGTGTCGGTGCAGTGGATGCCGATGGAGAACCCACCCAAGAATCGCAGCAGGGTCCATTCGTCGACATGTCCGCCCCAGGCGTCGACATCGTGACGGCCTGCGCGAATAAGACGGGCCTTTGCAAGAATCACGGCACAAGTGACGCCACCGCCCTCGCCTCCGCCTCCGCCGCACTCCTCTGGTCCGCGCACCCCGACTGGACGAACAACCAGGTGCTCCGAGTCCTCCTGAACACCGCCGGCAAGCCCGTCGACGGATCCCAGCGCAACGACTTCGTCGGCTACGGCCTCGTCCGCCCCCGTATCGCCGTGCCCACCCCCGGCGACCCCGGCCCGGCGAACGAGTTCCCGCTGCCCGACCTGGCAGCCGCCGAGGCCGCGGCCAAGTCCCCCTCGGCACCCGCCGACGGCAAGGCCCCCGACGCGACGGCTTCGCCCGAGCCGGCGGCTCAGGCCGGGGAGAAGAAGGAGGGCAGTCTCCTTCCCTGGATCGGCGTCGGGCTGGGAGCCTGCCTGCTGATCGGCGGGGCCGTCACGGCCGTCGCCGTACGCCGTAACCGCTGACATCCGAACGCTGACCGCTGACCGTTGACCGGACCTGACAAGGGAGTTCACGCGATGTCGTTCGACGAGGAATGGTCGGCGGCACGCGCCACGGCCGTCGCCAACGTCTCCATGCGGCTCAACCAGGCCCCAGTGGATCCGGGCGGCGGCGGGGGCGGCGGCCTTGATCTCAACCAGGACCACATCGGCGCCATCGGCTCCGAGGCGTACAAGCTCCACTCCCGGCTGCAGACGGACGGCAAGCACGCCGCGACCTCCACCGCCGAGGCCGCGGGCGCGCTCACGAAGGAGAACTTCGCGAGCGGGGCGGCGCTGCTCAAGGCGAACACCCTCTGGGAGAGCCAGGTGAAGACCCTCGTGGCCGCCTGCGCGAACATCTCCAACGGGCTGAACTACTCGCTCTCCTCCCACGCCAAGGACGAGGAGCAACTCCGCGCCGACTTCACCACGTCCGCGCTCAACTCATACCTCAAGTAGGCGCCCGCATGCTGACGTACGAGAACGTGATGCACGCACCTCTGGACAAGCTCCAGACGGCCGTCGCCGACTGGAAGGCGATGGTCGGCAAACTGGACGAACTCGCCGAGGCGGCCCGCAACGGCATGAAGACGAAGGCCGACAAGGCCGAATGGAACGGGGTCACGGCCGGCGTGGGCCGCGAGTTCGTCGCGAAGACGGCCAAGGAGTTCGAGGATGCTGCGAAGGAGGCCAAGGGCATTCACTCGGTTCTTGCCGACGCGCACACCACCTTCAAAGCCGCGCAGGAGCAGTTGAAGAAGATTGCCGCGGAGGCGCCTGCCGCTGGATTCCAGGTCGACGCGATCGGCCGGGTTACGGCACTTCCGCTCGCCACCGAGGGTGAACGCAACGCGGCCCGCCACGACCCCGACTACCAGCAGATTCTGCGGACGAACCGCGATGCCTGGCAGGCTCGGATCAATCGGGCGGTCGAGGACGCCGCGGATGCCGACGACTCGCTGGTCCGCGTACTTCAGGTGAACGTGAGCGACGAGCACAACTTCAGCGGCCCCACGTTCAGCTCCCTGGACGCGGAGCAGGTGTCCCGTGCTGCCGAACTGATGAAGAAGATCACCGGAGAAGGCGGCACGGCACGCAACGTCCAGGCGCTGCGCGAACTGGAGGAGCTGCTCGACGACAACCGCGCGGATCCGGAGTTCGCCACGGACTTCTACCGGTCCGTCGGCCCGGAGGGCACTCTGGAGGCGTACGCCAAGATGTCCCTCGACGCGACCGGCCTGGGCCCGGCGGCCATAGACCGGCAGTTGATGGTCGGCAACATCCAGAACGACATGGGCGCGATGCTGGGGCTCGCCACGCAGAAGAGCTCGCCGAACCACCTGGACGCGGCGTGGACGACCGGCCTGATGAAGGCCGGCCGCAAGGAGATGCAGGTTACCGGTGATCTGACGAGCAAGATCTACGGATACCAGGCGCTGGGCGCGCTGCTCCACGAGGGCAAGTACGACAAGGACTTCCTGACCTCGGTCGGCCGGGACATGGTCGCCTTCGACCGCGAGAACCCGAAGGCCTGGGAGCACGGATCCCCGTACGACCCGAAGACGGTGCTCAGCCAGGGCAAGGACGGCAGCCGGGGCTTCTACCCGCTGACGGGGCTGATGGACGCCATGTCACACAACCCGGACGCGGCGACGGCCTTCTTCAACGAGCCGGTCCGCCAGGACAGCAATGGCGAGGGCATCGTCACTGCGGCCGACAAGGTCGTGGACGGCCAGCACGGCAAGGCTCGCGGGATGGTCGACTACATGCTCGACAAGGAGCCGTGGGCCGACGCCTTCGACCGGACGGCAAGCCACCCCTACGGCGAAGCAGGCCCGGCCCAGGAGGCTCTCGGTGGTGCCTTGGAAGCGGCGGTGAGCGGCCGCGCGGCGGGCGACGAGGACGCGAAGCCGGTGCCGCACACCAAGGAAATGGCGGCGGTCATGGAACGCGTCGTCGAGAAGATCGGCGACGACCCGTCCTTGGTGGCGCAGAAGCCGGGCGAGGACAAGGAGCCGCGTCTGGGCCCTCTCGCGGGGCACTTCGGCAACATGGCCGCGGAATACATTCCGGACCTTCAGGCATCCGCCGAGAACGGCGGGAACCAGATCAAGGCAAACGGGACGATGGCCGAGTTCGACGAGTCGACAGTCTCCCGCTTCCTCGGGGCGGTCGGCCAGGACCCCGGAGCCTACGGTGCGATCACCAACGCCAACCAGGCGTTCACAGCAGTCCTGGTCAACGACGTCGTTCAGCACCGTGGTGAGTACACACTGCTCGGCGAGGCGGTTGAGAACGCCGTACAGCCAGGTGGCCAGATCGCGGGCATGATGACGGAGGCCCGTGCCCAGGGCATGCACGCCGAGACGGCCCACAAGAACGAGGAGTACGTGAAGGGCGTCGAGGACGGGGCTAAGTGGATCAACCGGGGTATCACGGCCGCCGGTGGCAAGTACCTGGAATTGGTACCGGTGGCCGGTGACGTCGTGGAATGGGTCCAAGAGGACGTCACCGAGCACTTCGTCGACAAAGCCAAGGACGAGGGCAAGGAAAAGATCGCCGACACCGAGAAGGATGTGGCGGAGATGTACTCCAAGGCGGACCGTGGTGTCAGCGGCTCGGCCGAGTCAGCGGTCCGGAGCTCTGCCATCGGCTCGGGACTGTCCCAGAAGGACATCGACACACTCGCTGGTGCGGCCTCCAAAGAGTCCTCGGTCGCGCACACGGTCGGCCGAGGCCTGGTGGCCAGCTCGAAGGGGAGCTCCTGATGGCCGTGGAGGTTTCGCTGCGAGTTGCCGCCGCAGTGGTGGCGGCCTGTGCCTTGCTGGCAGGCTGCGCGGAGAAAAAGGGGGAGGCCACCGTTCCCGAGGCGCCGGCGAAGGTGTGCTGGGAGGCCTTCGACGGCAAAGCGGTACTTCCCCTGCTGGGCAGCGGAAAGCGGGTTACGGAGGACACCCGGGACCCATTCGCGCTACCCGCCGATCTGAAGTCTGTCACCTGTCGAGTCGGAGTGGACGGGGCAACGTTGTTGACCGCACAGGCGGCGCGCAAGCCACTCGGATCGGACGCGTTCTGGCAGTCCTTCGACTCCTTGCATCCGGACAAGCTCGACTTCGGGCGTAAGGGCCTGGTGTGGGACTTCGGTGCGACGCTCCTTTACACCTGTCGGACCCCGACGGATTCCTTCGAGCTGGAGCTGGAAATCAGCCACGTTCCCACGGACCTGGAGAGCAAGAAGGTGCGGGCCCTGAACACCCAGCTGATGAAGGACTACCAAGCCTTCACCCGCGACAAGCTGAACTGCGCTCCCGAATGACCGAGCAAACGAGGAGGGCCGCTCAGGATTCTCCTGAGCGGCCCTCCGTAGAAGCCGTGACCGGAATCGAACCGGCGTAACTCGCTTTGCAGGCGAGCCCCTCAACCACTCGGGCACACGGCTGTGGGGTGGTGATGGGCACGACCGTACGGGGCCCGGGCCGGGTGGGGGAAGAGGTGTGCGGGCGGTGCAATGGGAATGCCATGCCGCGTTCACAGTCCCGGTCCTAGGTCCAAGGGACGAGGTGGGGTCCGTCTGATTGACAGGGTTCAAATCGGGGGACGCCCCTTACTCTGGGGCGATGAGTGCCCTTGAACCCCGTGTGCCCCAGATACCCGCGCCGATCCCGGCCCCCTCCCAGGGCGGGATCCTCGGGGCCGCGTACCGGACGCTCAGCATCGGGATCATCTCCGTCGTGTTCCTGATCGCATTCGAGGCCACCGCCGTGGGGACGGCCATGCCCGTCGCCGCGCGGGAGCTGGAGGGGATCGGGCTCTACGCCTTCGCCTTCTCCGCCTACTTCACCACCAGCCTCTTCGGCATGGTCCTGTCCGGGCAGTGGGCCGACCGGCAGGGGCCGCTGCGGCCGCTGGCCGTCGGGATCGCGTCCTTCGCCACCGGGCTCCTCGTGTCCGGGACCGCCGGCCTCATGGGGCTGTTCGTGCTCGGCCGGGCCGTGCAGGGGTTCGGGGGCGGGCTCGTGATCGTCGCCCTGTACGTCGTCGTCAGCCGCGCCTACGAGGACCGGCTGCGGCCCGCGATCATGGCGGCCTTCGCCGCGAGCTGGGTGGTGCCCTCCATCGTCGGACCGCTGGCCTCCGGCACCGTGACCGAGCACCTCGGCTGGCGGTGGGTGTTCCTCGGGATTCCGGTGCTCGTCGTCGTTCCCCTCGCCGTCGCCCTGCCCGCGATACGCAGGACCGCCTCCGGGCCGGTGGATCCCCACGCGCCGCCCGTCGCCTTCGACCGGCGGCGGATCCGGCTGGCCTTCGGCATCTCGCTCGGCGCCGGCCTGCTCCAGTACGCCGCCCAGGACCTGCGGTGGCTCTCGCTGCTCCCGGCGGTGGCGGGCGTCGCCCTGCTGGTGCCCGCCGTGCTGGGGCTGCTGCCGGGCGGGACCTACCTGGCGCGGCGCGGGCTGCCGTCCGTTGTGCTGCTGCGCGGGGTCGCGGCGGGGTCGTTCATCGCGGCCGAGAGCTTCGTGCCGCTGATGCTGGTGACCCAGCGGGGGCTGAGCCCTACGCTGGCCGGGTTTTCGCTGGCGCTGGGCGGGCTGACCTGGGCGGGCGGCTCGTGGGTCCAGTCGAAGGGGCGGATGGCTCCCTACCGGGAACGGCTGATGGTGGGCGGGATGGTGCTGGTCGCCGTCGCCATCGCCGCGGCGCCCGCCGTGCTGATCGAGTCCGTTCCGGTGTGGACGCTGGCGCTGGCCTGGGCGGTGGGCTGCCTGGGGATGGGGCTGGTGATCGGCTCCACCAGCGTGCTGCTGCTGAAGCTGTCGGCGCCGGAGGAGGCGGGAGCCAACTCCGCCGCGCTGCAGATCTCCGACGCCCTGGCCAACGTGGTGCTGCTGGCCGCCGGAGGTGCGGCGTTCGCCGCGCTCGGCGGGGGAGCGGTGGGGGCCGGCCACGCACTGGGGGAGGCGGCGACGGCCTCGCATCCCGCCGCCTTCGTCGTCGTGTTCCTGCCGATGGCGTGCGTGGCGCTGGTGGGAGCGTGGGTCGCGACGCGGCTGGAGCCCGTCGCGAAATGACGGACGCAATCCGTGTGCGCCGGGGACGGCCGGCGCGCTGGCTTCACCCCATGAACGAGTTGATCATCCGGCTCTCCGACGCCGAGCGCGCGGAGCTCGCCGATCTTGCCGACGCCGTCGGCCACGGGCCCGAGGAGGTCGCGCGGGAAGCCGTACGGGCGCACCTGCGGGCCGAGCGGCAGCGGGTCGGGGAAGCCGCCGGGCGGCTCGCCGCGCAGCATGCCGCCCTGTTGAAGCGGCTCGGCGAATGAGCGGCGGGACGGTGGGCCGTCACCTCACGCCCAACGAGGTGCGCCGGCTCACCCCCGCCGAGGTGCGCCACCTCACGCTCGCCGAGGTCCTCGACCTCGCCCGGCACGCCTGCCTCGCCCAGGACCAGCCCGTCGAGCTGCGGGCCCCCGGGCTGCTGGAGTCGGCCGTGCACCGGCCACGTGCACGGATGTTCGGGACGCCCGCGTACGGGGATCCGTACGAGCAGGCCGGCGCGTTGCTCCACGGCATCGCCACGAACCACCCGCTGGTCGACGGGAACAAGCGCACGGCCTGGCTCGCCGCCGCCACCTTCCTCGCCGTGAACGGCGTGGATCTCGGCGACGCCGACCAGGACCTCGCGTACGCGCTGGTCATCGACGTGGCGTCAGGAGGCGAGGGGGACACCGGGCGGATCGCCGGGCGGTTGCGCGCGCTGCACGAGTCGGTGTGACGCTCGCCGCACCCGCCGAGGTCACGGGCCTGTCCCTCCTCGACGGGTCGGCCCGTCCCGGTAGGGTGGCCCGGTTGTCCTACGTACGACTGACGAGAGCGACGAACCGGAGACCGTGACTACTACCGCCTCCCACCACCTCTCACCCGCCTTCCCCGGCCGTGCCCCCTGGGGTACCGCCAACAAGCTGCGCGCCTGGCAGCAGGGGGCGCTGGACCGCTACATCCAGAACCAGCCGCGGGACTTCCTCGCGGTCGCCACGCCCGGCGCGGGCAAGACCACCTTCGCGCTCACCCTCGCCTCATGGCTGCTGCACCACCACATCGTCCAGCAGGTCACCGTGGTGGCGCCGACCGAGCACCTGAAGAAGCAGTGGGCCGAAGCGGCGGCGAGGATAGGCATCCGGCTGGACCCGGAGTACTCGGCCGGGCCGCTGAGCAAGGACTACCACGGGGTCGCCGTCACCTACGCCGGCGTCGGCGTGCGTCCGATGCTGCACCGCAACCGCTGCGAGCAGCGCAAGACCCTGGTGATCCTCGACGAGATCCACCACGCGGGCGACTCGAAGTCCTGGGGCGAGGCCTGCCTGGAGGCCTTCGACCCGGCGACCCGGCGCCTGGCCCTGACCGGTACGCCCTTCCGGTCCGACACCAACCCCATCCCCTTCGTTGCCTATGAAGAGGGGAACGACGGGATCCGGCGGTCCTCCGCCGACTACACCTACGGCTACGGCAACGCGCTGGGCGACGGGGTCGTCCGGCCCGTCATCTTCCTCTCCTACAGCGGCAACATGCGCTGGCGGACGAAGGCCGGCGACGAGATCGCCGCGCGGCTCGGCGAGCCGATGACCAAGGACGCCATCTCGCAGGCCTGGCGCACGGCGCTGGACCCGCGCGGCGACTGGATGCCGAACGTACTGCGCGCCGCCGACCAGCGGCTCACGGAGGTCAGGAAGGGCATCCCGGACGCGGGCGGCCTGGTCATCGCCTCCGACCAGGACTCGGCGCGCGCGTACGCGAAGCTGCTGCGCGAGATCACGGGCAGCAAGGCGACCGTCGTGCTGTCCGACGACACCGGCGCGTCGAAGCGGATCGACGAGTTCAGCGAGGACGGCAGCCGCTGGATGGTCGCGGTCCGGATGGTGTCCGAAGGTGTCGACGTACCCCGGCTGGCGGTCGGGGTGTACGCGACCACCATCTCGACGCCGCTGTTCTTCGCCCAGGCCGTCGGGCGCTTCGTACGATCGCGCAGACGTGGCGAGACCGCGTCCGTGTTCCTTCCGACCATCCCCTACCTGCTCGGCTTCGCGAACGAGATGGAGGTCGAGCGCGACCACGTCCTCGACAAGCCGAAGAAGCAGGGCGAGGAAGACCCGTACGCCGAGTCCGAGAAGGAGATGGACGAGGCGAACCGGCAGGAGGACGAGGACACCGGCGAGGACGAGCAGATGTCCTTCGAGGCGCTCGAGTCCGACGCCGTCTTCGACCGGGTGCTGTACGACGGCGCCGAGTTCGGCATGCAGGCGCACCCGGGCAGCGAGGAGGAGCAGGACTACCTCGGCATCCCCGGGCTGCTCGAACCGGACCAGGTGCAGATGCTGCTGCAGAAGCGCCAGTCGCGGCAGATCGCGCACAGCCGTCGCAAGCCGGACGCGGAGGCGGACCTGCTGGAGCTGCCGGCCGACCGGCGTCCCGTGGTCTCGCACAAGGAGCTGCTGGAGCTGCGCAAGTCGCTGAACACGATGGTGGGCGCGTACGTCCACCAGAGCGGCAAGCCGCACGGGGTCATCCACACGGAGCTGCGCCGGGTGTGCGGCGGGCCGCCGAGCGCGGAGGCGACGGCGGGGCAGCTGCGCGAGCGGATCAAGAAGGTGCAGGAGTGGGCCACCCGGATGCGGTGAGGTGCCCACGGGGCGGGTGACGGGGGCGGGACGATACGGGGACGGGGTTCGTGCGGGGGCGCGCACGGGCCCCGTTCGTGCGTGCGGCCACCGCCGTTGCCGCCGATGCCGGGTGGTGGGGTGTCGGTCTCGACAAGATCAGAGTAAGGGCGGGGCAAAGAGCTCTTGGAGGGTTCGAGGTCACGAATCGACACCAGGGTCGATCAGGAACCGGCATAAAGCGGTAGCAGGCGCCCGGATTCTGGACGAGGCCTTCCGCTGAGCGGACCCGCTCGCTACTGTCCCCGCATCGAACGCACCGTGGCAGCGCCGCCGCGGGAGCGCAGCCGGTGCCATGGCCGCTACCGGCGGCCTCTCCGTGCGTCGCCGCGGGACCGGCGACGTGCCACCCCGAGAGTCACCGCCGCTCACCGAAAGAGGGAGAGGCGTCGTGACCGCGGAAACCTCCCAGACTCTCGACAGAGGGCTCAAAGTCCTCAAACTGCTCGCCGACACCGACCACGGTCTGACCGTCACCGAGCTTTCCAACCGCCTCGGTGTCAACCGCACCGTGGTCTACCGGCTCCTGGCCACCCTGGAGCAGCACGCCCTGGTCCGTCGTGACCTCGGCGGCCGGGCCCGGGTCGGGCTCGGGGTGCTGCGGCTGGGCCGGCAGGTGCATCCGCTCGTACGCGAGGCGGCCCTGCCCGCGCTGCGGTCCCTGGCCGAGGACATAGGCGCCACCGCGCACCTGACCCTCGTCGACGGCACCGAGGCGCTGGCCGTCGCCGTGGTCGAGCCGACCTGGACGGACTACCACGTGGCCTACCGGGCCGGCTTCCGCCACCCGCTGGACCGCGGGGCCGCCGGGCGGGCCATTCTGGCCGCCCGTCAGGGGGCCCTGATCGAGCCCGGGTACACGCTGACCCACGGGGAGCTGGAAGCGGGCGCCAGTGGCGCTGCCGCGCCGCTCGTGGGGATCACCGGGCTGGAGGGCAGCGTGGGTGTGGTGATGCTGGCGGACGCGGTGCCGGAGCGGGTGGGGCCGCGGGTCGTGGACGCGGCGCGTGAGGTTGCCGACGCCCTTCGCTAGGCCGCGGGCCGGGCGGGGTGGGTCGGGCGTTGCCGCGCGGTCGGGTGCGGCGCCGCTGCCGGGGCTCCGCCCGGGCCCCGCGCCTCAAGCGCGGGCGGGGCGGGGCTGGATTCGGCTGAGCGGCGCTCGCACCCGCGGGCACAAGATCGGGGCTCCGCCCCGGACCCCGCGCCTCAAGCGCCTGGCGGGGCTGGGCTGTGTCCGGCGGGGCTGGTATGGCCCCGGCGGGGGAGCGGGGTGGGGGCAGATAGATTGGCCGGGTGCTCTCTCGTCTGCTGCGTCTGCCGCGGCCCGTCGCCCTGGTCGTCTGTGCCGTGCCCGTGGTCGGGCTGTTCGCCGTTGCGCTCCTCGCGCCGTTGCCGTTCGTGGTCGCCCAGCCGGGGCTCACGGCCGATGTGCTGGGTGAGCGGGACGGGAAGCCCGTCATCACGGTCGCCGGTGCGCCGACCCGGCCGACCGCGGGCCAGCTGCGGATGACCACCATCCAGGCCACCGGTCCGTCCACGACGGTGAACCTGCCCGAACTCCTCGACCACTGGTTCGACAGCTCCCGGGCCGTCATGCCCAAGGAGGCCGTCTACTCCTCGGGCGGAACCGACAAGGAGATCGAGCAGCACAATCTGGAGGAAATGGCCAAATCCCAGTCGGCCGCCGCCGAGGCCGCCCTCGGCTACCTCCACAAGGACCCCAAGGACGTGAAGGTCGACCTGAACCTCGCCGACGTCGGCGGTCCCAGCGCCGGGCTCCTCTTCTCCCTCGGCATCGTCGACAAGCTCGACGGCGACGGCAGCGGCGGCGACCTCACCGGCGGGCGCACCATCGCCGGTACGGGGACCATCGCCGCGAACGGCGAGGTCGGCGCGGTCGGCGGCGTCCCCCTGAAGACCCAGGCCGCGCGGCGCGACGGGGCGACGGTGTTCCTCGTACCGAAGGCCGAGTGCTCGGACGCGCAGTCCGAACTCCCCGAGGGGCTCCGGCTGGTCCCCGTCACTTCTCTGACGGATGCGGTGAACGCCCTGCGGGCACTGAACCGGGGGGAGGACGCTCCGTCCTGCTGACGGCGGCGGCCGAGGCGTTCAGCCCGCGCCACGCCGGGAAGACCAGCGGGGCCAGCGTCGCCAGCAGGTAGGCGCCGCCGAACAGCAGCAGCGCCCGCGTCACCCCGAACCCGTCGACCAGCAGACCGGCGGCAAGCCCGCCCATCGGCATGGCCAGCTCGCTGCCCGCCGTGCTCACCCCCGAGACCCGGCTGCGCAGCTCCTCGGGCACGCTCTCGTACACGACCGTGGTCAGGATCGGGTTGAGCACGCCCGCGCCGAGCCCGGACAGGGCCATGGTCACCGCCAGCGGCAGCGGGGTGTCCGTGAAGGCGGCCGTCACGAAGCGCGGCGCCCCGCACAGCAGGAACGCGGCCGCGAACACCGCCCGGCGCGGGAACCGCTCGCCCCAGGCCCCGTAGAACAGGGCGCCCAGCAGCGCGAAGCCGCCGAAGAGGGAGATCATCAGGCCCAGGGCGGTGGCGCCGCCGAGGACCTCGTCGCCGTGCACCGGCAGCAGGACGGAGGCCCAGCCCTGGTCCAGGCCGTTGGTCATCATCACCATCACGGTGATGCCCATCAGCAGCCGGGAACGGGTCAGGAAGGCCCAGCCCTCGGCCAGTTCGGCCCGGTACCCCGCCAACGAGACCTTCCCGGCGGCGCGTTGCGGCTCCGCGGCCGGCACCCCGCGCAGGAAGGCGGAGACCAGCAGGGCGGACACCGTGAAGGTGGCCGCGTCCAGCAGCAGTACGGTCTCGGCCCCGAAGGCCGCGATCAGTACGCCGGCCAGCGCCGCCCCGATCATCCGGGCCCCGCGCGAGACGGCGTCGTACAGGCTGGCCGCCCGGGCCACGGTGGTGCCCGCGTGCTCGGCCAGGCTCGGCAGGAGCACGTACCGGGCGGTCAGGCCCGGGGTGTGCACGAGCCCGCCGACGGCCATCAGCGCGCACAGCATCCAGAACTCGAGCAGGCCCGCGTAGTGCAGCAGCGGGATCGCGCCGACCGAGACCGCGCAGATCAGGTCGGAGGCCGCGGAGACCCGCCGGCGGCCGATCCGGTCGATGACCGGGCCGCCGACGAGTGCGGCGACGACCACGGGCAGGGTGGCACAGAAGGCGACGATTCCGGCCCGGCCGGCGCTGCCCGTGGTCTGGAGCACGAACCACGGCACGCCGATCAGGGTGAGTGAACTACCGGCTATGGAGATGGTGTTGGCGGCCAGGACCGCCGTGAACGGCCGTCTGCTCATACCGCGTGGGGGTGCTGGAGGCGGGCGTGGACGTGGGCCGGCTGCATCAGGCGGATCCCGGCGGCGACCAGCGCCTCGCCGAGCCGGTCGCGTAGGGCGGGGGTGATGTCGGCCGAGGCGGCGAGGCGCCAGGCGGCGGCCTCGGCGGCCAGTTCGGCGGTGCGGGCGGCGTGGATCGGGGCATGGGTGAAGGCGTGCATGGCAGGACTCCTTCTGCGAAAGGGTGCTACGAAGAGGGCTATTCGGCGGCGCGGCGCGGGAAGACGTGCGTGTGGAAACGGACCGTTTCCGTGCTGTCCGAGTCCGAGTCCGAGTCCGAGTCCGAGTCCGAGCCCGAGCCCGAGCCCGCGTCCGTGTTCGTGTCCGAGGGCGGCAGGTCGCGGTAGCTGTTGATCAGGTCGTGCAACTTCCCGATCAGCTCGTGGCTCTGCGCGGGGGTCAGCCGCAACGTGAAGTCGCTGAGGTCCGAGGCGCCCCGCCATTCGGTGGGCCACTCGTGCGCCGTGGCGAGCCAGGTGTTCAGCTCCTGGGTGTGGATCCTCGCGATCTCGGCAAGGAAGACGTCCGCCGCGCCGCGCGTCGCCGCGTCGTCGGCGTGGATCAGCCCCTCGTCGAAGGCGGTGCCGTCGTGGGAGGCCTTCCACCACCGCTCGCGGCCCTTGCCGTGCTCGGGCGCGTCCTCGACGAAGCCGTGCGCGGCGAGCCGGCGCAGGTGGTAGCTGGTGGCGCCGCTGGACTCGCCGAGCTTCTCGCCCAGTTGGGAGGCCGTGGCCGGGCCGTCCTGGCGCAGCGCGGCCAGCAGGCGCATGCGCAGGGGGTGTGCCAGGCCGCGCAGGGCGTTGGCGTCGAGGATGCGGACGTTGGGCTGGTCGCCGGGCTTCTCGGGCATGCCTCGACTGTAGAGTTGCAAAGACTTCTCTGCAAGAATTTCTTTGCAACGACTTCTTTGGAACTCATCCTTCCTTGATGAAGCCCTCCTTGACGAGCCAGTCCTTGGCCACCTCGTGCGGGTCCTGCCCGTCCACGTCCACCCTGGCGTTCAGCTCCTGCGCCACCGCCGTCGTGAGCTTCTTCGTCAGCGGGTCCAGCAGCTCCGCGATCACCGGGAACTCGGCGAGCGTCTTCGCGTGGATCTCCGGGGCCGCGTTGTAGTTGGGGAAGAACTTCCGGTCGTCGACGAGGGTGTCCAGGTCCATGGCCTTGATCCGCCCGTCCGTCGTGAACGCCTCGCCCAGCAGGCAGGAGTCGGACTTCGAGACCTGCGTGTAGATGATTCCGGCGTCCATCTTCTGGATGTTGGCCGTCGGGATCTTCATCCCGTACGCCTTCTCCATGCCCGGCAGTCCGTCGTCGCGCGAGGCGAACTCGTTCTCCACGCAGAGCGTCACCGCCGACGGATCCTCCCGCGCCAGCCTCGCCACGTCCGAGATCGTCTTCAGCCCGTACTTGGCGTTGTTCCTCTTGCTGATCGCCAGGGTGTAGGTGTTGTTGAGCGTCGACGGCGCCAGCCACGCCACCCCGTTCTTCACGTCCGCGTCCCGTACCGCCTCCCACTGCCGCCGCGGGTCGTCGATCGGCTCCGCGTTGCCCTGGTAGGTGATCCAGGCCGTGCCCGTGTACTCGTACATCACGTCCGCGTCGCCCTTGCGGACCGCCTCGCGCGAGCTGATCGAGCCGGGCAGGTTGGTCCGGTCGACGACCTCCGCGCCGGCGGCCTTGAGGATCAGGCCGATCATCTGGCCGAGCACGATGTTCTCGCTGAAGTTCTTCGAGGTGACCGTGAGCGTGGCGCCCTTGAGCGGCTCGCCCTGTCCCACCGACCCCGGTACGACATCGTCCACCATCGGCGATCCGCTCTTGAGCCCGCACGCCGCGAGGGCCAGCAGCGCCACCGCGCCGACGGCAGCCGCCCGTACCCGCAAGGTGTGCATCTACGCCTCCAGCCCGCGCGGGGTCAGGACCGTCTCCGCCAGCGAGGCCAGCCAGTCCACGAACAGGGCGAGCAGCACGGTGAGGACCGAGCCCAGCACCAGCACCGGCATCCGCTGCGTCTGGATCCCCGAGGTGATCAGGTCGCCCAGGCCCCCGCCACCGCCGAAGGTGGCCAGGGTGGCGGTGCCGACGTTGAGGACCAGGGCCGTCCGGACGCCCGCGAGGATCAGCGGGACGGCCAGCGGCAGTTCCACCCTCCTCAGGGTTCCGGTGGCCGACATGCCGATCCCGCGGGCCGCCTCCACCAGCTGCGGGTCGATCGCCCGCAGCCCCGCGACCGTGTTGGACAGCACGGGCAGTACGGCGAACGCGACCATGCCGATGATCGCCGTGGACGGGCCGATGCCGAGCCAGATGACCAGCAGGGCCAACAGGCCGATGGCCGGGGTGGCCTGGCCGATGTTGGCGACCGTGGTGACCAGCGGCGCGGCCCGGCGCAGACCGCTGCGGGTGAGGGCGATGCCCAGCGGGATCGCGATGACCAGCACCCAGAACGTCGAGATCGCGGTCAGCTGGACGTGCTGCCACAGGCGCAGCTCGACGTTGCCGTCGGAGAGGGAGTTCTCGGCGATGGAGTCGAGGGTGATGCTGCTGATCCACAGGTAGGTGGCCAGCAGGGCCAGCGCCAGCGCGGCCGGCGGCAGGACCAGCCCCCGCCAGGTGATCCGGCGGGGCGGGGGCGGCGGCGCCGGGGCCTCCCCGGCCTCGACCAGCTCGTCGTCCCGGAAGGTCAGGTCCCTGAACGAGTGCCCCTTGACCTCGTGTTCGCCCGGCGGCCGCTCGGACGGTGCGGAGTTCCCGGTGCTCACGAGTCGCCCGCACCGCCCTCCAGCTCCCGTTCGGTCCGGTGGTGGCGCAGTTCCTCCAGGTCGTGCCGGTGCTCGGCGGCCGTGAGCCGGTCGGCCTCCAGCATCTCGTGCACCGAGTTCAGCAGGGTCTCCATGTCGACGACGCCGATGTACTCGCCGCGCCGGCCGGTGACCGCGACCCGGCCGCCGCTGTCGGTGAGGACCGCCTCTAGGGCGTCGTGCAGGGTCGCGTCCCGGGTCACGGTGTCGTGCACCAGCTGGCCGGCCCGGGCCAGGGAGCCCTTGGCGCGCATCAGGTCGCCGCGGCGCAGCCACTTGTACGGGCGGCCGCGCCGGTCGAGCATGAGCAGCTCGTTGGTCGTGGCGTCGCGCAGGGTGTTGAAGATCTGCTGGAGCGGGTCGTCCACCGAAACGGTCGGGAAGCCGGCGATCCCCACGTCCCGTACGCGGGTCAGGTTGAGCCTTTTTAGGGCCGCGCCGGCGCCGACGAAGCCGGAGACGAAGTCGTCGGCGGGGTTGGTGAGGATGGCCTCGGGAGTGTCGAACTGGGCGATGTGCGAGCGTTCGCGGAGCACCGCGATCCGGTCGCCGAGCTTGATGGCCTCGTCGAAGTCGTGGGTGACGAAGACGATCGTCTTGTGCAGCTCGTGCTGGAGGCGGATCAGCTCGTCCTGGAGGTGGTCGCGGGTGATCGGGTCCACCGCGCCGAACGGCTCGTCCATGAGCAGGACGGGAGGGTCGGCGGCCAGCGCCCGGGCCACCCCGACGCGCTGCTGCTGGCCGCCGGAGAGCTGGCGCGGGTAGCGGCCGTGGAACTCGCGCGGATCCAGCCCGACCAGGTCGAGCATCTCCTCCACCCGTTCCTTGACCCGCGACGTGGACCAGCCGGTCATCTTCGGGACCAGGGCGATGTTCTCGGCGACCGTCATGTGCGGGAAGAGTCCGGAGGACTGGATCGCGTACCCGATCTTGCGGCGCAGTTTCACCGGGTCCATGTCGGTGACGTCCTCGTCGCCGATGCGGATCCGGCCCGAGGTGGGCTCGATCAGCCGGTTGATCATCTTGAGGGTGGTGGACTTCCCGCAGCCCGAGGGTCCGACGAAGACGACCGTCTCGCCCGCCTTGATCTCCATCGAGACGTCGTCGACGGAGGGGTTGGGGTTGCCGGGATAGCGCTTGGTGAGGTTCTCCAGCCGGATGGTCGCGCCCGAGGTGCTTCCCGGGCCGTCGGCGCTGGCGGACTCAGACACGGATTCCCCTCGGGATGGTCAGACGCCCGAGCAGGACGTACGCGGCGTCGAAGAGCAGGGCGAGGATGACGATGCCGATCGTCCCCGCCAGTACCTGGTTGATGGCGTTGGCGCTGCCCAGCGAGGCGATCCCGCGGAAGATCTCGTTGCCGAGGCCCGGTCCGGAGGCGTACGCGGCGATCGCGGCGATGCCCATCAGCATCTGGGTGGCGACGCGGATGCCGGTCAGGATCGGCGGCCAGGCGAGCGGGAGCTCCACCTTCAGCAGTCTGGCGGTGCGGGACATCCCGATGCCCGTCGCCGCGTCGACCAGGGCGGGGTCCACGCCGCGCAGGCCGACGATCGAGTTCCGGACGATCGGCAGCAGCCCGTACAGGGTCAGGGCGATCACGGTCGGCGGCACCCCGAGCCCGACCATGGGGATCAGCAGGCCGATCAGGGCCAGGGAGGGGATGGTCAGGATCGTGGCGGTGGAGGTGATGGCGAGGTCGCCGCCCCAGCCGCTCCGGTAGGAGAGCAGCCCGATGGCGAGGCCGAGCACGGTCGCCATCACCATGCACTGGAAGACCACGCTGGCGTGCTGGAAGGCGTCGGTGAGGAGCTGCTCGTGGCGGGTGGACACGTACCTCCAGAAGCTCACACCGCGTCACCTCGCCCTATCGGCTGTCGTCCTCGGCCGCTTGTTCGACAAGTGGGATGATCCGCAAGGGAACGGGATTCTCCATGACGATCGCCGTCGAAGCCCGAACGATCCCATCAAATCCGACGACACGGTCGATCACCCGCTGGAGATCGGCGTTGGACCGGGCCACGAGCCGGCACAGCATGTCCCCGTGCCCCGTGGTGGTGTGCAGCTCCAGCACCTCCGGTACGCCGGCCAAGTGCGCCCGTACGTCCACCCCTTGGCCCTGTTTGATCTCCAGCGTGGCGAAGGCGGTGACGGGGTACCCGAGGGCCGCGGGATCGACCTGCGGACCGAAGCCGCGGATGACTCCGTTCGACTGAAGCCGGTCGAGACGGGCCTGTACGGTCCCGCGCGCCACTCCGAGCCGCCGCGAGGCCTCCAGAACCCCGATCCGGGGCTCGCGGGCGAGCAGGACGATGAGACGGCCGTCGAGTTCATCGATGCCCACGGGAGCCTCCGGGGTGGTCATAGTGCACAGATGTTTCAGCCATCCTGCGGCGCTACTGGGCAGCCTGTACAGCCAAACAGGAAACTATTGCGCAGCTTGTGGATCGGCGGGACTCTGCGGTCATGACTGAGTCTTTGGCGAACCTGGAAACCACCCCGCACACCGCGCGTGAGGCAGACCCCTTCCCGGTGAAGGGCATGGACGCGGTCGTCTTCGCCGTCGGCAATGCCAAGCAGGCCGCGCACTACTACTCCACCGCCTTCGGCATGAAGCTCGTCGCCTACTCCGGACCGGAGAACGGCGTGCGCGAGACGGCCAGCTACGTCCTCACCAACGGCGCCGCGCGCTTCGTCCTCACCTCGGTCATCAAGGCGGCGACCGACCGCGGCCGCTTCCTCGCCGAGCACGTCGCCGACCACGGCGACGGCGTGATCGACCTGGCCATCGAGGTCCCGGACGTGCGGGCGGCGTACGCGTACGCCGTCGAGCACGGCGCCCGCGGTCTGGACGAGCCGTACGAGGTCAAGGACGAGCACGGCACGGTCACGCTGGCCGCGATCGCCACCTACGGCCAGACCCGCCACACGCTGGTGCAGCGCGGCGACTACTCCGGCCCCTACCTGCCGGGCTTCGTCGCCGTCGACCCGATGGTCGAGCCGCCGGCCAAGCGCACCTTCCAGGCCATCGACCACTGCGTGGGCAACGTCGAGCTCGGCCGCATGAACGAGTGGGTCGCCTTCTACAACAAGGTCATGGGCTTCACGAACATGAAGGAGTTCGTGGGCGACGACATCGCGACCGAGTACTCGGCGCTGATGTCCAAGGTGGTCGCGGACGGCACCCTGAAGGTGAAGTTCCCGATCAACGAGCCGGCGATCGCGAAGAAGAAGTCGCAGATCGACGAGTACCTGGAGTTCTACGGCGGCGCGGGCGTCCAGCACATCGCGCTGGCCACGAACGACATCGTCGCGACCGTGCGGTCGATGCGGGCGGCGGGCGTGCAGTTCCTGGACACGCCGGACTCGTACTACGACACGCTCGGCGAGTGGGCGGGCGAGACGCGGGTGCCGGTGGAGACCCTGCGCGAGCTGAAGATCCTCGTCGACCGCGACGAGGACGGCTACCTGCTGCAGATCTTCACCAAGCCGGTGCAGGACCGGCCGACGGTCTTCTTCGAGATGATCGAGCGGCACGGGTCGATGGGCTTCGGCAAGGGCAACTTCAAGGCGCTGTTCGAGGCGATCGAGCGGGAGCAGGCCAAGCGGGGCAACCTGTAGGTTGCGCTTCCCGGCCCCCTGGCACAGGCCGGGGGGCCGGGGGTCTGCCCGGTGCTCGGGCGCGCCGCCGTTGCCGGGGGCGCTGCCCCCGAACCCCCGCGCCTCAAACGCCGGCGGGGCTGGATTTGGCTCCGGTCAACGCCTCAAACGCCGGCGGGGCTGGGTTTGCCTCCGGCGGCGCCTCAAACGCCGGCGGGGCTGGAATGGCTTCGGTGGGGCTCAACGCCCCGGCGAGGTGAGGCTGGAATTGGCTTCGGCGGGGCTTCGACGTCGGCGGGGGTGGGTTTGCCTCCGGCGCGCCTCAAACGCCGGCGAGGCTGGAGTGGCTTCGGTGGGGCTGGATTGCTGATGCCGCCCGCCCGCCACCGCACCGCGCGATGTTTCGCTGCCTGCACTCGCAGGCTGAGGCCGGCCAAAATCCAGCCCCGCCGGCGTTTGAGGCGCGGGGTCTGGGGCGCCGTCCCACGGGGATGAGTCCCGCAGCAGTACCGGGCCCGGGGGCCGCGGCCCCCGGAGGGGAGGGCCGCGGCCCCGGTCAGCGGGGCGACGCGGACGGGGACGGCTTCGGCGGCGTCGCAGGCTTCGGCTTTGGCTGCGCGGCCGGTTGGGCCGCCTTCGGGAGTTCCGGCGCCACCCACGGCCTCGTCGGCTGCATGTTGTCCGGGCCGCCCGCCGGCGGCTGGCCGATCGTCGCCAGGGCCTCCTTCGCCCGCGGCGCCCGCAGCGGCGAGAAGTGCGGATTCGTACGCATGGCCTCCTGCAGGTGGCGCCGCGTCGCCGCCTCGTCCCCCAGCCCGCGCTCGATCATCGCCCGGTGGTACGCGAAGTCGGCGCTCCGCAGCCCCAGATCGGTGGCCTTCTCCGCGTACTCCAGCGCCGCCGAATCCTCGCCGGTCTTGTGCAGCGCCCAGCCCAGCGCATCCGCGACCTGCACGCTCTTGTGCCGCGACCACTCCTGCGACAGCCGCCGCACCGCAGCCGCCGGATCGCCGTGGTCCGCCTCGTACAGACCCAGCACCACGTCGTCGTCGGCCCCGTTCGCGCCGTCCCGCAGCGCCATCGCGCCCAGCATGTCGTACGGCAGGCGCGCCTCCTCCTCCCGGCCCAGCGCCTCCAGCAGCTCGCCCAGTTCCAGCGCCACCCGCGGCACCGGAGTGCGGCCCAGCGCCAGCCGGTAGTCCCGTACCGCCTCCCCACCGCGCCCCAGCGCGGCCAGCGCCCGGGCCCGGCCGGCCAGCGCCTCCGACTGCGCCGGATCCGTCCGCAGCGCGCCCTCGAACAGCCGCAGGGCTTCCGACGCCTCGCCCCGCTCCCAGGACAGCTCCCCGAGCCGGAACAGCGTGTACGCCTTCTCCGCCGGGCCCTTGGCCGCACCCGCCGCGTGCTCCATCGCGACGACCGCGTCCTCGCGCCAGCCGCGGTCCCGGTAGACCTGCGAAGCCCTGACGTACGCCGCGAAGCCCGGCCGCAGCTCCAGCAGCCGCTCCATCGCCGCCTGCGCCGCCTTGTACTCGCCCAGGCCCGTGTACGCGTCCACGAGCACCGGGTACGCCGTCCACCGCTTCGGGGACTGCGCCCGCACCAGCTCGCCCCACCTCTTCCCGGTCCCGAAGTCCCGCCGGGCATTGGCCAGCGTGCCCATGCCCGTCATCGCGTCGAAGTTGCCCTTCTCGGCCGGGCGGACCGCCAGCGACTTCTTGAGCGCCTTCTCCGCCTTCGGGAACCAGGCCGGGTCCGCGGAGCGCCGCGCCTGCTCCAGGTACGCGCCGCCCAGGACGGCCCACGAGGCGTCGTCGTCCGCGTGCTTCGCCAGCCACTTCTCGCGGTCCGCGACCAGCGCCGTCAGGTCCACCGCCGCCGGGGGCGCGCCCATCCCGACCGCCGCCGCGGCCCGTTCGCTCGGCCCCGGCGGGCGGGCGTCGTCCCCGGTGCGGGCCGGCCGGATCAGCAGGGCCCCCGCGATCAGGACCACCGCGACCGCGGCCGCCACGAGCGTCTTGCGGCCGGTGAAGGTCACGGGCGGCGCCGGGGTCTGCGATTCCTCGTCGATACGGTCGATACGGTCCATGGGCTCACTGTGCGTCAATATGAAGAGCTCTCCGGGGTGCCCGAAGCCGGTCGCGTCCGTGTTCACACCGATGGTCCCCCAGCCACCGCTGGGAGGTTCCCCCACCCGGCGCCCACACTGGCCCCATGGATGACGCTCTCTTCGCACGTCTTCGAACGAGCCTGCTGGCAGGGCTTCCCGCAGAGTCCCTGCTCACCGACCCTCAGGTGACCGCCTCCTACGCCACCGACATGGCCAGCTTCTGCGCCGCGGGCACCCCCGCGGCCGTCGTGCTGCCCCGGACCGTCGAACAGGTCCAGCACGTCATGCGCACCGCCACCGCCCTACGCATCCCCGTGGTCCCCCAGGGCGCCCGTACCGGCCTGTCGGGCGGGGCCAACGCCTCCGACGGCTGCATCGTGCTGTCCCTCGTCAAGATGGACCGGATCCTGGAGATCTCCGCCGTCGACCGGATCGCCGTCGTCGAACCGGGCGTGGTCAACGCCGTGCTCTCGCGGGCCGTCGCCGAACGGGGCCTGTACTACCCGCCCGACCCCTCCAGCTGGGAGCAGTGCACCATCGGCGGCAACATCGGCACCGCCTCCGGCGGGCTGTGCTGCGTCAAGTACGGGGTCACCGCCGAGTACGTGCTGGGCCTCGACGTGGTCCTGGCCGACGGGCGGCTGCTGAGCACGGGCCGGCGTACCGCCAAGGGCGTCGCCGGGTACGACCTCACCCGGCTCTTCGTGGGCTCCGAGGGCAGCCTCGGCATCGTCGTCCGGGCCGTGCTCGCGCTGCGGCCGGCGCCGCCCCGGCAGCTCGTGCTGGCCGCGGAGTTCCCCTCCGTCGCGGCCGCCTGCGCGGCCGTCTGCGCCGTCATGGAGGCCGGCCTGACCCCCTCGCTGCTGGAACTCATGGACCGTACGACCGTCCGGGCCGTCAACGCGCTCGGCAAGATGGGCCTGCCGGAGGCCACCGAGGCCCTGTTGCTCGCCGCCTTCGACACCCCGCACGCCCCCGAGGACCTCGCGGCCGTGGGGGAGCTGTGCACGGCTGCCGGGGCCACCGCCGTCGTGCCCGCCGAGGACGAGGCGGAGTCGGAACTGCTGCTCCAGGCCCGCCGGATGTCCTTCCCCGCGCTGGAGGCCCTCAGGCCCGCGACGATGATCGACGACGTGTGCGTACCGCGCTCGCGGCTCGCCGAGATGCTGGACGGCACGGCCGCGATCGCCCGTACGCACGACCTGCTCATCGGGGTCTGCGCGCACGCGGGCGACGGCAACACCCACCCCATCGTCTGCTTCGACCCCGCCGACGAGGACGAGACGCGGCGGGCCCGCGCGTCCTTCGGCGAGATCATGGCGCTGGGGCTCTCGCTCGGCGGGACCATCACCGGCGAGCACGGGGTGGGCGTGCTGAAGAAGGAATGGCTGGCCCGCGAACTCGGCCCGGTGGGGCTGGAGATGCAGCGGGCGGTCAAGGCCGCCTTCGACCCGCTGGGCCTGCTGAATCCGGGCAAGCTCTTCTGATCCGCCGCCGGATCCGCCGGCCGGCATCCTCACAGGTCCCCGTCGGCGGACTCGTCCGAGGGCCAGGGATCGCGCAGCCACAGTTCGTCGGCCGGGGTCGGGGTCAGCAGCTCGGCCAGCGCGTCGTCCAGGCCGAGCCGCTCGGCCTCGGTGCCGGGCGGGACGATGCGCAGGGTGCGCTCCAGCCAGGCCGACACGGAGGCGGCGGGGGCCTCCAGGAGGGCGTCGCCGTCGGGCGAGCTGAGCGCCATGCAGAGCACGGACTTGTTGTCGATCTTGGTGGGCCAGATCCGGACGTCGCCGTGGCCGCACGGCCGGAACACCCCCTCGACCAGCAGCTCGCGGGCGAAGGTCCAGTTCACGGGGGCGTCGGAGCCGGTGTGGAAGGTGATGTGGACGGCGTACGGGTCGTCCGTGAGGTAGAGGAGCCGTGCGGGGACGGGGACGCAGCGCTCGGGGGACAGGACCAGCTTGAGTTCCAGCTCGCGCTCGATGACGGGGTGGTGCATGGCGGCCTCGCTTCGGTTCGGTGCGCGGGGGCGGATCGCGCCCCACATCCGGAGAGAGCTCCGGTGTGCCCGCGTATGACGCGACTTAGGGGGGCGAATCGAAGGTTGGCCGATTTCTGTCGGGTGACCGGAAATAGTCGCATGGCCCGGGGTTCGCCCGAAGGTTTGGAATCTCCCGTTACCGGACCTGTCGGGGGGCGGTTCTTGGCTATGGTCCTGCCCTGCACATGCCTCAAGCCACGATCGGAGTTGGGGACATTGACGGCCTCCCCTGGTGACGGCGAGCACGCGGCCCGCGAGGGCTACTACCCCGATCCGTCCATCCCCGGGTACGTCCGGTACTGGAACGGCGCCGCATGGGTTCCGGGTACGAGCCGCCCTGCCCCGGCGGTGTCCGCGCCGGTGTCCGTGCCCGTGGAGGAGACGGGGCCGGTGTTCCTGGACCAGACCTCGGCGACGGAGGCGGTGGCGGAGCGGGTGGCCGAGCCGGTGGCCGAGCGGGCCGTCGGGCAGGCGGTGTGGCAGGCCGACCCCCTCCACCAGGCCGGCTTCGGCGGGCCGCGTGACCACCGGGTGTCGTGGGGCAGCCCGGCGGAGCCCGAACAGGAGCCCGAACCGGAACCGGCGCCCGAACCCGAGCGGCCCGCCCCGCTGCCGGACCGGGCCCCGGCCGCCGGGATCTCCCTCGCCCGTACGCCGTCCGCCGCGGCCGGGATCCTGTCGGCCCGCTCCCCGGCAGCGGCCCCGGCTGCGGCCCCCGCGTGGCCCGACGCGCCCGGTGGATCCGGCGGGTCCAGAGGATCAGGCCTGACGTCCTCGTGGCCCGAGACGGCGTCGGCGGCCGCGGAGCCCCCGTCCGCCGCGGCCCGACCCGAGCCCTGGCCGCCCCGTCCGGCGGGCCTGCGCCCCTCGATCCCGGCAACCAGGGCCACGGCCCCGCCGGAGCCCCGAGCACCCCACGCCGAGTCCCCCGCCGAAGCCCTGGAGTCCCGCCGGGAGGCCGCCGAAGCCCCGGCCCCCCGCCGCGAGCCTGACGTAGGCCGCCGCGATGCCCCCGCCGAGGGCTGGCGGTCGCGCGGGGAGCGCGGCGAAACCTCCGACCCCCGGCGCGAGGGAGCCGCCGAGCCGTGGACTCCCCGCCGGGAGGAAGCCGAACCCCGAGCACCCCGCCGCGGAGCCCCCGCCGAGGCCTGGACGCCGCGCCGGGACGGCGAGGCTCCGGAGTCCCGCCGGGAGGCCCCCTCTCAGCCCTGGACACCGCGCGGGGAGGGTGCCGAGGCCCCGGCCCAGCGCCATGACGAAGCCGGAGCCCCGGCACCCCGCCGGGAGGCAGACGGAGCCCGCCGGGAGGCCACAGCCCGCCGGGAGGCAGACGCGCCCCGCCGCGAGGCCGCCCCCGAGGGCTGGAGGCCGCGCGGAGAGGCCGCCGAAGCCCCCGCAGCCCGCCGGGAGGCCACGGCCCGCCGGGAGGCAACCCCGCGGGACGTGTTTGAGCGGATGGCCGAGCGGGCCGTGCGGCCCGCCGGTCTGGTCCGCCGGGTCGTGGCCCGGGCCGTGGACTCCCTGGTCCTCGCGGCGGTCGCGGCGGCCGCCGCCCGGCCCCTGCTCCCCGCCGCCACCGCCCACCTCCAGGTCAAGGTGGACGCCGCCCGGGTGAGCGGCCGCACCACCACCGTCTGGCTGCTCGACGGGACCATCGCCGGCCACCTCGGCCTGGTCCTCGGGGCGGTGCTCCTCTTCGGGGTCTTCTACGAGGCCCTGCCCACCGCCCGTTGGGGCCGCACCCCGGGCAAGAAGCTGCTCGGCGTGCGGGTGCTCGCCACCGCGACCCTGGGCCCGCCCACCGTCGGCGCCGCCCTGCGCCGCTGGCTGGTGTACGCCTTCCTCGGGCTCCCCGGCAGCCTCTGGTGCCTCGTGGACCGCCCGCGGCGCCGGGCCTGGCACGACAGGGCGGCAGGGACGTACGTGGCCCGCTGAGCCGCCCGTGACGGGCCGGTCCCCCGGATGGACCGTGCCGCGTTGCGGGGTTGGCGGTGCCGGGTTCGACTCGGGCCATGAGTACCGACCAGCCGCCGCCGGGCGAACGCCCCGAGGACGACCCCTTCCTCAAGAAGCCCCAGGAACCGACGCCTCCGTCGGGCGGTTCGCCGTACGGCTCGCCGCCCCCCGGCACCCCGCCCCCCGGCGGCACGGGCGGCGGCGGATACCCGCCCCCGCCTCCGCCCCCGTACGGAGGTGGCGGCGACCCCTACGGCGGAAGCGGCGGCCACGGCATGCCCGATCCGCTCGCGGGAATGCCCCCGCTCGCCGACTTCGGCAGGCGGCTCGCCGCCCGCGTCATCGACGTGGTCATCGTCGCCGTGCCGCTGTTCCTCATCCAACTGGCCTTCGGCACCAAGCGGTACATGGTCGAGACGAACGACGGCGAGGACATCAGCGAGGTCATCACGCGGTCCTACAGCGGCAGCGGCCTGATCATGACGCTGATCTCGATCGTCGCGTACCTCGGCTACGACTGGTGGTTCACCAAGAAGAACGGCCAGACCCTCGGCAAGAAGGCGATGGGTCTGCGCGTCGCGATGCTCAACGACGGCAGCGTCCCGCAGTCCAACCCGGCCCTCGCGCGCGCCGCCGTGCTCTGGCTGCCGACGCTGATCTGCTGCTTCTGCCTGTGGCCGATCGCGCTGGTGATCTCGATCCTGGTGGACAAGCCGTACAAACAGGGCCTCCACGACAAGGTCGGCAGGACGGTGGTCGTGCAGTCCACCACCTAGTCGCTCAGTGGTGAACGGGGTGTTCGGCAGCGGCCGTCCGGGGTTCGGGTACCCGGGCGGCCTTCGGCGTGTCCCCGTGCGGAACGTGCGCGGGGGCGGGCGCGGAAGCCGCGGCGGCCGGGGCCGAGCCGGGGCGTGCCGCGTGACGGCCCCGACGCCTCGGGAGCGGCACGGTGACGGCGACGAGCAGACCGAGCGCGAGGGCGGCGGCGGCGATGAGCGCGATCCAGAGCCCCGAACTCGTCCGCGAGAGCAGCAGCATGGCGATCGTCGACACGACGACGGTGGCGGACCCGTAGGCGAGCTGTGCGGCAGTCGGACGCGGCATGGCGATATCCGTCCTCGGGGAGGGGGAGGGGGAGTCGGCTCAACTCGGTCGCGCGTCGAGTGACTCTACGACGGGGGATGCCCGAGCGGAACCGCCAGTAAGCGTGACCTAACCCACGGTGCCGGTGCACGGGGGGCGCACGGGGTCATTCCGCACGCCGTCGCGGACCCGAAATGCCCGGCTGAGGCGCGCGCCGGGGGGTCGTGACGCGGCCTTCGTCCCATATGGCAGCGGAACGTCCGAATAGCGGAACTGGCTGACCGCATAGTGCAGTTGTAAGGAACAAGTCAAGGTCTGTCTTTTCTTTCGACTCTCCGGTCAAATGTCGTCACTTGAGACGCGCGCCGCGCGGAACCCCCCGCTCCTATGGAGCCGTTCCGACCGTCCATGCGGCCGCGGGAGGGGAACGACATCAAGTGACCAGCAATTCCGCCAGACAGCGTGCGCTTCGTACCGCCGCTGTCGCAGTGACCATGGCCGCCTGCGCCACCAGTGCCACCTTCTTCACCGTCGCATCGGCCCAGGCCGACGACAGGGGCCCGAATGCTCCCGCCGCCGACCGGCAGGACCCGACCGCTCCTGCCAAGGTGGTCGAGCACAACCTGAAGGGCCCGTTCAGCGAGCAGCAGGCGCAGCAGCGCAAGGCCGCCCTGGACCAGGTGCTGACGGGCAAGAAGGACGTCGAGCAGCGCGGCGCCTCCAAGGTCGTCAAGCTCGACGACAAGAAGTACGTCGAGCTCGGCCGCGAGAAGACCGACAAGATCTTCACGATCCTCGTCGAGTTCGGCGACCAGGTCGACAACACGACCATGTACGACCCGGACGGCCCGGGCCCGAAGCCGGCCGTACCGAAGTACGGCGGCACCCCCGGTCCGATGCACAACACGATCGCCCAGCCGGACCGCGCCAACGACAACTCCACCGCCTGGCGCAAGGACTTCAGCCGCGACTACTTCCAGGAGCTGTACTTCGGTACGGGTCAGGGCAAGCACTCGCTGAAGACCTACTACGAGAAGACCTCCTCGGGCCGCTACTCGGTCGAGGGCGAGGTCTCCGACTGGGTCAAGGTCCCGTACAACGAGGGCCGTTACGGCTCCAACTACTGCGGCCAGAGCAACTGCTCCAACGTGTGGGACACCGTCAAGGACGGCGTCCTCGCGTGGACGGAGGCCCAGAAGAAGGCCGGCAAGACCGACGCGCAGATCAAGGCGCA
The DNA here is from genome assembly GCA_049998195.1 of Streptomyces sp. cmx-11-4. Classification (GTDB taxonomy): domain Bacteria; phylum Actinomycetota; class Actinomycetes; order Streptomycetales; family Streptomycetaceae; genus Streptomyces. Next base: position 102,882 of record JAEBET010000005.1, read on the forward strand.
GCTGGCCCAGTACGACCAGTGGGACCGCTACGACTTCGACGCCGACGGCAACTTCAACGAGCCCGACGGCTACATCGACCACTTCCAGATCGTCCACGCGGGCGAGGACGAGTCGGCCGGCGGCGGCGTGCAGGGCACGACCGCGCTGTGGGCGCACCGCTGGTACGCGTACGGCACCAGCGCGGGCAAGACCGGCCCGGACAACAACAAGGCCGGCGGCGCCCAGATCGGTGACACCGGCATCTGGGTCGGCGACTACACGATGCAGCCGGAGAACGGCGGCCTCGGCGTCTTCGCGCACGAGTACGGCCACGACCTCGGCCTGCCGGACCTCTACGACACCTCCGGTGGCGGCGAGAACGGCGTCGGCTTCTGGTCCCTGATGTCGGCGGGCTCCTGGCTCGGCACCGGCAAGGACTCCATAGGCGACCTCCCGGGCGACATGACGGCCTGGGACAAGCTCCAGCTGGGCTGGCTGAACTACGACACGGCCAAGGCCGCGACGAAGTCCACCCACAAGCTGGGCGTGGCGGAGTACAACACCAAGGACAAGCAGGCGCTGGTCGTCGAGCTGCCGAAGAAGCAGGTCAAGACCGATGTCGTCGCTCCCGCCGAGGGCGCAGCCCAGTGGTGGAGCAACATGGGTGACGACCTCAAGAACACCCTCACCCGCTCCGTGGACCTGACGGGCAAGACGTCCGCCGCGCTGTCCCTCAAGGGCTGGTGGGACATCGAGGCCGAGTACGACTACCTCTACACCGAGGTGTCCACCGACGGCGGGGCCAACTGGACCGCCCTCGCGGGTACGGCCGATGGCACGGCCCTTCCGGTCGACGCGGGCGGCAACCCGTCGCTGACCGGTGTCTCGGACGCCTGGAAGTCGCTGAACTTCCCGCTCGACGCCTACGCGGGCAAGAAGATCGACCTCCGCTTCCGCTACCAGACTGACGGCGGCGCGGGCGGCAAGGGCTTCACGGCCGACGCCGTCACCCTGACCGCGGACGGCTCCGCGCTGTTCACCGACGGCGCCGAGAACGGCGACAACGGCTGGACCGGCAAGGGCTTCTCGCGCATCGGCGCCGACTTCACCAAGGAGTACGCGCAGTACTACCTGGCCGAGAACCGCCGTTACGTCTCGTACGACTCCACCCTCAAGGTGGGCCCGTACAACTTCGGCTTCGGCAACACCCGTCCGGACTGGGTCGAGCACTACCCGTACCAGGACGGTCTGCTGATCTGGCAGTGGGACACCTCCCAGAAGGACAACAACACCAGCCAGCACGCGGGGCAGGGTCTGATCCTGCCGATCGACGCCAACGCCAAGCCCATGAAGTGGGCGGACGGCACCCTGCTGCGGAACAAGATCCAGCCGTACGACGCCGCCTTCAGCGCGTACTCGACGGACGCCTTCACGCTGCACAAGAACGGCGAGTCGCTGTTCCTGAAGCCGAAGGCCGCCCAGCTGGTCTTCGACGACCGCAAGGGCAAGTACTACTACGACGAGAACCCGACCGGATCGGTGAAGGTCACTGACACCAACACCAAGATCAAGATCCTGAAGGAGACCTACGACGGTGAGGTCATGACCGTCGAGGTCGGGCCCTCCTCGAAGTAATTCGGTAAAACCGCAGGTCAAAGCATGATCGGCCGTCGCCCTCTAGCGGGCGGCGGCCGATCGCGTTTAGATGCGTGGTGCGAGTTTCTTATTGACGGGGGAGATGACAGCCATGCCCGGTGGAGGTTTCGTCAGATTGCCAGGCGGCAGCGTGGTGGTCGCGCTCACGCTGCCGCGACCCTCGGGAGAGGGTGGAAATGTCCGGGTTCTGGTGCACGCCGCGAACCGGGCCCGCGCCCTGACCAGGCTGCGGAACCTCGGTATGCGGGCGGTGTACCTGCGGGGCAACGCGCAGCCGCCGACCCCGGACGAGGTCACGGCCGTCCTGCACCACCCGGACGGCCTGCTGTGGCGCTGCGCGCCCGATGTGGCGGAGGAGCTCTGGCACCCGATCCGGGCCCTGCTGGGCACCTAGCCGGGGCCGGGGGCCGGGCAGGGCCGGGGTCCGGCCGCGCCTGCCCCGGCGTCTCCGCGGTGGCTACCCGCCGACCAGGGCGACTCCGGCGGTCCGGAGCTCCTCCAGGGCGCGGGCGGTGGTGTGCGGGGCCACGGCGGCCGTCAGGTCCAGCAGGACGCGGGTGGCGAAGCCGGCGCGGGCGGCGTCGAGGGCGGTGGCCCTGACGCAGTGGTCGGTGGCGATGCCGACCACGTCCACCTCGGTGACGTGCCGGTCCCGCAGCCAGCGGGCGAGGTCCGTCCCGTTCTCGTCGGCCCCCTCGAACCCGCTGTACGCGGCCTCGTACGCCCCCTTGTCGAAGACGGCGGCGACGGCCCCGGAGGCGACGGCGGGGGCGAAGTTCGGGTGGAAGCCGACGCCCTCGGTTCCGGCGACACAGTGGACGGGCCAGGAGGTCTCGTAGTCCGGCTCGGCCGGGGGGTGCGCGAAGTGGCTGCCGGGGTCGATGTGGTGGTCCCGGGTGGCGACCACGTGCCGGTAGCCGGGTGTGGACTGTCCGATGAGCTCGGTGATGGCGGCGGCGACGTCGGCTCCGCCGGTGACCGCGAGGCTGCCGCCCTCGCAGAAGTCGTTCTGTACGTCGACGACGATCAGTGCGCGGTGCATGACGTTGTCCTTCGGCTCGGTGGTGCGTTGTGGCGGCGGGGCCCTGCGGGGGCATTTCCCCCACCTCGCCCCTTCCCGAAACTGGGGCTGCGCCCCAGACCCCTTACGGCGCCCCAGACTCCGCGCCTCAAACGCCGGCGAGGCCGGGTGTTCGGCTGCTGCCGTCCGCCCGGTGCGGGCTGGGTTGCCCGGAGGGCATGTCCGGCCCCGCCGGCGTTTGAGGCGCGGGGTCTGGGGCGGAGCCCCAGGAGCGGGCCGCGGGGGCTACGCGTACTCCGTGGGGATCACGGCCTCGCCCCGCGAGAGCTGCGTCGCCGACAGCGGCAGCCCCGCGCGGGCGGCGCGGTGCCGGTCGCGCGCGGCCTCCAGCGGCTCCCGGGCGACGACCTCACCGGCCTTGACCAGCTGCACCAGCAGCTGCGTGTCCGCCAGCGCCGAGGGGACCGGCCCGGTCCCGATGACCTCCGCCTCGGCCACACCCTCCGCGTCCACCCGACGGGCCGCCCACTTGCGGCCGCCGATGGAGGTCTTGCCGCCCGTGGACTTCTTCGCCACCGGCACCAGCGGCGCCTTCGGGTCCGCCGACGTCGCCCGCGCCACCAGCTTGTAGACCATCGAGCACGTCGGGTGCCCGCTGCCCGTCACCAGCTGGGTGCCCACCCCGTACGCGTCCACCGGCGCAGCCGCCAGCGAGGCGATGGCGTACTCGTCCAGGTCCGAGGTGACCACGATCCTGGTCTCCGTGGCCCCCAGCTCGTCCAGCTGCTGCCGCACCCGGTGGGCCACCAGCAGCAGGTCGCCCGAGTCGATCCGGACCGCGCCCAGGCCGGTTCCGGCGACCTCCACGGCCGTCCGTACCGCTTCGGCGACGTCGTACGTGTCCACCAGCAGGGTGGTCCCGCTGCCCAGCGAGGCCACCTGCGCCGTGAAGGCGTCCCGCTCGCTGTCGTGGAGCAGGGTGAAGGCGTGGGCGCTCGTGCCGACCGTCGGGATGCCGTACCGGAATCCGGCCGCCAGGTCCGAGGTCGAGGTGAAGCCGCCCACGTACGCGGCGCGCGACGCGGCCACGGCGGCCAGCTCGTGCGTGCGCCGGGCGCCCATCTCGATCAGCGGCCGCTCGCCGGCCGCCGAGGACATCCGGGAGGCGGCCGCGGCGATCGCCGAGTCGTGGTTCAGGATCGAGAGGATCACGGTCTCCAGCAGCACGCACTCGGCGAAGCTGCCCTCGACGCGCAGGACCGGCGAGCCGGAGAAGTAGACCTCGCCCTCCGGGTAGCCCCAGACGTCGCCGGAGAAGCGGTACGAGGCCAGCCAGTCCAGGGTCCGCATGTCGACGACGGCCCGCTCGCGCAGGAAGTCCAGCACCGCGCCGTCGAAGCGGAAGTTCTCCACCGCGTCGAGCACCCGGCCGGTTCCGCCGACCACGCCGTAACGGCGTCCCTCGGGCAGCCGCCGGGTGAACACCTCGAAGACCGAGCGGCGGTCGGCGGTGCCGTTCGCCAGGGCGGCCTGCAGCATCGTCAGCTCGTAATGGTCCGTGAAGAGCGCTGTCGACGGCACGTCCACCGGCAGGCCCAGGTCCGCAGGGTTCATGCCGGCGATGCTAGCGCACATTTCGTCAGAGTGACGAGATGTAGGGCCCGTTTGTGCGACGGGCCCTACACGGTGGCAGCATGGGACAAGTGAGTGTTGCTCCCATTGAGATCGAACGCACCGAGTCGGCCGAAGAGACCTTCGCGGTCCCCGAACCCGACGTCCCCTGGGTGACCCTGGTGCACAACGACCCGGTCAACCTCATGAGCTACGTGGCGTACGTGTTCCAGGCGTACTTCGGCTACTCGAAGGACGTGGCGCACAAGCTGATGCTCGATGTCCACCACAAGGGGCGGGCGGTCGTGTCGAGCGGCAGCCGCGAGGAAATGGAGCGCGACGTGCAGGCCATGCACGGCTACGGCCTGTGGGCGACCCTCTCCCAGGACCGCAACTGATGGGCGGCACGTTCCAGCCCCTGAAGGGCGGCGGCGCCGCCATCGCGCTCGACGAGATCGAGATCTCCATCCTGCGCTCCCTCGCCGTCCAGCTGCTCGAGCTGATCGGCCCCGGCGAGCCCGAGCCCGCCGAGGACGCCGACCCGCTGGCCGCGCTGTTCGCCTCCGACGGGCCGACCGAGCCCCCGGCGGACCCGGCGCTGGCCCGGCTCTTCCCCGACGCGTACGGCGGCCCGGGCGGCCCCGGGCCGGAGGAGGAAGCCGAGGAGCTGCGCGCCCGCTCGGCGGAGTTCCGCCGCTTCACCGAGAACGACCTGCGCACCCGCAAGCGGGAGGACGTACTGGCCGTCGTGCACAGCCTGGACCGGGTGACCCCGGCCGGCGACGGAGCGGCGGTGCTCGAGCTGACCGGGGAGCTGCCGCTGCGCTGGCTCGGCGCGCTCAACGACCTGCGCCTGACCATCGCGGCCCGCCTGGACATCACCGAGGACGACGAGAGCGCGGTGCTGTTCCGGCTGCCCGACGACGATCCGCGCAAGCCGATGGTGATGGCGTACCTGTGGCTCGGCGGTCTCCAGGAGACGCTCATCGAAACCCTCTGAAGATCCTCAAGGGCCTGAGCCGTTCGCTCAGCGGACGCTCAAATCCGGATAACGATCAGATCACCGCGATGCGGTGGTCTGATCTATTTCAGGGCCTACGTCCTGAAATTGACGTGCCCTGCGTCACACTTTCCGTCCTCGGCCACCCATAAGCACGTGATAAATCTTCACGATCGCCGCCGGGACGCCACCCATGACCCGCGGCCTGCTTGAACCGGCGGACCGCCGGCGTGCAACTCCATCCGTATCCGGGGGGATCGAGGACCCGATCCGCAGCCAGCGAAGGCGCGGGTCGGCGTGGAGAAAGGCGCACCAGACATGACCTCTGTGCAGGTCGAGCAGCACGGCAACACGCCCGGTGAGGGCACGCGGGGCGAGGGCGGCGAGGGCTACCACCGCACACTCGGAGCCCGCCAGATCCAGATGATCGCGATCGGCGGAGCCATCGGCACCGGCCTCTTCCTGGGCGCCGGCAAGGCGATCTCCAAGGCCGGACCGAGCCTGATCCTGGCCTATGCCATCGCGGGCCTGGTCATCTTCTTCATCATGCGGGCCCTGGGCGAGCTGCTCATGTACCGCCCCGTCGCGGGCTCCTTCTCGGACTACGCCCGCGAGTTCCTCGGCCCCTTCTGGGGGTACGTGACCGGCTGGACGTACTGGCTCTTCTGGGTGGTCACCGGCATCACCGAGGTCACCGCGGCCGCGCAGTACATGGCGTACTGGACCCACGACAGCTTCCCACAATGGGCGTACGCGCTGATCTTCACGGTCATCCTCTACGGCGCCAACCTGATCTCCGTGAAGCTCTTCGGTGAGCTCGAGTTCTGGTTCTCCATGGTCAAGGTCGTCGCCATCGTCGGCATGATCCTGATCTGCGCCGGCATCCTCACCATCGGGTTCTCCGACGCCGCGGACACCGCGACCGTCAGCAACCTGTGGAACGACGGCGGCTTCTTCCCCAAGGGCATCGGCGGCACGCTGATGACCCTGCAGATCGTGATGTTCGCCTTCCTCGCGGTCGAGCTGGTCGGCGTCACCGCCGGCGAGTCCAAGGACCCCGAGAAGACGCTGCCCAAGGCCATCAACACCGTGCCGTGGCGCATCGCCGTCTTCTACGTCGGCGCGCTGATCATGATCCTGTCGGTCGTCCCGTGGACGCACTTCCAGCCCGGCGTCTCGCCCTTCGTCGCCGCCTTCGAGCGCATGGGCCTGGGCGTCGGCGCCGCGATCGTCAACTTCGTCGTGCTGACCGCGGCCCTGTCCTCCTGCAACTCGGGCATGTACTCCACCGGCCGCATGCTGCGCGACCTGGCGCTCAACGGCCAGGGCCCGAAGTTCTTCACCAAGCTGACCAAGAGCGGCACCCCGCTGATCGGCACCACGTTCTCCGCCGCGCTGATGCTGGTGGGCGTCTGGATCAACTACGTCGCCCCGGGCAAGGCCTTCGACTACGTCGTCTCCTTCGCCACCATCTCCGGCATGTGGGCCTGGATCATGATCCTGGTCTGCCAGATCCGCTACCGCGCCAAGGCCGACCGCGGCGAGCTGCCGCAGTCCTCCTTCCGGGCGCCGGGCGCCCCCTGGACGAGCTGGTTCGCCCTGCTCTTCATCGGCATGGTCATCGTGATGATGGGCGTCGACAAGGACGCCCGCGTCTCGCTGTACTGCGCCCCCCTGTGGGGCCTGGTCCTGGGCCTGTCCTACCTGGTCCTGAAGTCCCGCAACCCGCGCGGCGCCGCCTTCACCAAGGCCTCCTGAACCAGGTCTGTCCACCATTCGGGCCCTCCCGTACCACTCCTCGGTACGGGAGGGCCCGTCTGCTTATCCTGTCGCTCATGCTGACCCTCACCCAGGACCTGTACGACCGGATCGTCGCGCACGCCCGCCAGGACCACCCCGACGAGGCGTGCGGCGTCGTGGCCGGCCCGGCGGGCAGCGGCCGTCCGGAGCGCTTCATCCCGATGCTCAACGCGGCCCGCTCGCCCACGTTCTACGAGTTCGACTCGAAGGATCTGCTGCGGCTCTACCGCGAGCTGGACGACCGCGACGAGGACCCGGTGATCGTCTACCACTCGCACACCGCGACCGAGGCCTACCCCTCCCGCACGGACGTCACCTACGCGAACGAGCCCGAAGCGCACTACGTGGTCGTCTCCACGGCGGACAAGGACGGCCTCGGGGAGTTCCAGTTCCGCTCCTACCGCATCGTCGACGGCGTGATCACCGAGGAAGAAGTGCAGGTCGTCGGGGCCTACTGACCATCGGCTGACCAGCATGTGAGCGCTTTGCGTCCACGATGCGGGATCCCACTCCAAACGGGGGCCCTGGAATCGTTAACATGACCGCATGGTTTCCCACGACGTGAGCATCGAGACGCCCGGCAGGCTGCTGCTCGTGGCGCGGCTGCACGTCGACCTGTGCCGCCTCGCCAGCGCGATCTGTCCCGCCGTCTGAGCACCAGAGCACCAGAGCCCTCTCGCGCGGGGGGCCACGAACCCGCGCGCCTTCACGTTCTCACGCCCTCACTCACGACTGGAGCCGGCCATGGCCATCGAGGTCCGCATCCCCACCATCCTCCGCACCTACACCGACGGCGAGAAGGCCGTGTCCGGTGAGGGCGCCACCCTCGCCGACCTCCTCTCCGACCTGGAGACGCGCCACAAGGGCATCGAGGAGCGCATCGTCGACGCGGGCCAGCTGCGCCGCTTCGTGAACGTCTACCTCAACGACGAGGACGTCCGCTTCCTCGACGGCATCTCCACCGCACTGAAGGACGGCGACAACGTCACCATCCTCCCGGCCGTGGCCGGCGGCGCTGTCTGATGCGTTACGACTCCCCGCTGGCAGCCGTGGGCAACACTCCGCTGGTCCGGCTGCCCCGGCTGTCGCCCTCGCAGGACGTCCGCATCTGGGCGAAGCTCGAGGACCGCAACCCGACCGGCTCGATCAAGGACCGCCCGGCGCTCCACATGGTCGAGCAGGCGGAGAAGGACGGCCGGCTGTACCCCGGCTGCACGATCCTGGAGCCCACCTCGGGCAACACCGGGATCTCCCTGGCGATGGCGGCCAAGCTCAAGGGCTACCGCATCGTGTGCGTGATGCCGGAGAACACCTCGCAGGAGCGGCGTGACCTGCTGGCCATGTGGGGAGCCGAGATCATCTCGTCGCCGGCGGCGGGCGGATCCAACACCGCGGTGCGGGTCGCCAAGGAACTGGCGGCCGAGCACCCGGACTGGGTGATGCTCTACCAGTACGGCAACCCGGACAACGCGGGCGCCCACTACGCCACCACCGGCCCGGAGGTCCTCGCCGACCTCCCGTCCATCACCCACTTCGTGGCGGGCCTGGGCACGACCGGCACCCTGATGGGCGTCGGCCGCTACCTGCGCGAGAACGTCCCCGGGATCAAGATCGTCGCGGCCGAGCCGCGCTACGACGACCTGGTCTACGGCCTGCGGAACCTGGACGAGGGCTTCGTCCCGGAGCTGTACGACGCCTCCGTGCTCACCACGCGCTTCTCGGTGGGCTCGGCGGACGCGGTCACCCGGACCCGGGAACTCCTCCAGCTCGAGGGCATCTTCGCGGGCGTCTCCACCGGGGCCGCGCTGCACGCGGCGATCGGAGTCGGCCGCAAGGCGGTGGCCGCGGGCGAATCCGCGGACATCGTGTTCGTCGTGGCCGACGGCGGCTGGAAGTACCTGTCGACGGGCGTCTACACGGCCGCCACCACGGAAGAGGCCATCGAGGTCCTCCAGGGCCAGCTCTGGGCGTAGCCCGGCTTCTCCCCCTCGCACGGATCCCGAGCCCGCTTCCCCTCCACGGGGGAGCGGGCCGCGGCGTTTGGGGGCGCACGCGTCCCCCGAATGGCCCTCGGGAGTCGCCGGGACGGCGGTACGGGAACAGGCTGAACCTGCCCGACCGACCCCCACAGAGAGGGTGGTGGCTCGATGACGACCACTCCCAACCCCGCGTCCCCCGGCACCTCCGGTACCCGGCCTCCCTCAGGGAGCGCCTCCGGCTGGGCGGCGGGAGGTGTGCTGTTCGCCGCCGTCCTTATGATGATCAACGGCGTGTTCGCGATCTTCGAGGGAATCGCCGCACTCGCCAACGACGACGTCATCTGGCGGGTCCGCAACTACTCCTTCAAGTTCGACCTGACGGCCTGGGGCTGGATCCACCTGATCCTGGGCATCGTCGTACTGATCGTCGGCATCGCGATCCTCAAGGGCATGGCCTGGGGCCGGGCCCTCGGCATCGCCCTGACCGGCGTAATGATCATCCTGCACTTCCTGTGGCTGCCCTACCAGCCGTTCTGGTCCCTGATCGCCATCGCGATCGGCGTGTTCGTGATCTGGGCCCTGTGCGTCGACCGCAGCCCCGACGCCCTCTGACACCCGAGGCCCCGCTGCGGGCCGGGACGCCGATGGGGCGTCCCGGCCCGCGGCGGTCACCCGGGCCCCGCGCCCAGCAGCTCGGCAAGCACCGCCACGTGGCCGGCGGCCGGGTCCTTGGCCGCGGTCAGGAGCGTCACGGGCCCCCCGCCGCAAGGCCCCGCAGCCGCTCCAGCTCCGCCACGGCCGCCGGATCCGCCTCGTACCTCCCCCAGCTACCGCTGGGAGGTGCCCCCAGCCGGAACTCCCCGGCGGAGCCGCCGGCGTGGAACCACTTGCGCAGCTCCGTGGACGGCGTCACGGCCCGCGGCCACGTGTCCACCGCGGCCGCCTCCTTGGCCAGGCCCCGCGGCCACAGCCGGTCCACCGCCGCCCTCGCCCCGTCCGCCCCCGGCTCCGGGGGCGTCGTAGATCCGCCGGACCCGGATCACTGCCCGCCTCCCAAACCCTTGACCTCGTCCCACACCACCGGATCCAGCATGCCCACCCGCCTGCTGAACTCCCACAGCGACACCTCCTCCGGGCGGTCCGCCTCCAGGAAGCTCGTCCGGCCCTGCGCCCCCACCGTCCCCGGCGGCAGCGGGATCACACCGGCCCGCCGGTCGTCGTACTTCCCGCTGATCCACGCGACCCGCGCCCGGTGCCCCCGTACCTGCCCGACCGCCAGCACCAGGCAGACCCGGCCGTCCGCCAGGTACCACAGCTCACCCGCCCGGGGCCGCGGCGGCGGCCCGGGACCGTGCGCGGGCGCGGGCCTGGCCCGGCGGGGGAGCCCCAGCCGCCTCCCGGCGACCAGCGCGAGCAGCGCCACCACCGCCACGACCACGACCGCGGCCACCGCGGGCCACCAGGACGTGTCCATGTTTCGACCGTAGCCGTGCGGGAACGCCCCGGCATGGCAACGTGTGGCAACGCCCGTGCCCGCCGTCGCTCCCCCGGGTGACAGCACAGGTGATTCCCCCCACAACGGTCCGCCGCGGAGGAGCGACCGGTCGTTTCGCGCCTTACGCTCGACCCACGCACGGCCCGCATTCCGTCCACGGACCGTCCACGGAGGTTCACGCTCCATGAAGCTCACCGTCGTCGGCTGCTCGGGCTCGTTCCCGTCCGCGGAATCGGCCTGTTCGAGCTACCTCGTCGAGGCCGACGGCTTCCGGCTGCTCCTCGACATGGGCAACGGCGCCCTCGGCGATCTCCAGCGCCACATCGGTCTCTACGACCTCGACGCGATCTTCCTCAGCCATCTGCACGCCGATCACTGCATCGACATGTGCGCGTACTTCGTCGCCCGGTTCTACCGGCACGAGGGCGGCCGCTGCGGCACCATCCCCGTCTACGGCCCCGACGGCACCGAGAAGCGCCTGACCACGGCCTACGACGACGTCCCCGACGAGCGCTCGATGAGCGAGGTCTTCGACTTCCGCACGCTGAAGTCCGGCACCTTCGAGATCGGCCCCCTCCAGGTCCGCACCGAGCGGGTCAGCCACCCCGTCGAGTCGTACGGCATCCGCGTCGAGCACGGCGGCCGCTCGCTCACGTACTCCGGCGACACCGGAACCTGCCCCGAGCTCGGCGTCCTCGCCGAAGGCGCCGACCTCTTCCTGTGCGAGGCTTCCTTCACGCACGGCAAAGAGGACATCCCCGGCCTCCACCTCAACGGCCGCGAGGCCGGACAGTACGCCCAGGGCGGCGGGGTCGGCCGGCTCGTCCTGACGCACATCCCGCCGTGGACGGACGCACAGCAGAACCTCACCGACGCCCGCGCGGTCTACGAAGGCCCGGTCGACCTGGCCTACGCGGGCGCCGTCTACGAGGTCTAGGCAGCGAGGGCCGGGCCTGCCGGCCCCGTGTGGCGCGGACAGGCCGAAGCCCCTGCCTTCCGGAAGGAAAGGCAGGGGCTTCGGACCCTTTTGTGGTGGTGTGGGTCGAGGCCTACTTCGCCTCGGCCTTCGCCAGCTCGGCGAGCTCCTCGTCGGACTCGCGGCCCGGGGTGGGGAGGTTGAACTTCGTGATCGCGAAGCGGAAGACGAAGTAGTAGACCACCGCGAAGCAGAGGCCGACGCCGGCCAGGCCCCACGGGTTGGTCGCGATGCCCAGGTTGAGCAGGAAGTCGACCGCGCCGGCGGAGAAACCGAAGCCGTCCTTCATGCCGAGGGCCCAGGTCAGCGCCATGGAGACACCGGTGAGGACCGCGTGGATCGCGTAGAGCACCGGGGCGATGAACATGAAGGTGAACTCGATCGGCTCGGTCACACCGGTGACGAAGGCGGTGAGCGCGAGGGAGAGCATCATGCCGCCGACGACCTTGCGGCGCTCGGGGCGGGCGCAGTGGACGATCGCGAGGCAGGCCGCCGGGAGGGCGAACATCATGATCGGGAAGAAGCCGGTCATGAACTGTCCGGCGCTCGGGTCACCGGCGAGGAAGCGGGCGATGTCGCCGTGGACGGGGCCGTTGGCGCCCTCGAACGAACCGGCCTGGAACCACGGGAAGGAGTTCAGCAGGTGGTGCATGCCGATCGGGATCAGCGCACGGTTGGCGACACCGAAGATGCCCGCGCCGACGGAGCCGGAACCGACCAGCCACTCACCGAAGTTGTGCAGACCGGCGCCGAGGACCGGCCAGATGAGGCCGAAGACGATACCGGTGACCAGACCCGCGAGGGCCGAGAGGATCGGGACGAGGCGGCGGCCGCCGAAGAAGCCCGCCCAGTCCGGCAGCTTGGTCCGGTAGAACTTCTGGTACAGCAGGGCCGTGATGACACCCATCACGACGCCGCCGAGCACGCCGGCGTTGACCGCGGCGTCCACCATGACGATCTTGCCGCCGACCACCTTGGCCACCTGCGGCAGGTTGCCGTCGGTGAAGGTGGCGAGCACCTTCTGGAAGACCAGGTAACCGGTGACGGCCGCCAGGGCGGTCGAGCCGTCCGACTTCTTCGCGAAGCCGATCGCGATGCCGACGGCGAAGAGCAGCGCCATGTTGTCGAGGATCGCGCCACCACCGGCGGCCATGTACCCGGCGATCTTGAGGATGAACGTCGGGAAGACGTCCTTGTCGCCGAGCATGTCGTCCGCGCCCAGGCGGAGCAGGAGCGCGCCGGCAGGCAGCACTGCAACGGGGAGCATGAGGCTCCGGCCGATGCGCTGCATGACGGCCATCACGCCAGCGCCCTTCTTCTTTTCAGCCGCGGGGGCGGCAGCCGTGGACACAACTTCCTCCAGTGGGCAAGGCGCCGCCAGAGGAGAACCGGGGACGGCGACGTCTCAGAAAGGGGGGTACGCGGGCCAGACAGGCCCGCGTGGTCTACACCATTGGGTGGTGTAGACCAGTTGTAACACGGTGAGGGTTAGATAAGGAACCTTCGATTTCCTGTGGTCTACACCACATGAGGCCCCGACCGGCTGCCCGCCGGGCCCACCGGCCCTCCGGACATGACCAAGGCCCCCGGATCCGAAGATCCGAGGGCCTGGAATCAGTGCCGAAGGGCCCGGCCGGCGGGTCGGCGGCGGCCGCTACGCCTTGGTGTTCTCCTTCTGCATCTCCTCGATCTCCTCGTCCGACTCCCGCCCCGGCGTCTTGATGTCGAACTTCGTGATCGCGAAACGGAACACCGCGTAGTAGACGACCGCGAAACACAGGCCGATCGGAATGATCAGCCAGGGCTTGGTCGCCAGGTTCCAGTTGATGGCGTAGTCGATCAGACCCGCCGAGAAGCTGAAGCCGTCGTGCACGCCCAGCGCCCACGTCACCGCCATCGACACACCCGTCAGCACCGCGTGCATCGCGTACAGCGCCGGTGCCACGAACAGGAAGGAGTACTCCAGCGGCTCGGTGATGCCCGTGACGAACGAGGTCAGACCCACCGACAGCATCAGCCCCCCGACCTCCTTGCGGCGCAGAGGCTTCGCACAGTGCGTGATCGCCAGTGCCGCCGCCGGAAGCGCGAACATCATGATCGGGAAGAAGCCGGACAGGAACAGGCCGGCGTTCGGGTCGCCGTTCAGGAACATGTTGATGTCGCCGTGGACCGTCTTGCCCTCCGGCGTGGTGTACGAGCCGAACTGGAACCAGATCGGCACGTTAAGGAACTGGTGCAGACCGATCACCAGCAGCGCGCGGTTCGCGACGCCGAAGATGCCCGCGCCCCACGCGCCCAGCCCGATCAGCCAGTCGGAGAAGCTCTCGAGCGCGGCGCCGACCGGCGGCCAGATCCACAGGCACAGCACGGCGAAGGCGATGGCGACGAAGGACATGATGATCGGGACGAGCCGGCGCCCGTTGAAGAAGCCCAGCCAGTCGACCAGCTTCACCCGGTGGTAGCGCTGCCAGAACCAGGCCGAGAGCAGGCCCATGATGATGCCGCCGAACACCCCCGGGTTCTGGTACGTGAACCCGGCGAAGGTGTCGTTCGGCCCCAGGCACCCGCCGCCGATGTCCCGGGTGCCCTCGGGGCACGCCTTGGGGAAGGCGTGCAGCACGCCGCGGTAGACGAGGAACCCGGCGACGGCGGCCAGGGCCGTCGAGCCGTCCGCCTTCTTCGCCATGCCGATCGCGACGCCGATGCAGAACAGGAGCGGCAGGCCGAGGTCGGGGTCGAGCAGGGCCCCGCCCGCGCCCGCCATCACCTTGGCCACGCCGGTCCAGTTCAGGCCGTCCTTGCCGAACACGTCCGGCTGCCCCAGGCGGTTCAGGATGCCCGCCGCGGGCAGCACCGCGATCGGCAGCTGCAGGCTGCGGCCCATTTTCTGCAGCCCCTGGAAAAAGCCGCTCCGCCACTGGCTCCGCGGCTTTGCTGCGGCGCTGTTCGCGCTCATCGGCGTCCTCCCTGACCGGCCCCGTTTTGGCAGTCGCAGCACGTGCGGCACACTGGTGTAGACCAGTTGTGGGCAGGCTGCTGCTGATCATCATCATTCGGCAGATGCCGGTCACGTGCCCGCGTAGCTGGGCCAACCGTGCGTTACCGTGACAAAGCGGACTGCGTGGGCAGTTGTCCACACACCGGACGCCGAGACTCGTTCTTCGTAACACTCAGGGAGAAACAGATGGCCACCAAGGCTGAGAAGATCGTCGCCGGGCTCGGCGGTATCGACAACATCGAAGAAGTCGAAGGCTGCATCACCCGCCTGCGCACCGAAGTCCACGACGCGAGCCTGGTCGACGAGGCCGCCCTGAAGGCCGCCGGCGCCCACGGCGTCGTCAAGATGGGCACCGCCATCCAGGTCGTCATCGGCACCGACGCCGACCCGATCGCCGGCGAGATCGAAGACATGATGTGAGCTGAGCCCACCGCTCGGCCACACGCCTCGGACCCCGTCCCGGACCCCTCCGGACGGGGTCCTCGCGTTGCTCCACAGGGACTAGGCTCGGAGCCATGTCTCGCATCGACGGCCGTACGCCCGAACAGCTCCGCCCGGTCACCATCGAACGCGGATGGAGCAAGCACGCCGAGGGCTCCGTCCTCATCTCCTTCGGAGACACCAAGGTCTTCTGCACCGCCTCCTTCAGCGAAGGCGTCCCGCGCTGGCGCAAGGGCAGCGGCGAAGGCTGGGTCACCTCCGAGTACTCGATGCTGCCCCGCTCCACCAACACCCGCGGCGACCGCGAATCCGTCCGCGGCAAGATCGGCGGCCGCACCCACGAGATCTCCCGCCTGATCGGCCGCTCGCTGCGCGCCGTCATCGACTACAAGGCCCTCGGCGAGAACACCATCGTCCTGGACTGCGACGTCCTGCAGGCCGACGGCGGCACCCGCACCGCCGCGATCACCGGCGCCTACGTCGCCCTCGCCGACGCCGTCGCCTGGGGCCAGCAGAAGAAGCTCGTCAAGGCGGGCCGCAAGCCCCTCACCGGCACGGTCGCCGCCGTCAGCGTCGGCATCGTTGACGGCGTCCCGCTCCTCGACCTCTGCTACGAGGAGGACGTGCGCGCCGAGACCGACATGAACGTCGTCTGCACCGGCGACGGCCGCTTCGTCGAGGTCCAGGGCACCGCCGAGGGCGAGCCCTTCGACCGCAAGGAGCTCAACGCCCTGCTGGACCTCGCGGCCGGCGGCTGCGCGGACCTGGAAGCCATCCAGCTGGGCGCGCTCGAACTGTAAGCGGCAACCGCGGCGCGCGGATTCGCGTCCGTCCTGGTACGGGCGCACGGTGTCACAGCCGTGCGCCCGTCCATGTATCCGAACCCCTGGGGGACCTGATGAAGCAGACGATGAAACCGAAGCACCGCGTCGCCGCCCTGGCGCTGGCCGCGGCGCTGGCCATACCCGCCCTCTCCTCCTGCGACGCCATCTCCACGGCGATGGACTGCGCGAACACGGCGGTGGCCATCACGGACGGCGCGAACGACCTCCAGCAGGCCGTCTCCCAGGCCGGCAACAGCCCTCAGGACGCGCAGAACGCGCTCAACCAGATCGAGGACAACCTCAAGAAGATCGGCGACCAGACGGACAACGCCGACCTGAGCAAGTCCATCGACTCGATGAACAGCGCGGTGAAGAACGTCCGCGACGCCATCCAGAACGGCGACGCCACCCCGGACATCCAGCCGGTCGCGGACGCGGCGAGCGAAATCTCCAAGGTCTGCACCCCGGGCTGACGGACTCACGGATTGACCGGCTGACGGGCTGACGGGCGGCGCGGGCAGGCCATAATCGGTGACCATGACCCGCCTGATCCTCGCGACCCGCAACGCGGGCAAAATCTCCGAACTCCACGCCATCCTGTCCGACGCCGGCCTGCCGCACGAGCTGGTCGGCGCGGACGCGTACCCCGAGATCCCCGACGTCAAGGAAACCGGCGTCACCTTCGCCGAGAACGCCCTGCTCAAGGCCCACGCCCTCGCCCAGGCCACCGGCCTGCCGGCGGTCGCCGACGACTCCGGCCTGTGCGTGGACGTCCTGAACGGCGCCCCCGGCATCTTCTCCGCCCGCTGGGCAGGCACCCACGGCGACGACGCCGCGAACCTGGCGCTCCTACTGGCCCAGCTCGGCGACATCGCCGAGGAGCACCGCGGCGCCCACTTCTTCTGCGCGGCGGCCCTGGCCCTGCCGGACGGCACCGAACGCGTCGTCGAGGGCCGCCTCCTGGGCACCCTGCGCCACACCCCGTCGGGCACGGGCGGCTTCGGCTACGACCCGATCCTCCAGCCTCTCGGCGAGACCCGCACCTGCGCGGAACTCACCCCGTCGGAAAAGAACGCCATCTCCCACCGAGGCCAGGCCTTCCGCGCCCTGGTCCCGGCCCTCCACGAACTCCTGGGCTGACGGGGTACGCCGAGGGCCCCGTACACGTTGCGTACGGGGCCCTCGGTTTGACGTGCGGTTGGGGGGACTCGAACCCCCACGGGTTTTACCCCACTTGGACCTAAACCAAGCGTGACTGCCAATTCCACCACAACCGCGACATATAGCCCAATTCGGACATCCCGCCTGATTGGGCTGCCAACAGTCTACGGGGCGTCTTCGGGGGGCGGCAGGCTTGGGCGGCGATTCCGGCACCACGTGTCCGTCAAGGAGTGGCAGTTGGGGCACAGGTAGCGGAGGTTCTCCCGGCGGTTGTCGAGCCAGTCCCCACTGACGTGGTCGATCTGGAGCGTGATCGGCTGCCCCAGCCACTCTCCCCGGTTGCCGCAGCCTCCGCAGGCATACGGGATTCCGACCTCCTGCAGCGCCCGGTGCAGGCGGGCGCGGTTGGTCCGGGATGATCCCTCGGGAAGCCTGACGAGGGTGTCCGCCGCGATGGCCCTGGCCGGCGTCGGCTGGTCGGATGCCCAGGTGCGGCGCCGGAAGTGGCTCACGTCGAGTCCGAGTTGAGCGATGCGACGCCGGACGCGGCGGTGGTTCACGTCATTGACGGCGAGGTCGAGGGCGCGCATGAGATCTGCGTAGCTCGTGGACGTCGGGACGGCAGCGCGCAGGGCCTCCTCCGAAATTGTCGCCCGGAAGTTGCGGAAGTGGGCGGTGTCGATGCCCCGCTCCTTCAGCATCCTCCCGAGCGCGGAGCGGAACCGGCCGTCATCCGGTACGCCCAGAGCGCGCGCCGTGCCGCGGATGCTGTGGGAGGAGGTCGCCGCCAGGGCGAGTTCTTCGGTGCTGAAGGGCAGCTCGACGCCACTCCGCTGCATGCCGCGGAAGTGGCTCGTGTCCATGCCCGCAGCCGTCATCCGGCGGGCGATGTGGGACAGGGCGCCGGTGGCAGGGGGGATTCCCAGTTTGACGGCTACCTCACGGACCGTGGTCGAGGAGGCGGCCGCGGCGGCTATGGCCTCGTCCGGGTACTTGCGCCACGGACTGCGCCTCGCGAAGTGGCTGCTGTTGATTTCGAGCGAAGCGACCTTTTCCTGCAGTACGCGGCGTTGGCCACCGCTCTCCTTGAGTCCGAGCCTTCGCATCAGGTCGGCCCAGCCTCTGGATTCGGCGACTGCTCCGGCCAGCCTGTCGCGGTCGTACGGATCGACCATGGTCCGCCCCCCTGTCCTCCGGCCGCGTGTGTGGCCCTCGTACGGAGTAACGGGCCGGGTGTCGGACGGTTACGGCTGGTTTCGTCCGATAAGCGGAGCGGCCCGCACCGGGTGGGTGCGGGCCGCTCTGTCGGGGAGGGGTGGGCGGGTCAGATGCCCAGGTCCTTGATGATCTTGGCTACGTGGCCGGTGGCCTTGACGTTGTAGAAGGCGTGCTCGACCTTGCCCTCCTCGTCCACGACCACCGTCGAGCGGATGACGCCCGTCACCGTCTTGCCGTACAGCTTCTTCTCGCCGTACGCGCCATAGGCGGCCAGGGTCTCCTTCTCCGGGTCGCCGACCAGGGTGACCTTCAGGCTCTCCTTGTCGCGGAACTTGGCCAGCTTCTCCGGCTTGTCCGGGGACACGCCGATGACGTCGTAACCGGCCGTGGCCAGGACATCCAGGTTGTCCGTGAAGTCGCAGGCCTGCTTCGTGCAGCCCGGCGTCAGCGCGGCGGGGTAGAAGTAGACGATCACCTTGCGGCCCTTGTGGGCGGCCAGCGAGACCTCGTTGCCGTCCGCGTCGGGCAGGGTGAAGGCGGGGGCGGTGTCGCCCGGCTGAAGTCGCTCGCTCATGTCGGCAGTCTCCTCAAGAGGGGATCGGTACGAGCACGAGACTAAGCTGACAGACTGTTCATGGCGGACTACGCCCCCACAGGACCACGACGACGGAGGCAGCGCGGTGCCGGAAGCCAGGACCCCCGCACAGATCGAGGCGGACATCGTCCGCCGCCGCGAACAGCTCGCCGAGACGCTCGACGAGATCGGCGTCCGTGTGCACCCGAAGACGATCATCGGGGACGCGAAGGCCAGGGTCGCCTCCACGGTCGATCACACCGCCGGGCGGGCCTTCGCCGCGGTGAACCGTCTCGTGACGGACGTGCGGGACGGTCTGCGTCACGAGGACGGCGCCCCGCGCGTCGGCCGGATCGTGCCCGTCGCGCTGCTCGCGGCCGGTGTGGTCGGACTGCTGGTGGTCACGGCGCGGCGCAAGCGCTGATGACCCTGCGGAGCGCGGGCCGGGCGTGGGCAGGTAGGTTCGTGGCGTGAGCGAGAACACCACCCACGACAAGCTGCCCATCCGGATGCTGCACGACCGCGTGCTCGTCAAGTCCGACCTGCCGGAGGGCGAGCGCCGCTCGGGCGGCGGCATCCTCATCCCGGCGACGGCCGCGGTGGGAAAGCGGCTGGCCTGGGCGGAGGTGGTCGCGGTCGGGCAGAACGTCCGGAGCGTGGAGCCCGGCGACCGGGTGCTGTACGACCCGGAGGACCGGGCCGAGGTCGAGGTGCGGGGTGCGACGTACGTGCTCATGCGCGAGCGGGATCTGCACGCCGTGGCCGCCGAGAGGCTCGAGGGGTCGAAGGACTCCACCGGGCTCTACCTCTGATCCCTTGCCGAAGACTGCTGTAGGGGCTGGTGGCCCAGGTCACCAGCCCTTTTCGCTGCCCTTTGCTACGGTTGAGGGGAACCCGACGAGACGCGCCGTACCGGGTACGACAAGACGACGCACCCCCGTATCGCTCGATGTCTCGGAGGTGGCGTCATGGCATGGGTTCTGCTTCTCCTCGCCGGTCTGCTCGAGGTCGGCTGGTCGATCGGCATGAAGTTCACCGAGGGGTTCACCCGGCTGTGGCCCAGTGTGTTCACGGGCGCCGGGATCGTCGCCAGCATGGTGCTGCTGTCCCACGCGGCGAAGACCCTGCCCATCGGTACCGCGTACGGGGTGTGGGTGGGCATCGGCGCGGCCGGTGCGGCCGTGCTCGGCATGGCGGTGCTGGGTGAGCCCGTCACCGCCGCCCGGATCTTCTTCATCTGTCTGCTGCTGGTCGCCGTGGTGGGGCTGAAGGCGACCTCCGGTCACTAGGCCGGGGCTGGGTGGGCTATTCGAGGAAGGCCGATGGGGGGCGCAGGCCTCCCACCGCGCCCGCGTCGGCGCCCTGGGCCGCGCCCTCGCTGGTCCCCTGCGAGGTGCCGGCCTGGGTGCCGGCGGAGGCGCCGCCCTGGTCGCCCTGGGTGGTACCTCCGTTGTTCTGGCCTCCTTGGCTCTGGCCGCCGTTGTTCTGGCCGCCCTGGTTCTGTCCGCCCTGGTTCTGGCCCCCGTTGTTCTGTCCGCCCTGGTTCTGCCCGTTCGTCGGGTTCGGCGGGGTCGGGCGGGTCGGACGGCCGGGGGAGGCCGGGGTGTGTTCGCCCGGCGTCGTCTCCTCCGGAGGTTCGGACTCGAAGCTCGGCGGTGGCGGGGGCTGGGCCGCGCCCGGCTGGAGTTCCAGGTCGAAGTCGACGGGGTCGGTGCCCTCCAGGGCGGTCTTGGTGTACGCGGCCCAGATCCGGGCCGGGTAGCCGCCTCCGCCGATGCGGGATTCCCCGAGGGCGCCGTACAGCGACTGCAGGGCGCCGGTGTCCGGGTCCTGGCCCATCATCGCGACCACCGTGACCAGGTCCGGGGTGTACGCGGCGAACCAGGCCGAGCGGTCGAGCTCGCCGGTCCCGGTCTTGCCGGCGGCCGGGTGGCCGGCGGCGAGGGCCGCCGTGCCGGTGCCGTTGTCGACGACGCTGATGAGCATGGAGGTGGTGGTGTCGGCGGCCTCGCGGCTGACGGCCTGGGTGGGGGTGCGCTCGGGCAGGGCGATGGTGTCGTCCTCCTTGGCGATCTTCTCCAGGAAGGTGTAGGGGGTGCGCCGGCCGTGGTCGGCGAGGGTCGCGTACGCCTGGGTCATGTCCAGGACGCTGGCTTGCATGGTGCCGAGCGCCATGGCGGGGCCGGGGTCGAAGTTCGGGGTGTTCTCGGGGATGCCGAGGGCGACGGCCGTCTCCTTGACCTTGAGGGTGCCGACGTCGACGGCCATTTGCGCGTACACGGCGTTGACGGAGAGGTCGGTCGCGGTGTTGACGGTGATGTTCCCGTAACTGACCTGGCCCTCGTTCTCGGGGGCGAAGCGGATCCGGCCGCCGACCACCGGGCGCTTGTTGTCGCCGTTGTAGAGGGTGTGGGGGGTGATCCGGCGGCCGTCCTGCGTGCGGGAGTCGTTCTCGACGGCGGCGGCGAAGACGAACGGTTTGAAGGTGGAGGCGACCTGGTAGTCGTGCCGGGTCGCGTTGTTCACGTACTGCTTGGTGTAGTCGATGCCTCCGTACAGCGCGACGACCTTGCCGGTGGCCGGGTCGATGGAGACCCCGCCGGCCCGCACCACCCGGTCCGCCTTGCGCTTCTCCGGGTCGAGTTTGCCGACCATCTGGTGGTCGACGGCTTCCACGAAGGCGTTCTGGCGGCGCCTGTCGATGGTGGTGGTGATGGCGTAGCCGCCCTCGGCGAGGGTCTTGTCGTCGAGGATCTTGTTCTCGGTGATGTAGTCCTTGATGGCCTCGACGAGGTATCCGCGCTGGCCGGACAGCCCGGCGGCGGCGCGGACCTTGCCCGGTTCGGGGAACTGGGTCGTGGCGCGTTCGGCGGCCGGCAGCCAGCCCTTCTTGACCATGCCGTCGAGTACGTAGTTCCAGCGGGCGAGGGCGCGGGGGCGGCCCTGGGGGTGCGAGACGACGTCGAAGGCGCTGGGGGAGTTGAGGAGGGTGGCCAGGTAGGCGCCCTCGGCGGTGGTGAGTTTGCCGACGTCCTTGCCGTAGTAGGCCTGGGAGGCGGCCTGGATGCCGTAGGCGTTGCGGCCGAAGTAGCTGGTGTTCAGGTACCCCTCGAGGATGTAGGCCTTCGACTTCTCGCGACCGAGTTTGATCGCGATGAAGAACTCCTTGACCTTCCGCTTGATCGTCTGTTCCTGGCCCAAGTAGTAGTTCTTCACGTACTGCTGGGTGATCGTCGAACCCGACTGGGTGCCCTTGCCGGTCGCGGTGTTCCACGCGGCGCGGAGCATCGCCTTCGGGTCCACCGCCCGTTCGGAGTAGAAGTCCCGGTCTTCGGCGGCCAGTACGGCCTCCTGGACGGTCCGCGGCATCTGCGAGAGCGGGACGTTGACGCGATTGACCTCGCCGTCGCGGGCGAGCTGGGAGCCGTCGGAGTAGAGGTAGACGTTCGACTGGGCGGTCGCGGCGGCGTTGGCCGGCGGGATGTCCACCAGCAGGTACCCGGCGACCAGGGCGCCGCCGAGCAGCAGGGCGAGGAGCAGGACGGCGCCCAGCGCCATGCGCCAGGTGGGCAAGAGGCGGCGCCACCCGGTCCGTTTGCGCCGGGCCTTCTTGGCGGGCCTGCCGGGCCCGGTGTACTCGGCGGGACGGCCGGGCTCCTGCGCCCGCGGGCGCTGCTGTTCGTCGGGCGTGTCCGGGTCGCGAGGGGTCCAGCCCGGTGGTGGTGACTGGTCGCTCATCTCCAGGGCTCCTCGACGCCGTGCGAAATATCCACTTCTGTACCTCATGGTGTCTACCCGATTGGCCGCCGATTCCGCTCCGGACGGGGGTAAATCGGTCGCGTGGCTCGCCCCTCCGCACTAAGCTCGCGCGCTTTGGCCGACGTAGGAACGACCTGGAAAAGGGAGGGATACGGTGGTTCAGCGAGTGCGTCTCTACCTGGCCGTCGCGGCAGGCGGGTTCCGGCGCTACGCGACCTACGGGACGGCGACCGCGGCCGGGGTGTTCACCAACACCGTGTTCGGTTTCATCGTCGCGTACACGTACATCGCCCTGTGGGGCGAGCGGCCCGGGCTCGGCGGCTACGACCAGGCGCAGGCCCTGACGTTCGTGTGGGTGAGCCAGTCGCTGCTCGCCGCCGGTGCGCTGATCGGGGGCGGGTTCCAGGAGACGTTCCAGGAGCGGGTCCGTACGGGTGACATCGCCGTGGACCTGTACCGGCCGGCGGACCTGCAGATGTGGTGGCTGGCGGCCGACCTGGGGCGGGCCGCCTTCCAGTTGGTTGGGCGCGGGGTCGTCCCGCTGGTGGCCGGGGCGCTGGCCTTCCAGCTGGCGCTGCCCGCCGATCCGGTGCGCTGGCTGCTGTTCCTGGTCTCGGTCGTGCTGGGGCTGGTGGTGAGCTTCGCGCTGCGCTACCTGCTGGGGCTGGCCGCGTTCTGGCTGATGGACGGGTCCGGGATCAATCTGATGGCGCAGGTCGTCACGGTCTTCTTCTCCGGGGTGCTGCTGCCGCTGACCGTGTTCCCGGGCGGATTCGGCGAGTTGGTGCGCACCCTGCCGTGGGCGGCGATGCTCCAGGTGCCGATGGACGTGCTGCTGGGGAAGCACTCCGGGGCCGGGAGCGCCGCCGGGGCGCTGGGGTTCCAGGCCGGGTGGGCGTGCGTACTGCTGGGCGTGGGGCGGGTGTTGCAGTCGACGGCGACGCGGAAGGTGGTGGTCCAGGGTGGCTGAGGCGGTGCTGGAACGGGAGCCGGAGCCGGAGGGGGTCCCGGAGCCGGTCCCGGAACGGGAGTTCGCGGTCGTGGAGGTGCCCCGGCGCGGCCGGGTGCGGGAAGGGCTGCGCGGCTACGGGCTGATCGTCGCAATGTGGATCCGGTCGACGATGACCTACCGGACGTCCTTCTTCCTCTCGGTGTTCGGGAACGCGGCCATCCAGCTGCTCGACTTCGTCGCGATCTGGATCATGTTCCAGCACGTGGACGCGCTGGGCGGTTTCTCGCTGCCCGAGATCGCCCTGCTGTACGGGTCCTGCTCGGCCTCGCTGGGCCTGGCCGACCTGCTGCTCGGCAACACCGACCGGATCGGCCTCCGCGTCCGCGACGGCTCGCTCGACACCATGCTGGTGCGCCCGGTCCCGCTGCTCGCGCAGGTCGCGGCGGACCGGTTCGCGCTGCGTCGGCTGGGGCGCATCGCGCAGGGGCTGGTGGTGCTGGGCTGGGCGGTGTCGGTGCTGCCGGTGGACTGGTCGGCCGGGAAGGTGCTGCTGGTGCCCGTCATGATCGTGGCCGGGGCGGCGATCTTCGGGGCGGTGATGGTGGCCGGGGCGGCGTTCCAGTTCGTGGCCGGGGACGCGGCGGAGGTGCAGAACTCCTTCACGTACGGGGGGAACGCGATGCTCCAGTACCCGCCGACGATCTTCGCGAAGGACCTGCTGCGCGGGGTGACCTTCGTCGTCCCGCTGGCCTTCGTCAACTGGCTGCCGGCGCTGTACGTGCTGGGGCGGCCCGATCCGCTGGGGCTGCCGGGGTGGGTCGCGTACCTGAGCCCGCTGGTGGCCTTCGTGGTGTTCCTGCCCGCGTCGCTGGCGTGGCGCGCGGGAGTCCGTTCGTACCGAAGCACGGGGAGCTAGCTGTGGCTGTGGCGGATGCGCTGATCTCGCTGGACGGGGTCGAGAAGGTCTTCGACGTACGGCGCCGGGTGGGCCTGATGCGCCGTGAGAAACGCCAGGTCAGGGCGGTGGACGGGATCAGTTTCGAGGTGGCGCGCGGCGAGATGCTCGGCTACATCGGGCCCAACGGTGCCGGTAAGTCGACCACGATCAAGATGCTGACCGGCATCCTCACCCCGAGCGGCGGACGGCTGCGGGTCGCGGGCATCGACCCGGCGCGGGAGCGGATGCGGCTCGCGCACCGGATCGGGGTGGTGTTCGGGCAGCGCACGACGCTGTGGTGGGACCTGCCGCTGAAGGACTCGTACGGCCTGATGCGGCGGATGTACCGGATCCCGCGGGCGCGGTACGAGGAGAACCTGGAGCGCTGCGTGGAGCGGCTGGACCTGGCCGAGCTGCTGGACGTCCCCGTACGGCAGCTGTCGCTGGGGCAGCGGATGCGCGGGGACATCGCGGCGGCACTGCTGCACGATCCGGACGTGCTGTATCTGGACGAGCCGACGATCGGGCTCGACGTGGTGAGCAAGGCGAAGGTGCGGGGCTTCCTGCGGCAGCTGAACGCGGAGCTCGGCACGACGGTGCTGCTGACCACGCACGACCTCCAGGACATCGAGCAGCTGTGCGAGCGGGTGATGGTGATCGACCACGGGCGGCTGATGTACGACGGGCCGCTGGCGGGGCTGCACGCGGCGGGTTCGGCGGGGGAGAGCGAGCGGACGCTGGTGGTCGACCTGGAGCGGGAGCTCGGGCCGATCGAGGTGGAGGGCGCGCGGGTGGTGAAGGTGGACGGGCCGCGGCAGTGGTTGGCGTTCCCGGCGGGGGCTTCGGCCGCGCCGCTGGTCGCGGCGGTGGCGGCGCGGTACCCGCTGTCGGACCTGTCGGTGCGGGAACCGGACATCGAGGACGTGATCGCGCGGATGTACGCGGGGCGGGGGTAGGGGTGAGGGGTGAGGGGTGAGGGGGGGGAGGGGTGAGGGGTCCAGGGGGTGGCGGGCCGGGGGCGCGGGCCGGGGCTGCGGGCCGGGGGTAAATCAGGGGCAACCCGGAGACCGGCAGGGGTTGAAGCCGTACAACTCCCCGGGTTCCGTGCATAGGCTGGTCCGCATGAGTGACGAGCGGCCGGAGAAGCCGTTGCCGGAGCTGAGGGCGTCGGATGCCGACCGGGACCGGGTGGTGGAGCGTCTGAGGGACGCCGTTGCCGAGGGCCGGCTCGACATGGAGGAATTCGAGGAGCGGCTGGAGGCGGCGTACACGTCGCGTACGTATGCGGAACTGGAGCCGCTGACGCGGGACCTGCCGTCGGCTGGGGCGCCGTCGCCGCTGTCGGCGCCCCTGGCGGCCTCGGGTGCGTCCTGGCCGGCGCGGATCGGCGGCCCGGCGACGTCCACGACCGGGGTCGCGGTCATGTCGGGGTTCCAACGCAAGGGCGTGTGGACGGTGCCCGCCCGCTTCGACGCGGTGGTGTTCTGGGGCGGCGGGGAGCTGGACCTGCGCGAGGCGAACTTCGCGCAGCACGAGGTGGTGATCAACTGCGTCGCGATCATGGGCGGCATCGAGATCACCGTGCCCCCGGGTGTGGAGGTCGACGTACGGGGCTTCGGCCTGATGGGCGCGTTCGACCAGCGCGACACCCCGGGCCCGAGGGACCCGGGCGCCCCGCGCGTGGTCGTGACGGGCCTGGCGTTCTGGGGCGGCGTGGAAATCAAGGTCAAGCACCCGAAAAACCCGCCGCCGGGACCGTCGCTGCACAAGCGCCTGTAGGGCGGAGCCGTCGGGCCCCCGCGGCACCGCAACGGCGTGCGGCCCCGAAAGCCGCCCGCCGCCAACGGCCGGGCCGAAGCCGGGACGGGAGCCGAGGCAGGCCAACGGGCCCCCGGCCCGGCAGCCGGGGCGGCGGCAGGAACGGCCGACCACGAGATCCCCGGCCGACAACCGGAAACGAACGCAGGCCGGGAGGCCCGGCAACTGAAAACGCCCACCGCCCCCGGAAACCCAGCCCGCCAGGCCAACGCCGGACCGGGTGTCCGGCCGGGCACGCCGACGCCGGACCGAAGCCCCGGCCCGGCAAGCGGAAGCCGGATGCGGCGACCCGGCCCGACAGCCGACGCCGGACCCGAAAGCGCAGGCCCGGCACGCCAACGCCGGACCGGGGTGTCCGGCCCGGCAGCCGACGCCGGACCCGAAGCCCCGGGCCGGACCGGCAGCCGGACCGGGGAGCCCTTCCGGCAAGCGGGAGCCGGACACGGAGGCCCGGCGCGGCGGGAAGGGAAGCCGGGCGGGACGGCACGGCGACCGGGCACGACGGCCGGATCCGACGGCCATCCCGGCAGGCGGGAGCCGGATCCGAGAGGCCCTCCCGGCAGGCGGGAGCAGGATGCGGAGGTCTGGTGCGGCGAGCGGGGACGGAGCCGGGCAGGGAGGTCCGGCAGGGCGGGAAGTGAAGCCGGGCGGGACGGCACGGCGACCGGGAGCGAAAGCCCGGCGTCCGGGCCGGCCGGCCCGGCGGCCCGGCGGGGCGGCGCACCGGACGCCGGTGTCCGGCCCGGGCCTGGCTTCGGGGCCCGGACGCCGGACCCCGAAGCCAGGCCCGGAACCGCCACCCCCGCGGGAGCGAAACGGCGTGCCGGGAACTCCTCGCGCCTCCCAGTAGTCGGATGCTATGCAGACAAACCGGCGCCCCCGGGGAAGGCAGGACCACGTGGACCACCGCACCACCGCCGGAGGCGCAGCCCCACCGCCCCCGACACCACGACGGACAGCGACAGCGACAGGGGCAGCGACAGCGACAGCGGGACCGGCAGGGACAGCGGCGGCCGCCGCCACCGCCCGCGGCGCGTTCGTCTTCAGCGCCGCCGACGAGGAGCGCCGCCGCGGCGTCCGCCGGATGAAGACCACCGCCACCGGCCTGCTGATCCTGGTCGCGCTGGTCTACGTACTGGCCAAGTACGCCCAACACGCCTGGGGCGCCGGCGGCTGGGCCGGCTACGTCGCGGCCGCCGCGGAGGCCGGCATGGTCGGCGCCCTCGCGGACTGGTTCGCCGTCACCGCCCTGTTCCGGCGGCCCCTCGGCCTGCCCATCCCGCACACGGCGATCATCCCGACCAAGAAGGACCAGCTCGGGATCTCCCTCGGGGAGTTCGTCGGCGAGAACTTCCTCTCCTCCGACGTCGTCAAGGCGCGCCTCCACTCCCTCGGCATCGGCGGCCGCCTCGGCACCTGGCTGGCGGAGCCCGCGCACGCCGACCGGGTCACCGCGGAGCTGGCCACCGCCCTGCGCGGAGCGCTGACCGTACTGCGCGACGCCGACGTACAGGCCGTCGTCGGCGAGGCCATCACCCGGCGCGCCGAGACGGCCGAGATCGCGCCGGGCATCGGCAAGACCCTGGAGCGGGTCGTCGCGGACGGCGGTCACCACCGCGCCGTCGACCTCGTGTGCGCCAAGGCCCACGACTGGCTGGTCACGCACGGGGAGTCGGTGATGGACGCGGTCCAGGGCGGAGCGCCCGGCTGGACCCCGCGGTTCGTGGACCGCAAGATCGGCGACCGCGTGTACAAGGAGCTGCTCCGCTTCGTCACGGAGATGCGGGACATGCCCGAGCATCCGGCGCGCGGGGCGGTGGACCGCTTCCTGACCGACTTCGCGGCCGACCTGCAGTCGGACACCGAGACGCGCGCCCGCGTCGAGCGGCTCAAGTCCGAGCTGCTGGCGCGCGGCGAGGTCCAGGACGTGATCGCGTCCGCCTGGACCGCGATCCGATCGATGATCATCTCGGCGGCGGAGGACGAGCAGAGCGAGCTGCGCCTGCGGGTCCGCTCCTCGCTCATGTCCCTGGGGGCGCGGCTGGCCACGGACGGGCGGCTCCAGGACAAGGTGGAGGGCTGGATCGAGGGCGCGGTGGTGTACGTCGTCACCAACTACCGGGCCGAGATCACCTCGCTGATCACGGACACGGTGGCGGGCTGGGACGCCGAGCACACGTCCCGCAAGATCGAGGCCCACATCGGCCGGGACCTGCAGTTCATCCGCATCAACGGCACGGTGGTCGGCGCCCTGGCGGGCCTGCTGATCTACACGGTGTCCCGCGCGTTCGGCGCGTAAGCGTCCTGCCGGCCCTCAGCCGGCGGCGTTCGGCGTAGCGCCCCGCCGGCCCTGCCGGCCCTCAGCCGCGGTCGGCGACGGCCCAGGACGCGGCGGCCACCACCCCGGCGGCGCCGAGGACGGCCGGCCACGCGCCGACCTTCTTGGCCAGCGGGTGCGCGCCCGCGAAGCCGGCCAGGTACAGCGCGCCGAGTCCGGCCGCCGCGGGCGCCCCGCCCCGGCGGTGCCACTCGCGTCCGGCGGCGAGCCCGGCGGCGCCGAGGACGACACCGCCCAGGGGCCGCTTCTTGGTCCAGCGGGCGACGGCGTAGCCGCCGACCAGCCCGGCGGCCGCCACTACGGAACTCGGTACCCGCGCCATGTCGAACTCCTCGGTCTTCCCGGTCATATGAGTCGCTTGTCTGCCGTACGAGGCTAACGCGGCCGCCCGGCCATCCGGCGGGCGCCCAGGATCCACACCACCACGACCACGGCTCCGCCGATCAGGGCGTCCGGCACCGCGTCCCGTACGGCTCGCGGCAGCACCGCCACGACGCCGAGGACGAGAAGGAAGGCGAGCGCGCACCGGCCGGCCGCCCGAAGCAGTCTGTCCACGGCTGCTCAACGCGGGCGCGTGCCATGCCGACACGGAGGGCGGGGAGGGGATTTGTCGCACACTCGCCGGATCCGTGCGATGTGCGCCCGTGGAACCCGAAGGGCATACATTCACTCTCCCCACCCAAAGGTAAAAATCCCGCCTAACCCAGGAGCCAGGACATCGTGATCTGCTACGGACAGGCCGTCCTCGACCTTGTGGACGAACTGGTCGACGCCTACGCCGACGTCTTCTCCGGTCCGCCCTGGAACGAGGACGAAGAAACCATTCGCCAGTTCGCCTCCCGCCTCCCGGCCGATGCCCGGCGCGCCGGCTTCCGTACGGCCCTCGCCCAGTCCTCGACCGGCATCGACGGCTTCGCCACGGGCTGGATCACGCCGGCCACCTTCCCGAAGAACCGCGCGTACGCGCAGGTCGCGGCGCAGCTGGGCCCGCAGCGGGTGCGGGAGCTCCTGACCGGCGCGCTGGAGATAGACGAACTCGCCGTACGCCCGTACGCGCGCGGCCGCGGCACGGCACGGGCCCTGCTCACCGAGATCACGGCCGACGCCCCGGACCGCCGCGCCTGGCTGCTGACCTCCCGCCTGGCGACCGACACCGTGGCCACGTACCGCCGCCTGGGCTGGCACGAGGTCCAGGCCCGCCCGGGCACGGAGACGGGCGTGATCGTCTTCCTCTCCCCGGACCACCCGAACCACTGAGGGTGTCCGCCCCACCCCGGCGGGGCATACCCGCCGCATGATCACACCCGGCCCCATCCAACAGCCCACCCCCACCCCACACTCCGGACACCCCCGGCCCACGCGGCAGAGCCGGCAGCCAGGGCAGCCCGTACAGCTCCCGCAGCCCGGCCAGGGCCGGCAGCTTCCGCAGCCCGGGCAGGGCCGGCAGCTTCCGCAGCCCGGGCAGGGCCGGCAGCTCCCGCAGCCCGGGCAGGGCCGGCAGCTTCCGCAGCCCGGGCAGGGCCGGCAGCTCCCGCAGCCCGGGCAGGGCCGGCAGACCGGGCAGGCTCAGCAGCCCCAACTGGCCCGCCAGAGCCGACAGGCCGGCTGCGGCCGGCAGCCCGGGCAGGACGGTCGGCCCCAGCAGACCAGTCAGTCCGAGCAGACCGGGCAGTCCCCGAAGGGCCGGCAGCCCGGGCAGGCAAGCCAGCCACAGCGGCCCCGGCGACCCCACCACCCCCAACCACCCAGCCCACCCAGCCCACCCCACCAACCGCACCCACCCCAACACCCCCGCCAGACCCCGGCCCCCCGCCGCCAGCTCAACCTGGCCACGCGGCACCAGCTCACCACCGCCGGCGTCCCCGACGGCACGATCACCTCGCGGACCCGCCCCGGCGGCCCCTGGCAGCGCTTACTGCCCCGCGTCTACCTCCTCCAGACCGGCCCACCGGACCAGCGTCAACGCGCCCTCGCCGCCGTCCTCTACGCCGCCGAGCCCGCCGCTGACCCCCTGTCCGGCGACACGGCCGCCCTCACCGGCGGCGCCGCGCTCGCTCTGCTCGGCATCCGCGAAGCCCCGTACGGCCCGGCCGCCCCCGCCGACGTCCTGATCCGCGCCCCGCGCCGGCTCACCGGAACCCCCGAGGTCCGCCCGCTCCCCACTTCCCGCTGGCCGCGCACCATCACGGTCTGCGGCATCCCGAGCACCCGCCCGGTCCGCGCGGCGGCCGACTTCGCCGCCCGCGCCACGGACGCCGACCGCATCCGCTCGACCCTGGCGCAGGTGGTCCAGGCCGGCTGGTGCCACCCGCACGACCTGCACGCCGAACTCCGCGCCGCCCGCCTCCTCACCCGCCCCGCGATCCGCGCCGCAGCCTGCGAACTCCTCGCCGGAGTCCGCTCGATCGCCGAAGCCCAGGCCCGCGACGTCCTCACCGCGACGGACCTCCCGACCCCCCTGTGGAACGCCCGCCTCTACACCCCGGACGGCACCTTCCTGGCCACCCCGGACGCCTACTGGCCCGACGAGGGCGTGGCTCTGGAGATCGACTCGGCGGAGTACCACTACACCCGCGACGCCTGGCACGCCACCCTCCGCCGCCGCCTGCGCCTGGAATCCCACGGCATCCTGGTGATCAGCGCCACCCCCTCGATACTCCGCGACACCCCCCACGAGGTCCTCGCAGCCCTCCGCACCCTCCTCACCCTCACCACCCCCCGCCCCACCCCACCCACAGCCCTGGCCCGCGGCCACGGCCAGCTGGCGCTGTTCCGTTGATGGAAGACTCCGACGGCTGAGATCCAGGCCTCGGCTGGTTCTTGCAGCGGTCGACCTCAATGGTGCTTGTCAATGCCCCGCCGAATGCACAACGCCGTCGACGCATGAAACCACCCGCGTGTAAAGGGCCCAGGGTGGCGGCGGTGTGATCATTTGGAGGGTGCGTTCGGCGGCTTGTTGGCATGATGTGTCCATGGTCAATCGTTCAAGCTCCGTAAAATTCGGCACCCCAGACGGCGTGACAGAAGGTGACTGGTTCAAGGGGCACGCGGGACTCCACGCTGCGGGACTGCATCGCTTCAGCGGCCGCGGTATCAGTGGGGTTGAGGCAACCGGCGCCGACTCGATCGTTCTCTCCGGCGGCTATGTGGATGATCGAGACGAGGGAAGTCGGATCGTCTACACCGGTGAAGGTGGCCGTGACCGCGATACAGGGAGGATGGTGGCGGACCAATCCCTCGGTGAGCGGGGCAACGCTGCCCTCGTCATGTCGCAGGCGAAGGGGCATCCGGTCCGAGTGATCGAGGGACTCGGTGTCACAGGGGGGAAGCGGCGGCGAGCGACCAAGGGGTACGTGTTCCGCGGGCTCTATCGAGTTGCCGAGCACTGGTTGACGGTGGGGCAGGAAGGTTTTCGGATCTGCCAGTTCGAATTGCTCAAGCTGGAGCCGGGGCAGGCTCCTGTTCCGCAGTCAGTCGACCCATTGGCCGGCGCTGAGACGCCATTTGAGGAGCAAGCCCGGCGCTACGTTTCCCAGGATCGATTGGTGCGCGACTCCAAGGTCGTGAGCGAGGTGAAGCGGATGTACAACAACACCTGTCAGGTGTGCAGCTTGCGGCTGATCGTTTCCCTGGAGGGTGAGGCGTACAGCGAAGGCGCGCATATACAGGCTGTCGGCACACCGCATTTCGGTGCCGACAGGGTCGAGAACGTGTTGTGCCTATGCCCCAACTGCCACGCACTGTTTGACCGTGGGGCGCTGCAGCTGACCGATGAACTCCATGTGGTTGATGGACTCACCGGTCAGTTCCGCGCGGCGCTTGCACGAGCCAAGGGCCACAACATCGGCGTCGAGTTTGCTCGCAAGCACCGTGAACGATGGGCGAACCGACTGCCCTAGGCGCCTCCTCAACGCCCGTGGCACTCCGAGTACGGCTTGCCCGAGGTGCACCAGCAGGGGTTGGTCGGGGTGGGGGGCCAGGGGGTGGCTTTGCCGCGGGCTGCCAGGGTTGTGGCGTATTCGGCCAGGAGGGAGGGGGAGGCCGGGGAGGTTCGTTCCGAGGCGGCGAAGGCCTCGTACGACGGGACGCTTGCCGTGACGATGCCGAGGTTCGTCGTGCCCGAGGCGGCGAGGGCGCGGAGGGAGGTTTCGATCTCCCGCAGGTGGGCCTCGTGCGAGGGGTACTCCGCGGCGAGCGTGGGGTACGACGTGAGGAGTTCCGCCAGTTCGCGGGCGGGCCAGTGCAGGATCGCCACCGGGAAGGGGCGGGAGAGCGCGGCGCGGCGGTCGCCCAGTTCGGCTCGCAGGCGCGCGATCTCGGCGCGGAGTTCGGCCGGGTCGTCGGAGCCGAGGGCCCAGATGCGCTTCGGGTCGTGGAGTTCGTCGAGCGGGATCGGGCCGATGTGGCGGGTGTCGGCGACCATGTCCCAGTCGTCGTGCGGCAGCCCGAGCAGGCGGCGGACGCGGTGGCGGCCCGTCAGGAGGGCGGTGGTGGCCCGGGTGAGCGGGTCGTCCTCCGCGATCAGGAGGCTCGCAGCCTCGGTGAAGCAGTCGTGCGAGGCCTCGAGCTCGTCGTGGGTCTCGAGGGCTTCCGCGATGACCTCCCAGGGCGCCGGGTCCTTGGGGGAGGCCGCGCGGATGCCCGAGATCAGGGCGCGGGCCTCCGCTTCGTGGCCGTACTCCCAGAGGTTCGCCGCCTGCAGGGCCTTGATCAGGTGGGGGTTGGCCGGTGCGGCGTTGAGGAGCTGGTCGTACAGCGCGCTGGCGCGGTCCCGGGCGTCTGCCAACTCGAGGTGGGCAGCGGCCTGGAGGAGCAACGGCTCCTGGTCCTCGGGATAGCGGGTCGCCGTGCGGATGAGGCGCTCGGCTTCGGCGATGTGCTCGGCAGGCGTGTCAGGGCGCATGGATCACACCGTACTGCCGCTGGTCAGTTGACGGGGGAGGACTTAGGGTGCCGCCCGTGCGGGATCACATACCTGTGGTGGTGCAGGGGAACGGCCGGCGGGCGCGCCGGGCCGGTCTCGCGGGGGCGCTGTGGGCGGCCGCCGAGCTGACCGTCACCGTGGGGGTGGTGGTCCTGTTGCTGGTGGTGCACCAGGTGTGGTGGACCAACCGGCAGGCCGTCGCCGCCGCGCAGGAGCAGGTCAGGGCCCTGGAGAGTGACTGGGGCCGTGCGCCGGATGCGCCGGACAGTCCGGTGGAGGAGCCTGCCGCGCCAGTCGCCCCCGCTCCCTCCGGTGAAGGGGGAAACGCTGGGCCGCCGGCGTCGGAGCCTTCTGCTGCCGCGCCCGCTCCGGGCCGCGCCCCTGCCGCCAGGCCGCCGGCCCGGGACCAGGCGTACGCCGTGCTGCGGATCCCCCGTCTCGGTCTGACCGTGCCCGTCGCGCAGGGGATCGACAAGCGGGCCGTGCTCGACAAGGGGTACGCCGGGCAGTACCCCGGGACCGCCGGGCCGGGGGAGCAGGGGAACTTCGCGCTGGCCGGGCACCGCAATACGCACGGGGAGCCGTTCCGGTACGTCAACCGGCTGCGGGCCGGGGACGAGCTGATCGTCGAGGTGCGGGGGCGGCGGTACACGTACGTCGTCGGGCAGGTGCTCGGTGAGACGACCGAGCGGGACGTCGGGGTGATCGCGCCCGTACCGCGGAGCCTGGTGAAACCGGAGTACGGGTACGGCGAGCCCGGTGCGTACATCACGCTCACCACCTGCACGCCCGAGTACACCTCCAAGTACCGGCTGGTGGTGTGGGGGACCCTCAGGTCCTGATCCCGTCCGGTTGTCAGTGGGGCCGGTTAGTATCGATCGCAAGACGCGGGTCTCGTACGGAGGTTCGCGCGGGGAGTGGAAGGGGGAGGTCCGTATGGCTCGGCGCTTCCTCCTCCTGTTCGCCCGGACGTCACTGGTGCTGGTGCTGCTCGGGGGAGTCCTCGCGCTGTTCGCCGGGGAGGGCGGGCTGGGCGCGGTCGTCGTCGCCCTTGCCGCCACCGTTGCCGTGGGCGCCGAGGCCCTGGCCGCCGCCGCGCGTCTGGCGCGGCCCGTGCCGCCGCACCGAATACGCACCGCGATCCGTGATCGCGAGCAGCGCACGGCGTTCCTGCCGCAGCGCGATCCCGATGCCTCGGGCCGGTCGCGGCCCAGGGCTCCCGGCCGTCTGGCCCCGACGGCCGCGTAGGGGCGCGCAGTAACTCCTCGCCTTCTCCGACTCTGATCACTGTCTCGCCCCTCGCGGGTCGTCACGCCGAATGCATGTCCCTGCATCTCTTTCGACGTCGACGAGACCCTTCGGAGGGCCCGCGTGTCCGTTTTCACCCATCTTGTTGCCGAGCTGGGCCGGCTTCTCGAGCCGGTACTGGCCGAGTCCGCGACCGCTGCCGCGATCGTGCTGTTCACCGTGCTCGTGCGGCTGGTGCTGTATCCGCTGAGCCGGGCCGCCTTCCGTGGGGCGACCCCGGCGGCGGGGTGTCTGCCGGTGCTGTTGCAGCTGCCGGTGTTCTTCCTGATGTACCAGGCCTTCTCCTCGGGCGACGAGCTGCTGGCGCACCGGCTGTTCGCCGCGCCGCTGGGCGCCCGGTGGACCGAGGCGCTGGGGGAGGGCGGCCTGTTCGGGGCGCAGGGGCTGGTGTTCCTCGGGCTGTTCGCGGCGATCGGGGTGGTGGCCGCGTGGAGTGCGGCGCGGGGGCGTCGGGCTGCCGCCGAGGCCGCACTCGCCCCGGCCCGGCCCGTCCCGGCCGGTGTGAGCGCAGAGCAGCAGGAGGTCATGCGCAAGCTGGGCGGCGTACTGCCCCTGCTGTCCTTCGGGACGCTGATCACCGCCGCCGTGGTGCCGCTGGCAGCCGGGCTGTACCTGCTGACCACCACCGCGTGGTCGGTGGCGGAGCGCGTCTGGCTCCAGTCCCGCGGAGGGGCCGGCGGGGAGGTTGCGGGTGGGCGGCGTTCCAGTCTGTGAACAGGGTCTTGCGGATGGGCCGGACTTCTTGGAGGATCGACCAATCCTCCGATGGCCGCAACCCATCGGCCGGCGCCTGGGCCTGCCCATGCGCCGACCAGCCACGACCACGGGAGAATGCCCATGAAGCTGCTGCGTGTCGGACCCGTCGGGTCGGAGCGCCCCGCGCTGCTCGACCAGGACGGCACCCTGCGCGACCTGTCCGGCCTGATCACGGATGTGGACGGCAGTCTCCTCGCCGAGGACTCCGCGCTCTCCCGGGTACGGGACGCAGCGGAAGCGGGCGGGCTCCCGGTCCTGGACGCCGAAGGACTGCGGATCGGCGCGCCGGTCGGCCGCATAGGCAAGATCGTGGGCATCGGGCTGAACTACTTCGGGCACGCGGCCGAGATCGGCGCGGAGCCGCCGGCCGAGCCGATCCTGTTCCTGAAGGCCGCTGACACCGTGGTCGGCCCGGACGACACCGTGCTGATCCCGCGCGGCAGCGTGAAGACCGACTGGGAGGCCGAGCTCGGCGTCGTCATCGGCAGCACCGCCCGCTACCTGGCCTCCGCCGAGGAGGGCCTCGCGCACGTCGGCGGGTACCTGCTGGTCAACGACGTCTCGGAGCGCGAGTTCCAGATCGAGCGCGGCGGCACCTGGGACAAGGGCAAGAACTGCGAGACCTTCACCCCGCTCGGCCCGTGCCTGGTCACCGCCGACGAGATCCCGGACCCGCAGGTCCTGGAAGTGAAGCTGTGGGTCAACGGCGAGCTCAAGCAGGACGGCAACACCGCGGACCAGATCTTCCCGGTCGGCGAGGTCGTCCGGTACCTGAGCCAGTTCATGACCCTGTACCCGGGCGACGTCATCGTCACCGGTACGCCGGCCGGCGTGGCCATGGGCCAGCCGGAACCGAAGCCGTACCTGCGGGCCGGTGACGTCGTGGAGCTGGAGATCGACGGCCTGGGCCGCCAGCGCCAGGAGTTCAAGGGCGCGTAGCGAGAACACACGGAAACGGCAGGGGCGGGCTGCCATCGGCAGCCCGCCCCTCCCGCATACGCGGTGTCCGCGGTGTCCGGTGTCCGCGGTGACCGCGGTGTGCGGTCCGGTGTGTGGTCCGGCTCAGCCTTCGGCCGACGTGCGGCGACGGCGGTTGGTGAGCACCAGGCCGGCGCCCGCGGCGAGCGCGGCGGCGCTGCCGGCCGCGAACCAGGCGTTCTCGGAACCGGCGCCGGTGTTCGCGAGCGGGGCGGAGCCGCCCGCCGCGGTCACGTTGCCGTTGCCGCCGGTGCCCTGGGCCGCGACCTGCGTGCTGGTGCCCGTCGTGCCGGTGCCGTTGGACCCGTCCTTGTCCTTGTCCTTGTCTTTGTCCTTCTTGTCCTGCTCCGCCTTGGCGGCGGCCTCCTCGGCGGCCTTGTCCTTGGCGCGCGCCTCGTGCTGGCCGGTCTTCAGGAACGCCGCACGGTCCTCGGGCGTTCCCTTGAGGGCCGCGATGGCTGCCTTCTTCAGCTCCGGGCCGGGGTTGTTCAGCATCGACCAGATCAGGACGGTGTTGTCCTCGTCGCGCAGCTTGTGCTGCCCGGTCTTCACGAACTCGCGCAGCTCCGCGTTGGACGGGTGTCCGGTCAGGAGTGCCTGGATGGCCGCCTTCAGGCCCGGGCCGGCGCCCTCGTACAGGCGCGCCAGCTCGACCCGGTCGTCCTCGGCCCGGACGTCGTGCTGGCCGACCTCGATGAACGTGCGGACCTGCTCCGGGGTTCCGTTGCGCAGGAGCTTCTCGACGGCCTCGCGGATGCCCGAGCCCGCGCCGTTCAGCATGCGGAAGAGCTCGACCTGGTCGTCCTCGTAGCGGGCCTTGTGCTGCCCGGTGGTGAGGAACTCCTTCAGCGCGGCGTGGGTTCCGGCCCGCAA
This sequence comes from Streptomyces sp. cmx-11-4, assembly GCA_049998195.1. GTDB lineage: Bacteria > Actinomycetota > Actinomycetes > Streptomycetales > Streptomycetaceae > Streptomyces. The sequence goes on from JAEBET010000005.1 coordinate 140,259, forward strand.
GGCCTTCTCCGCCTCCCGCTTGACGGCGGTGCCGCCGGTGCTGTGGATCCGGGCGACGCGTACCCGGTCGTCGGTGTACTGCGCCTGCTGCCAGACGACCTCCAGGAAGTGCCGCATGTCCGCGGCCGTCCCCTTGAGCGCCTTCTCGGCCGCCTCGCGCACGCCCGGCCCGCTCGCCGGGTCGGCCAGGATCGCCTGGATCGAGGCCCGGTCCTTCGCGGCCTGCGGGTCCTCGGCGGGCTTCTCCGCCGGGTTCCCGGTGGCCGGCCGGCTTTCGGAGCCCTGGTCCGGAGCGGTCGGAGCCGACGGCGTGGACGGTGCGGACGCCGACGGGGCGTCAGCGGCGAAGGCCGGCGAAGAGAGCAGGACGGCCGGGGCCATCGCGGCGGCGGCGACGACCGACGCGATCCGGGGCAGCTTCACAGAGGTTCCGTTCTTTCCATACATGATGATCATATTGATGACAATCTGTGCAGGATAGATCGTTGCCCGCCCCGGACGCGCCGATTCCTGTGAGCGTTGGCTCACAGCTCGACGGCCACTCCGTCCCGGGACGAGGTACGGGCCGCTTCCAGTACCTCGAGGCAGTGCGCGGCCTCGTAGGCCGTGACGGGCGCGGGCCCGCCGTCGCGCAGGGCCGCGGCGACCGCCGCGTAGTACGCCGGATAGTTGCCCGGGGCCGTCGGGACCGGGGTTCCGGCGCCGGTCAGCGGCGACTCCCCGGAACCCAGCCGCCCCCACAGGTGCTCGGGCTCCTCGCCCCACGGCGCGTCCGCGCCCGGCCGCAGCCCCTCGCGCAGGGCGCCCTCCTGCGGATCGAGGCCGTACTTCACGTAGCCGGCCCGTGAGCCCAGGACGCGGAACCGCGGGCCGAGTTGGGCGGTGGTGGCGCTGACGTAGAGGTGGGAGCGGATTCCGTTCGCGTGCGTGAGGGCGATGAAGGTGTCGTCGTCGGTCTCGGCGCCCGGCCGGCGTGCGTCGGCCTCCGCGTAGACCCGTACCGCCGGGCCGAACAGCACCAGCGCCTGGTCGACGACGTGACTGCCCAGGTCGTACAGGAGGCCGCCGATCTCCTCCGGGGCACCCGACTCGCGCCAGCCGCCCTTGAGCTGCGGGCGCCAGCGCTCGAAGCGGGACTCGAAGCGCTGGACCTCGCCGAGTTCGCCGTCCGCGAGGAGGCGGCGGAGGGTGAGGAAGTCGTTGTCCCAGCGTCGGTTCTGGAAGACGGACAGGAAGGTGCCGGTCCGCTCGGCGAGGGCGGCGAGTTCGCGCGCCTCGGCGGCGGTGGCGGCGAGCGGCTTGTCGACGACGACGGGGATCCCCGCGGTCAGGGCGGCCGTGGCGAGCGGGACGTGGGTCCGGTTGGGTGAGGCGATCACGACGAGGTCGAGGGCCTCGGCGCCGCCCGCGCGCGCCCACAGCTCGTCGGGCGAGGTGGCGATCCGGACGTCGGGGAACTCGGCGAGGACCTGCTCCTGCCGGCCCGGGTCGGAGGTGACGACCGTGTCGAGGACGAGTCCGTCGGTGGCGGCCACGAGGGGGGCGTGGAAGACGGAACCTGCGAGTCCGTAGCCGATCAGGCCGACGCGGAGGGGGGCGGGGTGGGGATTGGCGGGGGCGGTGGCGTTCATGAGTGCCACTTTGGCAACAGTGTTGCCGAAGTGCAAGGAGGGTGGACAATGGGCGGGTGAACAGGGGAAACGGGGATGGCGGCGGCAGCGAGGGCGGGGACGGGGGCGGCTACGGGCACGGGTATGGCTATGGGTACGCGCACAGCCACGGGCGGGGCGGGGTGAACCTGCCGGCGCTGCGCGGGCACAACGAGGCGCTCCTGCTGGACCTGCTGCGCGGCGCCGGGCCCGCCGGCCTCGGCCGCGCCGAACTCGCCGCGCGTACTGGGCTCACCCCGCAGGCCGTCAGCAAGATCACCGCGCGGCTGGGCGGGGAGGGGCTGATCGCGGAGGCGGGCCGCGCCGTGTCCACCGGCGGCAAGCCGCGCACCCTGCTCCGGCTGGTGCCGCAGGCGCGGTACGCGGCCGGGGTGCACCTGGACCGCGACGAGCTCCGGGCGGTACGGGTGGACCTGGCGGGCACGGTCGTCGCGGAGAGCCGGGACCCGCTGGACTTCGGGGCCGGTCCGGATGCGGTGGCGGAGGAGGTCGTACGGGCGCTCTCGCGGGTCGCGGACCCGGGCGGGCAGCCGCTGCTGGGGGTCGGCGTGGCCGCGCCGGGGCCGCTGGACCACCGGGCCGGGGTGATGGGCCGGGTGACGGGGTTCCCGCGATGGGAGGGGTTTCCGTTGCGGGAGGTGCTGGCGGGGCGGCTGGGGGTGCCGGTGCTGCTGGACAAGGACACGAACGCCGGGGCGGCGGCTGCCGATGCCGCTGGCGCTGCCGCCGGCGCTGGCGCCGGCGCCCCGGCCGGGTTTCGCGGTGCCTCGGTGTACGTGCACGTCGGGACCGGGCTCGGGGCCGGGCTGCGGTTGGGCGGGGAGGTCTACCGGGGCGGGCGTTCGGGGGCGGGGGAGTTCGGACACCAGGTGCTCCGGCTGGACGGGCCGCCGTGCCGGTGCGGGGCGCGGGGGTGTGCGGAGGTCCTGTGCCTGGCGGCGGTGGCTCGGGGGGATCTGGCCGAGGCCGCTCGGATCGTGGGGGAGGGGGCGGCGAACCTGGTGGCGCTGCTGGATGTGGAGCGGGTGGTGCTCGGTGGGCGCGTGGTGGCGCGGGCGCCGGAGGTGTTCTTGGACGGGGTCCGGCGGGTGATCGCGGTGCGGGGGGCTGGTGCGGGGCCGGTTCGCGTGGCGCTGGCCGAGGCGGGGGTTGCGGAGGGGGCGGCGGAGTTGGTGCTGGGGCCGGTGTTCGGGCGCGTGGGGTGACGGTCGCTGCCGAGGCCGGGCCTGGGCGCGTCGATCGCCGGCGGGGCTGAAGACCTGGGGCTCCGCCCCAGACCCCGCGCCTCAAACGCCGGCGGGGCTGGATTTGGCTCGGCGGGGCTGGGATTGGGTCGGCGGGCTGGGATTGGGTCGGCGGGGAGGGCACAGAAGGGCTGGCCCCTGGGGAGGGGGCGGCCCGGTGGGGCTTGGGTTGGTGGCCCTGGCGATGGGACCGGCCCGGTGGGGTTCTTGACGGTTTGCGCCGATTGGGCGTAAACCGTAGGGGCTTGGGCGTGGTGGGGTCGGTGGCGGTGGGGGGCGTGGGAGGGTGCGGGCTGGGCGGGGTGATTGTCACCTCGTCCTACCATCGTCCCGTCCGGTGAGCAGCGAAGCAGCGAAGGGTCTTCCATGCGACTGCGCAAAGCCCTTGCCCTCGGCGCCGTCCTCTCCGCCGCCCTGGTCGCCGCCACCGCACCCACCGCCGGCGCGGACATCGGTACGGGCGGCGGCGCCCACCCGGCGCCCGCGTGGCCGTCCCGTGCGCAGGCCACCTGCGGGGACGGCAAGAGCCCGGCCTTCCCCATCGGGGCCCGGATCCGCGGCGGACCGGCCGTGTACCGCACCGGTGGCGGGCCGCAGACCTGGTACCTGGACCTGACCAACACCACCAACTCCCGCTGTACCGCCATCCACCCCGTCGTCGTCCTCACCGACAAGGCCCGCGTCCTGCGCCCCGCCCACCTGAGGATGGAGTTCGACACCCCGAGCGGCACCCTCCCCGTCAGCCTGGAGCGGAGCGACCGCGACGAGATCATCGCCATCTTCGACGGAGGGTCCGCCTTCCCCGGCTTCACCGTCGCCGCGGGCGGGTCGCTGACCGTCCGGGTCGGCCTCGCCTTCGCGCCCGACGCGCCCACCGGCGAGGTCCTCGCGGACGCCGCCCTCGTGCAGCGCAAGGGCGACGACGGCGACTGGATCGGCGAGGCCGGCGGCTACCGGTTCACCGTCGAGGGCCCCCAGGGCCCGCTCGAGGCGGGCTCCCTCGCTCACACCGGGCCCCGCGAACGGGCGTACGGGGCCGGGGCCGGTGCCGTGGCCGCCCTCGCCGTCGGCGGCGGACTCCTGATCGGGGCCCGGCGGCTGCGCCACCCCGCCCGTTGATCCGTTCGGTGAGCCCGTCCGTCGACCCGCCCGTGGCCCCGCCCATGGCCCCGCCCGTGGCCCGCCCGTCGTGCGCGCCCCTCGATCCCGCCCGTGGATCCGCGTACATCCGCCCCGCATAGAGTCCCAGCGTGGAAGAACAGACCCAGCACCACCGTCCGGGCTCGCCCGTCCGCTCCGGCATCCCCGAGCACGGCCGCATCCCGAAGTACTACGCCGTCAAGGCCCGCATCGCCGAACTCCTCGACGAGCTCGGCGAGGGCGGATCGCTGCCCACCGAGCGCGATCTCGCCGAGCGGTACGAGGTGTCCCGCGAGACCGTCCGCCAGGCCCTGCGCGAACTGCTGCTCGAAGGCCGCCTGCGCCGCGCCGGCCGGGGGACCGTCGTCGCCGGACCGAAGCTGGAGCAGCCGCTGTCGCTGGCGAGTTACACCGAAGGTGTCCGCCGCCAGGGCCGCCGCCCGGGCCGCCACCTCATCGGGCTCGAGCGCTTCCCGTGCCCGCCCGACCTCGCCCCCGGCATCGGCGCCGAGGCCGGTGAGCCGGTCTGGCACCTGGAGCGCGTCCTGCTGGCCGACGACGAACGGGTCGGGCTGGAGAGCACGTACATCCGAGTCGCCCGGGCCCCCCGGCTCGACAGCGATTTCCAGCCGGACTCCTCCTTCTACGGATACCTGCGCGAGCGCCTCGGCATCTCCTTCGGCGACGCCGACGAGAAACTGGAGACGGTCCTCGCGACACCCCGCGAGGCCCTGCTGATCGGCACCCCGCCCGCCCTCCCGATGCTGCTCATCCACCGCTTCTCGCGGGATCAGGACGGCCGGCCGCTGGAGCGGGTGCGTTCGCTCTACCGTGGCGACCGGTTCAGCTTCACGACCCGTCTGCGGCCGGAGTAGTCCCGAGCAGATCGATCCATAAGCCGTCCAATCGGGCGTATCGAAATCACAGGAAGGTAACGGGTCTAGTCCAAGCTTGGGGGGCTGTTCACTGCCGCGTCGCCCACCGGATCCCCCCGGGTCACGGGCCGCGCCCACCGTGGACGGCGTGAGAGTCATAGTCGTCGGAGGCGGCGTGGTCGGCACCATGCACGCCTGGCAAGCAGTCGAACGCGGCCACGAGGTCGTCCAGATCGAGCGAGAAGCGGAGGCCCGCGGTGCGTCGCTGCGCAATTTCGGCCAGATCTGGGTGAGTGGAAGAGCCGGTGGTGAGGAGCTCGACACCGCACTGAGGGCCCGTGAGCTGTGGGAGCGGATCGGAGAGCGGGTCCCGGGCCTGGGATTTCGCGCCATCGGTTCCCTCACCCCCGTCCGCAACGCCCGTGAGTACGCGGTCGCCGAGGCGGCCGTCGCCCGCCCCGACGCCGCCTCCCGCGGCTACAAGCTGGTCACCGCCGCGGAGGCCCGTGAGATCAACCCGGCCCTGCGCGGCGCCTTCGAGGCCGCGCTGTGGTGCGAGCGGGACGCGGCCGTCGAACCGCGCACCGCACAGCTCCACCTGCGGGAGGCCCTCAAGGCCACCGGCCGGTACGCCTTCCTCCCCGGGCGGGAAGTACGCGAGGTCACGGGCCCGGGCGCCGTCCGTGACGACCACGGCGACGTCCACCGCGGCGACGCCGTCGTCCTGGCCACCGGGGCCTGGCTGTCCGGCCTGGTCCGCGAGCTGGTCCCCGACCTGCCCGTGCGCCGCGTCCGGCTGCAGATGATGCAGACCGCCCCGCTCGGCGAGCCGCTGACCACCTCCGTCGCGGACGCCGACAGCTTCCGCTACTACCCGGCCTACACGTCCGAGGCCCTCGACGCGCTCAACGCCGGGCAGGCGCAGGCGCCGGTCGCCGCCGCGCACAAGATGCAGCTGCTGATGGTCCAGCGCCTGGACGGCGGACTGACCATCGGCGACACCCACGAGTACGAGCACCCCTTCGCGTTCGACACCCTCGAAGACCCCTACGAACACCTCACCGCGGTGGTCGAGTCCTTCCTCGGCCGCCCCCTGCCGAAGATCAGGCACCGCTGGGCGGGCGTGTACGCGCAGTGCACCGACACCTCCCGCGTCGTCCACCGCCAGCAGGTGGCCGACGGCGTCTGGCTGGTGACCGGGCCCGGCGGCCGCGGCATGACCTGCTCGCCCGCCATGGCCGAGACCACCGCGAACGAACTGGGCTGGTAAGTCTGATGACCGAGAAGAACCGCACGCAGAACCTGATCGTCCTGGACATGGCCGGCACCACCGTCGCCGACGGCGGCCTCGTCGAGCGCGCCTTCGAGCGCGCGGCGGAGCGCCTCGGCGTCGAGCCGGGCAGCGCCGACCACGCCGAGAAGCTCCAGTACGTACGCGACACCATGGGCGAGTCGAAGATCTCCGTCTTCCGCCATCTCTTCGGCACGGAGGACCTCGCCCAGCGCGCCAACTCCGCCTTCGAGGAGGCGTACGGGGAACTCGTCGACGGCGGCTTGATCGCCCCGCTCCCCGGAGCCCGCGAGGCCATCGAGAAGCTCCGCGCCGACGGCCGCACCGTCGCCCTGACCACCGGCTTCGCCCGCGTCACCCAGGACGCCATCCTCGACGCCCTCGGCTGGCAGGGCCTGGCGGACCTCACCCTCTGCCCCGCCGACGCGGGCGGCCGCGGGCGCCCGTACCCCGACATGGTGCTGGCCGCGTTCCTGCGCACGGGCGCCGTGGACGACGTACGGGAGATGGTCGTCGCGGGCGACACCGCCTACGACATGCTCAGCGGCCGCCGCTCCGGCGCCGGGACCGTGGCGGGCGTCCTCACCGGCGCCCACGACCGCGCCGCCCTGACCGGGCACGGCGCCACCCACGTCCTCGGCTCCGTCGCCGAACTCCCTCAGCTGCTCGCGGAGCCGGCGTGAGCGGCATCCGCTTCGAGGCGGTCAGCGTCGCCTACGGCGGCACCACCGTCCTGGACTCCCTCGACCTGACCGTCGAGCCCGGCGAGGTGATGGCGCTGCTCGGCCCCTCCGGCTCGGGCAAGACCACGGCGCTGCGGGCGGTCGCCGGCTTCGTACGGCCCGCAGCGGGCCGGATCCTGATCGGCGGCCGGGACGTCACCGCCCTTCCGCCGCACAAGCGCGGCATCGGCATGGTCGTCCAGCAGTACGCGCTGTTCCCGCACATGAGGGTCGAGGCGAACGTCGCCTTCGGCCTGAAGGCCCAGAAGGCACCCAAGGCCGAGATACCCGGCCGGGTCGCCGAGGCCCTGGAGATGGCCGGCATGGCGGCCTACGCCAAGCGCTACCCGCGCGAGCTGTCGGGCGGCCAGCAGCAGCGCGTGGCCATCGCCCGCGCCCTCGCCATCCGCCCGGGGGTGCTCCTGCTCGACGAGCCGCTGTCCGCGCTCGACGCGCAGCTGCGCTCCGGGATGCTCGCCGAACTGGCCCGCCTGCACCGCGAACTGCCCGACGTCTCCATCCTGTACGTCACCCACGACCAGGTCGAGGCGCTCACCCTGGCTGACCGGATCGCCGTCATGGACGAGGCCCGGCTCCAGGACTGCGGGACCCCGCAGGACCTGTACCGGGCCCCGCGCACCGAGTTCACCGCGTCCTTCGTCGGCAACGCGAACCTGCTGCCGGTGACCGTGGCGGAGGGCGGGGCGCTCTTCGAGGGCCGCCCGCTGGCCCTCGACCGCGGCCGCGCCGTGCCGGGATCCACCGCGACCCTGTGCCTGCGGCCGCACCTGCTCGGCCTCGGTGACGGCCCGAACGCGCTGAGCGGCCGCATCGCCGAGGTCCAGTGGCGCGGCTCGACGCACCGGCTGTACGTCGACGTCGACGGCGGCCACCGTGTGAAGGCGGACCTCCCCGAACTGCGGGAGACGCCCGCGCTGGGGGACCGGGTCACGCTGCACTTCGAGCCGCGGGACGCGGTGCTGTTGGGGGCGGGGGTGTCCCATGCCTGACGCCTCGCGGCGAGCCGCACCTGGAACGGCCGTGGGTACGCCCCCGGGCGAAGCCCCCACGGCCGCCGGCCCGCTGGTCCCGGCTCCGGGCGGTCCGGCCGGGTTCCCCTCCCGGGGGGCTCGGTGTTCCGCCCCGGACCCCGCGCCCCAAACGCCGGCGGGGCCGGAAGGTTCCCCAACGCGGCTGGATGGTGCGGGCCCTGCCCCGGCGAAGCAGGGAGGCCTGAGGGTGCCGCGGAGCGTGTGGGCGCTGCCGCCCGTGGTCGTGCTCGCGCTGGTGTTCCTGTATCCGCTCGCGCTGGTCGTCCAGCAGTCGCTCAGCCCCGACGACGGCGGCGGCGCTTTCGACGCGTACACCTCCGTCTTCGCCTCGCAGAGCTTCCGTGACGCGCTCGGGACCACCGTCTGGCTGGCCGTCGGGGCCACCGCCGGGTGTCTCGTCCTCGGCTTCGCGCTCGCGCTCGTCATCGCCTTCGTGCCCTTCCCGGGGGCCCGCGCCGTCGCGAAGTTCATCGACGTATTCCTCTCCTTCCCCTCCTTCCTCATCACCCTCGCCCTGCTCTTCATCTACGGCACCGTCGGCATGGCCAACGGCGTATGGAGCGACTTCACCGGCGCCGCCGACGGGCCCTTCCACTTCCTGACCACGCCGTGGGGCGTCCTGCTCGCGGAGATCACGTACTTCACGCCCTTCGTCATGCGCCCCCTGCTCGCCGCCTTCTCCCAGCTGGACACCGCCCAGCTGGAGGTCGCCGCCGGCCTCGGCGCCCGGCCCGCGCGGATCATCCGGCAGGTGATCCTCCCCGAGGCGCTCCCCGCCCTGGCCGCGGGCGGCAGCCTCGTCCTCGTCATGTGCCTCAACGAGTTCGGGATCGTCCTGTTCACCGGAGCCAAGGACGTCACGACCCTCCCGATGCTCATCTACGGCAAGGCGATCCTCGAATCCGACTACGCGGCCGCCTGCGTGGTCGCCGTCGTCAACATCGTGATCTCCGTCGGCCTGTTCGGCCTCTACCGGGTGGTGAGCAAGCGTGCTGGTGCATAGCAAGACGGGCCGCTGGGCCGTCTGGAGCCTCTTCGGCCTCCTCTTCCTGCCCCTCTTCGCCCTGCCCCTGCTCGTGGTGGTCGCGGCCTCCTTCGCCACCCACTGGTCCGGAGCCTTCCCCTCCGGCCCGACCACCGCGAACTACGCCTCCGCCGTGCAGGGCGAGTCCCTCCAGGCCCTGACCACCAGCCTGGTCACCGCCGTGGCCGCCAGCCTGCTCGCCCTCACCGTCGGCACCTGGGCGGCCCTGGCCGGCGCGGCCCTCGGCGCGCGCGGGAAGCGGTCCCTGGACGCGCTGTTCATGCTGCCCGTCGCCGTGCCGTCCGTGGTCGTCGGCCTCGCCGTACTCGTCGCCTTCAGCCGGCCGCCGCTGCTCCTCAACGGCACCGGCTCGATCGTCATCCTGGCGCACACGATCCTTGTCACGGCGTTCGCCTACCAGTCGGTTTCGGCGGCGATCGTACGGCTCGACCCCGCGTACGAGCAGGCCGCGGCCTCCCTCGGCGCCCGCCCCGGCTACGTGCTGTGGCGGGTCAAGCTCCCGCTCCTGCTGCCGTCCCTCACCGCGGCCGCGGGGCTCTGCTTCGCCCTGTCCATGGGCGAGCTGAGCGCCACGATGATGCTCTACCCGCCGGACTGGATGCCCCTCCCGGTCCGGATCTTCACGGCCACCGACCGCGGCTCCCTCTTCAGCGGATCCGCCGTCGCCGTGGTGCTGATGGCCGCCACCCTGCTCGTCCTGCTGGCCGTCTCCCGCATCCGCACCAAGGCTTCCTACCGCTGACCTGCGCACCCGCGCCGTTCCCGGCCGTTCCCCTGCTGATTTCCTGCCGACTCCCTTTGCCCCGTAAGGAAGTTCCATGCCCAGCACGCTCCTGCTCCGTACCGCCGCCGCCCTCACCGGCAGCCTGGCCCTCGCCGTCTCCCTCACCGCCTGCGGCGCCTCCGCCACCGCCGGCTCCGGCAAGGCCGGCCAGGAGAAGGTCGTCACCGTCTACAGCGCCGACGGTCTCAAGAGCGAGAAGGGCGACGGCTGGTACGACAAGGTCTTCGCCGAGTTCACCAAGAAGACCGGCATCGAGGTCAAGTACGTCGAGGGAGGCTCGGGCGAGATGGTGCAGCGCGCCGTCCGCGAGAAGACCAACACCCAGGCCGACGTACTGATCACCCTGCCGCCCTTCATCCAGCAGGCCGACGGCAAGGGTCTCCTCCAGGCCTACGCGCCGCAGGGCTCCGAGAAGGTCAACGGCGCCAACAAGGCCGCCGACGGCAAGTGGACCTCGGTCGTCAACAACTACTTCGGCTTCATCTACAACAAGAAGGAGCTCGCCGAGGCCCCCAAGACCTGGGAGGAGCTGCTGGACCCCAAGTTCAAGGGCAAGCTGCAGTACTCCACCCCGGGCGTCGCGGGCGACGGCACCGCCGTCCTCATCAAGTCGATGCACGACTTCGGCGGCAAAGAGCCGGCGATGGAGTACCTGAGGAAGCTCCAGGCCAACAACGTGGGCCCGTCCTCCTCCACCAGCAAGCTGGCGCCGAAGACCGACAAGGGCGAGCTGCTCGTGGCCAACGGCGACGTCCAGATGAACTTCGCGCAGTCCAAGTCCATGCCGAACATCGGTATCTGGTTCCCCGCGAAGGACGGCGGCAAGCCCACCACCTTCGCCCTGCCGTACGCGGCCGGCCTCGTCGACAAGGCCCCGCACACCGAGAACGGCAAGAAGCTCCTCGACCACCTGCTCAGCGAGGAGGCGCAGCAGCTGGTGAGCGGGGTCGGCGGCGGCTTCCCGGCGCGCACCGACGTCAAGCCGACCGACGCCAACGCCGTGGAGCTCACCAAGATCATGACGGGCGTCGAGGTCTTCGAGCCGAACTGGGCCGACATCGACGCGAACCTCACCGCCTACGTCGACGCGTGGAAGTCGGCAACCGGCAGCTGACCGGTTACTTCCCGGCCACCCTGGACCGGAAAAGTGACGCTTGCATAACGGGTCTGGACCGCAGTGTCCTTTCGGTCCGGCCCCTGCCCCAGACTCTCCCCCAGCTACTGCTCGGAGTTGCCCCCCTCCGGGGGGTACCCCCGCGCACGTCCCCGCACTCTTCGCCGCTCACCTGCTCCCCAGGAGGAGTACGTGTCCACTGTCCTGCCCGGACGACGCGTCATCGCCGTGACCGCTTCCGCCGCCGCCCTGATCGCCGCATCCGCCCTGGCCACCCCGGCCGGCGCCGCGGGCGCCGCCGCCGCGGCCAACACCGACAAGGTGCTCGTCATCGGCATCGACGGCGCGGTCCTCGACCGCGTCAAGGCCGCCAACGCCCCCCACCTGAAGGGCCTGATGGCCCAGGGCCTGACCGCCCGCAGCACCCTGTACGCGAACCCGATGGCCGCCACCTCCTCCGGCCCCGGCTGGTCCACCATCGCCACCGGAGTGTGGCCCGACAAGCACGGCGTGAAGGACAACTCCTTCTCCGGCAAGAACTACACCGCCCACCCCGACTTCCTGACCCGCATCGAGAACGCCAAGCCGGCGCTCAACACGTACGCGGCCGCCGACTGGGAGCCCATCACCTCCACCGACGCGGGCGGCCCGATCTTCTCCGCCAAGGTCGACAAGCGCCTCTCCCTCAAGGGCGACCGCGACGGCTACGGCAGCGAGGACCCCAAGATCGCCGCCGCGGCCGCCGCCGAACTGCAGGGCCAGAACCCGGACGCCGCCTTCGTCTACCTCGGCGAGATCGACATCGCCGGCCACTCCTACGGCGCCGCCAGCCAGCAGTACCTCGACGCCATCGGCCGCGTGGACAAGCTGATCGGCCAGGTGCTGACCGCCGTACAGAACCGCCCGACGTACGCCCAGGAGAACTGGAAGATCCTGGTCACCACCGACCACGGCCACACCAACTCCGGCGGCCACGGCGGCTCCACCCTCCAGGAGCGCGGCACCTTCGTCATCGCCAAGGGCGCGGGCGTGGCAGCCGGTTCGGTGCGCGACGACGTCAAGCTGGTCGACGTGGCCGCGACCGCGCTCGCGCAGGTCGGCGTCTCCACCGCCCCGCTGGACGGGGTCCCGCTGAGCGCCCCCGACAGCGACCCCTTCGACACGCTGCGCCCGAACCTCCAGACCCGCGTGGACGAGACGGGCATCCCGGCCGGCGTGAAGGGCTTCACCCACACCCCGCCCGCGGGCTGGTCCGTCGACAACTCCAAGATGGGCACGGGCGGTGTCACCGAGTGGGCCGGATGGGCCTTCGCGACCGACGAGTTCTGGAGCCAGGCCCAGCGCGACCAGTGGCGGGAGCTGAACGTCCGCTCCCGTGACGTCTTCGCCGTCGCCGACTCCGACGAGTGGGACGACAAGAGCCACAGCGGAAGCTTCGACTCCACCCTGATCACCCCCAAGTGGGCGGTCGCCGGAGGCACCACGAAGAACCTGTCCTTCCAGACGCACTACCGCCACGAGGCCGGGCAGACCGCCCAGGTCCTGGTCTCCTACAACGGCGGTACGCCCACCGTCGTCAAGAGCTACACCGCCGACGCGGTGGCCAAGGCCGAGTCCCTGAGCCTCCAGGTCCCGGCCGGTGCCACGGACGTCCAGATCCGCTTCCGCTACAGCGGTGACAACAACTGGTACTGGACCGTCGACAACGTCCGCCTGGGCTGATTCCAGGCCCCCGGGGTCCGGGCCGTGGACGCACCGTACGTCCCCGACCCGGCCCCGATAGGGTGGGTGAGACCAGAGGTCACCGAGGTCAGACGCCACCGAGAGCGGAGAACAGTCCAGTGGCAGAGCGCAAGCCGATCGAATCCTGGCTCACCGACATGGACGGGGTCCTGATCCACGAGGGCACCCCGATCCCCGGAGCCGATGCCTTCATCAAGCGGCTGCGCGAATCCGGCAAGCCCTTCCTGGTGCTGACCAACAACTCCATCTACACCCCCCGCGACCTCCAGGCCCGCCTCAGCCGCATGGGCCTCGACGTCCCCGTCGAGAACATCTGGACCTCCGCACTGGCCACCGCGAAGTTCCTCGACGACCAGCGCCCCGGCGGCACCGCGTACGTCATCGGCGAGGCCGGCCTGACCACCGCCCTGCACGACATCGGCTACATCCTGACCGACCACGAGCCGGACTACGTGGTCCTGGGCGAGACCCGCACCTACAGCTTCGAGGCCATGACGAAGGCGGTCCGCCTGATCAACGCGGGCGCCCGCTTCATCTGCACCAACCCCGACGAGACCGGCCCCTCCGCCGAGGGCCCGCTCCCGGCCACCGGCGCGGTCGCCGCGCTGATCACCAAGGCCACCGGCAAGAAGCCGTACTTCGCCGGCAAGCCCAACCCGCTGATGATGCGGACCGGCCTCAACGCGATCGGCGCGCACTCGGAGACCAGCGCGATGATCGGCGACCGGATGGACACCGACGTGCTGGCCGGACTGGAGGCGGGCATGCAGACCTTCCTGGTCCTCACCGGTCTGACCTCGGTCGCGGACACCGAGAGGTTCCCGTACCGCCCCACCAAGACGGTCGACTCGATCGCCGACCTGGTGGACCTCGTTTAAATCGTTCGGCTGACACGTACGGCGCCGCTCCGGATGCGGAGCGGCGTACCGCGCGTGAATCTCCTTGTTGAGGAGGTTCACCATGCGCAGTGTTCACATCGCTCTCCGTGCCGCCGGGGTCGCCGTCGCCCTGACAGCGTTCTCCGCGGTGACCGCGCCCGCCGCCCTCGCGGGTGAAGAGGACCGCGGCGGCCGCGGCAGCGTCTCGGTCGATCCGAACCCGGCCCACCCGGGAGCGCAGGTCAAGCTGCGCGTCCACGGCTGCGGCGGCACCAGGGGCGCGGCCCAGTCCTCCGTCTTCGTGGCGGACGCCGAACTGTACGGCCGCGACGGCGGCCGCAGCCCGCTCTACGGCGAGGTGATGATCAGCTCGCACGCCCAGCCCGGCCGGCACTCCGTGCGGGTGACCTGCGACGGTCACGAGAAGGTCAGCGGCTCCATCGAGATCTCCCACCGCCGGCCGAGCCACCACGCCTCCCCGGTCTGGCCGGTCCACGCGGGTGGCGGCGGCATGTCCGCCGAGCTCGCCGAGTCCTCCCGGCTGGCCGCGGACTCGAAGAAGGACGGCCACGGCGACGACGGCCCGGGGCTGCCGCACACGGTGATCGGCGCCGTCCTGGCCGCCGCCGCCACCCTGGCCGTCGCGGGCCGGGCGCTGGCCCTGCGCCGCCGTCGCAGCGGTGACTGAACGAGTGGCGCGTGGCATGGGACGTGCGGGAAGCGGCGCCCTGGCGGGCCGCGCATGAACGAGTGGCGCACGAGCGAGGGGCGCATGAGCGAGGGCAAGTCCTCCGGCAGCGGCCGACTGCTGACCTTCGCCGCCTGGTCGGTGCTGGTGCTGGGCCTGTGGCTGTGGGGCCGGCAGATCACCGGGGTCCCGGCTCCGCTCGCCGGCCAGGCCGGCGGGGCGGTGGGCCCGGTCCTGCCCGCGGCCCACGCCCCCCTGGCCGCGGCCCTGCCCCAGCGCGTCGACGTGCCCTCCATAGGCGTCCAGGCCCCGGTGATCCCCCGGGGCCTGGACGCGGACGGCGCGATCGAGCCGCCCCCGTACAACAGCCCGGGCACGGTCGGCTGGTGGAGCAACGGCGTGCAGCCGGGGGCCGCCGGGGCCGCGCTGATGGTGGGACACGTGGATACCAAGTCCAAGCCGGCCGTGTTCTACGGCCTGAGCTCGGCGCAGCCGGGCGACAAGGTGCGGGTAGTGCGGGCGGACGGGTCGGTCGCCGAGTTCACCATCGAGGACGTACGGGTCTACGAGCGCGCGGCCTTCGACCCGCACAAGGTGTACGGCCAGCGGGTCAGGGGCCGGGCCGAGCTGCGGCTGGTGACCTGCGGCGGCACCTACGACAAGGCGGCCAATGAGTACACGGCGAACGTGGTGGTCTCCGCCTATCTGACGGGCGCCGGGGTCCGGCCCGGCACGGCGGTCTAGCCCCGCCCCGAAGACACGAAGAAGCCCCTCGCAGCTTTCACTGCGAGGGGCTTCTTCCGTCTGTGCGCCGCCAGGGACTCGAACCCCGGACCCGCTGATTAAGAGTCAGCTGCTCTAACCAACTGAGCTAGCGGCGCTTGCTGACAGGGAAAACTCTACCCCACCTCGAGTGGTGCTCGTGACCAGCCACGCCCACCTTGTCCGATTAACCCATGTTTAAGGGGTTTGTCGTGCACGATATGTCTGGCCGTGCCGCATCTGATGACCCGCCAGATGCTGGTTCCGGCTGACCAGTGGACGAGCAGGGGAGTGGACGGAACCGCATGACGATGCAGCCTCCGACGCATGTGCAGACGCCGATGCCGATGCCCGCCTTCGAGGAGTACGAGCCCGCGGGCGACTGCGCGTGCCGGGGGTGCGCCCAGCGTCGCCGCACCCTCGCCCGCGCGCGGGCCATACGGCTGTGCGACGGGGGGCACCCCGCAGCCCGCGGGGCCCGCCGGGCGCTGGTCCTGGCCACCGCCGCCGGGGTGGTCCTGGGCGGAGGCGGCGCAGCCGCGGTGGCGGTGACCACCCCGGCCGCCGGGCCGGTGGCGCTGGACGACCCGGGCCCCGGCACCCCGCAGGGCGGCCGGACCCCGCTGCACGGGCCGAAGGGCGGTCCGGTCGGCAAGCCGGGCGCGCCCGCCGGGGTGAAGCGGATCGACCGGACGACGATCATCAACCGGGCGAAGGTGTGGCTGGACGCGAAGGTCCCGTACAGCATGTCCGAGTACTGGACGGACGGATACCGGCAGGACTGCTCGGGCTACGTCTCGATGGTCTGGAACCTCGGCTCGAACGAGTGGACCGGCAGCCTCGACAAGTTCGCCACGAAGATCACCAAGGCCGATCTGCTGCCGGGGGACATGCTCCTCTTCCACAACCCGGCGGACCCCAACAACGGCTCGCACGTGGTCCTCTTCGGCGGCTGGGCCGACGAGACGCAGACGCACTACATCGCCTACGAGCAGACCCGGCCCACCACGCGCAAGCTGGCCACTCCCTACGGGTACTGGAGCAACGGGTCGAAGTACATCCCCTACCGGTTCAACGGGGTCACGGGCGGGATCGTGCCCGACGATCCGGTGCCGCCGGCGCCCGCGCCGGGGGACTCGACGGTGTTCCCGGGCGCCGCGAAGTTCGGGCCGGGGCAGACCAACGACCACGTGGGCCGGCTGGGCCGGATGCTGATCGAGCGCGGCGCGTACCGGTTCTACCCGAAGGGGGTGGCCGACCGGACGTGGAGCGAGCACGACCGGCTGGCCACCCAGGCCTTCCAGGCCGCCCAGGGCTGGACCGGCGCGGACGCGGACGGCATCCCGGGGGCGCACACCTGGCGGCTGCTGGTCGAGCGCCAGGGCAAGAACATCCCGCCGATGGTGGGGGCCGCGCCGGGGCCGGGCGGGGTACGGGCCTACCCCGGGGCCTCGGTGTTCCGCCCCGGCACGTCGCACGACGCGATCGCCGCCCTCGGCCGCCAACTGATCAAGAAGGGGTTCGGCAAGCACTACACGTCCGGTCCCGGGCCGCGCTGGAGCGAGGCGGACCGCCGCAACGTCGAGGCCTTCCAGCGCGCGCAGGGCTGGCGCGGTGCCGCGGCCAATGGCTACCCGGGCCCGGAAACCTGGCGCCGGCTGTTCGCATGACGGAGGACACGATGTACCCCACGCGCACCACCTCGGCCACGGGCACCTTCCGGGTGCCGGCGGTGGCCGCCCCTGCCCTTGCCGCCACCCCCGCCCCGGCCCCGGCCCCGGCGCCGGTGCCGGTGCGGGGCGCGGCTCCGCCCCGCGAGGCGGTCCCGCACCCGGTCCCGCAGCCGGCCCCGCACCCCGTCCCGCACCCCGTCCCGCACCCGGCTCCGCCCTCGCTTTCGGGCGAGACCTCGACGGGCTGGGCCACCACCCCGGCGGTCCTCCTGGCGGCCGGGCCCGAGGTGCCGGCCGCCCGCGCCCAGGTCGACGAACCCGAACCGGTGCACACGGGCCTGGACATCCCGCACCCCCAGGCCGAGACGACCCACGCCGGCACGGCCACGCTGCGCCTGCGCGTCCCCGACACCGAGACCGCCCCACCACCCCAACCGGAACCCTGGCCGAACCCGGAGCCCGCGGTCCGCAGGCCCGCCTCCGATTCCGGGCCGGCCCCCACGCCCGCGACCGTTCCGGCCCCGACGCCCCCGAGGCCGGAGCCCGCAGCCGCGCCCGGGCCGGACCCGCGGCCCGCGCAGGCGACCCCGCCCAGACCGACGTTCGCGCCCGCGCCCGTGCCCGCCAGGTCGGCCGCGCCCGCAGAGCCGACGGTCGCGGCCCAGCCCGAGCCGGCCCCCCGGTCCGCTGCCGCGCCCGCTGCCGCGCCCGCGCAGTGGCACACCGTAGCCGGGCCCCGCCCGGACCCCCTGCCCGCGCACGCGTTCGCACCCGCGCAGCACCAGGGCGCAGCCCAACCTGAGCCGAACCCCCGGCCCGTGCCCGCGCCCGTGCCCGCACCTTCGACCGCGCCCGCGGAGCCGAAGGCCACGGTCGAGCCCGCGGCGGCGGTGGAGCCGAAGACGGCAGCCGCGTGCGAGAGGCAGTCCAAGCCCGCCCCCGAGCCCGGAGTCGTGCGGTCCGGGGTGCCCGGGCCCGGGGTGGTCGAGATCGTCGCGCAGGCCGTGGCGCGCGGACTGGAAGAGGAGGACGACACCCAGGGCATCCCCGTCCCGCACGTCACGCGGCTCCGGGGCACCGCCGTCACCGAGGTGCCCGTACACCTGCCGTTCCGGGGTGCGCAGAAGAGCCGGCCCACCCCGGCCCCCGCCCCGGCCCGCGCCCCCCGGCCGGCCTCGGCCCCCCGCCCCGCCCCCGGCCGGCGGGTCCCGCGGGGCGACGACCGGCTCCGGGAGCACCGCGGCCCGGTACTGCCCGGGTGGATCGGCGTCGGCATCGGCGGGCTCGCCCTGGCCGGCTGCGCGGCCGTGCTCTGGCGGGCCGGGGCCGTCCCCGACACGGTCGTGGCCGCCTTCGGCGCCACCCCGCGCGCCTATCGGGGCCTGCACGCCACCCACTGGCCCCCGCTCGCCTTCCTCGGCATCGTCGCCCTCCTCGCACTCGGCGGCCTCGGCCGCTCCCGCGCCGGCCACGCCTGGGTGCTCACCCTCTTCGGCCGCTACCGCGGCACGGTCCGCCGTACCGGACTCACCTGGATCAGCCCCCTCCTCCTGCGCCGCCGGGTCGACGTACGCCTGCGGCACTGGCGCAGCGAACCCATGCCCGCCGTGGACTCCGGCGGCCTCGCCCTCCAGGTCGTCGTCCAGGTGGTCTGGCAGGTCAAGGACACGGCCAGGGCCGCCCTGGCCGTCGAGGACCACGTGGAGTACCTGGCCGAACAGGTCGAGTCCGCCATGGCCCGCGTACTGTCCCAGCTCCCCGCCGACGCCTTCCACGAGGACGCCCCGACCCTGCGCGACACCGAAGCCGTCGGCGACGCGCTGACCCGGATGCTGGCGGCCGAGACCGAGGCCGTCGGGATCGAGGTCTTCTCCGCCCAGCCGACCCGGATCGAGTACGCGCCGGAGGTCGCCGAGGCCATGCGCCGCCGCCGGGTCGCCGCGATCGACGCCAAGCACCGGGACGCCGTGCTTTCTTCGGTCGTCGACGCCGTCGACGACACCGTCCACCGGCTGACCTCGCGCGGGCTCGTCGAGCTCGACGACTACGAGCGCAAGGCGCTCGTGAAGGACCTCACGGTCGCCTTCTACACGGGGCGCTGCGAGTAGCCCCTCGGCGGTACGGGAACGGGTGGCCGGATCCAACCGGACCACCCGTTCTTCCTTTGGTATGGACACGGCCAACTGCCGTCAATAGTCTGGAACTTGGTCTAGACCTGAAATTCAGCACTTCCAGTACTTCCAGCACTGCCGGCACTTACAACGGATCCGAACGCCATCCCCACGCGTGCGCACGCTCTCGTCGAACTCCCCCCACGTTCAAGGAGCATCATGCGTAACCTCCGCATGCCCGGACGGGCGGGCGCCGCCGCGCTCGGCCTCGGCCTCGTCGCCGGAATCACCCTCCTCGGCGCCCCCGGCGCCAGCAGTCACGGCTACACCGACACCCCCATCAGCCGCCAGAAGCTCTGCGCCAACAAGACCGTCGCCGACTGCGGCGCCATCCAGTGGGAGCCGCAGAGCGTCGAGGGCCTCAAGGGCTTCCCGGCCGCCGGGCCCGCCGACGGCAGGATATGTTCCGCCGGCCTCCCGCAGTTCGCCGAGCTCGACAACCCGCGCGGCGGGGCCTGGCCCACCACCAGGGTGAGCAGCGGGCAGAGTTACAGCTTCCGGTGGCAGTTCACCGCCAACCACTCCACCACCGACTTCAAGTACTACGTCACCAAGAACGGCTGGAACGGCACCAAGGCCCTCACTCGCGCCGACCTCGAGCCCCAGCCCTTCCTCACCGTCGCCTACAACGGCGCACGGCCCGCCATGACCACCGTCCACCAGGGCGCCATGCCGAACGGCCGGACCGGACGTCACATGATCCTCGCCGTCTGGACCGTCAACGACACCGCCAACGCCTTCTACGCCTGCTCCGACGTTCAGTTCTGACGCAACGTCAGCTAATCTCCGGCGGCATGCGGACGACGACTGCACCCGAGACCGTCGCGGAACTCGTGGCACGCCAATGGGGCGACCACCGGCCGGGGCTGAAGTACGAGGACACCGGACACACCGTCCTCAGCCACCACCGGACCGCCCAGGAGGCCGCCGCGCGCGCCGCGCTCCTCGTCGACCTCATGCCTCCGGGGGCCGAGCCGCACCTCGGGGTGCTGCTGGACAACACCCCCGAGTTCCCGTTCTGGCTCGGCGCGGCGGCCCTCGCGGGGGCCGCCGTCGCCGGGATCAACCCCACCCGGCGCGGCCCCGAGCTGGCGCGCGACATCCTGCACACCGACTGCCGGATCCTGGTCACCGAAACGGCCCACCTGCCGCTGCTGCGCGGCCTGGACCTGCCGGGCGTACGCCTCCTGGTCACGGACACCGAGGAGTACGGGGCCCTGCTCGCCCCCTACGCCGCCGCCAAGCCCGGCGAGGCGACGCTGGGCACCCCGGGCCCCACCTCCCGGCTGCTCCTCTACTTCACCTCCGGTTCCACCGGCGCCCCCAAGGCCGCCCTCTGCACCCAGGGCCGGCTCGCGGCGGCCGGGTCCGCGCTGGCCCGCCGGTTCTCGGTCACCCCGCAGGACGTCCACTACGTCTGCATGCCGCTCTTCCACGGCAACGCGGTCATCGCCGACTGGCTCCCGGCGCTCGCGGGCGGGGCATCGGTGGCGCTGCGCCGGCGCTTCTCCGCCTCCGCCTTCCTGGACGACGTACGCGCGTACGGGGCGACGTACTTCACCTACGTCGGGCGGGCCGTCCAGTACCTGCTGGCCACCGAGCCGCGGCCCGACGACCGCGAGCACTCCCTGCGACTCGGCTTCGGCACCGAGGCCGGGGCGGTGGACGCGGCGCGTTTCGCCGAACGGTTCGGCGTCCCGCTGGTGGAGGGCTACGGGGCCACCGAGGGCGGCGCCTCCGTCCAGCAGACGCCGGACACCCCGCCGGGTGCGCTGGGCCGGGCGGGGGAGGGGGACGACCTGGCGGTGATCGACCCGGAGACGGGGGTCGAGTGCCCGGCCGCGGTGCTGGACGCGGACGGGCGGCTGCTGAACGGCTCGGCGGCGATCGGGGAACTGGTCAACCGCGGCCGGAGCCTGTTCGAGGGGTACTGGCGCAACCCGGACGCGGAGGCCGCCCGCACCCGGGACGGCTGGTACTGGACCGGTGACCTCTTCTTCCGCGACGCGGCGGGCTTCCTGTACTTCGCGGGCCGTACGGACGACCGGCTGCGGGTCGACAGCGAGAACCTGGCCGCGGCGGTGATCGAGAACATCCTGGCGCGGTGGTCCGACGCGGCGGCGGTCGCGGTGTACGCGGTGCCGGACGAGGTCGCGGGGGACCAGGTGATGGCGGCGGTCGCCCTACGGCCGGGGGTGGTCTTCGACCCCGGCGCGTTCGAGGCGTTCCTGGCCGCGCAGCCGGACCTGGGCACGAAGATGGCGCCGCGGTACGTCAGGATCGTGCCGACGATGCCGGTCACCGCGACGAACAAGGTCCACCGGGTGGCCCTGCGGCGGGCCGGCTTCAGGTGTCCCGACCCGGTCTGGCACCGTCCGCGGACCGGGCCCTACCGCCCGTTGTCCGAGGCCGACCTCGCCACACTCCTGTCGGCGTACG
Organism: Streptomyces sp. cmx-11-4; assembly: GCA_049998195.1. Classification (GTDB taxonomy): domain Bacteria; phylum Actinomycetota; class Actinomycetes; order Streptomycetales; family Streptomycetaceae; genus Streptomyces. The sequence goes on from JAEBET010000005.1 coordinate 161,550, forward strand.
AAGCCCAGGGCCGGGCGGACCTGCTGGAACGCTAGCCGCCCGCAGGCCGTAGCCGGGGCCCCCTCCCCGTGCCCCGCGCCTCGAACGCCGGAGAGGCCGGATGCGGCTGGCGCCGCCCGTTCTGCCGGGGCCGAGGGCCGGGGGCCGGCACATTCCAGCCCCGCCGGTCATGGTTTTGAGCACCCCGGAGGACCAGGTAGTATTTTCTCTGTCAGCAGGCGCCGCTAGCTCAGTTGGTTAGAGCAGCTGACTCTTAATCAGCGGGTCCGGGGTTCGAGTCCCTGGCGGCGCACCTGTCCTTCGGGCGGTTTCCGGTTCACTGGGAACCGCCCGAAGTGTTTTCCGGCTGCCCTGGCGGGCGGGCCCGGTCGCCAGGGCTAGAGGGTGAGCGACAGCAGCAGCGGCGCCGCCTTCCGGTTGAGGGTGTCCGCCGCGGCCCGCAGCCGGTGCGCGTGCTCGACCGGCATCGACAGGGCCAGGCAGCCCACCGAGGCCCCGGCCGTGATCGGGACGGCCGCGCAGACGGTACCCACGGCGTACTCCTGGAGGTCCAGCATGGGCACGGTGGCCGGCTGGGCATCCAGCTTGGAGAACAGGATCCGCTCGTTCACGATCGTCTTCGACGTGAGCCGCGCGATCTTGTGGCGGGACAGGTGGTCTCGCCGACCGTTCAGGTCGAGCTGGGTCAGCAGGCACTTGCCGACCGCGCTGGCGTGCGCCGCGGAACGGAAGTCGACCCACTCGTGGACCTTGGGCGTGCGCGGACTGTCCGCGAACTGCGTGATCCTGACCTCACCGTCCACGTACCGGCTGATGTAGACCGCCGCCCCCACGGAGTCCCGCAGCCGGTCCAGGGTCTCCTGGAGCTTGTCCGTCAGGGCTTGCTGCCGGTCGACGCCGGAGCCGAGCAGGACGAGGGAATCCCCTATGGCGTAGGCGCCGTCGGACACCTGCAGGACATATCCCTCCCGGCGCAGCATGAGCAGCATCGGAGCGAGATGGACTGCGGGCAGGCCGGTCTCACGCGCGATCTGCACATCGGTCACACCGCCGGTGTGCCGTGCGATCGTTTCGAGTACGCGTAGTGCGTACTGCACCGAGTGGAACGGCGCGGTCGGCTCGGGCTTCAGCGCCACGGTTTCCCCCTAGCAGGTTGTTACCGCTTGCCCTACCACGATAGCCATCAAGAGGCCCATGTGGAGCGCCTGTTGAGGAGATTGATGGCTCAATCACGTCGCCCCGCCAGGATCTACCCCCATGGCATATGCCATGGTCATGCTCACTGTCCCGGAGTGCCGGGAATGCCCGGGCGCCGCCCACGGTTCGAGTTCTTCGTACGGACGACGGATCGAGACGGGAGAGACGATGAGTGACACCGGGGACGCGTATCGACAGGAGGGCCGGGGCGCCGTCCACGGCACGGCCCGGGGCAGTGCGCCCGTACCGCTCTCGGTCCTGGACCTCGTCACCGTGGGCGCGGGCAGCACCGCGCACGCCTCCCTGCGCACCAGCGTGGACATCGCCCGGCTCGCCGAGTCCCGCGGCTACCACCGCCACTGGGTCGCCGAGCACCACTCCATGCCCGGGGTCGCCAGCTCCTCCCCGGCCGTGATCCTGGCCCACCTCGCCGCGCACACCTCCCGCATCCGGCTCGGCTCGGGCGGGGTCATGCTGCCCAACCACGCCCCGCTCGCCGTCGCCGAGCAGTTCGGCACCCTGGAGGCGCTCGCCCCGGGCCGGATCGACCTCGGCCTAGGCCGGGCTCCCGGCACCGACGGGCGCACGGCCATGGCGCTGCGCGGGTCCGGCCGCCTCGACGAGGCAGCCGAGGAGTTCCCCCGGCAGCTCGCGGAGCTCACCCGCTTCCTCGACGACGACTTCCCCGACGGGCACCCGTACGCCCGCGTGCACGCCGTGCCGGGCCCGGTCCAGGGGCCCGCCGGGCGGCCGCCGCTGTGGCTTCTCGGCTCCTCCGGCTTCAGCGCCCGCCTCGCCGGCGAGCTCGGGCTGCCCTTCGCCTACGCCCACCACTTCTCGGCGGCCGGCACCCTGCCCGCGCTCGACCTCTACCGGCAGAGCTTCCGCCCCTCGGCCGTCCTGGACGCCCCGTACGCCCTCATCGGGGTCGCGGCGCTGGCCGCGGACACCGCCGCCGAGGCCCGCGCCCAAGTGCTCACGGGAGCACTGTCGATGCTGCGGCTGCGCAGCGGGCGGCCCGGACTGGTCCCGACGCCCGAGGAGGCCGCGGCGTACCCGTTCTCGCCGCTGGAGCGGGAGTTCGTGGACGGCTGGCTGGCGAACATCGTGCACGGCACCCCCGACGAGGTGCGCGCCGGACTCGACGGCCTGGCCAAGAGGACGGGCGCGGACGAGCTGATGCTGACCGCCAACGCCCACAGCGGCGCGGCCCGGTTGCGGTCCTACGGGCTCGTCGCAGATGCGTACGGGATGCCGGCGGAGGGCTCGGCCCAGGGGTGACCGCCGGAAAACGGGGTTCGGCTGGTTTGTTGCCGAAACCTTGCCGGGAGATGGCCTAAGGCACCCTTAAATCGCTCGTCATCCGGGGTGGCGAGCGGATTCTGATGTGTGTTCAGGTCTCTGACGAGCACCTTTGGCTGCTCAGTGGTCTAGTCCTTCTTTGGTCCAAACCATTGACTGGGGCGTGGCGTGATCGCTAACACTTCTCTCACCTGAAGCTGTTGCTCCCCCTCCCACCCCCCGGAGGCAGTTCATGCACATCCGTAAACCCCTCATCGCGGCCGCCGCCACGGCCGCGCTGGCAGCAGGTGCGCTCGCCTCCTTCGCCGGGCTCGGTACCGCCCAGGCCGCCGACGCCGCGGCCGGCGCCGCCGCCGGCGGCGTCCGCATCGCCTACTACGACCAGTGGAGCGTGTACGGGAACGCCTTCTACCCCAAGCACCTGGACACGCGGGGGATAGCCGGCAAGCTGGACGTGATCAACTACTCGTTCGGCAACATCCACCCCACCGACCTCACCTGTTTCGAGGCGAACAAGGCGGCGGGCGACGACAACAACCCCAACGCCGGGGACGGCGCGGGCGACTCGTACGCCGACTACCAGAAGTCCTTCAGCGCGGCGGACAGCGTGGACGGTGTCGCCGACAAGTGGGACCAGCCCATCGTGGGCGTCTTCAACCAGTTCAAGGAACTGAAGGCCAAGTACCCCCACTTGAAGATCAACATCTCGCTGGGCGGCTGGACCTACTCCAAGTTCTTCCACGACGCGGCCAAGACCGACGCCTCCCGCAAGAAGCTCGTCGCCTCCTGCATCAAGCAGTACATCAAGGGCGACCTCCCGGTGGAGGGCGGCTACGGCGGCCCCGGCACCGCGGCGGGCATCTTCGACGGCATCGACATCGACTGGGAGTACCCCGGCTCCTCCGGCGGCCACCTGGGCAACCACTACGGCCCCGAGGACAAGCAGAACTTCACCCTGCTGCTTGCGGAGTTCCGCAAGCAGCTCGACGCCGAGGGCGCGGCCAACGGCGGCAAGAAGTACCTGCTGACCGCGGCGCTCCCGGCCGGCCAGGACAAGATCAAGTACATCGAGACGGACAAGATCGGCGCGTACCTCGACTACGCGAACATCATGACGTACGACATGCACGGCGCCTGGGACGGCGACGGGCCGACGTACCACCAGTCCCCGCTCCACCCCTCGGCGGCCGACCCGACCGACCCGATCGCTCCGGGCACCGAGAAGTACAGCATCGACAACGCCATCGACTCCTGGATCGACGGCAACCCGGCCTACGGCATCGCGGGCGGCTTCCCCGCCAACAAGCTGACCCTGGGCTACGAGTTCTACTACCGCGGCTGGAAGGGCGTGCCGGCCGGCACCGCCAACGGCCTGGCGCAGAGCGCGACCGGCGGCTCGGCCGCCCGGCCGCTCAGCCAGCAGGCGGGCATCGCGCACTACAAGGAGCTCGGCGGGATCGTCGACAACGCGGCGACCACCTTCTGGGACGACCAGTCCAAGTCCTCGTACTTCTACAAGGACGGCGAGTTCTTCACGGGCCTGAACCAGCGCTCCATCCAGGCCCGGGTCGACTACGGCAAGCAGCGCGGCCTGGCCGGCGCGATGATGTACTCGCTCCTCGGCCTGGACAACGGCACCACGCTGCTGAACCAGATCTCGGACGCCCTGGGCGGCACCACCGTGCCGCCGACCACCCCGCCCACGACGCCTCCCACCACCCCGCCGACCACGCCGCCGACGACCCCGCCGACCACGGGCTGCGGTTCGACCCCGGCGTACGCCGCGGGCACGGTCTACACCGGCGGCAGCGAGGTCGCGTACAACGGCCGCAAGTACAAGGCCCAGTGGTGGACGCAGAACGAGACGCCGGGCACCACCGGTGAATGGGGCGTCTGGAAGGACCTCGGCGCCTGCTGATCTCCCCCCACCCCGCGCCGAGCGGCGGCCTGCCCCGCATCCCCCTCAGACGAGGGGGTGCGGGGCAGGTCCGTCGGACGGCGCGGACGCGGTGGCGGAGGGCGGGGCGCCGGCGGCGGACGCGACAGGGGCAGAGGCCGCGGCGGCCGCCGCGGCGGCCTGGCGGCCGATCATGCGGGCGATCACGTCCGGCGCCACCGCACGGGAGTAGAGCCAGCCCTGTCCCGTGTCGCAGCCCACGCGGCGCAGCCGGGCCGCCTGCCCCGCGGTCTCCACGCATTCCGCCGTGACGGTGAGGCCCAGCCGGTGCGCGAGCTGGACCATGGCCTCGACGATCGTCTCGTCGGCCGGGTTCGGGTGCGTGCCCTCCTCGTAGCGGAAGCCCCGTACGAAGGACCCGTCCAGCTTCAGCACCGACACCGGCAGCCGGCTGAGGTAGGCCAGGTTCGAGTACCCGGTGCCGAAGTCGTCGATCGCGATGCGCACGCCCATGTCGCTGAGCGCCTGGAGGGCCTGGAGCGGCCGGCCGGCCGAGCCCATCACGGCCGACTCGGTCAGCTCCAGCTGGAGCAGCTGCGGGGCGAGCCCCGTCTCGGCCAGGATCTCCGCGACGTCGCCCACCAGGTCCGAGTCCCACACCTGCCGCACGGCCACGTTGACCGACACGAAGACGGGCGCGTCGCTGGGCTGCTCGATCTGCCAGCGCCGCGCCTGGCGGCAGGCCGTGCGCAGCACCCACTGCCCCAACTGGACGATGGACCCGTCCTCCTCGGCGATCCCGATGAACCGATTCGGCGTCAACGTGCCGAACTGCGGGTGCTTCCAGCGCACCAGGGCCTCGACCCCGCGCACCGCCCCGCTCTCCAGGTCCACCAGGGGCTGGTACTCCAGCTCGAACTCCCCCCGCTCCACGGCCGGCCGCAGCGTCGAGGACAGGGCTTGGCGCGTCATGCGGTGGGCGTTGCGCTCCGGGTCGAAGAGGGTCCAGCGGGCCTTGCCGTCCGCCTTCGCCCAGTACAGGGTCGTATCGGCGGCCTGCATCAGCCCCGTCGCCGAGGTGCCGGCCGTCGCCCGCTCCACCACCCCGATGGACGCGGAGACCGACAGCCGCTGCCCGGACAGGTCGAACGGCTCCTGGACGGCGGCCAGCACGCTGCGCGCCAGGTCCGCGAGCTGCTCCGTGCCCGTGGAGTCCTCGACCAGCAGGGCGAACTCGTCGCCCCCGAGCCGTGCGACCAGGTGCCCGCTCGTGCGCCCGTAACCGGACTGGTCGGCGCACTGGGTCAGCCGGGCGGCGACGGCGGCCAGCAGCCGGTCGCCGACGCGGTGGCCGAGTGTGTCGTTGACCGCCTTGAACCCGTCGAGGTCCAGGTAGCACAGCCCGATCCGGCCGGTCCCGCCGCCGTGTTCGTACGAGGACGCCTCCAGCGCGGCGGAGAGCCGCTCGAAGAACAGCGCCCGGTTGGGCAGCCGGGTGACGGGGTCGTGCATCTGGAGGTGGCGCAGGCGCGCCTGGAGGTCGCGCCGGTCGCTGATGTCGGCGACGGACAGCAGGACGTCGCCGGTCCCCGGTACCGGCCCCAGGGTGACCTCGGTCCACAGTGAATGCCCGTCGGGGTGTTTGAGGCGGCGCGTGCAGCGCAGCCGGGCCTGCCGTCCGCGGAGCACCTCCTGGTACGCGGCCCAGGTGCGGGCCTCCGCGGCCAGGTCCACCAGGTCGGCGGCGCACCGGTGGACGAGCGCGTGCGGCTCGGCTCCCAGCAGGCCGGCGAAGGCCTCGTTGGCGGCGACGACGTACCCGTCGCGGTCGACGACGGCCATGGGGAGGTGGGCCGCGTTGAAGGCGGCCCGGTAGTCGCGCCGCTCGGACTCGTCGCGCGGCGGGATTGCCGATGCCGACACTGCCGCGTGACGCTCCGTAATGGCCGATCGGATGCTGTCGGCCGCCGAACCGGTTCCTTCAGAGGTTCCGCTCACCGTTGGCTCCCGCAGTGCTCGTGAGTGTCCGTGCAGGAAAGTGTGCCGATCATAGAGGCTGCCGGGAGGCCCTATCCAGCCGCGTCGCCGTGCGGGGGGCGGGAGTTCGGCGTGATGACGGAGTGACGGCCGGACTGCGGGCGATCGTTTCTGCGCGGCTCTGAGCATGCGGAGGCTCCTGCTGATCTCGCGTGATCGGTCGTGACGTTCTGTAGGCAACCGAGTGAAGGTCAAGGGTCACTGGCTTGCCCGATTGCTCACTCGTGTGGGGCAGGGCAACAGGGCATTGGCAAGACAAGCACCTCAAGGTGGGTGAACAGGTACGAATCCACCACCGGAGGTCGATGTGGCGCGACAGCTGACACCCGGGGGAGTGGATCGCCCCCGCCTCCGGAGTACTGGGGCGGCCCTCACCTCCCTGACGGCGCTCGCCGCCATGTCGCTCGTCGCGGGGCCCGCGGTGGCCGATTCCGGAGCCGGTCCCTGCGCGCTGACCCGTACGGCCGCGCACCACTCACTGGGCCTCGACACCTGGAACGGCGCCTACCCGCGGCCCGAGCGCACCCTGAACGCGGTCATGGTCTTCCTCTCCTTCCCCGACCACCGGACCGCCCTGTCCCCCGAGGAGATCGCCGGCGACTACTTCCCCGCCACCAGCGACTTCTTCGAGCGGGCCTCGTACGGCCGGTTCCGCCTCGTCCCGCACCCGCAGAAGCAGTGGATCCGGATGCCCAAGCCGTCCACCGCGTACGGGATACAGCGCGACTGGGCCCCGGAGGACCGGGCGGCCTACCTGCGCGACGCGGTCGCGACCGCCGACACCCAGGTGGACTTCGGCAAGTACGACGTCGTCTACTTCGTGGCCGATCCGGACGCGCCCGGGGTGGACTCCGATGCCACGAAGGTCGTCAACTTCGACCGTCCGATCCGCGCCGACGGAACGGACCTGCGGCGGATCGTCACCGTCTTCGAACGGCACCCGCCGGACCGCAACGTGCTCGCCCACGAGACCGGTCACGTCTTCGACCTGCCCGACCTCTACCACCGGCCGACGGACGGCAAGGGCGACTGGGACACCCACGTCGGGGACTGGGACGTGATGGGCAGCCAGTTCGGCATGGCCCCTGACCTCTTCGCCTGGCACAAGTGGAAGCTCGGCTGGCTGGACCCCGGCCAGGTGGACTGCGTCCAGTCGGGCTCCTCGCTGCACACCCTCCAGCCGCTGGCCGAGGCCCCGGTGCGGGGCGGCACGGGAGGGACCCGGCTCGCGGTGATCCGTACGGGCCCCGGCAGCGCGATCGCCGTCGAGGCGCGCGGCTCCGCCGGCAACGACGGGGACACCTGCACGGAAGGGGTCCTGGTCTACCGGGTGCGCAACGAGGCGGCGTCGGGCGGCGGCCCGATCGAGGTCCTGGACGCCCATCCGGCGACGGAGGCGTGCTGGGACCGCTCGGTGTACCCGCCGCTCGCGGACGCGCCGATGGAGGTGGGCGAGACGTACACCGTGCCGGGGGAGCGGATCACCATCGAGGTGGCCGACCGGACCCAGTCGGGCGCGTACACGGTGAAGATCACCACCTAGCCGGCCGTTCCCGGAACGAAGAAGGCCCCCACTCCGAGGAGTGGGGGCCTTCTTCCGTCTGTGCGCCGCCAGGGACTCGAACCCCGGACCCGCTGATTAAGAGTCAGCTGCTCTAACCAACTGAGCTAGCGGCGCCTGCTGACGTCGTAGACATTACCAGGAGGTTCCGCGGAACTAAAAATCGATATCCGCAGCTCGGGCCGCACGGACGAACGCCCAGAGCAAGGCCTCGGGCCCGGGCAGCCAGGGCCCGTCCGCGTCGGGGGCGACCAGCCAGCGCGAGGGGCCCGGGGTGGCGGCCAGCGGCGGCACGGTGACGGCGTCGCCGAGCCCGTGGCACAGCGGCGCCGGGGCGGTACGGGACCCTCCCCACTCCTCCCAGGCCAGCAGGGCGGGAAGCCGGTGGGCGGTCCCGGTGGCGGCGAAGAGCAGCATCCGGCCCCGGTGTACGGCGACCGGGCCGGAACCGGGGCCCTCGGCCCAGAGCAGGTCCAGGATCCGGCGCCCGAACACGACCGGGACGTTGACGACGTCGAAGGCGGTCCCGCAGGGCAGTGCCGCGGGCGCGGTGGGCCGGGCCTCCCAGGCCGCGAGGGTGCTCCGCGGTCGCGCGCACGCGGAGACGAGCCAGGCGGCGCCCTGCGGGGTGACGTGGGTGGCGGGTGCGGTGCGTACGTCGAGGAGGGCGGGGCGTCCGGGAGCCGTCGTCAGCGTCGTCATGCCTCCAGGTCTACCGGGCGTAACGTCCCGGTTTCCATGAGTTACCGGAAACCGGGACGCGGCGGGCACCGCTGGGGTATGTTGCGCCCCGCATATGCCAGCCGCTCGGGCTCAGGTGGCTTCCGGGCCCGCGTCGCGCTGGAGGGATTCGCCGAACTCGATCATCTTGCGGGCGTAGTCCTCGGTCCACTCCGCCTGCTCCGCGATCAGCGCCGGCGACAGCCGGTCGAACCGCCGCGGATCCGCCAGCTGGGCCGCCGCCAGGGCCTGGAACTCCACCGCCCGCTCCTGCGCGGCCCGGAAGGCCAGCGTCAGCTCGGTCGCACGGGCCAGCAGCTCGCGAGGGTCCTCGATCGATTCCAGGTCGAAGAAGTGCTCCGGGTCCGTGGCGGCCTCGGAGGGCTCGAAGAGCAGTGGTGCGGGCCGAAGCCTCCGCTCGGTCCGCTCGGGCTCTGCCATGCCTGTCCTCCTGCTGCGCGTGCGTTGCTTCCGGGCCACCGTCCATTGTCCAACGCCCCGCAAGACCGCACCTGGACGGGGCTCACACGGTGAGCGCCTCGGCGGCGCGCTCCGCCGCCAGTTCCGCCACGTCCTCGAGTACGCCGGCCAGGTCGTCCGCGAGGCCCTCGGGCGCCTCGAACCCCTCGGGGCCGACCAGGCCCGCGATGCCGGGGACCGCGACGGACCGCCCGGCGGGCCGCAGACCGACCCGGGTGAGCACCGGCAGCAGCATCTCGGCGGCCGGGGCGCCGCCCGTGGCACCCCCGCTGTAGCTGACGATACCGACCGGCTTGCCCTGCCACTCGCGGTAGAGGAAGTCGATCGCGTTCTTGAACGGGGCGGTGAAGCCGCCGTTGTACATCGGCATGACGAAGAGGAAGGCGTCCGCCGCGTCGACCAGCGCGCTCCAGTCCCGGGTGTGCTGGTGGGCGTAGACGCCGGTGGAGGCGTACTCGGGCTCGTCCAGGAAGGGCAGCGCGATCTCGGCGAGGTCGACGGGCGTGACCTCGAAGCCGGCACGGGCGCGGGCCTGCTCGACGACCCACCGGGCGAGGGGGCGGCCGGAGGAGGTGGGACGGGTGGCGGCGGAGAGGACGTGCAGACGGGTCACGGTGTGGACTCCCGGTCATCGGTGCGTGATGTTGTTGACGTGTCACCTATAGAACCCGGGGTGTGGGTGACGTGTCAACCATCTAGGTGATGTGTCACCGACCTGGCTACAGTGCTGACATGACCCCCCCACCCGAGCCCCGCTGGCTCAACGAGGCAGAACAGGACGCGTGGTACGCCTGGCGCCGGATGTTCCCGCTGGTCAACGCGGGGATCGCGCGGGACCTCGGGCAGGACAGCGGCCTCTCCGAAGCGGACTACGACGTCCTGTCGGTGCTCGGCTCCGCGGACGGCCACCGCATGCGGATCAGCGCACTCGCGGTCCTGATGCACTGGTCGCGCAGCAGGCTGTCCCACCAGCTCACTCGCATGGAACAGCGCGGCATCGTCCGCCGCGAAGAGGTCGCCGGGGACGGCCGGGGCGCGGAGGTGGTCCTCACCGAGGCCGGGGTGGACACCATCACGGCCGCGGCCCCGCTCCATGTCGAGTCCGTACGCCGCCACCTGATCGACGTCCTGACGCCGGACCAGCTCCGCACCCTGGCCGAGGTCGGCGAGGTGCTCCGCGAACGCCTGGGCGCCGAGCGCAAGGGCTAGGGCCGCCAGGGCACCCGGTGTTCCGCCAGGTGGGCCAGGACGGCGTGGTTCGCCTCCCAGCCGTCCGGGAACTTCACCGTCACGCCCAGCTGCACCGGCTCCGTCGAGGGGTGGTCGTCCAGGAGCTCCGCTATGCCCGCCCGGGCCACCACCACACAGGCGTGCCGGTGCCGGGAGGCCAGGACGCACAGCCGGCCCGTCTCCAGGTGGAAGGCCGTCGCGTCGGGGCGGCCCGAGAGCGGGTGCAGGATCACCGTGAGGTCGTACTCCCGCCCCTGGAGGCGGTTCGCGGTGTCCACCGTGACTCCGGTGACCCCGTGCACGGCCAGCGCAGCCCGGATCGCCGACGCCTGGTCGCGGTGCGCGGTGCCCACCGCGACGCGGTCCGCGGTCAGCGGCGAGGGTCCCGCCGACTGCTCGTCGGAGGTCACCGCCCCGCGGTCCAGGGCCCGGCGGACCACCAGGGCCACGGCCGCCACCGCCTCCGGGTCGGTGCGCGGGGTGTGCCGCGCGGGCAGCTCCAGCAGGCCCCAGCCCGACTCGGCGGCCTCGTCCAGCACCCGGTCCGGACCCGAACCGTCCGAGGGGACCCCGTACGACAGCCGCCGCTCGCCCGGGCCCGTACCGCTGCGGAACTGCGTGTACGGGTAGAACGCCCGGGAGACCAGCGGCGCGGCCGTCGCCGGGAGCCGCCACGACACCGGCAGCCGGTGCTGCGGCAGCTGCGGGTTGTGGGCGAGCAGGGTGCTGACCGCAGAGGCGGAGGGGTCGTACGACAGGCCCGCCCACTGCTCCGCGCCCACCACGCTGAAGGGGTCCAGCTGCCCCGGGTCGCCCACGAACAGCGCCCGCTCGAACAACCCGGCCACGGCCAGCAGCGCGTCGGAACGCATCTGGTACGCCTCGTCGACGATGGCGTGCTCCCAGGGCTCCACGTCCTTGACGTACGCCCACTTCGCCGCCGTGGAGAGGGTGATCGGCAGCTCCGCGAGGTCCCCCGGCTTGGCGGAGAGCGTGACCGAGGGCAGCTCGCGCAGCGCGGGGTCGTACGCGTCGCCCTCGCTGCTGTGCAGCCGGCCGACCTTCAGCTCCGGATCCTTGTCGGCGAGCCGCAGCACCAGGTCGTCGACCTGCGCGTTGGTCTGCGCCACCACCATCAGCCGGCGCCCGGCCGCGGCCAGTTCCCGGGCCGCCCGGACGACGAGCGTGGACTTGCCGGCCCCGGGCGGGGAGTCGACGACCACGCCCCGCTCGGTCCCGCGCAGGGTGTCGCGCAGGATGGCGGCGGTCGCCTCGGCGGCCGCGGCCCCCGGGTCGAAGGAGTTCACAGCACGTCCTCGTCGGTCACGGAGTCGGGCAGCAGGGGGGCGGTCAGGTGTCCCGGCGGTCCGCCGTGGGTCCACGGGGTCCGCTCCGGATCCGGCAGCTTCGGGCCGCCGCGCGCGTCGTGCTCGAAGAGCGTCCAGCACACCCGGTCGCCCTTCTCCGGCACCGAGCCCGGCTCCGGCTCCCGGCCGCGGCCCATCTTGTCCAGGAGCCGCAGCACCAGCCGCCCGTCCTCCTCGAAGCGTACGAACCGTGCGCTCTGCGGGCGCCCGTCCAGCGAGCGGAAGACCTTCCCGCCGCCACCGTCCGCGAGTTGCGGACGGTCCTCGGTGGCCACCGTCACCAGCGGGCGCGGACTCGGCCGCTTCGACTCCGTCCACTCCATCACCACCTCGGTGACCTCACCGGCGAAGGCCTCGCCCGCGAGCCGCCGGCCCGCCATCACCAGCGGGTCGTCCAGCGCCTCCTGGGCGTCGAGCCGCACCTGCTCGGTCTCCCGCGTGGCCAGCTTCTGCGCCGCCGTCACCGCGTCGTCGCGGCGCGGCTGCGGCGGCTCGCCCGCCCGGACCCGGTCCCGGTGTCCGGTGTACGACCAGCGGTCGCGCGTCCAGCGCTCCTCGGCGCGCTCGCCGGGCGGCAGGGTGCGCAGCAGGTCGATCGCCTCCCACGTCATCCACCAGGTGCTCGACATCTGCTCCACGACCAGCCGGCGAACGGCCCGTTCGGCGGTCCGCGCGTCCCGGTCGTCGTCCCCGGGCCCGGCCGCCAGGGCCGCGCGCGCCGCGTCGTAGCGGGCGATGGCCGGCGCCAGCAGCTTGTTGTCGAAGGCCGGGTCGGTGGCCGGACCGGCCGGCGGGCACAGCAGCTGGCCGTCCTTGTCGCGGCCCAGCTCCGTCCGCAGGGCCGCCTCGGCCCCGGACCCGCCCTCGGGCGGGTCGATCCAGGCGAGCAGCGCGCCCAGGTGCTGGTCCTCCAGGTTGCTCTGGCCGCTCGCCCAGTGCCGCCCGAGCAGCTCCGTCGCCGACAGGAGCATCGAGGAGCCCGGGACCCGCGCCCGCTCGCCGAGGTGCGTGAACCAGCGGCCCAGCAGCGGCACCTTCGGCGGCGCCGGATACGGATTCTCCGGATCCTCCTCGGCCGTCCGCCGGAACCGCATCGACCGGCCCAGCAGGCGCACGTACTCGATGCCCGCCCGGCTCGGCACGATCAGCTGCGGCGCGTCCCGGCACAGCTCGGCCTCGACCTTGACCCTCTTGCCCGTCTCCGGGTCGGTCTCGCTGCGCTCGGCCGGCTCCACGTCGTCCGCGTACGCGTCGATGTGGGCCAGGACGTGGACCGCCAGGTCCGCGAGGAACGCCCAGCGCAGGTCCCGGTCGCGCGGCTGGGGTATCACGAACACCCGCGGCTCGTGCCGGTCGGTGCCGACCAGCGCGCCCAGCGGGGCCCCGGCCTCTCCGGCCGTGGTCAACGGCACGAGGACCATCGGGGTCTCGGACAGGTGGCGGTGCCGCACGGTCGCGAGCGGCTGCGCGCGGCCCGCGCGGACCGCCTCCAGCCGGGCCAGGGTGTTCAGCAGGGGCATTCGGGGGTCTCCGGGGCGGGGTACGGCGGGAGGGCGGCGGCCAGTTCCAGCGCCTCGGCGCGCAGCCGGGCCGCCCGGTGCAGCGCGGCCGCCGTCGGATCGTCGGCGCAGCCGGCGCCGGAGGCCGCCGCCAAGGCCTGCTCGACGGTGGTCAGCGCGCCCAGTTCGCCCCGTACGGAACGGCCCAGCGCGGTCACCTCGTCGGCGGCGCGGGCCCGGTCCCGGCAGTGGAAGGCCAGCTCACAGGCGGCCAGGCACTCGGGGGCGTAGGAGGCGTCCACCGCGGCCACGGCATCGGCCAGCTCCTCGGCGGTGCGCGCCGGGTCGAAGCTGAGCCCCTCGGGCAGCGCGGCGGCCAGCTCCTCGACCCGGGTCAGCCGCTCCAGCTGGCGCCGGGTCACGGAGCGCTCGCGGCGGACGTCGACGGGCGAGGCGGTGGGCAGGTTGGAGAAGTCCTTGGGGCAGACCAGCAGCACGGTGTGCCCGACCTCGGCGCCGGCCAGCTTCTGCGCGGTCTTCTCCAGGGCCAGGACGTAGACGGCGGCCTGCCGGGCGGCGGCGCCCACCTTCGCGGCGTCGGCGGCCCCGTCGATCATCGGGAACGACTTGATCTCCACCACGGTCCAGCGGCCGTCGGGGTGCACGACGACGGCGTCCGGCTCCAGGTAGGCGGGGGTGCCCGCGACCTCCAGGGCCAGCATCGGGTGGTCCAGCAGCGTCCACGCCCCGGTGTCCCGCCCGGCGGCGGTGGCCTCGCGCAGGGCGAGCGCGGTCCGCGCGGCGCGGCCCTCGGGCCCGGCGGCGGTCAGGTCGGGGACGAGGGCGCCCGCACCGGGGGGCTCGGCCCCGGCGCCGAGGTGCCCGTGGACCAGCCGCAGCAGCTCGGCCCCGCCGTCGGCCTTGACCTTGGCCTCGAAGGAGTTCCCGCGGACGATGGCGAACTGCGACTGCCCGAAGGGCGCGGGGGAGCCGAGGGCCGAGGCGAGGGCGGTCTTGTCCACGCCGGCCCCGTCGAGCAGGGCGCGTCTGCCGCAGCCCGGGTTGGCGGCGAGCGCGGCCAGGGCCCGGGCGTCGAGCGGGCGGGGCGGTACGGCCGGGCCGCGCAGGCCGGCGAGCCGCTGCCGCAGGGTCGTCTGCGGGGCGCTGCGGGGCGGGTAGGAGCTCACCCGCGGAAGTGTCCCATCCGCCACTGACAATCGTGCCCTTACGGCGGAAACGGGCTGGGGGACGGCCGTGCGTGAGCCCGCCGTTCATGTGTTGGATGATGTACGGACGACAGAATCGCCGTAAAACCGCACGAACGCTCACGTACCGGGAGAACTCACATGGCCCCCCGCATCCTGCTGGCCCGCCACGGCCAGACGGCGTGGTCCCAGCTCGGCAAGCACACCGGACGCACGGACGTGCCCCTGCTGGAGGAGGGCAAGCAGGGAGCCAAGCTGCTCGGCGAGCGGCTGGCCCGGGACCCGTGGAAGGGCCTGCCCGGCCTGGAGGTCCGCACCAGCCCGCTGGTCCGCGCGAGCGAGAGCTGCGACCTCGCGGGCTTCGGCGTCCGGGCGGAGCCGTGGGACGCGCTGATGGAGTGGGACTACGGGGACTACGAGGGCATGACCCCGGCCGAGATCCAGGCGGTCCGGCCCGGCTGGCTGATCTGGCGCGACGGCGTCCCGGGCGGCGAGTCCGTCGCCGAGGTCGCGGCCCGCGCGGACGAGGTGGTCGCCTGGTCCCGCTCGGCCGAGCGGGACGTCCTGGTCTTCGCCCACGGCCACATCCTGCGCACCCTGGCCGCCCGCTGGCTCGGCTTCGAGGCCTCCTTCGGCGCCCGCATCCGCCTGGAACCCACCTCGCTGTCGGTGCTCGGCTGGGCGTACGGGGCCCCAGCGCTCGAGCGCTGGAACGACACCGGGCACCTCGACGCGTAGGGCCTGTCACCCGGGGCCGCTCCGGGCACCGGACGCCTGTCGGAGATCCGGTCGGTTCGTCGAAAAGGCCCTCTCCGTAAGGGAGTTGACTCGCCGCATGACTGCGAGGATGGGCTCATGACGATTACTTCCGTGGTGCTGCGGCGGCGCGTGGACGATCTCGGTCCGGCCCTGGACTTCTACGTACGGCTGACCGGCCAGCCGGCGACCCGGTTCGAGTTCGCCGGCCTGGACCTGGCGAGCGTCGGACCGTTCCTGCTGTTCAGCGGGCCCGACGCGATCGCCGATCGGTTCGCGGGCGTGGCGGCCACGCTGGCCGTGGCCGACCTCGACGCGGCGGTCGGGCACTGCGCGGCCTCCGGGGGCGAGGTGATCGCCGCCCCCGCCCCCACGCCCAACGGGCGCCGCGCGGTGGTGCGCCACCCCGAGGGCGGGGTCTACGAGTACCTCGGCGCCTGACCCGGGCGGCCGGGTCAGACGGCGGCGTGCCGGCTCAGGAAGGCGCCCACGCGCGGGGCGCGCTGGTGCGGGATCAAGGTGCGGGCCGTCTCGGAGAGCAGGGACCGCACCCGGGTGGACTGCACCTCGGACAGCAGGTCCAGCACCCGGCCACCCGCCCAGGCGGCCTCGTCGGGGGCCCCCGCGTGGGCCAGGTCGCCGGCCAGCTCGGCGGTGTAGAGGGCCACGTTCCGGGCGAAGTGCGGATCCTGGAGGTCGGCGGCGCGGCGGGCGTGCCGGGCCGCGCGGGCGTGCTCGCCGAGCGTCGCCCAGCACCTGGCCTCAAGAAACTCCAGCTCGGGCTCGCCGAAGAAGGACATCCACTCCGGGTCCGCGCCCGCCGCGCCCCGGGAGAACTCCGTGTGGGCCCGGGCCAGCGCCTCCTCGCAGGCCTTGCGGTCGGCCAGCCCCGCCCAGCCGCCCGCCTCCCGCAGCGCCAGGAGCGACAGCAGCCGCGGGGAACCGAGGGAGCGGGCGGCGCGGCGGCCCGCCTGGGCCGCCCGTACCGCCTCGCGGGAGCGGCCGCAGTCCCGGGCCAGGAAGGCCATGTTGCTGAACGCGTGCGCCTCCAGACCCGCGTCCCCCGCCACCCGGGCCGTCGCCAGGGCCTCCGCGTAGTGCGAGCGGGCATCGTCGAAGCGGCCGGAGTCGTGGGCGAGCCAGCCGACCGAGACGGCCAGTTCCCCGGCGCCCGCGTGCAGCCGGTCCTCGGTGGACTGCCGGGTGGCCCCCGCGTCGAGCAGCGCGTACGCGGCGCGCAGGGGCCCGGCGGCCCTGCGGTACAGCGCGTCGGCCCCGTGCCGGTCGTCCAGCAGCCGGATCTGGCGTACGGCGTCCTCGACCGCCGCGGCCTCGGACTCTCCGGCGCGGGAGGGGAGCCTGCGGGTGTCGCCGAGCAGGGTGAGGCTGAGCGTCGCGGCCGCCACGGTCGCGGAGCCGCCCGCCATGAACGCGCGACGCAGCACGTCGCTCTCCTTGGAACGGGAAGGGGAGGGGGACGGATGGGGGGAGGGGGAGGACGGGTCGCGCAGCGCCGAGCGGCCACGGACGGCCTCGCGCGATGAGAAGCCCAGGTCGGCCAGGGCGCGACCGGGGAACATGTGCAGGAAGACCCGCTCGTACGCGTAGTTCGGGCAGCGGATCTCGCCGGACTCGACCCTGCCGATGTAGCGCGCGTCGCAGGAAACCGTTTCGCCGATCTCCTTCGCGGCCCGGCGCACCAGCGCCGCGAACTCGGCCGGGGAGTGCTGCCCGCGCAGCCGCCGGAACGTGGAGTTGGGTGAGTGGGGGGACGCCGCCATGGACGTGGCCTCTCTGGCAAGGAACGCAGCGCCGGTACGGGAAGGGGTGCGGAGGTGTGGCCCGGCGCGCATGAACGTACCGCCAGTACGGGTCCCTTCATGCGATGTTTGTTTACAAAACGGATATCTCACCCGCGATCTGCCATGAACTGCCATCCTTTGCAGCGTCTTGCCGCCGCACCCGTTGACGTTCCGGGGCGTTGAACCCATGAGGAGTGGGAGGCGACTCCCCGCTCCCGGCTCGTACGCGGATCGAGGAGGGGTTCCCTTGGTGGAGGCCGGCATGGAGAGCACTGGAACGAACACCGCGCCCGTGCCCGGTGCGACCGCGACCGTGACGGCAACCGTGACGGCGACCGTGACCGTGACGGCAGCCGGGACCGACGCCCCGGACCTGGTGACCGTCCCCACCCGGCAGGGGCTGGAGGCGGTGGACATCATCCGCCGCGCCAGCCGGGCCGGCGGGGTGGGGCCCGTCCTGCACGACGGATCGGGCGACACCCTCGGTTTCCTCGTCCCGCCCGGCACCGCCGATGCCTGGGACCTGCCGGGCAGCGCTTGTACGCAGACCAACGGACGCGGGATGCGCTTCGGCGACGCGGTCCCGCCCGCCACCGGAGCCACCGGCTGGCTGCTCCCGCCCGAGGCCGTCGGGCCGGTCACCGATCCCGCGGTGCTGCGCGAGGCGCTCGGAGAGGCGGCCCGGCTGATCGAGGCCGCCGACAACTGCCGCTGACCGGCCACAATGGGGTGGTGGCAGGCAAAGACAGAGGCAAGGGCCGGAACAAGGGCGAGCAGCAGCGCGGACGCGGCGGCGCCGAGCCGGTCGTCGGACAGGTGGGCGGCGGGCGGGCGGAGCTGGCGCCCGACCGCGAGCGCGCGGACGCCTGGACCCTGCTGGTCGACGGCGCCCCGCAGTCGCACGTGGACCTGGCCGATCCCGGGTACCTGGACTTCGCGTACCAGCGGCGGATCGGCCACCTGATCGACCTGGCCGCACCCGCCCGGCAGCCCCTGAACGTGGTGCACCTGGGCGGCGGCGCCTTCACCCTCGCCCGCTACACCGCCGCCTCCCGCCCCCGCTCCGCCCAGCAGATCGTGGAGATCGACGCCGCGCTGGTGGCCTTCGTACGGGAACACCTGCCCCTGGACCCGCAGGCGCGGATCCGGGTCCGCGCGGTGGACGCCCGGGCGGGCCTGGCCAAGGTGCCGGACGGCTGGGCGGACCTGGTCATCGCGGACGTGTTCAGCGGCGCGCGTACCCCGGCGCACCTGACGAGCACCGAGTTCCTGGATGACGTACGCCGTGCCCTCGCGCCCACCGGGTGGTACGTGGCCAACCTCGCGGACGGTCCGCCGCTGGCCCATCTGCGGGGCCAGATCGCGACGGCCGCGTCCCGGTTCGCGGAGCTGGCGCTGGCGGCCGATCCCGTGGTGTGGCGGGGCAAGCGCTTCGGCAACGCGGTCCTGGTGGCCGCGGACCGTGAACTGCCCCTCGCGGAGTTCACCCGCCGGGTCGCGAGCGATCCGCATCCGGGCCGGGTGGAGCACGGCCGGGCCCTGGCGGACTTCGCGGGCGGGGCGGCGCCGGTGGCGGACGCCTCGGCGGTGGCCTCGCCGCAGCCGCCGCCCTCCGTTTTCCGCTAGGCGGCGCCCGACGGTGCCGGAAGAGGCCTCACGATGCCGGAAGACGCCTGATGGCGCCGCTGGTGACGGTTGACGACGACGGAGATTCCTGGCCGCGTCTGACGGCCGCTGACGACGCCCCGCGACGGCCGAGAGGGGCCGACAATAAAAAGAGGTCTCCCGACAATCGGTCCTGATGCGTAGTGTGTTGATCCCTAGGAGGCCCGCTCCCTCCTACGACGCGCTCAGGAGACGGCCAACGATGTCTGATTCCCACGCTGCAACCCCGGGTTCCCCTTCCCCCAGCACCGCTACGTCCGACTACACGCGACGGCTCGCCCGCCTCGAGCAGTCCGGGCTCAAGCGGTTGCTGCCCACCCAGGCGCCCTACCGGTGGAACCTGCGGAGGCTGAAGCTCGGCCGGGTCCTCGACATCGGGTGTGGCCTGGGTCGGAACCTGCTCAACTGCGGCCCGGAGAGCGTCGGGGTCGACCACAACCCGCACTCGGTGCAGACCTGCCGCGAGCGGGGGCTAACCGCCTACACCCCCGACCAGCTGGCCGAGGCCCCGGACTGCGGTCCCGGCTCCTTCGACAGCCTGCTGGCCTCGCACGTGCTGGAGCACGTCGACGAGGAGACCGCGGCCTCGCTGCTGGAGCAGTACCTTCCGCTCGTGAAGCCGGGCGGCTCGCTCGTCCTCATCACCCCGCAGGAGGTCGGCTTCCGCTCCGACGCCACCCACATCCGCTGGGTCGGCTTCGAGGAGCTGCGGACAGCGGCGGACCGGGCCGGGGTCGCGGTGCGGCGCACCTACTCGTTCCCCTTCCCCCGCCCGATGGGCAAGGTCTTCCCGTACAACGAGTTCGTGCTGGTGGGGACCGTTCCGGGGACCAGTCGCTAGGGGCAGGTGCAGGTCCCTCAGGGATCGACGATCTCGACGACCGGCGGGTGGTCGTGCCAGGTGCAGAAGACCGACACCTCACGGCCGTCCCGCGTGAAGGTGACCCGGATCCAGTAGTCCTGCTTCCACACCTGCATCCGCCACCCGGCGGCCGGGGTCGCGGAGACCAGCTCGGCCGAGGAAACGCCCAGGTCGAAGACGACCCGGCCGCCCGAGACCGGGTAGGCCTTCACATTGCCCCCGCGCGAGGACGCCTTCGGCGAGGGCTTGGCGGAGGAGGCCCCGGCGGACGGCGAGGAGCCGGACGCCGGCGTCGGCGCCGATGCCTGTGGGCTCGGCGAGGCGGACGGGGAGGCCTCCGGCGACGGGGACCGCGAGTTCCGCGTCGAGGACGACAGCGGCTGTGTGGCCAGCGGAACGGCGAGCGGACGGTCGTAGGCCGTGCCGGACATGACCGTGTGCACGCCCCACCACGACAGCGTCACCGCTGCTCCGGTCGCCAGCGTCCAAGCCATGGCATGTACAAGACCTCGCTGCATCAGGGGACATACTGCACCACCTGTCACAGAGGTGGCGCGGCACCTCCCCGGGTCGCCCGAATGGACTACGGTGCGGGCCATGGCAAGTGTGCTCGTGGTCGAGGACGACCAGTTCGTACGTTCCGCCCTCATCCGGCACCTGACCGAGGCCTCGCACACCGTGCGGAGCGTCGGCACGGCCCTGGAGGCCCTGCGCGAGGTCGCACACCACCGTTTCGACGTGGTCATCCTCGACCTCGGGCTGCCCGACCTCGACGGGTCGGAGGCGCTGAAGATGCTGCGCGGCATCACCGACGTGCCGGTGATCATCGCGACCGCGCGCGACGACGAGGCGGAGATCGTCCGGCTGCTCAACGACGGCGCCGACGACTACCTGACCAAACCTTTCTCCGTGGAGCACCTCTCGGCCCGGATGGCCGCCGTCCTGCGCCGTGCCCGCGCCGCCGCCGGGGCCGAGCCGCCCTCGCGCGTGCTGCGCGTCGGCGGGCTGGCCATCGACCCGCTGCGCCGCCAGGCCGAGCTCGACGGGACGGTACTGGACCTCACCCGCCGGGAGTTCGACCTGCTGGCCTTCCTCGCCGGGCGGCCCGGGGTGGTCGTGGCCCGGCGCGAGCTGCTCGCCGAGGTCTGGCAGCAGTCGTACGGGGACGACCAGACCATCGACGTCCACCTCTCCTGGCTGCGCCGCAAGCTCGGCGAAACCGCCGCCCGGCCGCGCTACCTGCACACGCTGCGCGGGGTGGGGGTCAAGCTGGAGCCGCCGCTGTGAGGTGGGCCCTGGTCAAGGTGTGCCTCGCGGTCACCGCCATGGTGGTCGTGGCCTTCGCCGTACCGCTGGGGCTGGTGGTGCAGGAGATGGCCAGCGACCGGGCGTTCTCCAACGCCGAGCGGCAGGCGGCCACCATCGGGCCCACCCTGTCCATCACCACCGACCCGGTGCAGCTGCGCAAGGCCGTGGAGTCCACGCAGATGGGCGCGGCCCGGCGGATGGCCGTCCACGTGCCCGCGATCGGCGACAGCCCGCCGGTGGACATCGGCGAGGGCCGGGCGGGCGCGCACGCCGTGGCGGAGACCCGGCGGATCGGCCGGGCCACGACGGCCTCGGTGCCCGGCGGGGGTTCGGCGCTGCTCCAGCCGACCGCGCTCGGGTCCGGTGACATCGCGGTGGTGGAGGTGTTCGTACCGGAGAGCGAGGTCAGCAACGGGGTCACCACCGCCTGGCTGATCCTCGCGGGCGTCGGGGTGGCGCTGATCGTGGGGTCGGTCGGGGTCGCCGACCGGCTCGGCGCCCGGCTGGTACGGCCGGCCGAGCGGCTCGCGGACGCGGCGCACCAGCTGGGCGAGGGCCGGCTCGGGGCGCGGGTGCCGGAGGACGGCCCGAAGGAACTCCGCTCGGCGGCGGCCGCCTTCAACGCGATGGCGGACCAGGTGGTGGAACTCCTCTCCAACGAGCGGGAGCTGGCCGCCGACCTGTCGCACCGCCTGCGCACGCCGTTGACGGTGCTCAGGCTCAACGCCGCCTCGCTCGGCGACGGCCCGGCCGCCGAGCAGACCCGCGAGGCCGTGGAGCAGCTGGAACGGGAGGTCGACACGATCATCCGTACGGCCCGCGAACAGCGCCCGCCCGCCGCCGCGGTGGCCGGCGCCGGCTGTGACGCCTCCGAGGTCATCCGCGACCGGATGGCCTTCTGGTCGGCGCTCGCGGAGGACGAGGGCCGCGAGGTGCGGCTCGCGGGAGTGGACCGTACGGTACGGATCCCCGTGGCGCGGCCCGAACTCGCCGCGGCCCTCGACGCCATGCTCGGCAACGTCTTCCGGCACACCCCCGAAGGCACCCCTTTCGCGGTGGACGTCCACGACGCCTCGGACGCGGTCATCGTGCTCGTCTCGGACGCGGGCCCCGGCATCGCCGACCCGGACGCCGCCCTGCGCCGCGGCAACGACGGCGGACGCGACGGCTCGACCGGCCTCGGCCTGGACATCGTGCGCCGGGTCGCGGAGTCGACGGGCGGCGACGTCCGGCTGGGGCGCTCGGTGCTCGGCGGCACCGAGGTGCGGGTCTGGATCGGCCTGGACGGCCGGACCCGCGGCGGCTCGGGAGGGGTGCGGGCCCGGCGCGGCCGGCGCAAGCGGCGCAGCAACTGATGTAACGGGGCGGGGACGGGGGCGCGCCTCGCGGGCGGTGTGTCCGCGGATCGGTACGGTCCGCGGCATGGACACCCTCATCTTCGGCGGCCTCCTCGCCACGTTCATCGCCATGTACCGGGAGTCGCCCCGGATGGTGGTGCTCGGAGCGTGGTGGGTGATGCTGCTGGCCGTGATCCTGCTGATGGCGCACCACATCACCAGCGGCCTCGCCCTGAAACTGAGTTACTGACGGTGGCCGTGATGCACAGCCTCCTCCCGGAGGAGACGCCGACGGGCGGACTGCTGGGGCGGGTCCAGTTCTGGTTCGCCTGCGTCTTCGCGATCGGCTGGACGGGCGTGATCTGCGGCGGCCTCTTCTACCAGTTCGGGCTGTGGGAGTACCCGTGCCCGCTCTGCATCGTGCAGCGGATGTTCATGCTGCTGGCGGCGATGGGCGCGGCGTACATCGTGCGGACGGCGCTCGCATACGGCACGGTGACCGGCCGGGACTACATGACGGGCTGGGGCCTGTCCCTGGTGGCGGTGATCGCCGGTTCCTTCGCGTCCTGGCGGCAGACGATGCTGCACGTCCTGCCGGGTGACAAGGGGTACGGGAGCGAGGTGTTCGGCCTGCACCTGTACGTGTGGGCGTGGATCCTCTTCCAGGCCTCGGTGGTGGCCATCGGCATCGCCCTGGCCTTCGCCCACTCGACGGCCGACCGCTCGGTTCCGGCGGACGGGCCGGGCGCGCCGCGCACGGTGGGGGTGTTCGCGCTGGGGTTCCTGGGCCTGGTCATCGCCGTCAACCTCGTGGCGGTGTTCTTCGAGGAGGGCTTCCACTGGTTCCTGCCGGACGACCCGAACCGGTACCGGTTCTTCTACGACGTGGGGATCCTGGACTAGTCGCTCCGTTTTCTCCTGGTCCGGCCGCTTCTCCTGGTCCGGCCGCTCCTCCTGGACCGGCCGCTTCCTGGACCAGCCGTCCCTTCTGGTCGGCGCCCCTTGCGGGCCGGACCCGGACGGTGGCCGAGATGTTGCCGCCCCCGTCGGGGCCGCACAGGGTGGGCGGGACGGAAGGAGTCAGCATGAGAGTCATGCTCCGCGCCCACCTCGACACGGCTGCCAGCAACGAGGGCATCAAGACCGGGGCCCTGCCCCAGGCCATGAAGACGCTGATGGAGAGGGTGAAGCCGGAGGCCGCCTACTTCGGCCTGCACGAGGGGGTGCGCTCCTGCTGGATCGTCTTCGACCTGCAGGAGAGCGCGCAGATGCCACCGCTGGTCGAGAGCCTGTTCCTGGAGTTCAACGCCGAGGTCGAGGTCGGTCCGGTCATGACCGCCGAGGACCTGGCGAAGGGACTGGCGGCGATGGAGTCCTCGCCCTAGGCGCGCCGGTCGGAGAGCCGGCCGATGGCGGGGCCCGTCAGCCGGCTTCGCCCGAGGCCAGCCTCTGGGCCTGGGCGCGGCCGACCGCGGCGGCACGGTGCAGGTAGTCGGCGATGACGGCGAGTTCGGCGTCGGAGTAGCCCTCGAGCACGGCGCCGAAGGCCCGGCCGGGGGTGTCCCAGGCCTTGCCGATCCGCTCGCGGGCCTCGGGGGAGAGCGAGACCAGGGAGCGGCGGCGGTCGTTGGGGTCGGAGTTCCGCTCGACGATGCCCGCCTTGACCAGCCGGTCGACGAGGCGGGTGGCGGAGCCGGAGGTCAGGCCGGTGAGGCGGGCGATGTCGCCGGTGCTGACCGGGTCGGGCTCCATGTCGAGGAGGGCGATGCACTGCATGTCGGTGGGGTGCAGTCCAACGTGGTCGGCCATGGCCTGGTTGAAGACGGAGTAGTCGGCGTAGTGGCGCTGGCTCTCGGTGACGACGCGCGCGAGCAGCTCAGCGCGGCTCCACTCATCACCCTTACGGGGGGACTTGGTTGACATCGGCTTCTCCATGCTCCAAATTTATCTGTGTGACGCAGAAGTTGCGTAAAGCAGAATCTGTGTGGATCGGAATCTGCGTCACGTATTCATTCTATGAAAAGGAGCCGGCCATGTCGATCCTCGTCACCGGTAGCCGCGGCGCCGTCGCCCGCGGACTCACCGCCCTCCTGACCTCCCACGGCCTCCCGCACCGGCTCGGATCCCGGGAGCCGGACCGTCCCGATACCGTCCGCTGCGACCTCACCGATCCGGCGACCTTCCCGAACGCCCTGGCCGGGGTCCGCTCGGTCTTCCTCTACGCCGAGGCGTCCGGCGCAGAGGCCTTCGTGAAGGAGGCCGTCACCGCCGGAGTCGAGCACGTCGTGCTCCTGTCTTCCTCCTCGGTCCTGAGTCCCGGCGCCGCCGGCAGCCCGTTGTCCGCGTCCCATCTCGCCGTCGAACAGGCCCTGTCGGCGTCTGAGCTGCACACCACGCTGCTGCGCCCGGGGTCCTTCGCGAGCAATGCCCTCGGCTGGGCCTGGTCGCTGAAGTCCGGCCGCCCGGTGCAGCTGCCCTACCCCGGCTCCTCCTGCGACCCCGTTCACGAGGCCGACCTCGCCGAGGCCGCCTTCGCGGTCCTCGCCGATCCGGCTCTCGGCGGACGCGCCTACACCCTGACCGGACCGCAGTCGCTGACGTTCGCGGCCCAGCTCGGCATACTCGGCGAAGTCCTCGGCCGGCCCGTACCGTTCGAGGCCGTGACCGCCGAGCGGTGGAAGGCCGAGGTCGACGGCTACATACCCGGGCCGCATGCCGACGCGCTCCTCGAGTACTGGGCCTCCACCGACGGCCTCCCGGTCGAGATCACCGACGCCGTCGAGCACCTCACCGGCCACCTGGCCCGCACCTTCGGGCAGTGGGCCGAGGACCACGCCGACGCCTTCGGCGCCCCCGGCCGGTAACAGCGGTCAGAAGGACCCTGTCCTGGCCACCCGCGCGTACCAGTGGGCGCTGGAGCGAGGGGTGCGGGTCTGGGTCTCGTAGTCCACGTGGACGATGCCGAAGCGCTTGCTGTAGCCGTAGGACCATTCGAAGTTGTCCAGCAGCGACCAGAGGAAGTAGCCCTTCACCGGGGCGCCGTCCGCCAGGGCGCGGTGCAGGACGGTCAAGTGGGCTTCCAGGTAGTCGATCCGCGCCGGGTCGTGGAGGTCGGGGGCGTATGCCGCGCCGTTCTCGGTGACCAGCAGGGGCAGGTCCGGCGCCTCCCGGGAGAAGCGCATCAGCAGGTCGTACAGGCCCGTCGGGTCGATCGACCAGCCCATGTCGGTCTGCTCGCCCGGGGGCTGGTGGAAGGCCACGGTGTCGGCGCCGGGCCAAGGGGAGTGGCCCGTGGCCCCGTGACCGTCCGCGCGGGGACCGGTGCCGGCCACAGCCGCCGAAACCACCGCCGGCGTGTAGTAGTTCACGCCGAGGTAGTCCAGCGGATGGTGGATCAGCGCCTCGTCACCGGGGCGGACGAAGGACCAGTCCGTCACGGCGGCCGTGTCCGCGAGGAGGTCCTGCGGATAGGCGCCGTGCAGCAGCGGCCCGGTGAAGATGCGGTTGGCCAGGGCGTCGATGCGGCGCTGCGCGTCCAGGTCGGCCGTGGAACCGGTCAGCGGCCGGACCGCGCTCGGGTTGAGCGCGATCCCGACCCGCGCCGAGGCGGGCAGGGCGGCGGCGGCCAGACCGTGGGCCAGGTTGAGGTGGTGGGCGGCGCGCAGGGAGTCGGCTGGGGAGGTGCGGCCCGGGGCGTGGACTCCCGAGGCGTAGCCGAGGAAGGCGCTGCACCAGGGCTCGTTGAGGGTGGTCCACAGCTCCACCCGGTCGCCCAGCACCTTCGCGACCTGCTCGGCGTACGCGGCGAAGGCGTAGGCCGTCTCCCGTTCGGGCCAGCCGCCCTCGGCCTCCAGCTCCTGCGGCAGGTCCCAGTGGTACAGGGTCACGCAGGGCCGGATCCCGTACGCGAGCAGCTCGTCCACCAGGGCGTCGTAGAAGCCGATCCCGCCGGAGAGCACCCGCGGCCAGGACACGGAGAAACGGTAGGCGCCGAGCCCCAGTTCGCCCATCAGCTGTACGTCGTCCCGCCACAGCCGGTGGTGGTCGACCGCCACATCGCCCGTGTCGCCGCCGTGCACCTTCCCCGGCGTACGGCAGAACGTGTCCCAGATCGAGGGCCCGCGCAGGGCGGCCCCGCCCTCGATCTGGAAGGCGGCCGTGGCCGCGCCCCACAGGAACCCGTCCGGGAAACGCACACTTTCCCTTGGCACACTCGTCATCCCTTGACAGCTCCCTGCATGATGCCGCCCACGATCTGGCGGCCGAAGAGGAGGAACACCAGCAACAGCGGGAGCGTGCCCAGCAGCGCGCCCGCCATGATCACCGACTGGTCGGGGATGTAGCCCCGGCCCAGCCCGGTCAGGGCCACCTGCACCGTCGGGCTGCCGTTCTGGGTCAGCGCGACGATCGGCCAGAAGAAGTCGTTCCAGGCCATCACGAAGGTCAGCATGGCCAGCACGGCCATCGCCGGCCGGGCGACGGGGAACACCACGTGCCACACGATCCGCAGCGAACTCGCCCCGTCCGTGCGCGCCGCCTCCACCAGTTCCATCGGCAGGGCCTGCGCCAGGTACTGCCGCATGAAGAAGACGCCGAACGCCGACACCAGGGTCGGGAGGATCACCGCCTGGAGCCGGTCGGTCCACGACAGCTCCGCGATCAGCATGTAGAGGGGGACCACGCTCAGCTGGGGCGGGATCAGCATCGTCCCGATCACCAGTCCCAGCAGCAGCCTGCTTCCCCGGAAGCGGAGCTTGGCGAAGGCGAAGCCCGCCAGGGTGGAGAACACCACCGTTCCCGCGGCCACGGTGCCGGCCACGATCACGGTGTTCAGCAGGGCGGTGCCCATGTTCGCGTCCGTCCACGCGACCTGGAGGTTGCGGCCCAGGTTCCCGCCGAACCAGAACGGCGGCGGGGTCTGCGCGAGGCGCGTATTGCTCCGGGAGGCCGCGATCGCCGTCCAGACGAGGGGGAAGAGCGAGCCGACGGTGAACAGGCCCAGCACCACGTACGTGAGCCTGCCCGCGCGCAGGGATCTCATCGGGAAGCCCCCCGTCCGCGCAGCAGCCGTGCCGCGCCCGCGATGACCAGCAGGATCAGGAACATCGCCCAGGCGATGGCCGAGGCCCGCCCCAGGTGCAGGTTCACCCAGCCCTGCTCGTACAGGTAGAGCCCGAGCGTCTGGAACTGGTGCTCCGAGCCGCCCGTCGCGCCCGCCCCGCCGTTGAACAGCAGCGGCTCGCCGAACAGCTGGGTCGCCCCGATCGTCGAGACGACACAGGTGAAGAAGATCGTCGGCCGCAGCGAGGGCACGGTCACGTGCAGGAACTGCTGCCAGCGCGAGGCTCCGTCCAGCGCGGCCGACTCGTACAGCTCGCCCGGCACGGCCTGCATCGCGGCCAGGTAGATCAGCGCGTTGTAGCCGGTCCACCGCCAGATCACGATGGTGGAGACCGCCAGCTGGGAGGCGAAGGTTCCGTTCTGCCAGTCGACGGCTTCGAAACCGACCGCCGAGAGCGCCCAGTTGACCATCCCGTAGTCCCGGCCGAAGAGCAGCACGAAGACGAGCGTGGCGGCCGCCACCGAGGTCGCGTACGGGGTGAGCACGGCGACCCGGAAGAACGCGGAGCCGCGCATCCGGTAGTTGAGCAGATGGGCCAGACCGAGCGCGATCGCCAGCTGCGGCACCGTGGACAGCAGCCCGATGGTGACGGTGTTGCGCAGGGCGTTCCAGAAGAACTCGTCGTCCCACAACCGGGTGAAGTTCTTCAGCCCCACCCACGTCATGCTGTCCGGATCGGTCAGCTCCACCTGGTGCAGCGCCGCCCAGCCCGTGTACAGCAGCGGGAACAGCCCGAAGGCGGCGAAAAAGAGGAAGAACGGCGCCACGAAGGCGTACGGGCTCCAGCGCAGGTCCCAGCGGTAGCGGCGCGAGCGCCACACCTGGCCCCGGCCGCCCCCCTCCGCCGCCGGCTGCTTCGAGCCGGCGGCGGAAGGGGACAGAACAGCTGTCTCGTCCGTCACCTGAGCCTCACTGATCCAAGGCGTTGTCGATCGCCTTCACCGCGGCCTCCCAGCCCTCCTGGGCACTGCGGCCCTTCTGGTCGACCTGGAGCATGCCGATGTCCGCCAGGTTCTGCGAGATCACCAGGTCCTTCGGACCGACCACCGTCACCGGCACCCCCTCCGCCGCCTTCGCGAAGATGTCGCCGATCGGGGCCCCGCCGAAGTACGCGTGCTGCGCCCCGGACACCGCCGGCAGCTTGTAAGCGGCGCTCGCGCTCGGGAAGCTGCCCCGCTTCTCGAAGAGCTTCGCCTGCTGCGCCGGAGCCGTCAGCCAGGCCACCAGCTTCGCCGCCTCCTCGGTGTGCTTGCCCGCCTTCGGCACCACCAGGAACGAGCCGCCCCAGTTGCTCGGCTTCGGCGCCTGCGCCACGTCCCACTTGTCCTTGCCCGCCGGGCCCGCCTTGTCCTGGATGTAGCCGAGCATCCAGGCCGGGCAGGAGACCGTGGCGAAGGAGCCGTTGGCGAAGCCCTGGTCCCAGGCCGGGGTGAACTGCTGGAGCTTGGCGCTCAGCCCCTCGCCCGCGAAGGAGGCCGCCAGGTCGAAGGCCCCGCGCACCGCCGGGTTTGTCTTGTAGACGATCTTGCCCTGCTCGTCGTAGAACCGCTGCGCGCTGCTGCCCGTCACCGCCGCCATCACCCCCGACGCGGAGTCCACGAAGGCCTTGCCCGCGCCCGCCTTCGCCTTGTAGGCCTTGCCCGTCTCCAGGTACTTGTTCCAGTCGCCCGCCCACAGCGCCCCGACCGCCGTCCGGTCGCTGGGCAGCCCGGCCGCCTCGAAGAGGTCCTTGCGGTAACAGATCCCCTGCGGCCCGATGTCGGTGCCGAGGCCCACCGTGGCCCCGCCCTTCGCCGCGCTCGCCGTGCCCTGCGCCCACTTCCACGGCAGGTAGGCGGCCTTGTCCACCCCCGGCGTCTTGCCCAGGTCCACCAGCTTGTCGGCCTGGGTGGCGGTGATCTCGGCGATGTTGTTGACCTCGACGGCCTGGATGTCGGCGAGCCCGCTGCCGGTCCCCAGGTGGGTGAGGAGCTGGGGGTAGTAGTTCTCGTTCCTCTCGATCGAGGTCTGCTCGATGCGGATCCCAGGATTCTGGGCCATGTACTCGTCGTAGAGCCCGGCCTCCTGGAGGCCGAAGGCGCCGAAAACCCCGACGGTCAGGGTGGTCTTCGCCTTGTCGCCGGCCGGGGCGCCGCTCTGGGGCTTCTCGGCCGGATCCTGCGCGCACCCCGCGAGCAGCAGGGCCGCCGCTCCCACCGCGGTGACTGCCGTGGCAAGGGTTCTTCGGGCTCGGGCATGGGCTCGCATGTGCATCCTCCCTGAAGGACGGAACGTGCCGGTTGTCGTGTGCCACACTGTGGGAGCGCTCCCACAGTCGTCAAGGGGTAGATTCACAGCTGGGAGGAAGCCATGAAGGGGCACGGGGGCAGCAGGGGACGGCCGACCCTGGAAGAGGTCGCGGCGCGCGCCGGAGTCGGGCGCGGCACGGTCTCACGGGTGATCAACGGCTCCTCGAAGGTCAGCGAGCACACCAAGAGCGCCGTCGAGGCGGCCGTCGCCGAGCTGGGTTACGTGCCCAACCGTGCGGCCCGCGCCCTGGCGGCCAACCGCACCGACGCCATCGCCCTCGTGATCCCCGAGCCGGAAGCCCGGTTCTTCGCCGAGCCGTACTTCTCGGAAGTGGTCCGCGGGGTCGGCTCCGCCCTCGCCGAGACCGAGGTGCAGCTCGTCCTCACCCTGGCCGGCAGCGACCGCGAGCGCCGCCGCCTCTCCCAGTACCTGTCGGGCCACCGCGTCGACGGGGTGCTCCTCGTCTCCGTCCACGCCGGGGATCCGCTGCCGGAGCTGCTGGCCGAGCTGGGCATCCCGACCGTGATCAGCGGCCGCCGCTCGGCCGCCGAGCCCCTGCCCTCGGTGGATTCCGACAACCTGGGGGGCGCGGCCGAGGCCGTACGCCACCTCCTCGGCCGCGGCCGCCGGGCGATCGCCACGATCACCGGACCGCTGGACGTGTACGGGGCCCAGTGCCGCCTCGACGGCTACCGGCAGGCCCTGGCCGCCACCGGGCACCGGGCCGACGAGGGGCTGGTCGCGGTCGGCGACTTCACCGAGGAGGGCGGCCGCCGGGCCATGCGCGAGCTGCTGGAGCGCCGTCCGGGGCTCGACGCGGTCTTCGCGGCCTCGGACGTCATGGCGGCGGGCGCCCGGCGGGAGTTGCGCGCGGCCGGCCGCCGGATCCCCGAGGACGTGGCGCTGGTGGGCTTCGACGACTCGGTGGTGGCCCGGCACATGGACCCGCCGCTGACCAGCGTCCGCCAGCCGATCGAGGAGATGGGCCGGACCATGGCGCGGGTGCTGCTGGCCAGGATCGCCGGGGAGACGGGGGGAGAGGCGGCCGTCGTGCTGCCGAACCGGCTGGTGGTCCGGGAGTCCTCCTGAGCCCGTACGACGCGGGAACGAGCAGAGGGGTCCCGGTCCGCTGTCGCGGATCGGGACCCCTCTGCTGTGCAGGGTGAGTGACGGGACTTGAACCCGCGGCCACCTGGACCACAACCAGGTGCTCTACCAACTGAGCTACACCCACCATGTCCGGTCGGAGAACCGACCGGCCGAAGAAAAGGGTACAGGGTCCGGGAGGGTGCTCGCTCCCCCCTTGGTGCGCCCTCGGCTCCGGGTCGGCTATTCGGCGGGCTCGGCGGGCAGCACGTGCTTGGCGGCGATGCTCCGGGCCGTGTCCGAGTCGGGTCCGGGCTGCGGCACGAAGACCGCCTCCCGGTAGTAGCGCAGCTCGGCGATGGATTCCCTGATGTCCGCCAGCGCCCGGTGGTTGCCGTTCTTCGGCGGGCTGTTGAAGTACGCCCGGGGGTACCAGCGGCGCGCCAGCTCCTTGACCGAGGACACGTCCACGATCCGGTAGTGCATGTAGCTCTCGAGCGCGGCCATGTCACGCAGCAGGAAGCCGCGGTCGGTGCCGACCGAGTTCCCGCACAGCGGCGCCTTGCGGGGCTCCTTCACGTGCTCCCGTACGTAGGCCAGGACCTGCGCCTCCGCGTCCGCGAGGGTGGTCCCGCCGGCCAGCTCGTCGAGCAGTCCGGAGGCGGTGTGCATCTCGCGCACCACGTCGGGCATGGTCTCCAGGGCCGCGTCCGGCGGGCGGATCACGATGTCCACGCCTTCGCCGAGCACGTTGAGCTCCGAGTCGGTGACCAGTGCGGCCACCTCGATAAGTGCGTCGTCCGTCAACGAGAGCCCGGTCATCTCGCAGTCGATCCACACCATGCGATCGTTCATGTGTCCCACCTTATGCGGTCCCCTCGGGGCCGGACCGCATATGCGGAAGGTCCCCCATCGGCGGTGACCGGTGGAGGACCTCCCTTGTCGTACCCGTGGTGAGGGTTACGCGTGTTCCCGCAGGACCCGGCCCGGGGCGTACAGCTCCGTCACCGTCGGGCCCGCCGCGGCCAGGGCCGCCGCCGTCCGCTGGTGCTGCGGAGTGCGCTGGTGCGGAACCGGGCTCTCCGAGAGCTGGGACACCTGAGCCACGTCGGCCTGGGGCCGCCGGGCCCGGTAGGCGGAGCGGTAGGCGGCCGGGGAGGACCCCAGCTGCCGCCGGAAGTGCCCGCGCAGGGCGACCGGCGAACGGAATCCGCAGCGTCCGGCGACCTCGTCGACCGAGTAGTCGGAGGTCTCCAGCAGCCGCTGTGCCTGGAGCACCCGCTGGGTGATCAGCCACTGGAGCGGCGCGCTGCCCGTCAGCGAGCGGAACCGGCGGTCGAAGGTGCGCCTGCTCATGTAGGCGCGGGCCGCCAGGGTCTCCACGTCGAACTGCTCGTGGAGGTGTTCCAGTGCCCAGGCGACGACTTCGGCCAGCGGGTCGGCGCCGATCTCCTCCGGCAGCGACCGGTCGAGATAGCGCTCCTGTCCGCCCGTACGGCGCGGCGGGACGACGAGCCTGCGGGCCAGGGCCCCGGCCGCCTCGCTGCCGTGGTCCGTGCGCACGATGTGCAGGCACAGGTCGATTCCGGCCGCCGTGCCCGCGGACGTGAGCACGTCCCCGTCGTCGACGAACAGCTCGCGCGGATCGACATGGACGGACGGGTACCGCTTGGCCAGCGTCGGCGCGTACATCCAGTGCGTCGTCGCGGGCCGGCCGTCCAGCAGACCGGCGGCGGCGAGCACGAAGGCTCCCGTGCACAGTCCGACGATCCGGGCCCCCTCCTCGTGCGCCAGACGCAGTGCGTCGAGCGCCTCGGGAGGCGGCGGTGAAGTGATGGAACGCCATGCGGGCACG
Organism: Streptomyces sp. cmx-11-4; assembly: GCA_049998195.1. Taxonomy (GTDB): domain Bacteria; phylum Actinomycetota; class Actinomycetes; order Streptomycetales; family Streptomycetaceae; genus Streptomyces. Next base: position 194,127 of record JAEBET010000005.1, read on the forward strand.
ACGACCGTGCCTGCCCGGGCGATCGCCTCCAACCCGTACGGCGCGGTCAGTTCGAGTCCGCCGGTGGTCCTGAGCGGACCGTCCTCCCCGGCGCACACGAGCAATCGGTAGCGTGGAACTCCCGCGTCCTGCCGGTCAATGCCGAACACGGAAAGTGGAATGGAGCTCTCGAAGATCGGTCCGCCGCTGAAGAGCAGCACCGCGACAATCTCCCTGCGGCGACGCCCCGCGAGCTTCCGGCCGGCGTCTGCGACGACGGCGGTGGAATCCTGGCTCATGGCGCTAAGCCCCCCTTGGGTGTCGCGACTCCTTGGTCTGGTCGCACCTGCACGTTTCCCCTCGGCCTTGCACGTGGATCCCCCGCCGTAAATACATGATCGAATCTACTGCGTCCCGTGGTGTCGGCGTGACAAGTTCAGCACGCAGCGCTATGTCGACTTCTCAACTTGGCGAAAAGCATTCGATCAGGAAGCGTTCCGCTCCGCTACCCGCCCGGGAAGCGTCCGGTCTGCTTGTGGCCAGTACCCGTAGGGTCAAAGCGCCCTCCGGTGTCTGTCGTCGCTGGTGGTAGGGGGGTTGGGGGGACATTCCGGCAAGAGGGGCATCCTGCCGGGAAGTTGGCTTAAAACATGCGGGTGTGGGTGTGCGAATGAGTCAGTCCTGCGGGGACGGTGCCGCGCGCGGGGCGCAGCCGCCGCAGACGCGATGTCCACCTGCCCCGCCGCGCGAGTGCCGGCCGCGCGGCGCGGACGGCGGCCGCTCCTGCGCCGGGACCCGCGCCGTGGCCCGTTCCGCCCGCTCCGAGTAGCGCAGCAGCGCCCGGCAGGCGGCCGTCACGGCGACCAGGCCGAGCGTGGCGACCGCCGCCCCGCCGAAGGAGGTTCCGTAGACGACGAGGATCACGGGAACGAGCAGGCAGCTGAAGGCGGCCCAGCGCACGACGTCACCCGCGGGGTCGTCGTGACGGCGGCCGGCGGGGTTCACGGACGAGTGAAGGGCGGACGGGTGGGACGGGGCGTACGGCGGGGTGGTGTCGGCGTACTGGTGGACGGGCTGCGTCGGCTGAGCTGGCTGGACGGGGTGTACCGGATGGCCGGGCACGGCGTGCTCCCTGCGGGCTCTTCCTGGACGGTCGGACCCGTGTCCAACGCCGCTCGCCCGGGCTCGGTCACTGCGCGCACGGGTGGCACCCGGCCCGATCGTCACTGGCTGTAGGGGACAGCAGGCATTGCCAAGGCGCGCTCGCTCCGGCATGCTCCCTGGGACGCTCTCCAAGGGCGGCAAGCCCTGTGCAGGACAGGAGTGTCGCCGTACCCTGGTGGGTATGGGCTTGGGAAGATGCTTCCCGGACAGAGCTCCGTCACCCAGCGTCGCCGAATTTCGCCCCTGTTGCTTCCTCCAAGGACCTCTTCGCCGAGACACCCATGGCCGGTCACGAATTCTCCGAACCCGCGGACCGCAAGCGCAAACGCGTCGCCGACCCCGCGTCGGCCGCCGATCTGCGCGCGGTGGAACAGACACGCCTACCCTGCGACCCGGCCTTCCGGCACGGGGTCGTTGTGGGATTCGACGGCTCCACGTCCAGTGAGCGCGCGCTCGCGTACGCGATCGGCATGGCCCGTCGCTCCGGCTCGGGTCTGATCATCGTCCATGTCGCCAACCGGCTGCCCACCACCGTCTGGGCCGGCTGCGAGCCTCCCGTCTTCGTCGACGTGCCGGACCACCGCACCGAGGTGCTCGGGCTGGAGCTCGCCTGCGCGGACTATCTGGCCGAAGTGCCATGGATCCTGGTCGAGCGCGGCGGTGACATCTGCCATGAGCTGGAGGAGGTCGGCCGGGAGTATTCGGCCGACGCCATCGTGGTCGGCTCCACGCACGGGATCGTGGGCCGGATCTTCGGGTCGGTGGCAGGGCGCCTCGCCAAGCGTGCGCAGCGACCGGTCGTTGTCATTCCGTGACCCTCTGTTAAGTCGATTGTGCGGTTGTGCCCCCGTGTAAAGGGTAGATAAGTGCTGCTGGGACGCAGCAAACAACTGCAGATCGAAGGGAGCCCGCCGTGGACAATGGTGTCTCTGCGGGAAGCACGGCCTCGACTTCGACCCTCGGGCACATCGCCCTGGGTCTCACCCTTCTCGCATTCGGTATCGGCCACACCGGCATCATCGACGGGGTGTCCGCCGCCGACTCCGTGTCGCTCGCCATGTACGTCGGCGGCGCGGCCCTCTTCCTCCTCGGGCTCCTCGAGTACCGCGGCGGAAACGGGTTCAACGGCACCGCGTTCGCGGGCCTCGGCGTCTTCTGGTTCACGTGGGCCAAGGGAGCGGGAGCCTCGGTCTCCGAGGAAGCCGCCGGAACGTTTCTGGTCCTCTTCGCCCTGCTCGCGCTGACCCTCACGGTCGCCGCGGCGAGCGGTCTGTTCAGCCAGGGTGTCTATGCCCTGCTGACCCTGTCCCTCCTCCTGTTGGCCATAGCCTCGTTCGCCGGGAGCGACGGGCTCGCCAAGGTCGGCGGCTGGGTCGCCGCCGTGTCCGGGCTGCTGGCCTGGTACGGAGCCACCGCGGCTCTGGCGCACTGGCCGATGGCCGTGGGCAAGGGCTCGCGCCGCGGTGCGGTCGCCGCGGGCTGAGCATCCTGCGCGAAGACCCCCGTGCGCGGTGCGCACGGGGGTCTTCGCATGCCGTTTGACGGACAGGCCGTGACTACTCGACCGTGACCGACTTCGCCAGGTTGCGCGGCTTGTCGATGTCCCGGCCCATGGCCAGGGCCGTGTGGTAGGCCAGCAGCTGGAGCGGGATGCCCATCAGGATCGGGTCCAGCTCGTCCTCGTTCTTCGGGACCACGATGGTGTGGTCCGCCTTCTCCTGCTCGCGGTGCGCGACCGCGAGGATCCGGCCGCTGCGCGCCTTGATCTCCTCGAGCGCGGCGCGGTTCTTCTCCAGCAGGTCGTCGTCCGGGACGATCGCGACGGTCGGCAGCGAGGGCTCGATCAGCGCGAGGGGACCGTGCTTGAGCTCGGAGGCCGGGTAGGCCTCGGCGTGGATGTAGGAGATCTCCTTCAGCTTGAGGGAGGCCTCCAGGGCCACCGGGTAACCGCGCACCCGGCCGATGAACATCATCGACTTGGCCTCGGCGAACTCGGCCGCCAGCTTCTTGATGTCCTCTTCGCCGTCGAGGATCTCCTGGATCTGCCCGGGCAGCTTGCGCAGGCCCTCGATGATCCGCTTGCCGTCGGTGACCGACAGGTCCCGGATGCGGCCCAGGTGCACGGCCAGCAGCGCGAAGGCCACGACCGTGTTGGTGAAGCACTTGGTGGAGACGACGCAGACCTCGGGGCCGGCGTGCACGTACACGCCGCCGTCGGCCTCGCGGGCGATGGCGGAGCCGACCACGTTGACCACGCCGAGGACGCGGGCGCCCTTGCGCTTGAGCTCCTGCACGGCCGCGAGCACGTCGTACGTCTCACCGGACTGGGAGACCGCGATGTAGAGGGTGTCGGGGTCCACGACCGGGTTGCGGTAGCGGAACTCGGAGGCCGGCTCGGCGTCCGCGGGGATGCGGGCCATGCCCTCGATGAGGCCGGCGCCGATCAGACCCGCGTGGTACGAGGTGCCGCAGCCCAGGATCTTGACCCGGCGGATGCCGCGCGCCTCGCGCGGGTCCAGGTTCAGGCCGCCCAGGTGGACCGTGTTGAAACGGTCGTCGATCCGGCCGCGCAGCACGCGGTCGACCGCGTCGGGCTGCTCGGAGATCTCCTTGTGCATGTAGGTGTCGTGACCGCCCATGTCGTACGAGGCGGCCTCCCACTCCACGGTCTCCGGGGTGGCGGTCGTGGTGGCACCGCTGGTGGTGTAGGTGCGGAAGTCGTCGGCCTTCAGGGTGGCCATCTCGCCGTCGTCGAGGGTGACGACCTGGCGGGTGTGGGCGACCAGGGCGGCGACGTCCGAGGCGACGAACATCTCCTTCTCGCCGATGCCCAGGACGACCGGGGAGCCGTTGCGGGCGACGACGATGCGGTCGGCGAAGTCGGCGTGCATGACGGCGATGCCGTAGGTGCCTTCGATCGCCTTGACGGCCTCGCGGACCTTCTCCTCGAGGGAGTCGGCCAGGGAGCGGGCGATCAGGTGGACGATCACCTCGGTGTCGGTCTCCGAGACGAAGACGACGCCCTCGGCCTCGAGCTTGGCGCGCAGCTCGGAGGCGTTGTCGACGATGCCGTTGTGGACGACGGCGACCTTGTTCTCGGCGTCGAGGTGGGGGTGCGAGTTGATGTCGCTCGGGGCGCCGTGCGTGGCCCAGCGGGTGTGGGCGATGCCGGTGGTGCCGGCGAAGCGCTTGGGGACGCGGGACTCCAGCTCGCGGACCCGGCCCTTGGCCTTGACGACCTTCAGGGCCGAGGCCTTCGGGCTGTTCACGACGATGCCCGCGGAGTCGTATCCGCGGTACTCGAGGCGCTGCAGGCCTTCCAGCAGCAGTGGTGCCACGTCACGCTTGCCGATGTAACCGACGATTCCGCACATACGGTTCTGCCCCTCCTGAAGTTCGGTACGTGTGCTCGGGTGGCTGGGTCTCAGCCGTGTTCGCCGCCGCGTGTCAGCCGTAGACGATGCGGCGCAGCTGCCGGAGCGAGAGCTCCGGAGGCGCCACGGCGCGGTGCGGCAGCTCGGCCGCGATCCGCTCGAAGATCTCCGCGTTGACCGCTCCGCCGGACTGCAGTTCCCGGTGGCGGCGGCGGACGAACTCCTCGGTCGTCTCGTCGAAGTACGCGAGCACGTCGAGCACCACCCGGGCGGCTTCGCCTCGCTGCAGCGAGGTGCTGCGCACCAGGTGGTCGACGAGGTCGTCATGCGACGGGCGGCGATCGAGCACCCGTAGATACTGGCGGGTCAGGGCATCGAACGCAAAGATCCTGCCCGGATTCGGGCAGGATCCTTCTGGTCTGGACCAGTGGAATGGATGGATCCGGTCAGAAACGTCGCAAAACGGCCTGCTTGGCCACCGTGAACTCCTCCGCCGTGAGGATCCCCGACTGGTGCAGCTCACCGAGCTCCCGCAAGCGGCGCAGCAGGGCGTCGTGGTCCGCCGCGATCTCCTCCGCGGACGCGGACGCCGAGGCCGAGGCCGCGGGCGGCGCGCCCGCTCCGAGGGTCAGGGCCGGGGTGGGGGCCGCCTGCTCGGCCGCGGCCGCCGCCGGGTGGGGCATCCGAGCCGCCACCGCCGCCGCGACCAGGGCCATCAGCGGGTCGTTCTTGAAACCGAAGAGCTCCACCGTGTAGGGGTCGTACTTCGGCGAGGCGGGCGCCGCGGTGCCCGCCGGGAGGAAGCGCAGCCAGCCGCTCGCCAGCCCCTTCGACGGGGACCACTCCACCGACCGCAGGTCCGCCACCCGGAATTCCCGCGTCCCGCCCGAACGCTTGGCCTCCTCGGCCGTCCAGTTCCACTCCAGGGACACCCGGTCCCCGTCGAAGGCCACGGTCCCGTCGCCCGCGCCCGCCGTGATCGGCACCGAGGGGCCCGGCAGCAGGTAGCCGCGGGTGGCCCCGGTCTCCACCTGCTCCAGCAGGAGCGCGCTGCGCACCTCGTCCACGAAGTACTCCGCCACCCCGGTCCGGTCCGCCTCCACGGTCAGCCGGTACGGATCGGAGGAGTCCGGCAGCCGCCCGCCCGTCACCTGGAGCAGCGGGTCGGCGCCGTCCCGCAGGCGCAGCCGCAACCGGCCCGCCTTGCGCCCCGGTTCGAAGCTGATCCCGGCCAGCGCGCGCAGCGGTACGGCGACTTCGCCGAGCGTCTGGCGCAGCAGGCCCACCCCCTTGTCGCGGCCCGGCACGATGCGCACCGTGTCCCCGCCGAAGGTCCAAGTGCCGTCCTTCTGGATGATTTCCGCCATCCGTCGATTCTCGCACCGGCCGTCGGGGCCAACTTGGCCTATACCTGAGCCATGAGAGTCCTGCGACGCACGCTCGGCACCCTCCTCGTCCTCTCCGTCCTCGGCACGGCGGTGTCCTGCACCGCCGCCCGGGGCGACGACGCCAGACCCGGCGACGACGCCCGGGCCGCCCTGGCTCCCTTCGAACGGCTGCTGCCGGCGCCCGTCTCCGCACGCGCCGAAGGCCCCGGGTACTCCTTCGGAGCGGGCACGGTCATCCGTACGGGCCGGCCCGACGAGGAGGTCCGGCGGGTCGGCGAGCTCCTCGCGGAGCAGCTGCGCGGCCCCAGCGGGCTGCCGCTCCCGGTGGTCGACGGGGCCCAGGGGGACGGGATCCGGCTCCGGATCGACGAGGAGGCCGAGGGGGTCGGGGACGAGGGGTACCTGCTGGAGTCCGGGCCGGCCGGGATCACCCTCACCGCGCGGACCCCGGCCGGGCTCTTCCACGCCGGGCAGACGCTGCGCCAGCTCGTACCGGTGGCCGGGCCCGGGACGGTGCCCGGCGGGACGGTCTCCGACCGGCCGCGCTTCGCCTACCGGGGCGCGATGATCGACATCGCGCGGCACTTCTTCACGGTGGAGCAGGTGAAGAGGTACGTCGACCAGCTCGCGCAGTACAAGGTCAACACCCTGCACGTGCACCTGACCGATGACCAGGGGTGGCGCCTGGCGATCGACTCCTGGCCGCGGCTGGCGCAGTACGGGGGCGGCAGCGAGGTCGGCGGCGGGCCCGGCGGGCACTGGACGAAGGACGAGTACCGGGAGCTCGTCGCGTACGCGGGGGAGCGGTACGTGGACGTGGTCCCGGAGATCGACATGCCGGGGCACACGAACGCGGCGCTCGCCTCGTACGCGGAGCTGAACTGCGACGGGAAGGCGCCGGAGAGGTACACCGGGACCAAGGTGGGCTTCAGCTCGCTGTGCGTGGCCAAGGAGCGGACGTACGAGTTCATCGACCAGGTGCTCGGCGAGCTGGCGGAGCTGACGCCGGGCCGCTACCTGCACATCGGCGGCGACGAGGCGCACGCGACGCCCGCGGCGGACTACGCGGCCTTCATGGACCGGGCGCAGGCGGTGGTGGGCCGGTACGGGAAGACGGTGGTCGCCTGGCACCAGCTGGCGGCGGCGCGGCCGGCGGAGGGGGCGGTGCTGCAGTACTGGGGGCACGACCGGACGCCCGCCGCGGAGAAGGCCGGGGTCGTGGCGGCCGCGAAGGCGGGGCATCCGCTGATCCTGTCGCCGGCGGACCGGCTGTACCTGGACATGAAGTACGACCTGGCGACGAAGCCGGGGCTGGCGTGGGCCGGGTTCGTCCCGGTGAAGAGGTCGTACTCCTGGGACCCGGGGGCCTATCTGGCCGGGGTCCCGGAGTCGGCCGTCCTGGGGGTGGAGGCGCCGCTGTGGACGGAGACGATCGCCACGCGGGCGGACTGGGAGCTGATGGCGTTTCCGCGGGTGCTGGGGCTGGCGGAGCTGGGCTGGGCGCCGGCCGCCGCCCTTGACTGGGCGTCGTACAGTCTGCGCCTGGCGGCGCAGGGGCCGCGCATGGATGCGCAGGGCATCGCGTATCACCGGGCGCCGGACGTGCCGTGGTCTTAGCGGCGCGACGCCGCTGCCGGAGGCTCCGCCCCCGGACCCCCGCGCCTCGAACGCCGGCGGGGCTGAAAGATGCCGGGGGCGGAGCCCCGAGAAGGCGGGCGGGCAGTCGAGGGACCGTATCGGCTGCCCGCCCGGGCCTGGTTACCGCCGCGCGGCGAACGGCGCGACGGGGTTCTTGAGGTTGCCGATCAGCTGGAGCGCGGCGGACGGGTCGGCGAGGTCGACCATCTGCTTGTTGTTGCGCAGCTGGAGGCGGTTCAGGCAGGACAGCTGGAACTCCTCGGCGAACAGGTCGTAGCGCTCGAAGCGGTCAGACAGGGCCGGCACGGAGTCCTGGTACTCGTGGGCGCAGTCCGCGACCGCCCGCCAGAAGGTGTCCTCCTCGCAGATGCCCTCCGTCGCCAGGATCGGGCCCAGGAAGCGGAAGAAGCAGTCGAAGACGTCCGTGAAGATCGACAGCAGCTTCATGTCCTCCGGGATGTCCGCCCGGACCCGCTCGACCGCGGGCGGCAGCACCGCGTCCGGGTCCATGACCACGATCTCCTCGGCGATGTCCTTGAAGATCGCCCGCTTCACCACGCCGCCCTCGATGACGAGGATGGTGTTCTCTCCGTGCGGCATGTACGCGAGGTCGTACTGGTAGAAGCAGTGCAGGAGCGGGACCAGGTAGGCCCGCAGGTACGAGCGCAGCCACTCGGCCGGGGTGAGGCCCGACTCCTCGATCAGGGCGCCCACGAAGGACTTGCCCTCGGCGTCGACGTGGAGGAGCGAGGCCATCGTGGCCAGGCGCTCGTCGCCCTGGAGGGAGTTCACCGGGGACTCGCGCCAGAGCGCGGCCAGCATCTTGCGGTACGGGGAGTACCGGTCGGTGGCGCGCTCGTACTGGCGGTGGTGGTAGCCGATCGCCGCGCGCTCGCGGATGATCGAGAAGTCGACGGACCGCAGCACCGGGTCCGCCCCGATCAGCTGGTGGAGCCAGTCGTTGATGGCCGGGGTGGCCTCCATGTACGCGGCCGACAGGCCCCGCATGAAGCCCATGTTCAGCACCGAGATCGCCGTTTTGACGTAGTGCTTCTCGGGGGCGCTGGTGTTGAAGAAGGTGCGGATCGACTGCTGCGCCAGGTACGCGTCCGTGCCCTCGCCCAGCAGGACCAGGCGGCGGTTGGCGATCTCGGCGGCGAAGGTGATGGTGGTCTTGTTCCACCACTGCCAGGGGTGGACCGGGAACAGGTGGTAGTCCGCCAGGTCCAGGCCGAGGTCGGTCATCTTCGCGGAGAAGGCCGCGATCGTCTCGTCGCCCAGCTCGGCGCGCATGAACGAGTCGTGGTCCAGGCCCGCGCCCGCCGTGAAGGTGGAGACGTCCTTGCGGGCCGCCACCCACACCAGGTGGACCGGGCTCGCGGTCTCCGGGGCGTACGAGAGGTACTCGTGCACGCCGAAGCCGAGGCGGCCGTTGTTCGCGACGAAGCAGGGGTGGCCCTCGGTCATGCCGGTCTCGATGTCCTGGAAGGAGGACTTCGCGAGGACGGCGGAGGAGATCTGCGGCTTCGTGTACTTGAAGCCCGTACCGGCCAGGGTGGAGGAGATCTCCTCCAGGTAGACGGGCAGGACTTCGGCGCTGAGCCCGAGGGACTGCCGGAGCTCGATGTGGAAGTCGAGGGCGTCCAGCGGAAGCTCGGCGCCGTCCTGGTGGCGGGTGATGGACGCCTCGTCCACCGACCAGTGGTCCAGGGCGTGCCGCGTGGCCGCGAAGCGGTACTCCACCGAGGAGTCGTCGCTCAGGACCGAGTAGAGGCCGGAGTCCAGGAGCTTCGGGGTGAGCAGGCGCTCGTGGGAGAACTCCGCGAGGCCCTTGCGGACCAGGGCGCGGTTGGCGCGGGCCCACAGCTCGGGGGAGAGGTGGGAGACGGCGTCGGCGAGGCTCATATCGAGAGCTCCTTCGTGAGGCCGGTGGCCGCCTCGAACTGCGCGCGGGTGCAGAAGCTGAGGAGGGCTTCCTTCTCCGGCTTCTGGACCGGGCGGTCGGGCACGAAGCCGACGGCCTCGTTCAGGGCGTGGACGGCGGTGTTGCGGACGTCGGGCTCGACCACGACGCGCTCGGCCTGCGGGTCGGCGAACACGGCCGCCATGACGGTGGTGATGACCGCGCGGGTGAAGCCGTGCAGCGGCTGGTCGCTCGGCGCCACGAGGAAGTGCATGCCGACGTCGCCGGGTTGGGCGTCGTACAGGCCGACGAGCTCCAGGTGGGCCGGGTCGTACGTCTCCATCAGGAAGGCGGGGCGGCCCTCGTGCAGGCCGATGAAGGCCTGGTGGTGCTCGTGGGCCGCGATCCTCATGTACTCGCGCTCGACGTCCGGCAGCGAGGCGTCCTGCATCATCCAGAACGAGGCCTTGGGGTGCGTGACCCAGCCGTGCAGGAGCTCCGCGTCGGCGAAGGGGTCCAGCGGGCGGATGGCGAAGCTGCCGAGACCTGCGTCGGTACGCGTGTACAGGGTCTCGGTGGTGGAGCCGGTGGTGCTCATGCGTGCATGCCTTCCGGGGCTGCGAACTGCTGGAACGCGATGGACTTCTCGACCTTGTAGTACTCGCGGCCGAGGAGCTCACTGACGATATAGGCGTTGCGGTACGCGGCCATGCCCAGGTCGGGGGAGGTCAGGGAGTGGTTGTGGGTCGTGCCGTTTTGGAGGTACACCCCGCGGCCCGTGGTGTCGATGCTGTAGTTGCGGGCGGCGTCGAGGCGGCCGCGGCCGTCGAAGTTCAGCCGCTCGCGCACCGGGGCGAGGAACTCCGGGACCCGGTACTTGTAGCCGGTGGCCAGGACCAGGCCCTCGGAGGCGAGGGTGAAGTCCCGCTCCTGCTCCTCCTGGCGCAGGCCCAGGGTGTAGGTGCCCGTGGTGGTGTCGTACGCCGTGCTGTTCAGCGAGGTGTTGGTCAGCAGGGTGGTCGGCACCTGGCCCGGCATGGTGATCTTCTTCTGGTAGAGCAGGTCGAAGATGGCGTTGATCAGGTCGCCGTCGATGCCCTTGAAGAGGTTCTTCTGCTGGGTCTCGAGCCGGTAGCGGGTGTCCTCGGGGAGGGCGTGGAAGTAGTCCACGTACTCGGGGGAGGTCATCTCCAGCGTCAGCTTCGTGTACTCCAGCGGGAAGAAGCGCGGGGAGCGCGTGACCCAGTTGAGCTGGTAGCCGTACACGTCGATCTCGGCGAGGAGGTCGTAGTAGATCTCCGCGGCGCTCTGGCCCGAGCCGACCAGGGTGATCGACTTCTTCTTCTGCAGCTCCGCCTTGTGCCGCATGTACGCGGAGTTGTGCAGGAAGTCGCCGCCGAGGCCGGCGCAGGCCTCCGGGACGAAGGGCGGGGTGCCGGTGCCCAGGACCAGGCGGCGGGCCAGGTGGGTCTCGCCCTTGTCGGTGTGGACCTCGTAGAGACCGGCCTGCTCGTCGTAGGTGACCTCGGTGACGGAGGTGGAGTACAGGACGTTGTCGAGCCGGTCGGCGGCCCAGCGGCAGTAGTCGTTGTACTCGGCGCGCAGCGGGTAGAAGTTCTCCCGGATGTAGAAGGAGTACAGCCGGTCCTGGTCCTTCAGGTAGTTCAGGAAGGAGAAGGGCGAGGTCGGGTCGGCGAGGGTGACCAGGTCCGACATGAACGGCGTCTGCAGGTGGGCGCCGTCCAGGAACATTCCCGCGTGCCACTCGAAGTGCGGCTTCGACTCGATGAACAGGCCGTCGAGCTCGTCGATCGGCGCGGTCAGGCAGGCGAGTCCCAGGTTGAAGGGACCGAGGCCGATGCCGATGAAGTCACGGGGCTTAACGGTGGACGGCAAGGGATTCTCCCAGGAACTGCTCGGCGTGTGCGGCGAGAAGGTCGAGTACGGCCGTGATGTCGGCCGTCGTGGTCTGCGGGTTGAGGAGGGTGAACTTCAGGTACTGGTCCCCGTCCACCTTGGTTCCGGCGACGACGGCCTCACCCGAGGCGAAGAGGGCCTTGCGGGCGTGCAGGTTGGCCTCGTCGACGAGTTCCCTGGGGACGTCGCCTTCCGGGACGTAGCGGAAGACCAGGGTGGAGATCTGGGGCTTGACGACGACCTCGAAGCGCGGGTCGGCGTCGATGATGTCCCAGCCCGCGGCGGCCAGGTCGATGACCTCGTCGAAGAGGGAGCCGACCCCGTCGGCGCCCATGATGCGCAGGGTCATCCAGAGCTTGAGCGCGTCGAAGCGGCGCGTGGTCTGGATGGACTTGTCGACCTGGTTGGGGATGCGCTCCTCGGCCATGCGGCGCGGGTTGAGGTAGTCCGCGTGGTACGTGGCGTGCTTGAGGGTGTCGCGGTCGCGGACCAGCATGGCGCTGGAACTGACGGGCTGGAAGAACGACTTGTGGTAGTCGACGGTGACCGAGTCGGCGCGCTCGATGCCGTCGAGGAGGTGCCGGCGGGTGGGGGAGGCCAGCAGTCCGCAGCCGTAGGCGGCGTCCACGTGCATCCACGCGGAGTGCTCGTCGGCCAGGCGGGCGATCTCGGGGAGCGGGTCGATGGACCCGAAGTCGGTGGTGCCGGCGGTGGCGACGACGGCCATCGGGAAGAGGCCCTCGGCGGCGCACTCCTCGAGCTCCAGGGCGAGCACCGAGGTGTCCATGCGGCGGTTGCGGTCGACCGGGACCGCGATGACGGCCTCGTAGCCGAGCCCGAGCATGGCGGCCGACTTCTTCACGCTGAAGTGGCTGGCCTCGGAGGTGAAGATGCGCAGCTTCGGCAGGAGTTCGGCCTTGGTGAGCTCGCGGCCCGCGTCCAGCTCCTTCTTCATGACGAGGCGGCAGGCCTCGTCGCGGGCGAGCAGCAGCGCGTGGAAGTTGGACTGGCTGCCGCCGGAGGTGAAGACGCCGTCCGCGGCGGGGCCGAGGCCGATGCGCTGCGCGGTCCAGTCGACGAGGCGGCGCTCGATGAGCGTGCCGCCGATGGACTGGTCCCAGGTGTCGAGGGAGGAGTTGACGGCCGCGAGGACCGCCTCGCCGAGCACAGCCGGGATGACGACCGGGCAGTTGAGGTGACCGAGGTAGCGCGGGTGGTGGAAGTACACCGCGTCGCGCAGGTACACGTCCTCCAGCTCGTCCAGGACGGCGGCCGCGTCTCCGAGCGGCCGGTCCAGGTCGATCCCGTTGATGACCGGGGCGAGTTCGTCGACGGATATACCGGTGTGGGGCCGCTCCGTGGTCGCGAGTTTGGCGGCGACGCGTGCGACGCCCTCGGTGACGGAACGCCGGTAGAGGTCCGCGGTCGTCTCGTTCAGCAGATGCGAACGCATCAACTTTCCTCCGGGCATGGGGATAAGGGGAGGGTGGGGCGTGTGAGGTTTAGGTTAGCCTAACCTAAACTAATAAGCCAAATGAGGATGGGCCCCTGGCTGATAACCAGGACCCATCTCAACTGCCGCACGGCGTAGGGGATCTGACTAGAGCTCGGACGCGGGGTCCTCGCTCGGGGCCTTGCCCGCGTACGCCTCGGCGAGGAGCTGCTCCTCGCTCGCGCCGAGCCGCCAGTAGCCGGTGAAACGCACCGAGCGGCGGTCGACGGATCGTTCCTGCACGAAGTGGCGGCGCACGGCGCGCACCGTGCCCGCCTCCCCCGCCAGCCACACGTACGGGGCTTCGGCGGTGAGCGGCCCGGCCGCGCGCAACGCGCTCAGCACCTGCTCCGTGCGCTCCCGGCCGTCGCCCTCGCGGACGATCCAGGTGACGTCCGCCTCGGCGGGCGTCGACAGCGCGAGCCGGTCGTCCTCGTGCGGGACCTCGAACCAGGCCCGCACCCGCGTCCCGGCCGGCAGCCGGTCCAGGATCGCGGCCGCGGCCGGCAGGGCGGTCTCGTCGGCGTACATCCAGATCGCGTCGGCTCCGCCCGGCGGCTGGAACCGTACCGACTTGTTCTCCGCGACGGCCGGGCCGATCGCCAGGATCCGGCGGCCGGTCACCGCCCGGCCCGCCCAGTGGGAGGCGGGGCTCGTGTCCCCGTGCAGGACGAAGTCGATGTCGACCTCGTCCACGCCCCCTGCGGTACGGCGCTGTTCGCGCACCGTGTACGAGCGCATCGCCGGCCGCTCCTCGTCCGGCATCCCGCGCCAGGCGGCGAACCAGGTGTCCGCGTCCGTGGACGGGAGCACGGTGTGCTCCTGGCCGGACGGGGGCAGGAAGAGGGACAGGCTCTGGTCGAAGCCGCCCGAGCGGAAGTCCGCGAGGGACTCACCGCCGAACGTCACCCGCAGGAAGGAGTGGCCGAGTCGGCGCGTGCGGAGCACGTCCAGCGCGAAGAACCGGAAGTGCAGAGCGGCCGGAACGCCGGACGCGGTGACGGTCATACGGAGAGTCCCCCTGGGAATGCGGCTCAGCCGGAAGGAAGGGCGGTCAGCTGACCTTCTTGGCGTTCTGGAGGGCCTTCGCGAGGTCCTCGAGGATCGTGGCGCACTTGTCGTACGAGTAGATCGGCTCGGTGACGCGCGGGGTGATCTGGCCGGCCTTGACCGACGGCAGCTCGGCCCAGGTGGCCTTCGCCTTCAGGTCCTCCGGCTGCAGGGTGCCGGTGCGGTTGTCGAGGAAGACGACGTCGGCCTTGTACTTGCCGGCGTTCTCCCAGCTGAGGCTCTCGAAGAAGCCGCCCTCGTCCAGCTTCTCCGGGGTGACGAACTCGACGCCGAGGGACTTGAAGTACTTCAGGTCGGCCGAGGTGTCCGGGGTGGAGACGTAGAACAGGTCGGCCGAGCCGGAGCCGACGAGGACCTTGAGGCCGGGGTTGGCCTTGGTGGCCTCGCGGACCTTCGCGGCGGCCGCCTCGAAGCGGGCCTTGGCGTCGACGGCCTTCTTGTCGTTCATGTCGGCGCCGAGGGACTTGGCGAGCTCGGCGGTGCGCTCCAGCGCCTTGTCGAGGGTGGCGTCGCCGCCCACGGAGATCGCGGCGGCCGGGGCCAGCTGCAGGATCTTGTCCTTGGAGGCCTCGGGCACGTACCAGTAGCTGCCGTCCCACGTGTTGGTGACGAGCAGGTCGGGCTGGAGGGCCGCGTACTTCTCGACGTTGAACTCGTCGTAGACGTTGCCGATGATCTCGACCTTGGAGATGTCCATCGAACCGGCCTGGACGTCGGGCTTGCCGTCGGCGGTCTTGGTCGGGCCGAAGACGCCCTTGACCGGGATGCCGTAGTCGTACAGCGCGGCGGCGGTACCGGTGAAGGCGACGATGTTCTTCGGCTTGGCCTTGGTGCTGACGTCCTTGCCGAGGTCGTCCTTGAAGGTCCAGGGGCCCGACGCCGCGGCGCCCTTGTCCGCGCCGCCGTCGCCCTTCGCCGAATCGGTGCCACCGCAGGCGGCCAGAGCCGCGACGAGGCCGAGGGCGCCGCCGGCCGCGATGAATCCGCGGCGGGTGAAGGAGGAGGTTCGGGACTTGGGCATGTCGATGTCCGTTTTCGTGCGTGCCGGGCGGCGCCTGAGCCGTTCGGTGGGAAGGTTAGCCTAACCTTGGCCGAAAACGATAAGGGGGCCCTAAGTTTTTTTAGGACCCCCGGCACGCGGGCGTACCGCGTGCGGAACCGCTTGCCGTACCGCGTCCGGCGCTGCGGCTAGGCGGAGAAGCCCAGTTCGCGCGCGATGAGCATGCGCTGGACCTCGCTGGTGCCCTCGCCGATCTCCAGGATCTTCGAGTCCCGCCACATGCGCGCCACCGGGTACTCGTTCATGAACCCGTAGCCGCCGTGGATCTGCGTGGCGTCCCGGGCGTTGTCCACGGCCACCGTGGAGGAGTACAGCTTGGCGATAGCCGCCTCCTTCTTGAACGGCTCCCCGCTGACCAGCCGGGAAGCGGCGTCGCGCCAGCCGATGCGGGCCATGTGGGCGCGCATCTCCATGTCCGCCAGCTTGAACTGGATGGCCTGGTTGTCGCCGATCGCCTTGCCGAAGGCGTGCCGCTCCTTCGCGTACTTCACCGACTCGTCCACACAGCCCTGGGCCAGGCCCGTCGCGAGCGCGGAGATGGCGATCCGGCCCTCGTCGAGGATCCGCAGGAACTGCGCGTAGCCGCGGCCCTCTTCGCCGACCAGGTTGGCGAGCGGCACCCGTACGCCGTCGAAGGACAGCTCGCGGGTGTCCGAGGCGTTCCAGCCGACCTTGGAGTACGGGGCGGCGACGGTGAAGCCGGGCGTGCCGGACGGGACGATGATCGAGGAGATCTCCGGGCGGCCGTCCGCCTTGCGGCCCGTCACGGCGGTGACGGTGACCAGGCCGGTGATGTCCGTACCGGAGTTGGTGATGAAGCACTTGGAGCCGTTGATGACCCACTCGTCGCCGTCACGGACGGCCGTGGTGCGGGTGCCGCCGGCGTCGCTGCCGGCGCCCGGCTCGGTCAGGCCGAACGCGCCCAGGACCTCGCCGGAGCACATCTTGGGCAGCCACTCCCGCTTCTGCTCCTCGGTCCCGAAGAGGTAGAGGGGCATGGAGCCCAGCGAGACCCCGGCCTCCAGGGTGATGGCGACCGAGGAGTCGACGCGGGCCAGCTCCTCCAGGGCGATGCCGAGGGCGAGGTAGTCGCCGCCCATGCCGCCGTACTCCTCGGGGAAGGGCAGGCCGAACAGGCCCATGCGGCCCATCTCGGCGACGATCTCGTACGGGAACTCGTGCCGCTCGTACAGGTCGCCGATCTTCGGCGCGATCACGTCGTGCGCGAACGCCTCGACGGTACGGCGGAGTTCCTCGTGCTCGGGGGTGAGCCGGTGGTCGAGGGACATGTCTTCGTTACTCCTTGTGGGAGAGGGCGCGGACGGTACGGGAAGGGCTGGGCCGGCCCAGCTGCTGCGCCATCCACACGCTCGTGGCGGTGAGGGCGGCCAGATCGACACCGGTCTCGATGCCGAGGCCGTCGAGCATCCACACCAGGTCCTCGGTGGCGAGGTTGCCGGTGGCGCTCTTCGCGTACGGGCATCCGCCGAGGCCGCCGGCGGAGGCGTCGACCGTGGTCACGCCGTGCCGGAGCGCGGCGAGGGTGTTGGACAGGGCCTGGCCGTAGGTGTCGTGGAAGTGCACGCCGACGCGGTCGGTGGGCACGCCTCCCTCGCCCAGCTCGCCCAGCAGGGCCTGGACGTGGCCGGGCGTGGCGACGCCGATGGTGTCGCCGAGGCTCAGCTCGTCGCAGCCGAGGTCGAGCAGGGCCTTGGCGACGCGGACCACCTGGTGGACCGGGACCGGCCCCTCCCAGGGATCGCCGAAGCACATCGACAGGTACCCGCGGACGTGCGCCCCGGCCTCCTTGGCGCGGGCCACGACGGGCTCGAACATGGCGAGGGACTCGGCGACGGTGCGGTTGAGGTTGCGCGAGGCGAAGGTCTCGGTGGCCGAGCCGAACACGGCGATACGGGTGGCACCGAGGGCCAGGGCCCGGTCGAGGCCGCGCTCGTTGGGCACGAGCACGGGCAGCGCGGCGTCGATGTCGCCGAGCAGCGGGAAGAGCTGCTCGGCGTCGGCGAGCTGCGGAACCCACTTCGGGTGGACGAAGCTGGTGGCCTCGACGGTGGTGAGGCCGGCGGCGGCCAGCCGGTGGATGAACTCGGCCTTGACGGCGGTAGGGACGGCCGTCTTCTCGTTCTGCAGCCCGTCACGGGCGCCGACCTCGTGGATCCGGACCCGGGCCGGCAGGCCGGGCGCCGGGACGGTCATGGGCAGGCCGCTCATGCGCCCTCCTCCTCGTCCGGGGTGACGACGGCCAGGACCTGGTCCATGGCCACGGTGGCGCCGGGGGTGACGTCGAGTTCGGTGACGGTCCCGGCGTGCGGGGCGGAGATGACGTGCTCCATCTTCATCGCCTCGACGACCAGCAGGCTCTGGCCGGCCACCACCTTGTCGCCGACGGCCACCTTGACGACCGTGACGGTGCCGGGCATCGGGGCGGCGAGGGTGTCGGCCCCTGCGTGTCCGCTCCCGCTCAGGGCGGCGGCCACCGGGTCGTGGGCCTGCACGTGCCAGGAGTCCGCGTCGCGGCCGAGCCAGGTGCCCTCCGGGGAGGTGGCGTGGCTGAAGCGGTGGGTGACGCCGTCGAGTTCGACGGTGACGGTGTCTAGGGTGCGGGCCACGATCCGGCCGCGGGCCGGTGCGCCGGGGCTCTGCCCCAGACCCCGCGCCTCAATCGTCGGCGAGGCTGCATCTGGACCGGCTTCGTCGGTGACGAGCAGCTCTGTGGCCGAGCCGGAGGGGCGGGTGCGGACCGTCACCGGGTCGTGGCCGGGAAGGCGGAAGTGGTGCACCGTCCAGGCCGGGGTACCGCCGAGGCGCCAGCCGCCGACGGCGTCGAACGGGTCCACCCAGCCTTCCGGGCCGGTCGACGGCGTGCCTTCCCGGCCCGTCCGGCGATTGAGGACCGGGGTCCGGGGCAGCGCCCCGGGTCCCTGCGCCAGCAGGGCCGCGGCCGCGTAGACCTCGACGGGCACGCCCTCCGGGAGGAGGGACGGGAGGTCGCGCTCGACCAGGCCCGTGTCCAGGTCGCCCGAGACCACGTCCGGGTGGGCCAGCAGCCTCCGCAGGAAGCCGGCGTTCGTCTGGACGCCCAGGATCACGGTGTCGGCGAGCGCGCCCCGCAGCACCCGCAGGGCCGTCGCGCGGTCCGGCCCGTACGCGATGACCTTCGACAGCATCGGGTCGTACGTCGAGCCCACCGGGACGCCCGCCGTCAGGCCGGAGTCCGTGCGGACCGCACCGCCCGACGGCTCGGACAGGGCGAGGACCGTGCCGCCCGAGGGCAGGAACCCCCGCGCCGGGTCCTCGGCGCACACCCGGGCCTCGATCGCGTGGCC
The DNA here is from genome assembly GCA_049998195.1 of Streptomyces sp. cmx-11-4. GTDB lineage: Bacteria > Actinomycetota > Actinomycetes > Streptomycetales > Streptomycetaceae > Streptomyces. The sequence goes on from JAEBET010000005.1 coordinate 212,457, forward strand.
CGTCAGCCGGACCTCGTCCTGGGTGAAGGGCAGGGCCCCGCCGGAGGCCACCCGCAGCTGCTGCTCCACCAGGTCCAGGCCGGTGATCAGCTCCGTCACCGGGTGCTCGACCTGGAGGCGGGTGTTCATCTCCATGAAGAAGTAGGAGGACGGGTCCCCGCCCGGGACGATGAACTCCACCGTGCCCGCGCCCACGTACCCGCACGAGCGGGCCGCCTCCACCGCCGCCGCGCCCATCGCCGCCCGGGTCTTCTCGTCCAGCAGGACCGACGGCGCCTCCTCGATCACCTTCTGGTGGCGCCGCTGGAGCGAGCACTCGCGCTCGCCCAGGTGGACCACGTTCCCGTGCGAGTCGGCGAGCACCTGGATCTCGATGTGCCGGGGCCGGTCGATCCACCGCTCGACCAGGAGCGTGTCGTCGCCGAAGGAGGAGCGGGCCTCGCGGCGGGCCGCCGCGATCTCCTCGGCCAGCACGGCCGCGTCGCGCACCAGCCGCATGCCCTTGCCGCCGCCGCCCGCCGAGGGCTTCAGCAGCACGGGCATGCCGATCTCCTCGGCGGCGGCGACCAGTTCGGCGTCCGACAGGCCACTGCCCGAGGAGCCCGGGACCACCGGGACTCCGGCGGCGCGCACCGTCTCCTTGGCCCGGATCTTGTCGCCCATCAGGGAGATGGCCGAAGCCGGCGGCCCGATGAAGCCGAGACCGGCGTCCGCGCAGGCCTCCGCGAAGGCGGCGTTCTCGGCGAGGAAGCCGTAGCCCGGGTGGACCGCCTCGGCGCCCGTGCGCCGCGCGGCATCCAGCAGCCGCTCCACCGACAGGTAGCTCTCGGCGGCCGCCGCCGGACCGATCCGGACGGCCGTGTCGGCCTCCCGTACGTGGCGGGCGTCCGCGTCCGCGTCGCTGAAGACGGCCACCGACCGCACGCCCAGTTCGCGCAGGGTGCGGATGACGCGTACCGCGATCTCGCCGCGGTTGGCGACCAGAACAGTGCTGAACATCAGTGAGGTCCTCACGTCACATACGGAAGATGCCGAAGCCGCGATCGCCCAGCGGGGCGTTCGCGCACGCGGTCAGGGCCAGTCCCAGCACCTGCCGGGTCTCCAACGGATCGATGACCCCGTCGTCCCACAGCCGGGCGGTGGCGTAGTAGGCGTTGCCCTGCTCCTCGTACTGCGCCCGGACCGGGGCCTTGAAGGCCTCCTCGTCCTCGGCCGGCCACTCCTGGCCCGCGCCTTCGATCTGGTCCCGCTTGACCGTGGCCAGCACCGAGGCCGCCTGCTCGCCGCCCATCACGGAGATCTTGGCGTTGGGCCACATCCACAGGAAGCGCGGCGAGTACGCCCGCCCGCACATCGAGTAGTTGCCGGCCCCGTACGAGCCGCCGACGACCACCGTCAGCTTCGGCACCCGGGTGCAGGCCACCGCGGTCACCATCTTGGCGCCGTGCTTGGCGATGCCGCCCGCCTCGTAGTCGCGGCCGACCATGAACCCGGAGATGTTCTGGAGGAACAGCAGCGGGATGCCGCGCTGGTCGCACAGCTCGATGAAGTGGGCGCCCTTCTGGGCGGATTCGGAGAAGAGGATTCCGTTGTTCGCGACGATCCCGACCGGGTGGCCGTGGATCCGGGCGAAGCCGGTGACGAGGGTCTGCCCGAACTCCGCCTTGAACTCCTGGAAGCGGGAGCCGTCGACGATCCGGGCGATGATCTCGCGGGCGTCGTACGGGGTGCGGGAGTCGACCGGGACCGCACCGTACAGCCCGTGCGGGTCCACCTTGGGCTCCTCGGGAGCCTCCACCGACCACGGCAGGGCCGTGCGCTCCGGCAGGGTCGACACGATGTTCCGTACGATCCGCAGCGCGTGCGCGTCGTCCTGCGCGAGGTGGTCGGTGACGCCGGAGACCCGGGAGTGGACCTCGCCGCCGCCCAGCTCCTCCGCCGTGACCACCTCACCGGTGGCGGCCTTCACCAGCGGCGGGCCGCCGAGGAAGATCGTGCCCTGGCCGCGGACGATGACGGCCTCGTCGCTCATGGCCGGTACGTAGGCGCCGCCCGCCGTGCAGGAGCCGAGGACGGCGGCGATCTGCGGGATGCCGGCCCCCGACATGCGCGCCTGGTTGTAGAAGATGCGGCCGAAGTGCTCGCGGTCCGGGAAGACCTCGTCCTGCATGGGCAGGAACGCGCCGCCCGAGTCGACCAGGTAGAGGCAGGGGAGACGATTCTCCAGTGCCACTTCCTGGGCGCGCAGGTGCTTCTTGACGGTCATCGGGTAGTAGGTGCCGCCCTTGACGGTGGCGTCGTTCGCGACGATCACGCACTCGCGGCCGCTGACCCGTCCGATGCCCGCGATCACCCCGGCGGCGGGGGCCGCGCCCCCGTACATGCCCTCGGCGGCCAGCGGGGCCAGCTCCAGGAAGGGGGACCCGGGGTCCAGGAGGGTGTCCACCCGGTCGCGGGGGAGGAGCTTCCCGCGGGCGGTGTGGCGGGCGCGGGCCTTCTCGCCGCCGCCGAGCCGGGCCGCGTCGAGCCGGGCCCGCAGGCCCTCGGTGAGCTCGCGGTGGGCGGCCTCGTTGGTCCGCCAGGCCTCGGACGCCGGGTCCGCGGCGCTCGTCAGCACTGGTGCCTGCTGCATCGGTCGAGCTCCCTTGCTCGGTGCACGCTGTTAATGAGCGTTAACGCATGTACGGCCTAGGTTAACGAGCGCTAACGGCCCTGTCTAGAATGGTTTCCCATGAGCACCAGTGCGGCCGCCCCGACCCGTCGCGAGCAGATCCTCAGTGAGGCCGCCCGCCTCTTCGCCGCGCGCGGATTCCACGGCGTCGGCGTCGACGAGATAGGGGCGGCGGTCGGCATCAGCGGCCCCGGCCTCTACCGGCACTTCGCGGGCAAGGACGCCATGCTGGCCGAGCTGCTGGTCGGCATCAGCGAACGGCTGCTGACCGGCGGCCGGCGCCGGGTGGAGGAGGCGGCGGGCGATCCCGTGCTGGTCCTGTCCTCCCTCATCGACGGGCACATCGACTTCGCGCTCGACGACCGGGCGCTGATCACCCTGCACGACCGGGAGCTCGACCGGCTGCGGGACACGGACCGCAAGCTCGTCCGCCAGTTGCAGCGCCAGTACGTGGAGCTGTGGGTGGACGTCGTACGGGAACTGCACCCGGAGGTGGGCGAGGCGGAGGTCCGGGTCTGCGTGCACGCGGTCTTCGGCCTGCTGAACTCCACCCCGCACCTGGCGGCCCTGGGGCGGGAGGCGACGGAGTCACTGCTCCGGCGGCTCGCGCACGGGGCGTTCGGGGCGCTGTCGGTGTGAACCGCCGCGTCCACCGGTCGGGATGGACGCGGCGCCTGCGCCCCGGCGGCGGCAGAATGGGCCGCATGCCGAAGCCGATAGAGACGCCCGTACCCAGCCGCGCAGAGCTCGTCGACCACCTGGTCCGCACGCGCATCGCGGGACAGGTCGCCACCCCGCGCGAGAACAACCTCTCCCACTACCGCAAGCTCGCCAACGGCGACCGGCACTACTGGCTCGGGCTGGAGCTGGGCGACCGCTGGACGGACGAGCAGGACGTGCTCGCCGTGATGGCCGAGCGCTGCGGGGTCGTGGACGACCCGGCGCACCGCTACGGCCAGGACACCATCGACCCGGAGCTGACGGTGTCCGGCCTGGACCGGCTGGCGGCCCGGCTGCGCAAGGCCGCGCTGGACCGGCAGAGCGTGCTGCTCGCCACCGGGCACCCCGGCGGGCTGCTGGACGTCCACCGGGCCACGGCGGCGGCCCTGCGCGCGGCGGGATGCGAGATCGTGGTGATCCCGGCCGGGCTGACCGCCGACGAGGGCTCGGTGTGGCAGTTCGCGGACGTCGCCGTACTGGAGCGGGGCGCGACGCTGTGGCACACCCACTCGCCGGAGCCGATGGCCGCGATCCTGGACGGGCTCACGGCGGCCGGCCGGCCGCAGCCGGACCTGGTCGTCGCCGACCACGGCTGGGCGGGCTGCGCGGCGCAGCGCGGGCTGGACGCGGTCGGGTATGCGGACTGCAACGACCCGGCGCTCTTCCTCGGCGAGGCCGAGGGCACCCTCCAGGTGGCGGTCCCGCTGGACGACCACGTCCGCGACCCGCGCTTCTACGACCCGCTGACCGCCTACCTGCTGTCCGCCGCCGGGCTGCTGGACGCGTAGCCGTACCCCGGGGCCGGATCCGCCGCGGTCCCCGTTCCCAGGCCCCCGCCACTGTCAGTGGGGGCCGTTACGGTCGCGGCCATGAGCGAAGTCCCGCACCGGCTGTCAGCACTCGGCTCCGCGGTCGCCGGCCTGCCCCCCGGCAGCCTGATCACCCGGCCCGTCCGGCGCCGGCCGTGGCGGGCCCGGCCGGAGCCGCTGCTGTGGGTCTCCGACGGGCCGGTGGACGCCGCTGCGCTGGCCTCGTACCGCGACCGGCCGGACCTGGCCGCCGCGGGCCTCCAGGCGGTCCTGCTCCAGGAGCGGCGCGGCCTGGAGGAGTGGTGGCGGACCAAGGGGCTGCTGCCGGAGCGCATGTCCGACCCGGACGACCATCCTGCCGAGCCGGTCCTGTGCGCGTTCTGGAACGCCGTCGTCCCCGACCCGGAGGAGCAGGGCGAGGACGGCGAGGAGCTCATCGCCCCCTTCGGCCGGGACTGGCCGGGGCTCGCCGAGCCGCCGTCCCCGGCGCGGGACGGCCCGGAGCCGGAGGCGGCTGCCCGCGCCCTCGCGGACGATCTGATCGGGACCGGCTTCCTGGCGGGCCCGCGGCTCGCACTGGTCCCCGCGGGCCGGGGAGCCGACGTACCCACGGCGATGGGCTGGTGCGGACCGGGCCACCACGAGAGCGACACCGCCCGCATCAGCGCGGTCCTGCGCTCGTGGGAGGACCGTTTCGGCGCCCGGCTCCTCGCCCTCGGCTTCGACGAACTCCACGTGTCGGTGGCGGCCCCGCCGCGTACCCTCGCCCACGCGCTGCCGGTCGCCGCGGAGCACTTCGCCTTCGCGCCCGACAACATCTGGCAGGGCGCCGGCAGCGTCCGCGCCTACGCCGAGGAGGCGGTGGTCGGCGCGACGCACTGGTCGTTCTGGTGGGACTAGTGCGGTGCCTACGTGGGACCGGTGCTGTGCTCGCGCGCGGCTGTGTTCACGCGCGCGGAACGCGCACGACACCCTCCTGGATGACGGTCACGGCCAGCCGGCCGTCCTGGGTCCAGATGCGGGCCTGGCCCAGGCCCCGGCCGGCGGCCGCCGACGGGGACTCCTGGTCGTACAGCAGCCACTCGTCCGCGCGAAACGGCCGGTGGAACCACATCGCGTGGTCCAGCGAGGCGCCGACCACGTCGCCGACCGCCCACCCGCCGCGCCCGTGCGCGAGCAGCACCGAGTCCAGCAGGGTCATGTCGGAGACGTACGTGGCCAGGCAGGTGTGCAGCAGGGAGTCGTCGCTCTCCAGCTTGTCGGCCGTGCGGAACCACACCTGGCAGCGCGGCTCCACCGGCTCGCCGACGCTCCCCCAGGGCGGGGTCGTGGCGTACCGCAGGTCCACCGCGCCGCGCGCCTCGATCAGCCGCTCCACCGTGCCCGGGTCGCGGAAGATCTCGCGGTACGCGGGCAGCGACTCGGCCGCGGTCGGCAACGTCTCCGGGTCGGGCGCGGAGGGCATCACGGCCTGGTGGTCCAGGCCGTCCTCGTGCGTCTGGAAGGACGCGGAGAGGTGGAAGATCGGCTGGCCGTGCTGGACGGCGACCACCCGGCGCGTGGTGAAGGAGCGTCCGTCGCGGATCCGGTCCACCGAGTAGACGATGGGCGCGCCGGGATCCCCGGCGCGCAGGAAGTACGAGTGCAGCGAGTGCGCGGTGCGGTCCTCGGGCACGGTGCGGCCGGCCGCGACCAGTGCCTGGGCCGCGACCTGACCGCCGAAGACACGCGGTACCAGCGCCGAACGGCTGGTACCGCGGAAGATGTTCTCCTCGATCTGCTCGAGGTCGAGCAGATCGAGGAGCGTCGTCAGTGCCTCGTTCATGGGGGAAGGGTAGGTGCCCTGACTTCCCTACAGGCCCATGGACTTGGCGATGATGGACTTCATGACCTCGCTGGTGCCGCCGTAGATGCGGTTCACGCGGTTGTCGGCGTACAGACGGGCGATCGGGTACTCGTTCATGTAGCCGTAACCGCCGTGCAGCTGGAGGCACTTGTCGATGACGCGGTGCGCGACCTCGGTGCAGAACAGCTTCGCGGAGGCGGCCTCGGCGGCGGTCAGCTCACCGGCGTCCAGGGCCTCCAGGGCGCGGTCGGCGACGGCCTCGGCCGCGTCCACCTCGGCCTGGCAGGCGGCCAGTTCGAACTTGGTGTTCTGGAAGTGCGCGACGGGCTTGCCGAAGACGGTGCGCTCCTGCACGTACTGCTGGGCGAACCGGACGGCGGCCTTGGCCTGCGCGTACGCGCCGAAGGCGATGCCCCAGCGCTCGGAGGGCAGGTTCTGGCCGAGGTAGTAGAAGCCCTTGTTCTCCTCGCCCATCAGGTCCTCGACCGGGACCTTCACGTCGACGAACGCCAGCTCGGCGGTGTCGGAGGTGCGCAGGCCCAGCTTGTCCAGCTTGCGGCCGATGGAGTAGCCGGCGGACTTGGTGTCCACGGCGAACAGGGAGATGCCGAAGCGGCGGTCGTCCTCGCGCGGGGCGGAGGTGCGGGCGCAGACGATCACGCGGTCGGCGTGGACGCCACCGGTGATGAAGGTCTTGGCGCCGTTGAGGACGTAGTGGGTGCCGTCCTCGGAGAGCTTGGCGGTGGTCTTCATGCCCGCGACGTCGGAGCCGGTGCCCGGCTCGGTCATCGCCAGCGCCCACATCTCCTCGCCGGTGACGAACTTCGGCAGGTAGCGCTTCTTCTGCTCGTCGGTGGAGAGCAGCTTGATGTAGGGGAGGGCGAGCAGCACGTGCACGCCGGAGCCGCCGAAGTTCACGCCCGCGCGCGAGGTCTCCTCGTAGAGCACGGCTTCGAACTTGTGGGTGTCGAGGCCGGCGCCGCCGAACTCCTCGGGCACGTTGATGCCGAAGACGCCCAGCTCGCCGAGCTTGTAGTAGAACTCGCGCGGCGCCTGGCCGGCCTGGAACCACTCGTCGTAGACGGGGACGACCTCGGCCTCGATGAAGGCGCGGATGGTCTCGCGGAACGCCTCGTGGTCCTCGTTGAATACGGTACGGCGCACGGCCGACTCCTCTCGGTGGCGGCGCGACGCCGCTTATACCTAAGCGCTTGCTCAGATTAAGTTACCGGCGGGTTGTCCCTCCTGTCCAGAGTCGCGCCGCAGGCCACGCCCTCCAGCCCGCAGCGGTCCAGCAGCTCGTGGAGGTTCAGCAGGTGAACAGGTCAGCAGGTCAACGGGGCACCGGGTCCGGTCGCAGGACTAGCCGGTGCGCAGGGCGAACCACAGTTCCATCCGTACGTCCGCGTCGTCCAGGTCGCGGTCGAGCAGGGCCGCGGCGCGCGCGATGCGCTGGCGGACCGTGTTGCGGTGGACGGACAGGGCGGCGGCGGTGCGGTCCCAGCTGCCGTGGTGGGCCAGCCAGGCGCGGAGGGTTTCGCGCAGGGCGGGGGACAGGGGCCCGAGCAGGGCCTCGGCATGGGCGCGGGCCTCGGCCGGGTCCAGCAGGGTGTCCAGGCCGCCGTCGGTGTGGCGGGCCAGCGCGGTGCGGGCCGCCTCCGCCCGGTGCAGGGCCCGCAGGGCCTGCGCCTCGGCCGTGCGCAGCTCCGCCGGCGCGGCCGGTGCGCTCACCCCGAGGCGCCATCCGGGCCGCGGGCCGGGCTCCCGGTCGGTGAGCAGGCGTACGGAGTCCCCGTGCGCGTCCAGCAGTACGGTGCCCAGCGCCGCCGCCAGGGCCCGCGGGTCTCCCGAGCCCCTGGCGTGCACGACGTGCCAGGGCCCGGGGGCCAGCGCCGCCGCGGGCTCCCCGTCGAGGAGGAGCCGGGTGAGGGCGGCGGCCTCCGTCCCGGCCGGGCGGTTCGCCGTGAGCAGGGTCAGCAGGACGGCGGCGACGGAGGCGATGGTGTGGTCGCCCGGGGCCCGTACCGGGGTGGCGAGGGCCAGCACCTGGCCGCCGCCCACGGCGTAGGTGGCCAGGTGCGTCCCGGCCAGGGTGTCGGTGGCGGTCGCCGCGGAGCCGGGGGCCACCCGGTGCGCGAGTGCCTCGAGGGCGGCGCGTACGTCCCGCCCCGGCTCGCGGCCGGCAGCGGCGGCCCCGGCCGGGCGGAGCGCGGCTGCGCCCGGCCCGTCGGGGCCCGCGTCCGCGCCCGTCCCGAGCTCCGGTGCGAGCAGGCCCGCCCAGCCGCCCAGGCTCGCCGCCAGGCGGGCGAGCACCGCGGGGACCGGGTCGGGCCGGGCGGCCGCTGCCGCGAGGGACTGCTGCGCCTCGGTCACGCGGCGCAGCTCGCGCGTACGGGCCTCCTCCATCAGCCGCCAGACGGCCCGGCCCACGGCCGTGAACGGCGTCGCGGGCGGCACCTCGACCAGCGGCAGCCCGTGCCGGGCGCAGGCGTCGGCCAGGGCCTGCGGCACCGTCTCGTGCACCGGGGTGACCCCGAAGCCGACGGCGGCCGCCCCGGCCCGGACCAGCCGCTCGACGTACGGCCCGGCATCCGCTCCGCCGCCCGCGGGGCCGCCGTCCGGGCCCTCCGCCCCCGCCAGGCCCGCTCCCGCCGTCAGCAGCAGCTCCCCGCCCAGCAGGTACGGAGACGGGTCCGCCATCTCCGAGGCGTGCACCCCGTGCACCTCGGCCTCGGCGGGCCCGGCCAGCCGGCGCAGACCCAGCTCGCCGTCGGCGAGCAGGCGCCCGAGGGCGACCGGCGGGGTGGGAGGGGCCTCCATGGATACTCCGTACACATCAGTGGGTGCTAGTGGATGAAACGTACACTTCGCGCCCCGCGGGCACCGGCTTACGCTCGAAGGACCGCACCCGCACGACCTCCAGAAGGGCACCCCCCATGAGCACGCAGCCGCGCGGCCCCGTCGACTCCTCCCGCATCCCGCGCTACGCGGGCCCCGCGACCTTCGCCCGGCTGCCGCGCCTCGACGAGGTCGGCTCCGCCGACGTCGCCGTCGTCGGCGTGCCCTTCGACTCCGGTGTCTCCTACCGCCCCGGCGCCCGCTTCGGCGGCAACGCGATCCGCGAGGCCTCGCGCCTGCTGCGCCCGTACAACCCGGCCCAGGACGCCTCCCCCTTCGCCCTCGCGCAGGTCGCGGACGCCGGCGACATCGCGGTGAACCCCTTCAACATCAACGAGGCCGTCGAGACGGTCGAGGCCGCGGCCGACGAGCTGCTCGGCGCCGGCTCCCGCCTGATGACCCTCGGCGGCGACCACACCATCGCCCTCCCGCTCCTGCGCTCCGTCGCCAAGAAGCACGGCCCCGTCGCGCTGCTCCACTTCGACGCGCACCTGGACACCTGGGACACCTACTTCGGCGCCGAGTACACCCACGGCACCCCGTTCCGCCGTGCCGTCGAGGAGGGCATCCTCGACACCGAGGCGCTCTCGCACGTCGGTACGCGCGGCCCGCTGTACGGCAAGCAGGACCTGGACGACGACGCCAAGATGGGCTTCGGCATCGTCACCTCCGCGGACGTCTACCGCCGCGGCGCCGACGAGGTGGCCGACCAGCTGCGCCAGCGCATCGGCGACCGCCCCCTCTACATCTCCATCGACATCGACGTACTGGACCCGGCCCACGCGCCCGGCACCGGCACCCCGGAGGCGGGCGGCATGACCTCCCGCGAGCTGCTGGAGATCATCCGCGGTCTGTCCTCCTGCAACCTCGTTTCCGCCGACGTGGTGGAGGTGGCCCCGGCGTACGATCACGCGGAGATCACCTCGGTCGCGGCCTCGCACACCGCGTACGAGCTCACCACGATCATGAGCCGGCAGATCGCTGCGGCCACGCAGCGCCCGTAGGCACAGCGCGCAGTCGAAGGGCAAGTAAGACAAGTGACGCACGACCACGACCTGGTTCTCCGTCCCACCGAGGCCCAGACGGCCGCCGCGCTGGCTCCGCCGCCGGGCCGCACGGGCGGGGACCTGGTCGTGGAGACACTGCGCTCGCTGGGCGCGACCACCGTCTTCGGGCTGCCCGGCCAGCACGCGCTCGCCGTCTTCGACGCGGTCGGCCGCTCGGACCTGCGCCTCATCACGCTGCGCACGGAGAACAACGCGGGCTTCGCGGCGGACGCGTACGGCCGCATCACGGGCGAGGCCGTGCCGCTGCTGCTGTCGACGGGGCCGGGCGCGCTGATGGCCCTGCCGGCGCTCGCGGAGGCGGCGGCCGCCTCCGCCCCCGTGCTCGCCCTCTCCTCGCAGGTGCCGGTGGCGGGCCTGGGCGGCGGGCGCCGGGGGCACCTGCACGAGCTGCGCGACCAGTCGGCTTCCTTCCGGGACGTGGTCAAATCGGTCCATGTGGCCCGCACCCCCTCGCAGATCCCCTCCGTGGTCGCGGAGGCCTGGGAATCGGCCCTGACCGCGCCCCACGGCCCGGTCTGGGTGGAGATCCCGGAGGACGTGCTGCGCGCCGAGACACTGATCCCGCAGGTCACGGGCATGGACGCTACCCCGCACGAGCTCGCCCCGCGCCCGGAGCTCACCGCCGTCGCCGCCCACTGGCTGTCCCAGGCGGCCCGCCCGGTGATCATCGCGGGCGGCGGGGTCATCCGCTCCGACGCGGCGGGCAAGCTCAAGCAGCTGGCGGAACGCCTCAACGCCCCCGTGGTCACCACCTTCGGCGGCAAGGGCGCCTTCCCCTGGAACCACCCGCTCTCCCTCCAGTCCTGGCTGGAGGACCGCCACATGACCGACTTCCTGGAGGACGCGGACGTCCTCCTCGTCGTCGGCTCGGGCCTGGGCGAACTGTCCTCGAACTACCACACGTTCTTCCCCACCGGCCGGGTCGTCCAGATCGAGGCGGACCTCGGGAAGCTGGAGTCCAACCACCCGGCCCTGGGCATCCACGCGGACGCCCGCCTCGCCCTCCAGGCCCTGCTGGAGACGGTGACCGAGCGCTCGGACCCGTACGCTCCGGACCGCGTGAGGATGGTCCTGTCCGACATCGCGGACCGCCTGTCCGCCCAGGACGTCACCCTGGAGCAGGAGCTCCTGACCTCGATCCGGGCCGCCCTCCCGCCGCGCTCCCCGTCCTTCTGGGACATGACGATCCTGTCCTACTGGGCGTGGTCGGCCTTCGACGCCAAGCACCCCAACACCATGCACTCGGCCCAGGGCGCGGGCGGCCTCGGCTACGCCTTCCCGGCGGCCCTCGGCGCGGCCGTCGCGGAGCCGGGCACCCCGGTCCTCGCGGTCTCCGGCGACGGCGGCGCGATGTACTCGGCCGCGGAGCTGGCCACGGCGCGCCAGCACGACCTGGACGTCACCTGGCTGATCGTGGACGACGGCGGCTACGGCATCCTGCGGGAGTACATGACGGAGTCCTTCGGCCGCTCCACCGGTACCGAGCTCACCCGCCCCGACTTCGCCGCACTGGCGGCATCCTTCGACGTCCCGGCGACCACCACCACCCCGGAATCCCTGACGGCGGACCTCAAGAAGGCCCTCGCCACCCCCGGCCCCTCGGTCGTGGTCCTCCCGGCCACCCTCAAGATGTTCGCGCCGACCCACCTCTGAACGGCCGGGCCCGCCCCTGACGGGTGCAGCCCGCTCGCAGCGCCCGGACCCCAGTGTGATCGTTGCGGCGGGATGAAATCCGCCGGTCCGGGCGTTGGGGCTTGTCGGTAGGACGGACGAACGGGGAGGCTTCACGTGACGGCGGCTGGGGAAAAACAGGGCTGGGGCAGGCGGCTCGCCGCGTACACGTGGCGCTACAAGGTCAACGTGCTCCTCGCGCTCGGGTCCTCGCTGGCCGGCATGGCCGTCATGGCGCTCGTGCCGCTGGTCACCAAGGTCATCATCGACGACGTCATCGGAGACCGGTCCAAGCCCATGGGGCCCTGGGCGGGCATGCTCATAGCCGCCGCCGTCCTCGTGTACGCGCTGACCTACATCCGCAGGTACTACGGCGGGCGGCTCGCCCTCGACGTCCAGCACGACCTGCGCACCGACATGTACGACTCCATCGCCCGCCTCGACGGGCGGCGGCAGGACGAGCTGTCCACCGGGCAGGTCGTCGGGCGGGCCACGAGCGACCTCCAGCTGATCCAGGGCCTCCTCTTCATGCTCCCGATGACCATCGGGAACTTCCTGCTCTTCGGGATATCCCTCGGGATCATGCTGGCGCTGTCCCCGCTGCTGACCCTCGTCGCACTGCTGATGGCCCCCGCCCTGTGGTTCATCGCCAAGCGCAGCCGCAAGAAGCTCTTCCCCGCCACCTGGTACGCCCAGGGGCAGGCCGCCGCCGTCGCGGGCGTCGTCGACGGGGCCGTGACCGGCGTCCGCGTGGTCAAGGGCTTCGGCCAGGAGGAGCAGGAGACCTCCAAGCTGCGCACCGCCGGACGGCGGCTGTTCGCCGGCCGGATGCGGACCATCCGGCTGAACTCGCGCTACACCCCCGCCCTCCAGGCCGTACCCGCCCTCGGCCAGGTCGCCATGCTGGCGCTCGGCGGCTGGATGGCCACCCGAGGACAGGTCACCCTCGGCACCTTCGTGGCCTTCTCCACCTACCTCGCCCAGCTCGTCGGCCCCGTCCGCATGCTCGCCATGGTGCTGACGGTGGGCCAGCAGGCGCGTGCCGGTGCGGAGCGGGTCTTCGAGCTCATCGACACCCGGCCCGTCATCCGGGAGGGTACGCACGAGCTGCCCGCCGACGCGCCCGCCACCATCGCGTTCGACGACGTCCGCTTCGGGTACGACCCAGAGCGGCCCGTCCTCGACGGGTTCTCGCTCTCCGTCGCCGAGGGGGAGACCATCGCCGTCGTCGGTGCCTCCGGGAGCGGGAAGTCCACCGTCTCGCTGCTCCTGCCGCGTTTCTACGACGCCGACGGGGGAACCGTCCGCGTCGGCGGGCACGACGTGCGCGAGCTGACGTACGCGTCCCTGCGCGGCGCCATCGGACTGGTCCCGGAAGATTCGTTCCTCTTCTCCGACACCATCCGCGCCAACATCGCCTACGGGCACCCCGGCGCCACCGACGAGCAGATCGAGGCCGCCGCCCGCGCCGCCCAGGCGGACGGGTTCGTCCGGGCCCTGCCCGCCGGGTACGACACCAAGGTCGGCGAGCAGGGGCTCACCCTCTCCGGCGGCCAGCGCCAGCGCGTCGCGCTCGCCCGGGCCATCCTCACCGACCCGCGGCTGCTCCTCCTCGACGACGCCACCTCCGCCGTGGACGCCCGCGTCGAGCACGAGATCCACGAGGCGCTGCGCTCGGTCATGGCCGGCCGGACCACCCTGCTGATCGCCCACCGCCGCTCCACGCTCGCGCTGGCCGACCGGATCGCCGTACTCGACCGCGGCCGGCTCTCTGACATCGGCACCCACGAGGAGCTGGAGCGCCGCTCCGCCCTCTACCGCAGGCTGCTGACCGACCCCGACGCGCTCGGCGCCGGCTCGCCGCGGACCCCCGACGCCCTGCCGATGTCCGAGTTCGAGCGGGACATCGACCGGGACATCGAACGGGACATCGAGCTCGAGGCGGAGATCGACTCCGAGCCCGTCAACGCCAAGCGCCGGGTCGCGGGCGGGGTCACACCCGAGCTCTGGAGGCGCCAGGAGGAGTCCGACAGCGCCTCCGCCGCCGCTTCGGTACCCGGCATGCCGGCCACCCCCGAGCTGCTCGCCCAGGTCGCCGCCCTGCCGCCCGCCGACGACGAGCCCGACGTGGACGAGACCCGCGCCGCGGCCGCCGAGGAGAGCTACGGCCTGCGCCGCCTGCTCGGCGGGTTCTGGGCGCCGCTCGCGGTCAGCCTCGGCCTCGTCGCCGTCGACGCGGGCTCCGGGCTGCTCCTGCCGATCATGATCCGGCACGGTATCGACCAGGGTGTGGAGAAGGCCGCCCTGGGCGCGGTCTGGGCCGCCGCCGCCCTCGCGCTCGCGGTCGTCGTCGGGCAATGGGCCGCGCAGTTCGCCGAGACCCGGATGACGGGCCGCACCGGCGAGCGCGTGCTGTACTCGCTCCGCGTCAAGATCTTCGCCCAGCTCCAGCGCCTCGGGCTCGACTTCTACGAGCGCGAGCTGACCGGCAAGATCATGACCCGGATGACCACCGACGTGGACGCCCTGTCCAGCTTCCTGCAGACCGGGCTCGTCACCGCCGTCGTCTCCGTCTTCACCTTCTTCGGCATCCTGATCGCCCTGCTCGTCCTCGACGTCGAGCTCGCCCTGATCGTCTTCGCCACGCTGCCGGTGCTGGTGATCGGCACGATCGTGTTCCGCCGCAAGTCGGTCGCCGCGTACGAACTCGCCCGCGACCGGGTCAGCCTGGTCAACGCCGACCTCCAGGAGTCCGTCGCCGGGCTCCGCATCGTCCAGGCCTTCCGCCGCGAGGGCTCCGGCGCCCGCCGCTTCGCGGAGCGCAGCGACTCGTACCGCGAGGCCCGGGTGCGCGGCCAGTGGCTGATATCGGTCTACTTCCCCTTCGTGCAGCTGCTGTCCTCGGGCGCCGCGGCCGCCGTGCTGATCGTCGGCGCCGGCCGGGTCGAGGCGGGCACGCTCACCACCGGTGCGCTGGTCGCCTACCTGCTCTACATCGACCTGTTCTTCGCCCCGGTCCAGCAGCTGTCCCAGGTCTTCGACGGCTACCAGCAGGCCACCGTCTCCCTCGGCCGCATCCAGGGGCTGTTGCGCGAGCCGACCACCACCCCGCGCGCCGAAGAGCCGCGCGCGGTGCCCGAACTGCGCGGCGAGATCGCCTTCGAGGGCGTCCGCTTCGCCTACGGCACCGCCGAGGAGCGGGGGGCGAAGGGTGACGCACTGGCCGGCATCGACCTGCGCATACCCGCCGGGCAGACCGTCGCCTTCGTCGGCGAGACCGGAGCGGGCAAGTCCACGCTGGTCAAGATGGTGGCCCGGTTCTACGATCCGACCTCCGGCCGGATCACCGCCGACGGGGCCGACCTGCGGGAGCTCGACCTGACGGCCTACCGCCACCGGCTCGGCGTCGTCCCCCAGGAGCCCTACCTCTTCCCCGGTACCGTCCGCGACGCCATCGCCTACGGGCGGCCCGACGCGCAGGACGCCGAGGTGGAGGCAGCCGCGCGCGCGGTCGGCGCCCACGACATGATCGCCACGCTCGACGGCGGCTACCTGCACATCGTGGCCGAGCGCGGCCGCAACCTCTCCGCCGGGCAGCGCCAGCTGATCGCACTGGCCCGGGCCGAGCTCGTCGACCCGGACGTGCTGCTGCTCGACGAGGCCACCGCAGCCCTGGACCTGGCCACCGAGGCCCAGGTCAACCAGGCCACCGACCGGCTCGCCGGCAAGCGCACGACCCTGGTGGTGGCGCACCGGCTGACCACGGCCGCCCGCGCCGACCGGGTCGTGGTCATGGACCGCGGCCAGGTCGTCGAGGACGGCACCCACGCCGAACTCCTGGCGCGCGGCGGCCCGTACGCGCAGCTGTGGCGCACCTTCGTCGGGGAGGACGAGCACGCCGCGGCCTGACCGCCGGGCGGGTCAGAGTTCGCCGAAGAACAGGTTGCCCGGGGCGTCCTCGTCGGTGCCGGTGTAGTAGTCGCGCACCGCGTCGAGGAGTTCGTCCACGGTGAGGGTGCCGTCCCCGTTGGCGTCGATCCGCCGGAACAGGGCCTCGGCGTCGTCGGGGCTCAGTTCCGTGTCGAAGGCCTCCTGGGCCTTGTGGAACTCCTCCGGGCTGATACGCCCGTCGTTGTCGGTGTCGACGACCGTGAGGATCGCCTGCATCATCGGCCGGAACGAGCGGTCGTAGGCGGGACCGCCCTGCCCGTACAGCCGCGTCATGCCCACCTTGTACTCCTCGGGCGTGACCTTGTTGTCCCGGTCGATGTCCAGCTCCGTGAAGAGGTCCTGCCAGAAGTTGGCGATCCCCCGCATCACCGCGTCCGCCTTGGGCGAGTCGTCGGGCTCGGACAGCGCCGTCAGCAGCCGGGAGCCGAGCGCGATGATGTCCGTCGCGTCGATCACGCCGTTCCCGTCCGCGTCGAGGCGGTTGAAGGAGCGCTCCAGCTTGCGGTCGAGCAGGTCGTTCGTCACGTGGATGCCTTTCGCGGCTACGGAGGGCGGGAAGCGGGTAACCCAGCGTAATGTCCCGCCCGGTCGCGAACTCCCGTTCTCCCGCCAGGGGGTGGCGGATGCACCCTTACGGGCGACGGGCGCCCCGCGGCAACCTTCCGGGAGCTCCGCGCGTCGTACGTGCGTGCGCACGTTGTGCGTACGACCGATCGGGGGACAGGGTGTTGCGGCAGTCGAGGGGATGGCGGGGGTGGGGCCGGCGGGCCGCGGCCCTCGGGGTGTTCACCGCCGCGCTGTGGCTCAGCGTCGGCGGGCTGTTCGCGGCCCCGCCCGCGCAGGCGGCGCCGGGGGAGCGGGCCGCGACCGGAAGCTGTCCGGGCCGGCTGGCCCGGACGCTGGTGCTCGCGGCGGGTGAGGTGCGCGTGTACAAGAGCCGCGCCCAGGCGTGTGCGCTCATCGTGGCCCGGGTCCCCGGTGAGCGGCGGGAGATGGCGGTGAGCGTCCAGGGCCGCGGCGGGGCGCCGGTCCGCGATATCGGGCGATTCACCCGTTATGCCGGTCCCGTCACCGTGGGCGCCATCGGCCGCTGCGTGTATGTAAAAGGGAGCGTGGGGGCCGAATCGGCCGAATCCGGCTGGATCCTGTGCTGACGGAGCGGCCCAACTAGGTCTGTTCAGCAGCGTGTTCGCCCCGCTAGGTTCACCGCGACCGAAGTGAACTCAAGGGGAGGGTGAATGCGCAAGACGCTCGGATGGCTGCTGTCGCTCGTGGTGCTGATCGGCACCATGGGTGCGGCCGGCTCCACGGCACAAGCGGCCACCGCCGCGGGGCCGGCGGCCGCGACGGACATCAAGGACCAGATCCTCGGCATTCCCGGGATGAGCCTGATAGAGGAGAAGCCGTATCCCGGCTACCGCTTCTTCGTACTGAACTACGAGCAGCCGGTCGACCACCGGAAGCCCTCGAGGGGCACCTTCAAGCAGCGCCTGACCCTGCTGCACAAGGACGTTTCGCGACCGACGGTGTTCTTCACCTCCGGCTACAACGTCAACACCAACCCGCGCCGCAGTGAGCCGACGACCATCGTCGACGGCAACCAGGTGTCCATGGAGTATCGGTTCTTCACGCCCTCCCGGCCCGACCCGGCCAACTGGGCGAACCTGGACATCTGGCAGGCCGCCAGCGACCAGCACCGCATCTTCGGCGCGCTGAAGAAGATCTACCCCAAGAACTGGCTGTCCACGGGCGGCAGCAAGGGCGGCATGACGGCGACGTACTACGAGCGCTTCTACCCGCGTGACATGGACGGTGTCGTCGCCTACGTCGCACCCAACGACGTCGTCAACAACGAGGACTCGGCCTACGACCGGTTCTTCGCCAAGGTCGGCACCAAGGAGTGCCGCGACAGGCTGAACACGGTGCAGCGCGAGGCGCTGGTGCGCCGCGAGCCGCTGGAGGCCAAGTACGCGGCCGCCGCCGCCGAGAACGGCTGGACCTTCACCACCGTCGGCAACCTCGACAAGGCCTACGAGGCCGTCGTACTCGACTACGTGTGGGCCTTCTGGCAGTACAGCCTGCTCGCCGACTGCGCCTCCATCCCGGCCGCCGCCACCGCGAGCGACCAGGAGATCTGGGACACGATCGACGCGATCTCGGGCTTCTCCGCCTACGCGGACCAGGGCCTGACCACGTACACGCCGTACTACTACCAGGCGGGCACGCAGCTCGGTTCGCCCGACATCAAGCAGCCCCACCTGGGCAACCTGAGCCGCTACGGCTACCAGCCGCCGCGCAACTTCGTTCCCCGCGACATCCCCATGGCCTTCCAGCCGGGAGCCATGAAGGACATCGACGGCTGGGTGCGCAACAACGCGAACCAGATGCTGTTCGTGTACGGGCAGAACGACCCGTGGGGCGCCGAGCCGTTCCGCATCGGCTACGGGGCGCGCGACAGCCACGTGATGATCGCGCCGGGCGCCAACCACGGGGCCAACGTCGCCCAGCTGCTCGAGGGCGAGAAGGCCCTGGCGACCGCGAAGATCCTCCAGTGGGCCGGGGTCGCC
This sequence comes from Streptomyces sp. cmx-11-4, assembly GCA_049998195.1. Lineage (GTDB taxonomy): Bacteria > Actinomycetota > Actinomycetes > Streptomycetales > Streptomycetaceae > Streptomyces. Next base: position 230,657 of record JAEBET010000005.1, read on the forward strand.
CCGGCCGCCGCGATCGCCGACGAGGCGAAGGCGGCCCCGCTGGCCGCGCCGGACGCCCAGCTCGACCAGCGCGACCTGGAGCGCGAGCCGCAGCTGCGGCCGTAGCCCCTGGTCCGCCGGACCACGTCCTCCCGCAGGCTCTGCGGGTGACGGGGTGACGGGGTGACGGGGTGACGGGGTGACGGGGTGACGTCTAGTACGTCACCCCGTGGCCCAGCGGGTAGCGGCCCGGGACCGGGACCGGAAGGCGGCCCACCGGCCGCACCGCGCCGGTGAGCACCCGGGCGGCCGCCCGCATCTCCACATCCGTCCAGGTGTAGGTCGCCACCTCCGCCGCGCAGGCAGGCAGCCGGGCCGTGTCGTACGGATTGCGGATCGCGACCACGACGACCGGCACTCCGGTGGCCACCAGATCCGCCACCAGGGTGCGCTGCGGGCTCTCTCCCTCGGGCACGTTGTACGTGCACACCAGCACCGCCGCGTGACCGGGCGCGGCGGCCGCCGCGCGGGCGGGCGGCAGGGCCGTGGCCCGGCAGCCCAGGGCGGTCAGCTCCCGCGCCAGGACGGCCGTCGGGGGCCCCGTGGTGCCGCTGGGGGAAACCGGGTCCGCTCCGGTGACCAGCAGCCGGGGGGCGGCCGAGGCGTCCAGCGGCAGCAGCCCGGCGGGATTGGCCAGGACGGTCGTCGTACCCTCCGCGATCGCCTCGGCGGCCGCGAGGTGCTCCGGGCTGCCGACGGCCTCGTCCACCCTCCCGGCCGAGGTGCCCGCCCCGTCGAACAGGCCCCGGCGCGCCTTCAGTTCCAGGATCCGCAGCACCGACGCGTCGATCCGCTCCTCCGTCAGCTCGCCGTTCTCCACGGCCGCCAGCACGCTGCGGTGGGCGAGCCCCAGGTCCGGCGGGTTCAGCAGCTGGTCGCAGCCCGCCAGCAGGGCCAGCACCGGCACCCGGTCGTCCCCGTACTTCTGGCGCACCCCGGCCATGTCGAGCGCGTCGGTGACCACCACCCCCCGGAAGCCGAGGCGTTCGCGCAGGATGCCGGTCACGATCGGCCGGGACAGGGTCGCCGGGTCCCCGGAGGGGTCGAGCGCGGGGAAGACGATGTGCGCCGTCATGACCGCGTCCACGCCCGCCTCCACCGCGGCCCTGAACGGCGGCTCGTCCAGCTCCTCCCACAGGGCGCGGCTGTGCCGCATCACCGGCAGCCCGACGTGGCTGTCGGTCTCGGTGTCCCCGTGCCCCGGGAAGTGCTTCGCGGTGGCCGCGACACCGGCCGCCTGGTAGCCGCGGACCTGGGCGGCGACCAGCTCGGCCACCGCACCGGGGTCGGCGCCGAAGGACCGTACGCCGATCACCGGATTGGCCGGATTCACGTTGACGTCCGCGACCGGCGCGTAATCCTGCCGGACGCCCATGGCAGCCAGCTCGTCCCCCGCGATGCGCGCGGCGCGCCGGGCGTCGGCGGTGGAGCCGGTCGCGCGGTGCTGTGCGCCGAGCGCCATCGCCCCCGGGAACAGGGTCGCGGGCTTGCCGACGCGGGCGACGGCGCCGTGCTCCTGGTCGGTGGAGAGCAGGAGCGGAATGCCGGTTCCGGAGGCGAGGGCGGCCTCCTGGAGGCCGGCCGAGAGCGCCGCGATCTGGTGCGGGGTACGGGTGTTGTGGGCCCAGGCGAAGTAGATGACCCCGCCGAGGTGGTAGCGGGAGACCAGCTCGGCGGCGGTGCGCACCCCGAACAGCTCCAGGTTCTTCGCGGCGTCCGCCGGGTCCGGCTCGGTCGCCGAGTGCCCGTACGCGCGGGACACGAAGAGCTGCCCGACCTTCTCGGCGAGGCTCATCCGCTCGACCAGGCGGCGTACCGACCGGGCGGGGGCGCGGCCGGGGGCCCGCCCGTCGTCCGTGGTGCGGTAGGCGCCCCCGGCGGCGGAGGCGGCTCCGGCGCCCGCGACGGCGACCATGGCGGCCGCGGCGAGCAGGGTCCGGCGTGAGGCGTGGATCGGCACGCGCCGGACCCTACTGCGGGGCCGTGCCCGAGGGATGAGGGACACTCGGGAGTTCCCCCGGATGACCTGTTTCCGCAGCCCAGTGCTCCTGGAGCGTCCGAACGGCCTCGGTGATCGCCGGACGGCGGGCGGCCCCCGTGCGCCACAGTGCGTACAGCCGGCGTACGGGGCCGGGCTCCAGCGGGACCGCCACCGCGCCCGCAGGCAGCGCGCCGGTCCCCAGCCGGGGCACCACGGCCACCCCGAGCCCGGCCGCGACCAGGGCGACGATGGTGTGGTTCTCCTCCGCCACGTGGGCGATGTCGGGCTCGAGGCCCGCCGTGCGCAGGGTCCGCGTCAGCCAGTCGTGGCAGACCCGCCCGGGCGGCTGGCACACCCAGCGCTGGCCGCCGAGGTCCGTCCGCCGGATGACGTCGCGCGTGGTGAAGGGGTGCCCGGCCGGGACCACCAGATCGCAGAGGTCGTCCCCGATCACCGCCTGGTCGACCCCCTCGGGGGCGGGCAGCGGGGCGATGTCCCAGTCGTGGGCCACCGCCAGATCGGTGACGCCCCGGGCCACCAGGTCCACGGACAGGTGCGGGTCCACCTCCGTGAGGCGTACGTCGAGCGCCGGATGACGGCGGGCCAGATCGGCCAGCACCCCCGGCAGCAGCCCGCGCGCCGCCGAGGCGAACGCGGCCACCGTCAGCAGCCCGCTGGGCTGCCCGCGCCGCTCCTCCAGGGTGGTCTCGGCGCGTTCCACGATCGCCAGCAGCTCCTGGGCCGTGTCGGCCAGGTGCCGGGCCTCCTCGGTGAGCGCGACCCCGCGCCCGCGCCGCTCGAGCAGGGTGGTGCGGGTCTCCCGCTCCAGCTTGGAGATCTGCTGCGAGACCGCGGAGGGGGTGTAGCCGAGGGCGGCGGCCGCCCCCGCGACCGAGCCGTGGACGGAGACGGCGTGCAGGGCGCGCAACCGGGCGAGATCGAGCATGTCCTCATCGTGGCACCCCGGTCATGCGTAAGCAACACTTCATCCATTGCGGAAGGGATCCGCGCTGGTGCTACACGATCAGGCGCCCGATGCTCGGAGCATGCGTCCCGTACACACCGCGCTCGCCGTGCTCGTCGCCGCCGTCTGGGGCTTCAACTTCGTCGTCATAGAGATCGGACTCGACCACTTCCCGCCGCTGCTGCTGTCCGCCCTGCGCTTCCTCGTCGCCGCGCTGCCCGCCGTGTTCTTCGTCGGGCCTCCCAAGGTCGCCTGGAAGTGGATCCTCGGGGTCGGCCTGGCCCTGGGCATCGCCAAGTTCGGCCTGCTCTTCACCGGCATGGCGGCCGGGATGCCGGCCGGGCTGTCCTCCCTCGTGCTCCAGATCCAGGCCGTCTTCACCGCCGTCCTCGCGGCGGCCGTCCTGCGCGAACGGCCCGGCCGGGTGCGGCTGCTGGGGATGGGCGTGGCGCTCGCCGGGATCGCGGTGGCCGCCGTGGACGGCGGGACGTCGGGGCCGGTGCTCGGCTTCACCCTGGTCGTCGCGGCCGCCGCCTGCTGGGGCGTGTCCAACGTGCTGACCCGCAGGGCGTCCCCGCCCGACGCGCTGAACTTCACGGTGTGGGTGTGCACGGTGCCGGTGCTGCCGCTGTTCGGGCTCTCGCTGCTGCTGGAGGGCCCAGAGCGGGACCTGGCCGCGCTGCGGGCCCTGGACTGGTCCGGGGCGGCCGTCATCGGCTACGTGGCCTGGGTGTCCACCGTCTTCGGCTTCGGCGCCTGGGGTTACCTGCTGCGCCGTTACCCGGCCTCCTCGGTGGCGCCGTTCTCCCTGCTGGTCCCGGTGTTCGGGATGTCCTCGGCGGCCCTGGTGCTCGGCGAGTCCGTCTCGGGGCTGCGCTGGCCCGCGGCCGCACTGCTGGTCGGCGGCGTGGCCCTGACCTCGCTGGCACCCTCGCGGGGCGCGCTCAGCGCGGCTGGTCCTCCTGGAGCGGCAGCCGCCAGTCCTGTCCCCTCAGACTCACTCCGAACGAGCGGTGCGGCCGCTCCGCGATCAGGGTGAACCCGGCCCGCAGGTACAGCTCGCGGGCGTCGGTCAGCACGTCGTTGGTCCACAGCATCAGCTCGCGGTAGCCGACCGAGCGGGCGAAGTCGACGACCGCGGCGACCAGCCGGGTGCCGATGCCCCGGCCGCGGCCCTCCGGGTCGACCAGGAGCAGCCGCAACCGGGCGGTGCCGGCCGCGGCGTCCTCCCGCACGCACATCACCGATCCGATGGGACGGCCGTCGAGCTCGGCGATCCAGGCCCGTTCCAGATAGGGGTCGTGGTCCTCGGCGAAGTCCGCGACGATCCGGGCGACCATGCCCTCGAAGTCGGCGTTCCAGCCGTACTCGGCGGCGTACAGTGCGCCGTGGCGCTGCACGATCCACCCCAGGTCTCCCGGTTCCGGGTCCCGCAGCCGCACGCTTTCAGCCATGCGCCAACTCTAGGTGCCCCGGGTGGGCGCGGGCCGCCGAACGGGCTACTTCTTGCCGCCGAGGATCTGGCCCAGCAGGTCGCCGAGGTCGAAGCCGCCGCCCTGCGCCGGGGCGGCACCGGGGGCCGGGGCGCCCGCTCCCGCCGGGGTGCCGGCTCCGGCCGCGGTGCCGGCTCCCGCACCCTTGCCGGCGGCCGCGCGCTTGGCGAAGACGGCCAGCAGTACCGGGATCAGCAGCTCGATGACCCGGCTGATGGCGGGGGCGGGGATCCCGGTCTTCTTCGAGACGGCGTTGGCCACGGGCTTGCTCACCTTGGCGAGCACCCCGGCCATCAGCCCGCCGCCCAGCAGGCCGCCGCCGAGCGTGGCGACGCCCTGCAGCGGCGGCTCGGCCACCTCCGCGACGGCCTGCCGGACCTCGTCGTCGTCATCGGCGGCCTTCTCCTGGAGGCTTCCGGTCATCGCACCCACCGTCTGCGCGACGGTGTCGCGGGCGCCGGCGGTGTCGGTGCCGAGCAGCCCGGCGATCTCGGTGAGCCGGTCGTCGCCGAGCTCGCCCATCACGTCTTCTTGGAATGAGGATTCGCTCATGCCGGAAACGCTACTTCTGGGTCGATTTGGCGGCACCTCGGACGGGAGTTGGGTAACGGAAACATAAAGCTCCGGTTCCTGGTGCAACCCTCCGCCGGGATCGTGGGTCGTATGGAACGTCGGCACTTCCGGGAGGGGATCTGGGGGGATCGGGAAGTCCGGCGAGGGAGGGGTAACCGTGAGGGGGTCCGGCCGCGAGGCCGGACCCCCTTCTGGTGTCCCGGGCGCCGTCCACAGGCCTGCCGCGCTGTCGGCGCGGGACGGTAGCTTCGGGGTCATGGCAACGAACGGGGCGCAGGCGCAGTCGGTGCAACTGGCGGTGGTCGAGGGCGTGCTCGAGCGCATCACCTATGCCAACGAGGAGAGCGGCTACACGGTCGCCCGCGTCGACACCGGCCGCGGCAGCGGCGACCTCCTCACCGTCGTCGGCTCCCTGCTGGGAGCCCAGCCCGGCGAATCCCTGCGCATGCAGGGCCGCTGGGGCTCCCACCCCCAGTACGGCAAGCAGTTCACCGTCGAGAACTACTCCACCCTGCTCCCCGCCACCATCCAGGGCATCCGCCGCTACCTCGGCTCCGGCCTGATCAAGGGCATCGGCCCGAAGATCGCCGACCGGATCGTGGAGCACTTCGGCACCGACACCCTGGACGTCATCGAGGACGAGCCGAAGCGGCTGATCGAGGTGCCCGGGCTCGGCCCCAAGCGGACCAGGATGATCGGGGCCGCCTGGGAGGAGCAGAAGGCGATCAAGGAAGTCATGGTCTTCCTCCAGGGCGTCGGCGTCTCCACCTCCATCGCGGTGCGCATCTACAAGAAGTACGCCGACGCCTCCATCTCGGTGGTGAAGAACCAGCCCTACCGGCTCGCCGCCGACGTGTGGGGCATCGGCTTCCTCACCGCCGACCGCATCGCCCAGGCCGTCGGCATCCCGCACGACAGCCCCGAGCGGGTCAAGGCCGGGCTCCAGTACGCCCTGTCCCAGTCCACCGACCAGGGGCACTGCTTCCTGCCCGAGGACCGGCTCATCGCCGACGGGGTCAAGCTGCTCCAAGTGGACACCGGGCTCGTCATCGACTGCCTGGCCGAACTCGCCGCCGATCCGGAGGGCGTCGTACGGGAGCCCGTGCCCGATCCGCAGGGCGGGCCGGACCCGCTGACCGCCGTGTACCTGGTGCCCTTCCACCGCGCCGAGCTGTCGCTGGTCGGGCAGGTGCGCCGGCTGCTGCGCGCAGAAGAAGACCGGATGCCCGGATTCCAGGACGTGGACTGGGACAAGGCGCTGGGCTGGCTCGCCGGGCGGACCGGGGCCACCCTCGCCCCCGAGCAGCGGGACGCGGTCCGGCTCGCGCTGACCCGCAAGGTCGCCGTCATGACCGGCGGCCCCGGCTGCGGCAAGTCCTTCACCGTGCGCTCCATCGTCGAGCTGGCCCGGGCCAAGAAGGCCAAGGTGGTGCTCGCCGCCCCCACGGGCCGGGCGGCGAAGCGGCTGGCCGAGCTCACCGGGGCCGAGGCCTCCACGGTGCACCGGCTGCTGGAGCTCAAACCCGGCGGGGACGCGGCGTACGACCGGGAACGGCCGCTGGACGCGGATCTGGTCGTGGTCGACGAGGCCTCGATGCTGGACCTGCTGCTGGCCAACAAACTCGTCAAGGCGGTGGCGCCGGGCGCCCACCTGCTGCTGGTCGGGGACGTGGACCAGCTGCCCTCGGTCGGCGCCGGCGAGGTGCTGCGCGACCTGCTGGCCGAGGGTGGCCCGGTGCCCGCGGTCCGGCTGACCCGGATCTTCCGGCAGGCCCAGCAGTCGGGCGTGGTCACCAACGCCCACCGGATCAACACCGGTGTGCCCCCGATCACCGACGGGCTGCCGGACTTCTTCCTCTTCCCCGAGGAGGACACCGAGGCGGCGGGCGTGCTCGCCGTGGACGTGGCGGCCCGGCGGATTCCGGCCAGGTTCGGGCTCGACCCGCGGCGGGACGTCCAGGTGCTCGCGCCCATGCACCGCGGCCCGGCCGGCGCCGGGAACCTCAACGGCCTGCTCCAGCAGGCGATGACGCCGGCCCGGCCGGACCTGCCCGAGAAGAGGTTCGGCGGCCGGGTCTTCCGGGTGGGCGACAAGGTCACCCAGATCCGGAACAACTACGAGAAGGGCGCCAACGGTGTCTTCAACGGCACGGTGGGCGTGGTCACCGGCCTAGACCTGGACGAACAGCGCCTGACGGTACGGACGGAGGAGGACGAGGAGGTCGGTTACGAGTTCTCGGAGCTCGACGAGCTGGCCCACGCGTACGCCGTCACCATCCACCGCTCCCAGGGGAGTGAATATCCCGCGGTCGTGATCCCGGTCACCACCGGGGCTTGGATGATGCTCCAGCGGAATCTCCTCTACACGGCGGTGACCAGGGCGAAGAAACTGGTCGTCCTCGTCGGGTCCCGCAAGGCCCTCGGCCAGGCGGTGCGTACCGTTTCCGCAGGCAGGAGGTACACGGCGGTCGCGCCCAGGCTGTCCGGCCGGATACCGGTGGGAAACATCACCTAGATGATCGATCATTTGGGGTTCCACCACCGGGGCGGAGGGGGCAGGATGAGCAGCTTGACGGCACTCAGTGCCGTTGAAAGCACCAAAGGCCGACCCCGAGTGCACTCTTCTGCGCCAAATGGGGGAAGGTAGAGGCAGTCAGGGCACCTCGAAGAAGAGGCACTACGTCGGTGAGGGATGACGTGAGCGACAACTCTGTAGTACTCCGGTACGCGGACGGTGAATACACCTACCCGGTGGTCGAGAGCACCGTCGGTGACCAGGGCTTCGACATCTCGAAGCTGAGGGCCCAGACCGGGCTCGTCACTCTGGACAGCGGCTACGGCAACACCGCGGCCTACAAGTCCGCGATTACCTACCTCGACGGTGAGCAGGGCATCCTGCGCTACCGCGGTTACCCGATCGAGCAGCTGGCGGAGCGCTCGACCTTCATCGAGGTCGCCTACCTGCTGATCAACGGTGAGCTGCCGACCGTCGACCAGCTCGCGTCGTTCCGCAACGAGATCACCCAGCACACGCTGCTGCACGAGGACGTGAAGCGCTTCTACGACGGCTTCCCGCGTGACGCGCACCCGATGGCGATGCTGTCCTCCGTGGTCAGCGCGCTGTCGACGTTCTACCAGGACAGCCACAACCCGTTCGACGAGACCCAGCGCAACCTCTCGACGATCCGCCTGCTGGCCAAGCTCCCGACGATCGCGGCCTACGCGTACAAGAAGTCGGTCGGCCACCCGGTGGTCTACCCGCGCAACGACCTCGGCTACGTCGAGAACTTCCTGCGCATGACCTTCTCCGTGCCGGCCCAGGAGTACGACCTGGACCCGGTCGTGGTCTCGGCGCTCGACAAGCTGCTGATCCTGCACGCGGACCACGAGCAGAACTGCTCGACCTCCACCGTGCGTCTGGTCGGCTCCTCGCAGGCGAACATGTTCGCCTCGATCTCCGCCGGCATCTCGGCCCTGTGGGGTCCGCTGCACGGTGGTGCCAACCAGTCGGTCCTGGAGATGCTCGAGGGCATCAAGAACGACGGCGGCGACGTCGACGCCTTCATCCGCAAGGTGAAGAACAAGGAAGACGGCGTCCGCCTCATGGGCTTCGGACACCGCGTCTACAAGAGCTTCGACCCCCGGGCGAAGATCATCAAGGCGGCGGCGCACGATGTCCTCTCGGCGCTCGGCAAGAGCGACGAGCTGCTCGACATCGCGCTCAAGCTGGAAGAGCACGCGCTGGCCGACGAGTACTTCGTCTCGCGCAACCTCTACCCGAACGTGGACTTCTACACGGGTCTGATCTACCGCGCGATGGGCTTCCCCACCGAGATGTTCACCGTGCTCTTCGCGCTCGGCCGGCTCCCCGGCTGGATCGCCCAGTGGCACGAGATGATCAAGGAGCCGGGTTCCCGCATCGGCCGCCCGCGCCAGATCTACACGGGCGAGGTCCTGCGCGACTTCGTGCCCGTCGAGGCCCGCTGACCCGAGGCTCTCGCGCCCGGGTGTCCGAGACGGGTCGCACCGGCTCGGGCGTACGGGCCCAGGCTTGCGAAAAGCGCCCCGCCGTCGATCCCCCCACGGGTCGACGGTCGGGGCGCTTTCCTTTCCCCGGTACGGATTCCCCCCACGGGACCCGCGCCGGGGCGTCGGTGTCTGCCGGGACCCGTTCGGGTCGGGAGGGCCGCTCAAAGCCTCCCGCGGGAACGCGTCCCGGCCGGCCGGTGCCGTGCGGACGTCCCCCAAGACCTCCGTGGAACGTCCCCCAAGACATTCCTGGCACCGCCCCATTAGACCCGTGCCGACCCCGGATGGTTACGTTCGCATCACTGTGATCTGCGTCTCCCGTGAAGGAGGTGTGTGGGCGATGCGAAGGCGATCCACTAGCGGAAGGACCGCAACCGGAGGCTGTTGGTCACCACGAAGACCGAAGAGAAGGCCATCGCGGCTCCCGCGATCATCGGGTTGAGCAGGCCGGCGGCCGCCAGCGGCAGGGCCGCCACGTTGTATCCGAAGGCCCAGAACAGGTTGCCCTTGATGGTGGCCAGGGTCCGGCGGGACAGCCTGATCGCGTCCGCCGCCACCCGCAGGTCTCCCCGTACGAGCGTCAGGTCGCCCGCCTCGATGGCGGCGTCCGTCCCGGTGCCCATGGCCAGGCCCAGGTCGGCCTGGGCGAGCGCGGCCGCGTCGTTGACCCCGTCGCCGACCATCGCGACCGTACGGCCCTGCGCCTGGAGGCGGCGTACGACGTCCACCTTGTCCTGCGGGAGCACCTCGGCGATCACCTCGTCGATGCCGACCTCCCGCGCCACCGTCTCGGCGACGGCCCTGTTGTCGCCGGTCAGCAGGACCGGCGTGAGGCCGAGCGCCCGGAGCCTGGCGACCGCCTCGGCGCTGCTGTCCTTGACCGCGTCGGCCACCGTCAGCATCCCGCGCGCGGCGCCGTCCCAGGCCACGAGGACGGCGGTGCTGCCCGCGGCCTCGGCCGCCGACTTGGCCCGCGCGAGCGGGGCCGGCAGCGCGATCGACCAGTCGGCCAGCAGCTGTTCGCGGCCCACCAGGACGGCGTGCCCCTCGACCAGGCCCTGGACGCCGAGCCCTGCGAGGTTCTCGAACCCCTCGGGAACCGGCAGTTCGCCCACCTGTGCGGCGGCCCCGGTGGCGATGGCGCGGGCGATCGGGTGCTCCGAGGCGTGCTCCAGGGAGCCCGCGAGACGCAGGAGTTCCTTCTCGTCGACCCCTTCGGCGGCGTGCACGCCGGCCAGGGTCATCCGTCCGGTGGTGACGGTCCCGGTCTTGTCCAGGACGACGGTGTCCACGCGACGGGTGGACTCCAGCACCTCGGGCCCCTTGATCAGGATGCCGAGCTGCGCGCCGCGGCCGGTGCCCACCATCAGCGCGGTCGGCGTGGCCAGGCCCAGGGCGCACGGGCAGGCGATGATCAGGACGGCCACGGCGGCGGTGAAGGCGGCGGTGGGGTCGTCGGTGATCAGCAGCCAGGTGAGCCAGGTGCCGAGCGCGAGCAGCAGGACCACGGGCACGAAGACCGCGGAGATCCGGTCGGCGAGGCGCTGGACCTCGGCCTTGCCGTTCTGCGCGTCCTCCACCAGCCGGGCCATCCGGGCGAGCTGGGTGTCGGCGCCGATCCGGGTGGCCTCGACGACCAGCCGGCCGGAGGCGTTGACGGTGGCGCCTGTCACCAAGTCGCCGACGGAGACTTCGACGGGGACGGACTCGCCGGTGAGCATGGAGGCGTCCACGGCGGAGCTGCCCTCGAAGACCGTGCCGTCGGTGGCGATCTTCTCGCCGGGGCGGACGACGAACCGGTCGCCGACCGCGAGCGTGCTCACCGGCACGCGGACCTCCCGGCCCCCGCGCAGCACGGCGACGTCCTTGGCACCCAGTTCCAGCAGGGCCCTGAGGGCCGCGCCCGCCTTCCGCTTCGAGCGGGCCTCCAGATAGCGGCCGAGCAGGATGAAGCTGACGACGCCGGCCGCGACCTCCAGGTAGATGGCGGAGGAGCCGTCGGTCCGCGAGACGGTGAGGTCGAAGCCGTGCCGCATCCCGGGCATGCCCGCGTGGCCGAAGAACAGCGCCCACAGGGACCAGGCGAAGGCGGCGAGGGTGCCGACCGAGACCAGGGTGTCCATGGTGGCGGCGCCGTGCCGGGCGTTGGTCCAGGCGGCCTTGTGGAAGGGGAGGGCGCCCCAGACGACGACGGGCGAGGCGAGGGTCAGCGAGAGCCACTGCCAGTTGTCGAACTGGAGGGCCGGGACCATGGCGAGCAGGACGACGGGGAGAGCGAGGCCGGCGGAGACGAGCAGCCGCTGGCGCAGGGCGGCCAGCGCGGGGTCCCGTACGGCTGGGACGGCTTCCGCGGCCTGCGCGGTACCGAGGTCCTCTTCCGGTTCCGGTTCCGGCGGCGGGGGTTCCGCGGCGGTGTACCCGGTCTTCACGACGGTCGCGATGAGATCGGCGACCTGGACGTCACCCGCGTACGAGATCTTGGCCTTCTCGGTGGCGTAGTTCACCGTGGCGGTGACCCCGTCCATCCGGTTCAGCTTCTTCTCGATGCGGGCCGCGCAAGAGGCGCAGGTCATTCCGCCGATCGAGAGTTCGACCGCTGTTATGGGCCCGTCGTGCACTGTGCTGGTCATGTTCCGGCTCCAGGGGGAGGGCCGGGGTGTACGGAACCAGTATGAGCTGGCCGGCACACCCCGGCGGGGTGCTGCCGAAGAGGAAAGGACCGGCTCAGACCCGGCCGGTGAACTCGTAGCCCGCCTCGTCCACGGCAGCGCGTACGTCCTCGTCGGCCAGCGGGGCCTCGGAGGTCACGGTGACCTCGCCGGTCGCGGCGACGGCCTTGACCGAGCTGACGCCCGGCAGTGCGGAGAGCTCGGTGGTCACCGCGCCCTCGCAGTGCCCGCAGGTCATGCCGGTCACCCGGTAGACGGTGGTGGTCTGGGTGTCCGTCTCGGCGGTCATGTCGTTCTCCTCTTCCAGGGCGTGTGCGGTCGCCGGAAGGCGGCACGTCACTCCACCGTCCTCCCGACACTCCGAGACTATACCCCTAGGGGGTATCGACGCGAGTATCCGCGCCGGCTCGTTTGGGGGTAGCCGGACGGGATGAATCGTATGTAAATGGCGCATATGGATCACCGGGGACGTTCGTGCTGATCGTGGACGGCGGGTGCTCCAGGGGCCGCGCCGGAGAGCGGCGGGACCGTGCTGCCGAAGGTGGAGGCCATGGGCTTCGGTTTCCCGGTGCCGCTGTTCTTCGTGGTCACCGGGATCGCGTACGACCTGGAGGCGCTGCTCGGGGGCGGCCGGATGCTCCTGCTGCCGCCGGTGTCCCTGCTGCTCTTCCTGCTGGTGCGGGGGCTGCCGATGTGGCTGCCGGCTCCGCGGGAGCTGGGGCGGCGGGACAAGCCGGCGCCGGGATGCCGTCCGTGCTGGTGTTCCCGCTGGTGGGGCTGCGGCTGCGGGCCGGGAGCCGGTCCGGGGAGGGGCCGGGTGGCGCGGGCGGGCCCGCGCGGGCCCGCGCGGGTCGGACGCGGAGCGGGTCAGGGGGAGTGGGGCGAGGTGGTCATCGGCTCCAGGTAGCGCAGCAGGACGGTCTTCAGCTCCGCGGTGTACGCGGCGCGTTCGGCGCCCTCGTGGGCCAGGATCAGGTCCAGCGAGGACTTGAAGATGCCCAGGATCATGTTCGAGGTGTGGGTGAGCTCGGCGGGCGTGGCCTGCGGGCAGAAGGAGTGCAGTACGCCCTCGACCCGGGTGAGCAGGCCGGAGTGCAGCTCCTCGTGCTCCTGGTTCACGGCGCCCGGGATGCCGGAGCCGTGCATGAGCGCCCAGAAGGCCGGGTTCTCGCAGTTGAAGGCGATGAGGGGGTCCAGGACGGCGTCCAGCAGCTCGGGCAGGGGCCGCTGGAGGTTCTCGGGCAGGAAGGCCTGTCCGTGCGTCTCGTGGGCACGCTGGAGCAGCTGGCCGCCGAGCTCGACCGCGATGGCCTCCTTGTTCGGGAAGAACTGGTAGAGCGTGCCCGGCGAGACGCCGGCCTCGCGGGCGATGGCGTTGGTGCTGGCCGCGGCGTAGCCGGTCCGGCAGAAGACCCCGGCGGCGGCGGCCAGGAGCTGGGAGACCCGGCGCTCGCCCCGTGCCTGGCGGCGTCGTGGCGCGACGGTTTCTGCGCTTTCGGTTGTTTTGCCCCTGGGAGTTCCCGGCATGTCCAATCCCTTGCTTCCCGTGGGTGATTGACAAACGCGAGTGATCGCTCGCATTCTGAAGAAACGCGAGCGACTGCTCGTGTTTGCCAGTCTATTCGGCCTGGCAATCACGGTGAAGGGGACACCGAGTCATGTCCGAAGTCAAGAATCCGCCGTTGCCCGGGGAGAGCGGCAGGTGGACCCGGTTCGTCACGGCCCGGCCGCGGCTCTCGCTGCTGCTCGCCCTGCTGGTCACGGCACTGGCCGTGCTCGCGGGCGGCGGCGCCGCCGAACGGATGGGCAGCGGCGGCTGGGAGGACCCGGGTGCCCGGTCCACCTACGCCACCAAGGCGCTGGAGCGCGAGTTCCCGGCCTCTCAGCCCAATCTGCTGCTGCTCGTCGACTCCGGCCCGGGGACCGCCGGGGTGGACGATCCCGCCGTGGCGGCCGAGGCGGAGCGGCTGACGGCGCGGCTCGCCGCCGAACAGGGGGTCGTCGGTGTCGGCTCGTACTGGCGCACGCGGCTGCCCGCCCTGCGCTCCGAGGACGGCCGCCAGGCCCTCGTCGCCGCCCGGGTCCTGGGCGACGAGAAGACCGCCACCCAGGTGCTGGACCGGATCGCCCCGCGCTACCGGGGTGAGCACGGGCCGGTGCGCGTCTCTCTCGGCGGGCCGGCCGCGGTCCAGCGCGAAGTGACCGCCACCATCCAGGAGGACTTGCTGCGCGCCGAGCTGATCGCCCTGCCGGTCACCCTCGTCCTGCTCATCCTCGTCTTCGGCAGCGCCGTCGCCGCCCTGCTGCCCCTGGGCGTGGGCATCGTGGCCATCCTCGGTACGAACGCGGTGCTGCGCGGCCTCACCGAGTTCACCGAGGTCTCCGTCTTCGCCCAGAACCTGACCACCGCGCTCGGGCTCGGGCTCGCCATCGACTACGCCCTGTTCATCGTCCGCCGGTTCCGCGAGGAACTCGCCGCCGGGCGGGACCCGGTGGCCGCCGTCGGGACCACCCTGCGCACTGCCGGGCGCACCGTGCTGTTCTCGGCGCTGACCGTCGCGGTCTCCCTGTCGGCCATGCTGTTCTTCCCGATGTACTTCCTGCGCTCCTTCGCCTATGCCGGGGTGGCGGTGGTCCTGCTCGCCGCGGCGGCCGCGCTGATCCTGCTGCCGGCGGCCCTGGTGCTGCTCGGCGAGCGGGTCAACTCCCTGGACCTGCGGCGGCTGTGGCGGCGCGGGCGTCCTGACGCCGCCCCGGCGGAACCGGGGCGGGGCTGGGCGCGGGCTGCCGCCCTGGTGATGCGCCGGGCCCCGGTGTTCGCCGTGGCGACCACGGCCGGGCTGCTGCTCCTCGGACTGCCCTTCCTCGGCGTGAAGTTCGGCACCGTGGACGACCGGCAGCTGCCGAAGACCGCGCAGTCGCATGTGGTCCAGCAGCAGATCCGCGACTCCTTCCCGGGCAGCCCCGGCGGAGGGATCACCGTCCTCACCGAGGACGCGGCCGGATCCGCCGAGCTCGCCGCCTACCGGGAACGGCTGGCTCTCCTGCCCGGGGTGGAACGGGTCGACGGGCCCGTGAGCACCGCGGACCCCTCGCGGTACGCCTACTTCTCGCTCACCATTACGGGCGAGGCGGTGGGGCAGCAGGCCCAGGACCTCGTCGGTGAGGTGCGGAAGGTGGAAGTGGACTTCCCGACCTCCGTGGCCGGACAGGCGGCGGTGCTCGTCGACGCCCGGGAGGCGATAGCCGGGAAACTGCCCGCGGCGCTGGCCCTGGTGGTGCTCGCCACGCTGCTGCTGGTGTTCCTGCTCACCGGGAGCCTGCTCATACCGGTCCAGGCGGTCCTGCTCAACGCCCTGAGCCTGACCGCGATGTTCGGGGCGGTGGTGTGGGTCTTCCAGGAGGGCAACCTCTCCGGACTGCTCGCCTTCACCTCCACCGGCGACATCGAGACCACCCTGCCGGTGCTGATGTTCTGCATCGCCTTCGGACTCTCCATGGACTACGGGGTGTTCCTCATATCCCGGATCAAGGAGGAGTACGACCGGACCGGGGACCACGAGGGGGCCGTGCGCAGCGGACTGGCCCGCACCGGCGGGCTGATCACCGCGGCGGCCGTGATCCTGGCGGTGGTGATGGTGGCCATCGGCACCTCGCGGGTCACCAACACCAAGATGCTGGGGCTCGGGATCGCGCTGGCGGTGCTGATGGACGCCATGGTCGTCCGCAGCCTCCTGGTCCCGGCGGTCATGAAGCTGAGCGGGAAGGCCACCTGGTGGGCACCGGGCCCGCTGCGCAGGCTGCACGAGAGGATCGGACTGAGCGAAGGGGAGCCCCTGCCGCCGGCGGCCGAGCCGGAACCGGAGAAGGTGCCCGCCGGGGCGGCCTAGCCGTACCGGCTCGCAGGGCCGGCCGTGGAGGGCCGAAGTGGGGGACGGGGCCCTGGCGGCCCCGTCCGGCAACCGCTGACGGGTCAGTCCTCGCGGCGCCCCCGGTTGCCGGGGCGTCGGGCCACCCAGGCGCGGATCGTATCGGCGTACCAGTAGGGCTTGCCGCCCTCCACGTGGTCGGGCGCGGGAAGCAGGCCGTGCTTCCGGTAGGAGCGCACCGTGTCGGGCTGGACCCGGATGTGGGCGGCGATCTCCTTGTAAGACCACAGCTGTCGGTCGCTCATGACGCACCTCCTTGTCCACGCCGCGGAGCCGGCCGGGAGGCCGTCGGGGGAGCCGGCGCGTGGACACTCACGATCACTCGGGTTGTGCCCGGGGAACGACGAGAGGCGAGGGCAGGGGAGGGGCTGTCGACCGCCTGTGACGGAAAACCCGCGTAATGCGGATATGTGTGACACAAGGGCGACCCCTGTGACAGATGCGGCACAGGGGTGCACAAGTGGCCCGGCGGTGGCGGGGGTCAGAGGGCGCCGGGCTTGGCGGTCGCGGGGGCTCGGCCCGCGGGGGCCGACCGTCGCGGGGCTCAGCGGTAGAGAGGGGGGCGGTCCACCAGGGCCACCGAGGTCCGTACACCGGTGCGCGCGGCCGCGAGGCCCGCCTCCGAGACGGCGGCGGCCGCGTAACCGTCCCATGCGTCCGGCCCGGCCACCCCGCCCCGCGCGGCCGCGGCCACCCAGCGCCGCAGCTGCCGGTCGTAGGCGTCGGCGAAGCGCACCGTGAAGTCCTGGTCGATCTCGCCGCCCCACCGGCCCGCCGACTGCACCACCATCGCGTGACCGTCACCGATCCGGGCGCTGCCGGACTCCCCGACCGCCTCGCACTGCACCTGGTAGCCGAAGCCGCAGTTGACGAAGATCTCCACGTCCACCACCACCCCGCCCGAGGTCTCCAGCAGCACCAGCCGGGGATCGCGCAGCCCCTCCGGAGCCGCCGAGGAAGGGGTCGGGGAGAGCACGGACACCGCCGTGATCTCCTGCCCCAGCAACCAGCGGGCCGCGTCCACCTCGTGCACGACGGAATCGCTGATCAGCATGTCGCTGGTGAAGAAGGACGGCGAGGAGGCATTGCGGTGCCGGCAGTGCAGGAAGAGCGGGCGACCGATCCCGCCCGCGTCCAGCAGCTCCTTCAGGCGTTCGTACTCGGCGTCGTACCTGCGCATGAAGCCCACCTGGACCAGGCGCCGGCCCAGCCGCTGCTCGGCCTCCATGATGCGCAGCGCACCCGCCGGATCGGGGGTCAGCGGCTTCTCGCACAGCACGGGCAGCCCCCGCTCCAGGGCTGCTCCGATCGCCTCCTCGTGGGCCGGCCCGGGGGAGGCGATCAGTACGGCCTGAACCCCGGGCGCGGCTATCGCGGCCGCCGGGTCGGTGTGCGCGACGGCGCCCTCCAGGGCGCCCGCGACCTCCTTGACCCGCTCCCCGTCCGGGTCAGCCACCGCGACCACCCGGGCCCCGCCGACCGTCCGCCCGATCCGGCGGACGTGGTCGGCGCCCATCTTCCCCGTACCGATGACGGCGATGCCCAGCGTGCTGCTCATGTCGTGTTCCTCCCGGGAGTTCAGCGGGCGCCGCAGGAGCGCAGGTAGGAGCGGGTGCGCCGGGCGATCGGCAGCGGACGGTCGGGCTCGCAGGGGTACATGTCCTGTTCCACGATGGCGAACAGGTCCACGCCCAGCCGCTGGGCCGCCGCCAGCACCGGCTCCAGCGCCGGCACCCCCGCCGGCGGTTCGCACATCACCCCGCGGCCCACGGCGGGACCGAACGGCAGCTGCTCCGCGACCACTTCGGCCAGGATCCGCGGGTCCACCTGCTTCAGGTGCAGGTAGCCGATCCGCTCGGAGAAGGTCTCGATGGCCTGGACGCTGTCGCCCCCGCAGTACGCGTAATGACCGGTGTCCAGGCAGAGCGAGACGAGGCCGGGGTCGGTGGCGTCCAGGAACCGCGCCACGTTCTCTGGGGTGTCGATGTGCGTGTCGGCATGGGGATGGACCACGATCCGCAGGCCGTACCGGTCGCGCACCTCCCGGCCCAGCCGCTCGGTCTGGGAGGCCAGTTCACGCCACTGCGCGGGGGTGAGGGTGCGGTCCTCCAGCACCTCGCCGGTCTTGTCGTCCCGCCAGAAGGAGGGGATGACCACGAGATGGGCGGCGCCCATGGCCCGGGTGAGCGCGGCGATCCGCGACACGTGCTCCCAGGTGTCCTCCCACACGGCGGGCCCGTGATGGAGTCCGGTGAAGACGGTGCCGGCCGAGACCCGCAGCCCGCGCTTGGCCGTTTCCTCGGCGAGTCGCGCGGGGTCGGTGGGCAGGTAGCCGTAGGGGCCGAGCTCGATCCATTCGTACCCGGCGTCGGCGACCTCGTCGAGGAACCGCTCCCAGGGGGTCTGTGCGGGGTCGTCGGGAAACCAGACACCCCAGGAGTCCGGAGCCGAACCGACGCGGATACGGGTCAACGCGGGCGGGGAGGACGTCATAGCGGCCACCTTAGGGTGCGAGGCTCGAGGGGACGTTGAAGACGGTGGGACCAGCGGGAGGACTGACTGTGAGCGGTGACGGGTTCGCGTTCGACCTGATCACGATGGGGCGCATCGGGGTGGATCTCTACCCGTTGACGACCGGCGTACCACTGGCGGAGGCGGACACCTTCGGCAAGTTCCTGGGCGGCTCCCCGGCCAACGTGGCCGTCGCGGCCGCCCGGCTGGGCCGCCGCGTGGCGCTGATCAGCCGCACCGGCGCGGATCCGTTCGGCACGTACCTGCGTTCCGAGCTGCGGGGGTTCGGGGTGGACGAGCGGTGGGTGGCCGAGGTGGCCGATTACCCCACCCCGATCACCTTCTGCGAGATCTTCCCGCCCGACCGCTTCCCGCTGTACTTCTACCGGCTGCCCAAGGCCCCCGATCTGGAGATCGCGGCGCAGGAGCTGGACCTGGAGGCGATCCGCGAGGCCCGGGTGTTCTGGATGACGGGCACCGGCCTGAGCGAGGAGCCCAGCCGCACCGCCACGCTGGCCGCCCTGGAGGCCCGTGCGAAGTCCGGGACCACCGTCTTCGACCTGGACTGGCGGCCGACGCTGTGGCGCGAGAAGCCCGGCGCCTCCTACGAGCGGGCGCTGGCCCTGGCGACGGTGGCCGTCGGCAACGCCGAGGAGTGCGAGGTCGCCACCGGCGAATCGGAGCCGTACGCGGCGGCGCGGGCGCTGCTCGCCGCCGGGGTGGAACTGGCGGTGGTCAAACGGGGCCCGGAGGGTGTGCTGGCGGTCCACCGCGACGGGACGGTGGCGGAGGTTCCGCCGGTTCCCGTCCGGGTGGTGAACGGGCTGGGGGCGGGGGACGCGTTCGGGGGCGCCCTGTGCCACGGGCTGCTCGCCGGGTGGGACCTGGCGGCGGTCATGCGGTACGCGAACGCGGCCGGGGCGATCGTGGCCTCGCGGCTGGCGTGCGCGTCGGCCATGCCGGTCTCCGACGAGGTCGAGGAGGTGCTGGGCCGTGCCGGTGGTGTCTGAGTGGGGGATGGAATGGACGAGGCTGGTCGTCCTCGCGCTGGAACCGGGCGAGGTGTACGCGCACGCGTGCGGTGACGCGGAGTGGATCGTGCTCCCGCTGTCGGGCGCCGGCACGGTCCGCTGCTGGGGCGCTGCCCCCGGCAGCGGACCGCAGGTCTTCGAACTGCGGGGGCGGGCCGGGGTGTTCAGTGGCCCCACCGACTTCGCCTACATCCCCCGGGACGGGCACGCTGAGATCATCTCGGCCGCCGGCGGCCGCTTCGCCCTCGCGGGGGCACGGTGCGACAACGTACTGCCGCCCCGGTACGGCCCGGCCGCGGACGTCCCCGTCGAGCTCCGCGGCGCGGGCCAGTGCTCCCGCCAGGTGAACAACTTCGCCGCCGCAGGCCCGGCCGGCTTCAAGTGCGACCGGCTCATCGCCGTCGAGGTGCTCACCCCCGGCGGGAACTGGTCCTCGTACCCGCCCCACAAGCACGACGAGCACCACCCCGGCGAGGAGTCCCGCCTCGAGGAGGTCTACTACTTCGAGATCGCCCCGCACGGGAACACCCCCGGCCTCGGCTACCAGCGCGTCTCGCCCTCCCCGGCCGGGAAGACCGACGTCCTCGCGGAGGTGCGCACCGGCGACGCCGTGCTCATCCCGGACGGCTGGCACGGGCCCTCCATCGCCGCCCCCGGGCACGACATGTACTACCTCAACGTGATGGCGGGCCCGGGCGCGACCCGCGAGTGGCTGATCCGGGACCACCCCGACCACGGCTGGATCCGCGCCACCTGGCCGGGGCAGGAGATCGACCCCCGGCTGCCCTATCCCAAGGAGCCGCAGTCGGCCCCCCGGTCGGCCCCCCAGACGGAGGCACCCCGATGAAACTCACCGTCGCCCAGGCCCTCGTCGCCTTCCTCGCCCGCCAGTACACCGAACGCGACGGCCGGCGCCACCGGCTCATCGCGGCCACCTGGGGGATCTTCGGGCACGGCAACGTGGCCGGCATCGGCCAGGCCCTCCTGGAGACCGGCCCCCGGTCCATGCCCTTCCTCCAGGGCCGCAACGAGCAGGCCATGGTGCACGCCGCCGTCGGGTACGCCCGCCAGAGCGGGCGGCTCTCCGCGCACGCCGTGACCACCTCCATCGGGCCCGGCGCCACCAACCTCGTCACCGGCGCCGCCCTCGCCACGATCAACAGGATCCCGGTGCTCCTGCTGCCCGGGGACACCTTCGCCACCCGGCCGGCCGACCCCGTCCTCCAGCAGCTGGAGGTCCCGTACGCGGGGGACCTCTCCGTCAACGACGCCCTGCGGCCCGTCTCCCGCCACTTCGACCGGATCACCCGCCCCGAGGCCCTGATCCCGGCCGCCCTCCAGGCCATGCGGGTCCTCACCGACCCCGTCCAGACCGGGGCCGTCACCCTCGCGCTGCCCCAGGACGTCCAGGCCGAGGCGTACGACTGGCCCGAGGAGTTCTTCGCCCAGCGCGTGTGGGGCGTGCGCCGGCCCCGGGCCGACCGCGCCGAGCTGGCCGCGGCGGCCCGGGCCGTACGGTCGGCCTCCCGCCCCCTGATCGTCGCCGGGGGCGGGATCCGGCACAGCGAAGCCCAGACGGCCCTGGCGGAGTTCGCCGGGGCCACCGGGATCCCGGTGGCCACGACCCAGGCGGGCAAGGGGGTGCTCCCGTACGACCACCCCGCCGAGGTCGGCGGGATCGGGCACACGGGGACGGCGACCGCCGACGGCCTGGCCCGGGAAGCCGACCTCGTCATCGCCGCCGGGACCCGGCTGACCGACTTCACCACCGCCTCCGCGACCCTCTTCAGGAACCAGACCGTCCGGTTCATTGGCCTCAACCTGGACCCGTACGACGCCCACAAGCTGGCCGCCCTGCCGCTGGTCGCCGACGCCCGCGAGGGGCTCGAGGAGCTCAGGGCCGCCCTCGCGGGCCACCGGGTGGACCCCGCGTACGAGGCGGCGTACGGGCAGCGGAAGGCGGACTGGGAGGCCCGCGTCGACCTGGCCTTCGCCACCCCCGAGGAGGACCTCCCGCCCACCCAGGCCCAGGTCCTCGGGCTGCTCGACGCCCTCGTCGACGACACCGACATCCTGATCAACGCGGCCGGCTCGCTCCCCGGCGACCTGCACAAGCTCTGGCGGGCCCGCTCGGCGGACCAGTACCACGTGGAGTACGGCTACTCCTGCATGGGTTACGAGATCCCGGCCGCGATCGGCGTCGCGCTCGCCGCGCCCGGCCGCCCGGTCTGGGCGCTGGTCGGCGACGGCACGTACCTGATGAACCCGACCGAGATCGTCACGGCGGTCCAGGAGGGCATTCCGGTCAAAATGGTTATCCTCGACAACCACGGCTACGCCTCCATCGGCGGCCTGTCAGGGGCGGTGGGCGGCGAGGGCTTCGGCACCGCGTACCGCTTCCGGGGCCCCGACACCACGTACACGGGCGAGCCCCTTCCGGTGGACCTCGCGGCCAACGCGGCCTCCCTCGGGATGGCCGTGATCCGCGCCCGGACCGTACGTGACCTGCGCGAAGCTCTCGCAGAGGCACGCTCGGCGAGGCGTCCCACATGTGTCTACACACAGACCCGAACGCCCGACACTGTGTCGGGCCCACCCCCCGCACAGGCATGGTGGGATGTTCCTGTGGCCGAGACCGCGACCCGCAAGGCGGCGGCCGAGGCCCGTGAAGAGTACGACCGGCAAGCCGCGCAGCGACGTCGCCATCTGTGAAGGAGCAAGGCAAATGAAGACCGTCAACCACTGGATCGGTGGCAAGACCGTCGAGGGCGCGTCGGGCAACTACGGCCCGGTCACCGACCCGGCCACCGGCGAGGTCACCACGCAGGTCGCGCTCGCCTCCGCCGCAGAGGTGGACGCGGCCGTACAGGTCGCGAAGGAGGCGTTCCAGACCTGGGGCCAGTCCTCGCTGGCCGCCCGTACCAAGGTGCTGTTCGCCTACCGCGCCCTGCTGGACGCCAACCGCGACGCCATCGCCGAGCTGATCACCGCCGAGCACGGCAAGGTGCACTCGGACGCGCTGGGCGAGGTCGCCCGCGGCCTGGAGATCGTCGAGCTGGCCTGCGGGATCACCACGCAGCTCAAGGGCGAGCTGTCGACCTCGGTCTCCAACCGGGTCGACGTGTCCTCCCTCCGCCAGCCGCTGGGCGTGGTCGCGGGCATCACCCCGTTCAACTTCCCGGCGATGGTGCCGATGTGGATGTTCCCGCTGGCCGTGGCCTGCGGAAACACCTTCATCCTCAAGCCCAGCGAGAAGGACCCCTCCGCCTCCAACAAGCTCGCCGAGCTGATGAGCGAGGCCGGTCTGCCGGCGGGCGTGCTCAACGTGGTCCACGGCGACAAGGTCGCGGTGGACGCCCTGCTGGCCCACCCCGACATCGCGGCCGTCTCCTTCGTGGGCTCGACCCCGATCGCCCGCCACATCCACACCACCGCCTCGGCCAACGGCAAGCGCGTCCAGGCGCTGGGCGGCGCCAAGAACCACATGCTGGTGCTCCCCGACGCCGACCTGGACGCGGCCGCCGACGCGGCGGTCTCCGCGGCCTACGGCTCGGCCGGTGAGCGCTGCATGGCGATCTCCGCCGTCGTGGCCGTCGGGTCCATCGCCGACACCCTCGTCGAGAAGATCCGCGAGCGCGCCGAGAAGATCAAGATCGGCCCCGGCAACGACCCCGACTCCGAGATGGGCCCGCTGATCACGGCCGCCCACCGCGACAAGGTCGCCTCGTACGTCAAGGGCGCGGCCGCCCAGGGCGCCGACGTGATCCTGGACGGCACCGGGTACACGGTCGAGGGCAAGGAGAACGGCCACTGGATCGGCCTGTCCCTGCTCGACCACGTGAAGACCGACTCCGACGCCTACCGCGACGAGATCTTCGGCCCGGTGCTGTGCGTGCTGCGCGCGGAGACCTACGAGGAGGGCGTGGCCCTCATCAACGCCTCGCCGTTCGGCAACGGCACGGCGATCTTCACCCGCGACGGCGGCGCGGCCCGCCGCTTCCAGTTGGAGATCCAGGCGGGCATGGTCGGCGTCAACGTCCCGATCCCGGTGCCGGTGGGCTACCACTCCTTCGGCGGCTGGAAGGACTCCCTCTTCGGCGACCACCACATCTACGGCAACGACGGCATCCACTTCTACACCCGCGGCAAGGTCGTCACGACCCGCTGGCCGGACCCCTCGGACGCCCCGGCGGGCGTGGACCTGGGCTTCCCCCGCAACCACTGACGCCCGACCGCCATCCGGAAACGCGGAACCCCCGGCCACCCCTCACCGGCCGGGGGTTCCCGCCGTCGTGCGGCCGTCAGTGGGTGCGGGCCGGGTCCGGGGCGGGCTCCGGGTGGTTTCCGGCCGCGGGCCGGCGGCGGCGCAGGACCCAGAAGGCGACCGCCGTTCCCGTCAGGACCAGAACCGCGCCCGCGGCGGGCCACGGGACGGCGACGAAGTCCGTCGTGGAGTGCGAGGCGAGGTCGGGGTGGGCCGTGGCGCCGGCCGTGACAGTGATCGTCACCCAGTCCAGCTGGGGGGCGTCCGGCCACGGTTCGGTCAGCTCGACGCGCTGGCCGGGGAGGAGGGTCAGCTTCAGTTCGCGGGACGGGCGGCTGAGCACCTCGCGTCCGAACAGGCCCTCCGCCGACAGCGCCACCTTCGGCTCGACGACCACGTTGCCCCGGTTGACCAGGGCGTACGAGACCGTGGCTCGGGCGTCCTTGATCCAGGGCAGCAGCGGGGCCGCGCGGCTGACCCGTACGTCCTCCACGCTCAGGCCGGGCGTCACCGGTCCCGGCACGCGGAAGTACAGCCGGGCACCCACCGAGCGCTTCACCCCGACCTGGACCTTGCCCTCCTGCTGCACGCCCTCCACGGCCGTGTTCAGGGCCACGATCCCGCCGACGTGGTCGCCGGGCGTCGCGTCCGCCGGAACCTTCACCGTGAACGGGATGTCCTTGCGGCCCTTGGCCGGCACCGTCACCGTGGCCACCGTCTCCGGAGGCAGCGCGATCCACGCGCCGACGTCCTCGGGCTTGGTCTCCACCGGCAGCAGGGCGAAGGCACCGCCCACCGGGGTGTTCATCGCGTCGGTGGCGAAGACCTGGAAGGTCAGGTCCTTGTCCGAGGAGTTCAGGATCGTCGCGCTGTCCTGGACGGTGGTCCCGGCCGCGCCCTGGTGGAAGAAGTACGCGCGGTCGGTCATCACCGCACCGGCGGCGGGCGTGGGGAAGACCCCCCAGGTGCCGTTGTCCGCCGCCGTCGCGGTGGTGGCCGGGAGCAGGCCCGCGCCCAGCAGCAGCAGGCCGGCGAGCAGACCGTACGGAGAGGTTCGGGTGCGGGTGCGCATGGGCGGGGTCTCCAGTCGGCGCGGAAAGGGGGAAGGTGGTGCGGCGCCGGAGCGCCGCACCACCCTGGGACCAGTCGGACCAGTCGGACCAGTCGGACCGGGTCAGGCGATGGAGAAGGTGACCACCGACTGATAGGTGTCGGCGAACATGAACGGCGGGAGCTGGATCATCCCCGCGCCGCCCACGGCGAACTCACCACCCGTCAGCTCCTCCCCGCCGGCGGCCTGGGAGGCCACCTTCATCGGGGTGTCGGAGATCGCCCCGGGCGCACCGGCGGTGCAGGTGCTCGGACTGTCCGCGTTGGTGACGGTGCAGGTGGGCTGGATGCCGATCTGCGCCTTCGCCATGGAGTGGCCGGTCGTCTCGTTCAGGAACGGCGTACGGGTCGCCGTGACGTCCCAGCCGAGGCTGCCGCCGCGGAAGTCCTGGACGGACATCGCCGTGAACTGGCCGACGACCGACTGGGGCTTGCCGTTGATGGTCACCTTGCCGAAGTCGACGGCCGGGTTGCCGCTCTGCGGGCCGATGGCCAGCGGACCGGGCAGCACCTCGACGTCGACCGGGTTCTTCACGCCGGGCTGGTCCTCGATGAAGACGAAGTCCTTGTACGGGGTGACCGCGCCGTCGATCCTGATCTGGTCGGCCTTCTTGGTGACCGTGACCTCACAGGTGGCGGCGCCGCCCGCGGCCGCCGTGCCCTGGCCGGTGTCACCGGTCGGAGCCCCCGCGAGGAGCGCGGAGCAGGTGACCGCACCGGGCGCGAAGTTGGCCCCGGTGACGGCGACCTTCTGGCCCGCCTTGCCGCTGTTGGGCGTCAGCTTGGTGGTGATCGGGTCCTTGGGCAGGGCCTCGACGGCGACCGACCCGACGGAGCCGCTGGGGCGCGGGTCCGGGGTGCAGGTCGTGGTGTAGACGGTGCCGCCGATGTCGGCGTCCGTGATCACCTGGTCGATGGTGATGCCGATGGTCCGGCCCTCGGTGCCGTCCGGGATCTTGACGGTGCCGTCGAACTTAGGCGGGTCGGCCTTCTGGCCCGCCGTCTGCTGGCTCGGTGTGGGCGGGCTGGTGACGGTCTGGGGGACGCCGTCGACGAGCAGCTTGGCCTTGGTGGTGTTGACCGTTTCGATGGTGAACATCGGGATGACCGGCGTCAGGCCGGGGTCGATCGAGATCGGTACGGTGTCGCCCGCCTTGGCGCCGTCCGGGAGCGTGATGGTGAAGTCCTGGAGGCCCTCGGCGTCCGGCTGCGGAGCCGGGGCGTCGCACTTCATGTAGACCGGAGTGGTCTTCGTCGCGGCCTGCGCGGAGCCGGTAAGGCCGACCACACCGCCCGTCAGGGCCAGGGAAAGGGCTCCGGCCCCGGCCAGCACTCTTCGTCTGAGCGTATTGGTACTCACTGGGTCGCGACTCCTTCGTCATGACGAACCCCTCCCCCCACCCGCTGTGTGGGGGAGGCCGAGCCGGTGCGGTGGCCGACATTGACGCGTCGCCGTGATGAGAAGTCAATGACTTGTTTTCGCCCGAAGCACACAGAAATTGATGTGCCATCAGAACGGGTCTGATGACACATCGGATACCGACTGGTCGGTGGGCGCCTCAGGGAGCTGTCGGGATGTGGAGCAGGAGGTTGGGGGTGCCTGCCGGGAGTCCGGTGATCCGGTCGGGCACGGCGCTGTGCGTCAGGGCCGCGGCCACCTGCTCCGGGGTCTTGCCCGTGCCGTCGGCGCGGATCAGCGCCGCGACCCCGGCCACGTGCGGGGCGGCCATCGAGGTGCCGGAGGAGCGTGCGGTGGCGGTGGCGGAGCCCTTCCACGCCGAGACCACGGACACGCCGGGCGCGTAGAGGTCGACGCAGCGGCCGTGGTTGGAGAACGGCGCGCGCCGGTCCTCGGCGTCGGTCGCGCCGACCGTGACGGCCTGCGGTACGGAGGCCGGGGATCCGGAGCAGGCGTCCCTGCCGTCGTTGCCGGCGGCCACGACGAAGGTGACCCCGGAGGCGACGGCCCGGGTGACCGCCCCCTCGAGGGCGTAGCTGCGGGTGCCGCCCATGCTCATGTTGGCGACGGCCGGGGTGGCGGGGGACCTGGCGGCGTGCTTCACCATCCACTGGATGCCGCCGACCATGGCCGAAAGCCGCCCCGTGCCCCGGCAGTCGGCCACCTTCACCGAGACGAGGGAGACCCCCTTGGCGACCCCGTACGTCTGTCCGCCCACGGTCGCCGCGACGTGCGTGCCGTGGCCGTTGCAGTCGCCGGAGCCCGTGAGGAACAAGCCGTTGTAGCCGGCCCGGGCGCGGCCGCCGAACTCCTGGTGGCGGGTGTTGATCCCGGTGTCGATGACGTAGACGGTGACGCCGTCGGCCCTGGTCGCGTACGAGTACGAGCCGTCGAGCGGGAGCGCGCGCTGGTCGATCCGGTCCAGCGGCCAGGGGGCCTGGGGCTGGGTGTCGGTGGTGTGGAACTCCGCGTCCGGTTCCACCGAGGCCACCCGGGGGTCGGCGGCCAGGGCGGCGGCGCGGGCGGCGGTGGTGCGGACGGCGAACCCGTCCAGGACGGTGTCGTAGACGGCCGAGACCTCGTCGCCGGCGCCGGCCGCCTCGGCGGCCAAGGCCAGGGCGCGGGCGGGAACCCGGGGGGCGGTGTCCTTCGGAGTGCCCTTCAGGACGACGACGTAGGGGGCGGTTTCGGCCGTGGTGGTGTCGGAGTGCGGCGGCGGCAGAGCGGTGGCCGTGCCGGCCGTCGCGAGGAGGGCGGCGGCCGGGAGGAGGGCGGCGAATGCGGTCATGTGGCCGATGCTCGGCGACGGGCGGCAGGGGCGCGCGGAGGGTGCGCCGACTGGGCGCACGACACGCCGCCGCGGGGGCGACCGGCGCGGCGGCGCGGAGGCGCGGGGGAGCGCGGGAGCGGGGGCGACGGTTTACGGGGTGAAGGGCCAGCCGCGCATCGTGAAGACGCCCTCGTCGCGGGCTCCGGCGGCCGCGTAGGTGGCGAGGGCCGCCTCGTTGTCCGCGTCGACCCCCACCCACATGCCGTAGCAGCCGCGGGCCTTGGCCTCGTCGGCCAGTGCGAGCGTCAGGGCACGGCCGATTCCGCGGCGCCGGTACCCCTCGTCCACGGAGAGCTCGTACAGGCACATCTCGGTGCCCTTGTCGGGGTGGGTCATCTCGACGCCGGAGACCATCCCGGCGGGTACGCCGTCCACGTAGGCGATGAGCAGCAGATGCCCCGGGGCGGCCAGGAAGCGCTCGGACCAGTCCTCCCGGGCGGGCCCGTCGAAGAGGGACTCGGCGGCGGTGAGCTCGGCGGGGGTGCGGGCCCGGCGGATGTCCATGGTGGTCACGATAATGCGGGGATGACAGACGGGGAGCAGAACGTCGCCGCGGCCCGGCGGCAGACACCCGAGGACGTACGCCGCTGTATGGCCCTCGCCGATCAGGCCCGCACGGCCAGGGCCGCCGCGTAGTCCGCGGGGGCCGGGAGGTCTCGCAGGGTCCAGCCCGGGATGGGGGCCGGGGCGGGGGCGGAGCCGACGTACGGGTCGGTCAGGCCGAGGGCGAGTCCCGTGCCCTCGGCTTTGAGGCAGGCCTCCTTGCGGCACCAGACGCGGGCCAGGCCGGTCCGCCGGTCGGCCTCGGGCAGGGCGTTCAACTCGGCGATCTCCGCCGGGTGCAGCAGCGGCAGTACGTCGGCCATCGCCTCCGCGCTCGGCGTCTCCTCCACGTCGATGCCGACCGGCACTCCGGCGAAGGCGAGGTAGGCCACGTCGCCGCTGTGCGAGAGGGAGAAGTGGATCGGGCCGCCGGCCACGGCGGGCCGGCCGTGCGGGCCGCCGCAGCACGGGCAGGTCTCCCGGACCAGGGTGACCTCGTGCGGAGCCAGCCCCAGGTAGGAGCCGAGCAGCACGCGCAGTCCCAGGTGCGAGGCGAGGTAGCGGTGCCGGTCGGCGGGCCTCAGGAGCCTTGCGGCGCGCTCCTGTTCGGCCGCGTCCAGTACCTCCCCGGCCCCGGCGACCGGACGTCCGGCGACCGAGTCCCGCCGGGTGTCCAGGGACCACACGGCCACGGCCGCGCCCTCGGGGGGCGTGCCGGTCCGCGGTGCGTCGTCGGCGAGCTCGTTCACGTGGTCGATCACCTGACCGAGGGTAGACGAGCCGGATGCCGCTGCCCGGCGCCGGCTGTCCTCGTCCCCACCATGCTGTGCGCGATCAGCTCGGCGCCCTGCGCCCCGGCATGCGCCTCGAGGGTGTAGGAGGACTCCTCGGGCCGGTCCCGGTCGCGGCACCCGTGGCCCAGCAGGTAGCAGCAGCGAACGACGTCCCGCCGGCAGCGGATGGACGACGCCCTGGCGCGGACGGACGGCCGCGCGCGGTAGCTCAGTGGCGCAGTAACCATCCGGCACCCACGGGAGTTGGCGGGGGGTGACCTGCCCCGCCACCCCCCGGCCCCGAGGAATGCCATGCGCCGCCGTGCCGCCCGCCGTATCGTGCCCGCTCTCGCCTCGGCGGCCGCGGCCGCGGTGCTCACCCTCGCGTCGGCCGCCTCGGCGGCCCCCGAGGTTCCCGCCGACAAGCCGCAGGTGCTGAGCCGTTGGACGGCGGTCGACGCCGCCGGCTACGGGGCATGGGCCGCGGCGCGCGAGAACCAGGCCGCCTGGGCCCCGTACGGCTTCGACTGGTCGACGGACTACTGCACCGGCTCCCCGGACACCCCCTTCGGCTTCCCCTTCCGGCTGGCCTGCGCACGCCACGACTTCGGCTACCGCAACCACCGGGCGGCAGGTCTGTTTCCAGCCGCCAAGTCCCGCCTCGACGAGGCCTTCCACGCGGACCTGAAAAGGGTCTGCGCCCCGTACTCGGGCGCCCGCCGCGTCTCCTGCGACAGCACCGCGTGGATGTACTACCAGGCCGTCAGGATCCTGGAGATCGCCTAGCCGAGTGACCCGCGCACCAAGGGGGCGCACCAGCCGCGCACGGTTGTCTGCCGGCCCTTCGAGGACCGGCCCCCCTTCCCGCTCCGCATCCGGGACAAGCACCCGTACGCCGGCGACATGCACGCGGCCGCCCGCGCCGCGAGCCGGGGCGACGTGGAGTACGGCCCCACTCCGGCCATGTTCTCCCCGCCGTCCGACCCCCGCACGGCGGACTACGCGGAGGGCCGCTTTGGCTGATGCCCCGACGTGCGGAGCCCGGGCACCCGGCGTAGTAATGAAGATCTACGCCGACGATCGGAGCCCGGCATGGACGACTACCCGCTGCTGAATCTGTTCTGGACGATGCTGTGGCTGTTCGTGTGGGTGATGTGGTTCTTCCTGCTCTTCAAGGTGGTCACGGACATCTTCCGCGACCACAGCCTGAACGGCTGGGAGAGAGCCGCCTGGCTGGTCTTGGTACTCCTGCTGCCCTACATCGGCGTGTTCATCTACCTCATCTTCCGTGGCCGCAGCATGGGCGAGCGCGAGGTGAAACAGGTCAAGGAACAGGAAGCGGCCTTCCAGCAGTACGTCCGCAAGGCGGCGGGCCCGTCCACGAGTCCGGTCGACGAACTGCACAAGCTCTCGGCCCTGAAGGACAAGGGCGACATCAGCCAGGAGGAGTTCGACCGCGCGAAGCAGAAACTCCTGATCTGAGGCCGGCCGGCTCCGCAACCCATGGAGGTCTAAATGGCCAGTGACCACAGCAGGCCCCTCGCGAGCGACGCGCACGCGAGCCCTTGGCACGCGCCCACATCCGGTACCACCATCCTGGCAGCGGCCCTGATGCTCTTCGGTGGCGTGATGGCGATCTTCGAAGGGATCGCGGCCATCGCCAAGGACGACCTGTTCCTCGCGACGCGCCACTACGTCTTCGAGTTCAGCCTGGCGGGCTGGGGCTGGGTCCACCTCATCCTGGGCATCGTCCTGGTCTTCGCCGGCTGCGCCGTCATCAGCGGAGCCCTGTGGGCGCGACTCTTCGGCGTCGCCATCGCCAGCCTGGGCGCGATCGCCAACTTCCTGTGGATCCCGTACTACCCGCTGTGGGCCCTGGTACTGGTCGCCGTCAACATCTTCATCGTCTGGGCGCTGTGCATGGGCATGCACCGGGAGGCCCACGGGGACCACGACCACCACCCGTAGATCCCGATGACCCGCTGAGCGCCCCGGGCGTGCCGCCCCTTTCCTGCCGCGAGGAAACGGCGATCGGATCGCCCGCCTTCCTGTGTGCCCGAGGTGAGGAATGGTTGGAGACGGCGAGCAGCGAACTCCTCGTGCCGGGAGGGTGGTAGTGCACCGCCTGAGGCGGAAATGGCGCAGAATCGACTGGGCTCGGTTCGGAACGCAGTTCACGCTCCTTCTCGGTGCGATCGGCCTCCTGATCACTGGAATTTCGACGTATTTCGGGATGCTCGTTTCGCGGGATCAGCTGAAGCAATCACAGGAGAAATCAGAGAGGGAGACAACCCGTCAGGCGAGGCTGCTCGGAGTCTGGGAGGGTTGGGATCAGCCGCCGGGCAAGCAGAGCATCCACCTCATGAACAGGTCCCCGGACCCCGTTGCCTATGTGCGGCTCATTGTCCTCCTGAGTAACCCCCAGGAGTCGCGGAAGGCCTTGTCGTACGCCTTGGTCCTCCCAAGTCTGCCTCCTTGTACGGAGGTGACGTGGAGGGTGGATCCGGCAGGCTTCAAAAGGCTTGACGAGGTGAAGGCGGCGACCATGGACGAATTCATATTGACGTTCTACGGCGATAACGGTGCGTGGTGGGTGAAGGATCTGCGGGGAATCCGGATGGGTCTGACGGCTGCTCCGGCTCCGGACGCTCATGCCGTGTTGACCACGCCGACGATGAAGTCCGTGTCGTTCTGTGGCGGCGGAAGCGGTGAAGGGAGCCAGCCCGCGACCGCCCGCCCACATCATGACCGCCTTCGGGAAGCGCCCAAGGGGGAGTTGGGCGGCCTGTCCTCGGGCTCCGCCGTCCGGCGGGCGTGGACGGCCTGGAAGGGCGTGGACGACGGCCCGGAAGGTGCGGGCGGCCGCCTGGGCGGGGACCGTGTCCCGGTCCTGCTCGCCGGATACGTCCGATCCGCTCCGCGAGGGGCCGGGGCTTACGGCGACGCTACGCGGGCCGCGCTAAGGTCCTCTGACCTGCACAAAAGCCCTCCCTGGGGGAGGGCTTGCGGTGGTGGAGAAAAAGTGCCCCCGGCAGGACTCGAACCTGCGGCCAAGTGCTTAGAAGGCACCTGCTCTATCCACTGAGCTACGGGGGCCGGAAGGTGGCCCTGGTGGGCCTGGAGCCCCCGGTGGGGGTGGGACTGCGGTCCGTGCCGGGTCAAGGATAGGGCTCCGGTTGCCTTGTCCCGGTTGCTTCACTCGCGCGCCACGATGTGGAGGTTCGGTGAAGCGGTCCCGATAATCGCAGGCAGGTGCGATTCTCGCATCGCTTTTGCGCCGCGTCGCCGTGGGTGTTGTGCACTCGTTATGCCTGCGCCCCACTCGTCCGCCGTGTCCAGGATGTCCCACTGGGGTCGCGCTCGGCGCGCAGAGGGCGTATAAGCTTCAAAAATGGTCCTAAATTGGGCATTCTTCGCATGTGGTGACCTTGGATGTTCGGCCTCAGCTGCTCGATGCCCTGTCCGCCCTGCGCGACCGGGTCGCGTCCGTGCGTCTGCCGCTGCCCCTGCCCGGCGCTCCGCGCGCCCGCCAAACCAGAGCCGAGCTGCTCGCGCAGCTCGACGACTACCTCGTACCCCGGCTGAAGGCGCCCGAGGCGCCGATGCTCGCCGTTGTCGGCGGGTCCACCGGGGCCGGTAAGTCCACCCTCGTCAACTCCCTCGTCGGACGACAGGTCAGCGAGGCCGGGGTGCTGCGCCCCACGACACGCACACCGGTACTTGTCTGCCATCCGGATGATCATCACTGGTTCGCCGGAATGAGGGTGCTGCCCGATCTGATGCGGGTCTGGGTCCCGCACGGGGACGACGAGCCCGCCCCCGCCTCCCGGGGCAACGACCGGAGCCCGGGCCACGGGCACGCCACCCGCGAGATGCGGATCGAGACCGTCTCCACCCTGCCCCGCGGACTCGCACTCCTCGACGCCCCCGACATCGACTCCCTCGTGGTCGAGAACCGGACACTGGCCGCCGAACTCATCTGCGCAGCCGACGTCTGGGTGATGGTCATTACCGCCTCACGGTACGCCGACGCCGTCCCCTGGCACCTGCTGCGCACCGCCAAGCAGTACAAGGCCACCCTCATCACCGTCCTCGACCGGGTCCCGCACCAGGTGCTCGCCGAGGTCTCCCGCCAGTACGGCGCCCTGCTCACCCGGGCCGGGCTCGGCGAGGTACCGCGCTTCACCGTGCCCGAACTCCCCGAGTCCGCGGGCGGCGGCGGGCTGCTCCCGGCCAGCGCCGTCGCGCCGCTCTACGCCTGGCTCGCCCACCACGCGCAGGACCCCGCCGCCCGCCAGCACGCCGTCGGCCGCACCGCGCTCGGCGCGCTGGACTCCCTCGGGCGCCGGATGCCCGAACTCGCCTCCGCCGTCGCCGCCCAGCACGCCGCCGCCGTACGGCTGACCTCGGCCGTGGAGGACGCGTACAAGCGGGAGGGCAGGCGCGTGCGCAACCGCCTCGACCAGGGCGCCGTACTCGCCGGGGACGCGCTGACCCGCTGGCGCGGCTACCCCCTCGACACGAGCGCCGACGAACTCCTCGACTCGCTCGCCGAATCCCTCGCCGCGCTGCTCCAGTGCGCCGTCGCCGCCGCCGACGAGCGCATCGCCGCCGCCTGGCGGCGCGAGCCGGCCGCCGGCGCGCTGCCCCTGCCCACCCCCGACAGGGAGGCGGGGGAGCGCATCGGGATGGCCGTCCGGCGCTGGCGCCGCGTACTGGAGGAACTCGCCGAGGACGAGGTCGCCGCGCTCGACCGGCAGCCGGCACCCGACCCGGACGCGGTCGCGGCCCTGCTCGTGGCCGCCCTCCTCGGCGGCAAGCGGGCCCGCCCCGCCGGGGAGAAGCTCGCCGAACGGATCGGGGCCCAGGCCGCGCTGCGGCTGCGCGACCGGGGCGCGGAGCTGGTAGGCGACCACCTCGACCAGGTGCTGCGCGCCGAACGCGACCGCCGGCTCGCCCCGCTGGAAGCCCTCGAGGTGACCCCGGAACCCCAGGCTGAACTGATCGCCGCGCTGTCCCTACTGCAGAAGGAGAGGTGACGCGGTGACTTCCCTGGCCGACCGCGCCGAGGACCGATGGGACGACGGACTCATCGCGCGCTCGCGCCCCAAGGCCGCCGACGCCACCGAGGGTGACGGCATCGACGGCATCGAGGGCGACGAAGGCGACGAGGCGCTCGTACGGGCCGTATCCGGCGCCGGCAGCGACGGCGGCAAGTCGACGGCGCCTCCGCTCAGCCCCGAGGGACAGGCCCTGCGCCTGCGCCTCGACGCCCTGCGCCAGCTGGTCGGACTGTCCCGGACCCGGCTCGACGGCAAGACCCTCGCCGAGGCCGGCCGGGTACTGGACGAGGCGGCAGCACGGCGCGGACTGTCACCGCAGCACACGGTCGTCGCGATCGCCGGAGCCACCGGAAGCGGCAAGTCCACGCTCTTCAATTCACTCGCGGGAGTGCAGATTTCGGAAACGGGGCTGCGCCGCCCCACCACCGCCGCCCCCATCGCGTGCAGCTGGTCGGACGGCGCGGCCGGCCTGCTGGACCGGCTGGAGATCCCCGGACGGCTGCGGCGCCGCCCCCGCGAGACCTCGGAGGCCGAGGCGCTGCGCGGGATGGTCCTCGTCGACCTGCCCGACCTCGACTCGGCGGTCGGTGCGCACCGCGACCACGTGGACCGCGTACTGGCGCTCGTCGACGCGGTGGTGTGGGTGGTGGACCCGGAGAAGTACGCGGACGCGGTGCTGCACGAGCGGTACCTGCGGCCGCTGGCCGGGCACGCGGAGGTGACCTTCGTCGTGCTCAACCAGGTGGACCGGCTGCCCGGGGAAGCGGCCGACCTCGTCCTGGACGACCTGCGCCGCCTCCTCGACGAGGACGGCATCGCGCTCGGCGAGCA
Source organism: Streptomyces sp. cmx-11-4 (assembly GCA_049998195.1). Classification (GTDB taxonomy): domain Bacteria; phylum Actinomycetota; class Actinomycetes; order Streptomycetales; family Streptomycetaceae; genus Streptomyces. The sequence goes on from JAEBET010000005.1 coordinate 265,249, forward strand.
CGGCGAGCCCGGCGCCACCGTGCTGGGACTGTCCGCGCTGACCGGCGAGGGCGTCGGGGAACTCCGGGAGCTGCTCGCACAGTTCACCCAGGAGAAGGGCGCCGCGACCCGGCGGATCTGCGCCGACCTCGACCGTGCGGCCGTGCGCCTGCGGCCGCTGTACGTGGCCGACGGGCACGCCGGGCCGGAGATCGGGGAGACGGCGCGCGCCGAGTTCGAGGACCGGCTGGCCGAGGCGGTCGGGGCGTATGCGGCCGGGCTCGCGGCCGAGCGTGCCTGGCGGCGCAACGCCGGAAAGGCCTGCGGGACGCCGTGGCTGCGGCTGTGGCGGTGGTACGAGGGCCGCCGCGCCCCGCGCACCCTGTCGGGGCTGGCCGCCCTCGCGGCGATCGGCGGCCGGGGAACGGCGGTCGCGCAGGCGCCGGTCGAGGAGGAGGTGACCGCGCGTCAGCGCGTGGAGCAGGCGGTACGGGCGGTCGCCGACGAGGCGGTCACCGGCCTGCCCGAACCCTGGGCCCAGGCGGTACGGGAGACGGCGGTGCGCGGCGCCGAACACCTCCCGGAGGCCCTGGACGAGCTGGCGGTGACCCTCGGGGCGGCGGTCGCGGTGCCGAGCGTCAAGCCGCCGCGGCCCACGTGGTGGCCGGCGGCGGTGCTGGGGCAGGCGGCGATGACCCTGCTGCAGATCTACGGCGGGCTGTGGCTGCTGGGGCAGATCATCGGGGTCCTGGAGCCGCAGCTGATGCCGCCGGTGCTGCTCATGGTGGCGGGCATCGTCGGCGGGCCGCTGGTGGAGTGGGCCTGCTCGATCGCGGCGCGCGGCCCGGCGCGCAGGTACGGGCAGGACGCGGAGCGAAGGCTGCGGCAGGCTGCCGCCGGGTGCGGGCGGGCCCGGGTGCTGGAGCCGGTGGCGGCGGAGCTGCTGCGCTACCGGGAGGTGCGGGAGCAGTACGCCACCGTCGCCGCAGGGGGGACGAAGTTGTCCACAACCCGCCAGTAATCCACAGGCCGAAGCCGGGCATCGGCGGTCGGCTCCAGGATGGTGCGTACCTCGTGCGGATGGTCCGTACGGGTACGCATCGCGGGGGAGGGCGGCCGGGATGAACGACACCCTGGTGACGCTGGTGGGATACGTGGCCACCCAGGTCGACTACAAGGAGACGCCGAACGGGCCGTCGGCGAGGTTCCGCTTCGCCGTGACGCCGCGGTACTTCGACCGGCGCAAAGAGGCCTGGACCGACGGGACCACCAGCTTCTACACCGTGTGGGCGCGGCGCGCACTGGCGGTGAACCTGGCGGGTTCGGTGTCGGTGGGCGAACCGCTGGTGGTGCACGGGCGGCTGCGGGTGCGGGAGGACCCGCCCGACGGGGAGGGACACCGGTGGGTCTCGGCGGAGATCGACGCGACGGCCATCGGACACGATCTGAACCGGGGAACGGCCGCGTTCCGCCGGGTCGTCAAGACCGAGACACCGCTGATGGCCAATCAGAAGGCGGCGGTGGTCTGAGTGTTCGAGGCGGTTAGGATTCCCCGGTACTCACGGGCACCTGGGTCTTTGGCCCGAAGGGGAAGACTGTGTCGATTGCCGTTCCCGCATCCTCCGCTCCTGATTCCACTCCTGCTCCTGTTCCTGGTTCCGGTCCTTGTTGCGTTTCCGGTTCCGGTTCCGTTCCTCGCCCTGTCCCTCGCTGTGCTCCTCATGCCGTCCCTCAGGAGCTTCCTCCGGCCGTTCCTCCGTCCACGGCCGTACGGGGCTCCGCGCGGCGCCCGCTGGCCGTGGCCCTGCTGGCGGCGGCCCTCGCCGCCGCGCCCGGAGCCCGGGCGGCCGCCGATTCCGACCCGGCGGTGGCCCGGGCATCGGAGGGCGCGAGCGCCGTGCTGGACGGGCTGAAGACGTACGGGCAGGCGGTCCTCCACTCCGGGGACGGGTCGGTCCAACACATCCCGGCCGGGCTCTACGAGATGCGGGTCGACGGCGGGGGGATGCTCCAGACGTACGGGGTGGGCGTGGAGGGCCACGCACAGCCCCAGTCCCGATATACGGAGAGCGGCTGGAGCGGCAGCCCGCTCGCCGGAAAGCGGGAGGCGGGCCGGATCCGCTGGGTCCTGGAGCACTCCTACCCGCAGCTGAACGATCTGGCGGGGCTCGCCGAGGTGGCCGGGGCCGGTCCGCTGACCGCGGAGAGCGCGGCGGCGGGAACCCAGGTGGCGATCTGGCGGCTGGCGGACGGGGTACGGGTCGAGGCCGCGGATCCGGCGGCGGAGAAACTGGCCGACTACCTCCAGCGGGAGGCCGGGCAGCTGCCCGAGCCGCCGGCCTCGCTGGGGCTGGACCCGGGCGATGTGTACGGGGCGGTCGGCACCCGGCTCGGTCCGGTGACGGTGCGGACCGGGGCGCGGAGCGTGTCCGTCGTCCCTGACGCGGCGGCCGTCGCGATGGGGGTGCGGGTGGTGGACGCCGAGGGGCGGCGGCTGGACACCGCCGCCAACGGCACCCGGCTGTACTTCGAGGTGCCCGCGGGCACTCCCGACGGCACCGCCTCGGTCACCGTCCAGGGCGCGACCAAGGTTCCCGTCGGGCGGGTCTTCACCAGCGGGGTGCCGGCCCAGGCGCAGATCGTGGCGGGCTCCAGCGAGTCCGCGGCGGCGGCCACGGCCAGGGCGGTCTGGCCGGAGCCCCCGGCGGTCCAGCCCGTCACCGCGGAGGCCGGGCAGCAGCCGGGCATCCAGCCCGCCGGTCAGAGCGGCCAGAGCGGCCATACCGCCCAGACCGGCCAGAGCACACCGGACTCCCCGGACGAGGAGCGGCTGGCCTCCAGCGGCAGCTCGGCGGCCACCCCGGTCATCGCCTCCCTGGCGGTGGGCCTGGTGGTTCTCGGCGGCCTGGTGGTCCTCCTGCTCCGCAAGCGCCCCCTGGACGAGGAGGACCACTAGCGGGGAGCCGGGCGGGGAGGCGGTGGAGGGCGGCCCGCCCCAGGCCGCAGGGGCCCGCGCGGCCGGCCCGGGGAGGCTCGGGCGGCCAGGGCCGGACCGGGGCGACCCGATTGGGCCGATTTCCCGGGCGTGCCCGGGGTAGGCGCAGGCCATGGCCGATCAGGAGTTGACCTGGCAGGGTGCAGTCGCGCGGTGGGACCGGCGGCTGTTCGACGTGGTGGCCCGACGGCACTGGCCGGGGGCCGACCGGGTGCTGCCCAGGCTCGGCCGGGCCGCGAACCACGGGGTGCTGTGGGGCGGGGCCGCCCTCACGCTCGCCGCCTTCGGGTCGGCCCGGGCCCGCAAGGCCGCCGTCCGCGGGGCCGCCTCGCTGGCGCTGGCCTCCGCGACCATCAACACCGTCGGCAAGTGGTCCGTACGCCGCCCGCGGCCGCTGCTGGACGGGGTGCCCGCCGTGCGGCAGCTGGCGACGCAGCCGAAGACCACCTCCTTCCCGTCCGGGCACTCGGCCTCGGCCTTCGCCTTCACCGCCGGGCTGGCGCTGGAGTCCCCGGGCTGGGGTGCCGTGCTGGCCCCGGTGGCCGCGTCCGTGGCCTTCTCCCGCGTGTACACCGGCGTCCACTACCCCTCCGACGTACTCGCGGGCGCGGCGCTCGGCGTGGCCGCGGGCCTGGTCGTGGACCGGCTCGCCCGCGACGCCAAGCAGGCCAGGGTCGTGCCGGGCGCCGAGCGGCCCGCCGTCGGCGTGCCCGCGCTGCCCGACGGGGCCGGGCTCACCGTGGTGGTCAACACCGCGTCGGGCACCGCCACGACCGCCGGCCTCGACGTGCTGCGCAACCGGCTCCCCGAGGCCGAGGTGATCGAGTGCACGGGCCCGGAGCTCGACGCCGCACTGGAGTCCGCGGCCTCCCGCGCCACCGTCCTCGGGGTCTGCGGAGGCGACGGCACCGTCAACGCGGCCGCCACCGCCGCCCTGCGCGCCGGGCTGCCGCTGGCCGTCTTCCCCGGCGGCAGCCTCAACCACTTCGCGATGGACCTCGGCCTCGCCGGAACCGAGGACACCTGCCGCGCCGTGGCCGACGGCCACGCCGTCCACATCGGCGTGGGCCGCTTCACCCCCGGACCGGACGGGGGCCGGCCCGGCTACTTCCTGAACAACTTCAGCATCGGCGCCTACCCGGAGCTGCTGCGCCACCGCCTGCGCTGGGCCCCGCGCATAGGCGGTGGCCCCGCCGCCCTGCTGGCGGCTTGGCGGGTGCTGAACTCCCAGCGCCCCGTGCGGCTGCGCCCGGCCGGGCGGCCCCGGAGCGTCTGGCTGCTCTTCGCCGGCAACGGCACCTACCACGGGACCGGCGCCACCCCCCGCCGCCGGGACAACCTCGGCGAGGGCCTGCTCGACGTACGGCTCGTCCACGGCGGCGGCCGCCCCGGCCCCCGTCTGCTCGCCGCCGCCCTCGCGGGCCCGCTGACCCGCTCCCCGGTCCACGCGGCCACCCGGATGCGCAGCCTGCGGATCGAGGACATCCCGCCGGGCACCCCGCTCGCGTATGACGGCGAGTACGCCAAGGCCCCTTCCGGCCTGGTCCTGGAGTCGATCCCCGACGCCCTGACCGTCTACCGCCCGCACCTGTGACGGCCCCCTGACGGCCCCCTCACGGCCGCCCTGGGAGAGTCCGGTGGCCGGGCGGTCTGACCTACCCATTCGCCCGCAGGTATGGACGACTGGCAAGATGGGGTGTTACTGGCCAACGGATCACGGAAAACCGCCCCCCACCTGCGGCGGAACCGCGAGCGGGGGGGGCGTCTCATGCCGCCTGGGTCGTCTGTGGGCCGTCGAGCGCCCCACCGGGCCGCTTCAGCACGCTGTTGACCGCCTTCCGGGTCCGCCCCTCGCCGCTCGGTCCGTCCAGTTACGTTCGCCGCTCTTCGGGAGCCACGTACATACGGAGCCGTACTCGCCCTGGACCAGGTTGTTCCGTGTCGGCGCGCCCTTGTTCCCCGGAGTCTGCCGTCGCATCGCTCCGTTCGGAGCTGTCAGATCGGGCAGGCGCTGTTCCGCTGCGGGCGATGCCTGACGCGGTGGTGTCGTCGTAATCGGACTGGGGCGCGCTGGTGTCGACGTCCTCTTTGCCGCTGCGGGCGATGCCTGAGGCGGTCGTGTCGTCGTAGCCGAGCGAGGCCTCTGCAGTGGAGGCGTCCGTGACGGGCTGGGAGCCAGGGCGGGTCCGTCTGCCCTGGCCGGGCTGGCTGGCCTGCTGCCCGCCGTCCTCCCATTTGATGCCGTAGTGCTCGTACAGGCGGTGTTCCTCGTCAGCTGAGAGGGCGCCCCCGGCGTCGACGTCGGCATTGGGGGCCTCTTTTACCGTGTCCTTGGCGTAGGGAACCTCGAGGTGGTCCGCGACCATGGTGGCCTCACGGAGGGGAACGAAAGATTCCTTGGCGCCGAACAGACCCGTCTTGACGCTGACCCACTCGGGCTGGCCGGTGACAGCATCGAGGAAGACATGTTTGGCATCGCCGATCTTGTTTCCATTGGTGTCATGGACCGAGTGGTCCAACATGGTGGCAATCTGTACCTGAGTGATCATCTCGGTGCCTCCTGCCCACGCGGTCACCGTTTCGCCTAAGCGGGAGGAATCGCGCGGAAGCACGCTTGAAGAACCTTCCTTCCCATATTGGTCGGGTTTCCGGAGTCCCGCTACCGCCCGCGCTTGTCCGCCTCACGCAGGCATCCCCGGGCCCGGCCAGGAGCGACGGGCAGGATCCGTTCCGGGCCGTCTGTGGCCCTTGAAGGGCCTCCAGCAGCTACCGATGACGCCCACCGGTGACCAAAGGGTGAGACCCGCCCCCGGGGCTGCCCCCCAGGTCGGGGGCGCTGACCATACGCGTTTCCCCCAAGGTATGGACGCCTGGCAAGATGGGGTGTATCTGCCCACCCATCGATCTGCCGGACGGTTTCTCTTGGCTGAGTTCATCTACACCATGCGCAAGACGCGCAAGGCGCACGGCGACAAGGTGATTCTTGATGACGTCACCCTGAACTTCCTGCCCGGCGCGAAGATCGGTGTGGTCGGCCCGAACGGTGCCGGCAAGTCCACCGTTCTGAAGATCATGGCGGGCCTGGAGCAGCCGTCCAACGGCGACGCGTTCCTGTCGCCCGGCTTCACCGTCGGCATCCTCATGCAGGAGCCCAAGCTCGACGAGTCGAAGACGGTCCTGGAGAACGTCCAGGACGGCGCCGCCGACACCATGAAGAAGCTCAACCGCTTCAACGAGGTCGCCGAACTGATGGGCGTCGAGTACACCGACGCCCTCATGGACGAGATGGGCAAGCTCCAGGAAGACCTGGACCACTCCAACGCATGGGACCTCGACGCCCAGCTGGAGCAGGCCATGGACGCCCTGGGCTGCCCGCCCGGCGACTGGCCGGTCACCAACCTCTCCGGTGGCGAGAAGCGCCGCGTGGCGCTCTGCAAGCTGCTGATCGAGGCCCCGGACCTGCTCCTCCTCGACGAGCCCACCAACCACCTCGACGCCGAGTCGGTGAACTGGCTGGAGCAGCACCTCTCGAAGTACGCGGGCTGCGTCATCGCCGTCACCCACGACCGGTACTTCCTCAACAACGTCGCCGAGTGGATCCTCGAGCTCGACCGCGGCCGCGCGATCGCGTACGAGGGCAACTACTCCACGTACCTGGAGAAGAAGGCCACCCGCCTCAAGGTCGAGGGCCGCAAGGACGAGAAGCGCCAGAAGCGCCTCAAGGAAGAGCTGGAGTGGGTGCGGTCCAACGCCAAGGGGCGTCAGACCAAGTCCAAGGCCCGTCTCGCCCGCTACGAGGAGATGGCGGCCGAAGCGGACAAGATGCGCAAGCTGGACTTCGAGGAGATCCAGATCCCGCCGGGCCCGCGTCTGGGCTCGATCGTGGTCGAGGTCAACAACCTCTCCAAGGCGTTCGGTGACAAGGTCCTCATCGACGACCTGTCCTTCACGCTGCCGCGCAACGGCATCGTGGGCATCATCGGCCCGAACGGCGCCGGCAAGACCACGCTCTTCAAGATGATCCAGGGCCTGGAGACGCCGGACTCCGGCGCCATCAAGGTCGGCGACACCGTCAAGATCTCGTACGTCGACCAGTCCCGCGCCAACATCGACCCCAAGAAGACCCTCTGGGCGGTCGTGTCGGACGAGCTGGACTACATCAACGTTGGCCAGGTCGAGATGCCCTCCCGCGCGTACGTCAGCGCCTTCGGCTTCAAGGGCCCGGACCAGCAGAAGCCGGCCGGCGTCCTGTCCGGTGGTGAGCGCAACCGCCTCAACCTGGCGCTGACGCTCAAGGAGGGCGGCAACCTGCTGCTCCTCGACGAGCCCACCAACGACCTCGACGTCGAGACCCTGTCCTCGCTCGAGAACGCGCTCCTCGAGTTCCCCGGTGCGGCCGTGGTCATCTCCCACGACCGCTGGTTCCTCGACCGGGTCGCCACGCACATCCTGGCGTACGAGGGCGAGTCGAAGTGGTACTGGTTCGAGGGCAACTTCGAGTCGTACGAGAAGAACAAGATCGAGCGTCTCGGCCCGGACGCGGCCCGTCCGCACCGTGCCACCTACAAGAAGCTCACCCGAGGCTGAGGCTCGCACCATGGCAAGACACCACTACCGGTGCCCCCTGCGCTGGTCGGACATGGACTCCTTCGGCCACGTGAACAACGTGGTCTTCCTCCGCTACCTGGAGGAGGCGAGGATCGACTTCATGTTCCGGCTTGCGCCGGGTGAGGGCAGCGAGTCCTTCACGGGCGGGTCCGTCGTGGCCCGCCACGAGATCGACTACAAGCTGCCCCTCGTGCACCGTCACGAGCCGGTGCTCATCGAATCCTGGGTGACCCGGGTAGGCGCCGCGTCCCTGACCATCGGCTACGAGGTCAAGGACGAGGCGACCGACGACGCGCCCGAGAAGGTCTACGTGCGCGCCTCGACGGTGGTCGTGCCCTACAACCTCGCCGAGGGGCGGCCCCGCCGCATCACGGCCGAGGAGAGGCACTTCCTCGAGAAGTACCTCGACGAGCCGGGCACGCCGGCGGCCCGCTCGGAAGGACGCCTCGCGGCATGAACGAACGGCTGCACTTCGCCGACTCCGGGGAGGCGGCGGACCTCGCCGCCTTCCTGGGCCGGCTGGTGCACTACGACCGCGCCGCCGCCGTCCGGCTCCAGGCCGGCGGCGGCGCGCTCGCCGTCTTCGGGAGGCCGCCCTCCTTCGAGGTCCTGGCCGTGCGCACGGTGCGGCTCGCCGCGCCCCTCGCCACACCGCTGGACCTGACCGTCTCGGCCGGCGAGTTCCTGGAATCGGTGGACGAGGCCGCGGCCACCGTGCCCGGGCCGGTCACCGGCCCGCCCTGGGCCGGGGTGCTCCCGCCCCGCGGCGGTTGGCGTCAGCTGCCAGGGCTGCCCGGGCCCGAGGAGATGCGGGCGGCCGTGGCGGGCGCCGTCGCCGAGTTCCGCGCCCGTGACGAGGCCCTGCCCGCGCAGCACCGGACCCGCTCCGAGCGCGACCGCATCGGCCGTGAGATCTGGTCCCGCACCCTGGGCGACACCGAACTCCCGCTGCGCGCCGTGCACGCCGCCCAGTCCCTGGGCTTCCTGCGGCCCGTACGGTCCACCGTGCCCGCCACCCCCGCCCCCCAGGGCCCCGACCCGGTGGCCCTGCTCGCCGCCGGGAGCTGGCTGCGCCTGCGCACCCCGTACGGCTCCGTCGCCATGCGCCGCCCCGGCGACACCGCCGGCCTGGGCGCCCTCCAGGTCCGGCCGGTCTGAACCCCGAGATGCGCTAGCCCGCCGTGTTGATCATCGACGCGGCGGCGTAGGTCAGGTACTTCCACAGCTGGGCCTCGTGCTCCGGAGCCAGGCCCAGCTCGTCCAGCGCGACCCGCATGTGGCGCAGCCAGGCGTCGTGCGCCGCCGCGTCCACCTGGAACGGGGCGTGCCGCATCCGCAGGCGCGGGTGCCCGCGGTGCTCGCTGTAGGTGGTGGGGCCGCCCCAGTACTGCATCAGGAACAGCGTGAACCGCTCCTCGGCCGGGCCCAGGTCCTCCTCCGGGTACATCGGGCGCAGCAGCGGGTCCTGCGCGACCCCCTGGTAGAAGCGCCGGACGAGACGGCGGAAGGTCTCCTCGCCGCCCACCTGCTCGTAAAAGGTCTGCTCCTGAAGCGTGCCCCGCGGAATCTCATTCACCTGACCATCGTCTCAGACACCCGGACGGAGGACCGGGGTCCTAGGACCCGGCGCATTCGCCCGCGACGGCCGCGCGCAGGACAGTGGAGGCATGGGTGCACACACCGCACGCACCACCGGGGTACGGGACCTGCGCGAGACCGCGCACGCCGCCCAGGTGCGGGAGCTGACCGCCGCCGGGGTCCTGGACGACCCGGCCTGGCAGGCGGCCTTCGCCGCCGTGCCCCGGCACGTCTTCGTCCCCTACTTCTGGACCGGCCGCGGAGCCGGCCACGAGCGGCTCTGGGCGCAGGACCCCGATCCCGAGCAGCGGGCCCGCTGGCTGCGCGGGGTCTACGCCGACACCCCGCTCGCGACCCGGGTGCGCGACGGCGAACTGGTCTCCTCCAGCAGCCAGCCCTCCCTGATGGCGAAGATGCTGCGGGCACTGGAGGTGCGCGACGGCGACAACGTGCTGGAGATCGGCGCGGGCACCGGTTACAACGCCGCCCTGCTCTGCCACCGGCTCGGCGAGGACCTCGTCACGACCGTGGACCTCGACGAGGAGATCACCGAATCCGCGCGGACGCACCTGGCCGAGCTCGGCTACCACCCGCTGGTGGTCACGGGGGACGGGGCGCGCGGCTGCCCCGCCAGGGCCCCGTTCGACCGGATCCTGGTGACCTGCACGCTGCCGGTGGTCCCGCACGCCTGGACGGCCCAGTGCCGGCCCGGGGCGCGGATCCTGTCCCCGCTGTCGACGGGGCTGATCGCGCTCACGGTTCGCGATTCCGGCTTCGCCGAGGGCCGCTTCCTGCACACCCCGGCGTACTTCGTCCCGCTGCGCGGGGCCAAGGCGGCCCGGCCGCGCGATCCGGCCGCGGGTGTGCCGCACGGGCTCCCGTACGAACTGGTGGAGAACGAGCGCTTCCAGTTCATGCTCGTGCTGACCGAGGGCGTCCTGCACGCCCGCGAGGCCCTGGACCTCTGGCGCCGTGAGGACCGCCCGGCCCGCGAGCGCTTCGGGGTCACCGTCAGCGACGAGGGCCAGTGGGCGTGGCTCGACGACCCCCAGGGCCCGTACGTATGGCCCCTGGGGGAAACGCGCGACTGACCCGGGGGACCTTTCCGGTCACAGCACTAGCCGCGGCGGATGGTGATCGTGGTCCAGGCGCCGACGTGCACGCGGTCGCCGTCGGCGAGGGGGACCGGGACGTAGGGCTGGATCGGGTCCTCGCCGCCGTTGATGGTGGTGCCGTTGGTGGAGTTCTGGTCCACCACCGCCCAGCTGAGGTCGGGCTGCTGGACGAGGACCGCGTGCTGGTGGGAGACGCCCGGGTCCTCCGGGGGCACCGACAGGTCGATGTCGGGGGACTCGCCCGTGGAGGCGCGGCGGCGGCCGATGGTGATCTGGCCGCCGGCGAGCGGCAGGTGCTGCTCCGGGGAGTACGCGGGCAGGTTGAGCCCGGCCGCCTCGGGGCCGCTGCGCTGCATCATCGCCATGAAGTACGAGCGGTCGGGGCCGACCGTCGCGCTCCAGGAGCCGCCCTGCGGCGCGAAGGACGGCTGCTGCGGCTGGTACTGCTGGGGCGCCTGGTGCTGGTGCTGCTGCGGGGGCTGGTGCTGGTATTCCTGCTGGTACTCGCGCTGCGGCGGCGGGGGCTGCTGCTGGTACTGCGGCTGGGGCTGCGGCTCGTGCGCCGGAGGCGGCAGCACCCAGTCGTCCTCGCGCTGCAGCGGCTCGGCCGGCCGGTTGACCCGGGAGGGCCGCGAGCCCTGGTACTCGAAGTGGTCCTGCGCGTACGTCACGGGCGGCGGAGGCGTGGACGGGGCCGCGCCGGCGGACCCCTGCCCCTGGGCCCCGGAGTCCGGGGCGGCCGGGGCGTACGAAGTCGCCGTGCGCGTCAGGAAGTTGTACCGGCACTCCTCGCAGAACGGAGCCATGGCCTCGCGCGGGGTCCGGCACTGCGGGCAGAGCTCGGCCTGGGCGGTCGGCTCGCCGGCGGTCGGGGGGTAGCCGTAGCCGTAGGAAGGCGCCGCAGGGGGGCCTTCGGAGGCAGCCATGCGATGGCCGCAGACCTCGCACCAGTCGTCGGAGGCGGACTGGTGCCCGTTCGGGCAGGTCGGCATGGCGGCGCTTCCCCCTTCTGCCTGCGTCATCGCGTCAGGTCTCTCAGGTCTTCTTCACTCGGACGGTCTGCGTCGAACGCGTTTCGAGGGTCATCTCGTCGGCGTCGGCGACCTTCGCCTTCAGCCGCACAGTACCCGCCGCGGCGTCCACGACCTCCACCACCTTCGCCAGGAGCTTGGCGGTGTCGGCGTTTCCCGAGACGCTCGCCAGCTGCACGGCGCGGCCGAGTTTGGCCGTCGCCCCGTCCACATCGCCCAGTTTGCGGGCTTCGAGGCCCTGCTGGATAGCCTGCGCCAGTTCCGCCTGCCCGGTGTAGTGGGCGACCTGCGGGTTGATGGCGGTGGAGGCGGCCAGATCGTCCGTCCACACCGCCCGCACCAGCCCCTGCGCGAGGACGGCGGCGGGCTCGCCCGCCGCTCCCGGCAGGACGAGCGAGGCGCGGGCGGCGAGCATCTCCTGGCCCACGCCCGCACTCGGGACGCGCACGCACACGTGGTACTCGCGGGACTCGTCGCCCCAGGAGCCGGTCGGGTAGTCGCCGGCCCGCGGGCCGGCCTCGGTGCGGCGCGCGGTCAAATCTTGGACGGCGGGCGCGACCTGCTTGACGTACCGGATCTCCGCGCCGACCGGGGTCCACAGGCGCAGCGCGACGTCCGCGACCTCCTTGCCCATGACGTTCTCCATCATGTGCGTGAAGTCCCCGGCGAGGTGCGCCGGGTCGGCCACGATGTCGGCCGAGCCGAGCAGCGCGCTCGCGATGCCGGTGACCTCCTTGACCTCCCAGTCGGTGCCCACCCCGCGGGCGTCGCAGGTGAAGCGGCCCGCGCACGCCTCGAGGGTGGCGCGCAGCTGGGCCGGGTCCTCGTGCTCGTTGCGGCCGTCGGTGAGCAGGATCCCGTGCCGTATGGCCGCGGCGGACTGCCGCAGCAGGCCGTCGGCCAGCCGCAGCCAGGTGCCGATGGCGGTACCGCCGCCGGAGCTGAGCCCGCGCAGCGCCTCCTTGGCCTGGGCCCGGGTCACCGGGTCGGCGACGGCGAGGCGGCCCTGGCCCGGGTACACCTCCTTGGCCACGTGCGTACCGGCGATCACGGCGAAGGAGGTGCCGTCGCGCAGGGTGTCGACGGCCGAGGCCGTGGCCTCCCGGGCGCCGCGCATCTTCTCCGGCGGGTACTCCATGGAACCCGAGCAGTCGACCATGATCACGACGGCCGCCGCGCCCCGGTCGGCCGCCGCGCGGGTGGCGGTGGCACCGCCGGTGGAGGTGACCGTGACGATGGCGTGGACGTCCCGCCCGCCCTGGGGGAGGAACTCGTTCTGGTACACCTCCACGCTGAAGCGCGGGGCGCTGGGCTTGGCGAAGTTCGCCATCGGTGGGGCTCCTAGGGGCTCGGACAGGCGGGTCGGGCGGGTCAGGCCCGGGGAGACGCTTCCGCTTGCGGTTCCGCTCAGGGGCGGGCGCCCGGTTCCGGATCGGTGCCCCGCCCGGCCTCCGGCCCCGGTTCCGGTTCGGGCTGCGCGGCGAACGGCACGACGGCGACGGTGACGTTGTCGTGGCCGCCGCCGTCCAGGGCGTGCCCCACCAGCACCTGCGCACTGTGCAGGGGCCGGACGGCGGCGTCCGGGGGCAGCACCTGGGCCAGGTCCCGGGCGGCCTCCGCGTAGTTCCACAGGCCGTCGGTGCAGACGACGACCACACCGGGGTGGTCCGGCTTGAAGACGGCGGTGTGCGGTTCGAGGTCGTACGCGTCGGCTCCGAGCCAGCCGGTGATGGCGTGGGCCCGGACGTCTGCGTACGCCTCGGCCTCGCCCATCAGCCCGGCCGCGACCATCTGGGCGGCCCAGGAGTCGTCCTCGGTGAGCCGGCGGGCCAGGGCGGCGCGGTCGTCCGGGACCCAGTACGCACGGCTGTCGCCCACCCAGCCGATGGTGAGCAGACCCTCGCTGACGACGGCGCCGACCAGGGTGCAGGCGGGGGCGTTCTGCGCGCCGGGAACTTCCGGGGCCAGGGCGTTGACCGCCGCGGCGGCGGCCAGGATCGCCTCGTGCATGGCCTCCTGGGGGTGGGCGCCGCGCGGGAGCGCGTCGAGCAGGTACTCGCCCGCCGCGGCGGCCGCGGCGGACGACGCCTCGTCGGGTCGGCTCGCGGAGGAGACGCCGTCGCAGACGATGGCCACGGTGGCGGCGGAGCCGTCGGGCAGCGCGGTGGCCGCGACCGCGAAGGCGTCCTCGTTGCGGTGGTGGCGCAGCCCGCGGTCGCTGACGGCGGCCACGCTGCCGAGCTCCTCCTCCAGGTGGTCGCGCTCCCGGGGCTGGGCGTGCCCGCAGTGCTCGCAGTAGCCGTCGGTGTCGACGTACCCGGTCCGGCAGGCGACGCAGGTCTTCCCACCGGTGCCCTGCGGGGCTTCGGCGGGGGGGGTGTGCGCGGGGCCGGCGGCCTCGGCGTCGTACGGGGCTTCGCCCGGGCTCCAGGGGGTCCCCTCCGGCGGCGTTCCGGCGCCGCCGGACAGGTCGTACCGGGCCTGCGGGTCGTCGGCCCCGGCGCCGTACGGGTGCTCCGCCGCGGCCCACGGGGTGCCCTCGGGAGGAGTGGGGGTGCCGTGCGGGTCGTCGTGGCCCGCGGCGGCGTACGGGACGTCGGCCGGGTGCGGCTCCGGGCCGTTCGCGGGCTCCGGCCCGGTCCCCGGCTGCGGCCCGTTCCGCGGCTCCCGCTCCGGTTCGGGTTCCGCCGGGGTGAGCGCCCAGCCGCCCGGCTCGCCGACCAGCGTCGGCGCGGCCGAGGCGACGCTGCCCCAGCCCGGGGCGGGCTCGGGGACGGCGTGGGAACCGCCGGGGGCCGGGGTCCCGTACCCGCCCGCGGCGGCCGGTGGGGCCGGTGGGGCCGGTGGCGCCGAGGGGATGGGGATGGTGGGGTGGTCCGCGGCCGGGTCCGCCGGTGGAGGGGCGGTCACGGCGTAGCCGCAGACGCCGCAGAAACGGTCACCCTCCTCGAGGGGTTCCGCGCAGCAGGGGCAGCCCGACAGCCGATGCATCGACATCACTCACACCCACGTCCGGGGACGGAAACGGTTTGCCCGCTCCACCAGTTCGATCCTCTCCTCGCCCCGCTGCGCCAGCCGTGCGAGCACGCGGTACGAGCGCTCCAGTCCGAAGCGCAGGCCCCGTTCGTCCAGTTGACTGCCGAGCAGCGAGGTGCTTCCGGGATCGGAACCCCGGCTACCCGACAGTACCCAGTCGAGGGCCGAGCCCAGAACTTCCGTCGTGAGCCTCTCGTGGCGCTCCGGGTCCAGCCCCAACCGCCGCAGCGCCTCCACCTGCCCGGCGGCCGCCGTCAGGTCGGCCAGCAGGGGCTCCTGCGGGGACCGGTCGCGCAGACGTGCCCGTACGGCGGCCACCCGCGCGGCGGTGTAGTGGATGGAGGCCTCGGGCACGGACTCCAGCGTGAGCACGGCTCCGGCCCGGTCGCCCGCGGCGAGCTGGACCCGGGCCAGCCCGAAGGCGGCGCTCACGAACCCGGGGTCGGTGGTCCAGACGAGGCGGTAGTACTCGGCGGCGTTGTCCAGCTGGCCGAGGACCTCCGCGCACACCCCCAGCGCCAGCTTCGGCGCGGGCTCGCCCGGGAAGGCGTCGTAGATCGCGTCGAAGGACAGGGCCGCGATCTCGTCCTCTCCGGAGGCCAGGGAGGCGAGGCCGCGGGCCCACACCACCCGCCAGTCGTCGGGATACCGCGCCTCCAGCTCCCGCAGGGAGCCGGAGGCCGCGGCCGGTTCGCCCAGCTCGAGCCGGGCCCGCAGCTCCCGCAGCCGCAGCTCGGCCGAATCGGCGGGCGCCGAGCCGAGGGCGCCCAGGAGGTCGCCGGGCGCGGAGGCCAGCAGGCCGGTCAGGAAACCGGCGTTGGGGTCCGCCGGGTCGACCAGCGGTACGGGCAGCGCCAGTGCGGTGTCGCGCCGGGCCGCTCCCGCGGGGGATGCGGGTGCGGGTGCGAGCCCCGCGCCCCGGGCGGGAGCCGTCGCCACCGCCGGGGCCACGGGCGCGTGCCGGGGCCCCGGCACCGCCGCCCGCGCCACATGCGTGGCGCTGGTCCCGATCCCGGCCTCTGCTCCGGTGTGCCCCCACAGGGCGGGAGCCCCGCCGACCGCCCCGCTCCCGGCAGCTCCCGCCGCCGCGGGAGCGCCCGCGTGCAACGGGAACCCGCCGGAGGCCTGCGGCCCCGCACCGGGAGTCCCCGCACCGGGAGCCCCGGCCTGGAGCGGAACCACGCCTGCCGGTGCCCCCGGCGCTGGAGCGCCCGCGGGCACGGCGACGCCGCCCGGAGGGGTTCCGCCGCCGGGCGCCTGCGCCCACCGGCCGGGAGCCCCGGCCGGAACCGGCGCCGGGCCGCCCGGGGCTCCCGGAGCTGCCGCAGGCAGGGCGACGCCGCCCGGCGGCGTCCCGCCCTCGGCGACCGCCGTGCCCGGCGCACCGGGCACGGCGGGGGCCGTCTGGCCGGCAGGGGCGGTGCGGCGGCCGGGGCCGCGTCCAGCGAAGAGGCCGCCACCCCGCCGGGAGGCGAGCGGGCGCAGGCCCAGGCGGGACACGGCCGGGTCCGCCGTGTCCGCGAAGAGCCGGGTGTCCGGGACGCGGGTCTCCGGGCCGAACAGGGTGGACAGCTGCGGCCGCGGCCGGCCCGTCTGGAGGGCGACGACCTCCCGCAGCACGCCCGTCAGCTGGTCCGCCATCTCCTGCGCGGAGGCGAACCGCCGCCCCGGATCCGGATCGGTGGCCCGGACGAGCAGCCGGTAGAAGGACTCGTACCGCCCGAACACCTCGATGTGCTCCGGGTCCGGCAGCGAGTCCACGAACACATTGGTGTAGCCCTGGAAGTCGAAGGTCAGCACGGCCAGGGTGCGCGCCACCGTGTACAGGTCGGAGGCGACCGAGGGGCCCAGCTCGGCGACCTCCGGGGCCTGGTAGCCCACCGTGCCGTAGATGGCCGACTCCTCGTCGTCCATCCGCCGTACCGCGCCCATGTCGATCAGCTTCAGCTGGTCCTGCTGCTGGATCGCGTTGTCGACCTTGAAGTCGCAGTACAAGAGGCTCCTGCTGTGCAGGTGACCGAGCGCCTCCAGCGCCTCGATCCCGTACGCGCAGGCCTGCTCCACCGGCAGCGGGTCCCGCCGCCCGTCCGGCCGGCGCCGCTCGTTCGCGATCTCCTTCAGCGATTTGCCGCCCACGTACTCCATGACGATGTACCCGTCCAGCGAACCGGTCCGCTGGTCCAGGTGCTCCACGAAGTTGTAGATCCGCACGATGTTGGAGTGCTCGATCTCCGCGAGGAAGCGCCGCTCCGATATCGCGGCCGCCATCGCGTCCTCGTCCCCGGTGTCCAGCAGGCCCTTGAGCACGACCCACCGGTCCGACACCGCCCGGTCCACCGCCAGGTACACCCAGCCGAGCCCGCCGTGCGCGAGACAGCCCGCCACCTCGTACTGGCCGTGGACCACCTCGCCCGCGCGCAGCTTGGGCACGAAGGAGTACGGGTGCCCGCACTTGGTGCAGAACCCTTCCGTCCGCCCGGGCCGGTCGCCCCGGGCGCGCCCCACCGGGGCCCCGCAGTCGGCGCGCGAGCAGAACCGCTTGCGCTCGGGCACCTCCGGGTTCTCCAGGACGGCGGCCGCAGGATCCGGACGAGGCACTTCCGGTACGTTGACCAGCCCGGCGCCGAGCCGCCCGCGCCCCGAGGCCGAGGGCGCCGAGCCCGAGCTGCGCACCGACACCGACCGGGTGGAGGCGGGGCCCGACAGGGCGCGCGAGAGCCGCCCCGACACGGACCGGCGGGACGCGGACGAGCGCGCCGAGGCCGAGGAGCGCGCCGAGCCGTGCGACCCCTGTGAGCCCGTCGACCCACGGGACCCGGCAGATCCGGCCGACCCGGCGGAGCCCAGGGCCGCGCCGCGCGCCGCGCTCGTCATCCCCGTCGGCGGCGACACCAGCTCCTCCGCGCCCGCCGCGACCGCGCCGATCGGCGCCAGCCCACAGGTGTCGCAGTAGACCTCGCCGGCGCCCATGTCCTCGTACGCCCCCGGGCAGCCGGGCCGGACGCACCCCGTTCCGATCAGGCTCATGCGCCCTCCTTTCCGGGGGCCCCCGCGCCCCGCACCGCCTCGGCCGCGGCCTGCTGGTAGCGCAGGACGGCCTGCTCGGCGGCCCGCAGGTCGCAGGGCGCGCTCCACAGCATCCGCCGGGCCGTGTCGTACCGCTCGATCAGCAGCGGGTCCTCCGCCAGCCCGTGCCGGGCCACCTTCGCCCTGTAGGCGTCGAGCCGCCCGCGCAGCTCGGCCCGCACCGCGAGGGGCGCCGTCACCGCGGTCAACGATTCACGGGCCCGGCGCAGTTCCTCGTCGGCCCGTTCCTCCAGGGACTCCAGCAGCGGGGAGAGCCGGTGCCAGCGGGACTGGCGGCGGTGCTCTGCCGCCGCCGCGAGCTGCTCCTGCAGCGCCGTCGGCGGGCCGCTCACCGCGGGCACCTCCGACGCGGCGATCTTCGCCAGTACCTCGCCGCGGGCGGTCCGCGCCTCCGCCAGGGTCCGGTCGGCCCGCGAGAGCACGTCCCGCAGGCTGATCAGCCGCTGCTCGGCGTCCTGCCGGACGTCCAGCACGGCCTCGACCTCCCGGCGTACGTCCTCCAGTGCGAGCGCGGCCCGGTCGTAGCGCCCGGTGTCCGGGCGGCCACCGCCGGGCGCGGAACTCCCCGGCGCCGCCGGCACCCAGAACGCCAGCGGGTCCGCGATCACCTCGGCCCGCAGCTCCGCCAGCTCGGCGGTGATGGCCTCCAGGTCGTCGCCCGAGGGGTGCTCGCCCGGCCGCACCCCCACCGAGTGGGCCAGCGAGCGGGTGCGGTGCAGTTCGGCGGCGAGCAGGTCGATCCGGGCGGGCAGCGCCGACCACACCGCGTCCGCGGCGACCACCACGTCCAGCGAGCTCGCGTACAGCTCGTTCATCCGGGCCACCAGCTCGGCGAGCGACAACCGCTCCGCCAGCCCGGCGCCCTCCACGGCGGCGCCCGCGATCAGCACCCCGGGCCCGCGCAGCCGCTCGGTCAGCTCGACCAGGTCCTCGCGGTTCGGCCAACGGCGCCGCTCGCGGATCCCCCGCGCGGCGGCCAGGGCCCCGCTGTAGGCGTCGAAGTACGTCCACAGCCGGGTGATGTCCGCGTCGGCGGCCGCCCACCGCTCCTTGGTGACCCCGGTCAGCCCCGCGCCCTCCAGCAGCCGGCGCCCGGCGTGGTCCTGGAGGGCCAGCAGCGAGGTCTCGACGGCCTCGTGCTCCGCGCCCAGCCGGGTCAGGGCACGGTCGACGCCGTCCCGGTCCATCACTGCCGACGACCACGACTCCAACGACTGTGCCTCCGCTTCCGTGTCCGACTCCGTGCCCGCCACCGGCCTCAGCCGTCCCGGTACTTGGGTGCGGGCGGCGCGGTCACGCCGGGCAGCACGGGTTGCAGGTGCTTGAGGTACGACTTCATCCAGCGGCTCTCGTCGCCGCCCGAACGGTACTCCTCCAGCACCTTGTTGACCCGGCGCACCAGGTCGGAGGCGTCCTTGTTCATCGCCACGCCGTAGAACTCGCGGGTGAACGGCGAGCCGACCAGCCGCACCGACGGGTCCTGCGCGGCCTGGCCGGCCGCGAGGGCGTTGTCCGTGACGATGCCGTCGACCTCGCCCAGCTGGAGGCGGACCAGGCAGTCCAGCTGGTTGGGCACGGTGACCGGCACCGAGCCGTACGACTGGGCCTTCAAGGTGGCCTCGGCCGTGGAGCCGGCGGCGAAGCAGATCCGCTGGTCCTTCAGCGAGGTGTCGTACCCGGTGATCTTCGAGCCCCTGGGGGCCAGCACCTGCTGCCCGGCCTCGAAGTAGGCCGTCGAGAAGGCGACCTCCTCCAGCCGCTTGCAGTTGATGGTCATGGTCCGCACGACGATGTCGACGCGGCCCTCCTGGAGCGCCGGGATGCGCTGACTGGTCGGGATGGCCCGGTAGATGACCGCGTTCGGATCGCCCAGGATGTCCTGGGCGATGGCCTTCACCAGGTCGATGTCGAAGCCGTCGAGCCCGCCGCCGTCCTCGGCCTGGTTGCGGTAGCCCCAGCGGAAGCTGTTCTGGTCCACGCCCGCGACGAGCTTGCCCGCCGCCTTGATCCGCGCGATCGCCGCGCCGTCCAGACCCGACGGGCGAAGGCTCGCCTCCGGGTCCTGGCAGGTGTCGAGGGGCCCTTGGGGCGCGGCCGCCGCCATCGACGCGGGCCCGCGGACCGCCGCGCCGCCCGCGCCGTCCGGCGTCGCACTGGCCAGCGGCAGCAGCACGGTCGCGGCGGTCACCGCGCAGGCCACGGCCATCGCGCTCACCCCGCCCCAGCCGCGCAGCCGGCCCGTCAGCCGCCGCAGGGCGGACGGCGCGCCCGGCTGGTCCGCACTGCCCTCGGAGCCCTCGCAGGCCCGCACCGTTCGTGTCCGCATCCCTCTCACCTGTACTCCGAAAGCCTGCGCCCGATGCCGAGCAGCGCCGCCGCCGCGCCGACGACGGCGAGGACCGCCGTGCCGGTCAGCAGACCGCCCAGCGCGCCGAGCCCGCCCCGGGCCGCCCGGGTGAACTCCCGCTGTTCGTGGGCCACCGCCTGCTCCAAGGAGGCGTCCACCGTGTCGAACGCGGCCCCGCTGCTGTCCTTGTGGTCCTTGTCTCCGACGACCTGGGCCAGCGCGGACTCGTAGTCCCCCTTCAAGTCCGCCTCCCGGGCCGCCGTGTGCCGCTGCTTCCACAGTTTCACGCCGTCCGCGGCGCGGGTCACGGGCGCGCGGCCGGCCTCGTCGTCGGCCAGCCGCAGCGCGATCGCCAGCCCGGCGTCCAGCTCCTTCATGTTGGTCGTGAAGTCCACGTCGTACTTGTCGGACTTCGTGTCCGCGGCCAGCACGGCGCCGCGCGCGATCAGCGTCAGGTTCTCGCCGGCCCGTGCCTGGAGGGAGGCGATCCGCGCGTCGTTGAGCACCTTCAGCGACTCCTGCCCCTGCGCGCGGGCTTCGTTCAGCGACGCCCGCGCCACCGTGTGCCCCACGGCCAGCCACAGCAGCACCACCACGGACGCGGCCGTCGCCGCCAGCAGCCCGTGGTTGAAGACCCTGTTCGTCCGGCGGTAGTTGCGCCGCTGGGCCCACACCAGGGCGGCGAGCGCGACCAGGCCCGCGGCGAGCGAGGCCAGCGGCCAGGACCGGGAGTCGTCGTAGTCCGTGTAGAGCCGGCCGGTCTCCGCCTCGTACAGCCGCTGAGCGGCCGGCAGCAGCTGGGTGGTCATCTGCTCGTTGGCGTACCGGAGATAGGCCCCGCCCAGCGGCAGGCCCTGCCGGTTGGCCGCGCGGGCCTGCTCGATCAGGCCGGTGTAGCGCGGCAGCTGCTCGCTCAGCAGGGTGATCTGCTCGCGGGAGTCCTGGCTGCCGCCGGTGTTCGCGGCCGCGCTGACCAGCAGCCGGGAGGCGTTGGCGATGTCCTTCTCGTACCGCAGGCGGACCTCGCGCTCCTCCGTGGCACCCAGCAGGAAGCCGCTGGAGGAGGCCGTGTCGGCGTCCGCGAGGGAGCGGTAGAGGTTCGCCGCGTCCGCGCTCAGCGGCTGGCTGCGGCCCACGACGTCCTCGGCGGCGGCGCTCCGGCCGGAGACCTCCCACAAACCGACCGTGCCGAACAGCACGATCAGGGCGGCCAGTAGGGCGCCGATGATCCGCAGCCGGCCGGGCTCCGTGGTGGCCGTGCGGCGCAGCTGCTCGACGCCCTCGGCCCAGGCGGTCCTGCGCCCCGGCGGCGCACCGGGCGGCGTCGCCGGCGGCCCGGCGGGCGGCACGGCGCCGCCGCCCCCGGGCGCGGGCGCGCGTGATGTGACGGCCACCGTGACCTCCCCCTTGGTCCTTGCTCCGCAGCAGTATGGCCGCATCGACGGTCGGCCACACCACCCGGTGCCGGATCCTGGGAGATCCGCCCCCTGGGGGTGCGGGTCCCACCCCTTCACCGTGAATACGTCCTTATGACCGCCACGGTTCCAGACCTGCCGCCCTCCGGGGCCGGTTCATCCGAAATGGGCACGGAGTTTTCCGTGGGCGCCGTCCGGGGACCCGAGCGCGTCCAGCCCCAGCAGCCCGGCCCCCAGGACCGGGGGAGCCGTCACCACCGACACCCGGGCGTGCGGCGCCCGTTCGGCGAGGCCCGCCGTGATCCGGTCGATGAGCTGCGGATGCCGGGCGGCCAGCACGCTGCCGCCGAGCACCACGGGAGCGTCCTCGCCGAGCAGCTCCAGGCGGGCCAGCGCCACCGCCGCCATGGCCACGACCTCGTCCGCCTGCCGGTGCACCAGCGACACCGCCACCGGGTCCCCGGCGGCCGCCACCGAGAACAGCAGCGGGGCCAGCTCGTGCCGCCGCCCGCCCGGGATCCGGCCCAGGTGCAGCGACTCGATCAGCGCGTACACGGAGTCCTGTCCGAAGTGCGCCGGCAGCGCCCGGGCCAGTTCGGTCGGCTCGCCCCGGCCGTCCTCGGCCCGGGCCGCCCACCACAGGGCCTCCTCGGCCAGTCCGCCCCCGCCGCCCCAGTCGCCGGAGATCCGGCCGACCGCGGGGAAGCGGGCCGTCCGCCCGTCCGGGGTCATCCCGACGCAGTTGATGCCCGCCCCGCACACCACCGCGACGCCGCGCGGCCCGGCGCCCGCGGGCAGTCCGGCCCGCAGCAGCGCGAAGGTGTCGTTGTACACCGCCGTGGAGCCGGCCCAGTTGCGGCGCCGGATCTCGGACGCCAGATTCCGCTCCTCCACCGGGAAGTCGGCGTTGGCCAGACAGGCGGACACGTGCGCGGCGTACGGCCCGCCCTCCGGGCGGGGGTCCAGTCCCGCGGCGGCCATCGCCTCCGCCAGCACGTCGACGGCCCCGGCCACCCCCGTGCGGAACGGCTGGAAGCCCCCGGCCTGACCGGAGCACAGCACGGAGCCGTCCGGGCCGAGGAGCGCCATGTCCGTCTTGCTGTTTCCGGCGTCGATGGCCAGCACCGCCGCGTTCCGGGGCCGGGTCACGCCCATGGCAGGTGCTCCTTGTTGTGCGCGAGGAGCCGGTCCGTCAGCCCCTCGGCACGGTCGGTCTGACCCACCAGCGGGTGGGCCAGCAGCGCCCGGAAGACGCGCTCGCGGCCGCCGCGCAGCGCCGCGTCCAGGGCGAGGTCCTCGTACGCCGCCACGTGCGAGATCAGCCCGGCGTACAGGGGGTCCAGCGCGGGCACGGGCAGCGGCCGCGGGCCCGAGCCGTCCACACGTGCCTGTACCTCGACGACCGCGTCGTCCGGCAGGAAGGGCAGGGTGCCGTTGTTGAACGTGTTGACCACCTGGACGGCCGGTCCGCCGCCGTTCCCGTCGCCCAGCAGCGAGGCCGCCAGGTCCACGGCCGCCTCCGAGTAGAAGGCCCCGCCGCGCCGGGCCAGCAGCGCGGGCTTCTCGTCCAGCGCGGGGTCCCCGTACAGGGCGAGCAGTTCCCGCTCCATCTCGGCGACCTCGGCCGCCCGCGAGGGCTTGGTCGCCAGCTCGCGCACCACCTCGTCGTGCGCGTAGAAGTACCGCAGGTAGTACGACGGTACGACGCCCAGCCGGTCCAGTACGGCACGCGGCAGGTGGAGGTCCCCGGCGATGGCCTGCGCGTGCTCGGCGAGCAGCCGCGGCAGCAGGTCCTCGCCGTCCGGGCCGCCCCGGCGCACCCCCAGCTCCCAGGTGAGGTGGTTGAGCCCCACGTGGTCCAGGTGGATGTCGGCCGGTGCCAGGTCCAGCAGGGCCGCGAACTTGCGCTGGAAGCCGATCGCGACGTTGCACAGGCCGACGGCCTTGTGACCGGCCCGGAGCAGGGCGCGGGTGACGATGCCGACCGGGTTGGTGAAGTCGATGATCCACGCGTCCGGGCTGGACCGCCGGACCCGTTCGGCGATGTCGAGGACCACCGGGACGGTGCGCAGCGCCTTGGCGAGACCGCCGGCGCCCGTGGTCTCCTGCCCCACGCAGCCGCACTCCAGCGGCCAGGTCTCGTCCCGCAGGCGGGCGGCCTGACCGCCGATGCGCAGCTGGAGCAGGACGGCGTCGGCGCCTTCCACCCCGGCGTCGAGGTCGGAGGTGGTGGTGATCAGCCCCGGGTGCCCCTGCCGGGCGAAGATGCGCCGGGCCAGGCCTCCGATGAGTTCCAGCCGTTCGGTGGCGGGGTCGATCAGCACCAGCTCGCTGACGGGCAGGGTGTCGCGCAGCCGCGCGAAGCCGTCGATCAGCTCGGGGGTGTAGGTGGAACCGCCACCCACCACTGCGAGTTTCATGCCTAGCCTTTCACTCCGGTCAGGGTGACTCCCTCGACGAACGCCTTCTGGGCGAAGAAGAAGAGGACGATCACCGGGGCCATGACCATCACGGTCGCGGCCATGGTCAGGTTCCAGTTGGTGTGGTGTGCCCCTTTGAAGGACTCCAGCCCGTAGCTGAGGGTCCAGGCGGCCGGATTGTCGGAGGCGTAGATCTGGGGGCCGAAGTAGTCGTTCCACAGGGAGAAGAACGAGAACAGCGCGACCGCGGCGATGCCCGGCTTCGCCATCGGCAGTACGACCCGCAGCAGGGCGCGCAGTTCGCCGCAGCCGTCGACGCGGGCCGCGTCCAGGTACTCGTCGGGGATGGTCAGCAGGAACTGCCGGAGCAGGAAGATGGAGAAGGCGTCACCGAAGGCCAGCGGGATGATCAGCGGCCACAGGGTGCCCGAGAGGTCCAGCTGCTTGGCCCAGAACAGGTACATCGGGATGATCACGACCTGGGGCGGCAGCATCATCATGGCGATGACGAGCAGCATCGAGACCCGCTGCCCGCGGAAGCGGAACTTGGCGAGCGCGTAGGCCACCGGGATCGAGGACGCCACGGTCAGCACCGTGCCGAGCCCCGCGTACAGCAGGGTGTTGCGCCACCAGGTCAGGAAGCCCGGGGTGTTCCACACCTTGGCGTAGTTCTCCCAGACCCAGGTGTCGGGCACCAGATCGCGGGTGAGCGCCTGCTGATCGGTCATCAGCGAGGTCAGGAAGACGAAGACGAAGGGCAGGACGAAGAACAGCGCGGCGGCGATCGCGAGCGAGTGCACGGCGATCCACTGGAGTACGGCGGTGCGCCGGTGCGCGGGCGTCATCGGTGCCCACCTCCGATCAGGCCGCCGCGGCGGCGCATCAGCAGGGCGGTGAAGGCCATGCAGAGGGTGAACAGGACGAGGGCGAGCACACAGGCGGTGCCGTAGTCGAAGCGCTGGAAGCCGGTGTTGTAGACGATCTGCGGCAGGGTGAGCGTGGACTTGTCGGGGTAGCCGGGCTCGAACTGTTGGCCGGAGCCGCCGATCACACCGGCCGCCACCTTCCCCGCGACCAGCGGCTGGGTGTAGTACTGCATCGCCTGGATCACGCCGGTCACCACGGCGAACAGGATGATCGGCGAGATGTTCGGCAGGGTGATGTGGCGAAACCGCTGCCAGGCCCCGGCGCCGTCCAGCTCGGCCGCCTCGTACTGCTCCTTCGGCACGTCGAGCAGCGCGGCCATGAAGATCACCATCAGGTCGCCGACGCCCCACACCGCGAGCATGGTCAGGGCCGGCTTGGACCAATCGGCGTCGGTGAACCAGCCGGGCTGCGGCAGGCCCACCCCGTCCAGCAGGGTGTTGACCGGGCCGGTGCCGGGGTTCAGCAGGAAGACGAACGACAGCGTGGCGGCCACCGGCGGTGCCAGGTACGGCAGGTAGAACAGGGTGCGGAAGATACCGGTCCCGGTCTTGACCTTCGTGATGAGCATGCCGACGCCGAGCCCGAAGACGACCCGGCAGGCCACCATCACCACGACCAGCCACAGCGTGTTCCGCATCGCCGGCCAGAACTGCGGGTACTGCGTGAACACGTACGTCCAGTTGTCCAGGCCGTTGAAGACGGGCGGCCGGAAGCCGTCGTACTTGGTGAAGGAGAAGTAGACGGTGGACAGGAGCGGGTAGGCGAAGACGGCGAACCCGATCAGCCAGGGCGCCATGAAGGCCATGGTGCGCAGTGCCGTTCTCCTGCGCTTCGCGGCAAGGGCCGACCGGCGGCGCTTCGCCCGCAGGGTCTGCGTGGTCATCTGAGGGCTACTTCGCCTTCGCGATGTCCGTGTCGATCTGCGCGTCCGTCTTGGCGAGGGCGCCCGGCAGGTCGGTGACCGCGCCCTTCTCGTGCTGGTAGGCCAGGTCGGTGAAGGTCAGCTGGTAGGTGCCGCCGTCCGCCTGGGGCGGGGTGGTGCTCGACTTCGGGTGCCTGGCGATGTCGAGGAAGGTCTTGAAGTTCTCGTCCACCTGGAGCTTCGGCGAGGCCAGCGCCTCGATGGTGGAGGGCACGTTGTGGATGCCGTTGGCGAAGGCCACCACCGCCTCGGTGTCGGTGGTCATGTACTTCACCAGTTCCCAGGCCGCGTTCTGCTTCTTGCCCCCCGCGGCGATGCCCATGATCGTGCCGGAGACGTAGCCCTTGCCGTAGTCGGCGAGGAGGTCGTCGGGCACGGGCAGCGGCGCGGTGCCGATCTTGAAGGTCACGCCCGCTTCCCTGGCCATGTTCGGCCGCCACTCGCCGTCCACCTGCATGGCGACCTGGCCCTTGTGGAAGGGGTGCTCGGCGCCCCACTCGTCACCGAAGGAGGCCCGGAACTTCTCCAGCTTCTCGTATCCGCCGAGCTTCTCGACCAGGTCCTTCTGCGCGGTCAGCATCTTCGTGAAGGCCGGGTCCGCGGCCAGGTTGGACGTGCCGTCGGCGGCGAAGTACGTCGCGCCCCACTGGGCCGCCAGCCGCATCGGGGTGGTCTCGTAACCGTGGAAGGTGGGCATGAGGCCGACCTGCTCGTACGAGTCGCCCTTGCTCTTGGTGAGCTTCTGCGCGACCTCGGTGAACTCGCTCCAGGTCTTGGGCGGGGCGGTGATGCCGGCCGCCTCGAAGGCGTCCTTGTTGTAGACCAGGCCGTAGGCGTCGTGCAGCAGCGGCAGCGTGCACTGGTTGCCCTTGTACGAGGTGTAGTTCAGCAGCGACTGCGGGAAGACCTTCGCCTTGTCGACCTTCGACTTCTCCAGGAACGGGTTCAGGTCGGCGAACGCGCCCGAGTTGCAGAACTTGCCCACGCTGTCGGTGGTGAAGGAGGACACCACGTCCGGAGCCTTGTCACCGCCCGCCCGCAGCGACTGGTTGATCTTGTCGTCGGTCATGTTGCCGGTGACCTTGACCTTGATGTTCGGGTGCGCCGCCTCGAACCGCTTGATGTTCTCCTCGATGGCCTTGACCTCGCCGGGCGCGGACCAGCCGTGCCAGAAGTTGATCGTGACGTCCTTGGCGGGGTCGTCACCCGCCGCGTTGTCGGTGGAGCCGGTACACGCGGTGGCGAGCAGGGATATCGCCGTGAGGGCGGCGGCTGTGGCGGCTGCGGAGGTCAGGCGGGAGCTTCTGGGCATGTCGGTGTCACTCTCTGCGCGGGGGACTTCCTGGGAGGTGTGCAGCAGGGGCGAGCGATGGAACGGGCGTGGAACGGGGGTGGAGCGGGCGGTGGTTCGTGTCGCGGTCCGGCGGGTCGTCCGGACGGGCGGTTCGGCGGGCCGGTTCAGCGGGAGGTGTCGAACACCTCTTCGCGGGTGGTGGCCAGCGCGCTCTCCAGCGCGCCGCGCAGCACCGGTCGCTCCCGCACCTCGCCGGAGACCAGCCGGGGCCGGGACGGGGCCAGTTCGGCGAGCTCGGCCTCCAGCAGGCCGCGCAGCGGGTCGCCGCCGGCGGCGATCACGGCTCCGGAGAGCACGACGATCTCCGGGTCGAGCACGGCGACGAGCGAGGCGAGACCGGTGGCCAGCAGGGTGGCGTACGACTGGAGGAAGCGCAGGTTCGCCCCCTCGGGCGCGGCCGCGGCCCGCGCGAGCAGCGCCACGGCGGCCGCCACCTCCGCGCTGTACGGGCGCTCGGCGGGCGGCGGGGGCTCCGCCTCGACGCCCAGGCCGGCGGCGAGCCCGGGGACCACCTGTGCGCCGGCGAGCTCCTGGTAGCCGCCGGTGTTGGCGCGGGTGACCTGCCGGACGAGGGGGTGCCCCGGCACGGGCAGGAAGCCGACCTCGCCCGCGCCGCCGGTCCAGCCGCGGTGCAGCCGCCCGCCGAGCACCAGGGCGGCGCCGAGGCCGTCCTCGTTCCACAGCAGGACGAAGTCCTCGTGGCCGCGGGCGGCGCCGCGGCGCTGTTCCGCGACGGCGGCGAGGTTGACGTCGTTCTCGTACTCGACCGGCATCGGCAGGGCCGCCGCCAGTTCCTCGAGGAGCGTGGGGGAGTGCCAGCCGGGGAGGTGGCTGGCGTAGCGCAGCCGGCCGGTCTGCGGGTCGAAGGCACCCGGCGTGGCGATGACCACCCGGTGCAGGTCCGAGCGGTGCAGCCCGGCGGCCTTGACGGCTCCGCCGAGGGCTTCGGCGACCTGCTCGATGACGTCCTTGCCCGCGGAGTACGGGACCTCGTGCGTACCGACGACGGTTCCGGTGAGGTCGGCGACGGCCGCCAGGACCCGGTCCGGGGTGACATCGAGGCCGCCGACGTACGCGGCCCGCGGGTTGACCTCGTAGAGCTGGGCGTTGGGGCCGGGGCGGCCGCCGTCGGTGCCGGTGGCCACGACGAGTCCGGCTGCCTCCAGGCGGGCCAGGAGCTGGGAGGCGGTGGGCTTGGACAGCCCCGTCAGATGTCCGATCCGGGTCCGGGACAGCGGTCCGTGTGTCAGGAGCAGCTCGAGCGCGGCGCGGTCGTTCATGGCGCGCAACAGGCTGGGTGTTCCGGGCGTGGCGGCGGGCATGATGCTGACTCTCTCCCTCACCGAGGTGAACTGTTAGGTAAGTTTCCTATCGCTGTTTGACCCGTGTCAATGCCGCTGCCCCGCGGGCTGTGTCATTCGACGGACAGCTCGCGGGGCAGCGGCGCGGAGCGAGGTGCGCTACTTGGTGATGCGGGGGGTGCCCGGCGCCGGGATCGGCGCCGTGGCCAGGGACTGCGGGGAGGTGGGGTTGGACAGCGCGGACGGCGCGGCGACCGCGGCGGAGGGGTCCGCCGCCGCCTCGTCCTCCTCGTCCGCCGGCATGCCGCCGACGATCCGGATGCCCGCGGCGTCGAAGGCCTCCTTGATCCGCCAGCGCAGCTCCCGCTCCACCGCGAACTGCTTGCCGGGCATCGTCTTCGCCGACACCTTCACCGTCATCGAGGCGAGCAGCACCTCGTCCAGGCCCAGCACCTCCACCGGACCCCACAGGCGCTCGTCCCACGGGGACTCCTTCGCCAGGGTGTCGGCGACCCCCTGGACCACCTCGCGGATCCGGGACAGGCTCTCCGACGGCTTGACCTGCACGTCCACCATCGCGGTCGCCCAGCCCTGGCTGAGGTTGCCGATCCGCTTGATCTCGCCGTTGCGCACGTACCAGATCTCGCCGTTGTCCCCGCGCAGCTTGGTCACCCGCAGGCCGACCTCTATGACCTCGCCCGAGGCCACCCCGGCGTCGATCTTGTCCCCGACGCCGTACTGGTCCTCCATGATCATGAACACGCCGGACAGGAAGTCCGTCACCAGGTTCCGGGCGCCGAAACCGATCGCCACACCGGCCACACCGGCACTCGCCAGCAGCGGGGCCAGGTCGATCTTCAGGGCGGCCAGGACCATCAGCGCGGCCGTGCCGAGGATCACGAACGAGGCGACCGAACGGAGCACCGAGCCGATCGCCTCCGAACGCTGGCGGCGCCGCTCGGCGTTGACCAGCAGCCCGCCGAGCGCGGTGCCCTCGACCGCCTCGGCGCTGGAGTTCATCCGGTTTATCAGCTTGGTCAGTGCCTTGCGGACCACCGAGCGCAGGGCCGCCGCGATCACGACGATCAGGAGGATGCGCAGGCCGATGCTCAGCCAGGTGGCCCAGTTCTCCTCGATGAAGCTCGCGGCCTCGGTGACGCCCTCGTGCGTCTCCTTGATGGTCGTGGACGCGTCCGGGGTGTCGGATGCCAGGGGTAGCAGGGCGGCAGGCCAGGGCACGGCGGAGTACCTCCAGGAGTAGCGGTCTGCCCGCCGGGGTTCCCCCGGCCGGAGCCCGGGGTCGGATATGCGGACAGACCAACCACACTAACGGGGCATTACCTTCACCCCGACGCAGTGTTCGAGGGAGAGACCAGGCTCACCTGGGGATGACGTGGGTGTGGTTGAAAACACCTCGGACCCGTTACGGGCGCGTGGTGGCGTTTCGACCAGCCCTAAGGAGAGACTGGAGAGCAGATCGTCCCGGCGCGAGCCACGCGCCGCCGGCGTACAAGGAGGCAGTCCGTGCCGCACGTCCTGGTCCTCAACGCGTCGTACGAGCCCCTCGGCGTCGTACCGCTCCGCCGCGCGCTCGTCCTCGTCCTGGAGAACAAAGCGGTCTCCCTGGAGGAATCCGGCGCCTATCTGCACAGCGCGACCAGAGTCGTCCCCGCGCCCAGCGTGGTCCGGCTCAAGCGTTTCGTGCGGGTCCCCTACCGGGGGCCCGTTCCGCTCACCCGGCGCGCCCTGTTCGCGCGGGACGGGGGCCGCTGCATGTACTGCGGGGCCGTCGCCACCAGCGTCGACCACGTCATCCCGCGCAGCCGGGGCGGCCAGCACGTGTGGGACAACGTCGTCGCCGCCTGCCGCCGGTGCAACCACGTCAAGGCCGACCGGCACCTGGTCGACCTCGGCTGGCGCCTGCGCCACCAGCCTGCTCCGCCCTCCGGGCTGGCCTGGCGCATCATCGGGACGGGGCACCGGGATCCGCGGTGGATGCCGTACCTGCAGCCGTACGGAGCCGAGGACGCGCTGGAGCGCATCGGGGTCGCGGCCTCCTAGTCTGCGGCCCGGCTTGGTCTCGCCTCTGCCCCCGCCGGGCTGCTCCCGTTACCCCGGGCCGAGCGCCGGTGCCGTCGGCGCAGGGTCACGGGGTGACCGCGTAAGCCTCGGCCGACCAGAGGGAGCAGCCGTAGCGCGTCGCGCGGCGCTCGCACGTGACGCGCAGGAAGCGGGTGTCGGCGGCGTCCAGGCGGACGGTCTCGGCGCCGCCCCCCGAGGACGGGACGGCGGCGGCCCGGTGCCAGGTCGCCCCGTCCGGCGAGGTCTCCACCCGGTACGCCGAGGGGTACGCGTCCTGCCAGTGCAGCTCCAGGCGGCCGACGCGGGCCGGGGCGGGGAGTTCCGCCTGCCACCAGGCGCCGTCCACCGGCGGTGAGGACCAGCGGGTGGACGGGGAGCCGTCCACGGCCGCCGAGGCCGGGAAGTCCCGCGTCTCGTCCCCCGACGAGCCCGCCCGCGCGGCCCGCAGCAGGTCCGGCCCGCCGGTGCGCGGCACCGCCCGCACCGTCAGGGTGCGGGTCTCCCCGTCGAAGACCACCGGGACCTGGTAGGTGCCCGGCGCGACGGACGGACCGACCACGACCTCGAACGGGATCGACGCCCGGCCGCCGCGCGGGGCCACGGCGGTCGCCGGCAGCCGGACCTCGATGCCCTGCGGCGGTTGCGCCGACAGCGGCCCGCGGACCTCGCCGGGGCCCACCGCGGTCAGCTCCGCCGAGAGCCGCCGCGGGGCGCCGCCGATCTCGGCGTCGGCCCCGCCCCCGTCCGCCAGTTCGAAACGGGCCCGCGGGCCGTCCCCGAGCCACGGGACCACCCGGTGCACGGCCGG
The DNA here is from genome assembly GCA_049998195.1 of Streptomyces sp. cmx-11-4. Lineage (GTDB taxonomy): Bacteria > Actinomycetota > Actinomycetes > Streptomycetales > Streptomycetaceae > Streptomyces. The sequence continues at coordinate 296,254 of JAEBET010000005.1, forward strand.
CGCCGCCCCGGCCCCCGCCCAGGACAGCCGGACCGCGTCGGCGCGCAGCCCCGCCGTGTCCACCTGGGTCCAGCCCGACGGCGCGGCCTCGCCGACCTTGCGCCAGCCCTCGCCCGGAACATGGGCCTCCACCGCCGCGCCGCGGGCTCCCGCCGGCAGCGGTTCCGTCATCACCGTCACCGTGGCCACCGGGCGCTCCGCGTCCAGCCGTACCGTCCAGGCCTGCGCGTCCTTGGTGACCTCGCCCGCCGGACGGCCGGCCCCGGTCCAGGCGTCCGCCTCTTCCACCGCCTTGGCCAGGAAGGGCTCCATGACGGCCTGGTCCACCCGGGCCGGGCCCTCCTCGGCCAGCGCCTGCCGGGCGCGGGCCAGACCCTGGGCGGCCTGCCAGGCCGCCGTTCCGTCCCCGCGGGCCTGGGCCCGCAGTACGTCGACCGCCAGCTCGCCCGCAGCCCCGTAGCGCGACAGCCGCTCCAGCCACGGCCCCGCTTCGCCCGCCAGGGCCGGAAGCCGGCCGGGCGCCTCGCGCAGGACGGTGAACGCCTTGCGCAGCTCGGTCCCGGCCGCCGGGTCACCCGCCGCGCGGGCCTTCCAGAACTGCTCGACCAGCGGCGTCAGGTAGGCGGATTCCTCCTGCTTCAAACCCGAAGCCGCACTGTTCCCTGCCAGCGCCGCCACCGCCTCGCGCGTGCGCGCGTCCGGGCCCGCCAGCTCGCGCACCGCCGCCGCCCAGGATTCCCCGGGCCGGTAACCGCGCGGGTTCCAGGCGAAGTCCGCCGCCGTGAACAGCGGGATGCGCGACAGCGTGCCCTGCGGCATGGCGTTGGCCAGCAGGGCCGCCGAGCCGCCCGCGACCGCCGGTTCGCGGCCCGTGTACGGGCCGAGGAAGATCCGGCCCGGATCCCAGTCGTTCACCGGGTAGTTGTCCATGAGGACCAGCGGGTGGCCCAGCGCCGAGCGCGCCCCGGCGAGCTCCTTGCCGGTGATCGTGCGCGGCACCACCCCCACGCCGGTCCAGGCCACCTCCACCCGCGCGTCCAACGCGCCCGCCAGGGCGGTCCGGTAGTCGGTGGCGCCCTCCTGGTAGAACTCCGTCGGCAGCAGCGACAGCGGGGCCGCCCCCGGATGCCGCGCGGCCAGGTGCGCGGCCAGCCCGTCCGCGACCTCGGCGTGCGCCCTCGCGGCCGCCTTCGGGCCCTTCCCGAACCGCTCCCGGTCCTCCTCGCAGCCCCACTCGGTGTAGCTGACGTCCTGGAACTGCACTTGGAAGGCGCGCAATCCCAGTTCCCACATCGCGTCCAGCTTGCGCGCGAGCGCCGCCCGGTCGGCTGCCGAGGACAGGCACATCGACTGGCCGGGCGTCACCGCCCAGCCCAGGACGACCCGGTTGGCGCGGGCGCGCTCCGCCAGCGCCCGGAACTCCTCCTGCTGCTCGCGCGGGTACTCCTGGCGCCAGGCCGTCGTCCGGTACGGGTCGTCGCCGGGCGCGAGCAGCAGTCGGTTCTGCTTGGTGCGCCCCATGAAGTCCAGCTGTGCCAGCCGCTGTTCGTGCGTCCAGGGCTGCCCGTAGAACGCCTCCGCGATCCCCCGTACGGGCGCGGCCGGCCAGTCCCGCACCAGCACGCCGGGCACCCTCGCCCCGCCCCCGGCGAGCACCGCGCGCAGCGTCTGGGCCGCGTGGAACAGCCCGTCCTCCCCGACACCGGCCAGCGCGACGGTGTCGCGGCCGCCGGGCCGCCCCACGGCCAGCCGGTAGCCGCCGTCCGACAGGTCGCCGGCCTCGGCCGCGCCCAGCGCCCGCAGCGCCTCCTGCGCGTCCGGGCCCTGGAGCCGTACGACGGTGCCCTTCCCGGGCAGCGGCGCCCCGGGGGCCCGCTCGTGCAGAGTCCGTACACCCGCCGCGCGCAGGGCGTCCCGGACCACCCGGACCGCGTACGGATCGGCGTCGGACGGGGCCACCAGCACGGCCTCCGCCCCCAACGGCACCTCGCGCGCCGCGTCGGCGGCCATCGACTGCGGCCGGGGCCACACGGCCGGGCCCTCGGCGGGGCCGCGCGGGGCGTCGGCCCGGGGATCCAGCGCCGGACCGCCGGCGGCGCCGGCCGCCGGATCCGTGGCCGGGGTTCCTGGTGCGGCGGGTACGGAAGGCACCGCGAAGGCCCCGCGCGGCGTGGCCGCCACCGCCCCGCCCAGCAGCGATCCGATCACCGCGACCGCGGCGGCCGTCGCCCGCTTCCTGCCCCTGAGCTGCACAGAGCCTCCCCGTCCCGAGACGTCCCCCGCTCGTACGAATGAGCCCGAGCCCACCACTCGTGCGGCTGGGGTGTCAACGCGGGCGGGCGATCTGACCGGTATACGCCAGGAATGCGATGCCTCCGAGTGGGTAAGGCTGCGGTGTTCCCCCGCGGTCGTTCCCCTTCGGTCGTTCCCGCCGTTGTCTCCTGCGGTGTTCCCCTGACGTTCTCCGCGCGGCGTACCGCCCTTTCCGCGCCGCGCTTCTGATCATCCCTCATGTCCTGCCCGCCCTAAGGAGTGCCCGTCGATGGACGACCTGGCCCGGCTCGCGGCCCTGCACGGCATCGCCACCGCCTACCAGCCCGCCGCGGACGTCACCGTCCAGGTGCCGCAGGACACGGTCACCACCGTGCTCGGGGTCCTCGGCGTGCCCGTCGGCACCCCCGAGGACGTTCAGGCGTGCCTGGCGGCCGCCGAACGGGAGTCGGCGGCCCGGGCGCTGCCGCCCGTGCTGGTGTGCTGGCAGGGCGAGCCGCCGCCCGCGGCGCTGGCCGCGCTGCCGGCCGGGACCCGGCTGCGCCTGGAGCCCGAAGAGACCCCGGAGGGGGCCACCGCCTGGGAAGCCGGCCCCGCCGGGCCGCTGCCCGACGGGCTGCCCCTGGGCGTCCACCGGATCACCGCCGCCCTGCCCGACGGGCGCAGCGCCGCGGCCACCTTGATCGTCGCCCCGGACCGGGCCCCCGCCGCGCCCGAACGGGCCCACGGGCTGCTCGTCCAGCTGTACTCCCTCCTCTCGGAGCGCTCCTGGGGCATGGGCGACCTCGGCGACCTCGCGGAGCTCGCCCGCTGGGCCGGGCAGACTCACGGCGCCGGGTTCATCCAGGTCAACCCGCTGCACGCGGCCGTGCCCGGCACCCCGACCGACCCGTCCCCCTACCGGCCCTCCTCGCGCCGCTTCCCGGACCCGGTCCACCTGCGCGTCGAGGACGTGCCGGAGTACGCCCGCTGCCCCGAGGGCGAGGCCCTCGCCGAGCTCGCCGCCCGGGGCGGGGAGCTGCGCCGCGAGGTCCTGGAGAAGGGCGCGCTGATCGACCGGGACGCCGTCTGGGACCTCAAGCGCCGGGCCCTGGAGCTGCTGTACGCCGTCCCGCGCACGCCCGAAAGGGAGGCCGCCTACGAGGAGTTCCGCGCCGGGCAGGGCCCCGCCCTGAACCGGCACGCCGCCTGGTGCGCGGCCGCGGCCGGGGAGGATCCCGACGAGCGGATCGACTTCCACCGCTGGCTGGTCTGGCTGACCGACACGCAGCTCGCCGCCGCCCAGCGGGCCGCCCGCGAGGCCGGGATGGCCGTGGGCATCGTGCACGACCTGGCCGTCGGGGTGCATCCCGACGGCTCGGACGCCCGTACCGGCCCCTTCCACGCCCGCGGCATCTGCGTCGGGGCCCCGCCGGACGCCTTCAACGCGCGCGGCCAGGACTGGGGTCTGCCGCCGTGGCGCCCGGACCGGCTGGCGGCCGCCGGCTACGCCCCCTTCCGGGCCCTGCTGCGCGGGGTGTTCACGTACGCCGGGGCGCTGCGGATCGACCACGTGATGGGCCTGTTCCGGCTCTGGTGGATCCCGGAGGGAAGCCCGCCCGCCGAGGGCACGTACGTCGGCTACGACGGCGAGGCCATGCTGGCGATCCTGGTGCTGGAGGCCCACCGCGCCGGCTCCCTGGTCATCGGGGAGGACCTCGGGACGGTGGAGCCGCGGGTCCGTGAGGCCCTCGCCCGGCGCGGGGTGCTCGGGACCTCGGTGCTGTGGTTCGAGCGGGACTGGGCGGGCGACGGCAGCCCGCTGCCGCCGGGGGACTGGCGGGCCGACTGCCTGGCCACGGCCACCACGCATGACCTGCCGCCGACGGCCGCCAAACTGGCGGGCAGGCACGTGGAACTGCGCGACCGGCTGGGTCTGCTGACCCGCCCCGTGGAGCGGGAGCAGGAGGAGGACGCCGCCGACACCGCCGAGTGGCTGGCCGTACTGGACCGCCTCGGCCTGGACGCCAAGGGCGAGGAGGCCGCCGTACGGGCCGTGTACTCCTTCCTGCTGCGCACCCCCGCGCGGCTGGTCGGCGTCTGGCTGCCGGACGCGGTGGGGGACCGCAGGCCGCAGAACCTGCCGGGCACGTGGGACCAGTACCCCAACTGGCGGCTCCCGGTCGCCGATGCCTCGGGGCGGCCGCTGACCCTGGAGGAGCTCACCGCCTCGCCGCGGGCGAACGCCCTGCTGAGCGCGGTGCGGGCGGGACTCGCCGAGGGCGGGTGACCCCGTACGGCACCCCCGGGCGCGCGGGCCGTTCAGACGTTCGCTACGTTTGCACCGTGGACAAGAAGAACGCTCTGCGCGCCGGCGCCGTCACGGCCGGAACGACGCTGATGATGCTGCTGATGACGTCTCCCGCCCTGGCGCTGACCCGCGACGACGGCGACGACCCGGGTCCGGGCCTGAGCATCGGCGAGACGCTCGGCCTGTTCGTGGTCGCGCCGATCCTCCTGTTCCTGGTCATCGCGGGTCTCGTGATGGTCGGCGACAAGTCGCGCAAGCAGCAGGAGAGCTGATCCGGTCCGGTCCCCTGGGGACCGGTACCGCATGACTTCCCGGGCGCCGGGGGTCCGCACGGCCGCTGACGGCGGCCGGGTGGCGACCCTCGGCGCCTTGTCGTGTTCTCAGACCCCGGCCAGCAGCTTGCGGAGCAGGCCTGTGAGGACCGCGGTCTCCTCTTCGCTCAGCCCCCGCAGTGCGGCGCGCTGCACCTCCAGGCCGGCGGTGACGGCCTCGTCGACGAGCGCGAGGCCCCGGTCGGTGATCGTGACCTGGAGGCCGCGCCGGTCGTGCGGGTCGGGTTTGCGGCACAGCAGCCCGGCCTTCTCCAGCTTGTCCAGCCGCCCCGTCATACCGCCCGTGGTGAGCATGAGCGTGGCCGACAGCTGGCGCGGCGAGAGCGTGTACGGGGCGCCCGAGCGGCGCAGCGTGGCGACGACGTCGAACTCCCCGCGCGAGATGCCGAAGCGGGAGTAGGTCTGCTCCATCGCGTCGCCCATGGCCTTGGTGATCCGGTAGATGCGTCCGAAGACGGCCATCGGGGCGGTGTCGAGCTCGGGGCGCACCGCGTACCACTGGTCGGTGATGGCATCGACGGCGTCCTTCTCGGCCTTTTCTTCCTTCATGGCTGGAGTATCCGGTTCCGGTCGGTCGTTCGCAAGAAAGTTGCTTGACGGAAAGTACCTTAGCGGTAAGCTACTTTCGAGCAAGCGACTTCTCGGGGGGAACCATGAAGGAAGCACGAGTGGACGGGGAGCGGTCCCTGCTCCTCGGCATCGGGATCAGCGCGGTCGGGATCGGCATGTACGTGCCGTTCTCGCTCGTCTTCTTCCACCACCTCACCGGCCTCTCCTTCGCCCTGGTCGGCCTGGTCCTGACCGTCACGGGGGTGGCCGGACTGGTCTTCATGCCCCTGGCGGGCACGGCCGTCGACCGCTTCGGCGCCAAGAAGGTCAACCTGGTGCTCTACGGGATACGGGCGGCCGGCTTCGCGCTCTACCCCTTCGCCGGCTCCCTGCCCGCCTTCGCCGCGGTCGCCCTCGTCACCGCCCTTGCCGACCGGTCCTTCGGCGTCGTCCAGCAGTCCCTGATCGGGGAGGTCGCGCACGGCTCCGCCCGCGACCGGCTCCAGGCCTCCACCCGGGCCCTGCAGAACGCCGGGATGGGTGCGGGCGCCCTGCTCGTCTCCGGGGTGCTGGGACTGTGGGGGACCGGCGGATTCACCCACACCGCCTGGGGCAACGCGCTCGCCTTCACCCTCGCCGGGCTGCTCGTCAGCCGGGTGCGCCCGCTCCGCGCCGCCGCCGCGCCGCTCGCCGCGGGGCCGGCCCGGCAGTCGCCCGCCGGCTACCGGACCGTCCTGCGGGACCGCCCCTTCCTCGGGCTCACCGCCGCCAACTTCCTCACCGCGCTGGGCTACGCCGCCCTTTCCGTCCTCTTCCCCCTCTACCTCTCCACCTGGCTGGCCGCCCCCGACTCCCTCACGGGAGCCGCCTTCACCGTCAACACCGCCCTCTGCGCGGGCGTCGGCGTCCTGATCGCGGGCCGGGTCCGCCGCTCCGGCGCCCGCCGCACCCGCTCCGCGGCCCTCGGCGCGCTGCTCTTCGCCGCCGCCTTCGTCGGGCAGATCGTGCTCGGAACCCTGCGCCCCGGGCAGAGCGCCACCCTCGTCGCGCTGCTGGCCATCGTCGTCGTCTACACCCTCGGCGAACTCGTGCACAGCCCCTCCGGCGGCGCCCTGTCGGTCTCGGCCGCGCCCGAAGCCGTCCGCGGCCGCTACCTCGCCACCTACCAGCTCTCGTACTCGCTGGCCACGGCGCTCGCCCCGGCCCTGTTCACCGCCCTGCTCTCGGTCGACGGGCGGCTGCCCTGGGCCGTCCTGACCGTCGCCGCGCTCGGCGCCGCCCTCGCGCTGCTCCGGCTGGAGCGGCACCTTCCCGCACAGGCCGTACACGCCCACCCCCCGGCCGCGATGACGCCGGGCCGCCCGCTCGCACCGACCGCCGCCTGACCCTCCCCCTCCAGAGGAGCCACCTGCCATGAAGCGCCTCGCCACCATCGCCCTGACCGCCCTCGCCCCCATCTCCTGGGGCTCGACCTACGCCGTCGCCACCGAACTGCTGCCGCCCGACCGGCCCCTGTTCACCGGGGTGATGCGGGCCCTGCCCGCGGGCCTGCTGCTGACCGCCCTGGCCCGTACGCTCCCCAAGGGCGAGTGGTGGTGGAAGTCCGCCGTCCTCGGCACCCTCAACATCGGCGCCTTCTTCCCGCTGCTGTTCCTCTCCGCCTACCGGCTGCCCGGCGGTGTCGCGGCCGTACTGGGCGCCGCCGGACCGCTGTTCGTCGTGGGACTCGCCGCCCTGGTCCTCGGGGAGCGGGCGAGCCTGCGCACCGTGCTCGCCGCCGTCGTGGGCGCGTTCGGCGTGAGCATGGTCGTCCTCACCGCCGAGGCCGAGCTCGACCTGGTCGGCATCGTCGCCGGGGTGATCTCCTCCGCCTCCATGGGCGCCGGCACCGTCATGACCAAGCGGTGGGGCCGCCCGGAGGGAGTCGGCCCGCTGGCCATGACCGGCTGGCAGCTCACCGCCGGCGGGCTGGTCATCATCCCCGTCGCCGCGCTCGTCGAAGGAGCGCCGCCCGCGCTCGACGGCGGGGCCCTGCTCGGCTACGGCTACATGATGCTGATCAACACCGGTATCGCGTACTGGCTCTGGTTCCGCGGGATCGGCCGGCTCACCGCCACCTCCGTCACCCTGCTCGGTCCGCTCTCGCCCCTCACCGCCGCCGTCATCGGCTGGGCCGCGCTCGGGCAGGCGCTGACCCCCGTCCAGCTGGTGGGCATGGCGATCGCCTTCGGAGCCACCGTCGCGGGCCAGCTAGCGGTCGCCCGCACCCCGCAACCGTTCAGTTCAACTGAACAGAACGATCGAAACATTTCGATGGACCTGAGCGATGAGCAGGTGCGACGGTAGTTCCCACGAGACAAGATCCCGACCCCGAGGGGGAGACACAGTGGCCGTCATGGACCGCGTCCGTACCGTCCCGAAGGGCGAGCCCACAGCCGCGGGGAAGAAGGGTGCCGCCGGACTCGGCGTACTCCTCGCCCTGCTCGCGACGGTCGTCTGGTCCGGCAGCTTCGTCGCCACCCGGGACATGGCCGACAGCGTCCCGCCCGTCCAGGCCGTCTTCTGGCGCTGGATCATCGCCACCCTCGCGGTCGCCCCCTTCGCCGCCCGCCAGGCGTGGCAGCAGCGGCGCCTGATCCGCAAGCACCTCGGCTTCGTCTCCCTCGCCACGCTGTTCGGCGTCGCCCTCTACAACACCCTCGTCCACCAGGCCGGACTGACCACATCCGCATCCAACATGGGCATGATCATGGCCGCTTCGCCGGTCATCATGGCGCTCTACGCCCGGCTCGGCGGCGAACGGCTCGGCCCCCGGCGGACCTTCGGGCTGCTGCTGGCCGCCTTCGGCGTGCTGCTGCTCGTCGGCGACGGCTCCCTCGGCTTCGACTTCGGCGCCGGGGACCTGTGGATGTTCGGCGCGGCCCTCTCCTTCGCCAGCTACAGCGCCCTGCTCAAGCGCAAGCCCGCCGAGCTGGGCGGCCTGGCCTTCCTGATCACCACCTTCGTCCTCGGCGCGCTGATGCTGGCCCCCGCCTACGCGATCTCCGTCGCCGTCCAGGGCGGCTTCGAGGTCACCGCCGGCACGGCCGGACCGCTGCTGTACGTCGGGGTGTTCTCCTCGGCCGTCGCCTTCTTCGCCTGGAACAAGGCGATCTCGGTCATCGGGGCCGCCCGCGCCGGAGTCGTCTACTACCTCCAGCCGGTGTGCGTCGCGGGCCTCGGCCTCCTGCTGCTGGGCGAGCGGACCGGGCCGGCGCAGCTGCTCTGCATGGCGCTGATCCTGGGCGGCGTCGCACTGGGATCCCGGCGGTAGGTTCGGCCCCATGACGGAGTGGGACATCAAGAAGCTGCGGATCCTGCGGACCCTCGCCGAACAGGGGACCGTGACCGCGACGGCCGAGGCGCTGCACATGACGCCCTCGGCCGTCTCGCAGCAGCTGACGAACCTCGCCCGGCAGCTGGGGGTGACGCTGCTGGAGGCGCAGGGCCGCCGGGTCCGGCTCACGGACGCCGCGCACCTCGTACTGCGGCACGCGGAGGCGGTCTTCGCGGAGCTGGAGCGGGCCGACGCGGAGCTGGCCGGGTATCTGGCCGGGGACGCGGGGGAGGTGCGGATCGGAGCCTTCTCCACCGCGGTGCCCGCGCTCGTGGTCCCGGCGGTGGCGATGCTGCGGCGGTCCCATCCGGGGGTGGAGGTCCGGGTCCGCGAGACGGAGGCGGCGGAGTCGTACGAGCTGCTGTCGGCCGGGGGCGTGGATCTGGCGCTGTCCCTGGCGGCGCACGCGCCGACCGCGCGGGACCGCCGGTTCACCCGGGTGACGCTGCTGGAGGATCCGCTGGACGTGGCCCTTCCGCCGGGCCATGCGCTGGTGGACGCGCCGGACCTGCGGCTGGCGGATCTGTCCGGTGACCCGTGGATCTACGGGGGCAGCGGGCCTTGGTCGGAGATCGCCGTGGGGGCGTGCGAGGCGGCGGGGTTCGTACCGGAGCAGGCGCACTCGGCGTCCGGGTGGACCGCGATCCTGGCCATGGTGGAGGCCGGGATGGGGGTGGCGCTCGTGCCGCGCATGGTCTCGAGCCGGGCTTCCGGCGTTGCCGTCCGGGTCCTCGTCCACGACCGCCCGACCCGGCACGTGATCGCGGCGGTCCGCCGGGGAGCGGAGTCCGCTCCCGCGGTGGCCCACGCGTTGTCGGCCCTGCGGGCCGCAGCCGAGCCGGACCGCTGAGCCCCGTGCCACGAGCGGCGCTGTTGCGGGGGCGCTGGCCCCGTACCCCCGCGCCTCAAACGCCGGCGGGGCTGGATGTGGCCGATGCCGCCGGCAGGCTCACTGCTACATCCAGCCCCGCCGCGTACCACCCAGCCCCGCCGGCGTTTGAGGCGCGGGGTCTGGGGCGGAGCCCCAGGTCTTTGAACCGCGCCCCGGTACGGGCTGGCCCCGGGCCATAGGGCGGCGCCGCACGCGGAGTGCGGGCGCCGCCCCGGGGAAGCCCCTTACGCCTGAGCGGCAGCGGCATCCGCCGCCTGGGCCTTCAAGGCGCGTTCGACGCCCGCGCGGGATTCCGAGACCAGGCGGCGCAGGGCCGCGTTCGGCTCGGCCGAGGCGAGCCAGGCGTCCGTCGCGGCCAGGGTGGCCGGGGACACCGCCAGCGCCGGGTACAGGCCCACCGCGATCTGCTGGGCGATCTCGTGGCTGCGCGTGTCCCAGACCTGCTTGACCGCCGCGAAGTACTTCTCGGCGTACGGCGCCAGCAGCTCGCGCTGATCGGCCTGCACGAAGCCCCCGATCACCGCCTCCTGCACCGCGTTCGGCAGGTCGTCGGCCTCGACCACCGAGGCCCACGCCCCGGCCTTGGCCTCTGCCGTCGGGCGCGCCGCCCGGCAGGTCGCCGCGTGGCGCTCGCCGGCCGCCGTGGAGTCCTGCCGCAGCTCGGCCGCGATGGCCGCCTCACCCGAGACGCCCGTCGCGACCAGCCGCTCCAGGAACGTCCACCGCAGCTCCGTGTCGACGGCCAGGCCCTCGAGCACGGCCGAGCCGTCGAGGAGCGCGGACAGGTAGGCCAGCTGCTCCTCGGTACGGGCCGTGGCCGCGAAGCTGCGTGCCCACGCCAGCTGGTGGTCGCTGCCCGGCGCGGCCGCGCGCAGGTGCTCCAGCGTGGCCCCGGTCCAGATCGCCAGACCCTCCTCGCGCCATGCCGGGTCGGCGTACAGGTCGACGGCCAGCTTCGCCTGACGCTGCAGCGTCTGGACGACGCCGATGTCGGACTCCTTGCCGATGCCGGACAGCACCAGCGCGAGGTAGTCGCGGGTGGCCAGCTCGCCGTCCCGCGTCATGTCCCAGGCCGAGGCCCAGCACAGCGCCCGCGGCAGGGACTCCGTGAAGTCGCCCAGGTGCGCGCTGACGTTGGCGAGGGAGACCTCGTCCAGGCGGACCTTCGCGTACGACAGGTCGTCGTCGTTCAGCAGCACGACGGCCGGGCGGGTGCGGCCCACCAGCTCCGGCACCGCCGTCAGCGCGCCGTCGATGTCCAGCTCGATCCGGTCGGTGCGCACCAGGCTGTCGCCCTGGAGCTCGTACAGGCCGACCGCGATGCGGTGCGGGCGCAGGACGGGCTCGCCCTTGGCGCCCGCCGGGAGCGCCGGGGCCTCCTGGCGGACGGCGAAGGCGGTGACCGTACCGTTCGCGTCCGTCTCGATCTCCGGGCGCAGGATGTTGATGCCCGCGGTCTCCAGCCACGCCTTCGACCAGGCGGTCAGGTCGCGGCCCGAGGTCTCCTCCAGGGCGCCCAGCAGGTCGGACAGGCGGGTGTTCCCGAAGGCGTGCGCCTTGAAGTACGCCTGCACGCCCTTGAAGAAGGCGTCCGTGCCGACGTAGGCGACGAGCTGCTTGAGCACCGAGGCGCCCTTGGCGTACGTGATCCCGTCGAAGTTGACCATGACGTCGTCGAGGTCACGGATGTCCGCCATGATCGGGTGCGTGGACGGCAGCTGGTCCTGCCGGTACGCCCAGGTCTTCATGGAGTTGGCGAACGTGGTCCACGCGTGCGGCCACTTCGAGCCCTCGGCGTCCGCCTGGCAGGCGATCGAGGTGTAGGTGGCGAACGACTCGTTCAGCCACAGGTCGTTCCACCACTCCATGGTGACCAGGTCGCCGAACCACATGTGCGCGAGCTCGTGCAGGATCGTCTCGGCGCGCGTCTCGTACGCCGCGTCCGTCACCTTCGAGCGGAAGACGTACTGGTCGCGGATGGTGACCGCGCCCGCGTTCTCCATGGCGCCCGCGTTGAACTCCGGGACGAAGAGCTGGTCGTACTTGGCGAAGGGGTAGTCGTAGGCGAACTTCTCCTGGAACCAGTCGAAGCCCTGCCGGGTGACCTCGAAGATCGCGTCCGCGTCGAGGAACTCGGCGAGCGAGGGCCGGCAGTAGATGCCGAGCGGCACGGACTGGCCGTCCGGGCCCTCGTAGGAGCTGTGCACCGCGTGGTACGGGCCGACGATCAGCGCGGTGATGTACGAGGAGATGCGCGGGGTCGGATCGAACACCCACACCCGGTCCTTGGGTTCGGGGGTCGGGGAGTTCGAGATGACCGTCCAGCCCTCGGGGGCCGTCACGGTGAACTGGAACGTGGCCTTCAGGTCAGGCTGCTCGAAGCTGGCGAAGACCCGCCGGGCGTCCGGCACCTCGAACTGGGTGTACAGGTACGCCTGCTGATCCACCGGGTCGACGAAGCGGTGCAGGCCCTCGCCGGTGTTGGTGTACGCGCAGTCCGCGACGACCCGGAGCTCGTTGGCCCCGGCCGCCAGGTGCTGCAGGGCGATGCGCGAGTCCCGGAACACGGCGGCGACGTCGAGCGCCTTGCCGTTCAGGACGACCTCGTGCACGGCCGGGGCGACCAGGTCGATGAAGGTCTCGGCCCCGGCCTCGGCCGACTGGAAGCGCACGGTGGTCACGGAGGGGTAGGTGCCGCCCTCCTGCGCGCCGCTGAGATCCAGTTCGATCTCGTACGAGTCGACGGTGAGCAGCTTTGCCCGCTGCTGGGCCTCTTCACGGGTGAGATTCGTGCCTGGCACGCGGTCATCTCCTTTGATGGTGACGTTGCCCGGCCATCCTTCCACGGGGGCGGGGCCAAGGCGTCGGAGTAATCCAGAGGCGAACATGCCGGGTGCGGGAGGGTTGATACCTGGGTAGCGTGAGCGTTCCTACTTCGGTAGGATTCGAGTATGAAGATTAGTGTGAGCCTGCCTCAGGAGGACGTCGAGTTCGTCGATGCGTACGCTGCCGCGACGGTGGCGGATTCCCGGTCGGCCGTGATACACGCGGCGATCGAGATGCTGCGCGCGTCGCAGCTGGAAGCGGACTACGAGGCGGCTTTCGCAGAGTGGGACGCAAGCGAAGACGCTGCGTTCTGGGACAAGTTTTCCGGGGACGGGCTGACCGATGAAGCGCGGTGACATCTACCTCGTCGACTACGAACCGGCTCGGGGGAGCGAAGCGAACAAGGCACGCCCCTCGGTCATCGTGTCGAACGACGGTGCCAACGTGGCGGTCGAGCGGATGGGCCGAGGTGTGATCACGGTCGTCCCGCTTACCTCGAACACTTTTCGCGTCTACCCGTTCCAGGTGCTCCTGTCGGCCGTGGAGTGCGGCCTCCCCAAGGACTCCAAGGTGCAGTGCGAGCAGGTCCGGGCCATGGCATCCGAGCGCTTCCTCCAGCGGGTCGGCGCGGTCCCCCGCCAGCGGATGGCGGAGATCGATGCGGCGCTGCGACGCCACCTGGCGCTCTAGGCACGCCGAAGGGGCGGCACCCTCACGGTGCCGCCCCTCCGGGTGCGAGCGGGATCAGCCGCGCAGCTCCTCGGCCACGAGCTCGGCGATCTGAATCGCGTTCAGGGCCGCGCCCTTGCGCAGGTTGTCGTTCGACAGGAACAGCGCGAGGCCGTTCTCGACGGTCTCGTCGACGCGGATGCGGCCCACGTACGAGGCGTCGCGGCCCGCGGCCTGCAGGGGGGTCGGGATCTCCGACAGCTCGACGCCCGGGGCGTCCTTCAGCAGCTCGTGCGCGCGCTCGACGCTGATCGGGCGGTCGAAGCGGGCGTTGATCTGGAGGGAGTGGCCGGAGAAGACCGGCACGCGCACGCAGGTGCCGGAGACCTTGAGCTCAGGGATCTCCAGGATCTTGCGGGACTCGTTGCGGAGCTTCTGCTCCTCGTCGGTCTCGAAGGAGCCGTCGTCGACGATCGAGCCCGCGAGCGGGACGACGTTGTAGGCGATGGGGCGCTTGTAGACGGCCGGCTCCGGGAAGTCCACCGCGCCGCCGTCGAAGGTCAGCTGGTCGGCGGCCTCGGAAACCGCGCAGGCCTGGGTGCGCAGCTCGGCGACACCGGCCAGGCCCGAGCCCGACACGGCCTGGTAGGTGGTCGCGATCAGCGCGGACAGGCCGGCCTCGGCGTGCAGCGGGCGCAGCACCGGCATCGCGGCCATGGTGGTGCAGTTCGGGTTCGCGATGATGCCCTTGGGACGGTTCTTGATCGCGTGCGGGTTGACCTCGGAGACGACCAGGGGGACCTCGGGATCCTTGCGCCAGGCGGAGGAGTTGTCGATCACGACGGCGCCCTGCGCGGCGACCTTCTCGGCGAGGGCCTTGGAGGTGGCGCCGCCCGCGGAGAAGAGCACGATGTCCAGGCCGGAGTAGTCGGCCGTGGAGGCGTCCTCGATGGTGATCTCCCGGCCCTCCCACTCGAGGGTCGAGCCCGCCGAACGGGCGGAGGCGAACAGCCGCAGCTCGTCCACCGGGAACTTCCGCTCAGCGAGGATGCCGCGCATGACTCCGCCGACCTGTCCGGTGGCTCCGACGATTCCGACCCTCACGGTGACTCCTTCAGTACGTACGACGCGGGCGCGCGTGAAGCCATCATGCGTTCGACCCCACGAGCCTTGTCCAATCCATTGTCCGAGGAACGGACGGTGTCCTGGATGTGAACCCGTGTGACGAGTGCGTGGCGCACGTGTTGCAAGGCCCCCGAACGCCCGTTTTGCCTGGTCGGCGCCGGTTAGCGGCCGATCTGCCATGCCCGGTATCCGGACGTGGCCGACCGAATTCCGACCCTTCCGACTCGGGGAGATCCACCGTGCGCGCCATCCGCCACCGCCGCCGGTCCATACCGGCGCTCGCCGCCCTCGCGGCCGCCGCCGTCGCCGCACCCGTCCTGCTCACCGCCACTCCGGCCGCCGCCGCCCACCCGCGCGAGGGCAGGCTCGCCAAGGAGCTCGTGGAGGAGGTCACCGCCCGCGGCGCCTACCGCCACCTGGCGAAGTTCCAGCAGATCGCCGACGCCAACGGCGGCAACCGCGCCGCCGGGACGCCCGGCCACGCGGCCTCCGCCGCCTACGTCCACGACACGCTGAAGAAGGCCGGGTACGAGGTCTCCTACCAGGACTTCGACATCCACGAGGCGCACACGAAGACGGAGAAGACCTTCGTCCTCGGGAGCGGGAGCGGGGGTGGGCAGGGCCGCGAGCTGGCCACCGCCGCCTTCACCTTCACCAAGTCCACCCCGGCGGGCGGGCTGACCGCCCCGCTCGCCCTCGCGCGGGTCGACCAGACCCCCGGCTGCACGGCCGACGACTACCCGGCCGGCGCCTTCACCGGGAAGATCGCCCTGGTCAAGCGCGGGTCCTGCACCTTCGTGGAGAAGCAGAAGGCGGCCGCCGCGGCCGGCGCCCTCGGCGTCATCGTCTACAACCACAGCGGCGCCACCCCGGTGCGCGGCGGGTTCTCCTCGCCCGCCGAGGGGGTCATCCCGAGCGCGGGCATCACCCTGGCCGACGGCGAGGCACTGGCCGCGGCCGCTGCCGGGGGCGAGGTGACCGTACGCCTGGCCCTGGACCAGGAGCACGTGAGGAAGACCACCCGCAACGTGGTCGCCGAGACCCGGGGCGGCCGCTCCGACCGCGTGGTGACGGTCGGCTCCCACCTGGACTCGGTCCCCGAGGGCCCCGGCATCAACGACAACGGCTCCGGCTCGGCCGGTCTGCTGGAGGTGGCGCTGAAGCTCGCCGGGGAGGGCGCCAACAGGAAGGGCAAGGGGCCCGCCCACAAGGTCCGGTTCGCCTGGTGGTCGGCGGAGGAGCTGGGCCTGCTGGGCTCCGAGCACTACGTGGCGCAGCTGTCCGACCGGCAGAAGAAGGACATCGCGCTCTACCTCAACTTCGACATGATCGCCTCGCCGAACCCGGTGCAGTTCGTCTACGACGGCGACGACTCGGACAAGACCGGCGCGGGCGCGGGCCCGGCCGGCTCGGCGCAGATCGAGGCGCTGATCAACGGCTTCCTCGACGGGAAGCACAAGCCGCACGAGGGCAGTGACTTCGACGGCCGCTCGGACTACGGCCCGTTCATCGCGAACGGCATCCCGGCCGGCGGCACCTTCACCGGCGCCGAGGGCATCAAGACCGCCGAGCAAGCCGAGCGCCACGGCGGCACCGCGGGGGCCCCGTACGACCCGAACTACCACGGGGCGGGCGACACCCTGAAGAACCTGGACCTCAAGGTCTTCGACACCAACCTGGACGTCATCGCCCACGCGGTGGGCACTTACGCCCAGGACCTGAGCTCCCTGAAGGGCAAGGGCTGACCGCTTGAGGGGACGCGGGGGAAAAGCCCGGAGGGGCAGTGCTCGTCACCACGAGCGCTGCCCCTCCGGTCTCTCGTTCCTACCGGGTTACGGCAGGACCTTCTCGATCTGCACGCTGCCGGTGCCGGCGGCGGTGCCGCGGGCGTTCAGCAGCCGGACCTGGCCGAAGAACTGCCGGCCCTCGGGGGCCGCCGCGCTGACCAGGACGTTCGCCGAGACCGCCGTGGAGGCGCCGTTGGCGAGGTTCACCGCGGTGGTCTCGTCGACCTGGACGGAGCCCAGGGCGGCCGAGAAGTACACGTCGCGGTAGTCGTACGTGGTGGAGCCGGACGGGACCGCGTAGCCGAACACCTCGATGGTGTAGGTGCCCGCGCCCGGGTTCACCAGGCCCACGCTCTCCTCGGAGTCGCCGTCGGCGGAGGAGCCGACCTTGACGCCGTCCTTGTACACGTCGAGGTCGAGGTCGGCGCCGGTGTCGGACACCTTGCCGATCGCGATGTCGAGGCGGGAGACGCCCTCGCCGATCGTGACCTCGGTGGTGTGGGTCTCACCATTGGCGATGGTCGGCTTGGCGACCTTCGCGGAGCCGAGCGGGCCGCCCTGGAGCTTGCCGCCCGAGATGGCCGCGGCGTCGTTCTTCACGGACCACTGGACCGGGGCCGGGGTGCCCTGCTTCACCTCGGGCAGGACCTTGACCGCGGGGTCGAAGGCCGCGCCGAGCACGGAGACGTCCAGCTTGAACGGGTTGTCGAGCAGCGGCGACGTGCGGCGCGACTCGACCTCGATCTCCCAGACGCCCGGCTGCGGGTCGGCGTACGAGCGCAGGTCGGGGCGGCAGGTGTTCGCCGGGTTGTCGTAGTTCGGGTAGCACTGGGTGGTCGCGCTGTCCTCGACGCCCACACCGTACGGGTGGATCGAGATGAAGCGCGTCTGGCTGCCCGCCGAGAGACCGCCGAGGGCGACCTCGAGGGTCTTGGCGCCCGCCGGGACGGTCACGAAGTACGACTTGTGGCTGTTGCGCTGCACGGAGGAGGTGTCCGACAGCGTGAACGACGGCTTCGCCAGCGGAGCGGCGGCGACGACCGTGGTCAGGATCTGCTTGTCGATGCCCTCGGTGGTCTCGTCGTCCAGCTGCAGGATGCCGCTGTGGACGCCGGCCGACTTGGCATTGGCCTCGACCTTGATGGTGACGGGCTTGTTCAGCGGCAGAGTGACGTAGTCGTAGCCGCCGATGACCTTGAAGGTGCCGTCGTTGTTGCGCCAGCTCAGGTCGTGCCGGGTGCCGTACTTGACGCCCGTGGTGCGGGTGACGACGACGTTGTAGACCTTCTTCTGGCCGACCTTGAGGCCGCCCTCGCGGTCGTACACGCCGGTGCCGAAGCCGGGGGTCTTCAGGAACTGGTCGATCGCGGTGTCGACCGGGGCCTTGACGGTGAACTCGTTGGCCTTCGCGTCGCCCTGGATGGACTCCCACGCGTCGACGACGTTGATCAGACCGGAGCCCTGGGCGTGCGCCGGGACGTCGTCGATCTTCTTCGCGGTGCTGGTGAGCGCCACGCGCAGGCTCGCCGGGGTCAGCTTGATGTTGTGCTGCTTGGCGGCCGAGATCAGCAGGGCGCTGGCGCCCGCCGCCTGCGGCGAGGACATCGAGGTGCCCTGGAGCATGCCGTAACCGGCCGGGAGCGCGTAGCCGGCCTCCTTGACCGGGGCGCCGGGCAGCCAGGTCTGGATGGTGTTGATGGCCGCGCCGGGGGCGGTGATGGTCGGCGTGAACCCGCCGTCCTCACGCGGACCGCGCGAGGAGAAGGGGAACATGCTGTACTTCTTGGCCACGCCGGAGCCGTAGTTGGCGGCCCAGGTCTCCTTGGAGACCGCGGCACCCACGGAGATGACCTTGTCCGCGAGGCTGGGGTCGCCGATGGTGTTGACGCCGGGGCCCTCGTTGCCCGCCGAGATGACGAGCTGGACACCGTAGGTGTCGATGAGGTTCTTGTAGAGCTCGGAACGCGCGTTGTTGCCGTCGTTCAGCGCCGGGAGGCCGCCGATCGACATGTTGACGATGTCGACGCCGCGGTTCACGACGAGGTCGATCATGCCCTCGGTCAGCGCGATGTTGGTGCAGCCGCCGGACCAGGAGCAGGCGCGCGAGGAGACGAGCTTGGCGCCGGGCGCCTCGCCGTTCATCTTGCCGCCGAAGAGGCTGTTGGCGGCGGTGATGCCGGCGACGTGCGTGCCGTGCTCGGACTCGATGATGCCGATGTTGACGAAGTCGGCCTTCTTGCCGACCCAGTCACCACCCAGCGGGTCCATCGGGACGTCCTTGCGGATCTCGATCACGAACGGGATGCGCTCGGCGACCTCGGTCGCCGGGTTGTCCGTGCCGAAGTAGCCGATCTGGTAGCCGTCCTTGTACGGCTTCATCGGCTCGTTGTTCGTGAAGTCGTTGTCCTGGTCGGTGTCGACGCGGACGGTGCCGGAGGCGGCGTCGTAGAGCATGCCGAACCGGTCGGTGGTGTCGCCGTCCCGGTTGACGTCGCCCTTCATGTCGCCGTTGGCGGTGATCGACTCGCTGAACCGGCTCCACTGGAAGGCGCCCTCGGGCGCCTTCCAGCTCGCCCCGCCCGCGGTGAAGCTGCCGGCCGCGGTGGTGACCGGGGTGATCTGGGCGCGCCAGGTGCCGTCGCCGTCGGTGATCGGGTCGGTCGCGGTCACCCAGTCGACGATCTTGCGCTCGCCGGTGGTGGTCTGCTGCAGGGCCGGGTGACCGAGGTCGACGCCCGAGTCCATGATGCCGATGGTCACGCCGCGGCCGTCGGCCTGCGGGTTCTTCTCGACGAAGTCCACCGCGCCGGTCTCGAAGGACGGGTTGTACGGGTTCTTCGCCGGGGTGTTCTTGTCCGGCGCCGCGTACGCCTCGGCCGCGGTCTTCTTGCCCGCGCCCGACGCGCTGTGGGCATCGGGCCGCGGGTCCGGCAGCTGGATCTCGTGCCGCAGGTCGATGCCGTGCACCGAGGACAGCTTGGCGGCCGCCTTCAGCGCGGCCTCCGCCTTGCCGGTGGGCAGGGTGGCGCGGACGTAGCCGAGCTTGTCGTACGTCTGGCCCACCGAGGCGCCCTGGACGGCGTCGAGCTGGTCGGCCACCTGCTTGGTCTGGCCGGGGGCGGTCGCGACCATGACGGTGACGGTCGCGTCACCCTTGGTCTTGGCCGCCTGGAGCAGCTCGGCGTCGGCCGAACCGAGCTTCTGGTCAGCGGACTTCACGGCCGCCGTGGCGCCCGGGGTGTCCGTGCCGGTGGCCGCGAAGACGGGCGCGGAGCCGGTGGCCGCGAGGGCGGCAACCAGGCCGGCCGCGGCCGCGACGCGCACGGCGCGTCTGGCCCCGGGTATGGAGCTGGGGGATTCGAGGGTCATCTGCATCCCTGGTCAGTGGAAGAAATGGTCCGGATTTCGGTGCCGGATGACCGGTCAGCTTTGCGCAAGAGCAAGGTCTTTGGGGAGAGTTGTCATTGACCGAGACCTGCCATGGCGGACTCTCGCCAGTGCGGAGCATGCGCCAGCGCGGCCGTACCGGGACAGACCGGGACGACCCAAAGGGCTGGAGAGTAGATTTGTAGACTTCCCGACGGCGCGTCAGGGGCGGGGCAGGGCTCGGCACCGGATCAGGTGTGACAACTTTCGTGCTTTCAGCGCTCGCGCGTGCGCGCGTAATGACGAGAGGCTTTCGCCCGGTTTCCGCAGGCGGCCATCGAGCACCAGCGCCGGGTGCCGTTGCGCGAGATGTCGTGGAAGTGCAGCACGCAGCTCTCGGAGGCGCACTTGCGGATCCGGTCGGGCGCGGAGTCCAGCAGTTCCAGATAGTTCCGGGCAGCCGTCCAGGCCGGACCCCAGGTCGGGTCGTCGAACTCGGTCCGCTCGCCCGGGCCTTCGGCGGTCAGGGTGGGCCGGATCCGGCCGTGCTCCAGGACCGCGTCGACCAGGGCCCGCGCGCTTTCGTCGGCCGGCTCGGCCACCGCGCGGGCCAGGGCTTCGCGGGCGGTCAGCAGGTGGACGAGGGTCGGGGCGTCCGCGCGGAAGCGGCCGGCCAGGCCGGTGCTTTCCAGCCAGATGGCGAGCCCTTCGACCCGGGACAGTCCGGCGGCTCCCGCGAAGAGGTCGAGCGGTCCGCCGTCGCCGGCCCAGCGGGTGTTCAGCAGGTCGAGGGCGACCGGTTCCCCGGTCAGGGGTCGTGGGTCCGCCGCCGTCATGTCTCCGCACCTTCCCGCTGCCCTGCCGCTAACCCCTCAAGAGTACGTGACCGGTTGACACCTCCCTCTCTAACCTTTAATGTTGAATTAGAAGGTTAGAGAAGAAATCCTCTGGGGAAGGTACTTCCATGACGAGCGTCATCAGCGGGCTCCGCACCGGCCACGTGGGTCTGAACGTCACCGATCTCGACCGGTCGCTCGCCTTCTACCGGGACGCCCTCGGCTTCCAGGTGCTGGGCGAGGGCAAGGAGGAGGGGCGCCGCTTCGCCTTCCTCGGCCAGGACGGCGAGCTCGCCCTCACCCTGTGGCAGCAGGCCGACGGCGCCTTCGCCCCGGCCTCGGCCGGACTGCACCACCTGGCCCTTTCGGCCGGCACCGTCCAAGAGGTGCGGGAGCACGAGGAGCGGCTGCGGTCGCTGGGCGTGGAGTTCGCCTACGAGGGCGTCGTCGCCCACGGCGAGGGGGCGGCCTCCGGCGGCATCTTCTTCCACGACCCCGACGGCACCCGCCTGGAAATCTCCGTACCCGCCGGCGCCGAAGGCGCGCCCGCCCCGGTCGCAGGGGCTCCGACCTGCGGATTCTTCTAATGGGCGGCGCCTACCACTGGGGCTCGCTGGCCGTGCAGGAGCGGGTCGGGGTACGGGACGCGGCCGAGCACGTCGGCCGCTCGATCGGCACCGGAATCCGGGACGTCGCCGCGGCGTTCCTCGGCCTCCAGCCCCACCTGGTCGTGGGCGCCGCCGACGGCGCGGGGCGGATGTGGGCCTCGCTGCTCACGGGGGCGCCCGGTTTCGTACGGGCCACCGGGCGGGACCGGATCACGGTCGCCGGCGGACTACCGGCGGGCGACCCGCTCGCGGAGGCGCTGGCCACCGCCGGAACCCGGGTCGGCACCATCGCGCTCGATCCGCGCACCCGGCGCAGGATGCGGCTGAACGGAACCCTCGAGGTGACCGGACGCGGGTTCGCCGTGCACGCCGAACAGGTCTTCTCCAACTGCCCGAAGTACCTGCAGAAGCGGGAGCCGCTGGACCTCGTGGCTGAAGGAGCCGGTGTCGTGCGGCGCGGGGACGCGCTCACCCCCGACCAGGAGCGGGCCGTCCGCGCCGCCGACACCTTCTTCGTCGCGACCACGGCGGAGGCGGACGGGGTGGACGCCAGCCACCGGGGCGGGCTGCCGGGATTCGTCGAGGTGTCCTCGCCGGGGGAGCTGGCCTGGCCGGACTACGCGGGCAACGCCATGTTCCTCACCCTGGGGAACCTGACGGCCGATCCGCGGGCCGGGCTGCTCTTCCCGGACTGGGAGAGCGGGGCGCTGCTCCAGCTCAGCGGCCGGGCGGAGACCGAGTTCGGGGCCGACGGGGAGCGGCGCGTCCGCTTCCGCGTCGAGTCGGTGGTGGAGAGTCTGCATCCGGGGCGGCTGCGGTGGAGCGCCCCGGAGTACTCGCCTCACCTGGGGAGCACCACCAGGTAGGAGGCGGGTTCGCGGTCGCCGGACGCCGTCAGGGCGGTCCGGACGACCGCGGCCTGCTGCTCGGGCCAGTCGCGGAGCTTGCGCGGGGTGATGTGGATGACCGTCACCCCGAGCCGCTCCAGGGTTTCCCGCTTGCGGACGCACTCGGACCACTGCTCGTCCTCGCCCTGGCGCGGGGCGCGGGTGTCGATCTCCACGGCGACGGAGTGCTCGGGCCAGAACGCGTCGACCCCGCCGAGGTGCGGGCCGCCGGGCAGGCGCAGGTCCACGTTCCAGACGGGCTCGGGGAGGTCGTAGCCCCGTACGAGGTGGTAGAGCCGGTCCTCGGCGATGGCGCGGCCCTCGGCGAGCAGCGACTCGACGGCGTCGACCACGTGCGGGCGGTTCAGCAGCCGGGCCATCGTCAGCTCCCGTACCACGGCGGCCGGTTCGCAGTGCCCGCCGCGGACGGCTTCGCTGAGCAGGCGGCGTACGGTGGCGGCGTCGTCGAGCTGGGCGACGGCGTCGGCGACGGCCCGCGCGACGGGGGCCACCGGCAGGCCGGTCACCTCCTGGGGCCGGGGCGGGGTGTGCGAGCGCACGATCCGCACGTCGCCGGTGGAGCGCAGCCGCCGGGTGCCGGGCACGAGTACGTCGATGTGGGAGAGGCCGAGCAGCGCGGGCGCGGAGCCGAACCGGTACAGGGCGAGCGCCGCCAGCCCGGTGATCATGGCCTCGCCGCCGCGCCGGCCCGCGTACAGCAGCGCGGCGTGCAGGCGCTCCTCGCTGGTCGCGGGCCCCGCGTGGAGCAGGAACACTCCGGGCAGGATCTGCTGCCAGGGCCGCTCGGCGGCGGCGGAGGCGGTGACGCCGTGCTCGCGGAGCTGGGCCAGGGTCAGCACGCGGGGGCGGCTGCCCGTGAGGTGGGCGAGGGGGAGGGGTGCGTTGTGGTTCATGACGCGGTGATTCCCTCAGGCCATGGCCTTGCTAACCCCTGTTACATGCTCGTCGGCAAATCGGGACAAGCCGGGGCTAAAGTACGAGCGTTCGACCGCCGATAGGCTGCGCCGCGAACCAGGCCGCCGCCCCCGCCGCCGGGGCCCCGCCGGGCCCCGCCCCAGACCCCCCACTGGGGCTGCGGCGCTGGGGATCCGCCCCCAACCCCGCGCCTCAAACGCCGGCGAGGCTGGATTTTGCCGCCGTCGGCTTCAGACGCGGGTGCACGACGTTGCGGACTTCTCGTCGGCATGAGCCGAAATCCAGCCCCGCCGGCGTTTGAGGCGCGGGGGTTCGGGGGCGGAGCCCCTGACAACGGCGCCGCAGGCTAGTTGCCCGCCGCCGCGTCGCAGGACTGGGCGCGCAGGGCCCTGGCCAGGTCGTCCCGGGACTCGAGCACCAGGCGGCGGAGCGCCGGGGCCGCGTCCGGGTGGGCGGACAGCCAGGCGTCCGTCGCCGAGACGGTGGACTGCGGATCCTGGAGCGACGGGTACAGCCCCTTCACCACGTCCATGCCGATCTGGATCGACCGGTCCGCCCACACCCGCTCGATCACCTCGAAGTACGGCTCCGCGTAGGCCGCCAGCAGGCCCCGCTGCGAAGGCTGCTGCATACCGGCGATCGTCGCCTCCACCAGCGCGTTCGACAGCGCGTCCGACTCGACCACCGCCGCCCACGCCTGGTCCTTCACCGCCGCGGACGGCCGCGCCGCCAGGCACCGCACCTGGTGCCGCTTGCCCGACGCCGTGTCGTCCCGCGCCAGTTCGGCGCTGAGCGCGCCCTCGTCCACCGCCCCGTGCGCGGCCAGCGGCAGCAGGAAGTCCCAGCGCAGCTCCTGGTCCACCTCCAGCCCGTCGATCCGCGCGGATCCCTCCAGCAGCCCCAGCAGCAGCTGGAAGTCGCCCTCGCTCGCCGCGCTCGCCGCGAAGAACCGGGCCCAGGTCAGCTGGTGCTCCGACCCCGGCTCCGCCAGCCGCAGTTCGTGCAGCGCGCCGGCCGCCAGCTCCCGGCCGCCCTGCTCGCGCCGGCCCGGCGCCGTGTAGTGGGTGATCGCGGTCAGCGCCTGCGCGTGCAGCATCTGCAGCACGCCGACGTCCGTCTCCCGTCCCGCGTGCGCCAGGACCAGCGAGATGAAGTCCCTCGCGGGCATCAGCCCGTCCCGCGTCAGGTTCCACAGCGCCGACCAGCTCAGCGCCCGCGCGAGCGGATCCGTCAGGTCGCCCAGGTGCGCCCGCAGCGTGGCCAGCGAGCCCTCGTCGAAGCGGATCTTGCAGTAGGTGAGGTCCTCGTCGTTGACCAGCACCAGGTCCGGCCGCTCCCGGCCCGCCAGCTCCGTGACCACGGTCCGCGCGCCCGACACGTCCGTCCCGGCCCGCGCGTAGCGGACCAGGGTGCCGTCGGACTCCAGCCGGTAGAGGCCGACCGCGACCCGGTGCGGCCGCAGCTCGTCGCCCTCCTGCAGCACCGCGAGCTCCGTCACGCGCCCGCCCGCGTCGCAGGTCACCATCGGCGTCAGCACGTTGACCCCCGCCGTCTGCAGCCAGGCCCGCGACCATTCGGCCATGTCCCGCCCGGAGACCTCCGCGAGCACCGACAGCAGGTCGTCCAGCGTCGTGTTCCCGTACGCGTTCGCCTTGAAGTAGCGCCGCGCGCCCTCCAGGAACGCCTCCCGCCCCACGTAGGCGACCAGCTGCTTGAGGACCGCGGCGCCCTTGGCGTAGGTGATCCCGTCGAAGTTCAGCTTGGCGTCCTCCAGGTCACGGATGTCGGCCGTGATCGGGTGCGTGGACGGCAGCTGGTCGGCGCGGTAGGCCCACGCCTTGCGGCTGTTGGCGAAGGTAACCCAGGCCTGGTCGAAGCGGGTGGCCTCGACCAGCCCGAAGGAGCCCATGAAGTCCGCGAAGGACTCCTTCAGCCACAGGTCGTCCCACCACTTCATGGTGACCAGGTCGCCGAACCACATGTGCGCCATCTCGTGCAGGATCACGTTCGCGCGCCGTTCGTACGAGGCCTGCGTGACCTTGCCGCGGAAGATGTACTCCTCGCGGAAGGTCACCATCCCCGGGTTCTCCATGGCGCCCAGGTTGTACTCCGGCACGAAGGCCTGGTCGTACTTCCCGAAGGGATACGGGTAGTCGAAGATCTCGTGGAAGAGGTCGAAGCCCTGCTTGGTGACCAGGAAGACGTCGTCCGCGTCGAAGTGCTTGGCGAGCCCCTTGCGGCACATCGCGCCGAGCGGGATCGTCAGGTCCCCGCGGGTGTAGGAGTCCGTCACGTAGTGGTACGGGCCCGCCACCACACAGGTGATGTACGTGGAGATCGGCGCGGTCTCGGCGAAACGCCAGACCCCCGCCTCCCGCGACTCCTGCGCGCCGTTGCTCCACACCTGCCAGCCCTCGGGCGCGGACACCTCGAAGCGGTAGGGCGCCTTCAGGTCGGGCTGCTCGAAGTTCGCGTACACCCGCCGCGCGTCCGCCGGCTCGTACTGGGTGTAGAGGTAGACCTCGCCGTCCTCCGGGTCCACGAAGCGGTGCAGGCCCTCGCCCGTGCGGCTGTACGCGCAGTTCGCGTCCACCACCAGCACGTTCTCGGCGGCCAGGCCGTCCAGGGCGATCCGCGCCCCGTCGAAGACGGCGGCCACGTCCAGCGCGCGCCCGTTGAGGGTCACGGAGTTCACGGAGGGGGCGATCAGGTCCGCGAAGGTGGCGGCGTCGGGGGTCGCGGCCCGGAAGCGGATCGTGGTCACCGAGCGGAAGGTCCGGGGGCCCTCGGCCGGTTCGGCCTCGTCCACCGCGGACCTCACGTCGAGGACCACCTCGTACCCGTCGACGGACAGCAGTTCGGCCCTCTCGCGGGCCTCGTCGCGGGACAGATTCTCTCCGGGCACGTGCACTCCTTCGTGCGTGGTCGGGTTCCTTCGATCGAATCCTCCCATGGGGGGAATGCGTGCGAACGCGCGCTGGTTGGGGAGGGGGACACCACGAACGACGCCGTGAGCGATGCGAGGAGAGACATGTCCGACACCCAGGTGCGCGAGAAGACCCCGGTCGATTTCTGGTTCGACCCGCTGTGCCCCTGGGCCTGGATGACGTCCCGGTGGATGCTCGAGGTCGAGAAGGTCCGCGACGTCGAGGTCCGCTGGCACGTGATGAGCCTGGCCGTCCTGAACGAGAACAAGCTCGACGAACTGCCCGAGCACTACCGCGAGCTGCTCGGCCCCAAGGGCTGGGCGCCGGTGCGCGTGGTCGTCGCGGCCCAGCAGAAGTTCGGCGACGAGATCACCGGCAAGCTCTACACCGAGCTCGGCACCCGTATCCACAACGAGGGCAAGGGCGCGACCCGCGAGGTCATCGCCGAGGCGCTGTCGGCGCTCGAGCTGCCGGCCGAGCTGCTCGCGTACGCCGACTCCGACGAGTACGACGAGGTGCTGCGCGCCTCCCACAACGACGGCATCGACCGGGTCGGCCAGGAGGTCGGCACCCCGGTGATCTCGGTGCCCGGCGCCGACGGCGAGGACGTGGCCTTCTTCGGCCCGGTCGTCACCCCGGCCCCGCGCGGCGAGGCCGCCGCCCGCCTGTGGGACGGCACCCTGCTCGTCGCCTCGATCCCCGGCTTCTACGAGATCAAGCGCACCCGCACCAAGGGCCCGTCCTTCGAGTAGTCCGGACCGTCGCACACAGAAGACCCCCGTGAGTCACGTCCTCACGGGGGTCTTCTGCTGGACACGCCCGCCGGCGAAGGTGGAGAAGACGATCACGAGGCGGACGGGCTCGGGGGTGCGATCAGCCCTTGGCGGGGATCAGCAGCGGGGTGTTCGCCTTGGCGTCGGCGTAGCGCTTGGACACGTCCTGCCAGTTGACGACGTTCCACATCGCCTCGATGAAGTCCACCTTCTGGTTCTTGTACTGCAGGTAGAAGGCGTGCTCCCAGGCGTCGAAGACCAGGATCGGAGTGCTGGCCACGCCCACGTTGCCCTGGTGGTCGTAGACCTGCTCGACGATCAGACGGCCGCTGACGGGCTCGTACGCGAGCACGCCCCAGCCGGAGCCCTGGGTGGCGGAGGAGGCGAAGGTCAGCTGCTTCTTGAACTTCGCGAAGGAGCCGAAGGACTCGGTGATCGCGTCGGTCAGGTCGCCCAGGCCGTCGGCCGCGGTGGGCTCGCCGCCGCCCTCACCGGTCTTCGGGCTGGCCATGTTGTGCCAGTAGATGCTGTGCAGGATGTGGCCGGAGAGGTGGAACGCGAGGTTCTTCTCGAGGCCGTTGAGGGCGCCCCAGTTCTCCTTGTCGCGCGCCTGCGCCAGCTGCTCCAGCGTGTTGTTGGCGCCCGTCACATAGGCCGCGTGGTGCTTGTCGTGGTGCAGCTCGATGATCTGCGGGTTGATCACCGGCTCCAGCGCCGCGTAATCGTACGGAAGCTCAGGAAGCGTGTAGATGGCCATGCGTGTTATCCGGTCCCCTCGGCGTGCCAACTGCTTATTGCAATCAATGCGCAACTGCACGCTAGCAGTATCTATTCCTGGTCACACGTAAGGGTTACCTGAGTTCGGGGGCGTGCGAAAAAGGCGGGCCCCGTGCTCGCGCACGGGGCCCGCCTCGGTTGCCGCCGGACCGTCAGACGCGGGCCGCCGCCCGCTTCTGGAGCACCCAGCCGGTCGCCGCGAGGGCGACGGTCAGGCCGCCGGTGAAGATCACCTGGATCCGCGTGTCCTCGCCCAGGGCCATCAGCACCAGCACCCCGGCCACACCCGCCAGCGCCACCCAGGTCAGGTACGGGAACCCCCACATCCGCACGACCAGCTGCTGCGGAGCCTCCCGGTCCAGCCGGCGGCGCAGCACGAACTGCGAGACGGCGATGAAGCCCCAGACGATCAGGATGACCCCGCCGACCATGTTCAGAAGCCAGGCGAACAGGGTGTCCGGGTACCAGTACGACAGCAGCACGGTGACGAAGCCGAAGCCGCAGGAGGCGAGCACCGCGCGGCGCGGCACGCGGCCGGTGACCTTGCCCAGCGCCTTCGGGCCCTGCCCGCGGGCGACGAGGGAGTAGGCCATGCGCGAGGAGCCGTAGATGTTGGCGTTCATCGCGGACAGCAGGGCGATCAGGATGACCACGTTCATGATCTGGCCGGCGGCCGGGATGCCCAGGTGGTCCAGGGTGGCGGCGTACGGGCCCTCCGCGGTGACCGCCGGGTCGTTCCACGGCAGCAGAGTGACGATCACCAGCATGGAGCCGACGTAGACGACCGCGATCCGCCACATGGTCGTCTTCACGGCCTTGGCCACGCCCTTGACCGGGTTCTCGGATTCGGCGGCCGCGATGGTCACCGTCTCCAGCCCGCCGTACGCGACGACCGAGGCCAGCAGGCCGACCAGCAGGCCTTCCATCCCGTTGGGCAGGAAGCCGCCGTCGTGCAGCAGGTTGGCGGTGCCGGGGGAGCCGGTGCCGGGCAGGAGGCCCAGGACGGCCAGCACGCCCAGGCCCAGGAACAGCCCGATGGCGCCGATCTTGAGGGCGGCGAACCAGAACTCGAACTCGCCGAAGTTCGAGACGGCGGCCAGGTTGGACCCGCAGAAGACCGTCATGAAGACCAGCACCCACATCCAGGAGGGGGTGCCCGGGAACCAGCCGGTCATGATGTGCGCCGCGCCGATGGCCTCGATGGCCACGCCCACGCACAGCAGCGTCCAGAACATCCAGCCGGCGGTGAATCCGGCCCAGGGGCCGATGGCCCGCTCGGCGTGGACGGAGAAGGAGCCGGAGGCGGGGTTCGCGGCGGACATCTCGCCGAGCATCCGCATCACGAACATCACCAGGATCCCGGACGCGGCGTACGCGAGCACGATCGAGGGGCCCGCGGCGGCGATGCCCGCGCCGGACCCGACGAAGAGTCCGGCTCCGATGACACCGCCGAGGGCGATCATCGAGAGGTGGCGCTGCTTGAGTCCGTTGCCGAGGGGGGATCCGGCGTCCGTCTGCGGCGGCGCCTGCTGCCCGGGGGGTGTGAAGGTGCTCTGGCTCATGGGGGTCAGTCTGCCGAACCGTCCGATAGTCGGACGTTGTTCGTCCATCATCCGGACACTTGCTTCACGGGACGTGATCGCCCGCCCGCAGAACGCGGCGGGGCCCGGGACCTGAGTCCCGGGCCCCGCCGCATACGTCACGAGCCGTCAGGGCCGACGGGCCCGGATCTCCCGCACCCACGCCACCGCCAGCACGGCGGCGGCCGCCGCGGTGGACCACAGCAGCTGCGGCCGGGCCGAGTCGTCGAACAGCATCAGGACCAGCACCGCCGCCATGCCGAGCAGGGCCGCCCAGGTCGCGTACGGGAACAGCCACATCGGCAGGGTCAGCCGCTCCGGCATGTCCCGCTCGATGATCCGGCGAAGCTTCAGCTGCGAGACCGCGATCAGCGCCCACACGAACAGCAGCACCGCGCCGACCGCGTTGAGCATGTAGAGGAAGATCGTGTCCGGCCACAGCAGGTTCAGCACCACCGAGATGAAACCGAAGGCCACCGAGGCGAAGACCGCGCGCCGCGGGACCCCGCCGCCCGAGACCTTCAGCAGCGCCTTCGGCGCCTCGCCGCGCTCGGCCAGCGAGAACACCATGCGCGAGGACCCGTACAGGTTGGCGTTCAGTGCGGACAGCAGCGCCACGAACACCACGATGTTCATGATCTGGCCGGCCGCCGGGATGCCGATCGAGTCGAGGACCGCGACGTACGGGCTCTCGCCCGGCTTGAGCGAGTCCCACGGCAGCAGGGTCACGATGACCACCATCGAGCCGACGTAGAAGAAGAGGATGCGCCACACCGCGCTGCGCACCGCGCGGGCCACGGACCGGGCCGGGTCGTCCGACTCGGCGGCCGCGATCGTGACGACCTCCAGGCCGCCGAAGGCGAAGACGACCGCGAGCATGCCCGCGACGACCCCGCCCATGCCGGCCGGGAAGAAGCCGCCCTGGCCGGTGAGGTTGGCCATGCCGACGGGGTCCGTGTCGGGGAGCAGGCCGAAGACCGCGAGGGTGCCGAGGATCAGGAACAGCACGATCGCGCCGACCTTCAGGGCGGCGAACCAGAACTCGAACTCGCCGAAGTTCCGTACGGCGGCCAGGTTGCTCACGGTGAAGACCACCATGAAGAGCAGCACCCAGACCCACTGGTCGATCGAGGGCACCCAGCCGTTGGCGATCTTCGCGGCGCCGGTGGCCTCGACGGCGAGCACCACGACCAGCAGGAACCAGTACAGCCAGCCGGCCGAGAAACCGGCCCAGCGGCCCAGGGCCTTCTCCGCGTAGACCGAGAAGGAGCCGGAGGCGGGCATCGCCGCCGACATCTCGCCGAGCGCGCGCATCACCAGCATCGCGAGCACGCCCGCGAGCAGGTAGGAGCAGATGATCGCCGGGCCGGCGATGCCGATGCCGGCACCGGAGCCGACGAAGAGCCCGGCGCCGATCACGCCGCCGAGGCCCAGCATGGTCAGGTGGCGCTGCTTGAGGCTGTGGCTGAGGGGTTCCGCGGGCAGGTCGCCCGTGATCGGGGGAGCTTCGGGCAAGCGGTCGCGCATGAGGGGTGCTCGTACTCTCGTTCGGCCCAGCGGCGGTAGGGGCTCCGCATCCGGATTGGCGGGACCCTACAGTCTCACTGAGCGGCGGCCTTGTGTGCAAAACGGATGTGTTGTCGAATCTTCCCCGTGACACGGATCACGCGAACACGGGTGTGAGCGAGGGTCTTTGTGCGGTCTCCACCAAACCGAGGAGTATGCCTTTGTGCCGGGCGGCGGTGGGGGCGCCGCGAGCCGCGGACTAACGTCGGTGATCGTCCCGTCATCACGACCTTCCGGAGCCCCCCGATGAGCACCGCTTCCGTCTCCTTCCGACCCGGCGCCGTCCTCGCCGACCTGCTGCCCGCGAGCCGCGTCCGCGACATCGCGCTCGTCGTCGGCGGAGCCGCGCTCACCGGACTGGCCGCGCAGATCGCCGTGCCCGTACCCGGCTCCCCGGTCCCGGTGACCGGCCAGACCTTCGCGGCGCTGCTCGTCGGCGCCGCCTTCGGCGCCCGCCGCGGCTTCCTCGCGCTGGGGCTGTACGCCCTGCTCGGCGCGGCCGGGATGCCCTGGTTCGCGGGCGGCACCTCCGGAGCGTCCGGTGCCTCCTTCGGCTACGTGCTCGGCATGCTGCTCGCCGCCACCCTCGTCGGCGCCCTCGCGCGCCGCGGCGCCGACCGCTCGGTCCTGCGTACGGCGGGCACGATGGTGCTCGGCTCCGCGGTGATCTACGCGGTGGGCGTGCCGTACCTGATGGGTGCGACCGGGATGTCCCTCGGCGCCGCCGTCGCGGCGGGCCTGACCCCGTTCCTGATCGGCGACGCGCTCAAGGCCGCCCTGGCGATGGGCGCCCTGCCGGCCGCCTGGAAGCTGGCCGGCCGCCGCGGCTGACACCGGCCCCGCCCCCGTACCCCCGTATCGCCGGAGCCCGGCCCGCCTGACGAGGCGGGCCGGGCTCCGGCGTGCGTACGGGACGGGATCGGGCGGGTCAGCCCTGGACGGCGGCCCGCTTGCGGCGGAAGTCCAGCACGACGCCGACGGCCACGACCAGGCCGGCGACCAGGGTGGACAGCGTGACCACCTCGCGGTTCGCGTCGTCCACGAACATGTAGCCGATCACGAACACGATCAGTGCGGCGGTGGCCCAGGTCAGCCACGGGAAGAGCCACATCTTGACGGTCAGCTTCTCCGGGGCCTCGCGGACCAGGATCCCGCGCATCTTCAGCTGGGTGAAGCAGATCACCAGCCAGACGAAGAGCGCGATGGCGCCCGAGGAGTTCAGCAGGAAGTTGAAGACCGTGTCCTTGAAGGCGTAGTTGAAGTAGACGGCGACGAAGCCGAAGACCGTGGAGCCCAGGATCGCGGCGACCGGCACGCCCTTGGCGTTGACCTTGGCGAACGCCTTCGGGGCGTCACCGCGCTCACCGAGCGAGAAGGCCATGCGGGAGGCGGTGTAGAGGCCCGAGTTCAGGCAGGACAGCACGGCGGTCAGGACGATGACCTCCATGATCGTGCCGGCGTGCGCGATGCCGATCGAGTCCAGGGCGGCGACGTACGAGCCCTTCTCGGTGATCGACTTGTCGTTCCACGGGAGCAGCGTCAGCACGATGAAGATCGAGCCCAGGTAGAAGACGCCGATCCGCCAGATGACGGAGTTGGTGGCCTGGGTGACCGCCTTGCGGGGGTTCTCCGACTCGCCGGCCGCCAGCGTGACGATCTCGCTGCCCATGAAGGAGAAGACGACCATCAGCACACCGGTGAGGACCGCGCCGTAGCCGTTGGGGAAGAAGCCGCCCGCGTCGGTCAGGTGGGCGAAGCCCGCACCCGGGTTGTCGGAGCCCGGCAGCACGCCGAAGACGGCCAGCATGCCGATGATCACGAAGGCGCCGATGGCGACGACCTTGATGCCCGCGAACCAGAACTCGAACTCGCCGTAGGAGGCGACGGACCCGAGGTTGGTGAGGGTCAGGACCGCCATCACGATCAGTGCCCACGCCCACTGCGGGACCGCCGGGATCCAGTTCTCCAGGATCGCGGCACCGGCGGTGGCCTCCACAGCGAGCACCACGACCCAGAAGAACCAGTACAGCCAGCCGATGGAGAAGCCGGCCCAGCGACCGAGCGCGCGGTCGGCGTAGGCGGAGAAGGAACCCGAGTTCGGGCTGGCGGCGGCCATCTCGCCCAGCATCCGCATCACGAAGACGACCATCGCGCCGACCAGCGCGTAGGAGATCAGGATGGCGGGACCGGCCTTGGCGATACCGCCACCGGATCCGACGAAGAGGCCGGCGCCGATGACGCCGCCAATGGCGATCATGGAAAGGTGGCGGTTCTTGAGACCGGCCTTCAGACCGTCGGAGGGCTGACCCTGACCGGGGTTACCGGCGGGGTCTCCTGCCTTCTGAAGGGTCGTCGTGGAGCTCATGGACGGATCCTTAGGTTCTCGGGTTGCGAGGCCCCGGCATTCAAACCTGAGATGAACGCAGGGCGGAAGACCTCAATCCGGATCGTTGCGAGGGGGCGAACGTCCGGGACCTTGGTCCCGCCGTGTCCCATCTGCGTTCTTTGGGTTTACTTGAGGTTGAGAAGTGACTTACGCGACACCCGGTTGCGGGCTGCCGGGCCCCCTCGTGCCACACTCGAGCCATGCGCGTGTACCTCGGATCCGACCATGCAGGCTTTGAGCTCAAGAACCACCTGGTGGACTGGCTCAAGAACAACGGCCACGAGCCCGTCGACTGTGGGCCCCACATCTACGACGCGGTGGACGACTACCCGCCGTTCTGCCTCCGCGCCGCGGAGAAGACCGCCGCGGACGCCGACAGCCTCGGCATCGTGATCGGCGGCTCCGGCAACGGCGAGCAGATCGCCGCGAACAAGGTCAAGGGCGTCCGCGCCATCCTCGCCTGGAGCGTGGAGACCGCGAAGCTCGGCCGCGAGCACAACAACGCCAACGTGATCTCCGTCGGCGGCCGGATGCACACCCAGGACGAGGCCGTCGGCTTCATCGAGGCCTTCCTGGCGACCCCGTACTCCGACGAGGAGCGCCACACGCGCCGCATCGAGATGCTCTCCGCGTACGAGCAGACCGGCGAGCTGCCCCCGATCCCGGCCCACCACCCGCAGGGCTGATTCCGCTTCCGGCCGCGCCGCCCCCGCGGGGGCGGCGCGGCCGTTTTCCTTCTCAGGAGGTGCGCCGTGCCCGAGGGGCATACGATCCACCGCCTCGCCCAGGACCACACCGAGCGGTTCGCCGCCCGCCCGGTCCGGGTCAGCAGCCCCCAGGGCCGCTTCGCGCAAGGCGCGGCCCTGCTCGACGGGCGCGAGCTGGAGGGCGCCGAGGCGCACGGCAAGCACCTCTTCCTCGAGCTGGGCGACGCCTGGATCCACATCCACCTCGGCCTGTTCGGCAAGCTCGGCTTCGGCCCCGCCCCGGCGCCGCCCGCGACCGAAACGGTCCGGTTGCGGCTGCTGAACGAGGACCACTACGCCGACCT
The DNA here is from genome assembly GCA_049998195.1 of Streptomyces sp. cmx-11-4. Taxonomy (GTDB): domain Bacteria; phylum Actinomycetota; class Actinomycetes; order Streptomycetales; family Streptomycetaceae; genus Streptomyces. The sequence continues at coordinate 330,064 of JAEBET010000005.1, forward strand.
GCGCGGACCCACGGCCTGCGCGCTGATCGGCGAGGGCGAGAAGAAGGCGGTACACGACCGGCTCGGCCCCGACCCGCTGCGGGCCGACGACGACCCCGACCGGGCCTGGAAGCGGATCTCCCGCTCCCGCACCACCATCGCCGCCCTGCTCATGGACCAGAAGGTCGTCGCTGGCATCGGCAACGTCTACCGGGCCGAGGTCCTCTTCCGGCACGGCATCGACCCGTACCGGCTGGGCAAGGACCTCGCCCGCGCCGAGTGGGACGCCCTGTGGGCGGACCTGGGCGCGCTGATGCGCGAGGGCGTACGGAACAACCGGATCGACACCGTCCGCGACGAGCACCTGCCCGAGGCGATGGGCAGGCCGCCGAGGGTCGACGACCACGGCGGCGAGGTGTACGTCTACCGCAGGGCGAACCTGCCCTGCCACATCTGCGGGAGCGAGATCCGCACCGCCGGCCTCGCCGCCCGCAACCTCTTCTGGTGCCCCGGCTGCCAGACCCGCTAGTGCCGTGCCGGGCGTCGCGACCCGGTGGACCTTTCCGGTCACAGCACTAGCACCCGGCGAGGTGGGCGCGCCCCGCCGGGCGGGCGGTCAGAAGCCGTGCGGCAGCCACGGGGCGACGTCCCCGGCGAAGGCCCGCGAGGCCCGGACCACTGCGCCCGGGCACAGCTCGCGGACGAGGCCGGCGGCCGCCAGCGAGGTCAGCGCGATCCCGCCCAGGTACGCCGAGCCCAGCTCCCGGACCGACAACTCCAGGTCCGCAGGCTCCGCGGTCCGCGTGCAGACGGCGGAGCCCGCCCCGTCGGCCACCAGCCGCCACCGCCCCTCGTTCCACGGGCAGAACGCGTCCTCGACCTCCAGCACCACGTCCAGCGGGGCCGCGTACGTCCGCGCCGTGAGCGCCGCCGCCACGTCCACCAGCCGTACGTGGAGCGAGTCGCGCATGCTCGGCTTCGACCGCCGGACGTCGCTGACCAGGTGCAGCACCGGATCGTCCACCGGCCGCCGGCCGGCCCGTACCGTCCAGGCCAGGTCGATCCCGAACAGGTAGCGCCACAGCGCCGCCGTCGCCGCCGGGTCGAGCGCGTCGAGGTCCACGACCTCGACCTTGCCGTCCGAGCCGGAGTAGTCCCACTCGGGCTTGACCCGGTAGCGGGCGTAACCGGTGACCTCACCGTCCGGGCCCTCGGCCACCACGCACTGCAGGGGGGAGGCGCCGTTCAGGTTCTCCGGGGGATCCGTGACCACGAACCGCTCCCAGCCGGGCTGCCGGGCCGGCATGCCGGGCCGCCGGGCGACCAGTTCCGCGTACACCCGCTCGCAGTCGGCCAGCGCCTTCTCCGGGTCGACGAGCCGCACGCCCACCTCGTCCGTCCCCGGGGGCACGGAGAGCCGGACGCGGGTCGTGTCGATCTCCACGGCCAGGGCGTACGTCGCCGTGCCGTAACCGAAACGTCCGTAGATCGCCGGATCCGAGGCCGTCAGCACGGCGAGCGGCTCACCGGCCGTCCGTACGTCGTCCAGCAGGCGCCGCATCATCGAGCGGAGCACCCCGCGCCGCCGGTGCGTGGGGGAGACGCCCACCATCGTGACCCCGGCCGTGGGAACCAGCGCCCCGCCGGGAACGGAGAGGCGGAAACTGAACGCCGAGGCCGAGCCGACGCAGCTCTCGCCGTCCCAGACGCCGAGGGAGCGTTCAGGTTCGGTCAAGGACCGGTAGAGCTCCCGGCCCTGTGCGAGTTCGGGCACTCCGCCGAACGCCAGTTCCAGCTGACCGAACCAGACATCCCACTCATCTCGCTGCAACACGCGCATCTCAAGTGCCATATGGCCATCCCTATCAGGGCATTCGGTCCCGGTCGAAGAGTTTTCGGGCGCCGTGGGACGTCAGGACCAGGGGTACCCCTGCGCATCCACAGCCGGGATGGATAAGGTCCCGAAGCAATGGCCGGAGCACGCGTGGACACCCTCATGGCCCGGATGCGCATGCTGTCGCACCGGGCTCGCACCTCCCTGCGCAAATCCGCCGTCGACTACTTCCGCGGGGACGCCTCCGACTGGGTCGCCTTCGCCGGACTGCTCATCACCATCCCCGCCATCGCCTGCGGCACGATGATGCTGCCCGTCTGGTTCTCGCCCGCGGCGCTCGTCCTGCCGATCGTGGCCGGCGGGCTGCTGCTGCGCCCCGCCAGCCTCCTCGCGCTGTACGCCGCCTCCGCCGCCGCACTGATCGTCGAGGCCCTCGTACTCGGCCCCTATACCCAGGGACCGGCACGGGTCACCCCGGGCACCGTCCTGGTCGTCGCCGCCTGCGGTTTCTTCGGGCTGGTCATCGCCCAGTTCCGCAGCCGCGTCGGCGTGCCCTGGCGGCGCGGCGGCACGATGCTCTTCGACCTGCGCGAGCGGATCCGCATCCAGAGCAAACTGCCCGCCCTGCCGCGCGGCTGGCACCGCGAGATGGCCCTGCGCCCCGCCGGCGGCCAGTCCTTCTCCGGCGACTTCGTCGTCGCGGCCCGCACCAACGGCGGCCGGACCCTGGAGATCGTCCTGACCGACGTCTCCGGCAAGGGCATGGAGGCGGGCTCCCGGGCGCTCCTCCTGTCCGGCGCGTTCGGCGGCCTGCTGGGCGCCCTCCCGCCGCACGGCTTCCTGCCCGCCGCCAACGGCTACCTGCTCCGCCAGGACTGGGACGAGGGCTTCGCCACCTCGATCCACCTCGTGCTGGACCTGCAGACCGGCGACTACGAACTCCTCTCCGCCGGCCACCTCCCCGCCCTCCAGCTCTCGGCGGGCACCGGCCGCTGGCAGGAGATGACCGGCGAGGGCCCGCTGCTCGGGGTCTACGACGGCGCCGAATTCACCGCCGCCCGAGGGAACCTCCGCCGGGGCGACGTCCTGATGCTCTTCACGGACGGCCTGGTCGAGACGGCCGACCGCGAGATCAGCGAGGGCATCGACCGGCTCACGGGCGAGGCCGACCGCTACGTCGCCGCGGGCTGGGAGGGCGCGGCCTGGCACCTCATCGAAAAGGTCGCCAAGGACGTCAACGACGACCGCGCCCTACTCATAATCCGCCGCTCCTCCTAACCCCAACCACCCCTCACCCCCACCCGGCCCCTTTCCGCCCCGCGCCGGCACGGACCCCACCCCCGGCCGGGGTGCCCCCGGCCGGCCCGCGGGGGTCCGGGACCGCACCCCGAACCGGGGTGGCCCCGTCCGCTCCGCACGGCATCGACCGCACCCGCGGCCGGGGGCCACGGGCGGCCCGCGGGCGCAGGCCACCTGCCGGGGATTGGCCCGCCCCCGCACCCGCGGCGGCGCCTACCGTGCCCCCATGGACCGCACGCTCGCCGACGACCTCGCCCGCCTTCCCGACCTCCTCGACGCCACCCGCCGCGCCGCCGGCGACGCCCTCGCAGCCCTGGACACGCGTCCCGTCGTACCGCCCGCCGGGAAACCGGGGCCAGGGCCGGGCCCGGGCGGCGCGCCCGAGCCCCTCCCGGAGCACGGCGGCGGTACCGAGGCCGCCCTCGCCGCCTTCCGGGAGCGCTGGGAGCCGCGGCTGTCCGCCTCCGCGGGCCCGCGCTACCTCGGCTTCGTCACCGGCGGCGCCACACCCGCGGCCCTCGCCGGGGACTGGCTCACCGCCGCCCACGACCAGAACTCCAACTCCGCCCTCGACGGCGCCGGCCAGGACCTCGAACGCGAGACCGTCGGCTGGCTCCGCGCCCTCTTCCACCTCTCGCCCGCCCACTCCGGCACCTTCGTCAGCGGCGCCACCATGTCCAACACCACCGGTCTCGCCATCGCCCGCGAATGGCTCGGCGAACGCCTCGGCGTCTCCCCGGCCGAGGACGGCGCCGCGGCCCTCGGCCCCGTACGGGTGCTCTCCGGAGCCCCGCACTCCTCCATTGCCAAGGCCCTCGCCGTCCTCGGCCTGGGGCGGAGAAGCCTCGTCAAGGTCCCGACCCTGCCCGGCCGCGAGGCCGTGGACCCGGCCGCCCTGGACAGGGCCCTGGCCGACACTCCCGGACCAGCCGTCGTCGTCGCCAACGCCGGCACCGTCAACACGGTCGACTTCGACGACCTCCAGGCCGTCGCGGCCCTCAAGCGGCGCCACGACTTCTGGCTGCACACCGACGCCGCCTTCGGCGCCTTCGCCGCCCTCTCCCCGGACCACGCCCACCTCGCCGCCGGCCTCGACGCCTCCGACTCCCTCTGCGTCGACCTGCACAAGTGGCTCAACGTCCCCTACGACAGCGCCGTCCAGTTCACCCGCCGGCGCGACCTCCAGGCCCGGGTCTTCCAGAACTCCGCCGCCTACCTCGGCCCCCTCGCAGACCACCCCGACCTGGTCCACCTCACCCCGGAGAACTCACGCCGGCTGCGCGCGCTCGCCGCCTGGTTCACGCTCCGCGCGTACGGCCGCCAGGGCCACCGGGAGATCGTCGAACGCGACATCGCCTGCGCCCGCGCGCTGGGCGAGCGGCTCTCCGCGGACCCCGCCTTCACCCTGCTGGCCCCGGTCCGCCTCAACGTCGTCTGCTTCACCCTCGCCGCCGACCCCACCCCGGCCCGGCTGACCGCCCTGCGCGAGGCCGCGGCCGCCGAGGTGTTCGTCACCCCGACCGTTTACGAGGGAACCGCGGCCCTGCGCGCCGCGTTCTCCAACTGGCGTACCACGCAGGCGGATGTGCACCGGATCGCGCAGGCCCTCCGGACAGCGGCAAGGGAGATCGCATGACGAGCAGCCCCCTGACCCTCATCGAGGTCGAGGCCCTGGCCCGAGCCGCGCACGAGGGCCAGACCGACAAGGCGGGCCGGCCCTACGCCGAGCACCTCGCGGCGGTGGCCGAGGGCGTCCGCCTGCGCGGCGGCAGCCCGGAGCAGCAGGCGGCGGCCTGGCTCCACGACGCGATCGAGGACGAGGCGCTCAGCCTCACCTGGCTGGATTCCGCCGCCCTGCCGCAGCCCGTCAAGGACATGGTCCTGGCCGTCACCAAGCGCCCCGGCGAACCGGTCGAGCAGTACGCGGCCCGGATCCTCGCCACCCCGGGCGCCCTGCTGGTCAAGGAGGCCGACCTCGCGCACAACGCCGATCCCGTACGTCTCTCCGTACTGGACGGCCCCACACGGGAGCGGTTGTCCGCTAAGTACGCATACGTCCGCTCGCTCCTCGGCCTCGCCTAGCCCGGCCGCCGGGCGGGTCGGCGGAAACGGAACGATGGCGATTCGTCACGGGGCGGATAGGCGGGGCCCGTTGGTGGGAGGATGGTCCATGGGGGTGTGCGTGGCCGTACGCCCCGGGCCGACCAGGGGACGACCGAAGGTGTGATCAGTTGTGGCCATTTCGCTGTCAGTGGTGGTTCTGTTGGGGGTCATCCTGGTGGTGCTGATCCGCGGCAACCACATCAAGGCGGGACCCGCCATCGTTGCGGCCCTGTTCGGCTTCTTCCTGGCGTCAAGCTCGATCTCGGACGACGTGAACCGTTTCCTCAACTCGCTGGCGACGATGATCGCGAACATCAAGCTCTGACCGGGTCAACCCGCCGTCCGGCAGTGTTCGTTGGCCGGACCGGGACAAGGCCCGGAAAAGACTCAGGGCCAGGTCGAGGAAATGTCCTCTGACCTGGCCCTTTGTGTTTCAGAGCGGGTGACGGGAATCGAACCCGCGTAGCTAGTTTGGAAGACTAGTGCTCTACCATTGAGCTACACCCGCACCATGCGCCACAGGTCCGGGGACCGCGGCACGGACAGCATCCTAGCGGGTCGCGCCGGGGGAGCGCACACCACATTCGGCGCGCCACGAGGACCCGCCAGGGAGCCCGGCCCACAAGCCGCCGGGGAGACCGGCGGGGATACCGGCGGGAAACTCCGGAAATCCCGCGCATCGGAGGGTCTCCGGGCATGTACCCTACGTGTCGCACCGACGGGGTGTGGCGCAGCTTGGTAGCGCGTCCGCTTTGGGAGCGGAAGGTCGTCGGTTCGAATCCGGCCACCCCGACCACCAGCAGTGTCTCCTTCGAGCCATCGGGGGCCACCACAAGATCGCGTTGTGGGCTGATTGCCGCTTGCGGTTACTATGCAAGCTGCGTGCCCGTGTGTCTGATGTACCGGGCCGAAGTCCGCTGAACCGCTGAATCCCAGCGTGACGGCAGAATCCCCAGCAGTCAGCCACAAGGAGACCGAACCGTGAAGAGCGCCGTGGAGACCCTGAACCCGACTCGGGTTCGGCTCACTGTTGAGGTGCCCTTCGAGGAGCTCAAGGACAGCCTCGACGCGGCGTACAAGAAGATCAACCAGCAGGTCACGGTGAAGGGCTTCCGTAAGGGCAAGATCCCGGCCCGGGTCATCGACCAGCGCTTCGGCCGCGGTGCGGTGCTGGAGGAGGCCGTCAACGACGCCCTCCCGAAGTTCTACACCGAGGCGGTCAACGAGGCCGACCTGAACCCGCTGGGCCAGCCCGAGGTCGACATCACGGAGCTGAAGGACGGCGAGCTGCTGGCCTTCACCGCCGAGGTCGACGTGCGCCCCGAGATCGAGATCCCGGACTACTCCGGCATCGAGGTCGAGGTCGACGCCATCGAGGTCTCCGACGAGGACGTCGAGAAGTCCGTCGAGCAGCTGCGCGGCCGCTTCGCGTCCACCAAGGACGTCGAGCGCGCCGCCGCCGAGGGTGACGTCGTCACCCTCGACCTCGAGGCCAAGGTCGACGGCGAGGTGCTGGAGGACGGCGTCGCTTCCGACGTGTCCTACACCATCGGCTCGGGCGAGCTGCTCGAGGGCATCGACGAGGCCGTCACCGGCCTCGAGGCCGGTGGCGAGGCCACCTTCACCTCGCAGCTGAAGGGCGGCTCCGCCGAGGGCAAGGACGCCGAGGTCACCGTCAAGGTCACCAAGGTCTCCGCCCGTGAGCTGCCGGAGCTGGACGACGAGTTCGCCCAGATGGCGAGCGAGTTCGACACCCTCGACGAGCTCAAGGCCGACAGCCGCAAGCGCCTCGAGAACATGAAGCAGTACGACCAGGCCACGCAGGCCCAGGAGCGCGTCCTGGAGAAGCTGCTGGAGCTCGTCGAGGTCCCGATCCCCGAGAAGCTGCTCGCGGACGAGGTCCAGACCCGCAAGCACAACCTCGAGCACCACCAGCTCGGCCAGATGGGTCTGACCATCGAGAAGTACCTGGAGTTCCAGGGCAAGACGGTCGAGGAGTTCGACGCCGAGACCTCCGAGCAGGCGGTCAAGGGCATCAAGACGCAGTTCGTCCTCGACGCGCTGGTCAACAAGGAGAAGCTGGGCGTCAACCAGGAGGAGCTCACCGAGCACCTCATGCGGCGTGCGCAGTCCTCCGGCATGTCCCCCGACCAGTTCGCCCAGGCCGTCGTCGAGGGCGGCCAGGTCCCGATGCTGGTCGGCGAGGTCGCCCGCGGCAAGGCCCTCGCGGTCGTCGTCGAGGCCGCCAAGGTCGTCGACACCAACGGTGAGGTCATCGACCTCACCGACGAGGACGAGGAGCAGGCCGCCGAGACGGTCGAGGCCGACGCCGACGCTGACGCCGACGCCGAGGCGAAGGCCGACGAGGCCAAGTAACACCCCGGGCGAAGCCCACTGAGCAGTGCCCCGAAGGGCCCGGACGCCGGCGCGTCCGGGCCCTTCCGCACTCCCTCCGCAGGGGCCCGGGACCTTGCGCTCCGAGCGAACAGTTCGGGAAGCGGGATGGTGTTGTCCTACCTGCGCGTTAGGGTCCATGAATACGAGGGCACGGGAGTAACCGGATGTCGGCGGACTCGTCCGCACGGCAGGGCCGCGCCCCAGAACGAGACGCTGAGACGGCACATGGCCGTCGGAGACGAGCAGGTGGATACGTGACGAATCTGATGCCTTACGCCGCGGGTGAGCCGTCCATCGGTGGCGGCCTCGGCGACCATGTCTACAACCGGCTGCTCGGCGAGCGCATCATCTTCCTCGGCCAGCAGGTCGACGACGAGATCGCCAACAAGATCACGGCGCAGCTCCTCCTCCTCGCGGCCGAGCCCGAGAAGGACATCTACCTGTACATCAACAGCCCCGGTGGCTCGGTGACGGCGGGCATGGCGGTGTACGACACCATGCAGTACATCCCGAACGACGTCGTCACCATCGGCATGGGCATGGCCGCCTCCATGGGCCAGTTCCTGCTCACCGGTGGCGCCAAGGGCAAGCGCTTCGCCCTGCCGAACACCGACATCCTGATGCACCAGGGCTCCGCCGGCATCGGCGGCACCGCGTCGGACATCAAGATCCAGGCCCAGTACCTGCTGCGCACCAAGCAGCGCATGGCCGAGATCACCGCGTTCCACTCGGGCCAGACCGTCGAGGCGATCATCCGCGACGGCGACCGCGACCGCTGGTTCACCGCCGTGGAGGCCAAGGAGTACGGCCTCATCGACGAGATCATCTCGGCCGCGTCCAACGTGCCGGGCGGCGGTGGCACCGGGGCCTGATCCAGGCCCTCCGCCAGTACCGAGCAGCCGACAGCCCGCAGAACGCCACCAGGATGGTGAACACCCAGATGCAGAACAACTTCTCCGCGAGCGGCCTCTACTCCGGCCCGCAGGTGGACAACCGCTACGTCATCCCGCGCTTCGTCGAGCGCACCTCGCAGGGCGTGCGCGAGTACGACCCGTACGCGAAGCTGTTCGAGGAGCGCGTGATCTTCCTCGGCGTGCAGATCGACGACGCCTCCGCCAACGACGTCATGGCGCAGCTGCTGTGCCTGGAGTCGATGGACCCGGACCGCGACATCTCGATCTACATCAACAGCCCCGGTGGATCCTTCACCGCGCTGACGGCGATCTACGACACCATGCAGTTCGTGAAGCCGGACATCCAGACGGTCTGCATGGGCCAGGCGGCCTCCGCCGCCGCGGTCCTGCTCGCCGCCGGTACCCCCGGCAAGCGCATGGCCCTGCCGAACGCCCGCGTGCTGATCCACCAGCCCTCCGGCGGCACCGGCCGTGAGCAGCTCTCCGACCTGGAGATCGCGGCCAACGAGATCCTGCGCATGCGCGACCAGCTGGAGACCATGCTGGCCAAGCACTCGACGACGCCGATCGAGAAGATCCGCGACGACATCGAGCGCGACAAGATCCTCACGGCCGAGGACGCTCTCGCGTACGGCCTGATCGACCAGATCATCTCCACCCGCAAGAGTTCGCACTGATTCCTTGCCGCCAGTTGGCGTGGATGCGCCGCCGCATTCGGCGATGTGAACCACGTCAAGGGGGCCCCGCACGGGGCCCCCGGCAAGGTACCGTCGGATATGAGGCACCAGGAGCGCTGAACCAGGCGTCTCCCAGGCGAAGGGGAAGCACCTCGTGGCACGCATCGGTGACGGCGGCGACCTGCTCAAGTGCTCGTTCTGCGGAAAGAGCCAGAAGCAGGTGAAGAAGCTCATCGCAGGACCCGGTGTGTACATCTGCGACGAGTGCATCGACCTCTGCAACGAGATCATCGAAGAGGAGCTCGCGGAGACCTCCGAGGTCCGGTGGGAGGAACTCCCCAAGCCCCGTGAGATCTACGAGTTCCTGGAGAGCTACGTCGTCGGCCAGGAGCCGGCGAAGAAGGCGCTCTCCGTCGCGGTGTACAACCACTACAAGCGGGTCCAGGCCGGCGAGAACGGCGGCGCGCAGGGCCGCGAGGACGCGATCGAGCTCGCGAAGTCGAACATCCTGCTGCTGGGCCCCACCGGCTCCGGCAAGACCCTCCTCGCCCAGACGCTCGCGCGCATGCTGAACGTCCCGTTCGCCATCGCCGACGCGACGGCGCTCACGGAGGCCGGGTACGTCGGCGAGGACGTCGAGAACATCCTGCTCAAGCTGATCCAGGCCGCGGACTACGACGTAAAGAAGGCCGAGACCGGGATCATCTACATCGACGAGATCGACAAGGTCGCCCGCAAGAGCGAGAACCCGTCGATCACGCGAGACGTCTCGGGCGAGGGTGTCCAGCAGGCCCTCCTCAAGATTCTCGAGGGCACGACGGCCTCCGTCCCCCCGCAGGGCGGCCGCAAGCACCCGCACCAGGAGTTCATCCAGATCGACACGACGAACGTGCTCTTCATCGTGGGCGGCGCCTTCGCCGGCCTGGAGAAGATCATCGAGTCGCGTGCGGGCGCCAAGGGCATCGGCTTCGGGGCGACGATCCGCTCGAAGCGCGAGATCGAGGCGAGCGACCAGTTCCAGGAGGTCATGCCGGAGGACCTGGTGAAGTTCGGGATGATCCCCGAGTTCATCGGCCGCCTCCCCGTACTGACCTCGGTGCACAACCTGGACCGCGAGGCCCTGCTCCAGATCCTCATCGAGCCGCGCAACGCCCTGGTGAAGCAGTACCAGCGGCTGTTCGAACTCGACGGGGTGGAACTGGACTTCGAGCGGGAAGCCCTCGAGGCGATCGCCGACCAGGCGATCCTCCGCCAGACGGGCGCGCGCGGCCTGCGCGCCATCATGGAGGAGGTCCTGATGTCGGTGATGTACGAGGTCCCGTCCCGCAAGGACGTGGCCCGCGTGGTCATCACGTCGGACGTGGTCCGCTCCAACGTCAACCCGACGCTGGTCCCCCGCATCGTCCCGAAGGACCAGGGCCCGCACGAGAAGTCGGCGTAGCTGTTCGGTACGTGAAAGGGGCGCCCCCAACGGGGGCGCCCCTTTCACGTGTCCTGCGAGCCGCTACTACTTCTTGACGCGAGCGGTGTTGTAGAGCTTCGCGGTCAGGTCCGCGGTCTGCTCCAGGGTGTAGCCCGGCTTCCCGGCGAGGATGGAAGCGATGTCCGAGGCGCTGACCATGCTCAGGGTGCTGTAGTCACCCCAGATGCAGACGGGAATGGTGAATTCCTTGGGGCCCTTGCTGGTCGTGTCCTTCGAAGTGACCTTGATCTCCTGGCACTTCATCACGGCGCCCTTGAACCCGGCCGGGGTCATCTCCTTCGGGCTTCCGACGAGTACCACCTCCGACTTGCCGTCCTTGGAGGCGTTCAGCTTGGCCATGGCGAAGTAGCCGTCCACCGACTTCTCCGGGTCGGCCAGCTCGCCGTAGACGCCCTGGAAGTTGAGGCCCTTGGCCGACAGCGGGTTCTTCGGGTCACCGGAGGTGTAGGTCATGCCCACCTGGGTGGGGTTCTTGATCCCCGCCGCCTCGGCTTCCTTCTTGTCCTTCTCGCTGAAGTCCTTCTCCGTGTACTTCGGGTCCTTCTTGAAGTCGTCCACCGACTCCGGGGCCACCAGCTTGTAGCCCTTGGTGTCGGCCGCGATGGCACCGCCCGCGCCGCCGCCCAGGAAGTACCAGCCGCCGCCCGCGATCACCGCGACCGCGACGACCACGGCGATGACCACGCCGGCCTTGGACTTCTTCGGCGGCTGCTGCGGGGGCATCCCGCCGTACGGGGGCGCCTGGTGGCCGTAGCCCGGCTGCTGCTGGGGCTGCTGCGGGTAGCCCTGCGGCGGGACGCCCGGCTGCTGCGGGTAGCCGTAGCCGGGCTGAGGTGCGGGCTGACCGTAGGGACCGGGCGGAGGCGGGGGCTGCTGCCCGTACGGTCCGGGCTGCTGCGGCTGCTGCGGCTGCTGGCCGTAAGGCCCCGGCTGGTTGTAGCTCATTCCGCGTCCCCCAATGAGGTTGCTTATACGTTTCACACATCCTGTCGGAAGGCCTGGGCGGACAGGCCCCCGGGGCACCCCGTTACCGGTTTCATGACTGGACTGTTACGGCCCTAAACTGTGGCTCGTGACCGAGAACACGCAGACACCCAGCAGCCCCAACTCCGAACTGCCGACCCAGTACGCGCCGGCCGAGGTAGAGGGGAAGCTCTACGAGCGCTGGGTGGAGCGTGGGTACTTCACGGCCGATCCCGCGAGCGAGAAGCCCGCGTACACCATCGTCATCCCGCCGCCGAACGTCACCGGCTCCCTGCACCTGGGGCACGCCTTCCAGCACACGCTCATGGACGCCCTCACCCGCCGCAAGCGGATGCAGGGCTACGAGTCGCTGTGGCTGCCCGGCATGGACCACGCCGGCATCGCCACCCAGAACAAGGTCGAGCAGCAGCTCGCCGAGGAGGGCAAGTCCCGCCACGACCTGGGCCGCGAGGAGTTCGTCGAGCGGGTCTGGCAGTGGAAGGAAGAGTACGGCGGCAAGATCCTCGGCCAGATGCGGCGGCTGGGTGACGGCGTCGACTGGAGCCGCGAGCGGTTCACCATGGACGAGGGTTTGTCCAAGGCCGTCCAGACGATCTTCAAGAAGCTCTTCGACGACGGGCTCATCTACCGCGCCGAGCGCATCATCAACTGGTGCCCCCGCTGTCTGACGGCCATCTCCGACATCGAGGTGGAGTACCAGGAGGACGCGGGCGAGCTCGTCTCGATCAAGTACGGCGAGGGTGAGGACACCCTGGTCGTCGCGACGACCCGCGCCGAGACGATGCTCGGTGACACGGCCGTCGCCGTCCACCCGGACGACGAGCGGTACGCGCACCTCGTCGGCAAGCAGATCAAGCTGCCGCTGACCGACCGGACCATCCCGGTCGTCGCGGACACGCACGTCGACCCGGAGTTCGGCACCGGCGCCGTCAAGGTGACCCCGGCGCACGACCCGAACGACTTCTCCATCGGGCAGCGCCACGGCCTGCCCAATATGACGATCATGGACGAGCACGGCGTCATCACCGTCCACGGCCCCTTCCTCGGCCTGGACCGCTACGAGGCGCGTTCCGCGGTCGTCGGCGCCCTGCGCGAGCAGGGCCGCATCGTCGCCGAGAAGCGCCCGTACCTGCACTCCGTCGGGCACTGCTCGCGCTGCCGCACCACCGTCGAGCCCCGCCTGTCCCTGCAGTGGTGGGTCAAGGTCGAGACGCTCGCCAAGGCCGCCGGTGACGCGGTCCGTGACGGCCGGGTCTCGATCCACCCCGAGGAGATGTCGAAGCGCTACTTCGACTGGGTCGACAACCTCAACGACTGGTGCATCTCGCGCCAGCTGTGGTGGGGCCACCGCATCCCGGTCTGGTACGGCCCGGAGGGCGAGGTCGTCTGCGTCGGACCGGACGACGAGGCGCCGACGGGGGAGGGCTGGGTCCAGGACACCGACGTCCTCGACACCTGGTTCTCGTCCGGCCTGTGGCCCTTCTCGACGCTCGGCTGGCCGGAGAAGACCCCGGACCTCAAGAAGTTCTACTCCACCGACGTCCTGGTCACCGGCCACGACATCATCTTCTTCTGGGTCGCCCGGATGATGATGTTCGGCCTGTACGCCATGGACGGCGAGGCGCCCTTCAAGACGATCGCGCTGACCGGTCTGGTCCGCGACGAGCGCGGCAAGAAGATGTCGAAGTCCTTCGGCAACGTGGTCGACCCGCTGGACTGGATGGACAAGTACGGCTCCGACGCCGTCCGCTTCACCCTGGCCAAGGGAGCCAACCCCGGCACCGACGTCCCGATCGGCGAGGACTGGGTCCAGGCGTCGCGCAACTTCGCCAACAAGATCTGGAACGCCACGCGCTTCGCCCTGATGAACGGCGCGACGATCGAGGGCGAGCTGCCGTCGGCCGAGCAGATGTCGGCGACCGACCGGTGGATCCTGTCCCGCCTGAACAAGACCGTCGCGCAGGTGGACGCGTACTACGAGGACTTCCAGTTCTCGAAGCTCAGCGAAGCCCTCTACCACTTCGCGTGGGACGAGGTCTTCGACTGGTACGTCGAGCTGTCGAAGACGACCTTCTTCGCGGGCGGCGAAGGGGCCAAGGTCTCCGGCCGGGTCCTCGGCGAGGTCCTGGACACGACCCTGCGCCTGCTGCACCCGGTGGTCCCCTTCGTCACCGAGACGCTGTGGACCACGCTCACCGGCGGGGAGTCCCTCGTGGTCGCCGACTGGCCCAAGGACAGCGGCTTCCGCGACGAGGCCGCCGAGGCCGAGATCGAGAACCTGCAGGCCGTCGTCACCGAGGTCCGCCGGTTCCGTGCCGACCAGGGTCTGCAGCCGGGTCAGAAGGTCCCGGCCCGTCTGGACCTCACGGGTACGGCGCTGGCCGCGCACGAGGGTGCCATCCGCCAGCTGCTGCGCCTCCAGCCGGAGGGTGACTCCTTCAGCGCCACCGCGACCCTCCCGGTCGCCGGCGCCACCGTCGCGCTCGACCTGTCGGGCACCATCGACGTGGCCGCCGAACGCAAGCGGCTGAGCAAGGACCTGGCCGCCGCCGAGAAGGAGAAGCAGCAGGCGGAGGGCAAGCTCGGGAACGAGGCCTTCCTGGCCAAGGCTCCCGACAACGTCGTGGACAAGATCAAGGGCCGCCTCGCGAAGGCCGAGGCGGACATCGCCCGGATCCAGGCCCAGCTGGACGGGCTTCCCGCCGCCCCGTAGCCCGTGGAAGTACGAGGAAGGCCCCCACGCCGTCGGTCGACGCGGGGGCCTTCCTCCGTATGGCTTCCCCGCGACGCCGTGGTCCGGGACCTCCGGCCTGTCCGAAGTGCCCTATATCACTCGTTATCCCGTCCGCGCGGATCCCGATCCGGGGCGACGACCACGGATGATGGAGGGCATGCACGTCAAGCCCGCCGCCGCCTCGGCGCTCCACCGGGTCGTGGCCTCGGGCCGCCGGCTCACCGAGAGCTGGGCCGGTTCACCGCGGGCGCTGGACGTGCTGACGGCGCTCAGCTGTCTCGCACTGATGGCGCTGGACATCCCCGGCCTCGCCGCCGCCGACAACTCGCTCAACGGGCCGCTGGCCGCCGCCGTGCTCGCCATCGGCTGTTCGAGCCTGCTGGTGCGGCGCCGGCTTCCCTGGATCTCCTACCTGGCCGCGCTGCTCTTCGTCGGGTGGCTGCACGAGCTGACCCTGATCCAGTTCGCCCTCTACTCGGTCGGCCGCTACCGGGGGCGCCGGGCCGGGATCCTCGCCACCCTCGGATACGTGGCCTTCGCGCTGGCCCTGTTCTACGGAGTGCCGGACTGGCCCGCGTCCCGGGCCGCGACCTTCAACGGCTTCCTCGGCGTGGTCGTGCCCATCGGGGTGCTCGCCTCCGCCGTCGGCATCGCCGCGTACCGGCACGACCTGGTGTCGGAGCTGACCGCGCGGCGGGCCGAGTCCGCCGTGCTCCAGGCCGTGCAGCAGGAGCGCACCTCGGTCGCCCGTGACGTCCACGACTTCGTCGGGCGGGAGCTGACCCTGCTGACGGTGCGCTCCGAGGTGCTGTCGTCGCGGGCCCGCGAGACGACGTACGCCAAGGACTTCGAGGAGCTGGCCGACACCGCGCGCCGGGCCCATCTAGTGCTCAACGAGATCATCGTGCAGCGCGGGGAACGGGCCTCGACGCCGGGGGTGGACGGGCTCGCCGCGCTGGCGGAGGAGAGCGGACGGGCCGGTTCGCCCGTACGGCTCGTCATGGACCCGGCGGTGCACGCGCTGTCGCCGCTGCGGCAGGCGGCGGTCTACCGGGTGGTGCAGGAGTGCCTGACCAATGCGGCCAAGCACGCCCACGGCGAGTCCATCGACGTGTCGATCGCGGCGGAGGGGCCGCGGCTGCGCATCGCCGTCAGCAACGCGCTGCCGGCCCGCACCCCGGGCCGGGCCCCCGTCTCGGCGGGTTCGGGCACGGCGAGCATGTGCGAGCGCGTGCGCAGCCTGGGCGGCGAGCTGACGGCGACGCGCACGGAGGGCTCGTACGAGGTCGTCGCCAGCCTGCCTCGCGGCTGAGTCGCCGGCCTGCCGCGCGGCCGGGGATGTCCGTTCCGGATCCCGGCGTCAGCCCTTGGCCGGGGCCAGCAGGCTGCCCGGGGTGTCCAGGTCCTCGACGCAGCGGCCCGAGCCCAGCGCCACGCAGTCCAGCGGGTCGTCGGCGACGAAGACCGGGATGCCGGTCGCGGAGGCCATCCGCAGGTCCAGGCCGGGGAGCAGCGCGCCGCCGCCGGTCAGCACGATGCCGTGTTCCATCACGTCGCCGGAGAGCTCCGGCGGGCACTCCTCCAGGGTGGTGCGGACGGCGGCGATGATCGCCTCGACCGGCTCGTCCAGGGCGGCCCGTACGTCCGGGGCGGTCAGCTCCAGGGTCTTGGGCATGCCGCCGACCTTCTCGCGGCCGCGCACGGTGAAGGTGCGGGTCTCCAGCTCCGGCCGGTCCGGGACGGGCCAGGCCGATCCGATGCCGACCTTGATGTCCTCGGCGGTGCGCTCGCCGATGAGCAGCGCGTGCTCCCTGCGGACGTAGTCGGTGATCGCCGCGTCCAGCCGGTCCCCGCCGACGCGCAGCGACTGGGAGGTGACGATGCCGCCGAGCGAGATGACGGCGACCTCGCAGGTGCCGCCGCCGATGTCCACGACCATGGAGCCGCGCGGTTCGGCCACCGGGAGCCCGGCGCCGATGGCCGCGGCCATCGGTTCCTCGATGAGGTGGACGGCCTTGGCCCCGGCCCGGGTGGAGGCTTGGACGATGGCCCGGCGCTCGACCGGCGTGACCCCGGACGGTACGCAGATCACCATGCGGGTGCGCGTCCGACGGCCGGGGACCGCCTTGCGGACGAAGTGCCGGATCATCTCCTCGGCGGCCTCGTAGTCGCAGATCACGCCGTCCCTGAGGGGGCGGATGGCGGTGATGGAGCCGGGGGTGCGGCCGATGGTCTCCTTGGCCTCCGCCCCGACGGCCAGCGCGGTGGTGGTGCCCGCCTTCACGGCGACCACGGACGGCTCATTGAGCACGATTCCGTGGCCCCGTGCGTAGATCAGGGTGTTCGCGGTCCCCAGGTCCATCCCTATGTCGCGGCTGGATGCTGTCTTGTTGCTGCTGGCCTGCGGCATTTGTTCCCCAATCTCCTGCCCGCAAGGCTTGCATAACGATCTGGTCGCCCCGCCGGTCGAAAGTCCCGAAACGCCCGGGCCGAAGGTCCTGCCGGTCCTCGTCCGTAGACTGGCTCCGTGAGTGAGCAGCAGCCCGAGAGCCACGACCGCGACCGCGATGTCGATTTCGACGCGTCCGGTGAGCCCGACGAGTTCGACCAGATCGTGGCGGAAGAGTCCGACCGCGACCCCGACCTGGCGGTGATCGAGGCCGGCAGCCGTACCCTGCGCGCCCAGGCCGGACCGCCCCAGGGCGACCCGGTGCCCGCCCGGCCCGCCGACCCGGAGGTCGCCAAGGCGCTCCTGGAGGTGGAGCAGGAGCTGTCCACCCGCTGGGGCGAGACCAAGCTGGAGCCGTCGGTGACGCGGATCGCCGCGCTGATGGACGTCCTGGGCGAGCCGCAGCGCGCCTACCCCTCCATCCACGTCACCGGCACGAACGGCAAGACCAGCACGGCCCGCATGATCGAGGCCCTGCTGAACGCCTTCGAGCTGCGCACCGGCCGCTACACCAGCCCGCACGTGCAGTCGGTCACCGAGCGGATCAGCCTCGACGGGGCGCCGATCACCGCGGAGCGGTTCGTCGAGACGTACCACGACATCAAGCCGTACGTGGAGATGGTCGACGCCGCCGAGGAGTACCGGCTGTCGTTCTTCGAGGTGCTCACCGGGATGGCGTACGCGGCCTTCGCGGACGCCCCGGTGGACGCGGCCGTGGTCGAGGTCGGCATGGGCGGTACCTGGGACGCGACCAACGTCATCGACGGCTCGGTCGCCGTGGTCACCCCGATCAGCCTGGACCACACCGACCGGCTCGGCAGCACGCCCGGCGAGATCGCCCTGGAGAAGGGCGGCGTCATCAAGCAGGGCGCCACCGTGATCCTGGCGCAGCAGCCGGTGGACGCGGCGCAGGTGCTGCTGAAGAAGGCCGTCGAGGTCGACGCGACGGTGGCCCGCGAGGGCATGGAGTTCGGCGTGGTCTCGCGCGAGGTCGCGGTCGGCGGGCAGCAGCTGACGCTGCGCGGGGTCGGCGGGGAGTACGACGGCATCTTCCTGCCGCTGCACGGGGCGCACATGGCGCGCAACGCGGCGGTGGCGCTGGCTGCGGTCGAGGCCTTCTTCGGGGTCGGGACCGGCGGCCCGGAGCACGCGCGGGTGCTGGACGTGGACACCGTGCGCAAGGCCTTCGCCTCGGTGACCTCGCCGGGCCGGATGGAGGTCGTGCGGCGCAGCCCGACGGTGGTGCTGGACGCGGCGCACAACCCGGCGGGGGCGGCGGTGACCGCGGAGGCGGTCACCGAGTCCTTCGGGTTCAGCCGGCTGATCGGTGTCGTGGCCGCGAGCGAGGGCAAGGACGTCCGCGGGGTGCTCGAGGCCTTCGAGCCGATCTTCGCGGAGGTGGTGGTGACGGAGAACTCCAGCCACCGGTCGATGGGCGCGGACGAGCTGGCGGCCGTCGCGGTCGAGGTGTTCGGCCAGGACCGGGTGCAGGTGGAGCCGCGGCTGGACGACGCCCTGGAGGCGGCGATCACCCTGGCGGAGGAAGAGGCCGAGTACGGAGGGGCCGGAGTCCTGGTGACCGGTTCCGTGATCACGGTGGGCGAGGCCCGCCTGCTGCTGAAGAGGGGCTGAGGATGCGCACGCTGTGTGCGAGCACGCTGATCGGCGAGTTCTTCGTGATCGGTTTCGCGGGCCTGGTGGCCATGAAGGACCCCGACCTGACCCAGGCCACGGTGTGGACGGTGTGCGGGGTCACGATGCTGCTCTCGGTGCTGCTGTGCGGGATGCTCTCGCGTCCCGGGGCGGTCCAGCTGGGCTGGGCCCTGCAGATCGGCCTGATCGTGAGCGGGTTCGTCGTCCCGACGATGTTCTTCCTCGGCGCGGTGTTCGCGGGGCTGTGGTGGTGCTCGGTGCACTACGGCCGCAAGATCGACACGATCAAGGCCCGCTGGGCGGCCACGGCGGAGGCGCCGGCGGCCTCCGGGACGCCTGACGCTGCGTGACAGCCGGTCCGAACGGCCCTGTAGATTCGTCCTACCGCACCCGTATGCCGCAAGGAGCCGCACCATGACCCAGCGCACCCTCGTCCTGCTGAAGCCCGACGCCGTCCGTCGCGGTCTGGTGGGCGAGATCATCGGCCGTATCGAGCGGAAGGCCGGCTGGACCATCCCCGCGCTGGAGCTGCGCACGCTGGACCAGGAGACGCTCGAGGCGCACTACGGCGAGCACAAGGGCAAGCCGTTCTACGAGCCCCTGATGGGCTTCATGGCCAGCGGCCCGGTCGTGGCCCTGGTCGTCGAAGGGGAACGTGCGATCGAGGGTGTCCGCCAGCTGGCCGGACCCACCGACCCGATCGCCGCGGCGCCCGGCTCCATCCGGGGGGATTTCGGCACGATCGTCCGGGAGAACCTGATCCACGCCTCGGACTCCGAGGAATCCGCTGAGCGCGAGCTGAAGCTCTTCTTCCCCGCGCTCTGATCCTGACGTGACATCAGCCAAATAGCGCTCATGACCTGGGGCGACCGAAGTAATTTCGGTCGCCCTTCGGTATTTCCCCGCAGGAGCGGGAACGCCTGGGCAGAACACGTCGTCACCACTAAGGGGGCGGGTATCCATTCCGGCGGGATTGCCGGAGTCCCGTCGCGCGGTGTCCGTACTTGCGGCACTACGATGGGGCCTCCACCCACACACCCACCTCGCCGACCTGACAGCAGCCGCTATCAACTGGAAGGCCAGACGCTCCTCATGGGGAACAAGGGGAACAACATGTCGTTCATCGGCCGTGACATGGCGATCGACCTCGGGACCGCCAACACGCTGGTGTACGTGAGGGGCCGGGGGATCGTCCTGAACGAGCCGTCCGTGGTCGCCATCAACACGAACACCGGCGGCATTCTGGCGGTCGGCTCCGAGGCGAAGAAGATGATCGGGCGCACGCCCGGCAACATCGTCGCCGTAAGGCCCCTCAAGGACGGCGTCATCGCCGACTTCGAGATCACCGAGCGTATGCTCCGGTACTTCATCCTCAAGATCCACAAGCGCCGCTACCTGGCCCGCCCGCGCGTCGTGGTGTGCGTGCCCTCCGGCATCACCGGAGTGGAGCGGCGCGCCGTCATCGAGGCGTCCACGCAGGCCGGCGCTCGCCAGGTGCACATCATCGAAGAGCCCATGGCCGCCGCCATCGGCGCGGGCCTGCCCGTCCACGAGGCCACCGGCAACATGGTCGTGGACATCGGCGGCGGCACCACCGAGGTCGCCGTCATCTCCCTCGGCGGAATCGTCACGGCACAGTCCATCCGGGTGGCCGGCGACGAGCTCGACAACGCGATCATCCAGCACATCAAGAAGGAGTACTCGCTCCTCCTCGGCGAGCGCACCGCCGAGCAGATCAAGATCACGATCGGGTCGGCGTACGACCTCGACAAGGACGAGCACACCGAGATCCGCGGCCGCGACCTGGTCTCCGGGCTGCCCAAGACGGTCGTCATCTCGGCCGCCGAGGTCCGCAAGGCCATCGAGGAGCCCGTCAACGCCATCGTCGACGCCGTCAAGACCACCCTCGACAAGTGCCCGCCGGAGCTCTCCGGCGACATCATGGACCGCGGCATCGTCCTGACCGGCGGCGGCGCGCTGCTGCGCGGCCTCGACGAGCGGCTGCGGCGCGAGACCGGCATGCCCATCCACATCGCGGAAGACCCGCTCGACTCCGTCGCGCTCGGCTCCGGCAAGTGCGTCGAGGAGTTCGAGGCCCTCCAGCAGGTCCTGGACGCGCAGCCCCGTCGCTGACACACACCCCTCCGTGCCGGAGGGACCATGCGGAACACACAAGGATCCGCCGTACGGGTGCTACCGGGCCCGTGCGGCGGATCGTTGATATACAGGCAAAACAACATTCCGACGAGGAAGGCACGGCCGCCGCACGTGAGGGACACACGAGAAAGCCGGCTGCTCCTGGTGCTTCTGATCGCCATCGCGTTCGCATTGATCACGGTGGACATCAGGGCAGGCGAGGAGTCGCCGGTCGACGGTGCCCGGCAGGCCGCCGCAGCGGTCTTCGGCCCGGTCGAGAAGGGCGTGGCCACCGCCGTCGACCCGGTCGCCAACGCCATAGGGGCGGTACGGGACTCCGGCGAGCGCCACAACAGGATCGCCGTGCTGGAGCGCGAGAACGCGGCCCTGAAGGCCAAGCTCGGCAGTGACGAGCAGACCCGCAGCCGCATCCACGAGCTGGACGAGATGCTCAAGCGGGCCGGCGCCGGGCAGTACGGCATCAAGGGCGCCGAGGTCATCGCCATAGGAGCGGCCCAGGGCTTCTCCTGGACCGTCACCATCGACGCCGGCAGCAAGGACGGCATCGAGCGGGACATGACCGTCCTCAACGGGGACGGACTCGTCGGCCGGGTCACCACCGTCGGCCCCGACACCGCCACCGTCGTCCTCGCCAACGACCCCGACTTCACCGTCGGCACCCGCCTGGAGAAGACGGGCGAACTCGGCTTCGCCACCGGCCAGGGCGACCGCGCCCTGTCCGTCCAGATGCTCAACGGCAAAGCCAGGATCGGCCCCGGAGACCGCCTCGTCACCTTCGGCTCGCACGGCAACAAGCCCTTCGTGCCCGGCGTGCCGATCGGCGAGGTCGTCAAGGTGGACGCTGCCCGCGGCGACCTGACCCGCACCGTCTGGGTACGGCCGTTCGTCGGCTTCTCGCGCCTGGACATCGTCGGCGTCGTGGTGATGCCGCCGCGCGAGGACCCGCGCGACGCCGTCCTGCCGCCCAAGCCCGAGGCCCCCAAGCCCATCCCGACGGTCACCGTCACGGTCACCCCGTCCGGGTCCGCCAGCGTGCCCGGCAAGCCGGCCGACGAGTAGGAGCAGACCGACCATGCGCTTCAACCGGATCCTGCTCTCGGCCACGCTCGTCGTGGTCGCCCTCGTCGTGCAGGTCACCGTCCTCGGCCGGCTCCAACTGCCCGGCGCCGTGCCCGACCTGCTGCTGCTCACCGTCGTCGCCCTCGCACTCGTGTACGGGTACGTCAGCGGCGCACTCATCGGCTTCGCCGCCGGTCTGCTCGCCGACCTGGCACCCCCCGCCGACCACGCCGCCGGACGGTACGCACTCGTCCTGTGTGTCATCGGCTACGTGGCCGGGCTGGTGCGCCCCGACAGCGGACGGTTCCGCTCCGCCTGGGGCCCCATGCTCACCGTCGTCGCCGCGGCGATCGGCTCCACCCTGCTCTACGCGGGTGTGGGCGCCCTCGTCGGCGACACCGCCGCCCGCCACGTGGGCCTGACCGGCCTGCTGTTCACCGCCACCCTCTACGACCTGCTGCTCGCGCCCTTCACCGTGCCGTTCATCATGGCGCTGGCCCGGCGCGCCGAGAACGACCCGATGGCCGTCGAGGCCGGCGGCGGAGCGCCGCAGGGCAAGGACGTGTCCTCCGGCTGGCTGGCCGGCGGTACCGGCCTGCGCATCGGCAGCCAGCGCGGCGGCCTGCGGCTGAAGACCGCGCGCGTCCGCGCCAACAAGGCCGTCCGCATAAAGGGCGTCAAGGCCGTCAAGGGCGTGAAGAGCGTCAAAAAGCTGTAAGGGAGGAGCCGACGTGACCAATGTTCCGGAGACCGGCCGCACCTCCCGTGTGCAGATCCGGCTCGTCATCATGCAGGTGCTCGTCCTCTCGATGCTGGTCACCCTCGGCGGGCGCCTCTGGTACCTCCAGGTCCGCAACGGCGAGGAGTACTACCACGAGGCGAAGAGCAACCACGTGCAGCGGGTCGTCCGGCCCGCCGTGCGCGGGCCGGTCCTCGACGCCCGCGGCGTGCCGCTCGCCGACAACGAGACCCGCCTGGTCGTGTCCGCGAGCCGCACGGCGCTGATGAAGATGAAGGACAGGGGCAAGGGCGTCATGACCCGCCTCGCCGACGTCCTGGGCATGAGCCCCAAGGAGGTCATGGACAAGGTCCGGCTCTGCGACTCCCAGACCCCCAAGCCCTGCTGGAACGGCTCTCCGTACCAGCCGATCCCGATCACCCTCGAAGCCAGTACGCAGCAGGCGCTGCAGCTGCGCGAGCGCCCCGAGGAGTTCCCCGGCATCACCGCGGAGCCCACCGCCGTCCGCCGCTACCCGGCCCCCGGCGGGGCGCGCACCTCACAGGTGCTCGGCTACCTCTCGCCGGTCACCGACGAGGAGATCCAGAAGGCCAAGGACACCGACTCGCCGCACCTGCGGTCCGATCAGGTCGGCCGCTCCGGCATCGAGCGCACCTATGACAAGCAGCTGCGCGGCAAGGCGATGGTCACCTCGTACGAGGTCGACAACCTCGGCCGCGTCATGCACCAGACCGAGTCCGACCCGGGCGTGCCCGGATCCACCCTGGTCACGAGCATCGACGCCCGGGTCCAGTCCGTCGCCGAGTACGAGCTCCAGCAGGCGATGAAGACCGTCCGCCAGGAGACCGACAAGATCACCGGCCGCAAGTACGAGGCCGACGCGGGCGCCGTCGTCGTCATGGAGACCAAGACCGGCCGCATCGTCGCGATGGCCTCCCAGCCCGACTACGACCCCAACGCCTGGGTCGGCGGCATCTCCGCCAAGGACTACGCCAAGCTCACCAGCAAGAACTCCAACTACCCGCTGCTCAACCGGGCCATCCAGGGCCAGGCCCCCGCGGGCTCCATCTTCAAGGTGGTGTCGGCGAGCGCGGCCGTCCGGGCCGGCTACGCGTTCGACAGCAAGTACAACTGCAGCAGCTCCTACAGCCTCGGCGGCCGGAGCTTCGCGAACTTCGAGTCCAAGGGGCACGGCCCCATCACCCTCGGCGAGGCCCTCAAGTTCTCCTGCAACACGGTCTTCTACGCCCTCGGGCACAAGGAGTGGCAGCGCGACGGGGGCCTCAGCCCCAACAAGGACGCCCACGACTGGTTCTACCGGACCGCCCGTGAGTTCGGGCTCGGCTCCGAGACGGGGATCGACCTGCCGAACGAGGTCACCGGCCGCATCCCCGACCGCCGGTGGAAGAAGAGCTTCTGGGCGGCCAACAAGGACTCCTGGTGCAAGCAGGGCAAGAAGGGCGGCACCTACGTCGAGCAGATCGCCTACGAGAGCTGCCTCGAGGGCAACCAGCTGAAGGCGTTCGACAGCATCAACTTCGCCATCGGGCAGGGCGACGTACTCGTCACCCCCATCCAGATGGCCACCGCCTACTCCGCCATCAGCAACGGGGGCACCCTCTTCGACCCCACGGTCGGCAAGGCCGTGATCAGCCCCGACGGCAAGCAGGTCCAGATGATCAAGCCCAGGGCCCACGGCAGGCTGCCGATCGACGCCCAGACCGTCAAGGACCTCGACAGGGGCCTGCGCATGGTCGTCGAGCCCGGCGGCACCGCCGCCTGGCGGTTCGGCGGCTGGCCGCTGGACAAGATCCCGATGCGGGCCAAGACCGGCACCGCCCAGGTCTACGGCAAGCAGACCACCTCGTGGCTGGCGACCTACACCGACGACTTCACGATCGTCATGACCATCTCCCAGGGCGGCACCGGCTCCGGGGCCTCCGGTCCCGCCGTCCGCAACATCTACAACGCCATCTACGGCCTCGACATGGCCGGCAAGCAGGACGCGAAGAAGGCCCTGCTGCCGAGGCCCGAGACGAAACTGCCCAGGATCCGCCCCGACGGCTCCATCGACTCCCCCGAGATCCGGCCGTACGTGCCGCCGTCCCCGGAGGAGCTGGCGCCGCCCGCGCTCGCCGGCCCGCCCGCCCAGCGCCCCGCGCAGCACGACTGAGGACCGAAACCGACATGCAGACCGCCAACAAGTTCTCCGTCTCCCGGTACGCGCCCGAGCGCGGGGCGATGGCCAAGCTCACCGCCCGTGACTCGGTGATGCGCCGGCTCGACTGGCCGATACTCCTCTCCTCGCTGGCGCTGTCCTTCATCGGCGCCCTGCTGGTGTGGTCGGCGACCCGCAACCGGACCTCCCTGAACCAGGGGGACCCGTACTACTTCCTGGCCCGGCACGCCCTGAACACCGGCATCGGCCTGGTGCTGATGATCGGCACCATCTGGCTCGGCCACCGCACCCTGCGCGGCGCGGTGCCGGTCCTCTACGGGATCTCGCTCCTGCTGATCATCGCGGTGCTCACCCCGCTCGGCGCCACGATCAACGGCGCCCACGCGTGGATCGTGATCGGCGGCGGATTCTCCCTCCAGCCCTCCGAGTTCGTGAAGATCACGATCATCCTGGTCATGGCGATGCTGCTGGCGGCCCGGGTGGACGCGGGCGACCTCACCCATCCCGACCACCGCACGGTCGTCAAGGCCCTGTGCCTGGCGGCGGCCCCCATGGGCATCGTCATGCTGATGCCCGACCTCGGCTCCGTCATGGTCATGGTCGTCATCGTGCTCGGCGTGCTGCTGGCCTCCGGCGCCTCCAACCGCTGGGTGCTGGGCCTGATCGGCGCCGGCGCCGGCGGGGCCATCCTGATATGGCAGCTCGGCGTCCTCGACGAGTACCAGATCAACCGCTTCGCGGCCTTCGCCAACCCCGAACTCGACCCCGCCGGCGTCGGCTACAACACCAACCAGGCGCGCATCGCGATCGGCTCCGGCGGGCTGACCGGCTCCGGGCTCTTCAAGGGCTCGCAGACCACCGGCCAGTTCGTACCGGAGCAGCAGACCGACTTCGTCTTCACGGTGGCGGGGGAGGAACTGGGCTTCGTCGGGGCCGGGCTGATCCTCCTGCTGCTCGGCGTGGTGCTGTGGCGGGCCTGCATGATCGCCCGCGAGACCACCGAGCTCTACGGGACGATCGTGTGCGCCGGGATCATCGCGTGGTTCGCCTTCCAGTCCTTCGAGAACATCGGGATGACCCTCGGGATCATGCCGGTGGCCGGGCTCCCGCTGCCGTTCGTCTCGTACGGAGGCTCGTCGATGTTCGCCGTGTGGGTGGCCATCGGACTACTCCAGTCGATCAAGGTGCAACGGCCATTGTCGGCCTGATCCCCGGCCCGATCCCCCCGTTCACCCTGCCGTCGTGATCCGTTCAGTACTAAGTTCGTTCCATGGCGGACACGAAACGCGAGATCGAGCGGAAATTCGAGTTCACTAAGGCGTCGGCGGCCCGGCGCGGGGTGCCGGACCTGACGGGCACGGCCGCGATCGCGGCCGTCTCCGACCAGGGCACGGTCGACCTGGACGCCGTCTACTACGACACCCCCGACCACCGGCTGGCCGCCGACGGCCTCACCCTGCGGCGCAGAACCGGCGGCGCCGACGCGGGCTGGCACCTCAAACTGCCCGTCTCCCCGGGCGTGCGCGACGAGATCGGTGCCGCGCTCAGCGACACCGTCCCGCTCGAGCTGGCCGCCCTGCTGCGCTCGCGGGTGCGCGGCGCCGGGCTGGAGCCGCAGGTCAGGCTGCTCTCCTCGCGCAAGGTCAGCCACCTCCTGGACGCCGACGGAGCCCTGCTCGCGGAACTGAGCACCGACACGGTCCGGGCGGAGCGCGGCGAGGCCACCGCCGCCTGGACCGAAGTCGAGGTGGAACTGGCGGACGGGATCGACCCCCGGCTGCTGGACGCGGTCGAGAAGGCGTTCCGCAAGGCCGGCCTCCGGGTTTCCGACGCCCCTTCGAAACTCGCCCGGGCCCTCACCGAGACCGAGACCGAGGCAACGGCGGCCGGAGCCGGAGCCGAGGCCGGAGCCGAGACCGGGACCGAGGCGGCGGCCGGCGCCGAGCCCCCGGCCCGGCCCGCGGCGGATCCCGGTGACCGCACGGCGGGCGCGTACGTGCTCGCGTACCTGCGCGAACAGCGCGACGCCCTGGTCGCCCTGGACCCCGCCGTCCGCCGCGGCCTGCCGGACTCCGTCCACCAGATGCGGGTCGCCACCCGGCGCCTGCGCAGCGCCCTCAAGACCTACCGCAAGGTGCTGGACCGGGACGTCACCGACCCGATCGGCGAGGAACTGCGCTTCCTCGCCGCCGAACTCGGCGTCGACCGCGACCAGGAAGTCCTGCTCGAACGGATCCAGACCCACCTGGAGGAGCTGCCGCGCACCCTGCTGGTCGGCCCGGTCCGCGGCCGGCTGCGGACGTGGAACAACTCCCGCCGGACCGGATCGCGCCGCCGGGCGCTGGCCGTGCTCGACAGCGCCCGCCACCTCGCCCTGCTGGACTCCCTCGACGCCCTGCTGGCCGAGCCGCCGCTGCGCAAGGCCGCGGGCGGGCGGGCGGATCGCGTCCTGCCCAAGGCGGTGCTGCGCGACTACGAGCGCCTCGCCGGCCGGGTCGAGAGCGCGCTCGCCATGAAGCCGGGCGGAGAACGCGACGTGGCCCTGCACGAGGCCCGCAAGGCGGCCAAGCGCGCCCGCTACGCGGCGGAGGCGGCCACGCCCGCCGTCGGCAAACCGGCGAAACGCCTGGCCAAGGACGTGAAGCAGGTCCAGAGCCTGCTCGGCGACCACCAGGACAGCGTGGTCGCCCGCGAGGCCCTGCGCGGCCTCGGCATCCAGGCGGCGGCCGCGGGCGAACCGTCCTTCACCTGGGGCGTGCTCTACGCCCGCGAAGAAGCCCTGGCCGAGCGGCGCGAGCGGGAGCTTCCGGACGTCTGGGCGAAGACCTCCGAGCCGGGGCTGCGGGCGGCCCTGGGATGATCATGTGGGTGGGGGCGGCTGAGCCTAGAGGTACGCTTGAGAGCTGCCCCCTGCCCGCTTCACGAAAGTCGCGTGATGACCGAGTCGGTCTTCCCTCAGCTTGAGGCTCTGCTTCCGCATGTGCAGAAGCCCATCCAGTACGTCGGCGGTGAACTCAACTCCACGGTCAAGGAGTGGGAGAGCTGCGACGTCCGCTGGGCTCTCATGTACCCGGACGCGTACGAGGTCGGGCTGCCCAATCAGGGCGTCATGATCCTGTACGAGGTGCTCAACGAGCGCGAGGGCGTGCTCGCGGAGCGCACCTACAGCGTGTGGCCGGACCTCGAGGCACTGATGCGCGAGCATCAGGTGCCGCAGTTCACCGTGGACAGCCACCGGCCCGTCTCGGCCTTCGACGTGTTCGGCCTGTCCTTCTCCACGGAGCTCGGCTACACGAACATGCTGACGGCCCTGGACCTGGCGGGCATCCCGCTGGAGGCCCGGAACCGTACGGTCGACCACCCGATCGTCCTCGCGGGCGGCCACGCGGCCTTCAACCCCGAGCCGATCGCGGAGTTCATCGACTGCGCCGTCATCGGCGACGGCGAGCAGGCCGTCCTCGACATGACCGAGATCATCCGCACCTGGAAGGCCGAGGGGCGGCCGGGCGGGCGCGAAGAGGTCCTGCTGCGCCTGGCGAAGACCGGCAACGTCTACGTGCCGGGCTTCTACGACGTCGAGTACCTGCCGGACGGCCGCATCGGCCGTGTCGTGCCCAACCGCTCCGGCGTGCCGTGGCGGGTGTCCAAGCACACGGTCATGGACCTCGACGAGTGGCCGTACCCCAAGCAGCCGCTGGTCCCGCTCGCCGAGACGGTCCACGAGCGGATGTCCGTCGAGATCTTCCGCGGGTGCACCCGCGGCTGCCGTTTCTGCCAGGCAGGCATGATCACGCGCCCCGTGCGGGAGCGAAGCATCACCGGCATCGGCGAAATGGTGGAGAAGGGCCTCAAGGCGACCGGCTTCGAAGAGGTCGGCCTGCTCTCCCTCTCCTCGGCGGACCACACCGAGATCGCCGACATCGCCAAGGGCCTCGCGGACCGCTACACGGACGACAAGGTGGGCCTGTCCCTGCCGTCGACCCGCGTGGACGCCTTCAACGTGGACCTGGCCAACGAGCTGACCCGCAACGGGCGCCGCTCCGGCCTGACCTTCGCCCCCGAGGGCGGCTCCGAGCGCATGCGCAAGGTCATCAACAAGATGGTCTCGGAAGAGGACCTGATCCGGACGGTCGCCACGGCGTACGGCAACGGCTGGCGCCAGGTGAAGCTCTACTTCATGGTCGGCCTGCCGACCGAGACCGACGAGGACGTGCTCCAGATCGGCGACATGGCGGTCAACGTCATCGCCAAGGGCCGCGAGGTCTCCGGCCAGAACGACATCCGCTGCACGGTGTCCATCGGCGGATTCGTGCCGAAGCCGCACACCCCCTTCCAGTGGGCGCCGCAGCTGTCGGCCGAGGAGACGGACGCCCGCCTGGGCAAGCTCCGCGACAAGCTCCGCGGGGACAAGAAGTACGGCCGCTCCATCGGCTTCCGCTACCACGACGGCAAGCCCGGCATCGTCGAGGGCCTGCTCTCCCGCGGTGACCGCCGCATCGGCGACGTCATCCGCGCCGTGTACGAGTCGGGCGGCCGCTTCGACGGCTGGCGCGAGTACTTCTCCTACGACCGCTGGATGGAGGCGGCGCAGAAGACGCTGCCCGCCCACGGCGTGGACGTGGCCTGGTACACGACCCGCGAGCGCACGTACGAGGAAGTACTGCCCTGGGACCACCTGGACTCCGGCCTCGACAAGGACTGGCTCTGGGAGGACTGGCAGGATGCCCTCGACGAGACCGAGGTCGAGGACTGCCGCTGGACCCCGTGCTTCGACTGCGGTGTCTGCCCCCAGATGGACACCAGCATCCAGATCGGCCCGACGGGCAAGAAGCTGCTCCCGCTGTCGGTCGTGAAGTGACCGAAGGCTGAGCCGAGCCCTGGAAGCGCCCCCCGCCGGGAACGGCGGGGGGCGCTTTTCGTCGGGGGCGGCCCCGCCGTGCAACGGCCGGGGCCTGTCGTGCGTCGTCAAGGGCATGGATCTGGAAAAACACGGCAGACACGAACCCCCACCGCCCGAGGGGCAGGGATGTGTGTTCGCGATGGTCCGGATTCCGGTGCGGATCCTGGCCGTGGTGATCGTGCTGCCCGTGCGGGTGGTCTGGGACCTGCTCGCCCTCGGCGCGCGCACCGTGCACCGGCGTGCCCTGCGCCCGGCCGGGGACGCGGTGGCCCGCGCCTGCGCCTGGCTGTACCGGTACGTGCTGACTCCGGTCGGGCACGCGCTCGCCTGGCTGGCGCGGGGGACCGGGCTGCTGCTGAAGTGGGCGGCGCTGGCCGCCTTCTACTGGCCCTGGGCGGGGCTGTGGCGGTACGTGCTCGCGCCGGCCGGGGCCGCCCTGTGGCGCTGGGTCCTGGTACCGCTTGGGAAGGGGCTCGCCCTGCTGGTGCGGGGAGCCGCCGTCGCGCTGGGGTGGCTGGCCAAGGCGCTGTTCGTGTGGCCGTGGGCGGCACTGTGGCGGTACCTGCTCGTCCCCGGCGGCGCCGCGCTGTACCGGTACCTGCTGAGGCCCGCCGGGCAGGGGCTCGAACGGGTGGTCCTGGCCGTGGTCCGGTACCTGCTCAAGCCGTCGGGCGCGGCCGTGGCCTGGACGGTCACCGCGGTCTGGCGCTACCTGCTCGTGCCGCCGGTCCGGGGCGCCGCCTGGCTGGTCCGCAGGCTCTACCGGTACGTCCTCACCCCGGCCGGGCACGCCGTGGTGTGGTTCCTGCCACGCGCCCTCGCCGCCGTGTTCGTGTGGCCGTGGACGGCGCTGTGGCGGCACGTGCTCGTTCCCGCCGCGACCGCCGCCCACCGGTACCTGCTGGCCCCGCTCGGGCACGGCGTCGCCCGGCTGGCCCGGGGCCTGTACCGGTACGTCCTGACGCCCCTCGGCCACTTCGCCGCCTCCACCTGGCGGCTCGCCGGCCGCGTCAGCCGCGCCCTGGGGCGCGGGCTCGTGTGGCTCTGGCGCGGCGGCGTCGCCCGCCCCGCGGCATGGGTCTACCGCCAGGTGGCCACGCCCGCGGGACATCTGGTCCGCGAGGTGTGGCGGACCTCCCGCAGCGCGGCACGCGCGGTGTGGCGTACCTCCCGAACCGCGGCGGGCGAGGTGTGGCACACCGCCCGCACCGCCGTCCGGGAGGCCCGGGCCGGGGTACGGCAGGCGCTGTTCGGTACTCCTCCCCGGGAACCGGCGAGGTCACGGGCGCGTACTCTGGGTAGTACGAAAGCCGCAGGCAACACGCCCGCTCCCGAGATCTCCCTGCACAAACAGCAGGGGTGAGCCGGAGGCCGGGCGCGGCCCGCAGGCCCCCAGACGCTCAGGGCGACGCGCGAGACGCGGAGCCCCGCACAAGGAGAAGAACCACTGGGCAAGCGACAGCCCGAAGGCCCGCCTCCCGCACCGGTGGTGCAGCGCATCCGACTGCGCTACACCAAGCGCGGCCGCCTCCGGTTCACCAGCCACCGCGACTTCCAGCGCGCCTTCGAGCGGGCCCTGCGCCGCGCCGAGGTGCCCATGGCGTACTCGGCCGGCTTCACCCCGCACCCCCGCGTCTCGTACGCCAACGCCGCCCCGACCGGGACCGGCAGCGAGGCGGAGTACCTGGAGATCGCCCTCGCCGCGCCCCGCGACCCCGAGAAGCTCCGCGAGCTCCTCGACGAGTCGATGCCGGCCGGGCTCGACATCATCGACGCCGTGGAGGCCCGCACCTCGGGCCTCGCGGACCGGCTCACGGCCTCCGTGTGGGAGCTGCGCCTGGACGGCGTGGAGCCCGCCGAGGCCGAGCGCGCGGTGACGGCCTTCCTGGCCGCCGAGACCGTGGAGGTGCAGCGACGGACCAAGAACGGCATGCGGACCTTCGATACGCGCGGTGCTGTAGTCAGCCTCGAGGCAGTTCCTGCCCCGGCTGATAGGCCCCTGGACAATGCTTGTGCGATACTGCGGCTGGTTGTTCGGCATCTGACACCTGCCGTGCGACCCGACGACGTCCTGTCCGGTCTCCGAGCTGTGGCCGACCTGGCGCCGCCGGTCCCCTCAGCGGTGACCAGGCTGGCGCAGGGGCTCTTCGACGAGGAGTCCGGCACGGTGACCGACCCGCTCGCGCCCGACCGCGAGGCTGACACGGCCGCCCCACCCACGGCCGCCGTAGCCGCCGACGCGAAGGCGCCGGAAGGTCCCGCCGCGTAGGGATCGTCGTCGTCGCGCAGCCCTGGCATTCGGGAGCCACCTGGGTCGGGCCGCGCACAGACCTGAAGACTTCTGCCAGGCCGTACGGACAACACGTACGGAACCGGCGGCCATGGACTACAGCTCCCGTGTGGCGAACGCGCCCCGGAGGCCGGTTCCGCGCTCATTACGCGGAGCCGTGCCGGACCGGAAGTCAGCCGCGGCGCCCGGGAGCGTGACGGGAGAACCGCCCGCAATGCCCAACAACGAAAACGACACCACCGACACCACCAGCCCGAGTGACAACCTGCCCCCGCGCAGGCGTCGCCGCGCCGCTTCCCGGCCCGCCGGCCCGCCCGGTGCCACCGCCGCAGAGGCGACCCCGGTGACCGAGGCCGCCCCGGCCGCCCCCGTGGAGGAGGCCGCTCCGGCCGCCGCCCCCGCCCGTGCCCGTCGCCGTGCGACCCGTGCCGTGGCCGCGCCCGAGGCTCCGGCCGCCGAGGCCGTCGTGGACGAGGCCCCGGCCGCCGCGACCCGCGCCGAGGAGGAGCCCGCCGCTCCCGCTCCGCGTGCCCGCCGCCGTGCCACCCGCGCCGTGGCA
Source organism: Streptomyces sp. cmx-11-4 (assembly GCA_049998195.1). Taxonomy (GTDB): domain Bacteria; phylum Actinomycetota; class Actinomycetes; order Streptomycetales; family Streptomycetaceae; genus Streptomyces. The sequence goes on from JAEBET010000005.1 coordinate 362,453, forward strand.
GCCCCCGAGGCTCCGGCCGCCGAGGCCGCGCCCGTGGTGGAGGAGGAGGCTCCGGCCGCTCCCGCTCCGCGTGCCCGTCGCCGTGCGACCCGTGCCGTGGCCGCGCCCGAGACCCCGGCCGCCGAGGCCGTCGTGGACGAGGCCCCGGCCGCTGCGGCCGCCGTCGCCCAGGAGGAGCCCGCCGCTCCCGCCCCGCGTGCCCGTCGCCGTGCCACCCGCGCCGTGACCGCCCCGGCCGCCGAGGCAGCGGAGGCCCCGGTCGCCGAGGCCCCGGTCGCCGAGGCTCCGGCCGCCGTCGCCGAGGAGGAGCCCGCCGCTCCCGCTCCGCGTGCCCGTCGCCGTGCCACCCGTGCCGTCACCGCCCCGGCCGCTCCGGCCGAGGCCCCTGTCGCCGACGAGGCTCCCGCCGCGGTGGAGGAGGCCCCCAAGGCCGCCACCCGCTCCGTGACCGTCGCCGACGCCGTGGACTCCCCGAAGCGCGGCGGCCGCCGCCGCGCCACCCGCTCCGCCGCCCCGGCCGCCGCCGCGGCGCAGCCGGCCGCCGAGCCCGAGGCGCCCGCCGCCCCGGCTCGCGCCCGCCGCGCCGCGCGTCCCGCCGTCGCCGTGTTCCAGGCCCCGGTGTTCGCCGAGCCGATGTTCCAGACCCCCGAGACCGCGGCCATGGCCGCCGCGGCCGCTGCGGCCGCCGTGCAGGCCGAGGAAGCGGAAGACGAGGACGAGACCGAGGTCGAGGTCGAGGCCGAGGTCGTGGAGACCCCCGCCCCGCAGCCGGCCGGCCGTCGCCGTCGCCGTGGCCGCGGCGCCGCCGCCGAGAGCGCGCCGGTGTCCCTCCCCGAGGTGCTCGCCGAAGAGGAGCCCGAGGCGGAGGCCGCCGAGCTCGAGGAGGACTCCGCCGAGTTCGACGAGGGTGACGAGTCGGGCGACCGCCCGTCCCGCCGCCGCCGTCGTGGTGGCCGCCGTCGCCGCCGCGGCGAGGCCGCCGAGCTCGACGAGGCAGCCGAGGAGGAGACCGAGGCCCCGGCCGCCGAGCAGGAGTCCGACGAGGACGAGGGCGAAGAGGACGAGGGCGAGGAGGCCGAGGCGCTGGGCTCCAGCTCCAGCCGTCGTCGTCGTCGCCGCCGTCGTCGCAGCGGGGACACCGCCGCCGAGTCCGCCGAGGCGGGCGAGGAGGACGGCGTACGCACCGTCGTCAAGGTCCGCGAGCCGCGTCCGGCCCGCGAGCGCGGCGAGTCCACCTCCTCCGACGAGGTCCAGTCCATCAAGGGCTCGACCCGCCTGGAGGCGAAGAAGCAGCGCCGCCGCGAAGGCCGCGAGCAGGGCCGCCGCCGCGTCCCGATCATCACCGAGGCCGAATTCCTGGCCCGCCGTGAGGCCGTCGAGCGCGTGATGGTCGTCCGCCAGAACGGCGACCGCACGCAGATCGGCGTCCTCGAGGACGACGTGCTCGTCGAGCACTACGTCAACAAGGAAGAGGCCACCTCGTACGTCGGCAACGTCTACCTGGGCAAGGTCCAGAACGTGCTGCCGTCCATGGAGGCCGCCTTCATCGACATCGGCAAGGGCCGCAACGCCGTCCTGTACGCCGGCGAGGTCAACTTCGAGGCGCTCGGCATGGCCAACGGGCCGCGCCGCATCGAGTCCGCCCTCAAGTCCGGCCAGTCGGTCCTCGTGCAGGTCACCAAGGACCCGATCGGCCACAAGGGTGCCCGCCTGACCAGCCAGGTCTCGCTGCCCGGCCGCTACCTGGTCTACGTGCCCGAGGGCTCGATGACCGGCATCAGCCGCAAGCTGCCCGACACCGAGCGCGCGCGTCTGAAGACCATCCTCAAGAAGATCGTCCCCGAGGACGCGGGCGTCATCGTGCGCACCGCCGCCGAGGGTGCGAGCGAGGACGAGCTGCGCCGCGACGTCGAGCGTCTGCAGGGCCAGTGGGAGGACATCCAGAAGAAGTCGAAGCAGATCTCGACCTCTTCGCCGAGCCTGCTGTACGGCGAGCCGGACATGACCGTCCGCGTCGTGCGCGACATCTTCAACGAGGACTTCTCGAAGGTCATCGTCAGCGGTGACGGGGCCTGGGAGACCATCCACGGCTACGTGAACCACGTCGCCCCGGACCTGGGCGACCGGCTGTCCCGCTGGACCTCAGAGGTCGACGTCTTCGCGACGTACCGGATCGACGAGCAGCTCGCCAAGGCGCTCGACCGCAAGGTGTGGCTGCCCTCGGGCGGCTCGCTTGTGATCGACAAGACCGAGGCGATGATCGTCATCGACGTCAACACCGGCAAGTTCACCGGTCAGGGCGGCAACCTCGAGGAGACCGTCACCAGGAACAACCTGGAGGCGGCCGAGGAGATCGTGCGCCAGCTGCGGCTGCGCGACCTGGGCGGCATCGTCGTCATCGACTTCATCGACATGGTCCTGGAGTCCAACCGCGACCTGGTCCTGCGGCGCATGCTGGAGTGCCTGGGCCGCGACCGCACCAAGCACCAGGTGGCCGAAGTCACCTCGCTGGGCCTGGTCCAGATGACCCGCAAGCGGGTGGGCCAGGGTCTGCTGGAGTCCTTCTCCGAGACCTGCGTCCACTGCAACGGCCGCGGCGTCATCGTGCACATGGAGACGCCGACCGCGATCGGCGGCGGCAACGGCAAGCGCTCGAAGCGGCGCGGCGGCAAGGCCGAGTTCGACCAGCACGACCACGAGGTCGAGACGGTCGAGGCCGAGTTCGAGACCGTCGAGGAACTGGCCGCCGAGGTCGCGGCGCCGCGTGCACTGCCCGAGCCGGAGTTCGTCGCGGACGAGGAGCTGTACAGCAGCCCGGCCGAGGCGGAGGCCGCCGCGGGTCTGAGCGGCCGTCGCAACCGTCGCCGTGCCACCCGCAAGGCGACCGCCCCGGCGGGCGCCCCGCGCGGTGCGGCCGCCCAGGCTCCCGCCGCCCCGGTCCCGGAGCCCGTCGTCGAGGCCGAGCCGGTCACCGAGCCGACCGACACCGTCCTGGAGCCGGCCGCCGAGGTCGTCGCCGAGGCCGTGGAGGCCGCGGAGACGGTCGAGGCCGCCGCGGTCGCCCCCGTCGAGGAGGCCGCGCCCAAGGGCCGTACCCGTCGCCGGGCGACCCGCAAGGCCACCGCCCCGGCGGGTGCCCCGGCCCCCGCGGCCGAGGCGGCCCCGGAGCCGGTCGTCGTGGCCGAGCCCGAGCCGGTCGTGGAGGCCGAGCCCGAGCCGGCCGTCGCGGCGGCCGAGCCCGAGGCCGTCGCCGAGGCCCCCGCGGCCGAGGCCGCGCCGGCCCGTCCGCGCCGCCGTGCCACCCGTAAGGCCACCGCACCGGCCGGATCCCCGGCAGGCTCGGCGGAGGCCGCCGTGGTGGTCGTCGAGGCCCCGGTGACCGAGGTCGCGGCGCCCGCCGAGGAGGCTGCCGCCGCCGAGGAGGCCGCTCCCGCCAAGAAGGCCGCCCGCAAGGCTCCGGCCAAGAAGGCGACCGCGGCGAAGAAGGCCACCACCGCCAAGAAGGCGACCGCGGCCAAGAAGACCGTGGCCAAGAAGGCGGCCACGACCAAGAAGACCGCGACGAAGCGGGCGACGAAGAAGACCGCGGCGGCCGAGCAGCAGACGCTGCCCTCCGTCTCGGCTCCGACCGAAGCCTGATCCGTCCATGACCGTGGGCCCCGCCGCGAGGCGGGGCCCACGGCCGTGCGGGACCCGGTTTGACCCCCTGGAACCGGCCCCGTAACCTAGACCGTCGGCGTGTCCTGTACGAATCCGTACAGCGTGCGCCGCGCTCCTGAGCACCTTCCTCCCGGTCCGTACGCGCAAGCGTCGTGCGGGAGAGGCCGCTCGTCCATTCCGGATCAGTGCGGGCCCCGGCCCGACTGAGCGGCTGGCTTCAGGAGCATCCGCCCCGAGTGAGAGAGAGATCCGCGTGTACGCCATCGTGCGCAGCGGTGGTCGCCAGCACAAGGTTGCTGTCGGCGACATCGTTGAGGTTGACAAGATTTCCACTGCCAAGGTTGGCGACACGGTCGAGCTCTCGACCCTGCTCGTCGTCGACGGCGAAGCCGTGACCAGCGACCCGTGGGTCCTGGCCGGCATCAAGGTCACGGCCGAGATTGTGGACCACCACAAGGGCGCCAAGATCGACATCCTGCGGTACAAGAACAAGACCGGCTACCGCCGTCGCCAGGGTCACCGCCAGCAGTACACGGCGATCAAGGTCACCGGTATCCCCGCGGCTGCGAAGTAAGAGGGACTGAGACATGGCACACAAGAAGGGCGCATCGTCCACTCGGAACGGGCGCGACTCCAATGCTCAGCGGCTCGGCGTGAAGCGCTTCGGCGGTCAGGTCGTTTCCGCTGGTGAGATCCTCGTCCGCCAGCGCGGCACCCACTTCCACCCGGGCGCGGGCGTCGGCCGTGGCGGCGACGACACGCTGTTCGCGCTGCAGGCCGGTGCCGTCGAGTTCGGCACGCACCGTGGCCGCAAGGTCGTCAACATCGTTCCGGCCGCCTGATCCAGCTCCGGCTGATCAAGCGTTCGTAACTTCCCGAGGGCGGATCTCAGCTCTTTCCGGCGCCAGCCGGGAAGAGAGGTCCGCCCTCGGCGCGTTGTCACATAGACACGTTTAATGGGCAGCAAGGCCTGCCCGGGACATTCCCGTATGTATCTGGAGGAACACCCATGACCACCTTCGTGGACCGCGTCGAGCTGCACGTCGCCGCGGGTAACGGGGGCCACGGCTGCGCCTCCGTTCACCGGGAGAAGTTCAAGCCGCTGGGCGGCCCCGATGGCGGCAACGGCGGCCGTGGCGGCGACGTCATCCTGGTGGTGGAGCAGTCGATCACCACTCTGTTGGACTACCACCACAGCCCCCACCGCAAGGCCACCAACGGCAAGCCCGGCGCGGGCGACAACCGTTCCGGCAAGGACGGCGAGGACATGATCCTGCCGGTGCCGGACGGCACCGTCGTCCTCGACAAGGAGGGCAACGTCCTCGCCGACCTCGTCGGCCAGGGCACCACCTACGTGGCCGCCGAGGGCGGCCGCGGCGGCCTCGGCAACGCAGCGCTCTCCTCCGCACGCCGCAAGGCGCCCGGCTTCGCGCTCCTCGGCGTCCCCGGCACCGGTGGCGACGTCGTCCTGGAGCTCAAGACCGTCGCCGACGTGGCGCTGGTCGGCTTCCCGAGCGCCGGCAAGTCCTCGCTGATCTCGGTGCTCTCCTCGGCCAAGCCGAAGATCGCGGACTACCCCTTCACCACCCTCGTCCCGAACCTGGGCGTCGTCACCGCCGGCTCGACCGTGTACACGATCGCCGACGTCCCCGGCCTGATCCCCGGCGCCAGCCAGGGCCGTGGCCTGGGCCTGGAGTTCCTGCGCCACGTCGAGCGCTGCTCGGTGCTCGTGCACGTCCTGGACACCGCCACCCTCGAGTCCGACCGCGACCCGATCGCCGACCTCGACGTCATCGAGGAGGAGCTCAGGCTCTACGGCGGGGGTCTCGAGAAGCGCCCGCGCCTCGTCGTCCTGAACAAGGTCGACATCCCGGACGGCCAGGAGCTCGCCGACATGGTCCGCCCGGACCTGGAGGCGCGCGGCTACAAGGTCTTCGAGGTCTCCGCGGTCGCCCGTACGGGTCTGAAGGAGCTCTCCTTCTTCCTCGCCGAGGTCATCGCCAAGGCCCGCGCCCGCAAGCCGAAGCAGGAGGCGACCCGTATCGTCATCCGTCCGAAGGCCGTGGACGACGCCGGCTTCACCGTCACCTACGACGCGGCCGAGGACGTCTACACCGTGCGCGGCGAGAAGCCGGAGCGCTGGGTCCGCCAGACCGACTTCAACAACGACGAGGCCGTCGGCTACCTCGCCGACCGCCTCAGCCGCCTCGGCGTCGAGGACGCGCTGAAGAAGGCCGGCGCCCGCGCCGGTGACGGCGTGGCCATCGGCTCCGACGAGAACGCGGTCGTCTTCGACTGGGAGCCGACCATGATGGCCGGCGCCGAGATGCTGGGCCGCCGCGGTGAGGACCACCGTCTGGAGGCTCCGCGCCCGGCCACCACGCGCCGCAAGGAGAAGGAAGCCAAGCGCGGGGACTCGGCGCAGCAGGAGTACGACGAGTTCCGGCCGTTCTAGTCCCCTTTCCCCAGGGGCCACCCGGCGGCTTTGAAGGCGTCTTTACGTCGGTCGCCTAGGATCCACCAGGTGAACAGCACCAACCTCCCCACCGTTTCCGTCGTGGTGATCGCGTACAACGACGCCGGGCTCGTGGGCGAGGCCGTCTCCTCGGCCCTCGCCCAGGGCCCGGTGGTCGGCGAGGTCATCGCCGTGAACGACGCCTCGTCCGACGGCACCGCGCGGGTGCTGGACGAGCTGGCTGCCGCACACCCCCGCCTGAAGGTCGTGCACCGTACGGAGAACAGCGGAGGGTGCGGCACCCCGCGCAATGACGGGATCGCCCTCGCGACCGCCCCGTACGTCCTGTTCCTCGACAGCGACGACGTCCTGCCGGCGGGCGCGGCCGAGGCGCTGGTGCGCGCCGCCGTGGAGCACCGCGCCCCGGTCACCGTCGGCGCCGCCGTACGGCGCGAGCTGCCCCTGCACCACGACGTGCCGTGGATGCCGGGCCTCTACACCCCCGGCGACGTCATCGAGCGGCCCGCCGACCGCCCGGAGCTGGTCCGGGACACCCTGTGCGTCAACAAGCTGTACGAGCGCGCCTTCCTGGCGGAGCACGGACTGCGCTTCCCCGACGGCCGGTTCGTCTACGAGGACTTCGTCTTCACCTCCCGGGTGCTGGCCGCGGCCCCGCGCATCGCCGTCATCGGCGACCTCGTCTACGTGTGGCACGTGCGCCGCGCCGCCGCCCAGGTGTCGATCTCCCTGGACCGGGGGGACGTCTCCAACTGGCGCTCGCGCGTCGAGGCCCACCGCACGGCCTCCCGCACCCTCGCGGCGGCCTCGCCGGCGCTGGGCAGCGCCTGCCAGGTGAAGTTCCTCGAGTACGACCTGCGCATGTACCTGCGCGAACTCGGCCGGGACCCCCAATACCGGGCCGCCTGGTGGACCCTGACCCGGGAGTACCTCGAGACCTTCGCCGAGGCCGACATCGAGGCCGCCGCGCCCCACGCCCGCTGGATCGTGCGGGTGCTGCGCGCCAGTGCGGGCCCGCCGTCCGACGTGGAGCGGCTCACCCGGCTGGCCGCCGAGCCGCCGCGCCTGCTGCCCCCGTACGCGGCCGCCGCGGACGGGACCCCGGTGTGGAGCGAGGAGCTCCCGGTCGAGCTGGACGGCCTGGCCGGGCTGCCGACGGACCGGCTGCCCGTGACCGTCGACGCCGAGCCTGCCGGCCGCGGGTCCGTCCGGATCCGCCTGCACGACCTGTACGGGCGCCTCGCCGACGCCGGTCCCCGCACCGCGCAGCTGCGCTTCCTGCCCCGCGCGGGCGGCGAGCCGGTCCTCGCCCAGCCCGTGGAGCTGCGTCCCGACCCGCAGGGCGGCTGGGTCGCGCTGCTGCCGTTCCGCCTTGCCGACGTGGCCGCGACGGGCCGCCGCCAGGGGCTGCGCCGGATGCAGGCGTGGAACGTGGGGGTGGGCGTGCAGTGCGCCGACGGTACCTCGGTGTTCACCTCGTTGCGCCCCCGGGGCCGGCTGCTCCGCCGCCGGGCCCTGCCCAGCAGCCGGTACGGTGTGCTGCTGGCGCAGCCCTACCGCACGGCGGCCGGCGCGCTCGCGCTGCGCCTCGCCCCCGGCGCCGAGGGCGCGCTGTACCTCGTACGCAACCGCCTCCACCGGGCCCGGGCAGGCCACGGGGCGGGCTGAAGACCGACCGTTCGTTTCACGGCAAGCGCTGCACACCGAGCTCTTCACACCGAACTCGGACAGGACCAGGGAGATACACATGACGTTTCTGATCACCGGTGGCGCCGGATACATCGGCGCGCACGTCGTGCGGGCGATGCTGCTCGCCGGGGAGAAGGTGGTCGTCCTCGACGACCTCTCCACGGGCAACGAGGCCCGTGTCCCGGAGGGCGTACCGCTGGTGGTCGGCTCGGTCCTGGACCGGCTGATCCTCGACGAGACCATCGCCGAGCACAGGATCACCGGTGTGGTGCACCTGGCGGGCAAGAAGCAGGTCGGCGAGTCCGTCGAGAAGCCGCTGTACTACTACCACGAGAACGTCCAGGGCCTGACGGTCCTGCTCCAGGCCGTGGCGGCCGCGGGCATCCGCAACGTCCTGTTCTCCTCCTCCGCCTCCGTGTACGGCATGCCCGACGTGGACCTGGTCACCGAGGACACCCCGTGCGCGCCGCTGAGCCCGTACGGCGAGACCAAGCTGGCCGGCGAGTGGCTGGTCCGCGCCGCGGGCAAGGCGCACGGCATCTCCACGGCGTGCCTGCGCTACTTCAACGTGGCGGGCGCGGCCACCCCCGAGCTCGCCGACACCGGCGTGTTCAACCTGGTCCCGATGGTCTTCGAGCGGTTCGACGCCGGCCAGGGCGCCAAGATCTTCGGTGACGACTACCCGACCCCGGACGGCACCTGCATCCGCGACTACATCCACGTCGAGGACCTGGCCGAGGCCCACGTGGCGGCGGCCCGCAAGCTCGCCGAGTGGGCGGCGGCCGGGGACTACAAGGACCTCACCGTCAACATCGGGCGCGGCGAGGGCGTCTCCGTCGCCGAGATGGTCGAGCTGCTGAACAAGAACACCGGGCACGACTACGCCCCGGTGATCAGCCCGCGCCGTCCCGGCGACCCGGCGAAGGTCGTGGCCTCGGCCGACAAGATCACCGGCGAGCTGGGCTGGAAGGCCCGGCACGACGTCCGCGAGATGGTCACCTCGGCCTGGGCCGGCTGGGAGGCCAACAAGGCCGCCCGCCCGGACGCCCACAAGGACGTCCACCAGGCCTGATGCCACCGGCCGCACACGAAGCCGCCCGCCCCGGACGCATCCGGGGCGGGCGGTTTTCGTTACGGGGCCTCAGCCGTTGCGGTCAGCGCTCGAGGAACGTGAACAGGGCTTCCCACCGGTCGGTGATCTCGGCGCTGGAGTAGCGCTTGACCGACTGGAAGGCGGTGTCGCCGAGCCGGTCGCGCAGCTCGCGGTCGGACATCAGCGCGTCCAGGTGCCCGGCCAGCTCCATCGTGTTGCCCAGCCGGGCCAGCAGCCCGTCCTCGCCGTGCGTGACGATCTCCCGTACGCCCGGCGCGCAGTCGAAGGCGGCCACCGGCACGCCCGCCGCCATCGCCTCCAGCAGGGTGATGGGGAACCCCTCGGCGCGGGAAGCCTGCGCGAAGACCGAGGCGCCGCGCAGCGCGCCCAGTACGTCGTCCGTGCTGCCCATCCACTCCACCGAGTCGTCCAGCCCCAGCGTGGTGCAGTGCGCCCGCAGGGACGCCTCCTCCAGGCCCGCCCCGTAGATCCGCAAGACCCAGTCGGGATGGTGCGGGGCGGCGTCGGCCCACGCGTCCAGCAGCAGGTCGACGCCCTTCTCGAAGGCGAGGCGGCCGACGCTGGCGACGACCTTCGCGGTGCGCGGGGCGGGGGACTGCGGCATGAAGGGCAGGGGGTTCGGCATGCTGCCGACGTTCTCCATGCCCGACCGGATCCACAGGTCCGCGTCCTCGGCGGTCAGCACGAGCAGCCGGTCGACCTCGGGGTAGTGGCGGCGGACCCGCTCACCGCGGGTGGACTTCTGGCTGGCCTCGAAGGACTCGTGGCTCATGCCGATGACGCTGTGCCCCTTGGTGTCGGCGAGCGCCACCCACTCCATCGCCCAGACCTGGGTGACGATCACCACGCCGCCGGGGCGGGCGGCGCGGAAGAGCTCGCTCAGCTTCTCCGCCTTGGCCCGCATCCGCGCCCGCCGGGCGGCCTGGCGGCGCCGCTCGGGCGCGTTCAGCCGGCCCTTGATCCCGTGCAGCCGGCGCGCCGCCGGGGGGTGGGCGTCGTACAGGGTGGTCATCTCGTACGGGAGGTCCTCGGGCAGCTTCTGCCGGATCTCCTCGGCGACCGGGGCGATGCCGACGATGTGGACCTTGTGCCCGCGCTCGGTGAACAGCCGGGCCATCTGGTGGGACCAGGTGGTCACGCCGCCGAGCTCGTCGACGTTGTTGGAGACGAGGAAGATGTCACGGCCGCCCGGGGTGGCGGTCTGCTGGCTCACTTGTCGCTCCTGGTGAAGAACTTCTCGACGATCTGGCGGGCCGCGTCCCCGCGGTCGTACTCGCCGAACTCGGTGAGGAAGCGCTGCCGCGCCTCCGCGTACTTGGCGTCCGCCTCCTCGAAGGCGGAGAGCGCCTGCAGGAGTTCGTCCGCCGTCGCCACCACCGGGCCCGGGGCCTTCTCATTCAGGTCGAAGTACGTGCCGCGGATGTCGTTCGCGTACTTCTCGTAGTCGTACGCGAAGAACAGCATCGGCCGGTCCAGGACCGCGTAGTCGAACATCACGGACGAGTAGTCGGTGATCAGCCCGTCGGCGAGGGCCAGCAGCGGGGTGATGTCGTGGTGCCGGGACACGTCGATCACCCGGCCCGCGACCGACGGCGGCAGCGAGACGCTGTTGAGGTAGTGGGTGCGCACCAGCAGCGTGAAGCGGTCGCCGAGCCGTTCGGTGAACTCCTCCACGTCGAAGGGGAAGGCGAAGCCCTCCACCGTGCCGTCCGCGGCCGCCCGGAAGGTCGGCGCGTACAGCAGCACCTTCTTGTCCGGGTCGATGCCCAGCTCGGCCGCCAGCGGACCGCGGACCCGCTCACCGCTGTCCACCTCGCCGCGGTGCGCCTCGACGAGGGCGTCGTTGCGCGGGTAGCCCGTGCGCAGCAGCACCTCGTCACGCAGCCTGAAGGCCTTGGCGAGGGTACGGGTGTCGTGCTCGGAGCGGATCAGGAAGTGGTCGAAGCGGTCGACCGCCTCCTGGAAACGCGCCTGGCCCGCGCGCCCCTGCGCCTTGGTGCGGGGCTCGTGGAAGCCCATCCGCTTGAGCGCCGAGCCGTGCCAGGTCTGGATGTAGGTGGTGCCGGGCCGCTTGGCGAGTGCCAGCGGGAAGCCCTGGTTGTCCACCCAGAACTCGGCCTGGGCCAGCGCCCGCAGGTAGGGCCAGCTCCAGCGGCGCACCAGGGTGGCCTCCTTGGGGAAGCCGGTGGGCCGGGCGCCCGCGTAGGACCAGATCGCCTCGAACGGGGCTCCCTGGCGCACCAGCTCCTCGTAGATCGCCTTGGGGCTGTCGCTGTACTGCTTGCCCATGTGGCTCTCGAAGACGACCGTGCCCTTCTTGACCGGCAGCTTCGAGAGGACCTCGTGGTAGACCTTCACCTTCTGCTCGCCGGATCCCATGCTCCGGCGCACCCGCAGGGCCTTGCGCAGGCTCCGCTTGACCACGTTCGCCGCCCTGCCCTGTATGGCGTTGTTGATCAGGCTCTGGGTGCGGACGGCGGCGGCGCCCTCAGCGGTCAGGACGTAGGAGAGGTTGCCCTTCTTGGTGACCTCCGGCTCGAAGCGGTCGGAGACCAGCCGGGTCAGCCGCGGCCGCACGCGCAGGCGGGCCGCCGACTCCAGGTCGACGCCGCCGACCGAGACGCGGGTGGTGATCTTGTCGCTCCCGGCGGTCAGCTTCAGCCGGACGTCCCAGACGGCGTCGATGATGCCGAGCGGGCGGACGGTGCTGCCGATGTCGGCCGTGCCGCTCCACTCGATCGTGTCACCGGCGTGTCGGACGGTTGCCATCGGGAAGCTGAAAGAACGCACGCCGATCTGCCGACGCGCCCGGAACTCGAGCGAGGCCTTCAGCTCCGCGTCGGCCGGGATCCGGCCGAGCGGGTTCACGACGGCGCCGGAGAGCGTGACGCTGCCGCGCCCGTCGTCTTCGTAGGAGGTGAGACGGTTCCCCAGCGTGAGGGAGGGGAGCGGGGTGGTGTGGAAGCCCTGCGCGGTGACGTCCAGTATCCGGCGGGCCTCCGCGTCCGCGAGGTGCTCGCCGCACCAGTAGACGCGCCCGTCCCGCTCGGCGAGCGGGGAGGAGAGCCGGCCCTTGTTGGTCATGGCGTCGGCGGCCGGGAGCAGGTTGTCCCAGTCCTCCTTGCCCAGCAGGTAGGCGCAGATGGCCTGGAGGTACGTGACGTTCTCGTACGCGGCCGGGTCGATCCCGGCGAGGTAGCCGTTGGCGAGCCGGGCGAACTCCTGGCGGTACGCGTCGCCCAGCAGGGGCAGGTCGCGCAGGTGCAGGACCAGGTCGTGCTTGAGGAACTTGGCGTCCTTCGCGGACTTGATGTCCGTGTGTCCCTTGGCCGCCAGCAGCTGGTCGACGCGGCGGTGGATCTCCATCCGGTGGACGAAGTTCGCGATCTCGTGGCGCCGGTTGCTGATCGACTTGGCCGCCGCCGTCTCGAGCACGTTCCAGAAGTAGACGCGGTTCGGGATCAGCGTGATGCGGCGGGCGGCCACGTACGCCTGGGCGGAGAACAGCAGGTCCTCGTAGTGGATGCCGACCGGGAATTCCAGGCCCTGCTCCAGCAGGAACGCGCGCCGGTAGCACTTGTTCGTGGAGAGGGTGTCGTAGACCAGCAGGTCGGGGAACTCGGTGATCGACTCCAGCGTGCGGGTGCGCGAGTAGATCCAGGGGTACCACTCGGTGGTCTTCTCCCACCGGTTGTCCAGGTGTACCCGGACGCACATGCCCGAGACCAGGTCGGAGCCGGTGCGCTCGGCGGCGTCCAGCATGTTGCGGCAGGCGTTGCGCTCGAGGACGTCGTCGCTGTCCAGGAACATGACGTACTTGCCGGTGGCCTGCTGGATGCCGTGGTTGCGGGGCGCACCGCAGCCTCCGCTGTTCTCCGGCAGTCGGAAGGCGCGCACTCTCCCCGGATGCGCAGATTCCAGTTCCTGGGCGACCGCGTAGGACCGGTCCTTGCTGCAGTCGTCGACGATCACGACCTCGACCCCGTGCAGAGTCTGGGCCAAAACCGACTGGACTGCTGTCGACAGACGCTCTGCGTCGTTGTAGACGATGACGACCACGGAGACGTCGGGCACGTGCACCTCGATCCCTTCGTTTCGTTTCGTTTCGTTCAGCTCATTCCGCTTATCTCGTCCACGCTACCGTGCGCCGCACTCGTCTCCGGCAGGCCGACTCTCGGCGTGCATACTTCTAAGGAAGTGGTGAGTGGCGGGTCCGGTCGCCGACAATCACCCGTTCGGACCCAGCAGGAAGTGTTCATGACGAAGCTGTCCGTAGTTGTTCCCTGCTACAACGAAGAGGCCGTCATCGACAGCTTCGACGTGGAGATCCGCAAGGTCCTCGACGCCCTGCCCGTCGAGTACGAGGTCTGCTACGTCGACGACGGAAGCCGCGACGGCACCCTCGGCAAGCTCCGGAAGATCGCGGCCGAGCACGGCGAGCAGACGCGGTACGTCTCCTTCAGCCGCAACTTCGGCAAGGAGGCCGGCATGCTCGCCGGTCTGCGCGAGGCCACCGGTGACGCCGTGGTGATCATGGATGCCGACCTCCAGCACCCGCCGGAGCTCATCGCGACCATGCTCGACTACTACCGGCAGGGCCACGACCAGATCATCGCCCGTCGCACGCGCGAGGGGGACAAGAAGGTCCGCTCGGCGCTCAGCCGCTTGTACTACCGCGGCGTGAACCGCTGGGTCGATGTCGAACTCACCGACGGGGTCGGCGACTTCCGGATGCTCTCGCGCCCGGCCGTGGACGCGCTGCTGTCGCTGCCGGAGTACAACCGCTTCTCCAAGGGCCTGTTCTCCTGGATCGGCTTCGACACCGTCCACTTCGACTACCGCAACGCGCAGCGCGAGGCCGGCGAGACGAAGTGGAAGCTCGGGTCCCTGCTGAACTACGGCATGGACGGCCTGATCTCCTTCAACAACCGGCCGCTGCGGATCGGGATCTGGTTCGGCGTGTCGCTGGTCGCCCTGACCGGCCTGTACGCGCTGTGGATCACCGTCATGGCGATCACCAACGGGGTCGAGTCCCCGGGGTACGTCACTCTCGTGGCGATCATCACCGGCCTGGGCGGCGTGCAGATGATCATGCTGGGCCTGATCGGCGAGTACATCGGCCGCATCTACTACGAGACCAAGCGCCGGCCGCACTTCCTGGTGAAGGAAGCGCACGGAGCGGAGCGTGCGGACGGCGTGGCGCGTGCGGACGGCGTGGCGCGCGCGATGGAGACCTCGATCGCCGAGCGCGGCTCGGAGCGCAGCGCCCGATGAAGAGCAGTCGCAAGGACCAGCTCGGCCAGATCTTCCGCTTCGCCCTCGTGGGCGGGGTCAACACCGGCACCTTCTTCGGGATCTACCTGCTCCTGCACCCGTGGATGCCGTACTTCGCCGCCTACTCGCTCGCCTTCGTGCTGGCGATGATCGGCTCGTTCTTCATGAACACCTACTTCACCTACCGGACCCGGCCGACGTGGAAGAAGTTCTTCCTCTTCCCGCTGACCAACGTCACGAACTACGTGATCCAGTCGGTCGGCCTCTACGCCCTGGTGGCCTGGGCCGGGATGGACACCCGGATCGCCCCGCTGGTCGCGGCGGTCGTGGCCATCCCGTTCACCTTCCTGATCTCGCGCAGGATCCTCGTCCCGGGCGCCGCCCGGGACGAGGAGTCCGAGCCCTCGGAGGCCGGGCGGTCCAGGGTCTGAAACCCCCGCGCAGCCGTCCCGCGCCACCCCGTAGATTTGAGCAGGCAGGCATTCCGGCAAGGGGCAAGGGGACAGACGTGTCAGCGGCTAGGCAAGGTGTCGTGGACGCCCGCAGGATCGTGGTCAAGGTCGGCTCGTCCTCCCTGACCACCGCGGCCGGGGGACTCGACGCCGACCGGGTGGACGCGCTGGTCGACGTCCTGGCCAAGGCACGCAGCGGCGGGGAGAAGGAGATCGTCCTCGTCTCCAGCGGAGCCATCGCCGCCGGACTCTCCCCGCTCGGGCTGCGCCGCCGCCCCAAGGACCTGGCCCGGCAGCAGGCCGCGGCCAGCGTCGGGCAGGGCCTGCTCGTCGCCCGGTACACCGCCTCCTTCGCCCGGTACGGCGTCCGCGTCGGCCAGGTGCTGCTCACCACCGACGACACCAGCCGGCGGGCGCACTACCGCAACGCCTACCGGACCCTGGACCAGCTGCTGGCCATGGGCGCGCTGCCCGTCGTCAACGAGAACGACACCGTCGCCACGGACGAGATCCGCTTCGGCGACAACGACCGTCTCGCGGCCCTGGTCGCCCACCTGGTGCGGGCCGATCTGCTGGTGCTGCTGTCCGACGTGGACGGCCTCTACGACGGCGACCCGGCGCTGCCCGGCACCACCCGCATCGACGAGGTCCGCGGCCCCGAGGACATCGCCCACGTCTCCATCGGCAGTGCGGGCAAGGCGGGCGTGGGCACCGGCGGCATGGTCACCAAGGTCGAGGCGGCCCGGATCGCGGCCGCCGCCGGGATCCCGGTGGTACTGACCTCCGCGAGCCAGGCCGCCGACGCGCTGGCCGGGCGCGCCACGGGCACGCACTTCCACGCCACGGGCCGCCGCTCGGCGGACCGGCTGCTCTGGCTCCAGCACGCGTCCACGCCCCAGGGGCACCTGGTGCTCGACGACGGCGCGGTGCGCGCGGTCACCGAGCGCGGCAGCTCGCTGCTGCCCGCCGGGATCGCGGCGGTCGAAGGCGACTTCGTCGCCGGGGACCCCGTGGAGCTGCGCTCCGCCGACGGCCGCGCCGTGGCGCGGGGCCTGGTCAACTTCGACGCCAAGGAGCTTCCGCAGCTCCTCGGCCGCTCCACCCGAGAGCTCGCACGGGAACTCGGACCCGCGTACGAGCGGGAGGTCGTCCACCGGGACGATCTGGTCCTGCTCCAGGGCTGAGGTTCGGCAAAACCGCCGCGCGGCGAGCCGTGGGCTGGTCAACTGTGAAGGGCGGGCGGACACGCGTGGCAAGGACAGGAGGCGGCTGGTGAGACGAGCGCTGACCAGTGTCGGTCCGGGGGACGGCGGCGGCGGTGGCGGGGACGAGCAGGACCACGACTCGCGCCTCTGGCACGTGACCCTGAGCGTCTCCGGCAAGCCGGCCCCGCTGTCGGACGTCCGGCGCGGACTGGAACAACTGGCCCATGACCATCCCTTCCTGCTGACCAGCCGGTACGCCGACGACCACGCCGAGATCCGGTACTGGGAGGAGGCCCGCGACCTCCACGACGCGGCGGCCGTCGCCCTGCGGCTCTGGGGCGAACACCGCTCGTCGGCGCAGCTCCCGCCCTGGGAGATCGTCGGCCTGGAGGTCATCGACCGCGCCACCTACCACCAACGCGTAGCCGAGGGCTACGGCCCGCCCCCGGCCCACCCGGTGGGCGTGCACCCGTACTGACCTGCCGCCCGCGGGGCTCCCGCCTCGCCGCCCGCGGGGCTCCGCCTCGCCGCCCCTTCCCGGTCCGAGCCCCGCCGGCGTTTGAGGCGCGGGGTCCGGGCGGAGCCCGGGTCTTCGGGCCCTCCGCGTCTCGGGGGCTGGAAACCCCATCGGCCGGGGGACGGCCGGGGATTACCCTGGCGGCATGACCACGCTCGATGCCGCCACCTCGCCCGTCCTCGCCACCGCGCAGCGGTCCCGCACCGCGGCCGCCGCCATCGCCCCGCTCCCGCGGTCCGTCAAGGACGCGGCCCTGCTGGCGATCGCGGACGCGCTGGAGGCCCGTACGCCCGAGATCATCGCGGCCAACGCCGTCGACACCGGCAAGGCCCGCGCCGCCGGCACCAGCGAGACCGTCATCGACCGCCTCACCCTGACCCCGGAGCGGGTCGCGGCCATCGCCTCCGACGTACGGGACGTCGCCGCCCTCCCCGACCCCGTCGGAGAGGTCGTCCGCGGCAGCACCCTGCCCAACGGCATCGACCTCCGGCAGATCCGCGTCCCCCTCGGCGTCGTCGGCATCATCTACGAGGCCCGCCCCAACGTCACCGTCGACGCCGCCGCCCTCTGCCTCAAGTCCGGCAACGCCGTCCTGCTCCGCGGCAGCTCCTCCGCGTACGCCTCCAACACCGCGCTCGTCGGCATCCTGCGCGACGCGGTCGCCGCAGCCGGGCTCCCCGCCGACGCGGTCCAGCTCGTACCCGGCGAGTCCCGCGACTCCGTCCGCGAGCTGATGCGCGCCCGCGGCCTCGTCGACGTGCTCATCCCGCGCGGCGGCGCCTCCCTCATCAAGACCGTGGTCGAGGAGTCCACCGTCCCGGTCATCGAGACCGGTACCGGCAACTGCCACGTCTACGTCGACGCGCAGGCCGACCTCGACATGGCCGTGGAGATCCTCGTCAACTCCAAGGCCAGCCGTCCCTCCGTCTGCAACTCCGCCGAGACCCTCCTCGTCCACCGCGACATCGCCGACGCATTCCTCCCGCGCGCCCTCGACGCCCTCGCCGACGCGGGCGTCACCGTCCACGGCGACGCCCGGGTCCTGGCGGCCGCCGCGGACACCAAGGCCACCGCGCTGCCCGCCACCGACGAGGACTGGGCGGCCGAGTACCTGTCCTACGACATCGCCGCCGGAGTCGTGGACTCCCTCGACCACGCCGTCGCCCACATCCGCCGCTGGACCTCCGGTCACACCGAGGCGATCGTCACCACCTCGCAGGCCGCCGCGCGCCGCTTCACCCAGCTGGTCGACTCGACCACGGTTGCCGTGAATGCCTCCACCCGGTTCACGGACGGTGGCCAGTTCGGCTTCGGTGCCGAGATCGGCATCTCCACGCAGAAGCTGCACGCCCGGGGCCCGATGGGCCTTCCCGAGCTGACCTCCACCAAGTACATCGTCACCGGCGACGGTCACGTCAGGTAGTCGACCGCTGAACACGGTGTGGCCGGATTTCGGCGTACAGCCTGCCCAAAGCAGCCCCTCAGGTCTACGCTGGTGCCGTGCCGGACGACGTGGGGGGCAAGTTCCCGGACGACGGGGAGCCCGACGACGACCGCGGAGGCGCGGACAAGGACTTCGCCTCCGTGGTGTTCGACGAGGCCTTCGTCCGGAACGCCGAGATCCATGAACCGAGCGCCGCGGAGCGCCAGCGGGCGGCCGACCGGGCGCGCGCCGAGGCCGAAGCCGCCCGCGCCGTCGCCGGAGGCTGGACGGGCGACGACGACCACGACAGCTACGGATACGGCCACCCCGACGGGTACGGCCTCGACGACGGCTGGGACCACGACCGGGGCTACGGCGCCGCCGACGGCTCGTACGGCCCGTACGGGGCCTACGGCGGCAGTCTGCGCCCCTACCGCGGCCGCTCGCCCTGGCTGCGTCCCGTCGCCTGGGTGCTCGCGTTCGTGATGGGCCTCGGCATGGTCGCGCTCGCCTTCAGTGCCGTCTACCGCAGCGCCGCGGGCGAGGCGGAGCCGGCCCCCGCGCCCGCCAGTACGCCCCTGAGGGAAGTCACCGGCGTCGGCGCGTTTACGTACCCCTCCGACCGCCAACCCTGAAGGTACGACCCCACTCGCATCAACGTCGGAGCTGGGGGCTTCTCTGAAGCGGGGACAGCGGGGAGAAGCGATGGCCGTGCCAGGAGATCCACCCAACGGCACCCCCGAGGGCATCGGCGGGGGTGACGACGAGTTCCGGTCGGACGAGCTGCGCTCGGTGGTGTTCGACGAGGATTTCGTCCGCGCTGCCCGGCTACAGGAGTTCTCCGCGCAGGAGCGCATGGGCGAGCACGCCCGGGCCGTCCGCAGCCGCTCCATGTGGTCGACCGGCGGCTCCGGCCCCCGGACCAGCACCCCCGGCCGCGGTGCCCGCCAGGGCATGCTGCTCGTGCTGCTCATCGCCACGGCCTTCGCCTGCGCCGTCTACATGGGGCTGCGCAACCCGTACGTCCCGCCGCCCGGCGGTCCCGCCGAGCCGCTCAGCAGCACCGTCGTCCCGCTGGCACCCGCCGTGGCCGTGCCCGGCGGACGGCCCGCCGACCTGTACGCGAACGGCCCCGCCGCCGAGTACCGGGTCGGGGCGGCCGGGATCACCCTGCCGGCCGCGCGCCGCACGCACCACTTCACCGACGCCCAGGTCGTCACCGCGCTGTCCATCGCCAAGGACTACCTGGTGCAGTCCTCGCTGGACCCCGACGTCCTGGCCTCGGCCGCCTCCCGGCCGGTGCGGGTGCTGCTCGACCCGGACCAGCTGGACCAGTTCGACCGCAGCATGACCTCGCCCTCCGGCGACGGCCGGCACGCCGCCACCGGCTGGCTGGTCCGCTTCGACCCGGCCACCGCCGTCGTGGCCGACTCCCGGGTACGGGTGAGCGGCACTCTCGCCTTCGCCGAGGTGAACCCGGACGCGCTTGAGGTGCTCACCGACCACACCTTCGTGTACGCCGTACGCCCGGCCACCGGAGCCCCCGCCGCGGCCGACGGCGCCTCGCTGTTCACCGTCCGCCGCGAGCTCCGGCTGCGCTTCGACAGGGAGGACCTGGGCGCCCGGCGGGCGGAGCTGGCCTCGGCCTATGTGGTGGCCGGGCCGCAGGCCTGTTCCAGCGACCCGGCCGACGCGTTCCGCCCGCTGCCGGCCGGAGCCGGGCCGACCACGGTCGGCCCGGCCGCGAGCGACCCGTACGCCAGCGGCCGGCCGCGGCGCACAACCGGGCTGTGCGGCGTGCTGGCCCCGCCGCCGACGCAGCCCGCCACCGAGCCCGCGACCCCGCAGACGACGCCGGTCAGCCCTGCTCCGTAGCCCCGCCCTTGCCCTCCGAGCCGCTGCCGGACGCGGACCCGGAGCCCGACCCGGACCCGGACGCCGGACCGGCGCCCGTGAACTTGTCGCGGAGCTTGCCGCCCATGTCGGCCGCGCCGCCCGCGATGTCGCCGACCAGCTTGAAGAGCGGATCCTTGCTGGTGCGCACCGAGTCGGCGTAGTGCGCGGCGGACTGCCGGAAGGAGTCGGTCACCGAGGTGTCCTTGTCCTCCTCCCGCCGCGGGTAGTGGCCGTCCATGATGCGCTGGTAGTCGCGGTTCTCCGACCACTTCTTCAATTCGGCCGCCCGCACCGTGGTGAAGGGGTGCGTCCGCGGCAGCATGTTCATGATCTTCAGGACGGAGTCGCGCAGATCGCCGCTCGACTCGTACTCCTCGGCCTGGGCCAGGAAGGCGTCCACGTTCATCTCGTGGAGGTGGTTGCCGCCCGCCATCTTCATCAGGCCCCGCATCGAGGCGTGCACGTCCTGCCCCACCAGCAGACCGGCCCGGTCCGCCGAGAGCTCCGACTTGCGGAACCACTCCCGCAGGGCGGTCACGATCGCCATGATCGCCACATTGCCCAGCGGGATCCACGCCACCTTCATCGCCAGGTTCGTCAGGAAGAGCAGGATCGTGCGGTACACCGCGTGGCCGGACAGCGCGTGGCCCACCTCGTGGCCCACCACCGCCCGCATCTCCTCCTCGTCGAGCAGCTCGACCAGGCCCGTCGTCACCACGATGATGGGCTCGTCCAGCCCGATGCACATGGCATTGGGCTTCGGGTCCTGCTGCACGTACATCTGCGGGACCTTCTCCAGGTCCAGGATGTAACAGGCGTCGCGGAGCATCTCGTGCAGGTGCGGGAACTGGGTCTCGCCGACCCGCACCGAGTCCGACAGGAACAGCAGCCGCAGGCTGCGCTCCGGAAGCAGCCCGCTCAGCGCCTTGAACACCGTGTCGAAACCGGTCAGCTTGCGCAGCGCGACCAGCGCCGAGCGGTCCGCCGGGTGCTCGTACGCCCGCGAGGAAATGCCGGGGAACCTCCTGCGGTCCCGCGCCGGCACCTTCTCGAATCCTGTCTGCGTCATAGCGCCCTCCCCTGGATCGACCTGCGTGGCCCTGCGTCTATCCTCTCCAACGCCTGAGTCGGCGTGAGCGTGCCCCAGGCCCCCGCATACGATGTGAGCGAAGTCTCCGCCCGCTCCCCGACTCGATAGGTACCTGCCTGATGAGCCTCTCCTCCACCGCCCACAACCTGGTCGTCCTCGCCTCGGAGGGGGCCGGGCAGCACGGCGGCAACCACGACAGCCTGAACCCGTACCTGACGGGCGGCGGCGCGTTCGTCATCCTCATGCTCATGCTCTGGGTCACCACGCGTCTGAACCGCGACCGTTAGGTCACCCCGACCTGGACCGCCGGGTCGTCCGGGCCAGTAGGCTCTGCGCTCATGGGAGAGCAGGAGACGCCTACCGGCCCGGTCAAGCGCCGGCTCGGGGTCATGGGCGGCACATTCGACCCGATCCACCACGGGCACCTGGTGGCCGCCAGCGAGGTGGCCGCGCTGTTCCACCTCGACGAGGTGGTGTTCGTGCCGACCGGGCAGCCCTGGCAGAAGTCGCAGCGTGCCGTGTCGCCCGCCGAGGACCGCTACCTGATGACGGTCATCGCCACGGCCTCGAACCCGCAGTTCTCGGTGAGCCGCATCGACATCGACCGCGGCGGGCCGACGTACACGATCGACACCCTGCGGGACCTGAAAGCGCTGAACGACGACGCCGACCTGTTCTTCATCACCGGTGCCGACGCGCTCGCCCAGATCCTGACCTGGCGGAACGCCGAAGAGCTGTTCTCCCTCGCCCATTTCATCGGGGTCACCCGGCCCGGCCACGTCCTCACCGACGACGGACTGCCCGAGGGCGGCGTCTCCCTGGTCGAGGTGCCCGCGCTGGCCATCTCCTCCACGGACTGCCGCGCCCGGGTCGCCGAGGGGGACCCCGTCTGGTACCTGGTGCCCGACGGCGTGGTGCGCTACATCGACAAGCGTGAGCTGTACCGGGGAGCCTGAGCTTCCGGAGAGAGGGGCCCCTCGGTGAACGACCGACAGGATCCGTACGACCCGTACGCCTCCCACGAGCAGCAGCTCATCGGCTACGACGCGTACGGGCGGCCGGTGTACGGCCAGGCGCCCGCGGAGCCCGCCCAGCCCGCCCAGGACTACACACAGCAGCAGTACGGCTACGACTACCCGGCGCAGGGGTACGGGCAGCAGCCCCAGCAGCCGTACTACCCCGAGCCCGCGCAGGACTACGCGCAGCAGCAGGCCCCGGCCTACGGGTACGACACGCAGCAGACCCAGCAAGCGCACCAGGCCCAGCAGACCCAGCAGACCCAGCAGTGGATCCCCCAGCAGACGGCCCCCGAGCCCCAGCACCAGCCGGAACCGGAGCGCGAGCCCGAGCGGCAGCGGTCCGCGCAGGTCCCCGAGCCGCGCCGGCCCGACGCCGAGTCCCAGGCCGGGCGGGACTACCGCACCGAGATGTTCGCCTTCATCGACCAGCCGGACGAGGACTCCGAGGACGTCATCGACTGGCTCAAGTTCACCGAGAGCCGGACCGAGCGCCGTGAGGAGGCCCGCCGCCGCGGCCGCAACCGGGTGGTGGCGCTGATCGTCGTCCTCGCGGTGTTCGTCGTCGCCGGCCTGGGCTACCTCTGGTACGCGGGCAAGCTGCCCTTCCTCGACGGTCCCGGCAAGCAGGACAACGGCGCGGCCGCCGCCGCCGGGCCGCAGAAGCGCGACATGATCGTCGTCCACGTGCACCACACCAAGAAGGGCGGCACCTCCTCGGCGCTGCTCGTCGACAACGTCACCGCCGAGCAGGGCGCCACCGTCCTACTGCCCGACACCCTCGGCGTCCCCGGCCCGGACGGGACCGCGACCGGGCTCGGCAAGGCCGTCGAGGGCGGTTTGGGCACCCGCGAGGCCCTCGACTCCGTGCTCGGCACGCACATCGGCGGCACCTGGCGGCTGGACACGCCCTTCCTGGAGAACCTGGTCGAGCTGGTCGGCGGCATCGAGGTGGACACCGACACGGCCGTCCCGGCCGACGACGCGGCCAAGACGCCGGCCGTCGCCCAGGGCCAGAAGCAGAGCCTGAGCGGCCCGATGGCCGTCGCGTACGCCACGTACCAGGCTCAGGGCGAACCGGAGGCCAAGCAGCTGGAGCGCATGGGCAAGGTCCTGTACGCGGTCCTGCGCAAAGTCCCGAGCGACCCGAAGGCGGCCGCGGTGACGGTCGAGAGCATGGGCCAGATCCTCGATCCGGCCCTGAACGCGCAGACGCTCGGCGCCCTGCTGTCGCGGCTCGGCGCGCACGCCAAGGTGGGCGCGTACCGCACCGACGTCCTCGCGGTGAAGGCCGACGGGGGCCTGACGGACGAGGCCACCAAGAAGGTCGTCAAGGAGGTCCTCGGCGGCTCCGTCGCGGCGGCGCAGCCCGGCGCCGCCGCGCGCGTCGGCCTGAAGGACGCCACGGGCGACGAGAAGGCGCAGGTCGCGGCGAAGGCGGCGCTGCTGAACAGCGGCTACGACTTCGTGGACGGAGGCAAGGCGGACAAGAGCGCGGCCGCCTCGCAGATCACGTACCAGGACGACGCCCAGAAGGACCGGGCCGTCGAGGTCGCCAAGACGCTGGGGCTGCCCGAGACGGCCGTGAAGAAGGGCGAGAACGCCGTGAACGCGGACGTCGTGGTCATCCTGGGCAAGGACTACAAGGCGTCCTGACCCGGCTTCGCGGCTCTGACATGGGGGTTCGCCCGCGCGGAACGTTACGCGCGGGCGGGGTCGGCGGTACATGAGACCCTTGTATGGATCTGCCCGCCAACCCGAAAGCATGGCCAGTGACCGCCACGGACCGCTCCATCGAGCTCATCACCGCCGCCGCCCAGGCCGCGGCCGACCGGCTCGCGCACGACATCATCGCGTACGACGTCAGCGACGTGCTGTCGATCACCGACGCCTTCCTGCTCGCCTCGGCGCCCAACGACCGCCAGGTCAAGTCGATCGTGGACGAGATCGAGGAGCGCCTGCTCAAGGAGCTCGGCGCCAAGCCGGTGCGCCGCGAGGGCGACCGCGACGCCCGCTGGATCCTGCTCGACTACGTCGACATCGTCGTCCACGTTCAGCACAGCGAGGAGCGGGTCTTCTACGCGCTGGAGCGCCTGTGGAAGGACTGCCCCGAGATCGACCTCCCCGAGGACGCCAAGCTCACCATCGGCAAGGCCGAGGAGCACGCCAAGCTGCGCGAGGCGGCCGGCGACGACGAGCTGGACGGTGATCTGTTCTGAGCACGAGCACCACGGGCACCACGGGTAAGTCCGGCAGGAAGATCGTCCTCTGGCGGCACGGTCAGACCTCGTGGAACCTGGAGCGCCGTTTCCAGGGATCCACGGACATCGAGCTGACCGAGGCCGGAGTGGCGCAGGCGCGCCGCTCCGCCCGGCTGCTCGCCTCGCTGAAGCCGGACGCCATCGTGGCCTCCGACCTCCGGCGCGCGGCGGCCACCGCCGAGGAGTTGGCCACCGTCACGGGGCTGCCCGTGACGCACGACGCGGCGCTGCGCGAGACGTACGCCGGTGAGTGGCAGGGCCTGACGCACGACGAGATCCTCGGGAAGTACGGCGAGCAGTACGCGGCGTGGAAGCGCGGCGAGCCGGTGCGCCGGGGCGGCGGTGAGCTGGAGACCGAGGTCGCCGACCGCGCCGCGCCGGTGGTGCTCGGGCACGCCGGCCGGCTGCCGGAGGGCGGCACGCTCGTCGTGGTCAGCCACGGCGGCACCATCCGTACGACCATCGGCCGCCTGCTGGGCCTGGAGTCGTCCTACTGGGAGGGCCTGGGCGGGCTCTCCAACTGCTGCTGGTCCGTCCTCGGCGAGGGCGCGCGCGGCTGGCGCCTGCTGGAGCACAACGCCGGCACGCTGCCGGAACCGGTGCTCGGCGACGACGACTGAGCGGCTCCGTGCCGCTCCCCGCGGGGGCTCCCACCCGGATTTCACTTTCCGGCTGGGCACAGGCTAGAGTTCTTCTTGTTCGCAGCGCGGAACACCGGAGACGGGGGGAGCGCGGCGGAGAGCGGGGCTATAGCTCAGTTGGTAGAGCGCCTGCATGGCATGCAGGAGGTCAGGAGTTCAATTCTCCTTAGCTCCACAATCAGGATCCCGTCCCCAATAGGGGGCGGGATCCTTGCTTTTATACCCTTTGCGATTGCTGACCTGGCCCGTACCGGCATGGCAGAATCGGACGGCCGGAGGGGGAGACGACGGCCCGATGCGGGAGGGAGTCGCTGACGGATGGGTGCACACCGGCGGCGGTGCGACTGGTGCAACAACGGCACGCCGATCGTGCGGGACATGGAACCGGTCAACCCCGACTACCAGTACTGGTGCGAGGAATGCGCGCGGGCGCTGATCATAAAGGGCGACCCGATCGAGACGTACCGGGAGCTGGAAGGGGAGCCGATCTACGGCCGGCTGCTCGACGAGCACTGCACGCTCAAACGGTTCTACCAGTTCGCAAGAGCGTGATGGACTAGGTCAAATCGGGCATGGCCTGCGGTCGACGGAAACCGATTTTTGGACCAGGGCCATGACCGTGTAATGTTTGGGACGTCGCCAAGAGGAGCCAGAAACGGAAGCCGGGCGGCAAGCAGGACAAGGGGCTATAGCTCAGTTGGTAGAGCGCCTGCATGGCATGCAGGAGGTCAGGAGTTCAATTCTCCTTAGCTCCACAGTGAAGAAGCGGGCCACCCGGATCGGGTGGCCCGCTTCTCGTTGTCCGGCTCAGATCCAGTTCAGCCGTGCCGCCTTCACCCCGAGCTCGAACCGGCTGGACGCCCCGGCCAGGGCCGAGAGGTCGGCCACCATCCGCCGCTGGGTCCGCACCGAGACCCCCAGGGCCCGGGCCACCACGGCGTGCGTGACCCCCTCCGCGAGCATGCGCGGCAGCTCCCGCTCCTGCGGGCACGGGGAACCCGGCTCCGGACCGGTGGCCTCCGCGACCGCCTGCAAGGTCGGATCTCGTCCTTGCCGTGCAGGACCTCCGTCCCGCTCGCCGCGTCCGTCCGTCCGGCCGTCACGTACTCGGTGGCGAGCAGGGTCAGGGCGGCCCGGGTCTGGGCCACCCGCTCCTGGTGCAGGGCCAGTTCCTGCTGTTCGCGCTGGAGCATCATCTCCAGGCCCAGATCGGGGCTGACCGCCCGGACGTCGCTCGGGTCGTCCCAGGACGGCCGCAGCAGTGCCAGCTCCACCAGCCGGTCCGGGCTCTGCTCGCGGTGCAGGAGTACGGCCCGGTAGACCGCGAGGACATCCGCGCCGAGAGCCGACTGCGTCTGCGTCATACCCGTCACCCTTCCGAAGGGGCGGCCCGCGTACGGGGGTGCTGTGCGGGCGGTCGTCGTAGCGTTCCACGGCACCGGGCGGGCTGTCTTGGACGAACCCGACGCCGTGCGCGGGCGCCACGGGCGGCGCGAGCGCGCGCCCGGTCAGCCGGTCAGTACGGCGCTGGTGACCTCGCCGCTGACCCGGTCCACCTCCGCGGGCCGGCCCGGTCCGACGCGCGCAGGGCCAGGAAGCGCGAGGGGGAGTATCCGGAGCACCCGGGTCGCCGTGCGCGGCGGGAGCCCGATCTGTTCCCGGAAGCGGCGCTCCAACTGCCGCTCGCTCCACGAGGCCTCGGCGGCCGGCGTGTGCACGGGCAGTGCCCTGCCGCTGCGTTCGAGCCGGTTCCACGCCCACACGGTGCGGGGGCAGGCCGCCGAGCCGGCCTGGATCCACAGCCGCAGCGCCGCGTCGAGGATCCGGAACCGGTCCGGCCAGCCCGGCGTACCGGGCACGCACGGCGAACTGCTCGGTGCCGCGGGCGGGTACGCCCGGCTCTTCACCCTCCAGGCGGAGGGCTACCGGCCCGCCCCGGACGCGGCCGCGGACTCCGCGCCGCGCACGGAGCCGGTCCGATGAGCGGGCGGGTGCTGCCCGGGGACCCGCTGCCCGGGCAGCCCGAGCGGCCGTACGGGCCCGAGCTCGCGGCGTCCACGGCCGACGGCCCCGTCACCGGGACGGGACCGCCCCGCCCCGGCGCGACGACGGCCCGGCGCCGCGGGCGGGCCGGGGCGCCGGCCGGGGCGCTGGCGCTGGCGCTGGCCGGAGCGGGGGCCGCCGCGCTGGTCACCGGCGGCACGGGTACCCGTACGGCCGCGGTCGCGGTCCTCGCCGCCGCGGCCCTGGGTGGGCGCTGAGCCGCCGGTTCGTCGTGGTCACCGTGCGCGGGCCGAGCACGGAGCCGGCCTACCGCGACGGGGACCGGGTGCTCGTCCGGCGCGGCGGCCCGCCCGGGAACGGGGAGGTCGTCGTCGCCGCACACCCCGGCGCGGCCCGGCGCGGTGAGTACGGCCTGCTCATCAAACGGGTCGCCGCCGTCCCCGGCGACCGGATCCCGCGCGTCGGAGTCCCGGCCCTGGCGCGCGCCCCCGGCAGCCGGGTCCCGGAGGGCCGGCTGGTCCTGCTCGGTGACAACCGGCCGGTCAGCCTCGACTCCCGCGAACTGGGCTACTTCCCGGCCGACCGGGTCCTGGGGCGCGTCCTGCGCCAGCTGCCCGCCCACCGCAAGCCCCCGCACAGGTCGGAGACGTGAAGGAGCCAGCCATGGCACCGAGACTGTTCGACACCGGTACCCGGACCGTGCGGGCCTTCGTCCCGGTGCGCCCCGGCGAGGCGTCCCTCTACGTCTGCGGGGCGACCGTGCAAGGGCCGCCGCACATCGGGCACGTCCGTTCGGGGGTCAACTTCGACATCCTGGCGCGCTGGCCGGCGTACACCGACGACAAGGAGCGGGTCGTCCGGCTGCTGGGCGAGGTGCGGGCCGTGCTCGGGGTCCTCGGCCTCGACCCGCTCGACCCGCACGGGGCGCAGGGCCGGGACACGGACGCGGCCGGCCCGTCGTCGGGCCGGTCCGGCCGGGCCGACACGGTCGGCGCGCTGGTCGAGCCGGCCCTGGAGGAGCGGCGCCTGGCCCGGGCCGCGCGCGACTACGCCGCGGAGGACCGCATCCGGGACCGGCTCGGCGCGGCCGGGGTGGAGCTGGAGGACACGCCCGCGGGACCGCGCTGGGCCCTGGGGGGCCGCCGCTGAGGGCCCACCGCTGAGGCCCGCCGCGCCCGGGGAACCGGTACCGGCACTCCGGTACCGGGCACTGCGGTCCCGTGCCGTCCGGGGCGCGGACGGACCGGGCGGCGGCCGCGGCCGCTGCGGTACTCTGACGCCATGCGTGCCGTACGCCTTCTGCTTACCGAGCCGCGCTGATCAGTACCGACCCTCCGAGACGGTCGGCATCGGCGCGGCGCCCCCTCCTGTGCGAGGGGTTTTTTCGTTTGGGCAGGCAGAGACGGCAGAGACGATCGATGGAGCTTCAGGAATCATGAGCGAGACGAACACCCCGGCCCCCGAGGCGGCCGAGGGACACCGTTACACGGCTGCCATGGCCGCCGACATCGAGGCACGCTGGCAGGACGCCTGGGACGCGCAGGGCACGTACGAGGCCCCGAACCCGACCGGTGACCTGGCGGGTGACCCCGCCGTGGTCGCGCGGCCCAAGAAGTTCATCATGGACATGTTCCCGTACCCGTCCGGCGCGGGGCTGCACGTCGGCCACCCGCTCGGGTACATCGCCACCGACGTCTTCGCCCGCCACCAGCGGATGACCGGGCACAACGTCCTGCACACCCTGGGCTTCGACGCCTTCGGCCTGCCGGCCGAGCAGTACGCCGTGCAGACCGGCACGCACCCGCGCGTGTCGACCGAGGCGAACATCGAGAACATGAAGGTCCAGCTGCGCCGGCTGGGCCTGGGCCACGACAAGCGCCGGTCCTTCGCGACGATCGACCCGGACTACTACAAGTGGACCCAGTGGATCTTCCTGCAGATCTACAACTCCTGGTACGACGCGGACGCGAAGAAGGCCCGGCCGATCGCCGAGCTGGTCGCCGAGTTCGAGAGCGGCTCCCGTGAGGTTCCCGGAGGCCGTGCGTGGGCCGGGCTGACCGCGGGCGAGCGGGCCGACGTACTGAACGAGTACCGGCTGGCGTACTCCTCGGACGCGCCCGTCAACTGGTGCCCCGGGCTGGGCACCGTACTGGCCAACGAGGAGGTCACCGCGGACGGCCGCTCCGAGCGCGGCAACTTCCCGGTCTTCAAGTCCAAGCTGAGCCAGTGGAACATGCGCATCACCGCGTACGCCGACCGGCTGCTGGACGACCTGGACGCGCTGGACTGGCCCGAGGCCATCAAGCTGCAGCAGCGGAACTGGATCGGCCGCAGCGAGGGCGCGCGCGTCGACTTCCCGCTGGGCGACGAGGCGATCACCGTCTTCACCACCCGCCCGGACACCCTCTTCGGCGCCACCTACATGGTGTTGGCGCCCGAGCACCCGCTGGTGGAGAAGTTCATTCCGGCCGCCTGGCCCGAGGGCACCCACGACGTGTGGACCGGCGGCCACGCCACCCCGGCCGACGCCGTCACCGCGTACCGCAAGCAGGCCGCCTCGAAGTCCGACGTCGAGCGGCAGGCCGAGGCCAAGGACAAGACCGGCGTCTTCACCGGCGAGTACGCGGTCAACCCGGTCAGCGGCGACAAGGTCCCCGTCTTCATCGCCGACTACGTGCTGATGGGCTACGGCACCGGCGCGATCATGGCCGTTCCGGCGCACGACAGCCGCGACTTCGAGTTCGCGCGCGCCTTCGAGCTGCCGATGCGCTGCGTCGTGAAGCCGACCGACGGCCGCGGCACCGACCCGGCCGAGTGGGACGACGCCTTCGTCTCGTACGACGCCGAACTGGTCAACTCCTCGGGCGAGGGCGTCTCGCTGGACGGCCTCGGCGTGGTCGAGGCCAAGGCCGCGATCACCGACTGGCTGGCCGTGCGCGGCATCGGCGAGGGCACCGTCAACTTCCGGCTGCGCGACTGGCTGTTCAGCCGCCAGCGCTACTGGGGCGAGCCCTTCCCGATCGTCTACGACGAGGACGGTGTCGCGCACCCGCTGCCCGCGTCGATGCTGCCGCTGGAGCTGCCGGAGGTCGAGGACTACTCGCCGCGCACCTTCGAGCCGGACGACGCCACCTCCAAGCCGGAGACCCCGCTGTCCCGCAACGAGGCCTGGGTCAACGTCGAGCTGGACCTGGGCGACGGGCGCGGTGTCCGCTCCTTCCGCCGCGAGACCAACACCATGCCCAACTGGGCCGGTTCCTGCTGGTACGAGCTGCGCTACCTGGACCCGAACAACGCGTCGGCGCTGGTGGACCCCGAGATCGAGCAGTACTGGATGGGCCCGCGCGAGGGCGCCCCGCACGGCGGTGTCGACCTGTACGTCGGCGGCGCGGAGCACGCGGTGCTGCACCTGCTGTACGCGCGCTTCTGGTCGAAGGTGCTGTTCGACCTGGGCCACGTCTCGTCGGCGGAGCCGTTCCACAAGCTGTTCAACCAGGGCATGATCCAGGCGTACGCCTACACCGACGAGCGCGGTGTGTACGTCCCGGCGGCCGAGGTCGAGGAGCGGGACGGGGCCTGGTACTACCAGGGCAAGCAGGTCAAGCGCGAGCACGGCAAGATGGGCAAGTCCCTGAAGAACGCCGTCACGCCGGACGAGATCTGCGAGGAGTACGGCGCGGACACCCTGCGCCTGTACGAGATGGCGATGGGCCCGCTGGACGTCTCGCGTCCGTGGGACACCCGGGCCGTGGTCGGCCAGTACCGGCTGCTGCAGCGCCTGTGGCGCAACATCGTCGACGAGGAGACCGGCCAGGTCACCGTCGTGGACGGGGAGCCGGGCGAGGACACGCTGCGCGCCCTGCACAAGGCGATCGACGGGGCCGGCGCGGACATGGCCGGGCTGCGCTTCAACACCGCCATCGCGAAGATCACCGAGCTGAACAACGCCCTGACGAAGGCGGGCCGGCCGCTGGAGCGGTCCGTGGCCGAGGCCCTGGTGCGGCTGGTCGCCCCGCTGGCCCCGCACATCGCGGAGGAGCTGTGGCACCGCCTGGGCCACACCGACTCGGTGGTCCACCAGGACTTCCCGGTCGCGGACCCGGCGTACGTCGTGGACGAGAGCGTGACGTGCGTGGTGCAGGTCAAGGGCAAGGTCAAGGCCCGCCTGGAGGTGCCGCCGACGATCTCGGACGCGGAGCTGGAGCAGCTGGCGGTCGGCGATGAGGCCGTGGTCGCGGCCCTGGGCGGTGCGGAGATCCGCAAGGTGATCGTGCGCGCGCCCAAGCTGGTGAACATCGTCATCTGACGTCACCCGCTCCCCATGGGGGACATCCTGTAATGGGGGACATCCCGTACGGGCAGGTTGGGGGTTCGATGGGAACCCCTGGCCTGCCCGTGGCGTTTACGGTGGAGGGGAAGAGCTGACGCCTGGGGAAAGGGGCCACCATGGAGGCCGCGTTGATCATCTTCGCGCTGATGTTGCTGGCTGTCGTCGGCCTCGGTGCGTACGTCACGGTCAAGGCGGTGGGCGCGGCCAAGCGGGGCGTGGAGCGCACCGTCGGCCAGGCGCGGCGCACGGTTGAGGACACCACCCTGCGGGCCAAGAGCTTCGGCCAGGTCGGTGTGGTCGGGGCGCTGGCGCAGCTGCGGCTGGACCTGCGGACCTCGATGCGGGCCACGGAGCAGGCCCTGTCCGAGGGGGCTCGGGCGGACGCCTCGCTGAAGGAGTCCCTGGGGCTGTTCCAGCGGCTGAGCGCACACGGCCGGGAACTGGACGCGGAGCTGAAGCGGCTGGAGCAGGAGCCGGACCGGCAGCGCACCGCCGGGCTCCTTCCGGAGCTGCGGGAGCGCACGGCCAGGGTCGTCGAGTCCGCGGACTCGCTGCGCTGGGCGGCCCGCGACCGGGCCCGGCGCTTCGCGGAGGACGACCTGTCCACGCTGTCGGAGCAGATCGAGATGGAGTCCGGGGCGCTGCGGGACTGGTCGCGCGAACCGGTGGACGACCTGGCGGCGGCGGCCGCGGCGTGGGACGCCGCGCAGGCGCAGGGGCAGGCCCAGGGGCAGGCCCAGGGGCAGCGGCCGGGGCCGGGCGCGGGGCAGACGCCGGGGGCGGCGGCCCAGGCGCACGGGTCGGGTCCGGCGGCCCTGAGTCAGGCCGCGCCGGCGCCCCAGTACCCGTGGCAGAAGGCGCGACGGCCGGAGAGCACGACCTGATCGGGGGCGGCGGGGACGGATGCCGTGACCGGCGTGCGGTCGGCGTGTCGTAGGCTCTGCCCGCTGCCGGGACCGGGCCGACGGCGCGGCCAGGGACCCACCGATGGCCCTGGTCTCCGCCGAGGGCGCCCGTCGACGGCCCTGCGGATGGCCCGGCCGATGGCCTCGCCGAGGGGGCCAGGCTGCCGTCCCACCCCCACTGGCGGTAACCTCCGGCTCATGTCCCGCCATGTCGCCATCGTCACCGATTCCACGGCCTACCTGCCCCAACCGGCCATGGCGCGGCACGGAATCACCTCCGTCCCGCTGACCGTGGTACTCGGCGGCGAGGCCCTGGAGGAGGGCACCGAGATCTCGGCGCGCAGCCTCGCCCTGGCACTGCAGAAGCGCCGCTCCGTCACCACCTCGCGGCCCAGCCCGGAGGAGTTCGTCCGGGCCTACCGGGCGGCCGCGGACGCCGGTGCGACCGGCATCGTGAGCCTGCACCTGTCCGCCGAGTTCTCCGGTACCTACGACGCCGCCGTGGTCGCCGCGCGGAACGCGCCCGTGCCGGTCCGGGTCGTGGACACCGGCATGGTCGCGATGGCCCTCGGCTTCTGCGCGCTCGCCGCCGCCGAGGTGGCGGAGGCGGGCGGTTCCGTCGACGATGCGGTGACCGCCGCGGAGAAGCGGGCGGCGGACATGTCGGCGTACTTCTACGTCGACACCCTCGACTACCTCCGCCGCGGCGGGCGGATCGGGGCCGCCCAGGCGCTCCTCGGCTCGGCGCTGGCCGTGAAGCCGCTGCTGACCCTGGACGGCGGGCGGATCGAGATGCTCGAGAAGGTGCGTACGGCCTCCAAGGCCATCGCCCGCCTGGAGGAGCTGGCCGTGGAGCGCGCGGGGACGGGCAGTGTCGACGTCGCGGTGCACCACTTGGCGGCGCCGGAGCGGGCCGAAAAGCTCGCGCAGCGGCTGCGCGAACGCATCCCGGGGCTGGTCGAACTGCACGTCAGCGAGGTCGGCGCGGTGATCGGCGCGCACACCGGCCCGGGGCTGCTGGCGGCGGTGGTCTCACCGCGCTGAGCGGCGGACGACACCTGGCGGAGGGCGGGCGCGGTTGGACGCAGGCTCTCCCGCGGGCCGGAACACGGTCATACGCAGGCCCGGGCGCGGGAGGGCGCAGCTGAACGTGGGCCCGAGTGCGGGCGAGCGGCCAAACGAGGCCGATTCCGGGGGGAAACCCTGGGCCGAGTGCCGTGCGGGTCACTGGAACGAGTGGCGCGGATATCCACAACGGGGCGGTCATCCACCGGAATTGAGTGTTCCGAACGGGGGCCGGGATTCGTCCCTACCGTCGTGGCATGACTCTTCGAACGCGTACTCCGCATCCGTCGGGCGCCACCAGTGGCCCGGGCCGAACCCGTCTCTCCGACGGCCGTCTGCGGCACCGCCGCGGCCCTGGTGTCCGTCGTGGCCGCCATGGCTCGCAAGCGGACCCGGAGGCCGTGCGCCGCCGGGCCGAAGCCCTGCTGGGCGGCAGCAGCCCGCCACCCCCGCCCGTGCCAGACCCTGAACCCCCCGCCGGGACGGATCCCGAGTCCCCGATTGGGGTGGATCCCGGGCCTTCTGCCGAGGTGGATCCCGGGCCCCCGGCTGTGGCGGACCCTGGGCCCCCGGTCGGGGAGATGGCCGGGCTGTCACCCGATGTCGTGCGCAGGCTCGCCCTGCGGGAGCGGCTGCCCGTGTGGTTCCAGGCCCGTTGCGGGGTGGAGCCGCGCACGGTGGCCGCCGTCGGGGTGGTGCTGGCCGTCGCGGTCGGCTTCGCCGCGCAGCAGTTCTGGTCCGCCCGGCCCCGGCCGGTCACCGCGCCCGCGGTGATCGCCCCGGCCGCGGCGCCTACGGCGCCTACGGCGCCTGCCCTGGCGGGAGGCCCCGCGCGGATCGTCGTCGACATCGGCGGCAAGGTCCGGGACCCGGGCGTGCGCAGGCTGCCCGCCGGTTCGCGGGTCGAGGACGCGCTGGCCGCCGCGGGAGGTGTGCGGCCCGGTACGGACACCACCGGGCTGAACCGGGCCCGGGTGCTGGTGGACGGCGAGCAGGTACTGGTCGGAGCCCCCGCACCGCCTCCGCCGGGCGGGGGCGGGCCGAGTCCGGGCCCGCTCAGCCTCGGTTCGGCCACCGTCGAGCAGTTGGACGGGCTGCCTGGGGTCGGGCCGGTGCTGGCGCAGCACATCGTGGACTTCCGAACCGCCCGCGGGGGCTTCCGCTCCGTGGAGGAGCTCCGGCAGGTCAACGGCATCGGAGAGCGGCGCTTCGCCGACCTGCGCACGCTGGTGCGGCCGTGAACCGCCCCGAGGGCGCGGGGCCCGCGGACCTCCGCCTGATGGCGCCGGCCCTGGCCGCCTGGGCGGCGGCCGCCCTCGCCCTGGACACGCCCGCGGGACCGACCGCCGTCGGGGTGGGCCTGGGCGTGGCCGGAGCGGGGCTGCTGCTCCTGGCCGGATGCCGGAGCCCGGGGCCCCGGTGGCGGGCCGCCCCGGCCGTGGCCGTGGCCCTGCTGTGTGCCTGCGCGGGGGCCGGCGTGGCGGGGCTCCAGCGGGCCGAGGCGCGGGCCGGGCCGGTGCCGGGACTGGCCCGGGAGCACGCCCGGGTGCTCGCGGAGCTCACCGTCGGTTCCGATCCGCGCCTTGCCGGCAGCGGCCGGGGAGGCGGGCCGCCGGTGGTGGTGCTCGACGCCGTGCTGACGGGGGTGACCGGGCCCGACGGGTCGCGGACCCGGGTCGAGACCCCGGTGCGGGTGCTGGCCGGGCACCCGCAATGGGCCCGGCTGCTGCCCTCCACCCGAGTTGCGGTCGTCGCCCGGCTGGCCCCGGCGCGGGACGGCGAGCGGGCCGTGGCCCTGCTGCGGCCCGCCGGCGATACCCCGCCCGCGGTGACCGGCGGCCCGGACACCGCGCAGCGGTTCGCCGGGCGGCTGCGGGCCGGGCTGCGCGAGGCCACCGAGGGGCTCGCGCCGGATGCCAGGGCCCTGCTGCCGGGGCTGGTCGTCGGGGACACGTCCAGGGTGCCGCCCGATCTGCACGAGGCGTTCAAGGCCACCGACCTGCTGCACCTGCTGGCCGTGTCCGGGTCCAACCTGACCGTGGTGCTGTTCCTGCTCATCGGGCCCCCGGCCCGTGCGCAGCAGGCCGAGCGGCGCGGGCTGGCGCCCCGGCTGGGGCTCTCGCTGCGGGCCACCGCGCTGTGCGGAGCGGCCCTGACGCTGGCGTTCGTGGTGGTGTGCCGGCCGGAGCCGAGCGTGCTGCGGGCCGCTGCCTGCGGGGCGGTCACGCTGCTGGCCCTCGCCACCGGGCGGCGCAGGTCCCTGATCCCGGCCCTGGGCGCCGCCGTACTGCTCCTGGTCCTCTACGACCCCTGGCTGGCCCGCAGTTACGGGTTCCTGCTGTCCGTCCTGGCCACGGGCGCGCTGCTCACCCTGGCGCCCCGGTGGAGCGCGGCCCTGCGGCGGCGCGGGATGCGGCCGAGGTTCGCCGAGGCGCTGGGGGCCGCCGCGGCCGCCCAGGCGGTGTGCGCGCCCGTGGTCGCGGTGCTCTCCGCCCGGGTCAGCCTCGTCGCGGTGCCGTGCAACCTGCTGGCCGAGCTGGCGGCCGGTCCGGCGACGGTGCTCGGCTTCGCGGCGCTCGCCGCGGCTCCGGTGTGGATGGACGCCGCGCGGGGGCTCGCCTGGTGCGCGGGGGTCCCCGCCGGGTGGATCGCCGCCGTGGCCAGGGCCGGGGCGCGGCTGCCGGGAGCGGAGCTGGCCTGGCCGGGCGGGCTCACCGGCGGGCTGCTGCTGGCCGCCGCCACGGTGGCCCTCGTACTCCTCGGCGCCCGGTTCGGCAGGCAGCGCTGGGTCTGCTCCGCCCTGGCGGTGGTGCTGCTCCTGGCCGTGCTGAGGCCGCCGCAGCTCACCCGTACGCTCACCGGCTGGCCCCCGCCCGACTGGAGCTACGTGCAGTGCGCCGTGGGGCAGGGGGACGCGGCGGTACTCGCCCTCGGCCCGGGCGAGGCCCTGGTGGTGGACGCCGGTCCGGACCCCGGTCCGGTGGACGCCTGCCTGCGCGCCCTGGGCGTGCACCGGGTGCCGATGCTGCTGCTGACGCACTTTCACGCCGACCACGTGGGAGGTCTGTCCGGGGTGCTGCGGGGTCGGTCGGTGGGTGTGATTCAGGCCACTGCGCTGGAAGAGCCGCCCGGGCAGGCTCAGTTGGTCCACCGTACGGCGGCCGCCGCGGGCGTGCCCGTCGTACGGGCGGTGGCGGGGGAGCGGCGCCGGGCCGGACCGCTGGAGTGGGAGGTGCTCTGGCCGCCGGCGGCCGGGCCGCCGCCCGAGGGGCCCAACGACGCGAGCATCACCCTGCTGGTCCGGGGCGCGGGGCTGACCCTGCTCCTGCTCGGTGACCTCGAACCTCCCGCGCAGCAGGCCCTCTTGAGGGAACATCCGCACCTGGGCCCGGTGGATGTCGTCAAGGTCGCGCACCACGGCTCCGCGCACCAGGATCCAGGGCTGTACGGGCGGATCCGGGCCCGGATCGCCGTCGTCCCGGTCGGCGCGTCCAATCGCTACGGGCACCCCGCACCCGGTACGCTCGCCCGGCTGCGGGCCTCGGGGGCGGCCGTACTGCGGACCGACACCGACGGGTCGATCGCCGTGTCAGGCTCCGGCCCCGGGATGCGGGTGTTTCCGGCCGGCCGGCGGCGGGAGCGGCACGGGCCTACCGGGCAAGACCCTTCTGTTTGCCCACAACCCGACAGCATGATCGAATGCGTCTTCGCCAGAACGGTCCAAGTCCACACAGCACGGGGGTGCATCAGCCATGTTCGGTCGCCGACGGGGGATGGAGACGGCCGGCGGTTCCAGCCCGCACACATCCGCGACACTGACACTGCCACCGACGGCGGGTCTGCTCAGCTGCCGGGTTCTCGACACCGTCCACCAGCCGGTCAGGCAGGCCGCGTTCGAGGTGACCGACCCGATCGGGCGCCGGATCGTCAGCGGGGAGACCGACCCGTACGGCGGGTTCACGGCGGCCGTGCCGGAGGGGGAGTACCGGCTCTCCGTCACCGCCGAGGGGTACGCGCCGTTCCACGGGGCGACGCTGGTGGGGGACCCGGCGCAGCCCGGCACCGGGGAGATCATCCTCGACGCGGTGGAGCCGCCGCTGCTGCCGCAGCCCGGCCACTGGGAGCTCGACCCGTCGCACTCGTCCATCGCGTTCACGGCCCGGCACATCGGTTTCGCGCGGATCGGCGGCCGGTTCAACACCTTCGCCGGCGCGGTACGGATAGCCGACCGCATGGAGGACTCCTCCATGCACGTGATCATCGATGCGGCGAGCATCGACACCGGGGTGCGGCTGCGCGACGACCACCTGAGGTCCGGCGACTTCCTGGACGCGGCCCGGTTCCCGACGGTGGAGTTCTACAGCGAGCGGTTCATCCACCGCAGCGGCAGCCGCTGGACCGTCGCGGGCGCGCTCACCCTCCACGGGGTCAGCCGTTCCGTCACCCTGGACACCCAGTACCTGGGCCTGGGCACGGGCCTGGAGGGCGAGCCGCGCGCCGCCTGCCGGGCCACCGCCGCACTGCACCGCGAGGACTTCAGCCTGACCTGGCAGTCGCTGCTCGCGCACGGCATCGCGGCGATCGGTTCCAGCGTGGAAGTGGCGTTGGACGTGCAGATCGTCCACAAGGCCTGAGCCGGGCCGGATTCCTACGGGGCTTCCAGCCAGCCCTCGTACTCGGCGGCGAGGGCGTCCAGCGCGGCGGTGTCGAGCAGTTTTCGCGGGTCCTCGACGACCACCAGCCACTGGGCGTCCTCGGCGTCGTCCTCACCGGCCAGGGCGTCGCGCACCAACTGCGGTTCCTCCGGGAGGCCGAAGCGGTCCACGGCCTCCTGCGCCACGTCCTCGGCGGCGTCGCGGTCGGGCAGGACGAGTACATGTCGCACGTTCACGCGATCATTCTCACGTATCGGGTCAGGGGGTCCGCCGGGCCGGGGGCTGTCAGTGCGGCGTGGGATGCTGGAGCCGATGGCCACCAGGAAGAACTCCACCGACGATCCGCTTGCCCCGCTCACCCTCGCGGTGGGGCAGGAGGACCTGCTGCTCGACCGTGTTGTACGGGAGGTGGTGGCGGCCGCCCGCGCCGTCGACGCCGACACGGACGTCCGCGACCTCGCCTCCGAGCAGCTCCAGCCCGGCACGCTGGCCGAGCTGACGAGTCCGTCGCTCTTCTCCGAGCGCAAGGTCCTGATCGTGCGCGGCGCCCAGGACCTGTCCGCCGACACGGTCAAGGAGGTGAAGGCGTACCTCGACGCGCCCTACGAGGAGATCGTCCTCGTCCTCCTCCACGCGGGCGGGGCCAAGGGCAAGGGCCTGCTGGACGCGGCCCGCAAGGCGGGCGCCCGGGAGATCGCCTGCCCGAAGATGACCAAGCCGGCGGACCGACTGTCCTTCGTACGGGGCGAATTCCGCACGCTGGGCCGGTCGGCGACCCCGGAGGCGTGCCAGACCCTGGTCGACGCGATCGGCAGCGACCTGCGGGAGCTGGCGAGCGCGGCGGCGCAGCTGTGCGCGGACGTCGAGGGCACCATCGACGAGGCCGTGGTCGGCCGCTACTACACGGGCCGGGCCGAGGCCTCCAGCTTCACGGTCGCCGACCGGGCGGTGGAGGGGCGTGCGGCGGAGGCTCTCGAAGCCCTGCGCTGGTCCCTGTCCACCGGGGTGGCGCCGGTCCTGATCACCAGCGCCCTGGCCCAGGCCGTGCGGGCGATCGGCAAGCTGGCCTCCGCCCCGCGCGGGGCCCGCCCCGGCGACCTCGCCCGGGACCTCGGGATGCCGCCCTGGAAGATCGACCGGGTCCGCCAGCAGATGCGCGGCTGGTCGGCGGACGGCGTCGCGGACGCCCTGCGTGCCGTGGCCGCCGCCGACGCGGGGGTCAAGGGCGGCGGTGACGATCCCGCGTACGCGCTGGAGAAGGCGGTCGTGGCCGTGGCCCGCGCCGCCCGCCCCCAGCGCCGCTGACGCACGGCCGCCGCTGACACACGAAGGCCCCGGCCGCCGCCCTGGGGAAGGGTGGAGGCCGGGGCCTTCGCGTACTGCTCGTACTGCTTGTGTTGCGCCGCACCCGCGTGGCGAACGCAGGCCGCGTGCGGCGCGGTGTGCCGGTGAAGGAGCGGAAGAGAGGGCCCGCTGGGTCCTTACCGGCGATTCACATCGAGAGCTCAGCCCTGCAGGGAGGCAACCTTGGTGGCCAGCGCCGACTTCTTGTTGGCGGCGGCGTTCTTGTGGATGACACCCTTCGAGACAGCCTTGTCGAGCGCACGCGCGGCGTCGCGGGAAGCCACGGTGGCCTTCTCGACGTCACCGGCGACGACGGCCTCGCGGGCCTTGCGGATCGCGGTCTTGAGCGAGGACTTGACGGCCTTGTTGCGCAGGCGCGCCTTCTCGTTCGTCTTGTTCCGCTTGATCTGGGACTTGATGTTCGCCACGAAAGAGCCTTTTCAGGTTCAGAGTTTTGTTCTTCGGATTGTGCCTCGACAGCTGAGAGGGCATACGAGACACAGCTGCCCAGGCTACCAGGCACGCTGGGGGCA
The DNA here is from genome assembly GCA_049998195.1 of Streptomyces sp. cmx-11-4. Classification (GTDB taxonomy): domain Bacteria; phylum Actinomycetota; class Actinomycetes; order Streptomycetales; family Streptomycetaceae; genus Streptomyces. Next base: position 402,000 of record JAEBET010000005.1, read on the forward strand.
GCCCAAACCGAGCGCACTGCCCGGTCCATGGGACCATGGGAGTCAGCGTAGAGATCCCCATGATCCGACCAGGATCGATCACGCCCCCGACTGCGACCCGAGAATCAGGACACTGCGTGCCCGCCATCCCCAGCCACGTGCCCGAGCCGAGCCGTACCGACCCGGCGCTGATCCGCAACTTCTGCATCATCGCGCACATCGACCACGGCAAGTCGACCCTTGCCGACCGGATGCTCCAGCTCACCGGTGTAGTCGACCAGCGGCAGATGCGCGCCCAGTACCTCGACCGCATGGACATCGAGCGTGAGCGCGGCATCACGATCAAGTCCCAGGCGGTCCGACTGCCGTGGGCGCCCACCACGGGCGAGGGCCAGGGCAGCACCCACATCCTCAACATGATCGACACCCCCGGGCACGTCGACTTCACGTACGAGGTCTCGCGCTCCCTCGCCGCGTGCGAGGGCACGGTCCTGCTGGTGGACGCCGCCCAGGGCATCGAGGCGCAGACCCTCGCCAACCTGTACCTGGCGATGGAGAAGGACCTCGCGATCGTCCCGGTCCTGAACAAGATCGACCTGCCGGCCGCCCAGCCGGAGAAGTTCGCCGAGGAGCTCGCGAACCTGGTCGGCTGCCAGCCGGAGGACGTGCTGCGGGTCTCGGCGAAGACCGGTCTCGGTGTGGACGCGCTACTGGACAAGATCGTCGCCACCGTCCCGGCCCCGGTCGGCCCCAAGGACGCCCCGGCCCGCGCCATGATCTTCGACTCGGTGTACGACTCGTACCGAGGCGTGGTCACCTACGTCCGTGTGGTCGACGGCCAGCTCAACAAGCGCGAGCGCATCCGGATGATGTCCACCGGCGCCACCCACGAGCTGCTGGAGATCGGTGTCTCCTCGCCCGAGATGACCCCGGCCGACGGCATCGGCGTCGGCGAGGTGGGCTACATCATCACCGGCGTGAAGGACGTCCGCCAGTCCAAGGTCGGTGACACCATCACCAGCCTGCACAACGGCGCGACCGAGGCCCTCGGCGGCTACAAGGACCCGCGGCCGATGGTCTTCTCGGGCCTGTACCCGCTCGACGGCTCGGACTACCCGGACCTGCGCGAGGCCCTGGACAAGCTCCAGCTCAACGACGCCGCGCTGGTCTACGAGCCGGAGACCTCGGCGGCGCTCGGCTTCGGCTTCCGCGTCGGCTTCCTCGGCCTGCTGCACCTGGACGTGGTCCGCGAGCGCCTGGAGCGCGAGTTCGGCCTCGACCTGATCGCCACCGCGCCGAACGTGGTCTACCGGGTCGTCATGGAGGACGGCAAGGAAGTCTCCGTCACCAACCCGAGCGAGTTCCCCGAGGGCAAGATCTCGGACGTGTTCGAGCCGGTCGTGCGGGCCACCCTGCTCGCGCCCTCCGAGTTCATCGGCGCGATCATGGAGCTCTGCCAGCAGCGCCGCGGCACGCTCCTCGGGATGGACTACCTCTCCGAGGACCGGGTCGAAATCCGCTACACGCTCCCGCTCGCGGAGATCGTCTTCGACTTCTTCGACCAGCTGAAGTCCAAGACGCGCGGTTACGCCTCCCTGGACTACGAGCCCACGGGCGAGCAGGCCGGCAGCCTGGTCAAGGTCGACATCCTCCTGCACGGCGACAAGGTCGACGCCTTCTCCGCCGTCACCCACAAGGACGCCGCCTACGCCTACGGCGTGCGCCTGGTCGCCAAGCTGCGCGAGCTCATCCCGCGGCAGGCCTTCGAGATCCCGATCCAGGCGGCCGTCGGCTCCCGCGTCATCGCCCGCGAGACCATTCGCGCCATCCGCAAGGACGTCCTCGCCAAGTGCTACGGCGGTGACATCTCCCGTAAGCGGAAGCTGCTGGAGAAGCAGAAGGAAGGCAAGAAGCGGATGAAGATGGTCGGCTCCGTGGAGGTCCCGCAGGAGGCCTTCATCGCCGTCCTCTCCAGCGACGAATCCGGCGGCAAGAAGAAGTAGCGACGCCCGCGACCGCTGCGGAAGCAGGCCCTCACGCTCCGGCGCGGGGGCCTCTTTCGTTATGAACCGGCCGCTTGCGAGCTCTTACGCAGGCGGCGGACGGCCTCTAGTCTGATCACTGCTCGATGGTTACTCGCCAGTCACCTGCTGGTTACGTCTCAAACCCCGCCTGTCCCGATGCGCCCCCCCAAGCGCCCCACGCCCACGCACTGCCGCGTGGTCCGGTCCGGAGGATGTCGTGAGCGACACACAGACCTTGATCGAGAACCGTCCGCCCACGGTGGCGGCCCTCTTCCTTGAGCGCGTGGCCGCCACGCCCCATGCGGAGGCGTACCGGTATCCGGTGCCAGCGGCCGGCGGCCAGGGCCCCGACGACTGGAAGTCGCTGAGCTGGGGCCAGGCGGCCGAGCGGGTCTTCGCCATCGCCGCCGGGCTGGTCGACCTGGGCCTGGAGCCGGAGCAGCGGGTCGCGCTCGCCTCCAACACCCGGGTCGAGTGGATCCTCGGCGACCTCGGCGTGATGTGCGCCGGCGGCGCGGTCACCACGATCTACCCCACCACGAACGCCGAGGAGTCGGCGTACATCCTGGCCGACTCCGAGAGCCGGGTGCTCATCGCCGAGGACGGCGCGCAGCTGGCCAAGGCGCGCGAGCGCCGCGCCGAGCTGCCCCACCTCACCCACGTGGTGGTCGTGGAGAGCGCAGACGCGGTCGCCGCCGAGGGCGACCCCGACGGCTGGGTGCTCTCGCTCGCCGACCTGGAGGCGCGCGGCAAGGAGTACCTCGCCAAGCACCCCGAGGCGGTCAAGGAGCGGATCGCGGCCATCACCGCCGACCAGCTCGCCACCCTCATCTACACCTCCGGCACCACCGGCCGCCCCAAGGGCGTCCGCCTGCCGCACGACAACTGGTCGTACATGGCCAAGGCCACGGTCGCCACCGGCCTGATCACCAAGGACGACGTCCAGTACCTGTGGCTGCCGCTGGCCCACGTCTTCGGCAAGGTGCTGACCTCCGGCCAGATCGAGGTCGGCCACGTGACCGCCGTCGACGGCCGCATCGACAAGATCATCGAGAACCTGCCGATCGTGCAGCCGACGTACATGGCGGCCGTCCCGCGCATCTTCGAGAAGGTGTACAACGGCGTCGCCGCCAAGGCCCGGGCCGGCGGCGGGGCCAAGTACAAGATCTTCCAGTGGTCGGTCGGCGTGGCCCGCGAGTACGCCAAGGTCACCCAGGACAACTTCCGCCGCACCGGTCAGGCGACCGCCCCCTTCGGCCTCGCCACCAAGCACAAGATCGCCGACGCGCTCGTCTTCTCCAAGCTCCGCGAGGCCTTCGGCGGCAACCTGCGCGCCGCCGTCTCCGGCGCCTCCGCCCTGGCGCCCGACATCGGCTACTTCTTCTCCGGCGCGGGCATCCACATCCTCGAGGGCTACGGCCTGACCGAGTCCAGTGCCGCCTCCTTCGTCAACCCGGGCGAGGCCTACCGCACCGGCACCGTCGGCAAGCCGCTCCCCGGTACCGAGGTCCGCATCGCCGACGACGGCGAGGTCCTGCTGCGCGGCCCCGGCATCATGCAGGGCTACCACGGGCAGCCCGAGAAGACCGCCGAGGTGCTGGAGTCCGACGGCTGGCTGCACACCGGCGACATCGGCGAGCTGTCGGCCGACGGGTACCTGCGCATCACCGACCGCAAGAAGGACCTGATCAAGACCTCGGGCGGCAAGTACGTCGCCCCGGCCGAGGTCGAGGGCCAGTTCAAGGCGATCTGCCCGTACGTGTCGACGATCGTCGTGCACGGAGCCGACCGGAACTTCTGCTCCGCCCTGATCGCGCTCGACGAGCCGTCGATCACGGGCTGGGCCGTCCAGAACGGGCTGGAGGGCAAGACGTACGCGCAGATCCTGGCCGCGCCGGAGACCAACCGCCTGATCGAGACGTACGTGCAGACCCTCAACGAGGGCCTCCAGCGGTGGCAGACGGTCAAGAAGTTCCGGATCCTGCCGCGCGACCTCGACGTCGAGCACGGCGACCTCACGCCCAGCCTCAAGCTGAAGCGCCCGGTCGTCGAGCGTGAGTTCAAGCACCTGATCGACGAGATGTACGAGGGCGCGCGCGAGCTGTAGCCGGGGGCGCCGAGCACGGCGTAAACGACCATGGGGCAGTGCGGGATGATGGGCGTATGCCTTCCGCACTGCCCGACGGTGAACCCATGCCCGAAGACGGCTCGCTGCCGTCGCACGCCCTGGCGGGCGCGGGGGACCGGCCGCTCGGCTTCTACCTGCACGTCCCGTACTGCGCCACGCGGTGCGGCTACTGCGACTTCAACACCTACACGGCCACCGAGCTGCGGGGTACCGGCGGTGTGCTCGCCTCGCGGGAGAACTACGCCGACACCCTGATCGACGAGGTCCGCCTCGCCCGGAAGGTGCTCGGGGACGACCCGCGGGCCGTACGGACGGTGTTCGTGGGCGGCGGCACCCCGACGCTGCTGCCCGCCGGCGACCTCGTACGGATGCTCGCGGCGATCCGGGACGAGTTCGGCCTGGCTGAGGACGCGGAGATCACCACCGAGGCCAATCCGGAGTCGGTGGACCCGCGGTACCTGGCCGAGCTGCGGGCCGGCGGCTTCAACCGGATCTCCTTCGGCATGCAGAGCGCGAAGCAGCACGTCCTGAAGGTGCTGGACCGTACGCACACCCCCGGGCGCCCGGAGGCCTGCGTCGCGGAGGCGCGGGCGGCGGGCTTCGAGCACGTCAACCTGGACCTGATCTACGGGACGCCGGGGGAGTCGGACGAGGACTGGCGGGCGACGCTCTCCGCGGCGCTGGGCGCCGGGCCGGACCACATCTCGGCGTACGCGCTGATCGTGGAGGAGGGCACGCAGCTGGCGCGGCGGATCCGCCGCGGCGAGGTCCCGATGACGGACGACGACGTGCACGCCGATCGCTATCTGATCGCGGACGCGGTGATGGCGCGGGCCGGCTACTCCTGGTACGAGGTGTCGAACTGGGCCGCCTCGGAGGCCGGGCGCTGCCTGCACAACGAGCTGTACTGGCGCGGCGCCGACTGGTGGGGCGCGGGGCCGGGTGCGCACTCGCACGTGGGCGGTGTGCGGTGGTGGAACGTCAAGCACCCGGGGGCCTATGCCGCCGCGCTGGCCGGGGGCCGCTCTCCCGGGGCCGGGCGCGAGCTCCTGTCGGAGGAGGACCGGCGGGTCGAGCGGATCCTGCTGGAGCTGCGGCTGGTGGACGGCGTGCCGCTGTCGCTGCTCGCTCCGGCCGGGCTGGAGGCGTCCCGCCGCGCGCTCGCGGACGGGCTGCTGGAGGCGGAGCCGTACGGGGCGGGGCGGGCCGTGCTGACCCTGCGCGGGCGGTTGCTGGCCGACGCGGTGGTCCGGGACCTGGTGGACTAGGCCCTGCGCGCCTGCTTCCCCGGGGCTCCGCCCCGGACCCCGCGCCTCAATCGCCGGCGAGGCTGGACTTGGGGGCTGGATCAGGCCGTGACGTGGTCGATGAGGTGTTCCACCGAGCCCAGGAGGATGGGTTCCAGGTCCCTGTAGGACGTCACCCGGGACAGGATGTGCTGCCAGGCGGCGCCGGTGTTGTCCGGCCAGCCCAGGGCGCGGCAGATGCCCGTCTTCCAGTCCTGGCCGCGCGGGATCACCGGCCACGCCGGGATGCCCAGGGCGGACGGCTTCACCGCCTGCCAGACGTCCACGTACGGGTGGCCCACGATCAGGACGTCCGGAGAGGTCACCGACGCCGCGATGCGTGACTCCTTGGAGCCCGGCACGAGGTGGTCCACCAGGATCCCCAGGCGGGCGTCGGGGCCCGGGGCGAAGTCGGCGACGATGGCCGGAAGGTCGTCGATGCCCTCCAGGTACTCCACCACCACGCCCTCGATCCGCAGGTCGTCGCCCCAGACCCTCTCGACCAGCTCCGCGTCGTGGCGGCCCTCCACGTAGATCCGCCCGGCCCGCGCCACCCGCGCCCTGGCTCCCGGGACGGCGATCGAGCCCGAGGCGGTGCGCAGCGGCGCGGAAGGGGAGCGCGAGGGGCGGACCAGGGTGACCACGGCCCCGTCCAGCAGGAAGCCCCGAGGCTCCAGCGGGAACACCCGCCGCTTGCCGAAACGGTCCTCCAGGGTCACCGTGCCCGCCTCGCAGGCCACCACCGCGCCGCAGAAGTCCGTGCCGGCCACCTCGACCACCAGATCGGGCTCCGCAGCCACCTCCGGCACGGCCTTGGGGCGCTTCCACTGGGGGGTCAGGTCGGGGGAGTACTCGCGCATCCGGCCGAGCGTAGGAGAGGCGCCGCGATCACGCCTACGACACGCCGAAACGCGCGGCCAGTGTGGCGCGTTGCGCACGCACGAAGGCCGCCGGGACCACCGCTCCGTGACCCGGCACGTACTGAGCGTCGTCCCCGCCCAGGGCCAGCAGCCGGTCCAGGGCCGCGGGCCACTGGCGGGGCACCGCGTCCGGGCCCGCCGACGGCTCGCCCGACTCCTCGACCAGGTCCCCGCAGAACACCGTCTCGCGCTCGCCCGGCACGAAGACCGCCAGGTCGTGACGCGTGTGCCCGGGCCCCACATTGGCCAGCAGCACCTGCACCCCGCCCAGTTCCAGCGTCCACTCGCCCGACACCAGGTGCTTGGGCACCACCATCAGGTCCACCGCCTCCGCGGCCTCCGCCTCGGCCAGCCCGTGCCGCACCGCGTCCCCGCGCAGCTCCGCGCGGCCCGTGGCGAGCAGCGCGTCCAGCCCGACCGCGCCGAACACCTCGGCGCCGGAGAAGGCGGCCCCGCCCAGGACGTGGTCGAAATGTCCGTGCGTGAATGCGATATGGGTCACGTGCCGGCCCGTCAACCGCTCCGCCTCCGCCCGCACCCGCGCGCCCTCGCGCACGCACGAACCGGGGTCGACGAGGAGGGCGGAATCGTCCCCCACCACCAGTCCCACCGTGCAGTCCCACACCGGCAGCCGCCGCCGTCCGGTCCGTCCGGTCAGCCTTTCCCAGCCCGCCTCTTCCCAACGCACGTCCATGCCGCGACGCTACCCTGGCGGGCCTCCCTTGCCAGGGTCTTACTACCCGGCCGTACACTGAGCGGGGGATCTCTGGCACTCGAACGACCAGAGTGCCAACGACCGAGCTCCGACCAACACGGCAACGGACCACAGCTGGAGGTGTGCGCGATGCTCAGCGAACGCAGACTCGAAGTGCTGCGCGCCATCGTCCAGGACTACGTCGGGACGGAGGAGCCGGTCGGCTCCAAGGCGCTCACCGAGCGGCACCGGCTCGGAGTCTCGCCCGCCACCGTGCGCAACGACATGGCCGTGCTGGAGGACGAGGGCTACATCGCCCAGCCCCACACCAGCGCCGGCCGGATCCCCACCGACAAGGGCTATCGCCTCTTCGTCGACAAGCTGGCGGGGGTCAAGCCCCTGTCGACGCCCGAGCGCCGGGCCATCCAGAACTTCCTCGACGGCGCCGTCGACCTCGACGACGTGGTCGGCCGCACGGTGCGGCTGCTCGCGCAGCTGACCCGGCAGGTCGCCGTCGTCCAGTACCCGAGCCTGACCCGCTCGACCGTCCGGCACGTGGAGCTGCTCTCGCTCGCTCCCGCGCGCCTGATGCTCGTACTGATCACGGACACCGGACGCGTCGAGCAGCGGCTGATCGACTGCCCGAGCCCCTTCGGGGAGACCTCGCTGGCCGATCTGCGGGCGCGGCTCAACAGCAGGGTCGTCGGGCGCCGGTTCACCGACGTGCCCCCGCTCGTCCAGGACCTCCCCGAGTCCTTCGAGGCGGACGACCGCGGCACGGTGTCGACCGTGCTCTCGACCCTCCTCGAAACCCTGGTCGAGGAAGCCGAAGAGCGGCTGATGATCGGCGGTACCGCCAATCTCACCCGCTTCGGACACGATTTTCCCCTGACGATCAGGCCTGTGCTCGAAGCGCTGGAGGAGCAGGTCGTGCTCCTCAAGCTGCTGGGCGAGGCCAACGAGTCGGGAATGGCCGTACGGATCGGGCACGAGAACGCCTACGAGGGGCTGAACTCCACGTCGGTCGTCTCGGTCGGTTACGGTTCGGGCGGCGAAACGGTCGCCAAACTCGGCGTGGTCGGACCGACCCGCATGGACTACCCCGGAACGATGGGAGCGGTACGCGCAGTGGCACGTTACGTCGGACAGATCCTGGCGGAGTCGTAAGTGGCCACGGACTACTACGCCGTTCTCGGCGTGCGCCGCGACGCATCGCAGGACGAGATCAAGAAGGCCTTCCGGCGCCTCGCGCGCGAACTTCACCCGGATGTGAATCCGGACCCGAAGACGCAGGAGCGCTTCAAGGAGATCAACGCGGCTTACGAGGTGCTCTCGGACCCGCAGAAGAAGCAGGTCTTCGACCTGGGCGGCGACCCGCTGTCCTCGTCGGGCGGCGGTGGCGGAGCGGGCGGCTTCGGGGCGGGTGGCTTCGGCAACTTCTCCGACATCATGGACGCCTTCTTCGGCCAGGCCTCGCAGCGCGGCCCGCGCTCGCGGACCCGGCGCGGCCAGGACGCCATGATCCGCCTGGACCTGGAGCTGGACGAGGCGGCCTTCGGGACCACCAAGGACATCCAGGTCGACACGGCCGTCGTCTGCACCACCTGCTCCGGCGAGGGTGCCGCTCCCGGCACCTCCGCGCAGACGTGTGACATGTGCCGCGGCCGCGGCGAGGTCTCGCAGGTCACCCGGTCCTTCCTGGGCCAGGTCATGACCTCGCGGCCCTGCCCGCAGTGCCAGGGCTTCGGCACCGTCGTCCCGACCCCGTGCCCCGAGTGCGCGGGCGACGGCCGGGTCCGGTCCCGCCGCAGCCTCACCGTCAAGATCCCGGCCGGTGTCGAGAACGGCACCCGCATCCAGCTCGCGGGCGAGGGCGAGGTCGGCCCCGGCGGCGGCCCCGCCGGCGACCTCTACGTGGAGATCCACGAGCTGCCCCACCCGACCTTCCAGCGGCGCGGGGACGACCTGCACTGCACGGTCACCATCCCGATGACGGCGGCCTCCCTGGGCACCAAGTGCCCGCTGGAGACGCTGGACGGCATGGAGGAGATCGACATCCGGCCCGGCACCCAGTCCGGCCAGTCGATCCCGCTGCACGGGCGCGGCGTCACCCACCTGCGCGGTGGCGGGCGCGGCGACCTGATCGTCCACGTCGAGGTGACCACCCCGAGCAAGCTGGACGCCCAGCAGGAGGAGCTGCTGCGCCAGCTGGCGAAGCTGCGCGGCGAGGAGCGTCCGACCGGTCAGTTCGCGCCGGGCCAGCAGGGGCTGTTCAGCCGCCTGAAGGACGCCTTCAACGGCCGCTGACCGCGTGCGACCATCATCGACGAGCCCGGCCGGGGGATGCCCCCGGCCGGGCTCGCCGTATGCGTTCCGGCCGCGCCGGGAAGCGGACTATGCCAGGCGAATGCCGTGATTCGGTCCCCTGAGCGGGACATGGCACGATGCAGTGCATGTCCTCGGCACCGAACGGTCTCTGCGCATACCCGATCGTGCAGGCCCCCATGGCGGGCGGCGCCTCCTGTCCGCCTCTCGCCGCCGCCGTGTGCGAGGCGGGCGGACTGGGCTTCCTGGCCGGCGGATACAAGACCGCCGACGGCATGTACCAGGAGATCAAGCAGGTGCGCGCCCTGACCCGGCGCCCCTTCGGGGTGAACCTCTTCATGCCGCAGACCGGCCACGTGGACCCGGCCGCCGTCGAGGCGTACCGCGGGCAGCTGGCCGGCGAGGCGAGCTGGTACGAGATCTCGCTGGCCGACGAGGACATCATCGGCACCTGCGACGACGGCTACGACGCCAAACTCGCCATCCTCCTGGAGGACCCGGTCCCGGTCGTCTCCTTCACCTTCGGCTGCCCCGCCCCGGCGGTGCTGGCCTCCCTGCGCAAGGCCGGTACGCACACCGTCGTCACCGCGACCTCCGTCGAGGAGGCCCGCCGCGCGCAGGAGGCCGGGGCCGACGCCGTGTGCGTCCAGGGAGTGGAGGCCGGCGGCCACCAGGGCACGCACCGGGACGATCCGCAGGCGGACGGCACGGCGTCCGTGGGCCTGCTCGCGCTCGTGGCCCAGGTGCGGGAGGCGGTCGCGCTCCCCCTCATCGCGGCGGGCGGGCTGATGCGGGGCTCGCAGATCGCCGCGCTGCTCGCGGCGGGCGCGGAGGCGGCCCAGCTCGGTACGGCCTTCCTGGCCTGCCCGGAGTCGGGGGCGGACCCGCTGCACAAGAAGGCCCTGACGGACCCGCTGTTCGTCCGCACCGAGCTGACCCGGGCCTTCTCCGGGCGGCCGGCGCGGGGTCTGGTCAACCGGTTCATGCGCGAGCACGGGCCGTACGCCCCCGCCGCCTACCCGCAGATCCACCACCTGACCTCGGGGCTGCGCAAAGCGGCCGCCGCTGCCGGTGACCCGCAGGGCATGGCCCTGTGGGCGGGCCAGGGGCACCGGCTGGCGCGGGCGCTGCCCGCCGGGGAGCTGATGGAAGTGCTGACGGCCGAACTGGCCGAGGCGCAGAGCACGTTGAAGGCAATGCAGATGAGGAGTGCGTCATGACCGCCCCGGTGTTCGTGGTCGAAGAGGTCCCGGCGGGACCGGAGTTCGTCCTGGACGGCCCGGAGGGCCGGCACGCGGTGTCCGTCAAGCGGCTCAACCCGGGCGAGACGGTGGTACTCACGGACGGCCGGGGCGGCTGGGCCGAGGCGGTCGTGAAGGCGGCGGAGGGCAAGGACCGGCTGGTCCTGACCGTGTCCGGGGCCTTCGAGGAAGCGGAACCCGCCGTCCGGATCACCGTGGTGCAGGCCCTGCCCAAGGGGGACCGGGGCGAGGTGGCCGTGGAGACCATGACCGAGACGGGCGTGGACGCGATCGTGCCGTGGCAGGCCTCGCGGTGCGTCACGCAGTGGCGCGGAGACCGGGGGGCCAAGTCCCTGGCCAAGTGGCGGGCCACCGCCCGGGAGGCGGGGAAGCAGTCCCGCCGGGTCCGTTTCCCGGAGGTGGGCGAGGCCATGTCCACCAAGCAGGTGGCGGCCCTGCTGGCCGGCGCCGACCTGGCGATGGTCCTCCACGAGGACCGCGACACGCCCTCCGAGGCCCTGGCCGAGGCCAAGCTGCCGGCGGCCGGGTCCCTCGTGCTGGTCGTCGGCCCGGAGGGCGGGGTCTCCCCCGAGGAACTGGCCGTGTTCGCCGAGGCGGGCGCCCACCCCTACCGGCTGGGCCGCTCCGTCCTGCGCACGTCGACCGCCGGCACCGCGGCGACGGCGGTCCTGCTGGCCCGTACCGGCCGCTGGGGCTGACCCCGCGTACGGCGGGCCGGCGCGCCGTGGCGGAGGATCCGGCCGGCCCGGGAGGCCACGGAACCCCGTACGCGCTCCGGGGATACGATGCCCGGAGCGATCAACGACACGGAGGCGAAGCGATGGCCGGGGAACCGCAGGCCGACTGCCTGTTCTGCAAGATCGTCGCGGGGAACATCCCGGCGACCGTGGTCCGGGAGACCGAGACGACCTTCGCCTTCCGGGACATAAACCCGCAGGCGCCGACACACGTCCTGGTGATCCCCAAGGTGCACTACCCCGACGCGGCCTCGCTGGCCGCGGCCGAGCCCGCCATCACCGCCGACCTCCTCGCCGAGGCCGGGCAGATCGCGCTGGACGAGAAGCTCACCGACCACGGCTACCGGATCGTCTTCAACACGGGCGCCGGCGCCGGCCAGACCGTCTTCCACGCCCACGCGCACGTCCTCGGCGGCCGCGGCCTCCAGTGGCCCCCCGGATAACCCGTGTCCGTACGCGAGTTCGTGGTGCTGGGCACCGCCAGCCAGGTGCCCACCCGCCACCGCAACCACAACGGCTACCTGCTGCGCTGGGACGGCGAGGGCATCCTCTTCGACCCGGGCGAGGGCACCCAGCGCCAGATGCTGCGTGCCGGGGTGGCCGCGCACGACATCAACCGGATCTGCGTCACCCACTTCCACGGTGACCACAGCCTCGGCCTGGCCGGGGTGATCCAGCGGATCAACCTCGACCGGGTCCCGCACCCCGTCACCGCGCACTACCCGGCCTCGGGGCAGAAGTTCTTCGACCGGCTGCGGTACGCCACGGCCTACCGCGAGACGGTGCGGCTGGCGGAGGAGCCGGTGGCCGGGGACGGGATGCGGGTGCTGGCGCGCGGGGCCTCGTACGTCCTTGAGGCCAGGCTGCTCTCTCACCCGGTGGAGTCCTTCGGCTACCGCCTCACCGAGCCGGACGGGCGCCGCATGATCCCGGAGCTGCTGGCGCGGCACGGGATCACGGGCCCGGACGTGGGCCGGATCCAGCGCGAGGGGCGGCTGGGCGAGGTCACCCTGGAGCAGGTCAGCGAGCCGAAGCCCGGGCAGCGGTTCGCGTTCGTCATGGATACCCGGCTCTGCGAGGGCGTGGAGGAGCTGGCCGAGGGCTGCGACATGCTGGTGATCGAGTCGACCTTCCTCGACGAGGACGAGCCGCTGGCCACCGAGCACGGACACCTCACGGCCGGGCAGGCGGCGCGGGTGGCGCGGGACGCGGGGGTACGGCACCTGGTGCTGACGCACTTCTCGCAGCGCTACACCGACCCCTCGGAGTTCGAACGGCAGGCCCGTGCGGGTGGGTTCGAGGGCGAGCTGACGGTGGCGGCGGACCTGGCGCGCGTCCCCTTGCCCAAGCGGCGCTGACGGGGCCGACGCGCCGGCGCGGGGTCTGGGGCGGCGCCCCAGGTCTTTGAGCCGCGCGGCGGTTACACGCGGGTGCGGCGGCGAGCGGTCGGGGACGGGAGCAGGATGCGGAGGGGCCTGCGGTGGAGCGGGATCTCGGTGACCGAGAGTTCCTCGGCCCCGATGCGGGGGATCGTGCCCGACGGAGCACCCGCGCCGGCGGCGAGGACGGCCGCCGGGGCGCCACCGCGGCGCCGGACCGACCCGGCGGTCAGCGGACGGCCACCCGCGTGCAGCGCCACCGCGGCCATCGGCCCGGCCACGGCCAGCAGCAGCGCCCCCAGCACCAGGCCCATGGCGGGGAAGCCCGCCGCCTCCGCGAGGAGGCTGCCGGTGACGGGCCCGCAGGCCACGCCCAGGGAGGACGCCGAGCCGGCCAGCACCGCCCAGCGGCCGCGCGGATCCAGGGCCGCGGCGAGGCCGATCGCGTACGAGAGCACGACCGGGTAGAGCGCGTTCCACAGGATCTCCCCGCCGGCGAAGCCCCCGAGGCCCCGGGCGGACGAGGACACCACCACGCAGCAGGCGATCGCCGCCGTCCCGGCGCCGATCGGGACCGCCCGGCCCAGGCGGGAGCCCAGCGCGGAGGCGGCCGCGACCCCGAGCAGGCCCGCGCCGAGCGCCGCGGCGAAGACGACGCCGAGGGTGACCTCCGAGAGCCCCGCCTGCTGGGTGCCGATCCGGCCGCTGACCCCCCACAGGGCGTTCTGCGCGAGGGACCACAGCATCAGGGAGCCCGCCAGGACGACCCCGGCGCGCCGGTACGGAAGGCGGCCCGGGGCGACTCCGGTCACCGCGGGTGCCGAGGAGCCGCCCAGCCGGCCCGTGGCGGGCCAGACCACCGCCGCGACCAGCGCGATCGCGGCGAACGGCAGCCCGTGGCCGCCCCCGAGCCGCGGCAGCGTCAGGTACAGCGCCCCGGCGGTCGCCGACACCGACAGCAGCCCCAGCGCGGAGGCCCGGTGCGGGTCGCGCTGCCCGGCGATGCCGGCGGCGGCCACGGCGGTGGCGGTCCCGGAGCCGAAGCCGCCGACCACCGCGCCCGCGACGACCAGCGGCAGCGGCGAGGCCGCGGCGGCCGTGCCGTATCCGGCGACGGCCAGCAGCAGCCCGAGCCGGGCCAGGGACCGGGGCCCGTGCCGGCCGATGCGGGAGGCCAGGGTGAAACCGGCCGCGGCGGAGCCGAGCAGCAGGACCGTGCCGATCAGACCGGCCTGTGCGGGGCTCAGCGGCAGGTGGGCGTCGAGCCGTCCCACGACGGTCGGCAGGAGGTACGGGGCGAGGTACCCGGCGGTGAAGAGGGCCACCAGAGGCCAGGCGGCGGGCAGCGCGGCGGGCGGCTCGGAGAGCGGCGCGGGGGTGCGGTCGGGCACGTGCGTTCCAGATGGTGCGGGTGATGCGTGGCGTCGCCGCAGAGTGAGCGGGGCCCCTGTTTATCAAGTGGCCCGACAGCAGGAAAAGAGCATTCCTGTAGTGATCTGCGACACACTGGGTTTGGGCTCGTGCGGGCGGGGCAGGGCTGGCATCTTTCCACCGAAAACCATCGCACCGAAAACCTCTGGAAGAAACGACCCTTCAAGCCAACGGGGAGTACACCGTGACCAGTCGGGACAACGTCGACAGCCGTGCGGCAGCGGTGGACCCGCTCGGCCCGCTGCGCAACCCCCAAGAGCCCGCCTGCGACGTCTTCCTGACCGGCACGGTCTTCCTCGACATCATCTTCACCGGCCTCGACTCGGCCCCGGTGCGCGGTACGGAGTCCTGGGCCCGCGGGATGGGCTCCAGCCCCGGCGGCGTCGCCAACATGGCCACCGCCCTGGCCCGGCTCGGCCTGCGCACCTCGCTCGCCGCGGCGTTCGGCGACGACCACTACGGGGAGTACTGCTGGGACGCCCTCGAGCAGGGCGAGGGCATCGACCTGTCCATGTCGCGGACGATCCCCGGCTGGCACAGCCCCGTCACCGTCTCGATGGCCTACGAGGGCGAACGCACGATGGTCTCGCACGGCCACGAGGCGCCGCCGCCGGCCGGCCCCGGCCCCTTTCCGCAGTGCCCCCCGAGAGCCCGGGCCGCCGTGGCCGCGCTCGGGCCCGGCCGGGGCGAGCCGTGGATCGCGGAGGCGGCCCGGCGCGGCGCGCGGGTCTTCGCGGACGTGGGCTGGGACGAGAGCGGGCAGTGGGACCTGGGGGCCCTGGTCGACCTGGAGCACTGCGAGGCCTTCCTGCCGAACGCGGGCGAGGCCATGCGGTACACGCGGACCGATTGTCCCCGCGCGGCCGCACGGGCGCTGGCCGAGCGGGTGCCGATCGCGGTGGTGACGATGGGCCCGGAGGGCTCGTACGCCGTGGACGGGCGGACGGGCGAGACGGCCCACGTCCCGGGGATCACGGTGGACGAGCTGGACCCGACCGGGGCGGGCGACGTCTACGTGGCGGGCTTCGTCACCGGCACCCTGGCGGGCTGGCCGCTGGCGGACCGCCTCGCCTTCGCGGGGCTGACGGCCGCCCTGTCGGTCCAGGAGTTCGGCGGCTCCCTCTCGGCCCCCGGCTGGCCGGAGGTGGCCCACTGGTGGCGGTCCGCCCCGCCCGGGCTGCGCGGCCGCTACGCGTTCCTGGACGACCTGATCCCGCAGCCGGCGACCCCGGCCGCCCGGCGCCGGGCGGTACCCACCATCGGCTTCCGGCACTCCGCCTAGGGAGGGCGGCCCGGCCTCAGGCCCAGCCGGTCGAAAGCCGGTGGAAAACCCCTCGGGGATGCACCACGGGCGACGTACGCTTGGTATTCCGGAGGTCGTCGATCGGCGCGGCCCCTCAGCGGGAGGTATGCGCAGGCCACAGTGCCGGCCCATGACTCAGACACCGACAGCCCACATCCCAGCGCCGGGCCAGGCGCGAGCCCACTTCACCGTTCCGGCCACGCACCCGATGGTGACGGTGCTCGGTTCCGGTGACGCCCTGTTGCGCGTGATCGAGAAGGCCTTCCCGAAGGCCGACATCCATGTTCGGGGCAATCAGGTCAGCGCGATCGGGGCAGCGGCGGAAGTCGCTCTGATCCAGCGCCTGTTCGACGAGATGATGCTGGTGCTCCGCACCGGGCAGCCGATGACGGAGGACGCAGTGGAACGCTCGATCGCCATGCTCAAGGCGAGCGGCAACGGCAACGAGGGCGGCCCGGAGGAGACTCCCGCCGAGGTGCTCACCCAGAACATCCTCTCCAGCCGAGGCCGCACCATCCGGCCCAAGACCCTCAACCAGAAGCGGTACGTCGACGCCATCGACAAGAACACGATCGTGTTCGGCATCGGCCCCGCCGGTACGGGCAAGACCTACCTCGCCATGGCCAAGGCGGTCCAGGCCCTGCAGTCCAAGCAGGTCAGCCGGATCATCCTGACCCGGCCCGCCGTCGAGGCGGGGGAGCGGCTCGGCTTCCTGCCGGGCACGCTCTTCGACAAGATCGACCCGTACCTGCGCCCGCTCTACGACGCGCTGCACGACATGCTGGACCCCGACTCGATCCCGCGGCTCATGGCCGCCGGGACCATCGAGGTGGCCCCGCTGGCGTACATGCGCGGGCGCACCCTCAACGAGGCGTTCGTCGTCCTCGACGAGGCGCAGAACACGAGCCCGGAGCAGATGAAGATGTTCCTGACCCGGCTCGGGTTCGATTCGAAGATCGTCATCACCGGTGACATCACGCAGGTCGACCTGCCGGGCGGCACCAAGAGCGGTCTGCGTCAGGTCCAGTCGATCCTCGAAGGGGTTCCGGACATCCACTTCTCGCGGCTCACGTCCGAGGATGTTGTCCGCCACAAGCTGGTCGGCCGTATCGTCGACGCGTACGAGAAGTACGACGACAGCCAGCAGGCCGCGAACGGCCACCAGCGGAAGTAGAACCCAGCGCACCATGTCGATCGACGTCAACAACGAGTCCGGAACCGAGGTCGACGAGCAGGCGATCCTCGACATCGCCCGCTACGCGCTCACCCGGATGCGGATCCACCCGCTCTCGGAGCTCTCCGTCATCGTCATCGACGAGGACGCCATGGAGCAGCTCCACATCCAGTGGATGGACCTGCCCGGACCCACCGACGTCATGTCCTTCCCGATGGACGAGCTCCGTCCGCCGGCGAAGGACGACGAGGAGCCCCCGCAGGGGCTCCTCGGTGACATCGTGCTCTGCCCCGAGGTCGCCAAGAGGCAGGGCGAGGACGCCCCGACGCAGCACTCCATGGACGAGGAGCTCCAGCTCCTGACCGTCCACGGGGTGCTGCACCTGCTCGGGTACGACCACGAGGAGCCCGACGAGAAGGCCGAGATGTTCGGCCTCCAGGCGGCGATCGTCGACGGCTGGCGCGCCGACCGCGGCATGACCGGTCCGTCCCCGGCACCCACCGTCTCGTGAACGCCCCGCAACTGATCACCGGTGCCGTCCTGCTGGTGGTCGTGGCCTGGTTCGCGGCGTGCGCCGAGTCCGGGATCGCCCGCATCTCGAGCTTCCGCGCCGAGCAGGCCGTACGGGAGGGCCGGCGCGGCAGCGAGAAGCTCGCGCAGGTGGCCGGCGACCCCACCCGCTACGTCAATGTGGCGCTGCTGGTCCGGGTCACCTGCGAGATGGCGGCCGGCGTCCTCGTGACCTACGTCTGCCTCGGCGAGTTCGGGGAGACCTGGTCCGCGCTGCTCGTGGCCATCGCGGTCATGGTGCTGGTCTCCTTCGTCGCCGTGGGCGTGTCCCCGCGCACGATCGGCCGCCAGCACCCGTTGAACACCGCGACGGCGGCCGCGTACGTCCTCGTACCGCTCGCGCGGGTGATGGGGCCGATCCCGCAGCTGCTGATCCTCATCGGCAACGCGCTCACGCCCGGGAAGGGCTTCCGCAAGGGGCCGTTCGCCTCCGAGGCCGAGCTGCGCGCGATGGTGGACCTCGCGGAGCGGGAATCGCTGATCGAGGACGACGAGCGCCGGATGGTGCACCAGGTCTTCGAGCTCGGCGACACCCTGGTGCGCGAGGTGATGGTGCCGCGCACCGACCTGGTGTGCATAGAGCGGTACAAGACGGTCCGTCAGGCGACCACGCTCGCGCTGCGCTCCGGCTTCTCGCGCATCCCGGTGACCGGGGAGAACGAGGACGACATCGTCGGGATCGTCTACCTGAAGGACCTGGTCCGCAAGACCCACATCAGCCGGGAGGCGGAGTCCGACCTGGTCTCCACGGTCATGCGGTCGGCGGTCTTCGTGCCGGACACCAAGAACGCGGGCGACCTGCTGCGCGAGATGCAGCAGGTGCGCAACCACGTGGCGGTCGTCATCGACGAGTACGGCGGCACGGCGGGGATCGTCACGATCGAGGACATCCTGGAGGAGATCGTCGGGGAGATCACCGACGAGTACGACCGGGAGCTCCCGCCGGTCGAGGACCTGGGCGAGGACCGCTACCGGGTCACGGCGCGCCTCGACATCACCGACCTCGGCGAGCTGTTCAAGGTCGAGGCCTTCGACGACGAGGACGTGGAGACGGTCGGCGGGCTGCTGGCGAAGGCGCTGGGCCGGGTGCCCATCGCGGGCGCCTCGGCGCTGGTGGAGCTGCCGGACGGGCGTCCGTTGCGGCTGACGGCCGAGTCGCCGGCCGGGCGGCGGAACAAGATCGTGACGGTGCTGGTGGAACCGATGGCGGCGGCGGACGCCGCGGGGGAGGAGGGGGAATGACCCCGGCACAGCTGCGGAAGTTCTGCCTGGGCTTCAACGCGGCGGTGGAGGAGTTCCCGTTCACCCCGGAGACCTCGGTGTTCAAGGTGCTGGGCAAGGTGTTCGCGCTCACGGCCCTGGACGCGGAGCCGCTGAAGGTCAACCTCAAGTGCGAGCCGGAGCTGGCGGTGCGGCTGCGCGCGGAGCACGAGGCGATCGTGCCGGGCTATCACATGAACAAGCGGCACTGGAACACGGTGACCGTGGGCGGGCCCGGCGGCCTTCCGGACGCGCTGGTCCGCGAGCTCGTGGAGGACTCCTACGACCTGGTCGTGGCGGGCCTGCCCAAGGCGGAGCGGCTGCGGCTCGACCGGCCGTGACGCGCCCCGGCGGGGCCGTCGTACGGCCCCGCCCAGGCGCTCCCTATGCTTCGCCCATGACCGACACCACCGGGATCGACCCCGAGGACAGCAAGATCATCACGCTGGCGCGCAGCGCCCGGGCCCGCAACGGTGTGCCGGAGGGGGCGGCGGTGCGCGACGAGACGGGCCGCACCTACGTCGCCGGCACGGTGGAGCTGGACTCCCTGAAGCTGAGCGCGCTGCAGACCGCCGTCGCGATGGCCGTGGCCAGCGGGGCCCGGTCGCTCGAGGCCGCCGCCGTCGTCAGCTCCGCCGACGCCCCGGCCGACGCGGACCGCGCCGCCGTCCGCGACCTGGGCGGCCCGGACACCCCGGTGCTCCTGGCGGGCCCGGACGGCACCCTGAAGTCCACCACCCCCGCGGGCTGACGGCCCGGGGCCCTACGCTCCGGCCGGGACGCCCGTCGCGGCCGGAGCCGGGCGGCGCCGGATCACCATCGACAGCAGCGCCGCCACCGCGCACAGCGCGCCCGAGGCGTACCAGACGACGTCGTACGATCCGAAGACGTCCCGGGCCAGCCCGCCCAGGAAGGCGACGACGGCCGCACCCACCTGGTGCGAGGCCAGCACCCAGCCGAAGACGATCGCCCCGTCCTCCCCGTAGTGCTCGCGACACAGGGCGATGGTCGGCGGGACGGTCGCCACCCAGTCCAGGCCGTAGAAGACGATGAAGAAGATCATCGGCGGGTGCACGGTCGGGGCCAGCAGCATCGGCAGGAACAGCAGCGAGACCCCGCGCAGGGCGTAGTAGACCGCCAGTAGCCGCCGCGCCTCGAAGCGGTCGGTGAACCAGCCCGACGCCACGGTGCCGACCACGTCGAAGACACCGATCACCGCCAGCAGTCCGGCCGCCGCCGTCACCGGCATGCCGTGGTCATGGGCCGCCGGTACGAAGTGGGTCTTGACCAGGCCGTTCGTGGAGGCCCCGCAGATCGCGAAGGTGCCCGCCAGCAGCCAGAAGGGGCCGGTCCGGGCCGCCTTGAACAGGACGGTGAGCGCCCTGCGGGCGGCGCCCGGCACCGGGGCGGGCTTCGGCGCGTACGTGCCCCCGTACGGGGCCAGGCCCACGTCCGCCGGGTGGTCGCGCAGCAGCAGCCACACGAAGGGGACCACGGCGAGCGCGGTGAGCGAGACCGTGACCGCCGCCGGACGCCAGCCGTGGTCCTCCACCAGCCAGGACAGCAGCGGCAGGAAGACCAGCTGACCGGAGGCCCCGGCCGCCGTCAGGATCCCGGTGACCAGGCCGCGCCGTGCGGTGAACCACCGGTTGGTCACCGTCGCCGCGAAGGCCAGGGCCATCGAGCCGCTGCCCAGACCCACCAGGACGCCCCAGAACAGCACCAGATGCCAAGCGGCGGTCATCCAGACCGTGGCGACCGAGCCTCCGGCGATGACCAGCAGGGCCAGGGCCACGATCCGGCGGATGCCGAAGCGGTCCATCAGGGCCGCGGCGAACGGCGCGGTGAGCCCGTACAGCGCGAGGTTGACGGAGACGGCGAAGCCGATCGTGCCGCGCGACCAGTCGAACTCCTCGTGCAGCGGCTCGATGAGCAGCCCGGGCAGGGAGGCGAAGGCGGCGGATCCGATGATCGTCACGAAGGCGACGGCCGCGACGAACCAGGCGCGGTGGACGCGCCCGGCCTGCCGGGGAGTGCGCGGGGTGGCCGTGGGGGCGGAGGCTGTCTGTGTCACCCGGACAGCTTCCGGTGCACGGACTTCCCCACGACAGTGGCCTGACTGTCATGCTTCGATATGATCGGGCCATGGAGCCGCAAGCCCAGCCCCACCGCGTCGTCGTGCTCGCCCTCGCCGGGCTGCTGCCCTTCGAACTCGGCATCCCGCACCGGATCTTCGGCCGCGCCAAGGATCCGGCCGGGCGCCCGCTGTACGAGATCCTGACCTGCGGGCTCGCCCCCGGGCCGGTGGCGACCGACGCCGACTTCGCGATCCACGTCGAGCACGGCCCGGAGCTGCTGGCCACCGCCGACACCGTGGTCGTGCCGGCCTCGTACGAACTCGGGCCGGTTCACGAGCACGGCCGGCTGACCGACGAGCTCGCCGGGGCCCTCGCGCACATCCGGCCCGGCACCCGGCTCGTCTCCATCTGCACCGGCGGCTACGTGCTCGCCGCCGCGGGGTACCTCGACGGCCGCCGGGCCACCACCCACTGGGCCTCCGCCGCACACTTCCAGGAGATGTTCCCCGCCGTCCGGGTCGACCCGGACGTGCTCTACACCGACGACGGGGACGTGCTCACCTCCGCCGGTGTCGCCGCCGGGATCGACCTGTGCCTGCACATCGTGCGCCGCGACCACGGCGCGGCCGTCGCGAACGACGTGGCCCGGCGGACCGTCGTACCGCCGCACCGGGACGGCGGGCAGGCGCAGTTCATCGAGCGGCCGATGCCGCAGCCGCAGCTCGCCAGCACCGCGGCGGTCCGGGCCTGGGTGCTGGACCGGCTGCACGAACCGCTGCGCCTGACCGACCTGGCCCGCCAGGAGGCCGTGTCCGTACGGACCTTCACGCGCCGGTTCCGGGAGGAGTCGGGGGTCAGCCCGGGCCAGTGGATCCTCGGCCAACGGGTGGAGCGGGCCCGGCGGCTGCTGGAGCGGACGGAACTGCCGATGGAGCAGGTGGCGCGGGAGGCGGGCTTCGGGACCGCGCAGTCGCTGCGCAAGCACGTGCAGGCGGCGCTGGGGGTGAGCCCGACGGCCTACCGGCGCACGTTCCGGGAGGTGGGCGCCGCGCCGCCCCTCCCCTCCCTACTCTCCCCTCCCTGACATCTCCTGATGGGCCATCAGTTGATGCAGGGCCCGCGCATTGACTTCTTCCGCCGCCCGCTCGTGAATGGCCCCCTGTCGGGGCGACGGAACGCAGGGGGCGGGCAGTGCGAACAGGGGCGCGCAGCAGCAGATGGTCGGCGACCGTGGGCATGGCCGTACTCGCGGCCGCGGCCGGGGGCGCGCTGAGCGCACCGGCAGCCGCCGAGGGCACGGCGGCGGCCGTCGGACTCCCGGGGCAGGTGGAGTTCCCGACCCACTGCCTGCCGCCGCAGGAGGCCGGACTCCCGCCCGCCGACGGGCCGACCACCGCCCGGCTCAGCGTCGACAACCCGGCCCCGCAGGTCGGCGACACCGTCACCGTGACCTACCAGGTGGTCGCCACCCCCGCCGTCAACCCGGCCGGCGGCGAGCTGCCCGCCGACGCGCTGACCCCGACCGGGCGGGTCCTGCTCGCGGGCGCCCAGAGCGGCGAGGTCACCGTGGCCGGCGCCCGGCGCAACCACCCCGCGGCGGCCGGAGCGCCGCTGCCCGCCGTCACCATGACGGGCACCTTCACCGTCACCGCGCCCGGCGAGATCACCCTGGCCCCCGGGGCCTACACCCTGCACACCAGCCACCCGTCGGCCCTCGACACCGTGTGCACGGCCGCAGCCGCGGCCCCCGTCTCCGAGCGCCTCACCGCGACCCCGCTGCCCACGGCCAACCTCCGGCACGTCCTGCTCGCCACCGCCCAGGGGAAGCCCGGCGACAAGGTCAAGGTCACCGCCGCCGGGTTCACCCCGGGCGCTGCCGTCACGGTGGCCGGACGGGCCGGCGCCGCCGAGACCGCCGACCGGGTGGCCGCCACCGCGGACGAGCTCGGCACGGTCCTGGCGGAGCTGCCGGTCACCAACGAGGCCACCACCGCGGTCGTCGCGTACGAGGGCGCGGCCTGGTCGTCCGGGCGGGGCTCGGGCCCGGCCGCGTACACGGTCATCGACGCCGCCCCGCCGGTCCCCGGCACCCAGAAGCTCACCGCCACCGTCGAGCCGGGCGCCCTCGGCATGACCCAGGCCGGCGAGGAGATCGCCCTGGGCGCCGTCCCCTACGGAGACGGCGGGGCCGCGCCCGGCCGGATCGGGACCGTCACCGTCAAGGACGCCCGCGGCGGCCCGGCCGGCTGGTCCCTGATCGGCAAGGTCACCGACTTCACCGGGCCGGGCGGGGTCCGCATCCCCGGCGCCTCCCTCTCCTGGACCCCCTCGTGCACCGCCGAGGCGGGCAGCCCGAGCCCCTGTACGGCGGGCAGCGCGGGCGCGGTCGGCCCCGACGGCGCGGTGCTGGCCTCCACGCCCGACGCGGCGCTGGTCGGCGGCACCTTCACCGTCGACGCCACGGTCACCCTGCGGGTCCCGCGGTACACCCCACCGGGCGCGTACTCGGCGGTCCTGACGCTGACGCTGTCGTGACGGTGCGGGTGCCGCCGCGCGGGGCCGCTCTCCACCCCGCCCCTCCCCGAGTCCCGGGGCTCCGCCCCGGACCCCGTACGGCGCTCCGCGCCCGCTCCTCAATCGCCGGAGGGGCTGAAAGATCAGCCGCGCCGGCGAAGGGGCGGGACGGGGCATGGCCCCGCGCGGCGGCGGCGGTCGTGGCTGCGCTCGCCGCCGTACTCCTCGGGCCCGCCGGGACGGCGGGGGCCGCGGACAACGGCCAGTGGTCGGTGCTCCCCGCCGCCAACACCGTCGGCCAGCGGCCCTACTTCTACCTCGCCGCCGCCCCCGGCCAGTCCGTCACCGACTCCGTGACCGTCGCCAACCGCACCGACCGCCCCCGCACCTTCCGGCTCTACGCCGCCGACGCGTACAACACCCCCCGGGACGGCGGCTTCGCCCTCCGCGGCCCCGAGGAGCCGCGGCGGGCCGCCGCCGCGTGGGCGGAGCTCGACCGGGAGCGGGTCACCGTACCGGCCCGCGCGTCGGTCAGCGTCGCCTTCACCCTCACCGTCCCCGACCGGGCGGAACCCGGCGACCACCCCGGAGCCATCGTGGCCCTGGAGGACCGGTCCGCCGCCACGGCCCAGGGCATCGGCGTCCAGCAGGCCGTCGCCGCCCGCGTGTACCTGCGGGTGACCGGCCCCACCGCCCCCGCCCTCGTCGTCCGGGACGTCTCCGTCCACCGGCAGGGCTCCGGCGCGCGGGTCGCGTACACGCTCCACAACATCGGCAACGTCACCCTCCGCCCGCGCGCCGCCCTCACCGTCTCCGGAGCCCTCGGCAGACCGCTGCCCGGCCGCGCCCTCACCGGACTGCCCGCCGAACTGCTGCCCGGCCAGGAAGTCCGCCTTCACACCCGCTGGGAGGACCCGCCCGCCGCGGAACACACGGAGGTGACGGTGCGCGCCGCGGACGGCGGAACCACAGCTCAGGGCCGTGCCGCCTACGCCGCACACCCCTTCCTCGGCACCCTCCTGGCGGGCGGGAGCCTCCTCGCCGCCATGGCCTGGTCGGCGCTGCGAGCCGCATCGGGGAGAATGGCCCGTATGAGCGATCGTTCCCCCGAGTCCACCAGCCCGCACCGTGCGGGCTTCGCCTGCTTCGTCGGCCGCCCCAACGCGGGCAAGTCGACCCTCACCAACGCACTCGTGGGCACCAAGGTCGCGATCACCTCCAACCGGCCGCAGACCACCCGCCACACCGTCCGCGGCATCGTGCACCGCCCCGACGCCCAGCTCGTCCTCGTCGACACGCCCGGCCTGCACAAGCCGCGCACGCTGCTCGGCGAGCGTCTCAACGACGTCGTGCGCACCACCTGGGCCGAGGTCGACGTCATCGGCTTCTGCCTGCCCGCCGACCAGAAGCTCGGCCCCGGCGACAAGTTCATCGCCAAGGAGCTCGCGGGGATCAAGAAGACCCCCAAGATCGCCATCATCACCAAGACCGACCTGGTCGAGTCCAAGGTGGTGGGCGAGCAGCTCATCGCCGTCCACCAGCTCGCCGAGGAGCTGGGCTTCGAGTGGACCGAGATCGTTCCCGTCTCGGCCGTCGGCGACAGCCAGGTCCAGCTGCTGGCCGACCTCATCGCGCCGCTGCTGCCGGAGAGCCCGCCGCTGTACCCGGAGGGCGACCTCACCGACGAGCCCGAGATGGTCATGGTCGCCGAGCTGATCCGCGAGGCCGCGCTGGAAGGCGTACGGGACGAGCTCCCGCACTCCATCGCCGTGGTCGTCGAGGAGATGATCCCGCGGGAGAACCGCCCGGCGGACCGGCCGCTGCTCGACATCCACGCCAACGTCTACATCGAGCGGCCGAGCCAGAAGGGCATCATCATCGGCCCGAAGGGCGCCCGTCTGAAGGAGGTCGGGATGAAGTCGCGCAAGCACATCGAGGCGCTGCTCGGGACCCCGGTCTTCCTCGACCTCCACGTGAAGGTCGCCAAGGACTGGCAGCGGGATCCCAAGCAGCTGCGCAAGCTGGGCTTCTGACCGGGGCCGGGTCCGGCACCGCGGCCGACCCGGTGCTCCCCGCCTAGTGCTGTGGCCGGGAAGGTTTGCCGGGCGCCGCGACCCGGTGGACCTTTCCGGTCACAGCACTAGCGCAGGCGGCGGACCTTCAGCACGTTGTCCGGGCGGGTGCCGGGCCGGCCGTCAGGGCCGGTCATGGCCTGGGCGTACTCCTCGGCGAGCAGGACCTCCCAGCCCCCCTCGGGCAGTTCCAGCTGTGCCAGGACCTCGTCCGGGGTCGGGAAGTCGATCTCCGCGTGCTTGTCCGGGTCCCACGAGGGCCCGCCCGCGTGGCCCGCGATCAGCAGGACCCCGCCGGGGGCCACGGCCGCGGTGGCCGTGCGCAGGATCCGCTCGCGGGGGAAGTCCCCGTAGGAGTGCAGGAAGCACGCGGAGACCAGGTCGAACTCCCCGGCGGGGAAGGACTCCGCGAGGTCGTGCCGCTGCCACTCGACGCGGTCGGCGAGCTCCGCCTCCTCGGCGTGCCGCGCCGCCCGTTCCAGGGCCACGGTGGAGATGTCGGTGCCGGTGACGTGCCAGCCCTGCCGGGCCAGCCACACCGCGTCGGCCCCCTCGCCGCAGCCGAGGTCGAGGGCGCGGCCGGGGGTGAGGCCGGCGGCCTCGCGGACCAGGACCTCATTGGGCTTGCCGCTCCAGATGCGGTCGCTCTCGCTGTAGCGGGCGTCCCAGAACTCCTCGCCCGCGGCGGGTTCCTGCTGGTGGCGGTGGTGGTGGTCGGACATGGGGGCCTCTTCCTGTACGGGTCTGCCGATACGGCCGATGCTGCGCCGATACCATCCGGACGGGCAAATATCCTTGCCGTTCCGGCAAACCCGCCGGACCTTCAGGCAGACGGCTCCGCGATCAGTGCCGTCGCCACGCGCCGGAAGCCGGCGCGCGCGTAGACGCGGGCCACGTCCTCGTCCCCCGCGGAGAGGAAGACCGTACGGGCGCCGCGCTCGAGCGCCTGCGCGACCAGGGCCGCCGTGACCCCGAGGGCCAGGCCCTGGCGGCGTGCCGACGGCAGCGTGCCGACGCCGACCACCTCGGCCACGTCCCCCACCGGGTTGTACTGGCCCGCGCACAGCACCACGCCGTCCCGCACCGCCGCCGCCATGGCGGTGCGGCCCGACGCGATCATCCCGGCCACCCGGGCCCCGTGCTCCGCCGCCTCCGGCCCGGCCACGGCCGATGCCAGCTCCGCCGGCCCCGCCTCGCCCATGGCCGTCCCGGGAGCCGCGAAGGCCAGGGCCGGGACCGTCACCGCCGCCGTGAGCAGCGGGTCGTCCGCGCCGAGCAGCCGTACCTCCGGATGGGCGGGGCCCGGTACCGCGGCGGGGTCCAGGACCATCAGCGGATGGGCGTGGACGTGCAGTCCCGCCGCTTCCACGGCGGCCCGCAGCGAGGGACTGGTTTCGGCGACCCACTCGAAGGACTCGGGGACCTTCAGCTCCCGCTGCCGGGCCAGCACCCGCTCCACGTCGGCGGCCCCGGCCGCGCCCGCGCCGGGACCGTCACCGCCGAGCGCGGGCCGCGCGTAGTACTGCCAGCCCGGACCCTCCTGGACGAACAGGGTCAGCGGCCCGAAGTCCTCCGCCCGCGCCCCGCCCACCCGCGGAACCGTGTCGTAGTAGCGCTCCAGCTCGGACAGCATCGGATCGATCATGTGGTCGGTCATCCGGCCATCCAAGCAAAGGGGCGTCGCCCGGGCACCCGGGTTATGACGCTCCCGCTCAGGCGCCTTCCTTCAGGATCCGCGAGACGAGCGCCCGCTGAGCGTCCGACAGGTCCGGCTCCTGGCAGGACATCGTCCGTCCGTCCACCGTGATCCGGTACGAGAACCCGTCCCGCACCGGTCCGCCCCCGGGCCCCGGCGGGCCGGGCTCGAGCGCCAGCCGGGCCAGGGCCCGCCACTCGGCCTCGTCCGGCCGGCCCGAGGTGTCCACCTCGGCCCGGCGCTCGATGCCCGCGAAACCGCCCGTCCTGATCACTTCGATGCGCATGGGAACCGTCTACCCGCCCAGCGGGACGCCCACCGTCGACCACGCCTTCTGGAGGGCCTGGTGCTCGGCGCCCCCGTCCCCGAACCGGCTCACGGCCGCCGCCACCGACAGCCGGGCGAAGTCCGCGAAGTCGGCGTCCACGGCCAGCTCCCCGCCGGTCAGGGTGTCGTACCAGATCTGCCCCGCCCGCTCCCAGGCCTTTCCGCCCAGCTCGGTCGCCGCCAGGTAGAAGGCGTGGTTGGGGATGCCGGAGTTGATGTGCACGCCGCCGTTGTCGCGGGAGGTCTGCACGTAGTCGTCCATCGTCGCCGGCTGCGGGTCCTTGCCGAGCTCGTCGTCTTCGTACGCGGTCCCCGGCGCCTTCATCGACCGCAGGGCCTGGCCGCTGTCGACGGCGGGACCCAGCAGCCCGGCCCCGATCAGCCAGTCCGCCTCCTGCGCCGTCTGCTCCAGCGAGTACTGCTTGATCAGCGAGCCGAAGACGTCGGACATCGACTCGTTCAGGGCTCCGGACTGTCCGTAGTACTCGAGGTTCGCCGTGTACTGGGTGACTCCGTGGGCCAGTTCGTGGCCGATGACGTCGAGCGACACCGTGAAGTCGAGGAACAGGTCCCCGTCCCCGTCGCCGAAGACCATCTGCTGCCCGTCCCAGAAGGCGTTGTTGTAGTCCTCGCCGTAGTGGACGGTCGCGTCCAGGGCCAGTCCGGCGTCGTCGATCGAGTGCCTCCCGAACCCCTTCAGGAAGAGCTCGAACGTCGCGCCCAGCCCGGCGTACGCCCGGTTGACCGTGACGTCCTTGCCCGCGGGGTCGCCCTCGCCACGCACCTTCGTGCCGGGCAGCCGGGTGCGGTGCTGCGCGTCGTAGACCGTGCGGTTCGGATCGTCGGAGAGGGGAGCGCCCACGGCGGAGGCGACCCCCTGGACGGTGGTGACCCGGCGCCGGGTGCGCAGGAGGGAGTCGCGCTCGAGGGTGCTCAGGGCGGCACGGGCGCGCCGCGGGTCCTCGGACCGGGCGATCCTGTCGAGGAGGTGCGGGGGCACGACGGTGCAGAAGACGGGGTGGCGGGGGGTACGGGAGGCATCCATGCCCGGCAATGTGGCAGTGGGTCATGCCGCTGTCACTAGCCGCGACCATGATTCATTCACTTGTCTGAAAGGGCTGGCGGCGGGTTGACGGATCGAACCGACTTCACGTAACAAAAGAGTCTTAGCTCATAGAAGGTACAAATCGGACGCTCGGGTCTTGCATACTGAAACAGGTCCTCGCGTTACGGCGCGGCTCGGCTAGGCTCGGTCCATCATGCGTTTCGGGCTGCTTCTCCTTAGCTGCCGCGGCGAGGGTCTGTAGTCGTAGGCCGGCCCCCTCCCCGCGGAGTTTGGTGTTGCGGTTTTTGCGACCGCCGTCGGCCGTCCCAGCGAACTACCGCGGACACGCGAGGAGCCCCACGCCATGAGCCAGCAGCCTTTCATCGGTCGCCCCACGCCCATCACGAACGCGACCCACACCCAGCAGCCCTCCGGGATGCCGATCCACAAGTACGGCTTCTACGAGCAGGTCGAGATCCCGGACCGCACCTGGCCGGACGCGCGTGTCACCAAGGCTCCCCGCTGGCTGTCCACCGACCTGCGGGACGGCAACCAGTCGCTGATCGACCCGATGACCCCCGCCCGCAAGCGCGAGATGTTCGACCTGCTGGTGCGCATGGGCTACAAGGAGATCGAGGTCGGGTTCCCCTCCTCCGGCGAGACCGACTTCGCCTTCGTGCGCTCCATCATCGAAGAGGGCGCGATCCCGGACGACGTCACCATCTCCGTACTGACCCAGGCCCGCGAGGACCTGATCGAGCGGACCGTGGAATCGCTGGTCGGCGCCAAGCGCGCCACCGTGCACCTGTACAACGCGACCGCCCCGACCTTCCGCCGGGTCGTCTTCCGCGGCTCCAAGGAGCAGATCAAGCAGATCGCCGTCGACGGCACCCGCCTGGTCGTGGAGTACGCCGAGAAGCTGCTGGGCCCCGAGACCGTCTTCGGCTACCAGTACAGCCCGGAGATCTTCACCGACACCGAGCTGGACTTCGCCCTGGAGGTCTGCGAGGCCGTCTGCGACGTCTGGCAGCCGGCCGCGGGCCGCGAGATCATCCTGAACCTGCCCGCCACCGTGGAGCGCTCCACGCCCTCCACCCACGCGGACCGCTTCGAGTGGATGGCCCGCAACCTGACCCGCCGCGAGCACATCTGCATCTCCGTGCACCCGCACAACGACCGGGGCACCGCCGTCGCCGCCGCCGAGCTGGCCCTGATGGCCGGCGCCGACCGCATCGAGGGCTGCCTGTTCGGGCAGGGCGAGCGCACCGGAAACGTCGACCTGATCACCCTGGGCATGAACCTGTTCTCCCAGGGCATCGACCCGCAGATCGACTTCTCGCAGATCGACGAGATCCGCCGCACCAGCGAGTACTGCAACCAGATGGAGGTCCACCCGCGCCACCCCTACGCGGGCGACCTGGTCTACACCGCCTTCTCCGGCTCCCACCAGGACGCCATCAAGAAGGGCTTCGACGCCATGGAGGCCGACGCGGCCGCCGCCGGCAAGACGGTCGACGACATCGAGTGGGCCGTGCCGTACCTGCCCATCGACCCGAAGGACGTCGGCCGCTCCTACGAGGCCGTCATCCGGGTCAACTCGCAGTCCGGCAAGGGCGGTATCGCGTACGTCCTGAAGAACGACCACAAGCTGGACCTGCCGCGCCGCATGCAGATCGAGTTCTCGAGGATCATCCAGGCCAAGACCGACGCCGAGGGCGGCGAGGTCACGCCGAAGGCGATCTGGGACGTCTTCTCCGACGAGTACCTGCCCAACCCCGCGAACCCGTGGGGCCGCATCCAGCTGCGCTCCGGCTCGACGGCCACCGACAAGGACGGCACGGACACGCTGACCGTCGAGGCGGTCGTGGACGGCGTGGACACGGTCCTGAACGGCACCGGCAACGGTCCCATCTCGGCCTTCTTCGACGCGCTGGCCGGCATCGGCGTCGACGCCCGCCTGCTGGACTACACCGAGCACACCATGAGCGAGGGCGCCTCCGCGGTCGCCGCCTCGTACATCGAGTGCGCGATCGACGGCCGGGTCCTGTGGGGCATCGGCATCGACGCCAACACCACCCGCGCCTCCCTGAAGGCGGTCATCTCCGCCGTCAACCGCGCGGGCCGCTGACGCCTCGTACGTGAACCCCGTCCCTCCCGCCGGAGGGGCGGGGTCCCGTCGTTCCCGCTCCGGCCGGCCCGGCTCGTCATCCAGCGCGATGACCCGCTCCGTACGGATGGTGCCGCAGGCCACCGCGTTGACCCGGATCCCGCGCGCGGCCCACTCCACCGCGAGGTGCTCGGTCCGACCCGACGCCGCCCGTACGCGGCGTACGGGGCGGCCACCATCGCGCGGTCGGCGCCCGGTTCGCGGACGTCACCGAGGACTTCTCGTTCGTGCGGCCGAGGGCAGGGAAACCGGGGCGGGGGCGGGGGGACGGCGGGGGCGCAGATCGGCCAAGTCCGCGTCCCGCGACATGTTGTCTTGTCACACGGCTGACGCATCCTCATCTATGTGGCTAACATCACGCCAACCGGCGATGCTGCCGGATGGTGACGGAGGTGCGACGTGCTGCCAGTTCGGGGTGGGGACGGCCGGAAGCTGACGGTCTGGGGCATCCGTACCACCTGGAGCACCGTGGGCGACGGGGAGTTCTTCTGCCCCGCCTGCGGTGGGGACCGCAACTACCGCAGGCGGACCGGGCGCCGCCGCTTCGCCGTCCTCGGCGTGCCGCTGCTGCCGCGCGGCAGCGCCGGACCGATCGTCGAGTGCCAGGGCTGCCAGGAGCGCTTCGCCACCGAGGTCCTGGACCACCTCACCACCACCCGCTTCACCGCCATGCTGCGCGATGCCGTGCACACCGTGGCGCTGGCCGTGCTCGCCGCGGGCGGGACCGGCTCGCGCGGCGCGCTGGAGGCCGCCGTGAGCGCCGTACGGGGCGCGGGCTTCCAGGACTGCACGGAGGAGCAGCTGGAGTCCCTCGTGGAGGCGCTGTCCACCGACGAGGGGCGGCTCGGGCTGTACGACGTCCCGGAATGCTGCGGGGCCGCGCTGTCGATCGAACTCCACGAGGCGCTGGAGCCGCTGGCCCCGCACCTGGCGGGCCCCGGCCGCGAGTCCATCCTGCTCCAGGGCGCGCGGATCGCGCTCGCGGACGGCCCGTACCTCCCGGCCGAGCGCGAGGTGCTCTCCACCGTCGGGGCGGCGCTGCGCATCGACGCGGACGAGGTGGCGCGGCTCCTGTCGGCGGTGCGCGCGCCGTAGCCGGGTCCGGCCGCAGCCCGCGCCGTAGCCGGGTCCGGCCGCCACCCGCCCCCGCCGTCCGTGGAACGGCCCGAAACGGGCTCGTCACGCGTAACGATCCGGCCACGCGGGGCCGATTTCGATGAGTTTCGCGGGTCCGTTGAACCGCGGAGGTGATCGCCCCGCGCCCGGACCATCCACCCCTTGGACTGCCGGATCGGGCCCTTCGAGTGTGCCTGCCCGCATCCAGGTGAGGGGCGTATCCGCAGGTCAACCCGGAGGAGCTGCGCAGTCGCGCAGCAGGAACGGCTGCCTCCGCGAGGCCCCTCCTATACGCCTGCGCCCCGCGCTTCACCACTGGAGAAACCCACAGATCTGGGCGCCGGTATCGTCAACAGTTTGTAGAAGTCGACGATATCTGTGAGGCCCTTCACAGGCGTTCAATTCCGGTCACACGGCAAGAGGCCACCGTTAACACACCGGGGCTTCGATTCACGTGAACGCACTGACAACCCTGGCGGATCAACGGGTTAGCGACCCACTTCGACCAGGGATCCCCAGATCTCCTCTCACGTACCTCACCTCTTGAAGGGCAAGGCAGAGATGGCACGTGTCGCCGCCCGGCTTTCCGACAGCGGACAGCAGAGCACGCACCCGGTCGACGAGGTGCTCCCCCTCCCCAAGCTCGCGCTGTACGGCTTCCAGCACGTACTCGCGTTCTACGCCGGTGCGGTGATCGTCCCGATCATCGTCGGCAACGCGCTGAAGCTGAGCCCTGAACAGCTGGTCTACCTGATCAACGCGGACCTCTTCACCTGCGGCATCGCCTCGATCATCCAGGCCTGGGGCATCGGCCGGATCGGTGCGCGCCTGCCGCTGATCCAGGGCGTGACCTTCACCGCCGTCTCGCCGATGATCGCCATCGGCCTCGGCGCGGGCGGCGGAACCGCCGCGCTGCTGGTCATCTACGGCGCGGTCATCACCGCCGGCATCGCGACCTTCGCGTTCGCCTGGCTGCCCGCGAAGGCGTTCCGGACGGTCATGCGGCTCTTCCCGCCCGTCGTCACCGGCACCGTGATCACCGTCCTGGGCATCGTCCTGATCCCGGTCGGCCTCAACGACGCGGCGGGCGGCCTCGGCAGCCCCGACTTCGGCGAGCCGCAGCACTTCGCGTACGCCGGCGGCACGATGCTCTTCATCCTCGTCCTGATGAAGCTCGGCCGGCCGTTCGTCTCCAGCATCTCCATCCTCCTCGGCCTGGTCGGCGGCACCGCGGTCGCGTTCCTCCTCGGGGACGCGAAGTTCGGCGACGTCGGCACATCCGACTGGATCGGCGTCACCACCCCCTTCCACTTCGGCGTCCCGAAGTTCGAGTGGTTCCCGATCGTGCTGATGCTGATCGTCATGCTGATCACCATGGTCGAGACGACCGGTGACACGTACGCGGTCGGCGACATCGTCGGCAAGGACGTCGACAGCGAGACCGTGGCCCGCGCCCTGCGCGCCGACGGCGCCGCGACCGCCCTCGGCGGTGTCCTCAACTCCTTCCCCTACGTCGCCTTCGCCGAGAACGTCGGCCTGGTGCGGATGACGAAGGTCAAGAGCCGGTTCGTGGTCGTGGCCGCGGGTGTGTTCATGATCATCCTGGGTCTGCTGCCCAAGGCCGCCGCGATCGTCGCCGCCGTCCCGCACGGAGTCCTCGGCGGCGCCGCGACCGTCATGTTCGCCATGGTCGCCCTCGCCGGTATCCAGACCCTGGCCAAGGTGGACCTGAAGGAGGAGAAGAACGCCCTGATCGTGGGCGTCTCGCTGGCCTTCGCCCTGCTCCCCGCGACCGTCCCGGTCTTCTTCACCCAGCACATGGACGCGGACCTGTCCTCGCTCCTCAACAGTGGTGTCACCCTCGGTGCCACGTCCGCCATCGTCCTCAACCTGATCTTCAACGGTCTGGCCAAGGACGACGCACCGGTGGTCCCCGCCCTCGGGCTGCCCGCCCAGTCGACGGCGGCCCCGGCGGGCGCCGAGAAGGCGGATACCGCCGACAAGGCCGGCAACGTCGACAAGGCCGGCAACGTCGACAAGGCCGGCAACGTCGACAAGGCCGGCAACGCCGACAAGGCCGGCAACGTCGACGAAGCCGGCAACGCCGGAGACGCCGGAGACGCCGGCGAGCCCGCCAAGGCCGAGAAGGCCGTGGCGGCGGACGAGGCGGAGACCCCCGCCTCCTCCTGATCCTCCCAAGGGGTGCCGGCCCCCCGTCCGGACTGTGGTCCGGGCGGGGGGCCGTCGCTGTCCCCGGTGCGGGTGACAATGGGCGCATGAGTCTGTTCCGCGACGACGGCATCGTGCTGCGCACCCAGAAGCTGGGTGAGGCGGACCGCATCATCACGCTGCTGACCCGCGGCCACGGCAAGGTACGGGCGGTCGCCCGCGGCGTGCGGCGCACGAAATCCAAGTTCGGCGCCCGGCTGGAACCTTTCTCCCACGCCGACGTGCAGTTCTTCGCCCGCGGCAACGAGCTGATCGGGCGCAGCCTGCCGCTCTGCACCCAGACCGAGATCATCGCCCCCTACGGCAACGGCATCGTCACCGACTACGCCCGCTACACCGCCGGCACCGCCATGCTGGAGACCGCCGAGCGCTTCGCCGAGAACGAGGGCGAGCCCGCCGTGCAGCAGTACCTGCTGCTCGTCGGCGCCCTGCGCACGCTCTCCCGCGGCGAACACGAACCCCACCTCATCCTCGACGCCTTCCTGCTGCGCTCCCTCGCCGTCAACGGCTACGCGCCCAGCTTCGAGGACTGCGCGAAGTGCGGGATCCACGGCCCCAACCGGCACTTCTCCGTCGCCGCGGGCGGGGTGATATGCGCAGACTGCCGGGTGCCCGGCAGCGTCGTACCCTCGTCGGAGGCCATCGCCCTGCTCAGCGCCCTGCTGACGGGCGATTGGAACCATGCCGACGCGTGCGAGGCGCGTCACGTGCGGGAGGGCAGCGGGCTGGTCTCCGCCTATTTGCACTGGCATCTGGAGCGCGGGCTACGCTCCCTGCGATACGTCGAGAAATAGGAGCTGGGCACATGGCACGACGCGGGATTCTGGGACGCTCTCGCCGCGAGTACAAGGTTCCCGAGCCGCACCCGTCCGGTGAGCGCCCGCCGAAGATCCCCGGCGAGCTGGTTCCGAACCACGTCGCGGTCGTCATGGACGGCAACGGCCGCTGGGCCAAGGAGCGCGGCCTGCCGCGCACCGAGGGCCACAAGGTCGGCGAGGGCGTCGTGCTCGACGTGCTCAAGGGCTGCCTGGAGATGGGCGTCAAGAACCTCTCCCTGTACGCCTTCTCGACGGAGAACTGGAAGCGCTCGCCCGACGAGGTCCGCTTCCTGATGAACTTCAACCGCGATGTCATCCGGCGCCGCCGCGACGAGATGAACGAGCTGGGCATCCGGATCCGCTGGGTCGGCCGCATGCCCAAGATGTGGAAGTCGGTCGTCCAGGAGCTCCAGGTGGCCCAGGAGCAGACCGTCGACAACGACGCGATGACCCTGTACTTCTGCGTGAACTACGGCGGCCGCGCGGAGATCGCGGACGCGGCGCAGGCCATCGCCCGCGACGTGGCGGCCGGTCGGCTGGACCCGTCGAAGGTGAACGAGAAGACCTTCGCCAAGTACATGTACTACCCGGACATGCCGGACGTGGACCTGTTCCTGCGCCCGAGCGGCGAGCAGCGCACCTCCAACTACCTGCTCTGGCAGAGCGCGTACGCCGAGATGGTCTTCCAGGACGTGCTGTGGCCGGACTTCGACCGGCGCAACCTCTGGCAGGCCTGCCTGGAGTACGCCCAGCGCGACCGCCGCTTCGGCGGCGCCGTCCCCAACCAGCCCGAGGGCCCGGGCACGGCCGGCTGAAACCCGCCACCTAAGATCCCCGTCCATGGACACCACGGGCGGGGATCCGCTGTACCGGATACACGAGGCGGCGTCGGCGGGGCAGGCGGTCGAGCTCCGCTACACGCCGACGACGGCGGACATGGCCGAGGCGCTGCGCGCCCGCAACAGGACCCCTGCCGGGCGCCGTCAGCGGCGGCCGTTCATCCTCCTGAGCCTGCTGGGCCCGGTGGTGGTCGGGGTGCTGATCGTGCAGGACGGCGGGACGACACCCGTGACGACGGGGCTGCTCGCCGGGGTCGTGTTCGGCTGGGCGTACCTGCTCTTCGGCCACCGGATGACGGCCCGGGCCTTCCGGGGGGTGCTGGAGGCGGCGGGTGACTGCAGGGCGGTCGTCGACGAGCACGGGGTGGCCGTCACCGGGTCCCGGGCCTCCACGCACCACCAGTGGGCCGCCCTGGCGCACTACGCCGAGACGCCGGCGCACTTCGCGGTGTTCTCGCGTGACAGGCAGGCGGTCACGGTGATGGTGCTGCCCAGGCGCGGCCTCGCCGACCCCGCGGACGCGGACCGGCTGCGGGCGATCCTGGACCGCAACCTGACGCGGGTCTGACCTGACGCGGGTCTAACCGGCCGATGGTCTAACCGGCCGATGGTCTATCCGGCCGCGGCGCAGTCGGCGCAGGTGCCGAAGATCTCCACGGTGTGGGCCACGTTCACGAAGCCGTGCTCGGCCGCGATGGACTCGGCCCACTTCTCCACGGCCGGGCCCTCCACCTCCACCGCCTTGCCGCACTTGCGGCAGACCAGGTGGTGGTGGTGGTCCCCGGTGGAGCAGCGCCGGTAGACGGACTCGCCGTCGCTGGTGCGCAGGACGTCGACCTCGCCGGCGTCCGCGAGCGACTGGAGGGTGCGGTACACCGTGGTCAGGCCCACGGAATCGCCACGGTGCTTGAGCATGTCGTGGAGTTCCTGGGCACTGCGGAACTCGTCCACCTCGTCCAGCGCCGCCGCCACGGCGGCCCGCTGCCGGGTGGATCGTCCTCGTACTGGCGCGGTATTCATCTCGCCAGGCGCAGTCGCCACCGGTTCCTCCTCGTATCGGCCTGCGGCCATTGTGCCAGCCCGCTAGACCTTCACATCGTCCCCGGTGCAGACCTCTTCCGCCGCGACCGCGGCTCTGGCCCGCCGCCGGGCCAGCGGAGCGGACAGCGCGGTCAGCGCCATGAACACGGCGATCGCGAGCAGCACGATCATGGCACCCGAGGGAGCGTTGACGTAATACGTGGTGGCCGTGCCGGTCAGGGAGACGGCCAGGCTGATGGCGACGGCCACGCCCAGCGTGGCGGCGAACCCGCGGGTGAGGCGCTGGGCGGCGGCGACCGGGATCACCATCATGGCGCTGACCAGCAGCAGGCCGACGATGCGCATCGCGACGGTCACGGTGACGGCGGCGGTGACGGCGATCAGCAGGTTCAGCGCGCGCACCGGAAGGCCGGTGACCTTGGCGAACTCCTCGTCCTGGCAGACGGCGAAGAGCTGCCGGCGCAGGCCGATGGTGACGGCGAGGACGAAGGCGGCGAGGATCGCCATCGCGGTGACGTCCTCGGCGGCGACGGTGGTGATCGAGCCGAACATGGCGCTGAGCAGGTTGGTCGTGGAGCCGCCGCCCACATTGATGATCATCACGCCGCCGGCGAGGCCGCCGTAGAAGAGCATCGCGAGGGCGACGTCGCCGCTGGTCTTGCCGCGGGAACGGATCAGCTCCATGCCGACGGCGCCGACGACGGCGACCAGGGTGGCCATCCACACGGGGCTGCTGTTGAGCACGAAGCCGAGGGCGACACCGGTCATGGCCACGTGGCCGAGGCCGTCGCCCATGACCGCCTGGCGGCGCTGGACCAGGTACGTGCCGATGGCGGGCGCCGTGATGCCCACCAGGGCGGCGGCGATCAGCGCCCGCTGCATGAAGGCGTGGTCGAGGAGGTCCATCAGCTCAGCAGTCCCGTCCGCAGAGGCTCGGCGTCGTGCGCCGCGTGGGGGTGTACGTGGTCGTGGCCGGGCAGGGCGTGCTGGCCCACGGCCTCCGGGGGCGGGCCGTCGTGGACGACGCAGCCGTCCCGCAGGACGACGGCCCGGCCGATGAGCGGCTCCAGCGGGCCCAGCTCGTGCAGGACGAGCAGGACGGTGCTGCCGACGGCGACCTGCTCGCGCAGGGCGTTCGCCAGGACCTCCTGGTTGGCGAGGTCGACACCGGCCATGGGCTCGTCCATGAGCAGTAGCTCCGGCTCGCCGGCGAGCGCCCGGGCTATGAGCACGCGCTGGTGCTGGCCGCCGGAGAGGGCGTTCACGGAGACGTCGGCGTACCCGTCCATGTCCACGAGGGCCAGGGCGCGCTCGACGGCGGCCTTGTCGGCCTTGCGCAGGAGGCCGAAGCGGGTGCGGGCCAGCCGGCCGGAGGAGACGACCTCGCGGACGGTGGCCGGGACGCCGCTGGCGGCCGTGGTGCGCTGCGGGACGTACCCGATGCGCGACCAGTCGCGGAAGCGCTTGAAGTCCGTGCCGAAGAGCGACAGGGAACCGTCGGCGAGCGGGACCTGGCCGACGATCGCGCGGACGGCGGTGGACTTGCCGGAGCCGTTGGCGCCGAGCAGCGCGACGACCTCACCGCGGCGGACGGTGAGGTCGATCCCGCGCAGCACGGGGCGCGAACCGAGCGAGGCCGTGGCCCCGCGCAGGGATATGACGGGCTGGTCAGCGGCCTGCCCGGGCAGGGTCTGCATGGCTCGCGCCTCCGTAACTGCTGCTGTCATCTACTTGGCTCCGAGCGCCTTCTGGAGGTTCTTCAGGTTGGAGCGCATGACCTCGAAGTAGTCAGCGCCCTGGGACTTGTCGGTGATTCCCTCGAGCGGGTCGAGGACGTCCGTCTTCAGACCGGTGTCCCCGGCGAGGCTCTTCGCCGTCTTGTCGCTGGCCAGGGTCTCGAAGAACACCGTGGAGACATTCTCCTTCTTCGCGGTCTCCTGGAGCTCCTTCATCCGGGCGGGGCTGGGCTCGGACTCGGGGTCGACGCCGGAGATGCCCTCCTGGTCCAGGCCGTAGCGCTCGGCGAGGTAGCCGAAGGCGGAGTGCGTGGTGATGAAGGTCTTGGTGGCCGTGTTGGTCAGGCCGTCCTTGAACTCGGTGTCCAGCGCGGTCAGCTTGGCGACGAGGTCGTCGGTGTTCTTCTTGTAGTCCGCTGCGTGGTCGGGGTCGGCCTTCTCCAGGGCCGCGCCGACGCCCTTGGCGATCTCCGCGTACTTGGCGGGGTCGAGCCAGACGTGCGGGTCCTCGCCGGCCTCGCCGTGGCTGTGGTCGTGGCCCGCCTCGCCCTCGCCCTCGTGGCCGTGGCCGGAGGCGGCGTGGGCCTCGAGCGTGGTGAGGGTGGCGGCGTCGACGACGTTCTTCACGCCGGACTGGGCAACGGCCTTGTCGACGGCGGGCTGCAGGGTCTTGAGGTAGAGGACCACATCGGCATCGGCGAGCTGCGCGGTCTGCTTCGGGGTGATCTCCAGGTCGTGCGGCTCGACTCCCGGCTTGGTCAGGGTCCCGACCTTCACGCGGTCCTTGCCGATCTGCTCGGCGAGGAACTGCATCGGGTAGAACGACGCCGTCACGTCGAGCTTGCCGTCCTTGCCGCCCCCGGATTCGGCGGCACCGGCACCGGCTCCGGAGCAGGCGGTGAGGGCCGTGGCGCCGAGGGCGACGGCTCCTGCGAGGGCGGCGGCGGGTATGAGGCGTCGTACGTTCATGACATCCATTTTCATCAAAAATGGAAACGGTTGTCAAAAACCCTGGTGGGAGAGGTGGGAGCGGGCCCGGGGAGGGGGATCCGATTTGAAAGGGGGGGTGCGGGCGCCGGTAACCTGAGGCATTCGCCGTTCGTCCTCGTAATGAAGAGAGCACCGTGGCCGCCGACAAGATCGACACCATCGTCAGCCTGAGCAAGCGCCGTGGCTTCGTTTTCCCGTGCAGTGAGATCTACGGCGGCTCCAAGGCCGCCTGGGATTACGGCCCGCTCGGTGTCGAGCTCAAGGAGAACATCAAGCGCCAGTGGTGGAAGGCGATGGTCACCGGGCGTGAGGACATCGTCGGCATCGACTCGTCCGTGATCCTGGCCCCCGAGGTCTGGGTGGCCTCCGGCCACGTCGCGACCTTCTCGGACCCGCTCACCGAGTGCACCTCCTGTCACAAGCGTCACCGCGCGGACCACCTGGAAGAGGCGTACGAGGCCAAGCACGGCCGCGTCCCCGCCAACGGCCTCGCCGACATCAACTGCCCCAACTGCGGCGTGAAGGGCCAGTTCACCGAGCCCAAGCAGTTCTCCGGCATGCTGGAGACCCACCTCGGCCCGACCCAGGACACCGGCTCCAAGGCGTACCTGCGCCCCGAGACCGCCCAGGGCATCTTCACCAACTTCGCCCAGGTGCAGACCACCTCGCGCAAGAAGCCCCCCTTCGGCATCGCGCAGATGGGCAAGTCCTTCCGCAACGAGATCACCCCGGGCAACTTCATCTTCCGCACGCGCGAGTTCGAGCAGATGGAGATGGAGTTCTTCGTCAAGCCGGGCGAGGACGAGCAGTGGCAGGAGTACTGGATGCAGGAGCGGTGGAACTGGTACCGCGACCTCGGCATCCGTGAGGAGAACATCCGCTGGTTCGACCACCCGAAGGAGAAGCTGTCCCACTACTCGAAGCGCACCGCCGACATCGAGTACCGCTTCAACTTCGGTGGCAACGAATTCTCCGAGCTCGAGGGCATCGCCAACCGCACCGACTTCGACCTCAAGGCCCACTCCGCCGCCTCCGGCCAGGACCTCACCTACTTCGACCAGGAGGCGGGTGAGCGCTACACCCCGTACGTCATCGAGCCGGCGGCCGGTGTCAACCGCGCCATGCTCGCCTTCATGCTCGACGCGTACAACGAGGACGAGGCCCCGAACGCCAAGGGCGTCATGGAGAAGCGCACCGTGATGCGCCTCGACCCGCGCCTGGCGCCGATCAAGGTCGCCGTGCTGCCGCTGTCCCGCAACCCGCAGCTGTCGCCGAAGGCCAAGGGCCTCGCCGCCGACCTGCGCAAGAACTGGAACATCGAGTTCGACGACGCGGGCGCCATCGGCCGCCGCTACCGCCGCCAGGACGAGATCGGCACGCCGTTCTGCGTCACCGTCGACTTCGACACCCTGGACGACAATGCGGTGACCGTGCGCGAGCGCGACACCATGAAGCAGGAGCGCGTCTCCCTGGACCAGATCCAGAGCTACCTCGGCAGCCGCCTGCTCGGCTGCTAGGTCCGGACTCCGCTCCGGCGAAACGACCGGTGGCCCGGTGCGCGCGTGCGCACCGGGCCACCGGTCGTTGTGTGCGGAGGTCCGTGCGGGGGAGCCGCGTCAGGCGCGCAGGCCCCGGCTGATCAGCGAGGTGACCGCCTCGAACTCCGCGAAGATCGTGGGCGAGAGCCAGTCGGCCGCGTACTGCGGATCGTGGAACCGGCCGGTGGCGTCGAAGACCGCGCGGGCGGCGGCCGGCACGTCGTCGGCCGCGAATGTGCCCGCCTTGACCCCCTCGGCGACGATCCGGGCCAACTGGTCGATCAGCTCGGTCAGATGCCGGTCCACCACGTCGCTGTTCTCGTCCAGCAGCACGATGTAGGTGGCGAACAGCTCCGGGTCGTCACCCGCCTTGTGGCGCTTCGCCTCGAAGAGCGCTTCCAGCCAGGACTCCAGCTTGGAGGGGGCGCTCCCGGAGGGCGCCGAGGTGATCTCCTCCAGCGCGACCACGCTCTTGGCGAGCCAGCGGTCCGTGACGGCCTCGCGCAGCGCCGCCTTGGAAGGGAAGTGCCGGTACACGCTGCCATGGCTGACGCCCAGCGCACGGGCCACGTCCACCACCGTGGCCTTGGTGGGGCCGAAGCGGCGCAGCACGTCCTCGGTGGTCTCGAGGATGCGCTCGGGTGTCAGGGGCTCGGCAGCAGCGGGGGGCATGGGTACGACCGTACCGCCAGCTCAGTGTTCGCTGTCGAGGTGGGCCATCTGGGCCGCCGGATACCGCTCGCCCGCCGCGGCGCCGACGGGCACGGCCTCCTCGATGGCGGCCAGATCGCCGGCGCTCAGCGTGATGTCGATGGCCCCCAGTGCCTCGGTCAGCCGGTCCCGGCGCCGGGCGCCGACCAGCGGCACGATGTCCTCGCCGCGCGACAGCACCCAGGCGATGGCGGTCTGCGCCACGCTCACACCCTTGCCCTCCGCCACCTTGCGCAGCGCCTCGACCAGGTCGAGATTGCGGTCGAGGTTGTCCCCCTGGAAGCGCGGGCTCATCCCGCGGAAGTCGCCCGGGGCCAGCGCGCGGTCGCGGGTGAAGTGCCCGCTGATCAGGCCGCGGGACAGCACCCCGTACGCCGTGACGCCGATCCCGAGCTCCCGGGCGGTCGGCAGGATCTCCTCCTCGATGCCGCGGGAGATGAGCGAGTACTCGATCTGGAGATCGGCGATCGGGGCGACGGCGGCGGCCCGCCGCAGGGTGTCCGCGCCGACCTCGGAGAGGCCGATGTGGCGCACGTGCCCGGCCTCGACCGCCTCGGCGATGGCCCCGATGGTCTCCTCGATCGGGACGTCCGGGTCGACCCGGGCGATGCGGTAGACGTCGATGTGGTCCCGGCCGAGCCGCTGGAGGGAGTAGGCCAGGAAGTTCTTGACGGCCTCGGGCCGCCCGTCGTAGCCGGTGAAGCCGCCCTCGACCGTGCGCAGGGCGCCGAACTTGACACTGGTCAGCGCCCGCTCGCGCGCCGCGGCGGGCGCGGTGCGCAGGGCCTCGTTGATCAGCAGTTCGTTGTGGCCCATGCCGTAGAAGTCGCCGGTGTCGAGCAGCGTGACGCCTGCGTCCAGGGCGGCGTGGAGGGTGGCGACGGACTCGGCGCGGTCGGCCTCCCCGTACAGGGCGGACATGCCCATGCAGCCGAGGCCCAGCGGGAAGACGGACGGCCCGGTGGTGCCGAGCCGGCGGTGGGCGGACGCCTCTTGCACAGCGTTCTGGTGGACAGGGGTCTCGAGGGTGCTCTCGTTCTTCGTCATGGAACGAGAGTGACATGACGAGTGACAGATTTCAATATCTGTCACTCGTCAG
The DNA here is from genome assembly GCA_049998195.1 of Streptomyces sp. cmx-11-4. Classification (GTDB taxonomy): domain Bacteria; phylum Actinomycetota; class Actinomycetes; order Streptomycetales; family Streptomycetaceae; genus Streptomyces. The sequence goes on from JAEBET010000005.1 coordinate 444,488, forward strand.
CGTGGGGCGGTTACGACAGCACCCGCAGGATCAGGGCGGCGGCCGCGGCCACGGCGAGGACGGCGGCCGGGGCGAGCTCGTAGTCCTTGACGCGGAGGTGGCTGACGACCGCCCCGATGAAGTAGAGGGTCACGCCGGCGGCGGCCGCGATGCCGAGCGGCGTGAACCACAGGCCCGCGACCAGCCCGACCGCGCCCGCGGCCTTGAGGGTGGCCAGGCGTGGCAGCCAGGAGTCCGGCACCTGCACCTTCCGCATGCTGGCGACGACCTGTTCGTTGCGCTGGAGGGTGAAGGTGGCGGAGGCGGTGAGCACCAGGGCGAGCAGGCCGCCGACGACGGCGTAGGCGAGGAACATGGGGAACTCCAACGGTCGAGGATGTTAAATCATTGAATAGCATCAACGGTATCTTCGACGCAATCATTTCTCGATTGCTACGATGTGGACCATGACGGCAGATCAGGACGGACCGCACCCTCCGCAGCGGCTGGGCCTGCTACTGGCCTGGCACGGATCGGTCACCCAGACCCGGATGAAGAAGGCGCTCAGCGCGGCCGGACTCACCCCGCGGCACGCGATGACGCTGATGCACCTGGAGGACGGCCCCATCAGCCAGCGGGCGCTCGCCGAGCGGCTGGAGGTGGACCCGAGCGTGCTCGTCGGGATCCTGAACGACCTGGAGGGCGACGGCCTGGCCGAACGCCGCCGCGACCCCGCCGACCGGCGCCGCCACAACGTGGCCATCACCGCCGCGGGGGAGGCCGCCCTCGGCAAGACGAACGCCGCCCTCGACGAGGTCGAAGGCGGCATCTTCGCGGGGCTTTCGGACCAGGAGTGCGAACTCCTGCGCGGCCTCCTCGACCGGGTCAACACCTCGGCCGAGGACTTCAACTGCGACGAGTAGGGGGCACGCGGGTGACGCGCGGGCCGGCGGACGGGCGGGCGACCCGCGCGGTGGACCTCGGTGTCAGGCGCGCGGCGAACCCGCGGCCGCGGAAGGAGTGACCGGCTCCTCCAGGCCACGGGCCGTGCGCTCCGCCGTAGCGCGGGCCCAGCTGCCGCTCGTCACCGCGCCCACCACCAGCACCGCCAGCCCGCAGAGCGTGATGATCCACCAGGCGGGCTGGGCCGCCCCGGAGAAGTCGGAGCCGCCCGCCAGCCCCGCCGCCAGGACCGAGCCGATGACCGCCACGCCCAGCGTGCCGCCCGTCTGCCGGCTGGTGGAGGCGATGGCGGCCGCGACGCCCGCCTGGGAGCGCGGCATCCCGGACACCGCCGTATTGGTGATCGGCGCGTTCACCATGCCGAAGCCGAGCCCGAACAGCACGTACCCGGTGAAGAGGAGCGGGTTGGACGTCTCGGCCTCGAACAGCGCGAAGAGCAGTCCGCTCGCCGCCATCGCCACACCCGCGATCAGCAGGCAGATCCGGGGCCCCCGGGTGCCCACCAGCCGCCCCGCGAGCGGCGCGAAGACAACGGTCAGGGCCGCCATCGGCAGCATGTAGAGCCCGGCGTGCAGGGCGCCGAGCCCCCGCACGTCCTGGAGGTAGAGCGTGTTCAGGAAGAGGAAGCCGGCCAGTCCGGCGAAGGCGCTGATCGCGATCACGGTCGAGCCGCTGAAGGGCGCGCTCCGGAAGAACCGGAGATCGATCAGCGGGTCCTTGCGCCGGGGCTCGTAGACCAGCAGTCCCACGAACGAGGCGACGGCCACCACCGCGCACCCCATGATCAGCGGCGAGCGCCAGCCGGCGGCCGGGGCCTCGATGATCCCGTACGTCAGACTGCCGAGCAGCGCGATGACCAGCACCTGACCCACCGGGTCCGGGCGCCGCGGCCGGGCCGCCCGGGACTCGGGGATGTGGCGCAGGGTCAAGGCGAGCGCCGCCAGGCCGATCGGCAGGTTGATCAGGAAGATCGAACGCCAGCCCACGGAGTCCACTAGCACCCCGCCGATCAGGGGACCCGCGGCCATGGAGATGCCCCCGACAGCGCCCCACACGCCGATGGCCCGGGCCCGCTCGGCCGGATCGGTGAAGGTGTTGGTGATGATCGACATCGCCACCGGGTTGAGCATCGCGCCGCCGATCGCCTGGACCATACGGAAGACGATGAGCCAGCCGAGGCTGGGGGCGAGGAAGCACAGCAGGGACCCCGCGGTGAAGGCCAGCAGCCCGGCGACGAACACCTTGCGGCGGCCGATCCGGTCGGCCGTGGAGCCCGCGAGCATCAAGAGCGAGGCCAGCACGAGGGTGTACGCGTCGATGGTCCACTGCAGCCCCGCGACCGAGGCGTCGAGCTCGCGGCGCATCGACGGGAGCGCGACGTTGAGCACGGTGTTGTCGAGGCTGACGATCAGCAGGCTCATGCAGCAGATCGCCAGGACGAGCATGCGCTGCCGGCGGCTCTGCTGACTCGGCTCGATCATGCCGCCGATCGTACGTCCGCCGCACCCCCTCGGCATGCGGGACAATGGGCGGATGACCACGCTCCCTCCGCCCCTCGCGATCGGCCCGCACACCGTGCAGCCGCCGGTGGTGCTCGCGCCGATGGCCGGCATCACCAACGCCCCGTTCCGTACCCTCTGCCGGGAGTTCTCGGGCGGCAAGGGGCTGTTCGTGAGCGAGATGATCACGACCCGCGCCCTGGTCGAGCGCAACGAGAAGACCATGCAGCTGATCCACTTCGACGAGATCGAGAAGCCTCGCTCGATCCAGCTGTACGGCGTCGACCCGGTGACGGTCGGCAAGGCGGTCCGCATGATCGTCGAGGAGGACCGCGCCGACCACATCGACCTCAACTTCGGCTGCCCGGTCCCCAAGGTGACCCGCAAGGGCGGCGGCTCCGCGCTCCCGTACAAGAGGAACCTGCTGCGCGCGATCCTGCGCGAGGCCGTCGGCGGCGCCGGCGATCTCCCGGTGACCATGAAGATGCGCAAGGGCATCGACGACGACCACCTCACCTACCTCGACGCCGGCCGGATCGCCGTCGAAGAGGGCGTCACCGCGATAGCCCTGCACGGGCGCACCACGGCCCAGCACTACGGCGGCACCGCCGACTGGGAGGCCATCGCGCGGCTCAAGGAGCACGTGCCGGAGATCCCGGTCCTCGGCAACGGCGACATCTGGTGCGCCGAGGACGCGCTGCGGATGGTCCGTGAGACCGGCTGCGACGGCGTGGTCGTGGGCCGGGGCTGCCTGGGGCGGCCGTGGCTCTTCAACGACCTGGTGGCGGCGTTCGAAGGCCGCCCGGAGGACTTCCACAAGCCCACGCTGCGCGAGGTCGCGGGCACCATGCACCGCCATGCGCAGCTGCTGGGGGAGTGGATCGGCGACGAGGCGCGCGGGGTGATCGACTTCCGTAAGCACGTGGCCTGGTACCTCAAGGGCTTCTCGGTGGGCTCCGAGATGCGCAAGAGGCTGGCGGTCACCTCCTCCCTGGCCGAACTGGACGCTCATCTGAGCGAGCTCGACTTGGACCAGTCGTGGCCGGAGAGCGCGGACGGCCCTCGGGGCCGGACGTCCGGAAACAACCGGGTTGTCCTGCCGGACGGCTGGCTGAAGGACCCGTACGACTGCGCGGGCATCGGCGAGGAAGCGGAACTGGACACCTCCGGGGGCTGACAAATCGCCCTTCGTGTTGCGTGATATACGCCACGCATGGGAGGGGTTTCGCTCAGATGAGCACTGAAGTCACGGGTAAGACTTTCAAAGGGTGGCACTGGGTGCCACCCTTTGTGCGTTCAAGAGTTGAACGCAAATGTATCGATGATCGCTCATCCGAGCGTCATCATGCCTCAAAAGCCCCCTCTCCCTTCGGGAGGTGAAGGCTCTTGGGGCCTTCTGATTACCCGTGAGTTACTTTCGATCTGCTGGCGCACGGGTGGTTACAGCCGCATGACGACCAAGTGGACGTACCCAGAAGCCTTCGATCTGGGTATGTTCCTGGCCGTCAGGGCAGCCACCGAGCCTCGAGGAGTCGAGACCCGTGTCGGAAAACAAAGATCAGAAGTTCGTCTACGACTTCACCGAGGGAAACCGCGACCTCAAGGACCTTCTCGGCGGCAAGGGAGCCAACCTCGCCGAGATGACCAACCTGGGTCTGCCGGTCCCTCCCGGCTTCACCATCAGCACCGAGGCCTGCAAGGTCTACCTCGACAGCGGCACGGCCCCGGCCGAGCTGCGCGACGAGGTCAGCGCCCACCTTGCCGCCCTCGAGACGAAGATGGGCAAGAAGCTCGGCCAGTCGGACGACCCGCTGCTGGTCTCTGTCCGCTCCGGCGCCAAGTTCTCCATGCCGGGCATGATGGACACGGTCCTCAACATCGGCCTCTCCGACGACTCCGTCACCGGCCTCGCCACCCAGGCCGGCAACGAGCGCTTCGCGTGGGACTCGTACCGCCGCCTCATCCAGATGTTCGGCAAGACCGTCCTCGGCGTCGAGGGCGAGCTCTTCGAGGACGCCCTCGACGAGGCCAAGGCCGCCAAGAAGGTCACCGTCGACACCGACCTCGACGCCGCCGACCTGAAGAAGCTGGTCAAGCACTTCAAGAAGATCGTGGCGAAGGAGGCCGGCCGCGAGTTCCCGCAGGACGCCCGCGAGCAGCTGGACCTCGCCGTCGAGGCCGTCTTCAACTCGTGGAACACCGACCGCGCCAAGCTCTACCGCCGCCAGGAGCGCATCCCCGGCGACCTGGGCACCGCCGTCAACATCTGCTCCATGGTCTTCGGCAACCTGGGCCCCGACTCCGGCACCGGCGTCGCCTTCACCCGCGACCCCGCCAGCGGCCACCAGGGCGTCTACGGCGACTACCTCCAGAACGCCCAGGGCGAGGACGTGGTCGCGGGTATCCGCAACACCGTGCCGCTCGCGGACCTGGAGGCCATCGACAAGGCCTCGTACGACCAGCTCATGACGATCATGGAGACGCTGGAGACCCACTACAAGGATCTCTGCGACATCGAGTTCACCATCGAGCGCGGCCAGCTGTGGATGCTCCAGACCCGCGTCGGCAAGCGCACCGCCGGTGCCGCCTTCCGCATCGCCACCCAGCTCGTCGACCAGGGCCTGATCGACGAGGCCGAGGCCCTCCAGCGCGTCAACGGCGCCCAGCTGGCGCAGCTGATGTTCCCGCGCTTCGACGACGAGGCGAAGACCACGCTGCTCGGCCGCGGCATCGCCGCCTCCCCGGGCGCGGCGGTCGGCAAGGCCGTCTTCGACTCCTACACGGCTGTCAAGTGGTCCCGCTCCGGCGAGAAGGTCATCCTGATCCGTCGCGAGACCAACCCGGACGACCTGGACGGCATGATCGCCTCCGAGGGCATCCTGACCTCGCGCGGCGGCAAGACCTCGCACGCCGCCGTCGTCGCCCGCGGCATGGGCAAGACCTGTGTCTGCGGCGCCGAGGAGCTCGACGTCGACACCAAGCGCCGCCGCATGACGGTCGGCGACACGGTCATCGAAGAGGGCGACGTCGTCTCCATCGACGGCTCCACCGGCAAGGTCTACCTCGGTGAGGTACCCGTCGTACCCTCCCCGGTCGTCGAGTACTTCGAGGGCCGCATGCACGCCGGCGCCGACGACGCCGACGAGCTGGTCGCCGCCGTGCACCGGATCATGGCGTACGCGGACCGGGTCCGCCGCCTGCGGGTGCGTGCCAACGCCGACAACGCCGAGGACGCGCTGCGCGCCCGCCGCTTCGGCGCCCAGGGCATCGGCCTGTGTCGCACCGAGCACATGTTCCTCGGTGCCCGCCGCGAGCTGGTCGAGCGCCTGATCCTCGCGGACACCGACACGGAGCGGGAGGAGGCACTCAGTGCCCTCCTGCCGCTGCAGAAGAAGGACTTCGTCGAGCTTTTCGAGGCGATGGACGGTCTGCCCGTCACCGTCCGCCTGCTCGACCCGCCGCTGCACGAGTTCCTGCCCGACATCACCGAGCTGTCGGTGCGCGTCGCCCTCGCCGAGTCCCGCAAGGACCACAACGAGAACGACCTGCGCCTGCTCCAGGCCGTCCACAAGCTGCACGAGCAGAACCCGATGCTGGGCCTGCGCGGTGTCCGCCTGGGTCTGGTCATCCCCGGTCTGTTCGCCATGCAGGTACGGGCGATCGCCGAGGCCGCGGCCGAGCGCAAGAACGCCAAGGGCGACCCGCGTCCCGAGATCATGATTCCGCTCGTGGGCACCGTCCAGGAGCTGGAGATCGTCCGCGACGAGGCCGACCAGGTCATCGCCGAGGTCGAGGCCGCCACCGGCACGAACCTCAAGCTGACCATCGGCACCATGATCGAGCTGCCGCGCGCCGCCCTGACGGCCGGGCAGATCGCCGAGGCCGCGCAGTTCTTCTCCTTCGGTACGAACGACCTGACCCAGACGGTGTGGGGCTTCTCCCGCGACGACGTCGAGGCCAGCTTCTTCACCGCGTACCTGGAGAAGGGCATCTTCGGGGTCTCGCCCTTCGAGACCATCGACAAGGACGGCGTCGGCTCGCTGGTCCGCCACGCGGTCAAGCAGGGCCTGGCCACCCGCCCCGACCTGAAGCTCGGCGTCTGCGGCGAGCACGGCGGTGACCCCGAGTCCGTCCACTTCTTCCACGAGGTCGGCCTCGACTACGTCTCCTGCTCGCCGTTCCGGATTCCGGTCGCGCGCCTGGAGGCCGGCCGTGCCGCCGCCGAGGCGAAGGGCAGCGACAGCCGCTGACCCCCGGCCCCGAGAAGGGGCCCCATAGACCGCGCCTGCCCCCGGGTTCCCTGACTGCCCGAGGGCGGGCGCGCCTATTTTTTTCTGTTCAACAAATCTTTACGCCAGCAGGCGGTGGACGGATCCCCACCCGTCCACCGCCGCTGTCATTCTGCCGGGCACGTCGGCGCTTCCCGGTGCGACCGACCGCCAGGCCCCGCAAAGCCCCCCACGGCCTTCGCGGAGCGTTTCGGTCGCATCGGAGTGTGCCCGGCGGAGTACAGGATTTCGGTTGTCACGCCCCTGCCGAAAGGGGTTTCAACTGTGGCCGAAAGGGCGTGGTGACCACGTGTGACGGCATGCATACTCATGGGGCGGGGGGATTGCGGTTGCACAGGTGGGGGTTCGGTGCTTCGTATCCATTTCACTGGAGTGGACCTGGCACGCGTACGGATGGCAGGGCGTCCCGATGCGTTGTGGGAAACGATTCTCAGCTTTCACCGTTTAAGGGACCGGCGTGACGCCCGGTTGTTCGGTGAATGGCGCACGGAAACGCGGAGCAGGTTGAATGGTGAAACACGCACGCTCGGTATGCTCATACCGGCACGCGGATATTTCCCTGATTTCCTGACCCCCGTGGAGGGGCAGTACGGGTGGGACGTCGCGCTCGACGCCCTGCGCGGGATCCGTCCCGAGCGGCTGCGGCGCGAGCTCGTGCTGCTCGGCGGCGGGTCCGGCGCGGGAGCAGGTCCAGGAGCGGGTGCGGGCGTCGGCGCGTCGATGGCGCCGCGGTTGCGGGAGTTCATCGACGGCGGGACCAAGCACCTGCCCAGGCTCCTGGGCGAGCTGCGCGCGTACCACCGGGCGGCCGTGGAGCCGTACTGGACCCACATACAGGCGCAGATAGAGGCCGAGCGGGCCGCGCGCGGCCGGGCCCTGCTGGACGGGGGCGCGGACGAACTGCTGGCCTCGCTGCCGCCGATGCTGCGCTGGCGGGCCCCGGTGCTCGAGTGCGACTACCCGGTGGACCGGGACGTACGGCTGCGCGGGCGCGGGCTGCTGCTCCAGCCGTCCTTCTTCTGCCGGCGCACCGCGGTGACCCTGCACGACCCGGAGCTGCCGCCGGTGCTGGTCTACCCGGCCGCCTCGCACCTGGCCTCGGCCCCCGCGGGCGGCGAGGCGGCGCGCACCGTGCACGTCGAGGAGCAGCGCCAGCGCACGCTGGGCAAGCTGGTGGGGCACACCCGCTCGGTGGTGCTGCGGGCCATCGGCGACGGCGCGACCACCAGCGAACTGGCCCGCCGGGCCGGGGTCTCGCTGGCCTCGGCGAGCCAGCACGCCTGCGTGATGCGCGAGGCGGGGCTGGTGACGACGCTGCGGCACGGCAACGCGGTGCTGCACACCGTGACCCCGCTGGGGGCGGCGCTGCTCAAGGGCGGCGCGGTGGCTTCGTGAAACGCCGCGGCCCCCGGCCGGGTGCCGGGGGCCGCGGTGGTGCGGGACTCGGGCACTCAGGTCCGGAACGGGCCCGTCACCTCGTAGGTGATGCCCGCCGACGAGCTGCCGCTCGTACCGCGCTGGCTGGAGAAGTAGAGCCGGTTGCCGGCCGGGGAGAAGGCCGGGCCGCAGATCTCCGAGGAGGACTGGCCGGTGATCCGCAGGAACGGCGCCACCACGTCGTCCGGAGTGATCACGCAGATCTCCATGTTGCCGCCGTCCTCGGCGACGTACAGGTCGCCGTACGAGGACCCGGTGACGTTGTCGACACCCGTCAGCGGGGCGGCGCCGCCCGGCACCAGGGAGTCGTCGTACGCCAGCTCGTACGTGTTGTTCGCGAGGTTGAGCTGCCAGACCCGGTTGTCGCCCTTGGTGGTGAACCAGACCGTGTCGTTGGCGTAGTGGCAGCCCTCGCCGCCGTTGAACTTCTTCGAGCCGGAGACCTGGCTGCGGGTGGCGGTCGGCGAGCCGTCCGGGTCCGGGACGTTGGCCCAGGTGAAGGAACCGGAGGTGGCGGTACCGGCCTTGAGGACCTGGAGGGTGCCGGAGGAGAGGTTGCCCCAGGTGGTGGGGATGAAGCGGTAGAAGCAGCCGCTGCTCTCGTCCTCGGTCAGGTAGATCACCTTGCGCACCGGGTCGGCCGCCGCCGCCTCGTGCTTGAAGCGGCCCATCGCGGCCCGCTGCACGGACGCGTTCACGCCGTACGGGTCGGTCTCGTAGACGTAGCCGCGGTCGACCTCCTCACAGGACAGCCAGGTGTTCCACGGGGTCTTGCCGCCCGCGCAGTTCTGCCGGGTGTTGGAGAGGATCCGGTAGGCGCCGGTGACGGTGCCGGAAGAGTTGAACCTGACCGCGCTCGCGCCGCCGGAGGGGTTGATCTCCGAGTTCGACACGTAGATCCAGCCCGTACCGTCCGCGAAACAGGCCCCGCCGTCCGGGGCGCTGTGCCAGGTGTACGAGGTACCGCTGACGGTCTGGCCGGAGCGGGCGATCACCCGGCTGCTGAACCCGGCCGGCAGCTGGATGCCGTTCGCGTCCGCCGCGCCGAGTGCTCCGTACGGTCCGGCGCCGGGCTGGGCGGGCGCCGCGTAGGCGGCCCCGTGCATCAACGTTCCGCCGAAGGCGGCGGCCGACGAACCGATCACTGCGCCGCGCAGGAAGGTACGACGTTCCACGGTCACTCCTGTGGGAGGAAGGCCCCGCGGCCGGTCGGACGCGGGGTCGCACGCGTCGAGGAACCTAGGAGACGCCAGTTGACGTGGCGCCAATTCCTCATTACGCCCGAGCGACCGGCCGGGTTCAATCCTCCGGCGGGGATTTCCCTGCGCGCGAGCGACCTTTCCCCAAGGCCGTTCTGCGGGACTTTCTCCCCTGGGGAGGCCCGCCATGAGGGAGGATGGTGGAGCCATGAACCACTTCGCCGCCGCCGCCGACATCTCGGGCCGCGCCGACCTCGACGTCGTGCTGCGCCGCTTCTACACGGCGGCCTTCGCCGATCCCGGGATCGGTCCCTTCTTCACCGAGATCGCCGGCACGGACCTCGAGGTCCACCTGCCCCGGATCACCGACTTCTGGGAGCGGGCCCTCTTCCGCACCGCCGGGTACCGGCGCGACGCCTTCGGCCCGCACGCCGCCCTGCACTCGGCGCGGGCGCTGACCGCCGCCGACTTCGGCCGCTGGGTACAGCTGTGGCACGCCACCGTCGACGGACTGCACCGGGGGCCGAACGCCGAGCGGGCCAAGGCGCAGGGCGAGCGGATCGCGCTGGCCCTGCACAAGCGGCTCGCGGGCGAAGAGGCGTCGATGGAGAGCGATGACGGCCTCGGCTTCGTCCCGCTGGCGGCTCTGGAACTGCGCTCGGCGGCTTGACCTGCGGTTTCGTGCGCCGGGCAGGGTAGGGAAGAAATCTCGGGAAAACTTCGCGGGGGAGCGATGAGTTTCCTCGCGCCCCCCGGTCTACCTCCCGAAAGCAGCGAACAGCGCGCGAGAGAAGAGAGACCGAGATGCCCCAGCCCCAGATGATCTTCGTCAACCTGCCGGTCAAGGACCTGGACGCCGCCCGGGCCTTCTGGGAGAAGCTCGGCTACTCCTTCAACCCCCAGTTCTCCGACGAGACGGCCGCCTCCCTGGTCATCAGCGACACCATCTTCGCGATGCTGCTGACCGAGGAGAAGTTCGGGCAGTTCGCCACCAAGCCGGTCGCCGACGCCGCGAAGACCACCGAGGTGATGGTCGCCCTGAGCGCGGAGAGCCGCGCCAAGGTCGACGAGGTCGTCGATGCCGCCCTCGCGGCGGGCGCCACCGAGCCGCGACCGGCCATGGACCTGGGCTTCATGTACGGCCGCGCCTTCGAGGACCTGGACCACCACGTGTGGGAGTACGTCTGGATGGACCCGGCCGCCATCGAGGGCTGATGCCGGCTACGAGGTCGCGGCGGTCCGCACCGGGTAGGTCCGGACCGCCACCTCCTCGTCGTCCAGGCAGCGCCCCGACTCCAGGTCGAAGCGCTGCTTGAGCAGCGGCGAGGCCACGAACGGCCGACCCGCCGCACTCCCCAGCAGCCCCCGCGACAGCACGTGCGCGCCCGTGAAGGGATCCCGGTTGCCAATGGCGTACGGGCGCCCCGCGCGGTCGAGAAACACCGCCGCCTGACTCCCGTCGGGCAGCAGGGCCGCGACCCCGCGCCCGGGGATCAGCGCGGACAGCTCGCACACCGTCAGCCAGCCTTCGGCCACCCTCAGTTCGACGGTCATCGGACAGCTCCTCCTATGGTCAGGACGGCCAGGTCGGGCTTGACCTGGTCGCGCTCGGGGACGAACTTCACGGTCGGGTCGGGGGCTCCGGGCGCGTTCACGAAGGACACGAACCGGCGCAGCCGCTCCGGGTCCTCGAGGGTCTCGGCCCATTCGTCGCGGTAGTGCGCCACGTGCTCGGCCATCAGCGACTCCAGCTCCGCGCACAGCCCCAGCGAGTCGTGCACGATCACGTCCCGCAGATGGGACAGGCCGCCCTCCAGCCGTTCCAGCCAGGTCGAGGTCCGCTCCAGGCGGTCGGCGGTGCGGATGTAGAACATCAGGAACCGGTCGATCAACCGGACCAGTTCCGCATCGGACAGGTCCTGGGCGAGGAGGTCGGCGTGGCGCGGGGTGGCCCCGCCGTTGCCGCCCACGTAGAGGTTCCAGCCGCTCGCCGTCGCGATGACCCCGAAGTCCTTGCTCTGCGCCTCCGCGCACTCACGGGCGCAGCCGGAGACCGCCGACTTGAGCTTGTGCGGGGCGCGCAGCCCCCGGTAGCGCAGCTCCAGATCGATGGCCATCCGTACGCTGTCCTGCACCCCGTAGCGGCACCAGGTCTGCCCGACGCAGGACTTCACCGTCCGCAGGGCCTTCCCGTACGCGTGCCCGGACTCGAATCCGGCGTCGACGAGCCGGGCCCAGATCCGCGGGAGCTGGTCCACGCTCGCCCCGAAGAGGTCGATCCGCTGGCCGCCGGTGATCTTCGTGTAGAGGCCGAAGTCACGGGCCACCTCGCCGATCACGATCAGCTTGTCCGGGGTGATCTCACCGCCGGGGATGCGCGGGACCACCGAGTACGAGCCGTTGCGCTGCATGTTCGCGAGGAAGTGGTCGTTGGTGTCCTGGAGGGCGGCCTGCTCCCCCTCCAGGACGTAGCCGCTGGCGCCGACGGTCGGGGCGAGCGAGGCGATGATCGAGCCGACGGTGGGCTTGCACACCTCGCAGCCCTCGCCGCCGCGGGCCTCGGGGCGGCCGTGGCCGTCGAGGAGCTCCTGGTAGGAGGCCAGCCGCCGGGTGCGGACGATCTCGTACAGCTCGGTGCGGGTGAAGGGGAAGCAGCCGCACAGCCCCTTGTCGGCGGCGGCGGGCAGCAGCTGTCCGATCACCTTGACGCAGCTGCCGCAGCCGGTGCCCGCCTTGGTGCACTTCTTCACCTCGGGGAGGGTGGCGCAGGCGGTGATGGCCTTCTTGGTGACGTTGTGGCAGGAGCAGATCACCGCGTGGTCGGGGAGCGAGGACGGCCCCAGCGCGACGGGCGCGCCGAGACCGGCCGGCAGGACCAGCTGCTCGGGGGCGACGGGCGGCACGCTGCCGGTGAGCGGGCGCAGCAGGCCGTACGTGTCCGCGTCGCCGACGAGTACCCCGCCGAGCAGGACCCCGTCCGGGGAGACCACCAGCTTCTTGTAGACACCGGAGCGGGAGTCGGACCAGACCACGTCGAGGCTGCCCGGGGCGCTGCCGTGGGCGTCGCCGAAGGAGGCCACGTCCACGCCGAGCAGCTTGAGCTTGGTGGAGAGATCGGCCCCGGTGAACTCCTTGTCCCGGCCCAGCAGATCCTCGGCGGCGGTCTCCGCCATCTCGTAGCCGGGGGCGACCAGGCCGTAGACGCGGCCGTCGCAGGCCAGCGCGCACTCGCCGATGGCGTAGACGTGCGGGTCGGAGGTGCGGCAGCGGGAGTCCACCGCGATGCCGCCGCGCTCGCCGACGTCCAGGCCCGAGGCGCGGGCCAGCTGGTCACGGGGGCGGACCCCGGCGGAGAAGACGACCAGGTCGGTGTCGACGGCGGATCCGTCGGACAGCAGCATGCCGCTGACGTGGCCGTCCTCGCCGGTCAGCACCTCCTGGGTGCCGACACCGGTGTGGACGGTGAGGCCCATGGACTCGATGGTGCGCAGCAGGGCGGCGCCGCCGCCTTCGTCGACCTGGACGGGCATCAGGCGCGGGGCGAACTCCACCACGCGGGTGGCGAGTCCGAGCCCCTGGAGGGCGCCGGCCGCTTCGAGCCCGAGCAGGCCGCCGCCGACGACCGCGCCGCTGGTGCGGCCCTTCGCGTACTCCTCGATGGCGAGGAGGTCCTCGATCGTGCGGTAGACGAAACACCCGGGGGCGTCCTTGCCGGGGACGGGCGGCACGAAGGGGAAACTGCCGGTGGCCAGGACCAGGACGTCGTACGGGAACACCTGCCCGGAGCGGGAGGTGACCTTGCGGGCGGCCCGGTCGATGTGCTCGGCGGGGTCGTCGAGGTGGAGCGCGATGCCGTGCTCCGCCATGAACCCGGGGGGTGTCATGGACAGGTCCTCGGCGGTGCTGCCGGAGAAGTACGAGGTCAGGTGGACGCGGTCGTAGGCGGGCCGGGGCTCCTCGCAGAGCACGGTGATCCGGTGGGTCCGGGTCGCACCGCGCTCGGCGAGCGCCTCCAGGTAGCGCTGGCCGACCATGCCGTGCCCGATGAGCACGATCGCGGGCAGGGGCTCGGTCATGTCAGTGGCCTCCGTCGTCGGTGAGCAGGTGGAACAGGTTGAGGGGTGCCTCGTCGCCCTCCCAGGTGCGGGCGACGGCGCCCACGGTGGAGAGCTCGCCTAGCAGGACCCCGCCGACGAGGCGGTCGTCGCGCAGGACGACCGTCCGGTAGGTCCGCCGGGTGGCGTCGGCGAAGCGGACCACGTCGTCGCCGGGGCGGGGGGTCGTCTCGCCGAAGCAGGCGAGGTCGAAGGGGCCGGTGCCTCCGGCGGTGGTGAGGGTCAGGCGGGTGAGGGCGCGGGTGCCGGTGTACGAGGCGTCGGCGCCGCTCAGGAGTCCGGCGAGGACGTCGGCCTGCTCCAGCGCGGGTCCGGCCAGGCCGTACGCCCGGCCGGCGTGCTCGGCGCAGTCGCCGATGGCGTGGATCCGGGGGTCGCTGGTCCGCAGCCGGTCGTCGACCACGATGCCCTTGCGCACCTCGAGCCCGGCGGCCTGGGCGAGCCCGGTGCGGGGCCGTACGCCGCAGGCGAGCACGACGAGATCGGCGTCGAGCCGGTAACCGTCGGCGAGCTCGGCCCCGGTGACCCTGCGGCGGCCCTGCGCGCCCCGAGCGGGCGGCGTGGGCGCGGTGGTCAGGCCGCGGACCCGGCATTCCGTGTGGATCTCGACCCCGAGCGCGGTCAGGTGCGCGTGGAGCAATGCGGAGGCTTCGGCATCCAGCTGGCGTTCCATCAGCCGCGCCGCCTGCTGCGCCAGGACCACCTGCGCCCCCCGCGCGGCCAGCGCCCGGGCGGCCGAGACGCCCAGCAGGCCCCCGCCGATCACCACCGCCCGCACGCCCGGACGTACGGCGGCCGAGAGCGCCAGGCAGTCGTCCATCGTGCGGAACGCGTGGACCCCGTCGGGCAGCTCCCGCCCCTCGGGCTCGAACAGCCCCCGCAGCGGCGGCAGCACCGGGTTGGATCCGGTGGCCAGCACCAGGGTGTCGTAGGCCAGAGCGGCACCGTCGTCGCAGTGGACCGTCCGGTCGGCGCGGTCGACGCGGACCGCACGGACGCCCCGCCGCAGCACCGGGCCGGCCGCCGGGAGGGCGGCCACCTCCGGCGCGTACCGGCCGGCCAGCACCTCGGCGAGCAGCACCCGGTTGTACGGAACGTGCTGCTCCTCGCCGAGTACGGTCACCGCCGCGCCGCCGGTCAGCCGCGCAGCGAGCCGCAGGCCCGCGAGCCCGCCGCCGATCACCACCACACGCTGCTTCGAGGTCATGCCCCGAGCGTGCGGGTCCGCTGTTTCCCCGCCGCATCGCCGTTGTTACCCGGACGGAACGCCGCCCTCAGCGCACGGGTTAAGCGTCGGTGAGGCCGCCCTCAAGGCCGTCTTAAGGATCACCGAAACCGCCCGGCGGGCCCTTAGCGTGGTCCGTATGCGAGATGTGGCGGGGCTGGTCAGGGGCGGGATGCTCGGCGGAGCGGGGGCGGTGGCCCTGCTCTGGGCGGTGCAGGTGCGGCCCTCGGCCCGGCCCGACGCGCTGTTCGCCACCGCCGCGCACCTGACCGGCCTGCTCGCCGGGTACGGGGTACTGGTGCTGCTGTTCCTGATGGCGCGGGTACCCGCCGTCGAGCACGGGGTCGGCACTGACCGGCTCGCCCGCTGGCACGCGCTCGGCGGCCGGCACGTGCTGCTCCTCTGCTTCGGGCACGGGCTCTTCGCTCTGCTCGGCTACGCCGTGCACGAGGGGGTCGACCTGGTCTCCGCCGTCCGGGAGCTGCTCGGCTACCCCGCGCTCGCCGCCGCCACGGCCGGGACCGCCCTCCTGGCCGCGGTCGGGGTGACCTCCGCCCGGGCGGTACGCCGCCGCGTGTCGCACGAAACCTGGCGCGGGGTGCACCTGCTCGTCTACCTCGCCGCCGCCCTCGCCTTCGGACACCAGCTCGCGGGGCCCGATCTCGCCCTCGCCGCCTGGTTCTGGGCGCTCGCCCACGCCGTGGTCGCCGTCCTGCTGCTCTGGTACCGGGCCGTGGTCCCCGTACGGCAGGCCCTGCGGCACGCGCTGCGCGTCGCGGAGGTCAGGGCCGAGGGCCCCGGTGTGGTCTCCGTGGTCATGTACGGGGAGCACCTGGCGGAACTGCGCGCGGAGCCGGGCCAGTTCCTGCGCTGGCGGTTCCTGCAGCGGCGGCTGTGGCACACCGCGCTGCCGTTCTCGCTGTCCGCCCCGGTGCGCGGGAACACCCTGCGCATCACGGTCAAGGGGCTCGGCGGCCACTCCCGGCGGATCCGCCGGCTGCGGCCGGGCACACGGGTCCTGGCCACCGGGCCGTTCGGGGCGCTCACCGCCGCCCGGCGGACCCGGCCCAAGGTGCTGCTGATCGCGGGCGGGGTCGGGATCACGCCGATGCGGACCCTGTTCGAGACGCTGCCCGGCGGCCCCGGCGACATCACCCTGCTCTACCGGGCCGGGGCCGAGGAACAGCTGGTCCTGCGCGCCGAGCTGGAGGCCATCGCCGCCGAGCGGCAGGCCGGCCTGCACTACCTGCTCGGGCCCTCGGGGGCCGCGTACGATCCGCTCGCGCCGCAGGCGCTGGCCGCGCTGGTGCCGGACCTGGCCGAGCGCGACGTGTACCTGTGCGGGCCGCCGGGGATGGCCGAGGCGGCCCAGGCGGGGCTGCTGCGGGCCGGGGTACCGGCCGGACGCATCCACTCCGAATGCTTCAGCTTCTGAGCGGGCTTCCGCTTCGGGCTTCCGCTTCGGGCGCGTCCGTCTTCAGCTTCCGACCTCCGTCTCCGAGAGGGGCCACCGCTCCATGCGCCATCCGCTGCACATCACCCTGCCCTTGGCCGCACCGGCCGCCGCCCCCGCGGCCAGGGCCCGGCACCGCAGACCCCGCAGGCCCCCGGTGCTCGCCGCCGGGCTGGGGCTGGCCAGTGTGCTGGCCGCCAGCGTGCTGACGGCGGCCGTGGACCCGGCGGCTCCGGTGGCCCCGGACCGGGTGCCGGCCCGGCAAAGCTCAACCTTTGCGCAAGTTTCCGGGGATTGATGGATACGGCACCAGACAGGTCCATAGGGTCGGGTTGTGCCTGACATCTCCTTGACCATGATCATCGTATTGTGTGTGGCCGCGGCGGCGGCCGGCTGGATCGACGCCGTGGTGGGCGGCGGCGGCCTGCTGCTCCTTCCCGCCCTGCTGCTCGGCCTGCCGAACGCCCACCCGGCCACCGTCCTCGGGACCAACAAGGCCGTCGCCATCGTCGGCACCACCGGCGCGGCCGTCACCTACGTCCGCAAGGCCCCGGTCAATGTGAAACTCGCCGTCCGCATCGGCCTCGCCGCGCTCGCCGGCTCTGTGGGCGGCGCCGCGCTGGCCGGTGGCATCAGCAAGGACGCGATGCGTCCGCTGATCATGGTGGTGCTGGTGGTCGTCGCCGCCTTCGTGCTCTTCCGGCCCGCCTTCGGCACCGCCCCGAGCGCCTCGCCCGTCAGCCGGCAGCGGGTGCTCCTCGCCATCGGCCTCGCCGGGCTCGGCATCGGCTTCTACGACGGGCTCATCGGGCCGGGCACCGGCACCTTCCTGGTGCTCGCGCTCACCGCCCTGCTCCACCTCGACCTGGTCACCGCCTCTGCTACCGCCAAGATCGTCAACGTCTGCACGAACGCCGGGGCGCTCGCGATGTTCGCCTACCAGGGCATGGTGCTGTGGCAGCTGGCCGCGCTGATGGCGGTGTTCAACCTGGCCGGCGGCATGATCGGTGCCGGCATGGCCCTCAAGAAGGGCAGCGGCTTCGTCCGCGGGGTGCTGCTGACCGTGGTGGGCGCACTGGTGGTCAAGCTCGGCCTCGAGCAGTGGAGTTAGCACGAGGCCTAGTACGTCCCGGTGAGGTGGGCGAAGACGACCACGTTGCCGCGGTAGCCCGTACGCGGCGAGAACCCGCCGCCGCAGGTGATCACCCGCAGTTCGGCCCGCGCCGAGGGGCCGTACACGCGGGTGTCGGGAAAGGCCTTGGCGTCGTAGACCTCGACCGCGTGGACCGTGAACACGGCCGTGCGGCCGTCCGCGCGCGGGACCTCGACCGCGGCCCCGCGGCGCAGGGCTCCCAGGTGGTAGAAGACCCCCGGCCCGGCGGCGTCGTCCACGTGCCCCGCGATGACCGCCGTGCCGGTGGCGCCCGGGGTGGTGCCGTCGCGGTACCAGCCGGCCAGGTCCGGCCGGTCGGGCGGGGGGACTTCGAGGCTGCCGCCCGGCTGGAGGCCGAGCCCGGTCAGCGGGGCGTCGACCCGGATGGAGGGGATCCGGATCCGCTGGGGCGGTGATCCGGGGAGCGGTGCGATACCGGGGCCCGTGGCGCCGGCGGCGGTCAGGGCCTCGGCGGGGGAGGGCAGCGGCGGCCCGACGGGCTCGCGGGAGCCGCTGGTCACGAGCCAGATGCCGATGCACGCGGTGAGGGCCACGAGGCCTCCGTGGCGGGCTCCGCGGAAATCGCCACCCATGCGTACCCCCTCTCGGCTCTCCGTTTCGGGGTGACTGACCGTCGCCCGGCCCCGCGAACGGGGGGACCTCGCGGGGCGGGCGACGGGGGACGGTACCGGTCGGACCGCGGCCGGAGCCGCGGTGGGCGTCCGTCAGCTCCGCGTGCCGCTCGCCCGGCGACGCAGGAGCCAGGTACCGCCGACGGCGGTCGCGGCCAGCACGGCCGCTCCCGCCGCGATCTTGGCGGGGTCGTTGGTGGTGGTCGTGCCACCGCCCACCCCGGTCTGGACGTGGCCCTGCGGGCCGCGTTCGGTGACGACCAGGTCGCCGGTGGCGAACTTGCCGTTCGCGCAGGTCGCCCCGATGCCGTAGGTGCCGGGGCGGGTGCCGCGGGCGACCTGGAACTGCCCCACGACCACCTCCTTGTGGGTGCCCGGGACCAGCTTGAACCGGCCGCCGCCCACCGTGGTGGCATCACCCTCGGCCTGGCTGCCGGGCCCGCAGGCGGTGGTGTTCACGGTGACGGTGGCGCCCGAGGCCGCGGACTTCGGCCACACCTCCAGCGCGGCGAAGTCGCCGGGCGCGAAACCCACCATGCCGAGATCCACGGCGGCCACCGCGCCGGCGACGGGGCCGGCGAAAGCGGCGCAGGTCAGCGCGGCGGCAGTCAGCGCGTGGGCTGTACGTCGGCGCATGGGAACTCCCTGGAGACACGGGGTCGTGCTTCCGAGGTAACCCGGGCCGCCCGCCACGCGCCTGCTGATGTCCCGTCAGGTTCCCTTCCGCAGGCCACGCCGTCGGACGGTTTGCGCAGGTCAAACCCCCTGGTGCGGCCATCCGGGCCGCCTTCGCCGTCCGGGTGACCGCCCTGCGGAAGCGGTCAGGCCGACGGCGGCACCACCGTGGCCGAGGCGCCCGAGGGCGGCAGGTCCTCGAGGACGACCCGCGCTCCGATCAGCTGCGTCACCCCCGAGCGCCGCGTGATCGACGCTGGGGGCGTCCTTGCGGGGCGTCGGCGCGGGCGAGACAGGGGACCGACGCTGGACGGCGAGGGGCACGGGCACGGGCAGGGCACGGGCACCGGGAGGTTGTGCAACAGCGGTGCGTACGGTGATGTGGCGCAGGCACGTCGGGACCTTGGTCCCCGTCTGCGGAGTGTTCCGCCGTACCCCAGGGAGGGCCCCGTGACATTGGTCGTTCGGCCACAAAACCCGACCGCTCCGCTCCCGTTCTTCGTCTACGGGACGCTGCGCCCGGGCGAGGTGAACCACGACCTGTTCCTACGCGGCCGCACGGTCGCGCAGGAGCCGGCGAGCCTCCCGGGCGCGGCGCTCTACGAAGGCCCCGGATACCCCTACGCGGTCGACCGCCCGGGCTCGGTCGTGGCCGGGGAGCTGATCACCGCGGCGCCGGACGCGTACGGGAGGCTGCTGGCCGCGCTGGACGTGCTGGAGGAGTACGGGGGCCCGGGCCGCCCGGGGAACGTGTACGACCGGATCGACCGCGAGGCCCTGCGCGCCGACGGCACCCCGGTCCGGGCCTGGGTCTACCTGGCGTCCCCGCTGGTCGCTCGCGACCTGCGGGAGTCGGGCACCGAGATACCGGGCGGCGACTGGCTGGGCCGCTGAGGGGCCGCTACAGCCCCTCGGCGCCGCGGTTGCGCAGCCGCTGGCCGTACTGCTGGAGCACCCACAGCTCCTCCTGGACCGCGGCCAGTTGCTCCGGCGGGGCCTGCTGTCCCAGCCGGGACAGCGTGCCCTGGACCTCGTGGACCCGGCGGTCGACGGCGCGCAGCCGCACCTGGACCAGCTGGACCCCCGCGTAGATCTCGTCGACCGTCTTGGCGTGGATGGCCTCGACCGCCAGCTCCGTGACGAGCGCGCGGACGGTGTCGTTCGGGGCGGCGTCGCGCACGCGGGCCAGGTAGTCCTCGGTGCCGAGCGAGGCCCCGCCGGCGTCCTGGATGGCCTGGCGCACCGCCGCGTAGGGCGGGGCGGTGAACTCGTCGATCCCGTACGCGTCGAAGGCCGGGGAGACCAGGGCCGGGCGCTGGAGGGCCAGCTTCAGCAGCTCGCGCTCGGTGCGGTGGGCCGGGCTGCGCAGGTTCAGCGCGGGTCCGCCGGCCGGCTGGGCGCCGGCCGCGGGGGCGGACTCGTAGGACGGGCGGCCCCTGCCCTGCTGCTGGGGCTGGCCGCCGCGCTCGCGGGCCCAGCGCGCCAGCTGCGCGACGCGCTTGACGACGAACTGTTCGTCGCGGATGCCCAGCATGCCCGCGAGCTGGACGGCCGACTCGTGCTGGATCGCGATGTTCTTGATGTGGGCGACGACCGGAGCGGCCTCGTCCAGTGCCGCCGCGCGCCCCGCCGGGTTCTCCAGGTTGTGCCGGGCGACGATGTGCCGCAGCGCGAACTCGAAGAGCGGGGTCCGGGAGTCCACCAGACCGGCGACGGCCGCGTCCCCCTGGGCAAGGCGCAGATCGCAGGGGTCCATGCCGCCGGGGGTGACCGCGATCGAGGTCTCGGCGGCGAACTTCTGGTCGTCCTCGAAGGCCCGCAGCGCCGCCTTCTGGCCGGCCGCGTCGCCGTCGAAGGTGAAGATCACCTCGGCGGTGGCGTTGTCCATCAGCAGCCGCCGCAGGATCTTGATGTGGTCCCCGCCGAAGGCCGTGCCACAGGTGGCGATCGCGGTGGTCACCCCGGCCATGTGGCAGGCCATCACGTCCGTGTAGCCCTCGACCACCACGGCCCGCGAGGTCTTCGCGATCTCCTTCTTCGCCAGGTCGATGCCGTACAGGACCTGGGACTTCTTGTAGATCGCGGTGTCGGGGGTGTTCAGGTACTTGGGGCCGTTGTCGTCGTCGCGCAGCTTGCGGGCACCGAAGCCGACCACCTCGCCGCTGATGTCGCGGATCGGCCACATCAGCCGGCCGCGGAAGCGGTCGATGGGCTTGCCGCTGCGGCTGTCCTGGGCGAGCCCGGAGGTGATCAGCTCCTTGTCGCTGAAACCCTTGCCGCGCAGGAAGCGGGTCAGATGGTCCCAGCCGGCCGGGCTGTAGCCCACGCTGAAGTGCGCGGCGGCCGCCTGGTCGAAGCCGCGCTCGGCCAGGAACTTGCGGCCGATCTCCGCTTCGGGGCTGCCCAGCTGGTCGACGTAGAACTGGGCGGCCGCCTTGTGCGCCTCGACCAGCCGGATGCGCTCACCGCGGCCGCTGGTGCCGGCGGTGTAGCCGCCCTCTTCGTACCGCAGGGTGATGCCCGCCTGGCCGGCCAGGCGCTCGACCGCCTCCGAGAAGGAGAGGTGGTCGATCTTCATGATGAAGTCGAGGGTGTCCCCGCCCGCCTGGCAGCCGAAGCAGTGGTAGAGACCCTTGCTGGGGCTGACCTGGAAGGACGGGGACTTCTCGTCGTGGAAGGGGCACAGGCCCTTGAGGTTGCCGCCGCCCGCGTTGCGCAGCTGGAGGTAGTCGGAGACCACGGCGTCGATCGGGACCGCGTCCCGTACCGCCTTCACGTCGTCGTCGTTGATCCGTCCTGCCACGCGTGAAGTCTACGGCCGCACGGGGGCAAACCCGTCAGGCCCCCTCGGGCGTCACCAGCGACGCGAGCGGAACCGAGGGATCCGCCAGTTTGTCGCGGTCCACGGGCTCCTTTGACCTGATCAGGGCCTGGATGTGCTCGGTGACGTCCCACACGTTCACGTTCATCCCGGCGAGCACCCGCCCTTCCGAGAGCCAGAAGGCGATGAACTCCCGCTTGGCCGCGTCCCCGCGGATCAGCACCTGGTCGTAGCCGCCGGGCGGCGCGTAGCCCGAGTACTCCAGGCCCACGTCGTACTGGTCGGAGAAGAAGTACGGCACCCGGTCGTACGAGACCTCCTGGCCCAGCATCGCCCGCGCGGCGGCCGGGCCCCCGTTGAGGGCGTTGGCCCAGTGCTCCACCCGCAGCCGGGTCCCGAGCACCGGGTGGTGGGCGGCGGCCACGTCCCCGACCGCGAAGACGTCCGGGTCGGAGGTGCGCAGGGAGGCGTCCACCGCGATCCCGCCCCCGTGCTCCCGGTCGACCAGCGCCAGCCCGGAGGTCTCCGCGAGCGCGGTGCGCGGCGCCGCCCCGATCGCGGCGAGCACCGCGTGCGCCGGGTGCTCCTCCCCGTCGTCGGTACGGGCGGCCAGCACCATGCCGTCGTGGCCGACGATCTCGGTCAGCCGGGCCCCGAAGTGGAACCGCACCCCGTGCTCGGCGTGCAGGTCCCCGAAGAGGCGGCCGATCTCCGGACCGAGCACCGCGTGCAGCGGGGTGGGCTCGGGCTCGATGACGGTGACCTCCGCGCCGTAGCCGCGGGCCGCCGCGGCGACCTCCAGGCCGATCCACCCGGCGCCCGCGATCAGCAGGTGGCCGTTGTCCCGGCCGAGCCCGGCAAGGACGCCCCGCAGCCGCTCGGCGTGCGCGAGGCGGCGCAGGTGGTGCACCCCGGCCAGGCCCGTCCCCGGGATGTCCAGGCGGCGCGGTTCGGCGCCGGTGGCCAGCAGCAGCTTGTCGTAGTGCAGTGCGGTGCCGTCGCCGAGGACCACCTTCTTGGCGTCCCGGTCCAGATGGACCGCGGGCTGGCCGAGGTGAAGCTCGACGTCGGAGGCCGCGTACCAGGAGGGATCGTGGACGAAGACGCTGTCGCGGTCGTCCTTGCCCATCAGGTAGCCCTTGGACAGCGGGGGCCGTTCGTAGGGATGGTCGCGCTCGTCGCCGATCAGGATCACCCGCCCCGTGAACCCCTCGGACCTCAGCGTTTCGGCCGCTTTTGCCCCGGCCAGCCCCGCGCCCACGATGACGAACGTCCGGTGTGCGTCGACCACCTGATGCCTCCTCATAACCTCTCCGCCACATGCGACCACATGCGAGCGTCCCGCAATGAGCCTGCCGCGTGAAGGGGGAGTGGCCCGATCAGCTCACCTGTCGGCGCGTCGTGTGCGCTGGGTGAGGCGTGTGTGCAGGGAGCGGGCGGACGCGTCGGTGAGCGCCGCGATCTGGTCGATGACCGCCCGTTTCCTGGCCTTGTCGTCCGGAGCCGTGTCGAAGATGGCCCGGAACTGCGGGTCCAGGCCCTCGGGGGCCCGGGCACTGAGCGCCTCCGCGAGTTCGGCCAGGACGATGCGCTGGTCGGCGCGGATCCGCTCCTGTTCGTCGCGCTGCATCACGTACAGGTCGGCGACCGCCTTGAGGACGGCGCACTCGTTGCGCGCCTCGCGGGGGACCACCAGTTCGGCGCCGTACCGGGTGAGGCGGCCGGAGCCGTACGCCTCGCGGGTGGCGCCCTCGGCGGCCAGGCAGAACCGGCCGATGAGCTGGCTGGTCGCGTCCTTCAGACGGGCCTGGGCCACGGCCGAGCCGTCGTACCCGTGCGGCCACCACTCCTGCTCCATCAGCCGGTCGAGGGCGGCGCGCAGCTCCTCGGGCTCGGTGTCGGCGGGCACGTAGCGGCCGATGGCGACCCGCCAGATCGCGGTGCGCTCGGGTTCGGCGAAGAGCAGGTTGGGGTCGAGGTGGCCCGCGTGCAGCCCGTCCTCGAAGTCGTGGACGGAGTACGCGACGTCGTCCGCCCAGTCCATGACCTGGGCCTCGAAGCACTTGCGGTCCGCGGGCGCGCCGAGGCGCAGCCACTCGAAGACGGGCAGGTCGTCCTCGTAGGCGCCGAACTTGACCGAGCCGGGGTCGGTGGGGTGGTTCCCGCGGGCCCACGGGTACTTGGTGGCGGCGTCCAGGCAGGCCCGGGTGAGGTTGAGGCCGACGCTGACGAGTTCGCCGCTCGCCGGATCGGGCACGAACCGCTTGGGCTCCAGCCGGGTCAGCAGGCGCAGGGACTGGGCGTTGCCCTCGAATCCGCCGCAGTCCTTGGCGAACTCGTTGAGCGCCTCCTCGCCGTTGTGGCCGAAAGGCGGGTGTCCCATGTCGTGGGAGAGGCAGGCGGCCTCGACGAGGTCGGGGTCGCAGCCGAGCGCGGCGCCCAGTTCCCGGCCGACCTGGGCGCACTCCAGGGAGTGCGTGAGGCGGGTACGGGGGCTCGCGTCCCAGTCGTAGGAGCGGGTGCCGGGGGTGACCACCTGGGTCTTCCCGGCGAGGCGGCGCAGGGCGGCGGAGTGCAGCACGCGGGCGCGGTCGCGCTGGAAGGCGGTCCGCCCGGGCCGCTTGTCCGGCTCGGCGGCCCAGCGCTCGGTGGCGGTGGCGTCGTACAGGTCGTAGAGGTCGTCTGCCGGGGTGTGCGCGGTGCCTTCCATGAAGAGACGGTAACCGGAACCTCTGACAAACCGGGATCAGGCGGAGAGGAGTTCCGGCCGTTCGGCGCCGCGGGCGGCGCCGCGGGGCAGGGCGCGCGCCCGGTCGTACCGGTGGAGCAGCAGGCGGGCCAGCGCCGGGTGGTCGCCCAGGGGCGCGGAGGCGACGGCGGGCGCGGCCGCGGCGGCCTGGGCGGCGAACCGGCCGGGCGCGGCGAAGTACGAGGCCACCGCCGGCCGGTGGTGACCGCGGGCGGCCAGCGCGCGGACGGCCTCGGGGACGGTGGGGGAGGCGGCGGAGGCGTAGGCGGGGACCACCGGGACGCCGCCGAGGCGCTCGGCCAGCAGGGCGGCGGTGTGGCGGGTGTCGGCGGCGGACTCGGGATCGCGGGAACCGGCGGCGGCGAGCACGACGGCCGTGCCGGGGGCCCAGCCCGCTTCGACGAGGCGTTCGTACAGGGCCTCGACGAGCAGCGGGTGCGGGCCGAGCGGCGCGGCGACGGCGACCCGCAGGTGCGGGGCGGCGGCGGCCGCGGCGGGGAGGTCGCGTTTGACGTGGTGGCCGCGGCCGAGGAGCAGCGGGACGAGGACCGCCTCGCCGCGCAGCTCCCGCAGGGTGTCGCCGAGCAGCGGCCGGTTCAGCTCGATGTGCCCGAGCCGGACGTCGAGGCGTGGGCGGAGCTCGCGGACGCGTTCGAGCAGGGCGAGGGCGGTGTGGAGGGCGCGCGGGTCGCGACTGCCGTGGGCCACGGCGACGAGGGTGGGCTGCTGCATGGGTGGGCTCCGTGGGGCCGGGCGCGCGGCGGGCGCACTCCGCTGAGCTGCGTGCCGAGTTGGGCGGTGATCCGGGACAGCAGTTCGGCGGCGCTGCCGAAGGGGAGGGGCAGGGTGTCGGGAGGGTGCACCGGCTCCGTCATGAACCGATCCTGCGCGCCGGAGGTTGCCGCCGCGTTGCGGCGGGGTGACGGGTGTTTTCCGGGTGCTCACCCCTCCGCTCGGTCATTCGTGCGGGTGAATGGAGGGGAGGGTGGAACTGGGGGGCGGGGCCCATTCGTCAATCCGTGCGAACGAGGTGTGAGGCGTGGGGTGTGAGGGGGCGGTCATGACGAGGGACGGCTGGGCTGGGTCGGCGGCGCGGACGGCAGTGGCGGCACGGGCGGCGGCACGGGTGGCGGCGCGGGCGGTGGCGGCGCGCGTGGTGACGGTGCGGGCAGCGACGGCGCGGGCCGTGGCGGGCCGGCGGCCGGGGCCGCCGCGCGGGGTGCGGGCGCGGCGCCGGGCCGTGCAGGTCGTGATGGCGGGCTGCGCGCTGGCGCTGCTGCCCGCGGCGTGGACGCACGCGGCGGCCGCGGACCGGTTGCGGACCACGGCCGACGCGCCCCCCGCCGAGGTGGCCGTGGTGTTCGGGGCGGGGCTGTGGAACGGGCGGCCGACCCCCTATCTGGCCACCCGGCTCGACGCCGCCGCCGATCTGTATCACGCGGGCAAGGTGAAGGTGGTGCTCGTCACGGGGGACAACAGCCGCAGGGAGTACGACGAGCCGGACGCGATGCGCAGGTACCTGACCGGGCACGGGGTGCCGGACGGGCGGATCGTCAGCGACTTCGCCGGCTTCGACACATGGGATTCGTGCGTCCGGGCCAAGGAGATATTCGGCGTCGACCGGGCCGTGCTGATCAGCCAGGGCTTCCACATACGCAGGGCCGTCGCCCTGTGCCAGGCGGCGGGCGTGGACGCGTACGGGGTCGGAGTGCCCGATGAGCACGACGCCACCTGGTATTACGGCGGGACACGCGAGGTCTTCGCGGCCGGCAAGGCGGCGCTGGACGCGGCCTTCAAGCCCGATCCGCGTTTCCTGGGACCGAAGGAGCAAGGGGTGTCGCGGGCTCTGGGGGCTCTGGCGGACTGACGCGGCGTCGGCTATGCCGACGGCGGCTGGACGGCCGGCCTGACCGTGGAGTACCCGACCGGCCAGTGATCCCCGGCCGCCCTCCGGTCGCGCCGGGCCTCACAGGAGCCGCCGGGCGCCGCTGAGCCGGAGCAGGCCGACTTGTAACGCGAGACGGCGGCCCGCGTAACACCGCCGTCGCAGGCTGGGCCGTATGCACACCCCGGAAGCAGCCGCCACCGCCACGCACTGCCCGTACTGCGCGTTGCAGTGCGGCATGAACCTCCGCCCTGAACCGGGCGGCGAAGGCGTCGCGGTGGAGGAGCGGGCGGACTTCCCCGTCAACCGGGGCGCGCTGTGCGGCAAGGGCCGGACCGCCCCCGCCGTGCTCTCCTCCCGGGTGCGCCTGACCGGGCCGCTCGTCCGCACCCACGCCGGGCGGCTCGAACCGGCCACCTGGGAGGAGGCCCTCGACGCCGTCGCCGAGGGCCTCGCCCGCACGGGCCGCGCGTACGGGCCGGACGCGGTCGGGGTATTCGGCGGCGGCGGGCTCACCAACGAAAAGGCGTACGCGCTCGGCAAGTTCGCCCGGGTGGCCCTGCGCACCTCGCAGATCGACTACAACGGCCGGTTCTGCATGTCCTCGGCCGCCGCCGCGCACCAGCGGGCCTTCGGGCTCGACCGGGGCCTGCCCTTCCCGCTGGAGGACATCCCGCGCACCGGCTGCGTGATCCTCGTCGGCTCGAACCTCGCCGAGACCATGCCGCCCGCCCTGCGCTACCTCACCGAGCTGAAGGAGAACGGCGGGACCCTGATCGTCATCGACCCCCGCCGCACCCGCACCGCCGAACAGGCGGACCTGCACCTCGCCCCGCGGCCCGGCACCGACCTCGCGCTCGCCCTCGGCATGCTGCATCTCGTCGTGGCGGAAGGGCGCACGGACGAGGAGTTCATCGCGGACCGGACCACCGGCTGGGAGGCGGCCCGGGCCGCTGCCATGGCCCACTGGCCGGAGCTGGTGGAACGCATCACCGGCGTTCCCGTGCCCAGGCTCCGCGAGGCGGTCGAGATGTTCTGCGAGCCGTCCTCCGCGATGGTCCTCACCGCTCGCGGCCCGGAGCAGCAGTCCAAGGGCACCGACACCGTCGGAGCCTGGATCAACCTGTGCCTGGCCACCGGCCGTGCCGGGCGCCCCCTCTCCGGCTACGGCTGCCTCACCGGCCAGGGCAACGGCCAGGGCGGCCGCGAGCACGGCCAGAAGGCCGACCAGCTCCCCGGCTACCGCAAGCTGACCGACCCCGAGGCCCGGGCGCACGTGGCCGGGGTCTGGGGCGTCGACCCCGCCACCCTGCCCGGCCCCGGCCGCAGCGCGTACGAACTCCTCGACGCCCTCGGCACCGACGTCCGCGCCCTCCTCCTCATGGGCTCCAACCCGGTGGTCTCGGCCCCCCGCGCCGCCCACATCGAGGACCGCATCCGCTCCCTGGACTTCCTCGCGGTGGCCGACGTGGTCCTCTCCGAGACCGCCGCCCTCGCGGACGTGGTCCTGCCGGTCACCCAGTGGGCGGAGGAGACCGGCACCACCACCAACCTCGAGGGCCGCGTCCTGCTCCGCCGCCGCGCCCTGACGCCGCCGCCCGGAGTCCGCACCGACCTGGAGGTGCTGCACGGCCTCGCCGCACGCCTCGGCGTCGAGAAGGGCTTCCCCACCGCCCCGGAGGAGGTCTTCGACGAACTGCGCCGCGCCTCCGCCGGCGGCCCGGCGGACTATTCGGGCATCAGCTACGCCCGCATCGAGGCCGAACAGGGCGTCTTCTGGCCCTGCCCGGACGGCGCTTCGGGCACGCCCCGCCTCTTCCTGGACCGCTTCGCCACCGACGACGGCCTGGCCCGCTTCGTCCCCGTCTCCCACCGGGACGCCGCGGAGGTCCCCGACGCCGACTATCCGCTGCTCCTGACCACCGGCCGCGTGGTCGCCCAGTACCAGTCCGGCGCCCAGACCCGCCGCGTCGAGGAGCTCAACGCGGCCGCCCCCGGCCCCTTCGTGGAACTGCACCCCCGCCTCGCCGCCCGCATCGGCGCCGTCGACGGCAGCCCGCTGGCGGTGACCTCCCGCCGCGGCCGAGCCGTGGCCCCGGCCCGCATCACCGACACCATCCGCGCGGACACCGTCTTCATGCCCTTCCACTGGCCGGGCGAGGGCCGCGCCAACACCCTGACGAACCCCGCGCTGGACCCGGTCTCGCGCATGCCGGAGTTCAAGGTCTGCGCGGTCCGCGTCGAACCGGCCTAGTCCTGGGAACGCAAGCCGCCCGGGGCAGGGCCGTCGCGCGGCGGCGGGATCGGACATGGGTGCGGACCGCTTCGGGCGGGTCCCCGGGGGGTAACCATCCGGTCACGCACCGGACTCAGAAAGTGCTCGCACGCCCCTCGTGACAGTGATGTGTCGTACCCCACACTGAGTTGCGGTGCCTGAGTCCTCGGACCCCTGGAGGTCGCCCCCGTGCAGACCCAGACGCAGCCCCCGACCGTCACCCTGACCGTGACCGAGCAGCCCGAACCCGAGGCCGAGGCCATGGACGAAGAGCCAGAGCCCCTCGACCTCGTCGACCGGACCGAGCAGGTGCCGGTACAGCGCAAGCGCGTGGACAGCGGTGCCGGGGCGGCGGGACCGTCGGCCGACCTGTTCCGGCAGTACCTGCGCGAGATAGGCAGGATCCCGCTGCTCACGGCCGCCGAGGAGGTCGACCTCGCGCGGCGCGTCGAAGCGGGCCTGTTCGCCGAGGAGAAGCTCGCCGGCACCCCGGACCTCGACTCCCAGCTCGCCTTCGACCTCGACAAACTCGTCGTCATGGGCCGCATGGCCAAACGCCGGCTCATCGAGTCGAACCTCCGCCTCGTCGTCTCCGTCGCGAAGCGGTACGTGGGCCGCGGGCTCACCATGCTCGACCTCGTGCAGGAGGGGAACCTCGGGCTCATACGCGCCGTCGAGAAGTTCGACTACGCCCGCGGGTTCAAGTTCTCCACCTATGCCACCTGGTGGATCCGGCAGGCGATGTCCCGGGCCCTCGCCGACCAGGCCCGGACCATCCGCGTGCCCGTCCACGTCGTGGAGCTGATCAACCGCGTGGTGCGCGTGCAGCGCCGCATGCTCCAGGAGCGCGGCTACGAGCCCACCGCCGAAGAGGTCGCCGCCCACCTGGAACTGACTCCCGAGCGGGTCCTCGAAGTGCTCCGCCTCGCCCAGGAGCCGGTCTCCCTGCACGCCCCGGTCGGCGAGGAGGACGATGTCGCGCTCGGCGACCTCATCGAGGACGGCGACGCCGCCTCGCCCGTGGAATCCGCCGCGTTCTTCCTGCTGCGAGAGCACCTGGAGGCCGTGCTGTCGACCCTCGGCGAGCGCGAGCGCAAGGTCGTCCAGCTGCGCTACGGGCTCGACGACGGGCGTCCGCGCACCCTGGAGGAGATCGGCCGGATCTTCGGAGTGACGCGCGAGCGGATCCGCCAGATCGAGTCCAAGACCCTCAACAAGCTGCGCGACCACGCTTTCGCCGACCAGCTGAGGGGCTATCTGGACTGATCCGGGACAGCGGAAGGGGGCGCCCCGAAGGACGCCCCCACCCCGCCGTCCGGCCGTCGCCGGCTAGTCGACCTCGGCCACCGCCTGCGCGAACTGCGCCGCGTACAGCCGCGCGTACGCCCCGTTCGACGCCAACAGCTCCTCGTGCGTGCCCTGTTCCACGATCGAGCCGCTCTCCATCACCAGGATCACGTCCGCGTCGCGGATCGTGGACAGCCGGTGCGCGATCACGAAGGACGTACGGCCGTGCGCCAGGCGCGCCATCGCCTTCTGGATCAGCACCTCGGTACGGGTGTCCACCGAGCTCGTCGCCTCGTCGAGCACCAGGATCACCGGATCCGAGAGGAACGCCCGCGCGATGGTGATCAGCTGCTTCTCACCCGCGCTGACCCCCGCGCCCTCGTCGTCCAGCACGGTGTCGTAGCCGTCCGGCAGGGTGCGGATGAACCGGTCCGCGTGGGCCGCCCGCGCCGCCTCCTCGACCTCGGCGCGCGTGACCTCGCGCCGGGCACCGTAGGCGATGTTCTCCGCGATGGTGCCGCCGAACAGCCAGGTGTCCTGGAGCACCATGCCGATGGAGCCGCGCAGTTCCCCGCGCGTCATCTTCGCGATGTCCACCCCGTCCAGGGCGATCTCGCCGCCCGTGACCTCGTAGAACCGCATCAGCAGGTTGACCAGGGTGGTCTTTCCGGCGCCCGTCGGCCCGACGATCGCGACCGTGTGCCCGGGCTCGACGGCCAGCGAGAGGTTCTCGATGAGCGGCTTGTCCGGCTCGTAACGGAAGGCCACCTTGTCGAGGGTGACCTGGCCGCGCAGGTTCTCCGGCCGCTCCGGCACCTCGGCGTCCGGCTCCTGCTCCTCCGCGTCCAGCAGCTCGTAGACCCGCTCCGCCGAGGCGACGCCGGACTGGATGAGGTTCGCCATCGTGGCGACCTGCGTCAGCGGCATCGAGAACTGCCGCGAGTACTGGATGAAGGCCTGCACATCACCGATCGACAGGGTGCCCGAGGCGACCCGGAGCCCGCCGACGACCGCGATCAGCACGTAGTTGATGTTCGATATGAAGAACATCACCGGCTGCATGATGCCGCTGACCAGCTGCGCCTTGAAGGAGGCCCGGTACAGCGCCTCGTTCTGCTCGGCGAAGACGGCCGCGGACTCCTTCTGCCGGCCGAAGACCTTGACCAGCGCGTGGCCCGAGTACATCTCCTCGATGTGCGCGTTGAGCACGCCGGTGTTCTTCCACTGCGCCACGAACTGCGGCTGCGACTTCTTGCCGATCTTCGCCGCGGCCACGACGGAGACCGGCACGGTCACCAGCGCGACCAGCGCCAGCAGCGGGGAGATCCAGAACATCATCGCGAGCACGCCCACGATGGTCAGCAGCGAGTTCAGCAGCTGCCCCATCGTCTGCTGGAGCGTCTGGCCGATGTTGTCGATGTCGTTCGTGGCCCGGCTGAGCACCTCGCCGCGCTTTTGCTGGTCGAAGTACGACAGCGGCAGCCGCGACAGCTTCGCCTGGAGCTCCTCGCGCATCCGGTAGAGCGTGCCGTTCATGACGTGGTTCGACATCCGCGTGGCGACCAGCATCAGCAGTCCGGCGAGGGTGAAGACCACCAGCGCCCAGATCGCCACGACCCCGACCGCGCCGAAGTCGATGCCCTGGCCCGGCGTGAAGTCGGTGCCGGAGAGCATGTCCGCCATGCCGCCCTGGCCCTTGGCCCGCAGCCCGTCCAGCGCCTGCTGCTTGCTGATCCCGGCCGGCATCTGCCGCCCGACGATCCCCGCGAAGACCAGGTCGGTGGCCTCGCCCAGGATCTTCGGGCCGACCACCGCGCAGCTGACGCTGCCGACGACGGCCACGACCATGCCCCACAGCCTGAGCCGGTCCTGCGCCAGCTGGCCGAGCAGCCGCTTGCCCGACCCCTTGAAATCCATGGACCGTTGGACCGGTCCCGCCATCATCCGTCCTCCGGGCCCGCTCATGCGGCCTCCGCCTCCGTCAGCTGGGAGAGCACGATCTCCCGGTAGGTCTCATTGCCGGCCATCAGCTCGTGGTGGCGCCCCTCGCCCACGACCTGACCCTCGTCCAGGACGATGATCCGGTCGGCGTCGCGGATCGTGGAGACCCGCTGGGCGACGATCACCACGGTCGCGTCCTCGGTCTCGCGGGCGAGCGCCGCGCGCAGCGCCGCGTCCGTCGCGTAGTCCAGGGCCGAGAAGGAGTCGTCGAAGAGGTAGATCTCCGGGCGCTGCACCAGGGTGCGGGCGATGGCCAGACGCTGGCGCTGCCCGCCGGAGACATTGGTTCCGCCCTGGGTGACGGGCGCTTCCAGGCCGCCTTCCAGCGCGGACACGAACTCCTTCGCCTGGGCCACCTCCAGCGCCTGCCACAGCTCCTCGTCGGTCGCGTCCGGGCGTCCGTAGCGCAGGTTGGAGGCGACGGTTCCGGAGAACAGGTAAGGCTTCTGCGGAACCAGGCCGACCGTCTTGGCGAGCAGTTCCGGATCGAGCCGCCGTACGTCCTCCCCGTCGACGAGCACCGCGCCGCCGGTCGCGTCGAACAGCCGCGGGACCAAGCCCAGCAGCGTGGACTTGCCGCTTCCGGTCGAGCCGATCACGGCCGTCGTCTCGCCCGGGCGGGCCAGCAGGTCGATCCCGCGCAGGACCGGGGCCTCGGCGCCGGGGTAGCGGAAGTCGGCGCCGCGCAGCTCAAGGTGCCCGCTCCGGGTGAGCTCGCGCACCGGGTCGGTGGGCGGGACCACGCTGGAGTCGGTGTCCAGGACCTCCTGGATGCGCTCGGCGCAGACCTCGGCGCGCGGCACCATCATGAACATGAAGGTGGCCATCATCACGGACATGACGATCTGCATCAGGTACGCGAGGAAGGCCGTCAGCTGGCCGATCTCCATGCCGCCGCTGTCGACGCGCATCGCACCGAACCAGATGACGGCGACGCTGGAGACGTTCACGACCACGATGACGGTCGGGAACATGTACGCCAGCAGCTTGCCCGTGGCCAGCGAGACGCCGGTCAGATCGGCGTTGGCGTCCTGGAAGCGGTCCTTCTCGTAGTCGTCGCGGACGAAGGCGCGGATCACCCGGTTGCCGGTGATCTGCTCGCGCAGCACCCGGTTCACCGTGTCCAGGCGCTCCTGCATCGTGCGGAACAGCGGCCGCGTCCTCAGGACGATCGCACCGACGGCCAGGCCGAGCACGGGAACCACGGCGAGCAGGACGCCCGACAGCTTCACGTCCAGCGACAGCGCCATCGCGATGCCGCCGACGCACATGATCGGCGCCGAGACCATCAGGGTGAAGGTCATCAGCACCAGCATCTGGACCTGCTGGACGTCGTTCGTCGTACGGGTGATCAGCGACGGGGCGCCGAACTGGCCGAGCTCGCGCGCGGA
Organism: Streptomyces sp. cmx-11-4; assembly: GCA_049998195.1. Classification (GTDB taxonomy): domain Bacteria; phylum Actinomycetota; class Actinomycetes; order Streptomycetales; family Streptomycetaceae; genus Streptomyces. Next base: position 477,516 of record JAEBET010000005.1, read on the forward strand.
GAAGCTCTGCACGCGGTCGAAGACCGCGGCGCGCACGTCCCGGCCGAAGGCCGCCGCCGTGCGGGCGCCGTAGTAGATGGCCCCCACGTTGCAGACCAGCTGGACGAGCGAGACACCGAGCATCAGCGCACCGAAGCGCAGGATGTAGCCGGTGTCGCCGTTGACGACACCGTTGTCAATGATGTCCGCGTTGAGGGTGGGCAGGTAGAGGCTCGCACTGGTCTGGAGCAGCTGCAGCAGCACCAGCAGGGCGATGGGTTTGCGGTAGGGACCCAGATGGGTCCGCAGAAGTCGTATGAGCACGCGCAGGCTCCGGTCGGCATGATCGAGGGGGTTCACCCCATCTTCGGCCAACCGGAGGCCCGACCCCCAGCAGTTTTCGCAAAGGCCGGTCAAAAGGAGGACACCGCTCTGCGACACCGGACCTGGTGCCGTGATCGGAAAATTCCCCCCGGCCCCTCGGCGGCCGCAGCACTAGAACGCGCCGGGGTGGATCTCCTCGCGCGTCGCGATGTACTGCTGGCGCACGGCCTGCCAGGCGGGGAACTCCTCGCCCGGCTCGAACACCTGCGCCGCCGGGGCCGGCCAGACCGGCGGGGTGTGCGGGGCCAGCGTGCCGTGCGCCACGCCGAGCGCCCAGGCCGCCTGGCGCGCCGCGCCCAGCGCCGCATAGTCGGCCGGCGCGGGAACGACGATCTGCGTCCCGAACAGCCCCGGGGCCGCGGCCTGCACGGCGGGCAGCTCGGCCGCCGCGCCCAGCAGGAACACCCGGCGGATCTCGACCCCGCGCGAGCGCAGCACGTCGAGCGCGTCCACCAGCCCGCACAGCATGCCCTCGAAGGCGGCCTGGGCCAGGTGCTCCGGCTTCATCGAGTCCCGGCGCAGCCCGGACAGGGTCCCGGCGGTGTGCGGCAGGTTCGGCGTCCGCTCGCCCTCCAGGTACGGCAGGAGCACGAGGCCGTGCGCGCCCGGCGTCGACTTCAGCGCGAGCTCGGACAGCCCCTCCAGGTCGGTGCCCAGCAGCTCGGCGGTGCCGCGCAGGGCCCGTACGGCATTGGAGGTGTTCACGACCGGCAGGTGCATGCCACTGGCGTCGGCCAGTGAGGTGATCAGGCCGCCCGGCTCCGACAGTGCCTCGTGGTGCACCGCCATCACCGAACCGGAGGCACCCAGCGAGACCACCGCGTCGCCGGGGCCGAGCCCCAGCCCGAGCGCGGCGGCCATCGTCTCGCCGGTGCCGGCCGATATCAACAGCCCCTCGGGCGTGGTCCCGGCGGCGTCGGCCGGACCGAGCACCTCGGGCAGCAGCGCCCTGTGGCCGAGCGCCAGCTCGACCAGGTCGGGCCGCCAGGAACCGGTGGCGGCCGACCAGTAGCCGGTGCCGGAGGCGCCGCCCCGGTCGGTGGTCCGGCGGGCCGGCCGGCCCAGCAGCTGCCAGACCAGCCAGTCGTGCGCGGACATCACCACGGCCACCCGGCGGGCGGCCTCGGGCTCGGTACGGGCCAGCCAGGCCAGCTTCGCCAGCGGCTGGGCGGCGTGCGGGACCGAGCCCACCGCCTCGGCCCAGGCCCGCCGGCCGCCGAAGGTCTCGACGAGGTCGGCGGCGGCGACCTGCCCGCGCTTGTCGTTGCCGACCAGGGCGGGGCGTACGAGGCCGCCCTGCGCGTCGAGCGGCAGCAGGCCGTGCTGCTGCGCGGAGACCCCGATGGCCTGGACCCCTTCGAGGAGCCCGCCGCCGGCCGCCTCGCCGAGCGAGAGCAGCCATGCCTGCGGGTCCGTCTCGTAGGGGCTCGCGCCGTCGGGTTCCCCGGTGGGCTGTGGATGGGGTGCGTACCCCTGGCGCAGCACGGCACCGGTGTCGGTGTCACAGACGACGATGCGAGTGAAGGCGGAAGAGCTGTCCAGCCCGGCGACTATCCCCATGCGGAGAATTCTGCCGCACGCCGGGCCGGTCTCCGTCGCCTCCGGCGCCTCGGACGCCTCAGGTGTTGCTCGTGCCCCAGTCGTCCTCGCCGCCACCGCCGACCCGGTCGCGCAGTCCTCGTACCCGCTCGGCCAGCGAGGCGGGCACGGCGTCGCCGACCTTCTCGCTCACCGCGGCGAAGGCCTTCCCGGCGAACTCGCGTCCGGTCTGCCCGGCCGTCTCGGCGGCGTTGCGCACCGCCGGGTTCTGCGCGACCTCCCGCGCGGACTTCTTCAGGGACTCGTAGCGCTCGCGTCCGGCCCGGGTTCCGAGCACGTACCCGAGGGCCAGTCCGACCGCGAACGTGACCTTGTACCGCATGCCTGCCACCCTTCGTCGTGTGGTGCCCGGCCTGCTGGCGATACCGATTGGCGGAGCACCCCCCTGCTTGCGCTAATCTATGACTCGCAACGGGCGCTCGCCCCCCGGCAAGGCCGGAGGTGGGCTGTTCGATGCACCGCAGCAATCCCCTGTAGCTCAATTGGCAGAGCAGCCGGCTGTTAACCGGCAGGTTACTGGTTCGAGTCCAGTCGGGGGAGCGCGATCCCCTGTAGCTCAATTGGCAGAGCAGCCGGCTGTTAACCGGCAGGTTACTGGTTCGAGTCCAGTCGGGGGAGCAATGAGAAGAAGAGGGCCCATCACGGGTCCTCTTCTTTTTTGTCACCCCTTCGGGGAACCGGGCAGCCCTCAGCGCGGTCTCTCTGAACAGGCCAAGCCGATCATGCGAGGCATCCGAGGCAGGAGATCGTATGAGCGGCTATGCTGCGGCAGACGGCGCGCACACGTGTACGCGCCACGCCGTGAAGGGGCGGTAGCTCAGCCGGTTAGAGCAGCGGACTCATAATCCGTCGGCCGTGGGTTCGAGTCCCACCCGCCCCACTGCGAGCCGCAGGTGCAGAAACGATTGCACCTGCGGCTTTGGCGTTCAGGGAGTTCTGCGAGTCCAGGACTTCCGGGGGTACCGGGACTTCTGCGGCTTCTGCGGCTTGGCTTCTGTGACTTCCGCGGGTTCCGGGCTAGAAGTTCTCCGTTTCGTCCGCGAGGTGGCGCAGTACGTCCGTCAGGTCCTGGCGGCGGGCGAACGCGGCCCGTTGGCGGTGGGCGCCCGAGCCGTCGCGGAGCAGGCCCGCCAGGGTCTTGGCCGCGTGGTCGAGGTCGCCCGAGGCGGCCAGGGCCGGGGCGACCAGGTCCAGCAGGGCCTCCGCGAGGTCGGCCGCCGGGAGTTCGGCGCCCGTGTACGGGTCGAGGCCGAAGCCCTCCAGGCCGTCGTGGGCCGCCCGCCAGCGCGCCAGGCGCAGTACGTCGTCCCGTAGGGGTGGATCGGGCCGCTGTTCCGCGATCTCCCGCAGCGCCGTGGACACCAGCGCGCGGACCAGCTCGGCCTGGAGGATGGCCGTGTCGAGGTCCGGGGACATGTCGGGCGCCCGGATCTCGAGCGTCGGCCAGTGCCCCGAGGGGCGCAGGTCCCAATAGACCATCTTCGTGTCCAGCGCCGCGCCCGAGCCGAGCAGCGTCTGCACCGAGCGCCGGAAGTGCGCCGTGGACGTGAAGTGCGGGGGCAGCCCCGCCGAGGGCCACCCCGACCAGGCCATCGCCCGCCAACTGGCGTGACCGGTGTCACGGCCGCCCCAGAACGGCGAGTTGGCGGCCAGCGCGATGAGCGTCGGCAGCCACGGTCTGACCCGATTGGAGACCGCGACCGCCGTGTCCACGTCGAGGGTGCCCACGTGGATGTGCCGGCCGCAGCTCACCAGGGTGTCGGTGAGCGCGCCGAAGCGGCGGTGCTGTTCGCGCTGGCGCGGCTCGTCGTCGGTCAGGTGCAGCGGCCCCTCCACGGCCAGGACCGGCGAGGGGGCGGCCAGCAGACGGCAGCCGTGGGCACGGGCGGCCCGGCCGACGGTGCGCCGCAGGGCGGCGAGCTCCTCGCGCAGCGAGGCCGCCGAATGGGCGATCGGGGTGGAGATCTCCACCTGGTAGCGGGTGCCCTCGGGGTGCAGCTCACCGGGCAGCCCGCCGGCCGTGGCGAGGACGAGCGGAGCGGCCGGGACCACCCGGAAGGTGCGGGCGTCGACGAGGAGGAACTCCTCCTCGACGCCGACGGTGAGGGGAACGGTGGGGCGCACCGTCTTCTGATCGGTGCCCGTGCTCGTGGTGCTGTTGCCAGGTTCGATCACTACGCCTCCCTGGACATACGAGCTTTCATCATGAGCTGACACCAGGCGGGGAGCGCACGTCGATTCGGTCAAAAACCAGGTGATAGTGGCGAGTTAGCGGCAAGGACCGGTCCGGTGTGGGGCCAGGGTTCCGGGTGGGGTGACTGGTGCCGGTGCGTGCATAGGGCAAAAATCCCCGGTGGTGGCCGCGGGCCGCCGGTTATCATCCGCTGTGCCCCCTATCGCTGCCACCGACCGCCCGCAGCGGCGCATATTCGCCGACCTCACCCCGCTGCGCACGTCCCGCGACTACCGGCGGCTGTGGGTCGGCGGCACCATCTCCTGGGTCGGCCAGGCCATGACGGCGCTGGCGATCTCGCTCCAGGTCTACGACATCACCCGGTCCAGCTTCGCCGTCGGTCTCGTCGGACTCTTCTCGCTCGTCCCGCTCGTCGCCTTCGGGCTCTACGGCGGGGCCATCGCCGACACCGTCGACCGCCGCAAGCTCGGCCTCTACAGCTCGCTGGGCGCCGCCGGACTGTCGGTCGCGCTGGCCGCCGCCGCGCTGCTCGACTACCACCGGGTCTGGTTCCTGTACGCCGTCGTCGCGCTCCAGGCGGTGTGCGGGGCGCTCTCCGGGCCGGCCAGGTCCGCCATGATCCCGCGGCTGCTGCCGGCGGCGCAGCTGCCCGCCGCCAACGCGCTGAACTCCGTGACGATGACCTCCGGGACGATGGCGGGCCCGATGCTGGGCGGGCTGATCGTCGGCTGGTGGGGGTACCAGGCGGCGTACCTGATCGACGCCGTGACCTTCCTCGCCGCCCTCTACGCGATGTGGCGGCTGCCGTCGATGAAGCCCGACCGCGCGGAGGGGACGCGGGGGCGGGCCTCGGTCGTCGACGGACTGCGCTTCCTCGGGACCCGGCCCAACGTCCGGATGACCTTCTTCACCGACATGGCCGCCATGGTGCTGGCGCACCCGAGGGCGCTCTTCCCGGCCGTCGCCGTGCTCTGGTACGGGGGCGACGCCAAGACGGTCGGCCTGCTGGTGGCCGCGCCCGCCGTCGGGGCGCTGCTCGGCGGGCTGTTCTCCGGCTGGCAGGGCCGCATCCGCCGGCACGGGCTGGCGATCCTGTGCGCCGTCGGCGCGTGGGGGCTGGCCATCGCGGTCTTCGGGCTCACCCGGAACCTGTGGCTCGGGCTGTTCTTCCTGGCCCTGGCCGGGTGTGCGGACACCGTCTCGATGGTGTTCCGGACCACGATGCTCCAGTCCGCCACCCCTGACGACATGCGCGGCCGCCTCCAGGGCGTGTTCATCGTGGTCGTCGCGGGCGGGCCGCGGCTCGGGGACTTCCTCGCGGGGACCGCCGCGGACCTGACCTCCCCGGCCGTGGCGATCACGGGCGGCGGCCTCGCCTGCGTGCTCGTGCTGGGCCTGCTCGCGCTGCGGTGGCGGGGCTTCGCCCGCTACGACGCACGGGCACCGCAGCCGTGATCGACAAGACGCCCCTAGTGCTGTGACCGGAAAGGTTCACCGGGTCGCGACGCCCGGCACGGCACCTCGCCGTGTTGTCGGACCACGCGAGTACGTCCAGTACGAGCCGTGGCCCTCCGCCTTGCGATGCACCGCACCGGACGCCGCGACCCGGCAAACCTTCCCGGCCACAGCACTAGGCGTCCACCGGCTCCCGGGTGCGGTCGCCGCCCGCGTCCCCGGTGTTGGCCGTGCCGGACGGTTCGAACAGCAGGATCGATGCCTCCTCGGCCGCGGCCGGGCAGTGCTCCACCCCGCGCGGGACGACGTACATCTCGCCGGGGCCGAGGACCACGTCCCCGTCGCGCAGGCGGATCGTCAGCGTGCCGCCGACCACGAGGAAGAGTTCGTCGGTGTCCTCGTGGGTGTGCCAGACGAACTCGCCCCGCACCTTGGCGACCTTGACCTCGTAGTCGTTGACGCGCGCGATGCGGCGCGGGGCCCACTGCTCGGTGAAACCGGCCAGCTTCTCGGTGATGTTGACCTTCGGTGTCGTCATGCGGACAGCCTGCGGGAGCGGGCGGCCGGCGGTCTTGTACGTTCCTGACATGGCCGCGATCCTCCCGCGCAGCACCGTCTGCGCCTGGCAGCCGCCGGTGAAGGGCATCGCCGAGGTATTCCACGCCCGGTTCACCGACCACGCGTACCCGGCTCACGTGCACGACACCTGGGCGCTGATGATCCTGGACGGCGGCCGGGTCGACTTCGCGCTGGACCGGGAGCGACACGGCGTCGGCGCCGACGGAGCCGTGGCCTGCTGCCGCCCGGGGTGCCCCACGACGGGCGGACCGTGACCGAGGCCGGGTTCCGCAAGCGGGTGCTGTACCTGGACACCTCCGTGCTGCCGCAGGCGCTGACCGGGGCCGCCGTCGACACCCCGCTGCTGCTCGATCCGGCGTTGCGGGAGCGCGTGTACGGGCTGCACCGGGCGCTGGGAGAGCGGGATCCCTTCGAAGCCCAGTCGCGGCTGACCTTCGTACAGGAGAGGCTGCACCGGTGGCTGTCGGGGCGGACGGCGGCGGAGTACGGGGCTCCGGGCGCGGGGGTCGCCGTCCGGCTGCGCGAGCTGCTCGATGCCCGGGTGGCCGAGGGGATCACCCTGGAGGAGGCCGCGGCGGAGCTGGGCCAGGTGCACCCCACGCACCTGATCCGCAGCTTCCGGAAGGCGTACGGACTGCCCCCGCACGCCTACCTCACGGGGCGGCGGGTCGCGGTGGCGCGGCGGCTGCTGCTGGCCGGGACGCGGCCGGCCGAGGCGGCGACGGCGGCGGGCTTCTCCGACCGGGCGCACCTGACCCGGCACTTCGGGCGGCACGTGGGGACCAGCCCGGCGCGATTCGCGCGATCCGGGCGGTGGTGAAAGGCGGTTGGCCGGTTCGTTGCCCTCGCGTTTCCAGGCCGGCGACGACATCGAGTTGCCGCAGCAGACCACGCGACGCCCCGACACGGCGGACGCGAAACTGCCGAGGCGCGGCTTCTAGAGCCGGGGAGTGACGATTCCGCGGGCCACCCCCAGGGCCACCAGGTCCTGGGGGCGGATGCGGAGCTGGTCCGCGGTGGCCGGGGCGTCCTCCGGGGGGCGCTTGAGGATGGCCGCCGCCAGTTCCGGGGCGATGACCGAGAAGTAGCTGTCCGGGGTGACCCAGGTGTTCCCGGGCGCTGCCAGGGCGAGGGCGCCGCCCGAGCCGCCCTCGCCGATCAGCAGGGTGGTGACGGGGACGGTGGCCGCGGCCAGTGCGGCGAAGGTGTCCGCGATGGCCGCGCCCGCGCCCGCGTGTTCGGCGGCGGCGTCGTTGGCCGCGCCCGGGGTGTCCACCAGGGTGAGCACGGGGACGCCGAGCCGGTCCGCGAGGCGGATGACGCGGGCGGCCGTACGGTATCCCGCCGGGCGGGTGGCGGTGCCGCACTGGGCGGCGTACGCCACGGCCCGCCCCTCCCGCAGCCCGAATCCGCACAGCATCCCGGGATCCGTACCGCCCGCCCGGTCCCCGGAGAGGGGCAGCCGGAGGGCGAAGTACGCGTCCAGGTACGCCTCGGCGCGCGGCCGGTCCGGATGGCGGGCCTGGACGACCGCGTCCCAGCCCGTGGCGGGTTGCGCGACGCCGGCCAGCGCGGCCGGGGGCTCGACGGGACCGTCGGCGCGGGGCGCGGCCAGCACGCGGAGCCAGTCGGACAGGGTCCCCGGGAGCTCCGCCGGGGGCACGACGGCGTCCACGTGGCCGGCGGCGTACTGCCCCTCGGCGCAGTACGCCGCCGGGTCCGCGTCCGACGGCCGCACCCGGGAACCCGCGAAGCCGACCTGGGCTCCGGGCAGCGCGAGGACCACATCCGCCCCGGCGCCGAGCGTGGCCCAGCCGCCGCCGGTGGTCGGATCGCGCAGCACGGCGATCTGGGGCAGCCCGGCGGCCCGGGTCAGGACGCACTGGCGGGCCACGCGCTGGAGCTGCGTCAGGGCGAGCATCCCCTCCTGCATGCGGGAGCCGCCGGTGGCGATCAGGGAGACGAGCGGGAGGCCGTGCTCGCGGGCGTGGGCGTACGCGGCTTCGAGCCGGTCCCCGGTGCGCTCGCCCAGCGAACCGCCGAGGAAGCCGAACTCGAAGGAGATCACGGCGGCTTCGCTGCCGCCGATGCGGGCGGTGCCGGTGACGACGGACTCCCGCTCGCCGGTCCGGGCCTCGGCGCGGGCGCGGGAGTCGTCGTAGCCGGCCCAGGCCAGGGGGCCGTCGGCGGGCGATTTCCGTGGGGGCGAGGGGAGTTCGGTGAAGCTGCCGGGGTCGGTCACGGAGGCGATGGCCGCGCGGGCCGAGAGGCGGGTCGTCACGGAGCCACCCTAGGGGGTGCCTTCACGGGAGGGGCAGCGCGATTTTGACCGCGTACGCGGCGACCAGGCCGTAGCCGAGGCGGAAGGTCCAGGCGCGGGCGGTGGCGGAGATCCGGCTTCCGGCGAGGGCGCCGAGCGCGACGAGGGCCTGCTGCCAGAGGAGCGAGGCGGCGCCGACGCCGACGAGGAAGGCGGCTCCGGCCGCGCCGGCGGCGAGGGTCTCGCCCTGCGCGGTCGTGAGCGCGGCGAAGTAGAGGGCGGTGGTGGGGTTGACGGCGGTCAGGCCGACGTACCGCGCGAAGGCCTTGCCCGGCCGGGAACCGAACTCGGCCGCGCCCCGGGGCCCGACCGCGACCCCGGGGCGCCGCCCCGCACCCCGCGCCTCGAACGGCGGCGGGGCGGGGTGGTGCGTTGATGGGGGGTGACGGCGGGACTTGGTGAGGCCGTGGGCCGCGATGGCCAGCAGGATCAGGGCCGAGGCCAGCCGGACCCAGGCCTCGATCGGGGAGACGTGCGAGGCCACCCAGGGCCCCAGGGCCGTGGCGAGGGCCGCGTAGCCGAGGTCGACCACCGCGATACCCGCGGCGGCCGCCACCGCGGTCCGGCGGTGGCGCATCGCCTCCTGGAGCAGCAGCACGCTCATCGCACCCATCGGCATCGCCACGCCCAGGCCCGCGGCCGCGCCCGCCAGGGCCGGTGTCATCAGTTCGTTCATGGGGGGAGGGTCTGACCCGCGGGCCGCCGGACGGGCACGCATATCGGCTCCGACTGCGAGAATCGCGGTATGGACCGCCTCGACAGGGAAATCCTCGGGATCCTCCAGCAGGATGCGCGGATCTCGTACCGCGACCTCGGGGTCCGCGTAGGCCTCAGCGCCAATGCCACCGCCGACCGGGTGCGCCGGATGCGCCGCGACGGCGTGATCCGCGCCTTCACGGTCGTGGTGGATCCGGCCGCCGACACCGCCGGAGGGCTGGTGGTGTTCATCGACGTCACGCTGCGCCAGGACACCACCAACGAGGAGTTCGAACGGCAGGTCGCCAAGCTCTCCGGGATCACCGAGGTGGTCCACGTGACGGGCGAGCACGACTACCTCGTACGCGCCCGGGCCGCGGATCCCGCCGCCCTCGACGCCCTGCTGCGCCGCCTCAAACGGGAGGCCGGGGTCGCCCAGTCCAACACCCGCATCGCCCTCCGCGCCGCCACGAGGCCGTCCCCTCCGTAGCCCGGCCCCCAAAGCCCGGCGCAGCAGACCCGGCCCATCGGGCCACCCCCGCACGACCGCCACCCCGCCCGGGAGGGCTACAACGCCGAGGACCACGTCAACGTCGTCCCCCGCGTCCCCGACTCCGTGCGCCCGTCGTCCGTCACCGCCAGGCGGACCCCGGTCGGGGTCGCGTCCACCTCCACGGCGATGGAGGTGACGTCGCCGCGCCGGTGCGCCGCGGCCAGGGCCCCGCGCAGTGCGGACAGCAGGTCGCCCGTCACCGGCTCCGGGATCAGCGCGTCCACCGCTCCCGCGAACTTCACCGACGGCTGGAAGCCGAGCAGCACCGCCGCGCCGCCCGTCTCGCGCAGGACCCTGCCCCGGAACGTCGTCGGGGCGCCGGTCGGCGGCTGCTGGAGGGCGAAGATGGCCGTCCGGACCTCCTGGATCGTGGAGTCCAGTTCGTCGACGGCCAGGCTGAGCTCGTCACCCACCAGATCGCCGGACGGGGCGTTCGAGGAGCGGCGCCGGGTGCTCTCCAGCATCATCTCCGTCGCGAACAGCCGCTGCACCACCAGGTCGTGCAGGTCCCGGGCGATCCGGTCGCGGTCCTCGTACACCGCCAGCTGCTCCCGGTCGTGCTGCGCGTCCGCGAGGACGAGGGCCAGCGCCGCCTGGGAGGCGAACTGCGAGGCCAGCAGCCGGTCCACGGCATCGTACGGGCGGCCGCCCCGGCCCCGCGGCAGGGCCAGGGTGCCGATCAGCTGGCCGCCGCTCTGGAGCGGGAGCATCATGCTGGGCCCGAACCGCTCCCGGACGTGGGTGGTCATCCGGGGGTCCGTGGCCGAGTCCTCTATGAACACCGCCTCGCCGCCCAGCAGCTGCTCGAGCACGGGCGAACCGGGGGCGATCGCCGTCCCCACCAGGTCCCCGGGATCCCCGTGGGTGGAGGCGGCCACGATCTCCATGCCGCCCTCCGGGGTCGGCTGGAGCACCACCCCGGCGGCCGCGTCCGCGAGCAGCCGGGCCCGTTCGGCCACGCACATCAGCGCGTCCGCCGCGGGGCGCCCGGCCAGCAGGGTCGTGGTCACGGCGGCCGCGCCCTCGATCCAGCGCTCCCGGCGGCGGGCGGTCTCGTAGAGCCGGGAGTTGCCGATCGCTATCCCCGCCTGCGAGGCCAGGACGCGCAGCAGCGAGAGGTCCGTGTCAGTGAAGGGGCCGCCGCCGCGCTTCTCGGTGAGGTAGAGGTTGCCGAACACCTCCGTGTGCACGCGGATCGGCACACCCAGGAAGCCGCGCATGGGCGGGTGGCCCGGTGGGAAACCGGCCGCCCGGGGGTCCTGCGTGAGGTCGTCCAGCAGGAGCGGGCGCGGGTCGGTGATCAGCGCTCCGAGCAGGCCGGAGCGCCCGTCCGGCAGGCGCGGGATCGCGGCCCGCTCCGCGTCGGTCAGCCCCGTGGTGAACAGGTCGGTCAGCCGGGAGCGCTCGGGGTCGATGACCCCGAGCGCTCCGTAGCGCGCCGCGCAGAGCTCGGCCGCGGATTCCACGATGTGCTGGAGGGTCGAGTGCAGCTCCAGCTCGGAGCCGACGCTGAGCACCGCCTCCAGCAGGACGGGGAGGCGCGGCTGCTCCGGCTCGGGAGAGGTCATCCGGCCAGCGGGTTGAGAACCATGGGGGCGATCTTCCCTTCCAGCATGGCGCCGAGACCGAGCACGGCGCACACGTCCGGGCGTTCGGCGATGGCGACGGGCATCCCGGTGGCGTCGCGGAGCATCTGGTCCAGGCCGGGCAGCAGGGCGCTGCCGCCGACCATCATGATCCCCCGGTCCGTCAGGTCCGCGACCAGGTCCGGCGGGCAGTCCCGCAGCACCTTGCCGATGCCGTCGAGGACGGCGGTCAGCGGGGTGTGGATGGCGTCGCGCACCGCCGCCGTGTCCACCTGGACGGAACGTGCCAGTCCGGTGGCCACGTCGCGGCCGTGGATGAGGGTGGAGGCGGGTCCTTCGGCGGTGATGCCGTTGCCGTGCAGGGCCAGCTGGAGCGGCCGGACCGCCTGGCTGGGCAGCATCAGCTCGTGAGCGTGGCGCAGGTGCTGGACCACCGCGTGGTCGATGGCCTCGCCGCCGACGGGGATCCGCTCGGCGGTGACGATCGAGCCGAGGGACAGGACGGCCACCTGGGTCGCCGCGGCCCCGCACACCATGATCATCGTCGCGGTCGGCTGCTCCACCGGCAGTCCGCAGCCGACGGCCGCCGCGATCAGGGTGTCGACCAGTTCGACGCGGCGGGCGCCGAGGCCGACGAGGGTCTCCACGGTCGCGCGCTGGGCCAGCGGGTCGGCGTCGTGCGGGGTGCAGGCGGCGGCCCGCAGCCGCGGCTTGCGGCGCAGGGCGCGCCGCAGCTTCTCGCCGAGCAGGTGGCGCAGCATCCGCTGGGCCATCTCGATGTCGACGACGGTGCCGCCGGAGACGGGGCGTACGACCCGGATGTAGTCGGGCGTGCGGCCGGTCATCCGCTCGGCGAACGTCCCGACGGCGATGAGTGCGCCGGTCCGGGTGTTCACCGCGGCGACGCTGGGCTCGTCGACCACGAGGCCGGCGCCCTTGACGTACACGCGGGTCCGGGCCGCCCCCAGGTCGACGGCGACGTGGCAGCGGCGCAACTGCTCAAGACTGACGGTCACGGCAGATCCTCCCGAGAGCACTGACGCAAGAGGACCGGCGGGATGCCGGTCACTTTTCATATCATCCCGGGTGTTTCAGACTTACCGCCCGTTGAGCTGCTCCGGCCGGGGGGTGCCGCGCGCCGTTTCGCGCCTGCATGGGGGTGGATTTCTGTACCGACAGGCAGCAGCATGCGCGCACCGCACGCGCTACTCGCCCGTAACAAGGTAAAGGGGAACCGATGCTGACGGCCCGCCAGAGATCGCTGGCACTTTTGACGCTCTGCCTGGCGCTGCTGGCGCCCCTCTCCGCCCATGCCGCCGACCGGGGTACGGCTGCCGCCGCTGACCAGGCGTCATCGCGTAATCCGGTGATCTTCGTGCACGGCTACAACGCCGATCCGGGGGTCTGGGGAAGCCTGCGCGAGGACCTGCGGGCCGCCGGGTACGCCGACTCGGAGCTCTTCTCCTGGGGGTACGACACCCACCAGTCGGTCAACGAGGTCCTCGCCGGGCGGTTCGGCGCGTACGTCGACGAGGTCCGCCGGCAGACCGGCGCCGCCAAGGTCGACGTCGTCGCGCACTCCTTCGGCTCGCTGGTGAGCCGCTGGTACGTGAAGTTCGGCGGCGGCCAGGCAGCCGTGGACCACTGGGTCTCCCTGGCCGGGCCCAACCGGGGCACCTCCACCGCCTGGGCCTGCGCCCTGTGGGACCAGGCGTGCAGGGACATGACCCCCGGCTCGTACGTGGTGAAGAACCTGAACGCCGGGGACGAGACCCCGGGCGCGGTCGCGTACGCCACCTTCTGGTCGAACTGCGACGAGGTCGTCAACCCGGACGACAGCGTCCCGCTGACCGGAGCCGCCAACACGCCGGTCGGCTGCCTCAAGCACAACGACCTGCTCGGCGACGACCCGACCTCGGCGGGCGTACGCGCCTTCCTCGCCTCCTGAGCAAGGGGCTAGGCGTCGACCACGGCGACCCGCTGGAGCAGGCCGTACGTGAACTCCGCCACGCAGGGCCTGCCCCGGGCGGTGAAGGCGAGGCGCCAGCGGGTCGGCGCGGTGCCCTCCATCGGCCGCACCGGCGCGAAGGCCCGCGCCACCTCGTCCACCGTCGCCGACCAGGGCAGCAGGTCGTCCGCCGACTCCAGTACGGGTCCCCCCGCGCCGGGGGCCCGTACCAGCCACTCGTTCCACACCGCCCCGTCCGGCGCGGCCAGCACTTCGAAGCGCAGGTCCGGCCAGAGCGGCACCGGCCACAGCAGCGCCTCGCACTCCAGGTCCCCGATCCTGCGCGGCTCGGCCGACTCCGGCGGGCCGAGCACCGAGCGGTAGCGGGCCAGGGCTCCGCGGGAACGCGGTGAGCGGACCATGGCCTGCCAGCGCTTGTTCGCCTCCCGCTGCTCCGCGAGCGAGGCCCCGAGCCGCCGCCGGGCCTCGTCGGCGAGGTCCGGCTGGAAGTCGGCCATCCGGCGCAGCAGCACCAGTTGGAAGGCGGCCGGCCCGAAAGGTCCCCGGGTGCCCGCAGGGGGGTTCGCTGTCACGGAGTCCACGATTCCACACAGGATCCTTACGTTTGCGGGATCCGGATGTTGCCGGGGACCACGTAGCCTGCGGGCCCTATGAACTACTGCCCCGCTTGTCGGAGGCACCTCAACGGCGCACTGGCGTGCGCCGGGTGCGGAACCCCGGCCGAATACCTGATGCCCGCGCCGCCTGCCGCGCCCGCGGCGCCCGCCGCCGCGGTGGCCGATCCCGCGCCGCAGTCCACGCTGGCGGATGTGTACGCGGACTCGCTCGTCGTGCTGTCCGCGCCGAACGAGCGCCGGCCCGGTGCGCGCCGCCGCGCCACCCACCGCAGGCGCCGCCGGACCGTGCTGACCATGGGGCTCGGGCTGCTGCTCGCGACCGCGGGCACCCTGGCGGTGGCCAGGATGGCCACGGACGGGCAGCGCAGCGACCGGGCCGCCACGGTGGTGCTGACCGACGACGGCCCGCAGCAGCCCGCACCGCTGCCGGACGCCTCGACTCCGCGCGCCCCCGCGGCCGTGGCCTCGGGGAAGGCCTCCGGCGCCGCGAAGGCCACCGGGGCCGCTTCGAAGTCGGGCGCGCCCGCGGCGGAGGCTTCCGAGGGCGTCACGCAGCCGGCGCCCTCGTCGTCCGCCCCCGCGCCGGCGACATCGGGGCCGGCGCCGGCCTCCGGCACGCCCAGCCCGCGCGGCTCCGCAAAGCCGACCGCGTCGGGACAGCCGACGCCGAGCGGCTCCGCGACGGCGTCACCGCCCGCGCCGCCGCCGCCCGCCCCCAAGCCGCCGAAGGACTGCGGCTTCCTGGGCTACCTGTGCTGGGGCGACTAGTGCTGTGGCCTTTCCGGTCACAGCACTAGCTAGCCCAGCATCCGCCTGAGCAGGTCCCGCAGGGCCGTCCGCTCCTGCGCCGAAAGGCCTGCCAGCGGTTCGCGCGCGAAGTCCAGCGACTCGCGCAGCCGGTCCGCGGTCTGCACGCCCTCCTCGGTGGGGGCAGCCAGCTTGACGCGCCGGTCCGCGGGGTCCGGGCGGCGTTCGACCAGGCCGCGCGTCTCCAGCCGGTCCACGATGCCGGTCACGTTCGAGGGCTCGCACCTCAGCTTCTGGGCGATCCGGCGCATCGGCAGCGGCTCCAGCGCCAGCAGGTTCAGCACCCGGGCCTGGGCGCCGGTCAGCTGGTGGCTGGCGGCCGCGTGCTCGTACTCCATGTGGTAGCGGGCCACGACGTCGCCGATGAGTTCGACGACCTCGACGGTCACTGGGTCTACGCGACGACTGGGCATGGAACCAGCGTACCCATTTACTTGACAACATGAAATATCCAGGCGCATGGTTGTTTCACCTAGTGAAGCAATTTCGTTCTTACCAGGAGCGCCGCATGTCCCAGATCCCTGCCGTCAGCCGCGAATGGCACCTCGTCCGTCGTCCGCAGGGCTGGCCCGTCGCCGAGGACTTCGCCCTGCGCGAGGTCCCCGTATCCGCCGAGCCCGCCCCCGGCCGGATCCTCGTGCGCAACCTCCACATGTCCGTGGACCCCTACATGCGCGGCCGGATGAACGACGTGAAGTCGTACATCCCGCCCTTCCAGATCGACCGGCCGATGGACGGCGGGGCGGTCGGCGAGGTCGTCGCCTCCGCCGCCGAGGGCTTCTCGGTCGGCGACCACGTCCTGCACGGCCTGGGCTGGCGCGAGTACGCGGAGCTCGACGCGAAGCACGCCACGAAGGTGGACGGCTCGCTCGCCCCGCTCTCCGCCTACCTCGGCGTGCTCGGCATGCCGGGCCTGACCGCCTACGCCGGCCTCTTCGAGGTCGCCTCCTTCAAGGAGGGCGACGCCGTCTTCGTCTCCGGCGCCGCGGGAGCGGTCGGCAGCCTCGTCGGCCAGTTCGCGAAGATCAAGGGCGCGTCCCGGGTGATCGGCTCCGCCGGCACCGACGAGAAGGTGACGCTCCTCACGGAGAAGTACGGCTTCGACGCCGCCTTCAACTACAAGAACGGCCCGGTCGGCCAGCAGCTGCGCGACTCCGCCCCCGAGGGCATCGACGTCTACTTCGACAACGTGGGCGGGGACCACCTGGAGGCCGCGATCTCCTCCCTGAACGCGCACGGCCGGGCCACCCTGTGCGGCGCCATCGCCCACTACAACGACACCGAGGCCGCCCCCGGCCCGCGCAACCTGATGCAGGTCATCGGCAAGCGCCTGCGCCTGCAGGGCATCCTCGTCAACGACCACGCCGGCCTCCAGCCACAGTTCGTCCAGGACGTGGCCGGATGGCTGCGTTCCGGCGAGCTCCGCTACGACGAGACGGTCATCGAGGGCGTCGAGAACGCGGCCTCCGCCTTCCTCGGCATGCTGCGCGGCGACAACACCGGAAAGATGATCGTTTCTTTCACCGGTTAGGCTCACCCCCACACCGCTGTGGGCGTGGGCGCGAGTCACGGCGATTCACCTGGAGGATCTTCTTCATGTCCATCACGCAGTCCGACGTCGCGTACACCGCTGTCGCCACCGCCGAGAACGGCCGTGACGGCCGCGTCGCCACCAACGACGGCCAGCTCGACGTCGTCGTGAACCCGCCGAAGGAGCTCGGCGGCAGCGGCGCCGGCACCAACCCGGAGCAGCTGTTCGCCGCCGGCTACAGCGCCTGCTTCCAGGGCGCCCTGGGTGTCGTCGCGAAGAACGTGAACGCCGACATCTCCGGCTCCACCGTCACCGCCGAGGTCGGCATCGGCAAGAACGACGACGGCTTCGGCCTGATCGTCAAGATCTCCGCCGCGATCCCGAACGTGGACGCCGCCACCGCCAAGGAGCTCATCGAGAAGGCCCACGAGGTCTGCCCGTACTCGAAGGCCACTCGCGGCAACATCACCGTCGAGCTCGCCGTCTGATCCGGCCCCGCTCGACGAAGGCCGCACCCCGATCCGGGGTGCGGCCTTCGTCGTAGACTGGCGCCATGCGTGATCTTGCGGGGGGATTCCGGTATCTGCTGGCCGGACAGCGATGGGTGCTGCGGCACGGCCGGTGGCTGGGCTTCGGACTGCTGCCCGGGCTGGTGTCGCTCGTCCTGTACGCCGGAGCGCTGATCGGGCTCGGCTACGGCGCCGACGACTTCGCCGCCTGGGTCACCCCCTTCTCCGACGGCTGGTCCTCGCCGTGGCTCGGGCTGCTGCGGGGCTTCCTGACCGCGCTGGTCTTCTGCCTCGGCCTCTTCGTCTCCGTCATCACCTTCACGGCCGTGACCCTGCTGATCGGCCAGCCCTTCTACGAGTCCCTCTCGGAGCAGGTCGACCGCAGCCAGGGCGGCGACGTCCCCGAGTCCGGGCTTCCGCTGTGGCGGGAGCTGTGGATCTCGGCCCGGGACAGCGTCAAGGTCCTCGGCCGGGTGCTGCTGTACGGGATCCTGCTCTTCGCCCTCGGTTTCATCCCGCTGGTCGGGCAGACCGTGGTCCCGGTCCTCGGGTTCTGCGTCTCCGGGTTCTTCCTGACCCAGGAGCTCACCTCCGTCGCCCTCCAGCGGCGCAAGGTGGACCTGCCCGAGCGGCTGGTGCTGCTGCGGTCGCGGCGGATGCTGGTCCTGGGCTTCGGGGTGCCGCTGGTGCTGGCGTTCCTGGTCCCGCTGGTCGCGGTGTTCCTGATGCCGGGCGCGGTGGCCGGCGCCACGCTGATGGCACGGGACCTGACGGGGGCCGACGAGGCTCCGGAGGCGCAGAGCGGAGCCGGGCCCGAGCCGGGCCCGGGGTCACGACCGGTGGGGGCACCTCCCAGCGATGGCCGGGGGAGTTTCGGGCCGCCGCCGCCCGCGTACTCGTGAGCGCCCGCGTACCCGTGGTCAGGCGCGCCCCAGCAGAGTGATTGCCCCGGCGGTGTCCTCGGCTCCGTGGGCGGCCGGGTCTGCGGCCAGGCGGCGGCGCATCAGCTCCAGGTACGGCGAGATCAGCTCGGCACTGACCCCCTGCTGCTCGGCGGTGCGCAGCAGGGTGCCGGTGGCGGCGACCTGCATGGCCAGGCTGGACACCACACCGGTGGTGAAGTCCCGCGAGCTCAGCCGCTCGGCGGCGTTGCCGACGAAGAAGCCCATAGCGCCGAGCCACTCGGACAGCAGCGGGGCCAGGTCCTTCGGGGAGATGTCCTCGCCCTCGATCAGCGCGTAGGCGTGCGAGATGCCCGCGAACATCCCGTACATCGCACTGAGCAATGCCACGTCGTGCAGCGCGGCATGGCCGGGGTCCTCGCCGACGAAACGGGCGCCGGCCGGGACCTCCAGGACCGCACGGTGGGTGTCGAAGAGTCCGCGCGAGCCGCTGTAGAAGACGTAGCCGCCGGTCTCCGGGGCTCCGATCATCGACGGGGTGGCCATGATGCCGCCGTCGACGAACCGCGCGCCGCGCTCCTTCGCCCACGCGGCCCGCGCACGGCCCTCGGCCGGGGTGCCGGTGGTGAGGTTGACGAGGTCCTTGCCGGTCAGGTCGATGCCGTCCAGGGCGGAGCCGACGCTGGGGTCGTCCAGCAGGCAGACCACGACGAGCCGGTTCGCGGCCACCGCCTCGGCGGGGGCCGCGGCGGCGACGGCGCCCAGGCCGGCCAGCGGCCCGGCCTTGGCCGCGGTGCGGTTCCAGACGGTGAGGTGGTGCCCGGCGGCGAGCCAGGTACGGGCCAGGGCGGTGCCCATGTCACCGAGGCCCAGCAGGGTGAGCGCGTTTCGAGGTGTGGTGTCGGTCATGGCGTTTAGCCTGGTGGCAGGCCGTGAGGCACTCAAGTACGCACCTTGGAGTGGGTGGTTACCCCGAGGTGAGCGAGCAGGTGGGAGGGGTGCGCGATGGCGGTGTCACGGAGGCCCGGTGCGGATCACTGCGGGATCGCCGCGGCGATGTCCGTGATCGACGGCAAATGGAAGGTCTCGCTCCTGTGGGAGCTGGAGCAGTGCCCGCGCCGCTTCGGCGAACTGCGCCGACTGGTCCCGGGCGTCTCGGAGAAGGTGCTCGCCGCGCAGCTGCGCGAGCTGGAGACGGACGGCATCGTGCACCGCGAGGTCTTCGAGGAGGTCCCGCCGCGGGTCGAGTACTCCTTGACCCCGCTGGGCCAGGAGCTGAACGCGGCTCTGGAATCCCTGGGGCAATGGGGTGCGAAGCACCTTCTTCCGGATTTGGCGTAGGCCCCGGTCGTCGGTTCCGGGCCCTCCTTTACCCCCGGGGGGCCCGTAGTATGCATGGCAGCAAGTGCCAAGGCTGTCTCTCACTGCCCTTGAGTTCGCCCTGGCCCGGAGCTTCGGCGCGGGGTCCGGAGTCGGGCAGCGGCTTGCCGAGCAACGACCGGCCGTCGGGCCGAGGACCGACCAGCAGTAGGGACACAGCAGTGACAGTCAGTACCGAGGGCACCGTGACCGTGCTGCCCCCGGGCGGACCGGCCGCGTCCGCCCGCCCGATACCGGCCGTCCGGCGCAGGCCGGGCTCCCGCGGCACGCTCCTGCTCCTCGAAGCCGTCGTCGCCTTCGCCGCGGCCCTCGTGCTCCCGCTGCTGGCCCGCGGCTTCAAGCTCGACCCGCTGGACCGGATCGCCCAGGTCAGCGGCCTCGCCGCGATCCAGCTGCGGTTCGCGCTCGTCGGGCTGCTGTTCATCGCCGCGGTGGCGCTGGCCCTGCGGCTGCGGGGAGGCCGGCACTTCAACCTGGCCGCCCGGATCGCCGCCGCCGCCCTCGCCGGTCTGGCCAGCGGCTTCGTCGCCGCCGGCGCGGTCGTGGCGCTGCACGGCACGCCCTGGCCCATGTTCGGCCTCAACGGCGACAGCGGCCGCATCGTCGAATGGGCCAACGCGGTGGCCAACGGCCGCCCCTCGGGTTCCCCGGTCTACCCGCCGGCCCCCCTCTACACCCTCGGCTACTACGCCGAATGGTTCCGCGGCGGCAACACCGCGTACGCCTTCAAGGACCTCCAGATCCTGGGGGCCGCCGCCTTCGGGCCGCTGGTCTACCTCTGCTGGCGCATGCTGCTCAGCCCGGTCCGGGCCCTCGCCTTCGGCGTGGCCCCGGCCTTCGCGCTGATCGACGCCTACAAGCCGTACAGCCAGACCGTCCTCGTGCTGCTGGTGCCGGTCCTGGTGGCGCTGGTGGTGTCGCTGAGCCGCAGCGCCGCGCAGGGCTGGCGGCCGCTCCTGGTCAAGGGCGCCGGCTTCGGCGCGCTGCTCGGCTTGCTGTTCCTCACCTACTCGGGCTGGTTCCTGTGGAGCGCGGCCGGTGTGTTCTTCGCCGCACTGCTCTACTTCCCGTGGCGGACCGGCCGGCTCGGCCGGCTCAAGGGCGCGGCCTTCCTCGGGACCACCCTGGCGGCCTTCCTCGTGGTCGCCGGGCGCTACCTGATGGTCATGCTGACCGAGGGCCAGACCACCAAGGACTACAACTTCCGGTTCGACAACTTCACCGACCCGGCGTACTACCTCATGTGGCGCACCGACATGCCCGGCAAGGTGGGGGACTGGCCGCCGCCCGGCGAGTACGGCGGGGTCGGGCTGTTCGCGCTGGTCACCTTCGTCTGCCTCGGTGCCGCGATCTGGCTCGGCATCCGCAAGCCGATGGTGGTCACCATCGCCGCCATGTTCATCAGCGCGTGGGTGATGCGCATGTACATCGCCTCGCACATGTACGAGACGCAGACCGTCCAGCTCTACACCCGCACCAACAACCAGCTGCTCTACTGCGGGCTGCTGCTGTGCGCACTCGTCGCCCACCTGGTCTCGCAGCGGATGGCCGCGCGCAAGGCCGAGGCCGAAGCCGTTGCCGGGTCTGCTGCCGGGCCCGCGGGGAGTACGGCGGGCGCCGGCTTCCCGGCCCGCGAAGGGGCGGTGATCGGAGCCCTGTGCGCCCTGCTGCTGCTCCTCGGCACCGTCTCCTCCTCGATGGCAGACCGCTACATGCCGGCCAAGGAGAACACCTACCGCATTCTGCCCTGGGTCTCGCACACGATCACGGAGAAGGACGGGAGCTGCCCGAAGTACGCGCCCGGCGGCACCTGCTCCAAGGACGGCGACCAGAGCTGGCTGAGCTTCATCCGATGACTCGAGGGAACCGATGATCCCCGCACTGACGCGGTTGGCCGACTGGTCGGCCAGAACACCCAAGCGGCTCTGGCTGGTCTCGTTCGCGCTGTTCTTCGCGCTCGCGGGCTCCTGGTCCGCGGCCAGCCCCCTCAGCAGCTCCCCCGACGAGCACGCGCACTTCATCCGTGCCGCGGCCGTCGCCCGGGGCCAGATCGGCGGACCCCAGGTGATGGTCCCGCACACGGTGGCGGGCATCGAGGGGCAGTTCGCCGAAGCGGGGGTGCAGCTCCCGGAGTGGTACCGGAACCTGCCGTCGGTGCACGAGTGCTACTCCTGGCGCCAGTCGAGGCCCGCGTCCTGCGCGCCCTCGCTCGGGAACTCCGAGAAGATCGTGCAGACCACCACGGCGGCCGGCCGCTACCACCCGGCCTACTACCTGGCGACCGGCTGGCCGAGCCTGCTGGTCGACGGCCCCAAGGGCCTGTACCTGATGCGCTTCGTGTCGGCACTGCTCTGCTCGGCGCTGCTGGCCAGCGCGGTGGTCACGGCCGCCGAATGGCGGCGGCGCTCGCTGGCGGTGCTCGGCGTGCTCGCCGCGGCCACGCCCATGACCCTGTACATGGCCGGCATGGTCAACCCCAGCGGCGGTGAGATCGCCGCCGGGATCCTGGTGTGGACGGCCCTGCTCGCGATCGTGCTGTCGCCCGATCCGCAGCTGCTGAACCGCCGGCTCGCCCGGCTGGGCATCGGCGGACTGGTACTGATCAACATCCGGCCACTCGGCCTGATCTGGTTCGCCGGGGCCGTGGTCTTCTGCCTGCTGCTGACGCAGCGGCGCGGGGTGATCGGCTCGGTGCTGCGCCGCAAGGCCCTGTGGATGTGGACGGCCCTGCTGGGCCTGGCCACGGCCGGGGCGCTGTACTGGGCGGCCAAGCACCCCGACAACTCGAAGATAAACATCCCCGACTCGCTCACCGCGGGCGTGGCGGCGAAGCGCACCATGGGCAACACCGAGTGGTACATCAGGCAGATGCTCGGGTTCTTCGGCTGGCTGGACACCCCGGGCCCGGCCTTCATGTACGTGGTGTGGATGGCGGTGCTCGCGACGCTCGCCGCGCTGGCGATGGTCTACGGGCGCAAGCGTGACGTGGTGGCGGTACTCGGCATGCTGGCGGCCATCGTGCTGGTCCCGGTGGCCGCCCAGGCCTCGGAAGCGGAGCGGATCGGCATGGTGTGGCAGGGCCGCTACCTGCTGCCGTTCGCCGTCGGCCTGCCGCTGATGGCCGTGCTCATCTGCGCCACGCGCGCCCCCGAACGGGGCTTCCCGTGGCGGCGGCTGGTCGGCTTCTCCGTCGCCGGACTCGCGCTGGCCAACACGGCGTCGTTCTACTGGACGCTGCGCCGCTTCACGGTCGGCACCAAGGGTTCGTGGCTGGCGACCCACGCGCACTGGGCCCCGCCCGGCGGCTGGGTCTTGTGGACCGGCGTGTACACGGCGGCGGCCCTCGCCATCGTGGTGGCGGCCCTGATGTCGGACCGCAAGCCCGCCGCCCCGAGGCTCCAGGACCTGGAGCCGCCGCGGCCGGACCGCCACTCGCGGGTGCCCGAGCCCGCCTGACTCACCCGTCAGGCGGCGGCCCCGATGTCGGCGGTCACCACCGACGGCGTCCGGTCGTCCGCCTCGGCGAGCAGTCCGCCCCCCGGGGCCCACACGGCCGCGCCGCCGCAGCCGGTCCACGGGCCCGCCGGTCCGACGTGGTTGGCGAGGACGACGTACAGGCCGTGCCGCTCCGCGATCCCGGGATGGACGCTCGCGCGCTCGTGGACGCCCCCGCCCGTCCCGTACAGGGACGAGGCGAGGTGCACGCGGCAGCCGTCGGCGGCGCCCCGGCCGGACAGCTCGGGGAAGTGGTTGTCGTAGCAGATGCCGAGCGAGAAGCGGATCCCGCCGAGTTCGAACCGCCCGTCACGGTCCCCGGGGCTGAAGACGTCCTGCTCGTGCCGGTAGAGGTGCTGCTTCAGGTACGTGGTCACGTGCGCGCCGTCCGCGTCGTGGACCAGCGTCGCGATGGCGGGCCGCCCGTCGCCGGCCGGCACGGCCACGTTGACGGCGGTGGCGATGCCGGCGGAGCGCAGCGGATCCAGCCGGGGATCGTCGGCGGCCGTCCACAGGCCGGGGTCGGCGGCCAGCGCGGCCAGCTCGTAGCCGGTGAGCGCGAGCTCGGGGAACACCACGAACCCGGCGCCCTGTTCACGGGCCTGGACGGCGAGGGCGGCAGCCTGTGCGGCGTTGGCGTGGACGTCGGCGGGTATGCAGGTCAGCTGCGCTGCGGCGATCTTCACCCGGCTCAGCCTAGGCCCTTGGATCACCGCTCCGCCGGGCCCCGCAGCAGGGTCAGGAAGGAGCGGAACGCCGCGGGCATGTCCACCGATTCGGGGGCGAGGAGCCACTGGTACTGGAGGCCGTCCATGACCGCCGTCAGCAGTGGCGCCGCCTCTTCCGGAGTGAGGCCCGAGGGGAGGCGCTCGCCGAACTCGGCGCGCAGGACCGCCGCCATCTCGCCGCGGACCTGCGCGTAGCGCTCGGCGAAGAACTCCCGGGCCGGATGCCCGTCGGTCACGCTCTCGCCCAGCAGCGCCGAGAAGGTCTGCACGATGCCCGGGCGCATGGCGTTGTACTCCACCAGCGAGGCCAGCAAATCCAGACGCCAGGTGTCCGCCGAGGCGCGCGAGCCGCCGCCCGTGTCCCAGCGGTCGCGCTCGCGCAGCACCGCGACCAGCAGGGCCTCCTTGGTCGGGAAGTAGTGCAGCAGCCCCTGCTGGGTCAGGCCGACGCGCTCGGCGACCGCGCCCAGGGACGCGCCCCGGTAGCCGCGCTCCGCGATCACCTCGACCGCCGCGCGCACGATGTCCTCGCGCCGCTCCTCGCTCCTCGCCCTGGCCATCGCCCCGGCACCCCTTTCCGTTCGCGCCTGTCCGCAGCACCGTACGACATTCGAATGTCACGAAAACATTACGAGACCTACCGTTCTACAGGCAACAGGTCCACGATGGGGGCACCGCACCGCACCGCACTCGCACCGCACTCAACGAGGAGGCACGGCCGTGACCGATGCCGATCAGGTCCGCAACAGCGTCGTAGAAGAGGCGCTCGGCAAGCTGGATCTCGACACCAAGGCCCGTCTCCTGGCCGGCCAGGACATGTGGTCCCTGCCCGCCGTCCCCGAGATCGGGCTGCAGTCCCTGGTCATGTCCGACGGCCCCATCGGGGTGCGCGGCGTGCGCTGGACCGCCGACGACCCGTCCATCGCGCTGCCCTCCCCGACCGCGCTCGCCGCCGCCTGGGACCCCGGCCTCGCCCGCCGGGCCGGCCGGCTCCTGGCCCAGGAGGCCCGCCGCAAGGGCGTCCACGTCCTCCTCGCGCCCACCGTCAACCTGCACCGCTCCCCGCTCGGCGGCCGCCACTTCGAGTGCTACTCCGAGGACCCGTACCTGACCGGCGCCGTGGGAGCCGGGTACGTGAACGGCGTCCAGGACGGCGGGGTCGGCACCACGGTCAAGCACTTCGTCGGCAACGACGCCGAGACCGACCGCTTCACCGTCGACAGCGTCATCGCCCCGCGCCCGCTGCGCGAGCTGTACCTGGCCCCCTTCGAGGCCATCGTCGCGGGCGCCCGCCCCTGGGGCATCATGACCGCCTACAACCAGGTCAACGGCACGACGATGACCGAGCACCGCTACCTGGTCAACGAGGTCCTGCGCGGTGAATGGGGCTTCGACGGCTGCAACGTCTCGGATTGGATGGCCGCCCGCTCCACCACCGGTGACATCGAGGGCGGCATGGACGTGGCCATGCCCGGGCCGCAGTCCGTCTACGGACCCGCCCTCGCCGAGGCCGTCCGCGCCGGCGAGGTCCCCGAGTCCGCCGTGGACGAGGCCGTGCGCAACGTGCTGCGCCTCGCCGCCCGCGTCGGCATCCTGGAGGGGGCCCCCGCCGCCGTCCCCGAGGCGCCCGCCCCGGTCGACGGCCAGGCGCTGGCCCGCGAACTCGCCGCCCGCGGCTTCGTCCTCGTCCGCAACGAGGCCGTGCCCGGCAGGGGAGCCGCCCTGCCCCTCAAGGCCGCCGCCGGCCGCACCGTCGCCCTCTTCGGCGCCGCCGCCCGCGACGCCCGCGTCCTCGGCGGCGGCTCCGCCACCGTCTTTCCCGAGCGGATCGTCTCCCCGCTCGACGGCCTCACCGCCGCACTCCCGGACGGCGCCCTGACCTACCGCGTCGGCGCCGACCCCTCAGAGGAACTCGCACCCGCGGACAAGGGCTTCGAGCTGCGGGCCGTCTGCCGCGACGCCTCCGGCGCCGTCCTCGGTGAGGGCAGCCTGCCGTCCGGCCAGGTCCAGTGGATCGGCAACGACCTGCCCGCGGGCGCCACGTACGAGAACATGGCGGCCATCGAGGTCACCGGCACCTTCCTGCCGCGCGAGAGCGGCGAGCACGCCTTCGGGACCCGGGGGCTGGGCGCCTTCACCCTCGCCGTCGGGGGACGGACCCTCTGGGAGGGCGTCCAGGAGATGGGCAACGAGGCCGACCCCTTCGAGGCCTTCTTCGGCGCCCCCAGCGAACGCGCCCGGATCGACCTGGCCGAGGGCGAGCCCGTCGAGGTCTCGCTGACCTTCCACGTCCCCGACATGACCGCGCTGCCGCTCAAGGCGATCATGTTCTCGCTGCTGCACCTCGGCCCGCGGCGCGACGCCGACGAGCTGATCGCCGAGGCCGTGGAGGCCGCCCGCGCCGCCGACACCGCCGTCGTGGTCGTCGCGACCACCGACCGCGTGGAGTCCGAGGGCTTCGACCGCAAGGACCTGACCCTGCCGGGCCGTCAGGACGACCTGGTCCGCGCCGTCGCCGCCGCCAACCCGAACACCGTGGTCGTCGTCAACGCCGGCTCCCCGGTCGAGCTCCCGTGGCGCGAGGACGTCGCCGCCGTGCTGCTGACCTGGTTCCCCGGGCAGGAGGGCGGGGCCGCGCTGGCCGACGTACTCCTCGGGGACGCGGAGCCGGGCGGGCGGCTGCCCACCACCTGGCCGGCCCGGTTCGCGGACGCGCCCGTCACCGAGGTCGTGCCCACCGAGGGGCGCCTGGAGTACCGCGAGGGGCTCTTCATCGGCTACCGGGCGTACGAGCGGCACGGGGTCGAGCCCGCCTTCCCCTTCGGGCACGGACTCGGATACACCGACTGGGCGTACGAGTCCCTCGAGGTCACCGCCACCACGGCCCGGGTCCGCGTCACCAATACCGGCACCCGGCCCGGCCGCGAGGTCGTCCAGGTCTACCTGGCCCCGACGGCCACCGCGTCCGACAGCGCGCAGAGCGCGACCGCGGAGCGCCCGGCCAGTTGGCTGGCCGCCTTCGCGGGGGTCGAGGCGGGCCCCGGCGAGAGCGTCGAGGTCGAGATCGCCCTGCCCGCGCGGGCCTTCGAGATCTGGGACGAGGAAGCCGGCGGATGGCAGCGGATCGGCGGCAGCTACGAGGTCCGGGCGAGCCACTCGCACGCCGACACCCGGCTGACGGTCACGCTCGACATCTCGTGACACAGCGTCACGACACGCCGTAAGGACGAAATGGCCGGAAATAACCCCCGTTACGTCCTCTGAAGCTGGGCCGGAGGCGGGCCCTGACACCCGCCTCCGGTCCATCGCGTCAACGTGGCGGCTGCGCCGCCGTCACCTGTCGGTGCGCCAGTTCCGCCAGCCGCGCCTGTCCGTCCTTGCCCGGATGGAACCAGTCCCAGCGGCTCAACTGCTCCGCCGAGAAGGGGTACTGGAAGACCGCTCCGCCGTCGTAGCGGCACAGCGCGTCCTTCGCGCACACCTCGCGGAGCACCTCGTTGTACTCGACCACCCGCGCCCGCACCTGCTCGCGCCGCGCCTTCGCCCCCGAGACCGCCGACAGCGGATCGGCGAGCATCGACTGGCAGATCCCGAGGCTCCAGACCTTGCGCACCATCGGGTCGTCCTTGCCCTGCTCCCACAGCCGCTGCAGGTCCGGGATGCTGGAGACGTACACCTGGGTGGTGGGGGACGCGGTCCGCAGCCCCGCGAGGGCCGCCTCGAAACCGGTCCGGAACTCCTCCACCGGCGTCATCGACAAAGCCGTGGGCCGGCAGGCGTCGTTCGAGCCCACCATGACCGTGACCAGGTCGGGCTTGTACGCGGCTGCCTGGGACAACTGCCCCGGCAGGTCCGCCATCCGCGATCCGGTCACCGCCAGGTTCCAGCTGCGGGCGGGCGCCTCGGCGTCCCCGAGCAGCCGTGCGGCCAGGGAGCGGACCGCCGGATCGTTCCCGGTGGCCCAGGAGACCTCCGGGCAGTCGGCGAGGACCGAACAGGCGTCGAAGCCACGGGTGATGGAGTCGCCGACGGCCGCGATCGAGGAGGGCGCCGTGTTCCAGCGCGGCGCGGCCTGCGCCCCGCGCTCGCCCTCGTCGCCCGAATCGCCCGGCCCGCACCCCGTCAGCACCCCGGCCGTCAGGACGGCCGCCGCTCCCGCGCCCGCGAGGGTCCGGCGCGCGCGGCGGCGTCGCGGAGCGGTGGTGCGCATCGGTTGGTCCCCTCCTCGACACCCCCGTGTCGTCCGGGGGGTCCTGCTGAGTGAAAGCTCTGTGTTTACCGGCCTCGGAGCGACCGTACGTCACACCACGACCCCTGACGCACGGTAGCTTTTTCCCGTGGCGTTTCGGCCGCAGGTCCCGTAGCGCAATGTCAAATAATTTCCGTTACATTACATCACGTCACATACTGTCCGTTTTCTGTAGTTTATTCCCGACCTCGTCCCACACTGGAGGTCCCGGTGACGACACGTGGAGTTCTGTACGTGCATTCCGCACCGCGCGCGCTCTGCCCGCACGTGGAATGGGCTGTTGCGGGCGTGCTCGGGGTGCGGGTGAACCTCGACTGGATCAGGCAGCCCGCCTCCCCGGGTACCTGGAGAGCCGAGTTCTCCTGGCAGGCCGAGGCGGGCACCGCCTCGAAGCTCGCCTCCGCACTGCGCGGCTGGCACCTGCTGCGCTTCGAGGTGACCGCGGACCCCTGTCCGACCGCCGAGGGCGAGCGCTACAGCTCCACCCCGGAGCTCGGCATCTTCCACGCCGTCACCGGCATGCACGGCGACATCCTGATCCCCGAGGACCGGCTGCGCGCCGCCCTCGCCCGCTCCGGCCGCGGCGAGACGGACCTGGAGGCGGAGATCGCCAAGCTGCTCGGCAAGCCCTGGGACGACGAACTGGAGCCCTTCCGCTACGCGGGCGAAGGCGCCCCGGTGCGCTGGCTCCACCAGGTCGTCTGAGGACAACGCGAAGGGCCCCGCCCGGCAGCTGCCGGGCGGGGCCCTTCGTACGCACGGGGTCAGACAGTCCGGAACGCGAGGGTCACGTTGTGGCCGCCGAAGCCGAAGGAGTTGTTGATCGCGGAGATCGGGCCGTCGGCCGGCAGCTTGCGCGGCTCGCCGCGCACGATGTCCGCGTCGATGTCGTCGTCGAGCTCGTCGACGTTGATCGTCGGCGGGGCCAGCCGGTTGTACAGCGCCAGCACGGTCGCGACGGTCTCGATGCCGCCCGCGCCGCCCAGCAGGTGGCCGGTCATCGACTTGGTCGCGGAGATCGCGATGTGGTCGAGGTCGTCACCCAGCACCTTGCGCAGGGCCTTCAGCTCGGCCGTGTCACCCTGCGGGGTGGACGTGGCGTGCGCGTTCAGGTGCACCAGCTCGGCCGGGTCGAGCCCGGTGTTGTCGAGCAGGTTCTGCACCGCGGCCGCGACACCGCGGCCGGTCGGCTCCGGCTGCGCGATGTGGTGGCTGTCCGCGGACAGACCCTGGCCCAGCACCTCGCAGTAGACGCGGGCGCCGCGCGCGGCGGCGTGCTCGGCGGACTCCAGGACGACGACGCCCGCGCCCTCGCCCAGGACGAAGCCGTCACGGCCCTTGTCGTAGGGGCGCGAGGCCTGCTCGGGGTTCTCGTTGTTCTTGGACATCGCCATCATGTTGGCGAACGCGGCGATCGGCAGCGGGTGGATCGCCGCCTCGGTTCCGCCGGCGACGACCACGTCGGCACGGCCGGTGCGGATCATCTCGACGGCGTAGCCGATGGCCTCGGCGCCGGACGCGCAGGCGCTGACCGGAGTGTGCACGCCCGCCTGGGCGTTGACCTCCAGGCCGACGTTGGCGGACGGGCCGTTCGGCATGAGCATCGGGACGGTGTGCGGGGAGACCCGGCGCACACCCTTCTCCTTCAGCACGTCGTACTGGTCGAGCAGGGTCGTCACGCCGCCGATGCCGGAGGCGATCACGGTGCCCAGACGCTCGGGGGCGATGGACGCGCCCGTCGTCGACTCCGCGCCGGCCGGGTCGGTGTAGCCGGCGTCGGCCCACGCCTCGCGGGCGGCGATGACGGCGAACTGCGCCGAGCGGTCGAGCTTGCGGGCCAGCGGGCGGGGCAGGACCTCGCTCGGGTCCACGGCGGCCGGTGCGGCGATGCGGACCGGGAGTTCGGCGAAGCGCTCGCCCTCCAGGGGCTTTACGCCGGAACGGCCGGCGAGCAGACCTTCCCAGGTCGAAGCGCTGTCGCCACCCAGCGGAGTGGTTGCGCCGATACCGGTGACGACCACGGTGCGATTGGTCGGGCTCACAGGAATTCTTTCTCCACGTCTCAGGGGGTGCTGAATTGTCACGGCGCCACCGCCAGGTGGCGACAAACGCTCGTCAGGCTCAGGCCTGGTGGTTCAGGATGTAGTCCGCGGCGTCGCCGACCGTCTTGAGGTTCTTGACGTCCTCGTCCGGGATCTTGACGTCGAAGCGCTCTTCGGCGGCGACGACGACCTCGACCATGGAGAGGGAGTCGACGTCGAGGTCGTCGGTGAACGACTTGTCGGTCTGGACGTCCTCGACGGGGATGCCGGCGATCTCGTTGACGATCTCGGCGAGACCGGCGACGATCTCTTCCTGGGTGGCGGCCATGTGGCGCTCCTTCTCTGGGTAACTGGGTATTCGGGCCGGATGCGAATCCGGACCCTAGGGGAGGGTAACGACCGTCGCGGCGTAGACGAGTCCCGCCCCGAAGCCGATGACGAGCGCGGTGTCGCCGCTCTTCGCCGCTCCGGTCGCCAGGAGCCGCTCCATAGCGAGCGGGATCGAGGCGGCCGAGGTGTTGCCGGTGGTCTCCACGTCACGGGCGACCGTGACGTGCTCCGGCAGCTTCAGAGTCTTCACCATCGAGTCGATGATCCGCATGTTTGCCTGGTGCGGAATGAAGACGTCCAGGTCGTCGGCGGTGATCCCGGCGGCGTCGAGCGCCTGCTGGGCCACCTTGGCCATCTCGAAGACGGCCCAGCGGAAGACCGCCTGGCCCTCCTGCGTGATGGCCGGGAACTTCTCGGCGCTGTCCTTGCTGCGGAACTCGTCCCACGGCACGGTCTGCTTGATGGTCTCGGACTTGTCGCCCTCCGAACCCCACACGGTGGGGCCGATGGCGGCCTCGTCCGAGGGGCCCACGACCACGGCACCGGCGCCGTCACCGAACAGGAAGGCCGTCGCGCGGTCCTCCAGGTCGGTCAGGTCCGAGAGCCGCTCCACGCCGATCACGAGCACGTACTGGGCGGAACCTTCCACCACCAGGCCCTTGGCCAGGGTCAGGCCGTAGCCGAAACCGGCGCAGCCCGCGGAGATGTCGAAGGCGGCGGGCTTGACCGCGCCGATCCGGTGCGCGATCTCCGTCGCGATGGCGGGGGTCTGCTTGAAGTGCGAGACCGTCGAGACGATCACGGCACCGATCTGCTCCGGGGAGACGCCGGCGTCGGCCAGCGCCTTTCCGGAGGCCTCCACCGACATCGCGGCGACGGTCTCCTGGGGCGAGGCCCAGTGCCGGGTGGCGATGCCGGAACGGGAGCGGATCCACTCGTCGGACGAGTCGATCGTCTCGAGGATGACCTCGTTGGGCACCACACGGGTCGGGCGGTAGCCGCCGACACCGAGGATGCGGGCGTACGGGGAGCCCTTGGCCGGCTTGATCTTGGACATGCTGTGTGGGCTCCTTCTCTCAGGCCGTCTGCTCGGCGATGAGCGCCGCGGCCTTGTCGAGATCGTCCGGGGTCTTCAGGGCCACGTTCGGCACGCCCTTGAGCGCGCGCTTGGCCAGACCCGTCAGGGTGCCGCCGGGGCAGAGCTCGATGATCCCCGTGACGCCCAGCTCGGCGAACGTCTCCATGCACAGGTCCCAGCGGACCGGGTTCGCGACCTGGCCGACCAGGCGGGCGACGACGTCGGCGCCCGTGGCGACGACGAGGCCGTCCTTGTTCGAGACGTACTTCAGCGCCGGGTCCGCCGGGAACAGGGCCGCGGCGGCCTTCTCCAGCGTGGCGACCGCGGGGGCCATGTGGTGCGTGTGGAAGGCGCCCGCGACCTTGAGGGCGACGACCTTCGTGGAGCCTTCGGGCTTCTCGGCGACCAGGGCGGCGATCTGCTCCGTGGTGCCGGCCGCCACGATCTGACCCGCGCCGTTGATGTTGGCCGGGGTCAGACCCAGCGTCTCCAGGTGCGCGACGACCACGTCGCGGTCACCGCCGAGCACCGCGGCCATGCCGGTCTCCGTGACGGCGGCGGCCTCGGCCATGGCCAGACCGCGCGTACGGACGAGCGAGAGCGCGTCGGCGTCGGACACGACACCGGCGTACGCGGCGGCGGTGAACTCACCGACGCTGTGGCCCGCGACGGCGCCGAAGGCCGAGGACGACCCCAGCGCGTCGGCGGACAGCAGACCCGCGGCGACCAGCAGCGGCTGGGCCACGGCCGTGTCGCGGATCTCGTCCGCGTCGGCCTTGGTGCCGTAGTGGGCGAGGTCGAGCCCGATGGCGTCCGACCAGGCGGCGACGCGGTCAGCGGCACCGGGAAGGTCGAGCCAGGGAGTCAGGAAGCCGGGCGTCTGAGCGCCTTGGCCGGGAGCGACGAGTACGAGCACCCTCACACTCTCTCTTGTGGATGGTCCCTGCCGCCCGTGGGGACAGGGACCAAGAACCGTCGGGGTAATTGTTGATGTCCGACAAAAGTCTAGGACTGGCTGTCGCCGTCGGCCAGACGCCCCAGAATCAGGGCGATCCGCAGCGTGAACGCGGAGCGGACATCAGAAGGTGACCAGCCGGTGACGTCGGTCACACGTCGCAGCCGGTAGCGCACCGTGTTCGGGTGCACGAAGAGCATGCGGGCCGCCCCTTCGAGGCTGCTCGCCTGCTCCAGATAGACACTCAGCGTCTCCAGCAGCGCGGAGCCCGCCTCTTCCAGCGGTCTGTAGATCTCCTCCACCAACTGCTCCCGGGCAGCGGGATCCGAGGCGATCGCCCGCTCCGGCAGCAGATCGTCCGCCAGGACCGGGCGCGGGGCGTCCTGCCAGGCCGTGCAGGCCTTCAGCCCGGCCGCCGCGGCCTGCGCCGACTTCGTCGCGTTCAGCAGGTCGGACACGACCGGACCGGCCACCACCGGACCGGCCGCGAACGGACCGATCAGGGACTTCGCCACCTGCATCGGGTTGTCGCTGCCGCCCGCGATGACCACCAGGCGGTCGCCGAGCACCCCCGTCAGGACCTGGAGCTTGTGGTGCCGGGCCGCGCGCCGGATCGCCTCGACCGTCAGCTCGCTGTCCCCCTCCGGCGCGGTGCCCAGCACCACGCACACGTGCTCCGGAGAGTTCCAGCCGAGCGCCGCCGCCCGCGAGAGCGCGCCCTCGTCGGCCTCACCGGACAGCACCGCGTTGACGACCAGCGACTCCAGCCGCGCGTCCCACGCCCCGCGCGCCTCGGCGGCCTGCGCGTACACCTGGGCCGTCGCGAAGGCGATCTCCCGTGCGTACACGAGCAGCGCCTCGCGCAGGATCTGCTCGTCGCCCGGGGCCGCCACCTCCTCGATCGCGGTCTCCATGACCTCGATCGTGGTGCGGACCATCTCGACCGTCTGGCGCAGTGTGATCGCCCGGGTCAGCTCCCGCGGAGCCGTCCCGAACACGTCGGTGGAGATCGCCTGCGGGGTCTCCGGGTGCCGGAACCACTCCGTGAACGCGGCGATGCCGGCCTGGGCGACCAGGCCGATCCAGGACCGGTTCTCCGGGGGCATCGCCCGGTACCACGGCAGGGTCTCGTCCATGCGCGCGATCGCGTTGGCGGCGAGCCGGCCGGAGGACTTCTCCAGTCGGCGCAGCGTCGCGGTGTGCGGATGGGCGGGAGCGGGATGCGCGGTCTGTGTGGCGGGGGAATGCTCACGTTCGGGTTGGGGCACGTGACAAGACTGCCTTATCGGGACGGCTGCGCGGAGTCCGGTCCCGCGCCCGCCCCCTGCCCGGCGGCTACCGTGGCCCCCATGATTGATGTACGCCGAGGCGCCGACCGGTACGAGGGCGGGGATCCGGCCGCCGGGATCACCACCCGGCACGCCTTCTCCTTCGGGTCCCACTACGACCCGGAAAACCTGCGCTTCGGCCCGGTCCTGGCATGCAACGAGGAGACCCTCGCGCCGGGCGCCGGATTCGACGAGCACCCGCACAGCCACACCGAGATCGTCACCTGGGTCGTCGAGGGCGAGCTCATCCACCGCGACGACACCGGCGAGGAGGGCGTGGTCCGTCCCGGCGACGTACAGCGGCTCAGCGCCGGATCCGGGGCGCGGCACGTGGAGCGCAACGACGGCGCGGGGCGGCTGCGCTTCGTGCAGACGTGGCTCGCGCCGCTCACCCCCGGCGGCGACGCCTCGTACGAGGTGGTCAGGGGCATCGTCGACGGCGCGTCCTACGCGGTCCCCGCGGCCGGAGCGGTGCTGCACGTCCGGCGGCCGGGCGCGGGCGAGCGGGTCCCCGTACCGGCGGCGGAGCGCGTGTACCTGCACGTGGTGCGCGGGGACCTGCGCCTGGACGGGGAGGAGCTCGGCCCCGGGGACGCGGTCCGGATCACCGGCGAGAAGGACCTGGAGATCGTCGCGGGGTCCCCGGGCGAGCTGCTGATCTGGGAACTGCCGGACCAGCCGGACCAGCCGGACGAGCGGGACCAGTCGGGCCCGTCGGACCAGCGGGCCTAGAGGGAGCGGAGCTCGGCGAGGACCGCGTCGGTGAACGGGGTCCACGCCTCCACGGCCCACGGGCCGAACGCGCGGTCCGTCAGGGCCACGCACGCGGCGCCGGCGTCCGGGTCCACCCACAGGAACGTGCCGGACTGGCCGAAGTGGCCGAAGGCGCGCGGGGAGGAGGACGTTCCCGTCCAGTGCGGGGACTTGCCGTCGCGGATCTCCATGCCCAGACCCCAGTCGTTGGGCGACTGGTGCCCGTAGCCCGGCAGGACGCCCTTGAGGCCGGGGTGCACGACCGAGGTGGCCTCCGCGACCGTGCGCACGTCGAGCAGCCGGGGCGCCTGGAGCTCGGCGGCGAACCGTACGAGGTCGGAGACGGTCGAGACGCCGTCCTTGGCGGGCGAACCCTCCAGGGTGGTGGAGGTCATCCCCAGCGGCTCGCACACCGCCTGGTGCAGGTACTGCGCGAACGGGATGCCGGTGGCCTTCGTGATGTGGTCGCCGAGCACCTCGAAACCGGCGTTCGAGTACAGCCGGCGCTGCCCGGGCGGGGCGCTCACCCGGTGCTCGTCGAAGGCCAGCCCGCTGGTGTGCGCCAGCAGGTGACGGACCGTCGACCCCTCGGGCCCGGTTGGCTCGTCCAGCTCGATCGCCCCCTCCTCGTATGCGACGAGGGCCGCGTACGCGGCGAGCGGCTTGGTGACCGAGGCCAGCGCGAAACGGTGGCCGACGGGCCCGTGGGAGCCGGCCAGGCTGCCGTCGGCGCGCACGACGGCCGCCGCGGCCGTCTGCACCGGCCAGTTCTCGATGATCCGCAAGCTCTGCATGGCGTCGAGCCTACTTGCTTGGAGTGCACTCAAGGGTTTTAGCGTGTGGCCCATGAGCCTGACGCAGACGCGGTACACGATCAGCGAGGTCGAGGCCCGGACCGGTCTGACCCAGCACACGCTGCGCTGGTACGAGCGGATCGGCCTGATGCCGCACGTGGACCGCTCCCACTCGGGGCAGCGGCGCTTCAGCGACAAGGACCTCGACTGGCTGGCGTTCGTCGGCAAGCTGCGCGCCACCGGGATGTCGGTGGCGGACATGGTCCGCTACGCCGAACTGGTCCGCGAGGGCGAGCACACCCTCGACGACCGCCGCGAGCTGCTGGAGGCGACGCGGCGGGACGTACGGGCGCGGATCTCGGAGCTGACGGACGCGCTCGCCGTGCTGGACTACAAGATCGATTTCTATGCGATGAACGCGGTCGCGGGAAAGGCGCAGTCATGACAGGCGTTTCGGAGTATGACGGCACCACCATCGAGCAGGTCGAACTCGGCAAGGGCGGCCCACTGGTCGGCGTCCAGGGCCTGGGCTGCATGGGCATGAGCGAGTTCTACGGGGACACCGACGAGGCGGCGGCCCGCGAGACCCTGGACGCGGCCCTGGCCGCCGGGGTCACCCTCATCGACACCGCGGACGTCTACGGGCTGGGGCGCAACGAGGAGTTCCTCGCCCCCTTCGTGGCCGCGCACCGCGAGGAGATCACCCTGGCGACGAAGTTCGCCATAGAGCGCAACGACGACCCGCACTACCGCGGCGTCCGCAACGACCCCGCCTACGTCCGGCAGGCGGTCGAGGGCAGCCTGCGCAGGCTCGGCGTGGACGTCATCGACCTGTACTACATGCACCGGCGCGACCCGGCCGTGCCGCTCGCCGAGTCGGTGGGCGCCATGGCGGAGCTGGTGCGCGAGGGCAAGGTGCGCCACCTCGGGCTCAGCGAGGTCACCGGCGCGGAACTGCGCGAGGCGCACGCCGTGCACCCCATCGCGGCGCTCCAGTCGGAGTGGTCGCTGTTCAGCCGGGACGTGGAGCGCAGCGCGGCGGGCGCGGCGGCGGAGCTGGGCGTGGCCTTCGTGCCGTACTCCCCGCTGGGCCGGGGCTTCCTGACGGGAGCCTTCGCCGACGCGTCGACGGACCTGGCGGCCGAGGACTTCCGCCGCCACCAGCCGCGGTTCACCGGCGAGAACGCGAAGGCGAACGCGGCGCTGCTGGCCCCGGTCCGGGAGGTCGCCGCGGCGCACGGGGCGAGCCCGGCGCAGATCGCCCTGGCCTGGGTGCAGCAGCGGGCGCGGGTGCACGGTCTGACGGTGGTCCCGATCCCGGGCACCCGCAAGGCGACGCGGCTGCGGGAGAACGTGGCGGCGACGCGGATCACGCTGACGGCGGCGGAGCTGGCCCTGCTGGAGCCGATCGCGTCCGGGGTGGCGGGGGACCGCTACCCGGACATGACCTTCACGTCGGCGTCCCGCGAGGCCTGAGGGAACGGAGCGGGGCGGACCGGTCCCGTTGGACCGGGCCGGGTTGGACCGGGCCGGGTTGACCGGCCCGGGTTGGACCGGGCCGGGGTCAGGGCCTCTCGGCGGTGAACCGGTCCCGCAGGGCCACGTACTCCGCGTCCGTCAGCAGCCCGGCGGAGTGGAGCTCGCTCAGGTGCTCGAGCCGGTCATCGGACGGCCGGGGCGAGGGGAAGGCGGCGACCGGCGTGCGGCCGCGCAGGGCGGCGAGGACGGTTGCGGCGAAGGGGAGCGACTCGTGCACCGAGCCGTAGCCCACGGCGAAGACGGCCGTTGCGAGGTCGTGGCTCGGGCGGGGGTCGGCCGCGGTGTCGCGGGGCTCGCGCAGCAGCAGCCGCAGGTGGCCGCCGGGGCCGTCCGGGGTGCTCCACTCCACGCCGGCGAGGTCGGCCAGGGGGTAACGCTGGTCGCCCGCCTTCCATTTGGTGCTGGTCGCGCCCGTACGCGACCAGTGGAAGGTGACCGCCGCGCCGTCGAAGGCCACGCGGGCGTCGTACGCCTTCAGCTGGAGCGGCGGCCGCGGGACGTCGACCAGGAAGTGCGCGCAGGGCTCGGCCGCCTCGGGGCCGAGCCGGGAGCGCAGCGCGTCGGCGAAGGCGTCCGCGTACGGTGCCCGGTCGCCCGGCAGCACCAGCCGGTAGGGGTCGCAGACCTCCCTCAGCTGCCCGGCGGCGGCCTCCATCAGCGGATCCGCGCCCGGCCGCGGGACGGCACGCAGCACCACCGTGTCCCGCTTCCCGGCGGTCACGGTCACCGCGGACACCGCTTCCAGGGGGATCCGGCGCTCGCCCAGGGCGTGCAGGAGCCTCGGCTGCCTCGGCGTTCGTATCCCCCGTGCGAAGCGGATGAGCACCGAGTCCGAGTCGAACTCCCAGACGGCATGGTTTCCGGCCAGTACGTCACCCATGCGGCACATGGTAGAGGGAGGGGCCCTCGCGCGTCCCCCTCGGTGCGAGCCCCACTTTTCGGGCCTCTACGCGCGTCCGTCGGTCTCCGCGCCGGAAATACCGTCCCGGCAGGCGTCGTCCCCGGTCGCGCACACGACGGAACCGAATGCGCCGGTTCCGATTTTGGCGAAGTTGTCCACCGAATCGGTCCCTGGCTCGAAATAGCCGGTGTGGGTCTTGGCCGTGGCCGAGGACAGCAGCCGCGCGCCGAACTCCGCGGAGACCGGGTCGGCTCCGTGGCCCAGCCCGCCGACCTCCAGGTGCGGCACGTCCGCGATCCAGTCGCCCTCGTCCCGCGTGGCCCAGACCCGGGCCGAGGTGCGCAGTCCGGCGACGTTCGCCGCGCGCATCCCGGGGCTGCCCGCCACCACCACGTCCGTCACCCGGCGCGGCAGCTCGTGTGCGGCGACCCCGCACACCACCGATCCGTAGCTGTGGCAGAACAGCGCCACCGTGGACTTCCCGGGCAGGGCCGTGGTCAGCGACTTCAGCCGGACGGCACCGTCGAAGGCCATGCGGCCGGTGGCGGCGTCCATCCCGACCCCGGCGGGCGCGCTGTACCCGGCCCAGGCGATGACCGCGGTCCGGCCGTCCGGGGTGGCCGCGCGCTGGGCGCCGTACAGGGACTCGGCCATGCCGACCGGGGCGGTGAAGCGGCGCTGCGTGCGCTCGAAGGTGACCACGTCGGTGTCGACGCCGGGCACGACCACCGACACCCGGCGGGCCCGGTCGAGGTCCCCGAAGACCTCGGCGACGAGGCCGCCGCCGGTGGGGTCGAAGGCGAGGATCTGCCGGCCGGGCTCGGCGAGCGAGGCGAAGCGGTGGGCGCGGCGGGTGGCCGTGACCCGGTCGGCCGGGGTCAGGGCCACGTCGCGGCTGCGGGCCTCCTCGATGAGGCCGGCCTGCACCAGGCCGAGCCGGTTGGCCCGGTAGCGGGTGGCGGCGGGGGCGCCGTCGAGGTTGCCCACGACCAGGGGGTAGCCGTCGGCGAGCCGGGCCCGCTGGGCACCGTCGAGCCCGCCGAAGAAGCGGGCCACGGTCCGTGCGGGGGCGTCCGCGGGCGGAACCTGCCGGCCGGCGATGCGGGCCTGGGCCCAGGCGGAGAGGGCGGCGGCGCGCAGCGGGGTGCCGCCCTCGGGGCGGTGCACGGCCGTCCAGCCGGTCGTCGCCAGCATGACGAAGACCACCGCCAGCACGAGCAGGGTGCGCAGGGCGGCGGGGCGCGGGTCGGCGCCGGGGGCGGTGGGGAGGGCAGGGCCGGACAGTTTCACTGGGACCAGCGTAGGAGACCGTTTCCGGCCGGGGCGCGCCGGGTGACGGGTCTCACGGCCGACCGGGTGTGGTCTCGCCGCCAGTTGGCGACCGGCGGTCAGCCGGCCCGGCTTCGGCCCTCGGCGGGTCCGTGGCGCCAGTTCCCCGCCAGAGCGGGACCGATCCGGTCCAGATAGGCCTCGGTCATCCGCCGGATCGCGGCCACGCCGGTGTCCTCGCCCTGCCCCCACAGCCGCCCCGTGACCCGCATCACGCCGCAGAACGCGGCGGCGGCCACGCGCGGGCGCGGGTCGGCGTCCACGTCCAGGCCCTCGCGGGCGGCGAGCAGCCGGGCGATCCGTTCCTCCAGAGCGGTGGAGCGGCGCAGGTGCACGGCGAGCAGGGCCGGGGTGCGCTCGATCAGCCGGTAGGCGCGCATGTAGAGGTCGACGGGGACCACCTCGCACAGGGCCTGGTCGAGGGTGTCCCAGGTGGCGAGCACCGCACCGCGCATCGCCGCGAGGGGGCCCTCGGCGGCCGGCCGGGCCTGCAGTACGGCGAAGAAGTGGGACTCGACCAGGTCCTGGACGGCGAAGGCGACCTCTTCCTTGTTCGCGAAGTACCGGAAGAAGGTCCGCTGCGAGACGTGCACGGTGTCGGTGATCTCGTCGACGGTGGTGCGCTCGTACCCCTGGGAGACGAACAGCAGCAGAGCGGCGCGCAGCAGCGCGTCCCGGGTGCGCCGCTTCTTGCGCTCGCGCAGTCCCGCCACCACCGGTGCGGCCGGTGCCGTCCGCTCGTCGGTCCTCACCGCGGGGCTCCCTTCTGACGCCGAGTGGGCGGTCAGGCTACCTGTGACCTCCCCGGCACCGGCCGTCCCGTTGGGCCGTTGGGGAAGGGGCGGCAACCCGTTCGGGGACAGCCGGCGGGCCCGGCGGCCGGGCCGACGGCGCCCGGGAGCAGGCCCGGCGAAGCCCGGGCCGGGCCCGGCGGAGGCGTCAACTCCGTACGTACGACAGCCCCGCCGGACGGTTCCGGGAGGGCTGTCGCCTATCAGGGTGGACCCGCCCGTGCCCCCTTCCGCCCGGCCGTATCCGCAGGTCAGCGTGGTGTCAGCGGAGCCCCGGAAACGGTCCGGGTGCCGCCCGTCCACAAGGAGTTGACCCGTCATGCGTACGTGGAGCACCACTTTCGCCGCCTTCGCCCTGGCCCTGACCGCCCTCATCCCGAGCACGGCCGGCTCCGCCCGCGCCGCGGGCCAGGCGACCCTCGGGGCATGCGCCACGGGCCAGCTGTGCCTATGGGCGAAACCGGAGTTCAAGGGCACCCGGCACACCCACGAACTGAGCACCCTGGAGATCAACAGCTGCACCGCGCTGCCCGCCGGAACCAGCGCGCAGTCGATCGCCAACCGCACCGGGCGCCCGGTGACCACCTACCAGTCGGCCGTGTGCGCCGAGACCGGCGAGTTCCAGACCTATCCCGGCGACGGGGTATGGCTGCCCCAGTCCCCCTACCAGGTAAGGGCCTTCAAGGTGTGGGAGAACTAGCCCGGTCCGGTGGCCCCGCCACCGCCTCGCGCGGCGCCGGGGCCACCGGTTCGCGCGGCGCCGGGGCCACCGGCTGCCCGGCCCGCGGGCCGCCCAGCCGGGACACCTCGGCGCGCAGCGCCCGTACCTCCGCGTGGAGCTCCTCGATGGCCGCCAGCTGGAGCCGCTCCGCCCGGTCGTCCCGCTCGAAGCGGGCGATGAACCAGGCGGCGATGTTCGCGGTCACCACACCGAGCAGGGCGATCCCGGACAGCATCAGCCCGACGGCCAGGACCCGGCCGAGGCCGGTGGTGGGGGAGTGGTCCCCGTACCCGACCGTCGTCATGGTGGTGAAGGACCACCACACCGCGTCGCCCAGGTTCCGGATGTTCCCCTCCGGGGCGTCCCGCTCCACGCTCAGCACCGCGAGGGAGCCGAACATCAGCAGCCCCACGACGGCCCCGGCCACGTAGGTCGTCAGCCGGATCTGCGGAGCCATCCGGGCCCGCCGGCCCACCAGCATCAGCGTCGACACCAGTCGCAGCAGCCGCAGCGGCTGCACCAGCGGCAGCACCACGGCGCACAGGTCCAGCCAGTGCGTCCGTACGAAGTGCCGGCGGTCCGCCGTGATGCCCAGCCGCACCAGGTAGTCGACGGCGAAGGCCCCCCACACCACCCACTCCGCGTAGGTGCACGCCCGGTGCACCCACGGGCGCGCGTCGGGCACGACGATCGGCACGGCGTACGCGACGGCGAAGCACACGGCGAGCACCAGCAGGGGAGCCTGCGTACGGCGCTCCCAGCGGGCCTGGAGGGAGGGTTCCTTCATGCGGAGCATCGTAAGGAACGCGTAAAACGCAGGTGCCCCCGGCTCCCCGGAGGCACCTGCGCTCACCCGTGGACGCGGCCGGACCCGGCGGCCGCCGTCACCGGTCCCGCCGTGCGGCGCCTACGCGTCGCCGCCCGCCGCGCCCGGGTCCGCCGCCGTGACGTCCAGCAGCTGGTACCGGTCCACGGCCTGCTTCAGCACCGAGCGGTCGACCTGCCCCGTCTTGGCCAGCTCGGTGAGCGTCGCCAGCACCACCGACTGGGCGTCGATGTGGAAGAAGCGCCGGGCCGCGCCACGCGTGTCCGCGAAGCCGAAACCGTCCGCGCCCAGCGAGGTGTACGGGCCCGGCACCCAGCGCGAGATCTGGTCCGGCACCGCCCGCATCCAGTCGGAGACCGCCACGAACGGACCCTCCGCACCCGACAGCTTCCGCGTCACGTACGGCACGCGCTGCTCCTCCTCCGGGTGCAGCAGGTTGTGCTCCTCCACCTCCACGGCCTCGCGGCGCAGCTCGTTCCAGGAGGTCGCCGACCAGACGTCCGCCCGGACGTTCCAGTCGGCCGCGAGGATCCGCTGCGCCTCCAGCGCCCACGGCACCCCCACGCCCGAGGCCAGGATCTGCGCCCCGATGGTGCCCGACGTGCCCGCCGACACCCGGTGGATGCCCTTGAGGATCCCGTCCACGTCCACGTCCGCCGGCTCGGCCGGGTGCTGGATGGGCTCGTTGTAGACGGTCAGGTAGTAGAAGACGTCCTCCGCGTCGGGCCCGTACATGCGCCGCAGACCGTCCTTGACGATGTGCGCGATCTCGTAGCCGTACGCCGGGTCGTACGCGACGCAGCCCGGGTTCGTCGACGCCAGCAGCTGCGAGTGACCGTCGGCGTGCTGGAGCCCCTCACCCGTCAGGGTGGTCCGGCCGGCGGTCGCACCCAGCACGAAACCGCGCGCCAGCTGGTCGGCCATCTGCCAGAACTGGTCACCGGTGCGCTGGAAACCGAACATCGAGTAGAAGACGTAGACCGGGATCAGCGGCTCGCCGTGCGTGGCGTACGCCGAACCCGCCGCGATCAGCGAGGCCGTGCAGCCCGCCTCCGAGATGCCGTCGTGCAGCATCTGGCCCGTCGGCGACTCCTTGTACGCGAGCAGCAGGTCGCGGTCGACCGCCTCGTACTGCTGCCCCAGCGGGTTGTAGATCTTGGCGCTCGGGAAGAACGCGTCCATGCCGAAGGTGCGGTACTCGTCGGGCGCGATCAGCACGAAGCGCTTGCCGATCTCCTTGTCCCGCATCAGGTCCTTCAGGATGCGGACGAAGGCCATCGTCGTGGCGATCGACTGCTGGCCCGAGCCCTTCCTGGCGGCCGCGTACGTCGCGTCGCCCGGCAGCTGCAGCGGCTTGGCGCGCACCACACGGGTCGGCACGTAACCGCCCAGGGAGCTGCGCTGGTCGTGCATGTACTGGATCTCGGGCGAATTGCGGCCCGGGTGGTAGTACGGCGGCGCGCCGCCCTCCAGCTGCTGGTCCGTGATCGGGATGTGCAGGCGGTCGCGGAAGCGCTTGAGGTCGTCGACCGTCAGCTTCTTCATCTGGTGCGTGGCGTTGCGGCCCTCGAAGTTCGGGCCCAGCGTCCAGCCCTTGACCGTCTGGGCCAGGATCACCGTGGGCTGGCCCTTGTGGGCCTTGGCCGCCGCGTACGCCGCGTAGACCTTCTTGTGGTCGTGCCCGCCGCGGCCCAGGTGCTGGATCTGATAGTCGGTCATGCTCTCGACCATCGCGCGCAGCCGCTGGTCGTCCCCGAAGAAGTGCTCACGGATGTACGCGCCCGATTCGGTGGCGTACGTCTGGAACTGCCCGTCGGGGGTGGTGTTCATCTTGTTGACCAGGATGCCGTCGCGGTCCTGGGCCAGCAGCGGGTCCCAGGAGCGGTCCCAGATCAGCTTGATGACGTTCCAGCCGGCGCCGCGGAACTGCGACTCCAGCTCCTGGATGATCTTGCCGTTGCCGCGCACCGGGCCGTCGAGGCGCTGCAGGTTGCAGTTCACGACGAAGGTCAGGTTGTCCAGGCCCTCGCGGGCGGCGATCGACAGCTGGCCGAGCGACTCCGGCTCGTCCATCTCGCCGTCACCGAGATACGCCCAAACGTGGGACTTGGAGGTGTCCGCGATCCCGCGCGCCTCCATGTACCGGTTCATCCGGGCCTGGTAGATCGCACCGAGCGGGCCGAGGCCCATCGAGACGGTCGGGAACTCCCAGAAGTCCGGCATCAGCCGCGGGTGCGGATAGCTCGAAAGGCCGTACGGGGCCTTCGACTTCTCCTGCCGGAACGCGTCGAGCTGCTGCTCGGAGAGCCGGTCCAGGAGGTAGGCGCGCGCGTAGATACCGGGAGAGGCGTGGCCCTGGAAGAAGATCTGGTCGCCGCCGTCACCCTCGTCCTTGCCCCGGAAGAAGTGGTTGAAGCCCACGTCGTAGAGGGAGGCGGAGGAGGCGAAGGTCGCGATGTGGCCGCCGACCCCGATGCCCGGGCGCTGGGCGCGCGAGACCATCACGGCCGCGTTCCACCGGGTGGCGTTGAGGACCTTGCGCTCGATCTCCTCGTTGCCGGGGAAGAACGGCTCGTCCTTGGTGGCGATCGTGTTGACGTAGTCCGTGCTGCGCATCTCGGGCACGGCCACGCGCTTCTCGCGCGCCCGCTCGATCAGCCGCAGCATCAGGTAACGGGCACGCTCACGGCCCCGCTCGTCGACCGCCGCGTCCAGCGAGTCGAGCCACTCCTGTGTCTCCTCCGGATCGAAGTCCGGGACCTGACTGGGCAGGCCGCCAATGATGATCGGATTGCGATCGGATGCGGAAGCCACGCTGTTCCTTCGCTGTCGGGGGAGTCGTGCCTTGGGTACGCCGCCTCCCATGGTCTTACGCTCGGCCGAAATCGTCATCTTTACCGCTGGGTAATCCCTGGAGACGGCAGGAAGGTCCGGGACGGGCGATCCGAGGGCGGCTTGGCCAAATCGCAACCTTACGCCCAAGCCGGTCACAGTCGGCCGGTGAACTCGTAAGGACGTTCGTCCCTCAAACAGGTAGGAAAGTCCCAAGGCGTTGCCGATGATGCCGAATGAGCCGCAATGGTGTGGGATGAATCACCAGAGCCCCGTACGGGGACGACGAAAGTTGCGGCGAGACGGCCGCAATCGTCACCGTTTCGACGGTCTCGGCGGCCGGGTACTTGCGCGATCCGCCGCGCCCGTGTGGACTACGTCCAATGCTGCGCGTACGCGCGCCGCCGAAGACATTCACCGAACATGAGCAGGAGGCACCCCGTGAGCGCGACCGCGGACCACGCGGAGAACCTGGCCGCCCGGCTGGGTTTCCAGTCCGAACAGGTGGTCCAGGAGATCGGCTACGACGACGACGTCGATCAGGAATTCCGTGATGTCGTTGATGAGCTCGTCGGCGACCTCGTCGACGAGGACTACGACGACGTCGCGGACGCCGTGTTGCTGTGGTTCCGCGAGGACGACGGCGATCTGGCGGACGCACTGGTCGATGCCACCGAGCTGATCGAGGACGGCGCACTGATCCTGCTGCTGACCCCCAAGACGGGCCGCCCCGGCTACGTCGAGGCCAGCGACATCAAGGAAGCCGCGGAGACCGCCGGCCTC
This sequence comes from Streptomyces sp. cmx-11-4, assembly GCA_049998195.1. GTDB lineage: Bacteria > Actinomycetota > Actinomycetes > Streptomycetales > Streptomycetaceae > Streptomyces. The sequence goes on from JAEBET010000005.1 coordinate 522,050, forward strand.
TCGCTGGCCAAGGGTCTTCCCGTGGGCAAGGAGTGGGCCGCCACCAAGCTGGTGACGCCCAAGACGGCCGTCAAGTCCAAGCGCTAAGCCGCGCGCCCTTCGCTCCAGAGCGGACACTTTTCCCACCCCGTCGACCCCGGTCGGCGGGGTGGGTGCGTTCCCGGCCGTGCCCCGCCTAGGCTGTGCCTCACCCGAACGGCCCATTGCGGGCGATCCAGGAATGCGGGAACGAAGGGATGCGAGAGATGGCGATCGAGGTCGGCGACAAGGCCCCGGACTTCGAACTCAAGGACAACCACGGCGCCACCGTGCGGCTCTCCGACTTCCGGGGGGAGAAGGCCGTGGTGCTGCTCTTCTACCCGTTCGCCTTCACCGGCGTCTGCACCGGCGAGCTGTGCGAGCTGCGCGACCAGCTGCCGCGCTTCCAGAACGACGAGGTCCAGCTCCTCGCCGTCTCCAACGACTCCGTGCCGACCCTGAGGGTCTTCGGGGAGCAGGAGAACCTGGACTACCCGCTGCTGTCGGACTTCTGGCCGCACGGGGAGACCTCGCGCGCGTACGGGGTCTTCGACGAGGACAAGGGCTGCGCGGTCCGCGGCACCTTCATCATCGACAAGGACGGCGTCGTGCGCTGGACCGTCGTCAACGGACTGCCCGACGCGCGTGACCTGAACGAGTACATCAAGGCGCTCGACAGCCTCTGAGGAGAGCCCGCAGGAGAGCCCGCAGGAGAGCCTCTGGCGAGCTCCTCGCGCTCTCCGTCGCAGTTCCGTGCGAAAACCGTTTACAGGCGGGAACCCGTCACTAGGATCGAAACGTTGATCCGGTAGCTCCCCCGGCCCCGGCCGGGAGGGCCCAGCGCACGACGGGGCACCGCCCCACACACAGAACCCAATGGAGGACCCGTGGGAGTCAGCCTCAGCAAGGGCGGCAACGTCTCGCTGACCAAGGCCGCGCCTAACCTGACGGCGGTCATCGTCGGTCTGGGCTGGGATGCTCGCACCACCACCGGTGTCGACTTCGACCTCGACGCCAGCGCGATCCTGACCAACGACCAGGGCAAGGTCGCCAGCGACGCGAACTTCGTCTTCTTCAACAACCTGAAGAGCCCGGACGGATCGGTCGAGCACACCGGTGACAACACCACCGGCGAGGGCGAGGGCGACGACGAGGCGATCAAGGTGAACCTCGCCGGTGTCCCGGCCGATGTCTCCAAGATCGTCTTCCCGGTCTCGATCTACGAGGCCGAGAGCCGCCAGCAGAGCTTCGGCCAGGTCCGCAACGCGTACATCCGCGTGGTGAACCAGGCGGACAACACCGAGCTCGCCCGCTACGACCTCTCCGAGGACGCCTCGACCGAGACCGCCATGGTCTTCGGCGAGCTGTACCGCAACGGCGCGGAGTGGAAGTTCCGCGCCATCGGCCAGGGCTACGCCTCGGGCCTGCGCGGCATCGCGCAGGACTTCGGCGTCAACGTCTGAGCCCAGAGCAGTTCATCCGTCCGGCGCCGTGCACTGTGTGTACGGCGCCGGACGGGCTTTGCGGCCCGTACGGACCGGTCCCACGGCCGGTCCGGGCCGCGTCACACGGCACACCGCACGCAGCCACACCGCACGCAGCCACACCGTCACGCAGGCACACCGTCACGCAGGCACACCGTCGTCCGGGGAGGACCACAACATGGGCGTCACACTCGCCAAGGGGGGCAATGTCTCCCTCTCCAAGGCCGCACCGAACCTGACCCGGGTTCTGATCGGCCTCGGCTGGGACGCGCGCTCGACCACGGGCGCGGACTTCGACCTCGACGCCAGCGCGCTGCTGTGCAACAGCGGCCGGGTGCTGGGGGACGAGTACTTCATCTTCTACAACAACCTGAAGAGCCCCGAGGGCTCCGTCGAACACACGGGGGACAATCTCACCGGCGAGGGTGACGGCGACGACGAGTCGATCATCATCGACCTCACCAAGGTGCCGGAGCGCGTCGACAAGATCGTCTTCCCGGTCTCGATCCACGAGGCGGACAGCCGACGGCAGAGTTTCGGCCAGGTCAGCAACGCCTTCATCCGCGTGGTGAACCAGGCGGACGGCCAGGAACTGGCCCGCTACGACCTCTCCGAGGACGCCTCCAGCGAGACCGCGATGATCTTCGGCGAGGTCTACCGGTACGGAGGTGAATGGAAGTTCCGTGCAGTGGGGCAGGGGTACGCGTCGGGTCTGAGGGGCATCGCTCTAGACTTCGGGGTCAACGTTTCGTAAAGCCGCAACAAGACGCATGGGGTGCCAGGTGCCAGTGGTTCTGAAAACCTTCGGCTGGTCGTTCGCCATCACGGCGCTCGGCCTCGCCTTTGCCGCGTGGCAGTGGGGGTGGGAGGCGTTCGGGATCGTACTGATCCTGTCGATCCTCGAGATCTCGCTGTCCTTCGACAACGCGGTCGTCAATGCCGGAATCCTGAAGAAGATGAACGCCTTCTGGCAGAAGATCTTCCTCACCATCGGCATTCTGATCGCCGTGTTCGGAATGCGGCTGGTCTTCCCGGTGGCGATCGTCGCCATCAGTGCCAAGGTCGGCCCCATCGAGGCCATCCAGCTGGCGCTGGACCACCCCGAGCAGTACGAGGCGCTGGTCACCGACGCCCACCCGGCCATCGCGGCCTTCGGTGGCATGTTCCTGCTGATGATCTTCCTCGACTTCATCTTCGAGGAGCGGGAGCACAAGTGGCTCGCCTGGCTCGAGCGTCCGCTGGCCAAGCTCGGCAAGGTCGACATGCTGTCGGTCTGCATCGCCCTGATCGCGCTGCTCGTCTCGGCGATGACCTTCGCCGTCAACGCCCACACCAGCACCGGCCACGCGGACAAGTCCGCCACCGTGCTGCTCGCCGGCGTCGCCGGCCTGATCACGTACCTCATCGTCGGCGGCCTGTCCTCGTACTTCGAGGACAAGCTGGAGGAGGAAGAGGAGCGCGAGCACGACGAGGAGGAGAAGGCCAAGGCCGCGGGCAAGCCCGTCTCCGCCGTCGGCCTGGCCGGCAAGGCCGCGTTCTTCCTCTTCCTCTACCTGGAAGTCCTCGACGCCTCGTTCTCCTTCGACGGGGTCATCGGCGCCTTCGCCATCACCAACCACATCTTCTGGATGGCGCTCGGCCTCGGCATCGGCGCCATGTACGTCCGTTCGCTCACGGTCTACCTGGTCCGCCAGGGCACGCTGGACGACTACGTCTACCTGGAGCACGGCGCGCACTACGCGATCGGCGCGCTCGCGGTCATCCTCCTGGTCACCATCCAGCACGAGATCAGCGAGATCATCACCGGCCTCATCGGCGTGGTGCTGATCGCCGCCTCCTTCTGGTCCTCGGTGCGCCGCAACAAGCGCGTGGAACTGGAGGGTTCCGCCGCCGAGGCATGACGGCGGCGGTAATGCGGAACGCTCCATGGCGGGGCGGCCTGCGGGGTCCACGGACCCGGCGGGCCGCCCCGCTTCCGTAGGCATGCAGGGGATCAGAGGACCAGGGGGGTAGGGGAATGGGTTTCTTCGACGGGATCATGGGCAGCCGCGCCGTGGAGTTCCAGTCGGGCAGTGCCTCGTCGAACGCGATCGAGCTGACCAAGCGGCACCCGACGGTGTCGCTCACCAAACAGGGGGCGGTCCACGGCAATCTGCGCGTCAACCTGTCCTGGCGCATGCGCACCTCGGACATAGGCGGCAGCAGCCACGGGCAGAGCGGCCGGCTCCTGCGCCACCCGTTCAAGCTGTTCAAACCCGACATGGTCCAGGCGCACACCCAAGGCATGGTCAACGTCGACCTCGACATGGGCTGCCTGTACGAGCTGACCGACGGCACCCGGGGGGTGGTGCAGCCGCTCGGCAACCTGCTGGGCGACATCAACGACCCGCCGTACGTGAAGCTCAGCGGCGACGACCGGTTCGGCTCGGCGTCCGGGGAGACCCTCTACGTCAACCTCGACCACGCCGAAGAGATCAAGCGGATGCTGGTCTTCGTCTACATCTACGACCAGACCCCGGCCTTCGACCGCACCCACGCCATGGTCACGCTGTTCCCGGTGACCGGCCCGCGCATCGAGATCCCCCTGGAGGAGCGGCAACCGCAGGCCCGCTCCTGCGCGGTGGTCTCCCTCGAGCACGTCAAGGGGGAGTTCACCGTCCGGCGCGAGGTGAAGTTCGTGTACGGGTTCCAGGCCGAGCTGGACCGGCTGTACGGCTGGGGGCTCCAGTGGGGGCGGGGCTACAAGAGCACCAAGGCCTGACCGGAGCCCCGCGCGGGGGCCGCGCGGGGGCCGGGCGGGGGCCGGGCGGGGCTGCGGCGCCGGCCGCGGGGCCAGGGCCGCCGGGGGCGCCGGATGCGTCAGCGCCGTGAGCGCCGTGAGCGCCGTGAGCGGTGTCAGCGGCGGATGAACTGCGGCCCCTGCAGCGGCAGCCGGAAGGACGGATCCGCTCCCGGACCCGGCAGCGGGACCGGGGACACCGGCTGCGGGTAGCCGTAGGCGGGCGGGACGGACGGCGGGGCCTGGGTGGGCGGGGCCATGGCGGCCGTCTGGTCGGCGGTGGGTCCGGCCGCCGGGCTCCCGGCCGCCGGGCTGCCGGCGGGCTCGGGGGCGTTCTCGTCGACCGAGATCCCGTGGTCGGTGGCCAGCCCCACCAGCCCGTCGGAGTAGCCCTCGCCCAGCGCGCGGAACTTCCACCCCTCGCCCCTGCGGTACAGCTCGCCGCAGATCAGAGCCGTCTCGGCGCCGGTCTCGGGCCGGACGTCGAAGTAGGCCAGCGGTTCGGAGCCGCCGCTCGCGGTGGCGTCGTACAGGAGGATCCGCAGGTCGCGGACTAGCTCGAAGGGGACGTCCTCGGCGGAGGCGACCACCAGGATCCGGTCCACGGCCGGGGTGACCGTCCGCAGGTCCGCCTGGACCGCGTCGGTGACCGCCTCGCCGAGCTGCTTCTTCCCCAGCCGCCAGACGGCCCCCGAGGGGTGCCGGGGCTGGTTGTAGAAGACGAAGTCCTCGTCCGAACGCACCCGGCCGTCGGAGCCCACGAGCAGCGCGGAGGCGTCCACGTCGGGCACCTCGGGGCCGGTGGTCCAGCGCAGCACCGCCCGGACCGCTGCGGCGGCCACCGGGATGTTCGAGCCCTTCTGCATCGCGTGCGTCATGCCCGTCATCCTGCCCTCCCCGGGTGGACCGGGACAATGCGGCCCCCCGTAGGGCCTTGTCTCGAACGCGAGAGCTGGGCATGGTGCAAGAGGGTTACCTGAACTTCATGTGCTTGAGGAACTCTTGACTTACGTTCGTACGTACTATTACCGGCCACGCCAGTTGGGCCGCCGAGGCAGTACGGGGGAAGCACATGCGTCACTTTGGGCACGTATCGCCCACCGTCCGTAAGGACCTCTTCCACCAGGAACCGGCAGAATTCACCGGAGCCTCGCCCGCCCGCACCCTCGCCGCCGGCCTCGGGGCCACCCTCTACAGCCCCGCCACACGCCCCCAGCTCGCCCGGGACATCCGCAAGCAGGCCGGCCGCGGAGTCGTCTCCATGGTCCTCTGCCTGGAGGATTCCATCAGCGACGGCGACGTCGCCGGAGCCGAGGAGAACCTCGTCCGGCAGTTCGCCGAGCTCGATGCCGACGCCACCGAGCTCCCGCTCCTGTTCATCCGCGTCCGCACACCCGAGCAGATCCCCGACCTGGTGCGCCGCCTCGGCGGCTCCGCGCGCCGACTGTCCGGATTCGTACTTCCCAAATTCGACGAAAGCAGTGGCAGCGCCTTCCTCGACGCCGTGGCCGGGGCGGAGGCCGCCTCAGGCCACTCCCGTCTGTATGCCATGCCCGTCCTGGAGACCCCGGACCTGCTCCACCTCGAAACGCGCGTCGAGACGCTCGCCGGCATCTCCCGCACCGTCAACAGCCACCGCGAGCGGGTCCTGGCCCTGCGGCTCGGCGTCACCGACTTCTGCTCCGCCTACGGCCTGCGCCGCACCCCCGACATGACCGCCTACGACGTCCAGATCGTGGCCGGCGTGATCGCCGACGTGGTCAACGTCCTCAGCCGCGCCGACGGCACCGGCTTCACCGTCACCGGACCCGTCTGGGAGTACTTCCGCAGCCAGCAGCGCCTCTTCAAACCCCAGCTGCGCCGCAGCCCCTTCCTCGCGGAGGGCGTGGAGGAACTGCGCACCGCCCTGATCGAACACGACCTGGACGGCCTACTGCGCGAGATCGAACTCGACCGGGCCAACGGGCTGCTCGGCAAGACCTGCATCCACCCCGCCCACGTCACACCCGTCCACGCCCTGTCCGTGGTCTCCCACGAGGAGTTCTGTGACGCCGAGGACATCCTGCGCCCCGAGCGCGGCGGCGGCGGAGTCATGCGATCGGCCTATACGAACAAAATGAACGAGGTGAAGCCCCACCGGGCCTGGGCCGAGCGCACCATGCAGCGCGCCGAGGTCTTCGGTGTGGCGAAGGAGGAGGTCGGCTTCGTCGACCTGCTCACGGCCGGACTCCAGGTGTGAACCTTCTGGTGACGGCGTCGACGACGAGGAAAGGCAAGACGATAGAAGCGGTGTGGTCGGGAACCTGGGTCGCGGACCGGCTGGGCGTCAGCCTGGAGGAGGCCGGTACGCCGGGCTCGCCGCGGCTCGCGGAGCTGCTCGGGCTGGCGCTGCGGCGCAACCCCAAGCGGGCGCACCTGCTGGTCTCGCAGGTGCTGGGCAAGCACGTCCCGCAGTCCCCGGCGACCGTCTACGCCGCCGGGTACGGGCTCGGCGAGCGGGTCCGGGCGCTGCTCGGCGAGGACGGCGCCGCCTGCGCGGTGGTCCTCGGCTACGCCGAGACGGCCACCGGGCTCGGCCACTGCGTCGCCGACGGCCTGGGCGCCGCCCCCTACCTGCACTCCACCCGCCGGCCCGTCCCGGGCGTGCGGCCCGCGGGCGGCTTCGAGGAGGCGCACTCGCACGCCACCTCGCACCTGCTGCTGCCCGAGGACCCCGAGCTGCTCGCGGGCAGCGGGCCGCTGGTCCTCGTCGACGACGAGTTCTCCACCGGCAACACGGTCCTGAACACCATCCGCGACCTGCACGCCCGCCACCCGCGCGGGCACTACGTGGTCGTCGCCCTCGTCGACATGCGCTCCCCGGCCGACCGCGACCGCCTCACCGCCTTCGCCACGGACATCGGCGCCCGCGTCGACCTCATAGCCCTGGCCTCCGGCACGGTCACCCTCCCGGAGGGAGTCCTGGCCAAGGGCCAGGCCCTGGTGGAGGAGTACGAAGCCCAGGCCTCCGCCCTCGCAGAGGCCCCTGGCGACACGCAGCCCGCGGCTGCCTCAGAGGCTGAGGGCGGGCCCATTCAGCCCCGCCGGCGATTGAGGCGCGGGGTCCGGGGCGGAGCCCCGGGAGACGGCCCGCAGCCGGTCACGCGCGTGGACCTGGCCTGGCCGGCCGCAGTGCCCGACGGCGGCCGCCACGGCTTCACACCCGCCCACCGCACGGCCCTGGACAAGGCCCTGCCCGGCATGACCGCCCAGCTCAGCGCAGCGCTCGGCGACGACCCCGGCCGCGTCCTCGTCCTCGGCAACGAGGAGCTGATGTACGCCCCCCTGCGCCTCGCGAAGGCCCTGGAGGAGGCGGGCGCGGCCCGCGAGGTCCGCTTCTCCACCACCACCCGCTCGCCCGTGCTCGCCGTGGACGACCCCGGCTACGCCATCCGCACCCGGCTCGTCTTCCCCGCCCACGACGCCCCCGCCGACGGCCCCGGCGACCGGTACGCCTACAACGTCGCGGGCGCCGGCTTCGACGCCGTCATCGCCGTCGTCGACTCGGCCGGTGACACCCCCGAGCTGCGCACCGGACTGCTCGCGAGCCTCGCCCCGCACACCGGCCGGGTCCTGCTGGCCGCCGTACCGTCCTACGTACCCGACCGGCAGGAGCACGAGCCGATCATGACCGAGCCGACCACGGACGAGCCCTTGCGCGAGCCCGCGCACGAGCCCACGCACGAGCCCTTGCGCGGCCCCGCCTTCTCCTCGTACGCCGCCGAGGACGTCGGCTGGCTGCTCCAGGACTTCTCCGACGTCGAGCTCGAAGCCCCGACCGAGGAGCGCGAGGAGGCGATCCAGGCGGGCGGCGCGCACTATGCCGAGTCCCTGCCCGTCGAGTACCAGCCGTCCCCGCAGTACCAGGAGCTGTACCAGAACGCCCTGACCGCCTCGGCCGCCCGCATCGCCCGCGCCGTCGGCACCGTCACCGAGACCGTCCTCGCCGAGCGCTCCCCGTCCCCGGTGCTGGTCTCCCTGGCCCGCGCCGGCACCCCCGTCGGCGTTCTGATGCGCCGCTGGGCCCGCGCCCGGCACGGCCTGGACCTGCCGCACTACGCCGTCTCCATCGTGCGCGGCCGCGGCATCGACGCCAACGCCGTGCGCTGGCTGGCCGCCCGGCACGACCCGGCCGACGTTGTCTTCGTCGACGGCTGGACGGGCAAGGGCGCCATCACGCGGGAACTGACGGCCGCCCTCGCCGAGTACCCCGGTTTCAACCCGGAGATCGTGGTCCTCGCCGACCCCGGCTCGTGCGTGGAGACGTACGGCACCCGCGAGGACTTCCTGATCCCCTCCGCCTGCCTCAACTCCACCGTGTCCGGCCTCATATCGCGTACGGTCCTGAGGTCCGACCTGGTCGGGCCCGCCGACTTCCACGGCGCGAAGTTCTACCGAGAGCTCGCCGGAGCGGACGTCTCCACGGCATTCGTCGACACGGTCGCCGCCCATTTCGACGAGGTCGCCGACGCCGTCGGCGAGGAGGTCAAGGAACTCCTCGCCGCGGACCGCACCCCCACCTGGGTGGGCTGGGCGGCCGTCGAGCGGATCAGCGAGGAGTACGGCATCCACGACGTGAACCTGGTCAAGCCCGGAGTCGGCGAGACCACCCGGGTGCTGCTGCGCCGGGTGCCGTGGAAGATCCTCGCCCAGCGCGGCGCGGGCGCCGACCTGGACCACGTACGGCTGCTCGCCGAGCAGCGCGGGGTCCCGGTGGAGGAGGTCGACGGCCTGCCCTACACCTGCGTCGGACTCATCCACCCCCGATTCACGCGCGGCGCCACCGGCGCCGACGGAAAGGCTGTGGCCTCGAAGTGACTGTCCTGGTAGCCAGTGATCTCGACCGTACCCTCATCTACTCGGCGGCGGCCCTCGGCCTGACCATGCCCGACCCGGTGGCCCCCCGGCTGCTGTGCGTCGAGGTCCACGAGAGCAAGCCGCTGTCCTACATGACGGAGACGGCGGCGGGACTGCTGGCGGAACTGACGGTCGACCCGTCGGTCGTCTTCGTTCCGACGACCACGCGGACCCGCAAGCAGTACCAGCGCATCCGCTTCCCCGGCCGTCCGGCCCAGTACGCGATCTGCGCGAACGGCGGCCAGCTGCTGGTCGACGGGGTGCCCGACCAGGACTGGCGGCGCCAGGTCGCGGTCCGCCTGGCGCAGGAGTGCGCGCCGCTGGAGGAGGTCCACGCCCACCTGCTGGCGACGGCCGACCCGGCGTGGCTGCGCAAGGCGCGGGTGGCGGAGGAACTGTTCGCGTACCTCGTCGTGGAACGCGCGCTCGTCTCCGACGAATGGCTCAAAGCCCTGGTGGAGTGGGCGGAGCCGCGCGGCTGGACGGTGTCCCTCCAGGGCCGCAAGATCTACGCCGTGCCGCGCCCGCTGACCAAGAGCGCGGCGATGCACGAGGTCGCCCGCCGGACGGGCGCCACCACGACCCTGGCCGCAGGCGACTCCCTCCTGGACGCCGACCTGCTCCTCGCGGCGGACGCGGCATGGCGCCCCGGCCACGGCGAACTCGCCGACGCCCAGTGGCACGCCCCGAACGTGACCGCCCTGTCCATCGCCGGCGTGCTGGCGGGCGAGGAAATCGTCCGCGAATTCGGCCGAGCGGCCGGACGGGCGGCCGGAGCGTTGCGAGACTGACCGCATGACCAAGGGCAACAGCACCAAGATCACCGATGAGCTCTACCGGTACATGCTCGCCCACAACCCCCCGCTGGACACGGTCCAGCGGGGGCTGGTGGAGACGACCTACGCCAAGTTCCCCGACGTCGCCGGAATGCAGTCGGCGGAGGAGCAGGGGCCGCTGCTGGCCTTCCTCGTCCGGCTGACGGGCGCCCGCCACATCGTGGAGGTCGGCACCTTCACCGGCTTCTCGTCCCTGTCGATGGCCCAGGCACTGCCCGCCGACGGCCGCCTCATCGCCTGCGACGTCTCCGAGGAGTGGACGGCGTACGGCAGGGAGGCCTGGGAGGCGGCGGGCGTCGCGGACCGCATCGAGCTGCGGATCGCGCCGGCACTGGAGACCCTGCGCGCCATGCCGGCGGAACCGCACATCGACATGGCGTACGTGGACGCCGACAAGGAGAGCCAGATCGCCTACTGGGAGGAACTCGTGCCGAGGCTGCGTCCGGGCGGCCTGATCGTCACGGACAACACGCTCTTCCACGGCTCGGTCCTCGACGAATCGGCCACCGGCTCGGCGGCCGGTGTCCGCGCGTTCAACGACCACGTCTCGGCGGACCCCCGTATGGAGTCCGTCATGCTGGCGATCTCGGACGGCCTGACGCTCTCCCGGAAGCGGTAGCGCCCGGCCCGGGGGCCTTGCCCCTAACCGCAGCCGCCCCCACCGCAGCAGCCCCCGCCGCCCCCGCCGCCCATGGCGCGAGCGGGCGCGGGGGCACTGCCGGTGGTCCCGCCGACGGCAACGGCCGACAGCAGCTTGACGGTGTCGGCGTGGCCTGCGGGGCAGTCGGCGGGCGCGGAGGACTCGGCCATCGGCCGGCTCAGCTCGAAGGTGTCGTCGCAGGTCCGGCAGCGGTACTCGTATCGAGGCATGCGCCCAAGGCTATGCCGCCGTGGCCGCGACGGCTACGGGCGACCCGGCGCGGGACCCCGGTACGCGCCGTACGCCCTGTCCTCCCGGGCGGCCTGCTCGGGATGGCGGGCCCGCCAGTACGGATTGTCGTGCGGCAGCGCGCTGCCCACCCGCCCGTACATCCCGAACCACATCAGCATCACGCCGACGACGAAGCTGAACAGCACGTTGGGGATCTTGAAGGCCAGGAAGTTCAGCTCGGTGTCGAGCAGCGCGAGATTCACGAACCCGCTCGCGATGAACAGCAGGCCCAGCACGATGTTCAGGGTGGAGGCGAGGGTCCCGCCGATCACCATGCCGATGCACAGCAGCGCCCCGATGCAGATCGACAGGACACTCAGCGCGCCGTTCGTGTTCAGGGCCAGCACCGTGTCGCCGCCGGTGTCGAAGAACCCGATCCGGTCGATGAGCCCCAGGATGCCGAACACGACCAGCAGCAGCCCGGTCAGACCGGCGCCGACCCGGTAGACCTTGCTGAGCTTGTGATCGGCGGGCAGATGCTCGTCGAGCCGGGCATTGACGGGGTGCAGGACGCGCCGCAGCCTCCCGTGGGAGACCTGGGGTGTGTGGGACGCATAGGGCTCGTGGGGTACGTACGGCGCATAGGACTCATGGGGCTCGGTGCACCCGTAGAGCGCATGGGCCGCATAGGGCTCATGCGGCACGGAGTGTCCACTGGGCCGTTCACTGCGCCTGCGGGAAGCGTGGGCAGCCATACCGCCCTCCTCTGCTCCGTTCCGGGCACCTCCAGCATCCGCCGATGCCCTCTTACGGACAACCCAGGCCTTGGCGCGGGGGCCGGCTGGGGCCTGACCCGGGACGGCCCGGGGCTCGACCGAGGCAGGGACGGGGGCCGGCCTGGCCCGGCTCGCGCGGCCGATCCGCGCCCAGCCCGGGGGGACCTGATCCGGCCCGGCTCGCGCCGCCGATCCGCGCCCAGCGCCAAAACGAACCCAGCCGCTGCCCAAGAGGCCGGATTCGGCCGGATTCAGCCGGACCCCTCAACCCTGGCCGCGCTCCGCCCGGATCCCGTTCACCACACGGTTCACGGCCTCCCGTACGTCCTTCATCTCCAGCAGAAACGCCCAGTAATCCGGATGCCGCCCCTCCAACCCGGCCAGCGCCCGGTCCACCCGGGCCACCGAATCGTCCAGCGGCCGCGCGTGCCGCGGATCGGGCACACTGCGGCCCGCCATCGCCAGCCGCTGCGCGTCACGGATCGCGAACCGTGTCCGGTCCACCTCGGCCTGCGGATTGCGCGCCACCGCCTCCAGCCGCGTCAGCCGGTCCTGCGCGGCCGACACCGCCTCGTCCGTGGCCTCGAGCGCATCCCGTACCGCGTCGATCAGCACGCCCACATCGGCCCAGCGCTGCTCGTCCCGGGCACGGGACGCCTCCCGCAGGCGTTCCTCCGCCTGCGCCACGTCCCGTATCGCCTCGTCCGGCACGTGCTGGAGGTCCTGCCAGCACGACGCACTGAACCGCCGACGCAGCTCGCTGAGCACCGGATCCACCCGGTCCGCCCGGTTGCGCAGCGCCTGGGCCCGCGTCCGCAGGCTCACCAGCCGCCGGTCGATCTCCGCTGCCCGCTCCGGGAGCCGCGCCGCCTCCGCCCGCACGCCCTCCGCGTCCCGCAGGATCCGGTCGGCACGCTGCACGGTCTCCTGCACCCCGTGCCGGCCCGCACCCTCGTTCAGCTTGGTCAGCTCCGGGCCCAGCGCCGCCAGTCGCGCCGCCAGGTCATCGGCCCGCATCCCCTTGGCCCGTACGGCATCCAGCGCATCGCTCGCCGCCAGCAGCGCGGCCTTCGCCCGCTCCCGAGCCGGCGCGACCCGGGCGAGCTGCGTCTCGGCCTTGTCCAGCAGCGGCTGCAACCCCTCCGCGAACCGGTCCAGCTCCCCCTTGACCCGCACCAGCTCCTCACGGGCCCGGGTCAGCTCCTCCCGCGCCCGCGAGGCGGCCGCCGCCTCCAGATCGACCCGGTCCAAGTCGTGCGCGTCCACTGCCTCGATGTACACACGGCTGACCTGATCGATCCGCTGCCCGAGCGCGGCGAACCCCTCGCTCGCCTGCCGCCCGGCGGGCGACCCGTCCGCCGCGACAATCGTCTCGATCGAGATCCGCAGATCCCGCTGAGCGCTGTCCAGCTCGTAGAACGCCGCGGCGGCGGCATCCTTCGCCGCCTGCGCATCGGCCCGCCGACTCTCGTCCCGCCCACCGAACCACCGTCGGGATGCCGTTGTCACAATCCCTCTCCCGTACCGCCGTCCGCAGTGCCCCGGACCATTCTCCCCCAAGGGAACGGGTTTGCGTGGGGGGTGTGCCCGCCATGTAGGCTGTCCACTCATCCACGGGTGCGTAGCTCAGGGGTAGAGCGCTGCTCTTACAAAGCAGATGTCGGCGGTTCGAAACCGTCCGCGCCCACCAGCAGAAAGACCCCCCGCCGATCATGGCGGGGGGTCTTTTGCATCCAGATCTGACATCAACGGGAGCGGATTGGGAGCGCCTCCCGCCTCCTAAGCAGCCGGTCCATGTGCCCGATGGCCTCTCGCTGCGTGTCCTGCACGACGTGCGCGTAGACGTTCATGGTGACGGCAATCTGCGAGTGCCCGAGGATCTCCATGACGACCCGGGGCGGAACGCCGGCGGCGGTCAGCAGCGTCGCGGTCCCGTGGCGCGCGTCATGCAGCCGGATGACCCTGAGACCCGCGTCCTTGGCCACCCCCGGGTGAAGGACCGGTAGACGTTCCGGGGCTCGATGGGCCGCCCGGTCCGGGTGGTGAAGACGTACCCGGTCTCCTCCCACCTTTCCCCGGCCTTGGCCCGCATCTCCGCCTGTTTCATCCGCTGCCAGCGCAGGGGTGCGACGCAGATCCCGGGCAGGGGGAGGGTCTGCCGACGGCGCTTGCCCTTGGGTCCGTCCTCGTAGGCTTCACCGCCGACGCGCTGCCGCTGTGTCCGTACCCGGATCTCTCGCCTCTCCAGGTCCACGTTCTCCCACCGCAGGCCGACGATTTCACCCCGCCGGAAGCCGAGCGCGATGGCCAGCACGAAGGCGGCGAAGAGCGGATCGTTGCGGCCGGCGGCGAGGAAATCCAACGTCTCCTGGAGGGTCCACGGCGTCAGTTCCCGATCCTCAACCTTCGGAGGCTCCACCAGCGTCACCACGTTCCGAGTGACCAGCTCCTCCCGAACGGCCGCGGCGAGAGCGGTACGCAGCACCCGATGAGACTCCTTGGCGGTCGCGGCGCTGGTCTTCTTCTGGAGCTGCACGAGGACCCGCCGCACGTCGCCCACGCTCAGAGATTCGAGCCGCTTCGACCCGAGCAGAGGCACGAGGTAGAGCCGGACGTGCACCTCGTACTTGGCGTGGGTCGTCCGCTTGCGGTGGGGCTTGACGATGTTGTCGAGCCAGTACGGCAGCCACTCGGAGAGCTTGGCGGACCGCGTCGGCACGGGCACGCCCTGGTCGACCTTGGCGAGCAGGTCCCGACGCTTCACGTCGCACTCAGCCCAGGTCTTGCCGTAGGCGAACTTCCGGGCCCGGGTCCCGTCAGGCTGGAGGACGTACACGGCAGCCTGAAAACGGCCGTCCTTGCGCTGGGTGATGGTGCCCGCGCCGTTCGGATTGCGCTTGCGCTGGGTGGCCATCAGGCAGCCTCTCCGATCTCGTGGTCGATGAACTCGCGGACGGCATCTGCGGGGATGCGACGAGCCCGACCGATGGTGATGGAGACGAGCCGCCGGGAGCGGATGAGGTCGTAGACGGTCGAGCGCCCGAGCTTGAGCCGCTGCATTACCTCGGGCACGGTCAGAAGTTCGGCGGTGGCGGTGGTCATGACGCGGCTCCTTCCAGGGCGAGTTGGTCGTGCAGGGCTTCGCGGGCGGTCTGGCGGTTGAGCTGGATGTCCCGGGCGATCGTGGCGGCGAGTACGGACTCGCCGGGGCTGTGGCCGTGGCCGGCGTACTGCCAGGAGGCGAGGACGAGCACGGTGTCCGGCTCGGCGTCGGTGAGGCCGCGGGCTTCGCGTTCTTGTGCGGCGCGGTAGTCGGCGCGGGTCTGGCGAAGCGCGCCGAGAGTGGTGGAGTACTGGCGGGACTTGGTGGAGAAGTGACCCCGGAAGCCGAGCATGTGAGCCCAGCGGGTGAGCGCGCGATCCGGATAGAGGGGTTGCAACGCGGCACAGGCCACCATGAGGCGGCGGGCGTGCTCCGAGACGGGCAGCTGGGCGAGGTCGTCACCGAGGCCGGATCCGTGGCAGCGGGAGCAGCGGCTCAGCGCGGAGCCGGGACGGTCGTAGCGGTCGGAGAGGCCGGTGCCCCGGCACTTGCGGCAGTGCACGGCCTGGTCGGTGGCTCCGGTGGTCTCGGCGGCCTTGGTGGCGTACTTGGCGACGTAGGAGGCGACGGCCTGTTCGGTGATGTCGGATCCGTCGCCGAAGGCCTTGATGGGGCGGATGTCGAGCTGTGTGCCCCATCGGAAGGTACGGGCGGGCTGGTCGGCGGCGGCCGGGATCGAGACCGAGGTGTAGGAGTGGGCGATGGCGGCCTGGATCGAGCGGTCGAGGAGTTCTGTGCTGGCCCAGGAGGGCGGCGGGCTGAGGGGGCCGACGGGTCCGTCGATGCGGATCACTGCGTGGAAGTGGATGGCGCCGCGCTTCTGGAACTCGGCGACCTTGCCGTAGGAGATCCGGGCCTCCTCTTTCAGCTCGCGTTGGGTGAGTCCGGCGCGGGCGGCGATCTCGCGGCGCAGGCGGGTGGTGAAGCGCTGCCAGAGCTGCCCGGCGTGGTTGTTGAAGAGGACGGCGGCGGCGTAGTCGTAGGTGGTCGGGTCGAGGGCGGTACCGAGTTCGGCAGCGTCTTCCTGGTGGTGCTTGCCGCACCGGCAGGGACGGCCGGCGGGGCGGTTGTGGACCGGGCCGAAGGAGGGGGCGGTGAGGGTGGCGAAGACGCGGGGGTGTTCGCGGACGGTGGCCGGGATGTCGCGGCGGTCGTCTCCGGCGAGCCCGGCCCGGATCAGGTGGTAGGTGTCTCCGGCGTAGGTCCAGGCGCAGGAGGGGCAGCGGGAGGCTCGCCGGTTGCCGCAGGCGATCCGGAGCCGTGCGCCAGGCTCGACCTCGGTGGAGTAGCGGTGCAGGACCTCGCCCGAGGTTGTGTCCTTGGCGACGGTCCAGCCGGTGATGTGGATGGGGTCGGAGCAGCCGCCGGTGCGGCGGATCTGGTCTTCCCAGCGGGCGTAACCGGGAGCCCCGGCCACCTTCAGCATGTCGCCGAGGAGGCCGGGGTCCAGGTCCGCGAGGGTCGCGGAGTCGGTCACGCAGCCACCACCAGGGACGCGGGTGCGAAGACGGTGTAGATCCTCAGAGCGATGCGGCCGAACAGTGCGGTGAAGAGGAGTTGCCTGTCCCCGTTGAGGTCGCGAAGCTGCACGTCGTCGGCGTCGGTGTGCGTGGCCTGCCGCCAGGCCTCCAGATCGGCCGGGCTGTCGAGGAGGACGGTTGCCTCGGTGGGCGTGATCTGGCTGGTGGTGATGTAGGCGCCGGGCAGGTTCGGGTGGAGTTCGGCCAGCTGGGCGAGGGCCGTGAACACGGCGGTCTGCGCATGCAGCGGGTTGTTCATGTCGATGTCGGTCAGCATGGTGGTCACCGCCCAGCCGAGGTGACGACGATGCGGCGGGCGAAGCGCTTGCCGGTGCCCTGGCAGGCCGGGCAGTGGGCGGTGATGGTGTTCAGGGCGCCGGTACGGTCGCGGCCGCCGAGGGTGATCTTTACGGCGGGGAAGCCGTCGCAGTCGGGGCAGACCTGGGCGGGCGTGACGGTGTGCTGGGTCATGATGGTGCTTCCTTCCGGATCGGTTGGTTCGGGCAGGAGCACGGCTCCGGGACGGCGGAGACTTGGCGGTTTCAGGGCCGTCCCGGGGCCGGTCAGCGGTAGTTCTGGTTGAGCAGCGAGCGCAGGACGACGGCGCAGACCGCGACCGAGGCGCCGGTGATGGCGACGGTCAGGAGCATGGAGACCAGGACCGCGCCGACGACGAGGACGAGTCCGGCGCCACCGGCCAGGACGGCGACGAGGCCGGTCGGGGTGAGTCGGACGGCGGGCATCTGGATGCGGGGCTGAGTCGAGGCCGGGGTGTGGTTGCAGCCGCAGGCCGCGACGGTGCCGGGGTGGGACTCCGCCCTCGCGTTGGCAGTCGGCTGGTCGAGGGGGATGACGAGGCCGGTCGGGAGCGGGTTGACCGGGATCTTGGGGCGGATCATCGGCGGTTCTCCTTTCTCGGTGGGGCTACTTGGTAATGGCGGTGTCGATGACCGGGGCGAGGAGGCTGTCTGCGAGGAGGTAGCCGCCGAGGAGGATCACGGCGACGAGCCACCAGGGCGGGCGGATGAGCTTGATGCCGAGGGCGCCGACGACGATCAGGGCGAGCCAGAGCGGTACGTCCATGACGGGTGGCCTTCCGGGTCAGCTGACGCGGCAGCGGTGGGAGCGGGCGGCGAGCTGTGCGGCGGTGCTGGTCGTGTAGTTCGTGACGGACCAGCCGCAGCCGTCGGTGGTGCAGACCGCGGCGTGCTTGGTGCGGCCGTAGCGGTCGCGGTAGGTGCCGATCTGGACGGGGCCGATCTGCATGAGCGAGTGGAACCGGTCCGGGGCGGGCATGCGGGTCTCCTGTTCAGTCGAGTTGGGCGGTGATGGCGGCGGCCATGACGGCCGGCACGCCGAGGCGAGCGCGCAAGGTGTCGGTGTCGAGCGGGGTGCCGGTACGGGCCAGGTGATCGGCGGCGAGCTTGCGGGCGTGGTCGACCAGAGCGGGCGGAACGCTTGCGTGCTCGTGCTCGTGCTCGTGCGCGGGTGCGGGTGCGGGTGCGGGTAGGGCCGGGACGGGATCCGGCTCGGCGAGGTCGGGCGCGATCTCGCGTTCGATGACCCCAGGTGTCGGCTCCCCTACCGGACCGGGGTCCAAGACCTGGGCGGGGTGGACGAGGAGGGTTCCGCCGAGGAAGGCGAGGGCGGGCCATCCGGCGACCAGGATCCGAAGCCAGTCGGGGACGTGTCCGAGGTCGAGGAGTCCGGCGGTGGCGACGTTCGCCCCGAGGGAGGCTGCAAGGGCGACGGTGAACCAGGTCCAGGCCGAGCGGACCGGTTCCCCGGCGTCTCGCAGGAGCCGGAGGCGGCGCCAGGCGGCGACGAGGAGCAGGTCCACGCTGACCGGGTAGGCCCAGGCCTTCCATCCGGATTGTCCGGCTGCTTCGGCGAGGTCGTGGAGGTGGGC
The DNA here is from genome assembly GCA_049998195.1 of Streptomyces sp. cmx-11-4. Taxonomy (GTDB): domain Bacteria; phylum Actinomycetota; class Actinomycetes; order Streptomycetales; family Streptomycetaceae; genus Streptomyces. Next base: position 540,242 of record JAEBET010000005.1, read on the forward strand.
GAAGGACAGGGCCCCAGCGATCACGGCCTGTACGAGGACGGCGTCCGGGCGAGGCATGTGGAGCATCGGGGTTCCTCCTTCCTTGGGGTTGGAGCCACGGCCGGGCGGGACGTTTGGCCGGCCGCCCGGTCCCGGCGGCTCAGGCGGTCTGGGCTTCGCCGGTGCCGAAGCAGGTCAGGCACAAGGCGGCCTGTCGGTCGGCGGTCTCACGGGCAGTGCGGCGGGATCCGACGTGGACGGTCTCGGTGGTCTCGCCGGTGCCCTTGCAGTCGGAGCACTTCTTCGCGACGGGCTTGCGGGTGGTGGTCTTCCTCGCGGTGGCCATGAGGATCACTCCTGCTTCTTGGCATGGGAGGGGTAGGGACCTGGCGTGATGCGGTCACGCCGACCGATGGAGCGGCGAAGGTCAGATGCTTGCCGCGGTGGGCTTCGGCAGGACGTTGCCGGACAGCGCCGGGGCAGGCAGTACGGGCCGGAACAGGGCCAGTTCGCCGATGTCCGGCGTGCGGTGGGCGTTCGCGTTGCAGACGTTCACGGCCTGGCGGAGCGTGGTGTGCGGGGTGCGGATCCGGACCCAGCCGCCGGAGGAGTCGCCGACCACGGCCGTACCAGGTCGGTCGGTCGGGATTTGGACCGTGGCGAGGACGGCGTCCGGGGAGATGTCCCCGAAGGCCATGTTCGCGGAGGTCTCGTCGTTGACGCGGTGGGCGGTGCGGCCGGTGAGCTGGGCACGGAGCATGGTGATGCCCTTGCCGAGTTCGGAGCCGAACCTTTGGCCGCAGATCTCCAGGTAGATCCCGGCGGCGCGGCCGAGCTGGGCGAGGCGGACCAGATCGGTGATGATCTGATCCCGGCGCTTCTCCTCGTCCTTGGTGACGAACAGGGCGAGCTCTGCGACCTCATCGACCAGGAGCACGACGGGGACGGGGCGGAGGCGTTTGGGCAGGTCCCAGATGTTGGCGGTGATCTCCGCGTCGGGGATGTCTGAGCTGATGCGCTGCTCGCGCCGGATGATCTCGTAGACGCGGGTCATGTAGCGGACGAGTGCGGCCAGCAGATCGGCGGCTGTGTCGGGGTTGTCTGCGAGCGCGGTGAACCGGCGGGCCAGCGGAAAGAGTTCCACGCCGTTCTTGCAGTCGATCCCGGCGAGGGCGACGTGTTGAGTGGCCAGGCCGGCCACCAGATTGCGCAGGTAAACGGACTTCCCGGACTGGGTGGCCCCGACGTTCAGGGCATGGGGCACCTGGAGGTAGTCGCGGCGGAAGACCTCTCCGTCCTCCCGGAGCGCCACCGGGATGCACATCGACTCCTCGTGACGCGGAGCGGGCATCTGCACCCGCTTGAGGACGTCGTAGCCAGTCATCCGCAGCTCGATGACGGAGGACTTGATCTCTCGGGCGGTGACGTTGTGCAGGGCGAACGAGTGGCGCAGGCGGTCCGTGGCGGCGGCGAGGTCGTAGGCGTCCTGACCGGGTCGGAGCTTGAGCCGCAGGACCAGGCCCGTCCGGGTCGGGCGGATCCGCAGGATGCGGGGTGCCCGGGATTCGGGGACCGGGCGGTCGGACCAGCGGGCCAGGGCCAGGCGCCACCGCGAGGGCGGGACGGTGAGCCCGCAGGCCTCCATCACCGACCGGTAGCGGACCAGGACCCGCAGAGCGGCGAACGTGACCCCGAAGGTCAACCAGTACCAGGCCGGGCGCCGCCACCGCAGTACGAGCGCGAGGGTGGCGACCAGCAGCAGCGTGACCGTTAACCAGTTCACGGTCAGGCAGCCTTCGGCTTCGACGTGTCCCCGGCCAGCGAGGTCACGGCGACGGCGCGGAAGCTGATCCCGTGGCGCTTCTGGCCGTTGAACTCGTTCTCCCACGGACGGGCAACCAGGCCGGTCAGTGCGACCGGGGTGCCCATCACCAGGTCACCCGTGATGCCGGGGGCCGGGACGGTGACGGACAGGACCTCGGCCTCACCGTTCGCGGCGAACAGCACGTCCACGGTCATCATCTGGGCGCCGGTGTCGGCATCGGTCGCGATCTCGCCGGTGCGACGGTCCTTGATCTTCACGGCCGGGGGCTGGGCCACCATCACCATGGCGGCAGAGGTGTCGACGGGAATCTGACGCACAGCAGATCACTCCTCTGTAGATGTCCAACTCCGTCACTCATGTATATGAGTGACATGAAGAAGAGTGCCTGACTCCTGTACATGAGTCAACCCGCTGCGAAGAGAACTCGCAACGGGCTGTGGAGAGTTGAGCGGGCGTCAGTCCCGCGCAGGGATCCGGTACTCGAAGACGAACTGGTCAGCGGCCATGAGGGTGTCGCAGACCTCGACCACGCGACCCTCCTCCGTGACCGCGTCGCGGATCAGATGCACGACCGGGGCCCCGGGGCTCAGCGCCAGTTCGGTTGCTTCGGCCTTCGCGGCCGGACGGGCTTGGAGCGTCTCCACGTACTCGGCGAAGACGTGCCCGTGATCCTCCAGCCGCGCATAGATGCCACCGGGGCCGGGATTCTCGGCGAACAGCTCCGGGATGTCCTTCACCACGTCCCACGGCAGGTACGAGGTGGCCGTCTCGACGGGCGTCCCGTTCCGGAAGTACAGCCGTCGTCGGGCCAGGACCTGAGTCCCCGCAGTCACGCCAAGCCGCCCCGCGATCTCCTCTGGCGCTTCCATGGGCCCGATGAACAGCACACTCACTTTGGCCTCGGCCCCGGACTGCGCGGACTCTGCGAGGTACGCCGCCCTGCCCTCCTGCCGATGTGTCCGCCGGAAGCGGTCCGAGGACCGGTGCCGTACGGGTGGCCGGGCCTTCACGAGCGAGCCCTTGCCATGCCGGGTCTCCACCAGGCCGCTCGCCCGGACCTCCACCATCGCCTTACGGATCGTCCCGCCGGACACGCCATAGCGCTCCACCAGCTCCGACTCACTCGGCACCATGTCGCCTGCACCCAGCACCCCGGCCCGGATCTGCTGGACGATGTCGTCGGCGATCTGCACGTACCGAGGTACGGCCCTGCCACCTCCCACTGCGGTTCCCATAGTCCTTCTCTTCCTCCTATGCTCCTGTACATGAGTACGGGTTCCCCGCAGGACAAGTCAACGCCACTGCACTCCGTGTCGGTCGCCGGGGCAGTGCTACGCGAGGATGGCCGACTCCTGGCGATCCGTCGTGCGGACAATGGGACTTGGGAACTACCGGGCGGAGTGCTCGAACTCGCTGAGTCCCCGGAGGCCGGCGTCCGCCGCGAGGTCCTGGAGGAGACGGGCATCGAGGTCGAGGTGGACGAGCTCACCGGGGTCTACAAGAACACCACCCGAGGCATCGTCGCCCTGGTCTTCCGCTGCAAGCCGTCTGGCGGGACCGAGCGCACGTCGGAGGAATCGACCGCGGTCGCGTGGCTCACCCCAGAGGAAGCGTCCGAGCAGATGTCCGAGGTCTTCGCGGTCCGCCTCCTGGACGCCCTGGACGGGGATGGTCCTCACGTCCGGAGCCATGACGGCAAGCACCTGGCCCAGGCGCGGTAAGAGTTTCCCTACTTCATCAAGGGCGCTTCCGCCGCCAAGGCGGCGTCGCGCGCCCGTCGCCCCGGGCCTGCGCTCCTGTCTGCGCCCCGCTCCAGCCCGGGACGCCGGCCGCGCGCCAATGGCTAGGGACTTGATGGGGCTGGATGAGCCCGGCCTAATCGGTGAGCCGTCCGTCAGGACGATGCCTCCGGCGGGGGCGCTCTGACTCTGGGATGCGGGGGCCAGTCGTGCGGCCGCGGCTCTGTTGTGGTTCGGGGTGGGGGCTGTCATCCCGCCTGCCGTCGTCCCAGGGCAAGCCGTAGCAGACCAGCCGTCAGGGGCCCAGGTCGTTCGTCCAGCGGGGCGCTCCACCTGGGCCCCTGACGCCTGCCCCGCTACCACTACGTGTGGGACGACGGCAGACGGGATGACAGCGGGGCACGCTGTGCATGAGTCAGCCAGCCTGCTCGACCTCGGCAGGACAGGGCACCGGAGTGGTTCTCCGCGTGTGCGGAGCGGGAGCATCGACGGACTGGAAGATGGCTCCGGCGTCTCGTGGGTCTTGATGTTGCCTGCCCCGCGAAGCAGCCGGCCGATGGCCGTCCCGGTAGGGATGCGCGAGTCGGGCCCGGAGAGGCTGCCGTTGTAGAGCGGCAGCCGGCAGGGCGAACCAGTTGACCTCTCGAGGCCACACCTACATGGGGCGATGATCGGACAGCGTATCCGCCCGGGTCCATCCAGTGAACTCCGCCTACACAGCGGCAGCTTGATTACGGCGATCCAACATGAGCCGGGCGCTCGCGCACTAAGATCTCAACCTTAGGGCTGGAGCGATCAGCCGAGTTCGACCCAGGTACGAGATCTGTGGAGACATGTGTGGGCACTGAGAAGAACGACGCTCTAGAAGAAGCTTCTCTCTTTGGGGAAGAGATCGAGGAAGTCGGTCAAGAAGAGGACTCGGACCTTGAGGGAATCTCGGAGGACGACTTCGCCGACACTTCCCTAGCTCCCACGGACTGGACCGTGGAAACAATCTTGAGTCAGCTTAAGGATACCGCTCTCGATCTCAATCCAGACTTCCAGCGGCGGGACGCCTGGACGATTCCTCGCAAGAGTAAGTTCATCGAATCATTGATGCTTGGGCTCCCCGTTCCGCAGCTCGTTCTGGCGGAGGAGAACTCGGATGAAGGGACTTATATCGTAATTGATGGGAAGCAGCGGCTCCTTACTCTGGAAAAGTTTTTTGACCCGGACAACGGGTTCAAACTGACTGGCCTTACTGCACTAGAACGCCTGAATGGCCAGACCGCTGCCGAGCTTAGCGAGGACCCTACCCAGAAGAAGTATATTAGGCGACTCAAGAATCGGACCATCCGAACGGTCGTCATCCGTAAGTGGCCGAGCAACTCATTCCTGCATCTTGTTTTTCATCGCCTTAACCATCAAACTCTTCCTCTTTCGCCGCAGGAACTGCGGCAGGCACTTTCTCCTGGAAAGTTCACCACTTTTGCCGACCGGCATGCGGCCGCCAGCCGGCAAATCAATTCACTCCTGGGGATCACCAAGGCGGATTTCCGCATGCGTGACGTTGAATTGCTGGTTCGGTTCACGGCATTCAAGTTCTTCCTGTCGGAGTACTCGGGAAATCTGAAGAAATTCCTCGATGATACCTGTGATCGGCTCAATGGTTCATGGTCGTCGCAGCAGGAAGAGATCGAGCGCGCGGCAGCCGGCTGCGATTCTGCCATCGACGTAACTCGCGAAATCTTCGGACCGGACGCATTCCACAGATACTCCGCAGGGGGGTATGAGAAGCGATTTAACCGAACGGTCTTCGATATCATGGCATTCTACTTTTCGCAGCCTGAGATTGCCGAAGCTGCGAAGGCGAAGCGTGTCGCGGTGAAGAGTGAGTTCGAACGGCTAAGTCTTAGTGATCTAGACTTCGCTGAAGCCTTGAAGTCGACCACCAAAACTATCGACGCCACCAGTCGCAGGTTTAATACCTGGGGTGAATCGTTGGCAAGTGTGCTGGGTCTCGAGTTCCCCATCCCGAACCTGCAGGGCCGGAGGATTAGCTACCCGTGACGAAGGCGGAGAAGCTTCTAGAGAAGCTGAAGCGGAGACTTGCTGAGCTAGAGATACTCCTCCCCGATGAAACGCCGAGAAACCTCTACGGTCGCGACAAGCAAGATGTGATGCTGGGCTACAGGCTTCTCTGTCATGCCGAGATCGAGGGATTCATTGAGGCGCTTGTGAGACTTGTCGTGGAGGAGGTCTGGGATGCAACGAAGAGGACGCAGGTCATTACAACCGCAGGCCAAGCCATGATCGACTTTAAGGATCGATCTGATTTCCCTCCGAGTTCCCTCAGGAGGGCGCCGGCTAAACCGGAGGAGCGACTTAAGGGAATTGCTAACGATATCCTCAATCGCGCCAACAAAAATAATGGCGTAACCGAGAAGGATATATTGAATCTATTCCTGCCTCTCGGTGTCAATCCCCGCGATCTTGATGTCTCTTGGTTGGAGGTGATGAGTGAATTTGGGAAATCGCGCGGAGATGTGGCGCATAATTCCTGGGAGAATCATACCCAGTATGAGACGGCGCCGATGAAAGAAAAAGATGCCGTAGGGTATTGCATGCTTGGGTTGGCGAGTCTCGTTACCCTCGCGGATGATATCTTGGCCAAGAACGTCTGAGGGTGGCGCTGTGAATGCCTCGGTTAACGTGTGTCGGAGAGGATCCATGTGGCACGCTGATAGAGGTGTAAAGGCGCGTGGCTCGACGGCCGTAGGAGCAGGATGGTTGACGCTTGCTGACATCCACAGGTGACATCAACGTGGGTGCACTGTGGCAGTCCATGACGGTCACGCCGGGCCTTGCTGGCTCGGCTTCGCCGGCTGGTGGGTGCCGTTTGGGCGAGCTTACAAAGCAGATGTCGGCGGTTCGAAACCGTCCGCGCCCACCAGTACGAAGGCCCCTCGCCGATCTTGGCGGGGGGCTTTTGGTGTGTCCGGATGGTCTTGGACTTCGGTGGGGGGAGGCTGTGGGACCCGGGCGGTCGGTTTTGGTGAAACCCGGCGGGGGCGTATGGGCGTTCGTAGGATGTGCCTCTTCGTTGAAACGTGAATCGCTTCTGGGTGGGGGTACCGATGGGCAGCGGCATGGGTGAGGGCGGCAGAGGGCGCAGACGGGTCGGGCGTGCCGTGCGGCGGGCGGTGGTCGCGTTTGCGGTGGCCGGGGTTGCCGTCGCGTGTGGGCCGGCCGGGGGTGAGGGGCCCGCCGTGTCGGCGCCGCCTTCGGTCAGTTCGGTGGCGCCGAGCACTGCATCGGTGACGCCGACTCCGACTCCGTCCCCGACGCCGTCGGCCTTGGTGACACCGACTCCCACGGCCGATCAGAAGGCGCCCAGCGCCGCCCCCGTGGCCCCGGCCGCCACCAAGCCCGCGCCGAAGCCCACGAGCAAGGCGCCGACGAAGGCGCCGACCGAGCCTGCTGACGTCGAGTGCGAGATCGTCTCCAACGCCGGGAACTGCTACAGCGCGGGCCAGTTCTGCCGCAAGGCCGACGTCGGACGGTCCACGCACGCCGCGAACGGGCGCATCATCCACTGCCGCCAGGACGGCGGTCAGCCGCGCTGGGGTTACTAGGACGCCCGGGCCGTGGGAACCTCGGGGGATGGGCGAGTGGCTCGCGTGGGGTGGGGTGGTCGCGGCGGTCGCCGCGGCCTCGGCGGTGCTGGTGATGCTGGAGCGGGCGGCCAGCGCCGGCTTCGAGCGCAAGCGGGCCGAGGAGAGGGCCAGACTGCTCGCGCACGTCGCCGAACCCGCCGTCGTCACGCCGAGGCATCCGAAGTTCGATGACGTCGGCGGCATCCAGCGCCCCCCGGCCGGGCAACTCGGAGACCGGCGTGACGAGTTCACGCCGATCCTCGTGGAGTACTACGCCTACGGACTGACCCAGGCCCGCAGCAGCTTCGCCACCAGCCAGCGGTTCGCCGGCGTCGGCGCGGCGATACTTCTCGCCGGCGTCGCCCTGGCCGTCTGGAAGGCGGAAAGCGGCGGAGAGCTGTACCTCGGGGTCGTGACCAGCTCGGTCGGACTGGTCACCACTCTGGTCGGGCAGCTCTTCCACCGGCGGGCCGACATCGCGCTCAGGCACATGGCCGCCCAGACCGCCTCGCTGCGCGACGACCGGCGGGCCGCCGAGACCACCCAGCAGGCCATCGGACTGCTGGACGAGGTCGCGGACCCGGAGCTCAGGAGCCGCCTCCAAGCCGGACTGATCATGAAATTGTCCGGGGCCGAGCTGCCCCGGTAGCGGGATAGTAGGAGTATGTGCCGCTCCATTAAGACCCTGCGCCCGCCCGCCATTCCCGAGAAGGCCACCGAGGAGGAGATTCGCGCCGCCGCGCTGCAGTACGTACGCAAGGTGTCCGGCTTCCGGGCACCCGCCGCGCACAACCGCGAGGTGTTCGACGCGGCCGTGGACGCCATCGCCGAGGCCACCGCCGAGCTCCTCGACGGGATGCACGTACGGGGCCAGGCCGCCCCCGCATGACCCGGGCGGGGGCCGCCGCCTCGACCAAGGTGCGCGGTCAGGCGGCCGCTCGGCGCCGCAGGACCCACACCCCGGCGCCGAGCGCACCCGCGACGAGGGCGCCGCCCACGGCGATCTGACCCGGGCTCATCGAGTCGATGCTGCCGCCCGTCCCGCCGCGCGCGGCGCCCGGGGTCACGTTCAGGGACACGGTGACGCGCGCACCGCCCGGCGCGCACTCGAAGGTGACGCGGTGGGCGCCCTGGCCGGCGTTGCGGTAGACGGTGGCGCTCCCGAAGAGGTTCGTCGCCTCCAGGTTCCCGGGGGTCAGGCGTACCTCGCCGAACGCGCTGGAGGTGGCCCGGCCGACCTTGGTGCCGCAGCCCTCGAGATTCAGGGACACCCGGCCGCCCGGGGCGACGGTGCTGGGGGACACGGTGGCGGTGGGAGCGGCGTACGCCATCGTGGCGGGAGCGGCGGCGGCGATGGCCAGGGCCGCCGCCGCGCCGGCCAGCATGCGGCGCGGCGTCGCGGACGGCCGGCCGGACCGCCGGAAGGACGGCCCGACGGACGGCACGGAGACCCGGTCGGCGGACGGCTCGGCAAGGGGTGTGGCAGGCGCTTTGGCAGGCATGGAGAGAACTCCTCGGCTCCTGGAAACGGCGCGGCCACGGCACGGATGTGACGCGGGTTCGATTGCGCCGTGCTGTGGACGCTAGGAGCCCAGCCCGGGGGCGGCGATCGGGGCCGGGTGAACGGGTGAGCCACTGCTCCGCCCGGGGGAGCGCCGAGCCCCGGGAGCTACGCCGCCGGTGCCGCCGTCGGCGCGGCCGGACGCCGCACGAGGAAGGCCGCCAGCGCGCCCGCGGCGAACAGCGCCACGATGGAGACCGCCGTCCCCAGCCACTGCGTGCCGAGCCACTGGGTACCGAAATAGCCCAGGGCCACGCTGTAGCCCGCCCAGGCCATGCCCGCCAGCATCGACCAGGGCAGGAACTCCTTCACCTTGCGGTGCGTCTTGCCCGCGCCCAGCGACACCACCGAACGCCCCGCCGGGGCGAAGCGGGCGATCACCACCAGGGCGCCGCCACCCCGGGCCAGAGCCGTACCGAGGCGCTCATGGGCCCGGGTCAGCCGACGGGAACGGGCGATGGCCCGGTCCAGCCGGGCACCACCGCGCCGGCCCAGCCGGTACGCGGCCATGTCACCCAGCACCGAGGCGGTCGTGGCGATCACGAGCAAGGCCAGGATGTCCGGCACCTGCGCGGGCACGGCCACCGGCCCCGCCGCCCCGGCAGCCGCGGCCGCCGCCGCAGCGGTGATCACCAGGACCCCGCTCGGCAGTACCGGAAGGAACACGTCGAGCACGACGGACACCGCCACCACGGCGTAGATCCATGGGCTCGCGGTCAGCGACCCCAGAGTCTCAAACAAGGCGGGACTCCCCAGTCCGGTTGACGTGCAGCGGCATGAAGCGCCGCGACGTCGCGGGGGAGCGGCAGGAGCGGCTTGACAGCCATACAGCGTACGCCCGGCGTTCACACACCGGATGCCCGGGTCGCCCCCGCACCCCCCGGCGCGTCAGACCCCGATGTCACACCGAATGCCACACCCGACGCAAGACCCGAGGCCAGGCCCGCACCCTACTCCGCCCCGGCGAGCTCCCGGTCCAGCACCGTCACCAGCCGGGCCCCGCCCCGCCCTCTGGCGCCTTTCCGCGCCTGGTCCAGCCGCAGCCGGGCCGTCCGCCCCGCCAGAGCCAGCGTCATCAGCTGGTTCCCGAACCACGGCCCGTCCGTACGCCGCCAGCTGAGCGGCGGCCGCCCCGTCCGCCCGTGCCGGGAGAAACCGCGCCCCAGCCACCGCCCCATCCGCGACCAGCCCAGCCGGAAGCCCAGCTTCACCGCCGTGTGGATGGAGTTGTGCACCGGCGAGCACGTCAGCTGGAACACCCGCGCCGTACTGGGTATGAGCGGCTCGGCCACATACGCGTGGTGCACGTCGCCCGACAGCACGCACACCGTCGCCGGCGCCCGCGGCCCCGTCCCCACCTCCTCGATCAGATCGGTCAGCGCCGCGAACGAGGCCGGGAACGCCGCCCAGTGCTCCAGATCGCTGCGCCGGCGCAGGTTCTCACCGACCCGCGCCCACCGAGGTCCCCGCTCCCCACGGCACAGCGCGGCATTCCACGTCTCCGCGTCATGGATCAGCGGCGGCATCAGCCACGGCAGCGAGGACCCGATCAGCAGATGGTCATACCCTCCGTGCCCCGCGAGCGCGTTCTCCCGCAGCCACCCCTGCTCCGCCGGGTCGAGCATCGCCCGACCGTCCTCGGCCAGCACCCGGGCGGCCCGGGTGTCCACCATCAGCAGCCGCGTCCGGCCGAAGTCCCGACGGTAGCTCCAGCGCACCGTCGCCGGATCGGTGTCAGCCGCGGACGCGAAGGAGCGCAGCAGGTCGGTGCCGTCGGGGATCTCCCGTACCGCCCCGTACAGCCCGTCGGCCTCCAGCTCGGCGGGCGAGAGATTGCCCAGGTGCTGGTACACCCAGTACGACATCAGCCCGCTGATCACCCGCTCCTGCCACCACGGGGTCGCCCGCATCTCCGCCAGCCACGCCGCGGACGTGTTCCAGTCGTCTATGACGTCGTGGTCGTCGAAAATGTGCAGGCTCGGCACCGTCGACAGCAGCCAGCGGATCTCCGGGTCCAGCCAGGACTCGTAGTAGAGCCGCGTGTACTCCTCGTAGTCCGCGACCTGGGCGCCGGGCGGATCCCGCAAGTCCCGCCGGGCCGCCAGCCACTGCCGGGTCTCCTGCGACAGCGCGTCCGCGTACACCTGGTCCCCGAGCAGCAGCAGCACGTCCGGGCGCACCGCATCCGGGTCGGCGGCCAGCCGCGCCGCGAGGGTGTCGAGCGCGTCCGCCCCGTGCGGCCCGCGCTCCCCGGCGGGCGGCGCGGCCTGCCGGCAGGAGCCGAAGGTGATGCTCAGCCCCGGATCGCGCCCCGCCACGGCCGGGCTGGTGATCCCGCTCGGCGGGAAGCCGCTGTCCGCCAGCGGCCACACGCGGACCCCGTCGAGCAGCACTTCGTACGCCGTCACGGTCCCCGGGGTCAGCCCGGTCACCGGCACCAGCGCGTAGTGGTGCCCGGCGATCTGGAAGGTGCGCACACTGCCGCCGGCCCCGTCGGCGCACCGCACCACGGCCGTGCACGGGCGGTCCGCCTCGACCCATATGGTGGCGGCCCCGCCCGTGTCCCAGTCGACGTGGCGCAGCAGCGGCCCCAGGCGCAGTCCGGCCATGTAACTCCCCCTCCTCAGTAACCCCTTTGATCACGGTACGACGCGGAGGGGGAGCCTCGCCTCCCCCTGGCGGGGGAAATGACCGGCCGCCCGGGTCAGCAGCCGTTCAGGACGTTCACGAGGGTGTTCTTCTCCGCGGAGTCCATGCTCAGACCCCAGTACTGCTTCACGTGGACCCACATCCGCGCGTACGTGCAGCGGTACGCGGTGCGCGACGGCAGCCACTCGGCGGGGTCGAGGTCGCCCTTGCCCTGGTTCACGTTGTCGGTGACCGCGATGAGCTGGGGGCGGGTGAGGTCGTTGGCGAACTGCTGGCGCTTGGTGGTGGTCCAGGCATTGGCGCCGGAGCGCCAGGCCTCGGAGAGTGCCACGACGTGGTCGATGTCGAGGTCGGAGGCGGCGGTCCAGGTGGCGCCGTCGTACTCGGAGTACCAGCTACCGCTCACGGCGGCACAGGCGGAGTCCTGGACGACGTTCACGCCGTCCCGCTTCAGGACGGTCTCGCGAGTGTTGCAGCTGCCGGAGACGGTGCTCCAGTGCGGGAAGAGGTCGCGGCTGTAGCCGCTGCTGGAGCCTTCTGCCCGCGGCGTGACCGTCGCCAGGTACGAGCGGGCGGCCGAGGCACTGATGGGAGTGGGCGGGGCGGCCTGGGCGGCGGGGGCGTTGACGAGGGAGGTGAGGGAAGCGAGGGCGACGGCTGATGCGAACACGCCAATTCGACGCGCGTAGACGGTGCGTATGAGTGCCATGAGGGGCTCCCTGGGTGCGGGGGGTGTGGCCGTGCGGCCCCGGCGGGGCGCGGCCATGGTTGCGGCGCCAGGTTTCGCGGGGATGGGCGCCGGGTGACAGCCTGGCGACATGAGCACGTCAGATCAAGCCACGCAACGCCGTTCATTCAAACGGAAGTTGAGATTCCGGTGGCGTGGGGCGTCGGGACCCGCGTCAAGCAGGACCAAGGGCCCATTCCGGACACCCGCCGACGTCGCGTACCCTGGGCGGTGCAGAAGGGGAGTAGCTCTTCGCCGGACCGTCGACATACTGCTGGGTCACCCCAGCCGGCGCCCGGAGGCAGGCCGCACAGCGGCCGGCCAGCGAGACCTTCGGCCGCAGTGTCCTGTCCACGCGTATGCGCGCATACGCAAGCCAGGGCGCCGCCGAGCCGAAGCGACCCCTGAAACACGCACTCCAGGTCTCTCGGTACCGACGGCGCCCTGCCCTACCGATTGAGGTTCCACCCCCGTGTTCAGCTTCAGCATCACGGCGATCGCCTTCGGCGTCGTCTTCCTCGCCGAACTCCCCGACAAGACGGCCCTCGCCGGCCTGATGCTCGGCACCCGCTACCGCGCCTCGTACGTCTTCGCGGGCGTCGCCGCCGCCTTCGCCGTGCACGTCGCCCTCGCCATCGCCGCGGGAAGCGTGCTCACCCTGCTCCCGCACCGGCTCGTGCAGGCCGTCGTCGGCGTCCTCTTCCTCGCGGGCGCGGCCATGCTGCTGTGGAAGAAGGACGACGGCGAAGAGGAGGTCAAGCCGCCGGCCGACCAGTCCTTCTGGAAGGTCTCCGGCGCCGGCTTCATGCTCATCCTGGTAGCCGAGTTCGGCGACCTGACCCAGATCATGACCGCCAACCTGGCCGCCCGGTACGACAACCCGGTCTCCGTCGGCATCGGCGCCGTGCTCGCCCTGTGGGCGGTCGCGGGCATCGGCATCCTGGGAGGCCGCACCTTGATGAAGTACGTGCCCCTGCGCCTGATCACCAAGATCGCGGCCGCGGTGATGGCAGCACTGGCGGTGTTCTCCCTGTATGAGGCCATCGCAGGCTGAGGACGCGAGGGGCGCGGCGGGGCCATCACGGACCCGGACTCCTGACTCCGCTTCGGCACTGGCCCGGCCCGGCTCAGCCGCCGGCAGGTGATCGCGACGGGTGGCGGCCCGCCCCCGAGACCCATCAGGGAAGCGTACGAACAGGCCGGCCGGCCTGGAGCGGGGTCCCAGGCGCGGCCGCCCAGAACGCCCAAGTGACCGTCCGCGGCGGCCCGTTCCCAGCCCGCGCCGGGCTGATCGCCGCCAGATCACCTCAACTCGCTAGTGATCCGCGGCGGCCCATTCCCAGCCCAGACGGCCGTCGGGCGCTGAGACGTGAGGAGCGCGTAGCGATCTGGCGCGTATGTGGCTCCGGATGTGCATCTCGCCGCTGTTTGGTGCGGGTTGGGCCGCCCCCGGCGGGGAATGGCTTTCTGCCCGGCCCGGGCGCGGATCCAGCCGGTCCCCGGGAACCTAGGAGCCGGTCCCTGATGCCGCTGCCCATGATGGTGAACCAGTGGCCCCAAACCCTCCCTGATCAGGATCAGCCGGAATCAGGCCCCCGTGTCGACCGTGATCTCGATCGAGCCGTCCGGGGTCGTGCCCATTCGGAGGGACGTGAGGTCCGGGGCGTGGGTCGTCGGGTTGTGGGCGGCCGCGCGGGGGCCGATACCGATCACGCGCATGCCGGCGGCCTGGCCGGCGGCAATGCCTGCGGCCGAGTCCTCGAACACGATGCAGTCGGCCGGGTCCATGCCCAGTGCGGCGGCGCCCTGGAGGAAGCCCTCGGGGTGGGGCTTGCTGGCCTGGACGGATTCGGCGGTGACCCGTACCGCGGGCATCGGCAGGGCCGCGGCCGTCATCCTGGCGGTGGCGAGGGCCGCGTCGGCGGAGGTGACCAGGGCGTGCGGCAGTTCGGCGATGGACGCCATGAACTCCGGGGCACCCGGTACCGGGACCACGCCGTCGGTGTCGGCGGTCTCGCGGGTCAGCATCACGGCGTTCTCCGCGTGATTGACCTCCATCGGGCGGTCCGGCAGCAAGACGGCCATGGTCGCGTAGCCCTGGCGGCCGTGGACCACCTTGAGGGCCTCTTCTGGATCCAGTCCGTTTGACACCGCCCACTCGCGCCAGCAGCGTTCGACCACCGCATCGGAATTGACGATGGTGCCGTCCATGTCCAGGAGCAGGGCCTTGGCGGTGAGGACGACAGGTGCGTTGGTGGTGCTGGCCGGCATCGGCGGGCTCCAGACGGGGCGGGAAAAGAGAACAAGTGGTTCCGTCCACCGGTCAGGGAGTGAGGACGGAACCACTTTGTTCCCCCACGATACAAAACGGTGGCGTTCCGCGCCACCCGCCGGAGGTGTGACCCCTGTCCCTTGTCCCTTGTCCCTCGTCCTGTCTTCCCGACTCCCCGTCCTTGTCCTCCGCCCTTACCCCTCCAGCGCCTTGCGGGTGATCGGGCCGTAGACGCCCCACTCCTCGTCATCGATGCCGTTCTGGTACTGGAAGGTCGACACGGCGTTCTCCACCCGCCAGTCGAACTTCCCGTTGACCTTGGACGTGTACAGGCCCCTGGCCGCCAGCAGCCGCTGGAGCTTTTCCACCTCCGCGCCCGAGTCCCCGTACCGCAGGGTCGGTGCCGTTGCCGGCGGCGTGGGGCTGGGGGTGCGGCTCGTACCCGGTGACGCGCTCGGGGACGGGGGCGCCGACGAACGGGACGCGCTGGGCGAGGGCGACTTGGACGCGCTCGGCGAGGGGGACGGCGAAGCCGAGGTCGAGGGGGAGGGGCTGGCCGAACCGGTGGTGGCCGGGCTCTGGGACGGACTGACGGGAGCCACGCTCGGCACGGGCGCCGATGCCTTCGCGTCCATGAGGGCGGTGTCGTTGCCCGCGGAGCTCGGGAGCACCCACAGCGCCATGGCGGTCCCGCCGAGGGCCACCACCGCGGCGGCGGCGATCAGGAGCGGGAGCAGTCGGCGGCGGGAAGCCGGGCCGGTCCGCGTCTCGGGGCCCCCTCCCCCTCCCCTCCCCCCGCCCCCGAAGGTGTTCGGGGCCGTCCCGGCCTCCGGGACGGCATGGAGCTGCACCGTCTCGGCCGGGCGAGGCTCCTGCCCCCGGTGTGACGCCTGCCCCGGGTGCAGCGCCTGCCCCAGACGTGGCTGCTGCCCCGGCTGCGACGCCTGTCCCGAGTCGCCCGGGTACCCCGAGCGGCCCGAGCCGCCCGAATCGCCCGCGTGCCCCGAGCCGCCCGAGTACCCCAGGTCGCGACCGTCGCGCGGGTGCTCCGGATCGCGGCGGCCGCCGCCCCGCCCGCCCTCGCCGGCGGGCCAGGGCTGGTGGGCCGGTGTCACGGGTGTCCCGTACGCCGGGGTGTCGGCCTGCGGCGCCGGCGTCACGACGCGCGGTATCGGCGGCGAGGGCGGCAGGTCGTCCTCGTCCGGTTCGCCCGGGTCGGGCAGCGACACGTACGGACGGATGCGCAAGGGGTCGAAACCCGCACCCGGCACGCACCGGCAGCGGGCACCGAGGGCGCCGCAATCTGGACAGTGCTCACCGTTCACTGGAATCCCTCCCTGGACACTGCCAGGCATTATGCAGACCCGCCGGGCCGCTCCCAACCCTCTGCCCGCCCTGCCGAGAGGCCATAACCGGACACACCACGCAGGATGGAAATGTTGATCCGGCCTGAGGAGGAATCGATGGCTCAGGATGTGACCACGGATGCCGTGGGCCCCGGTCCCGGCCCGCAGAACTCCGGACCCGCCGCCGAACACGCCTCCCGCGAGGTTCTCGTCTCCATCGGCGCCCTGCTCCTGGGCCTGCTGATCGCCGCCCTCGACCAGACCATCGTCTCCACCGCCCTGCCGACCATCGTCAGCGAGCTCGGCGGCATGGCGCACCTCTCCTGGGTCGTCACCGCCTACATGCTCGCCGCCACCGCCGCCACCCCCCTGTGGGGCAAGCTCGGCGACCAGTACGGACGCAAGAAGCTCTTCCAGTACGCCATCGTCATCTTCCTCATCGGGTCCGCCCTGTGCGGCATCGCGCAGGACATGGCGCAGCTCATCGGCTTCCGCGCCCTCCAGGGCCTGGGCGGCGGCGGGCTGATCGTGCTGTCCATGGCGATCGTCGGCGACATCGTCCCGCCGCGTGAACGCGGCAAGTACCAGGGCCTGTTCGGTGGTGTCTTCGGCGCGACCAGTGTGCTGGGCCCGCTGCTGGGCGGCCTGTTCGTCGACCACCTCTCCTGGCGCTGGGTCTTCTACATCAACATCCCCATCGGTCTCGTCGCGCTCGCCGTCATCGCTGCCGTGCTGCACATTCCGGTGCGCTCCTCGAAGCACACCATCGACTATCTCGGCACCTTCCTCATCGCGTCCGTCGCCACCTGCCTCGTCCTGGTAGCCTCCCTCGGCGGCACCACTTGGGCTTGGGGTTCGGCCCAGATCATCGGGCTCGCCGTCCTCGGCGCGGTGCTGCTCGCGGTCTTCCTCTTCGTGGAGCGCAAGGCCGCGGAACCGGTCCTCCCGCTGAAACTGTTCTGCATCCGCACCTTCACCCTCTGCTCGGTGATCAGCTTCGTCGTGGGCTTCGCCATGTTCGGCGCGATGGTCTACCTGCCGACCTTCCTCCAAGTCGTCCAGGGCGTCTCGCCGACGATGTCCGGAGTCCACATGCTGCCGATGGTGCTCGGCATGCTGATCTCCTCCACCGCCTCCGGCCAGATCGTCAGCCGCACCGGGCGGTGGAAGGTCTTCCCCATCGCCGGAACCGCCGTCACCGCCGTCGGCCTGCTCCTCCTGCACCAACTGCACCGCACCAGCTCCACCTGGGAGATGAGCGTCTACTTCTTCGTCTTCGGCGCGGGACTCGGCCTGGTCATGCAGGTGCTCGTGCTGGTGGTGCAGAACTCCGTCAGCTACGCGGATCTCGGAGTCGCCACCTCCGGCGCGACGTTCTTCCGTTCCATCGGCGCCTCCTTCGGCGTCGCCATCTTCGGCACGATCTTCACCAACCGTCTCGACGAGAAACTGACCACCGCCCTCGCGGGCGTCCCGCTGCCGCCCGGTGCAAGCGCCGCGCAGCTGGAGGCCGACCCGCGGGCCATCGGCGCACTCCCCGCCGAGCTGCGGCCCCGTGTGCTCGACGCCTACGCCACCTCCATCACCGACGTGTTCCTCTACGCCGTGCCCGTCGTCCTGATCGCGTTCGTGATCGCCTGGTTCCTCAAGGAGGACAAGCTCCGCGGCTCGGTCACCGCGCCCGATGTGACCGAGACCCTCGCCTCCAACCCCGTCGAGCGGTCCTCCCGTGACGAGGTCGCCCGCGCGCTGTCGGTGCTCGGCAGCAAGGAGGGCCGCCGGCACGTCTACGAGAAGATCACCGAGAAGGCGGGGTACGACCTGCTGCCCGCCGCGAGCTGGCTGCTGCTGCGGATCAACAAGTACGGGTCGGCGGAGCCCGCCGTGCTCGCCGAGCGCACCATCGTGCCGTTGAAGGCCATCACGGAGGCCGCCCGCCAGGTCGAGGAGCGCCACCTCGCCGTACGGGTCGGGCTCGCGCTGATCCTGACCGAGCAGGGGCGCGAGGCTGCGGCCAAGCTCTCCGCCGCGCGCGAGGAGTCCCTCGCCGAGCTGCTCGGCGACTGGTGGGGCCCGGACCGCCCGACCGACCTGGTCAAGCTGGTCCAGGAGATCAACGCGGAGCTCTGCGGTTCCGACGCCGAGGAGCCCTACGACGCCGCGCCCCGCCGCGACCACGCCGCGCACTAGGCCTGGTCGGGCCGCAGGGGCCGCTGGGCCGCAGAGGCCGCAGAGGGTCAGACCAGGTGCTTCTCGAACCAGTGCTCCGCATACGGGCCCGAGTTGTACGCCGGTATCTCCTCATACCCCTGCCGCGTGTACAACGCCCGGGCCTCCACGAGGTCCGACCTGGTGTCCAGCCGGACCCGCTCGGCGCCCAGCGCGCGGGCCTGCGCCTCCAGGACCTCGAGCAGGGCCGCGCCGCCGCCCGTACCGCGGGCGCGCCGGTCGACGTACACCCGCGTGAGCTCGGCGGTGGCGGGGTCGAGGAGGCGTATGCCGCCGCACGCCAGAGGCTCCCCGTCGAGCCGGCCGACGACGAACTGGCCCGTGGGTGGGAGGAGGCCGTCGTCGGGGAAGTCCAGGAGCCCCTGATCGATCTCGGCCTCCGTGACGGACCGGTTCCAGTAACGGCCCGCGACCTCGGCGTAGTACGCGCGGCGCAGGACCGTGGCGTCCGGGGTGGTGAACGGCTCGGGGGCGACGGTCCAGGTGCGGGCGCCCGTGCGGGTGTCTGCGGTGGTGCCGGGGCTGCTGCCTGCGGTGGTGGGTGCGCGGTGTTCGCTGTGAGTGGTCATGGCGTCATTGTGGAGTTCGCCGCCGATCTCTGGCGTGCAATATCCACAGGCACGGGCTGATGATAGGAAAAACGGGCAAACCATGCGTTCTGGAGGGTGTGAAACACCATGTCCCAGCATCCCGACTGTGCCCTGATCCGCCGCGGCTACGAGGCCTTCGCCAACGGCCACATGGACACGCTGAGCACGCTGATGACGGCCGACGTCATCCACCACGTGCCCGGCACCAACCCGCTGTCCGGGCACCACAAGGGGCGGGAGAACGTCATGGACTTCTACCGCCGGCTCGGGGAGGAGACCAACGGCACCTTCCAGGTCCACCTGGAATCGGTCCTCGCCGACGGCCGCGGCCACGTCATGAGTTTCCACACGGCACGCGGCGACCGCGGCGACCGCGGCATCGAGATCCGGCAGGGCCTCTTCTTCACCATCGTCGGCCACAAGATCACCGACATCGACCAGTGCACGGCCGACATCGACGAGGAAGACACCTTCTGGAGCTGAGCGCTCCGCAAAGCCCGCCGGAGACAGCCGGGAGCGGCCCGGGGCGTCCGGCGCCCCGAGCCGCTCCCCACCGCGTCACGCCTTCTTCGGCGCCGCCTGCTGCACGACCTCGAACGACCACACCGACGAACCCGACGCCGCCGGCTTCGGCCGCTCGCCGCCCTCGCCACCAGCCCCGCCGGCCCCGCCGGCACCCTGGTGCGCGGCCTTCATCGGCCCCTCCATCCACGCCTGGAAGTCCTCCTCGGACCGCCACCGCGTGTAGACGAGGTACTGGTCGGTGCCCTCCACCGGCCGCAGCAGCTCGAACCACTCGAACCCGTCCGAGCTCTCCACCGTCCCCGCCCGCGAGGCGAAACGCTGCTCCAGAACCTCCCGCTGCTCGTCCGGCACGGTCAGCGCGTTGATCTTCACGATGCTCATGCAGGCCATCCTAGGTATCCCGCGCGGGATATCGTCGTCCAGGTAAGGGAACGGGGCACGAAACGCGGCAGCCAGGCGAAGTCAGGGTTGCGGTCAACAGGGCGGGAGGCCGGCGAGGCGTGGCTAACGCGGCGGAGCACAGTGGTGGGCACGGACATGCCGGAGTCATAGGCGGTAGCGGCAGCAGGCTCGGGGCGGCACGCCTCCTCCTGTGGGCGCTGGCGGGCGCACTCGCCGTCAGACAGGCCGCCGTCGTGCTGAGCGTCCCACCGGGCCAGTGGCTGAGCGGCTTCCACCTCCCCGGCAGCCTTCCCGGCTCGCTCTACGACACCGGCCAGTTCACCGGCACGCCGTTCGCCGGGCTGGTCCTCAAACCGTTCGTCGCCCTCGCCGCGCCGTCGCTGGAGCTCGCCTGGATCTCCCTGACGCTGCTGTTCGTCGCCGCCATCGGGCTCGTCGCCGCGCGCGGCCTGCCCGACCCCGTGCCGCGCCGCACCGCGCTGCTCGCCGCGCCCGTGCTGACCGCGCTGATGATGGTCTCGCTACCCGTCCGCGAGGCCGCCTCACCCAGCCAGACCGCCGTCCTGCCCGTGCTGCTGGTGCTCCTCGCCGTCTTCCGCGTCCCCGGCGGGCGCCAGGCCGGCTTCCTCATCGGCCTGGCCGCGGCCCTCCAGCCCGCCCTGCTGCTCTTCGCCCCGCTCCTGTGGCTGACCGGCCGCCGCCCCGCCGCCGGGGCCGCCGCCGCCACCTTCGCCGGAGCCACCGCGCTGTCCTGGGCGGCCATGCCGCGCGACTCCTGGACGTACTGGGTCCACCACCTGGCCGGCACCGGCCTCGGCGGTGCCCCCGACAGCCTCGCCAACCAGTCCGTGCACGGCGCCCTGCTGCGCCTGGGCCTGACCGGACCCGCCGAGATCCTGCTCTACGCGGCCCTCGCTGCCGGCATCGCCTTCATCGGGCTGCGCCGCGCCGTCCGCTACGCCCGCGACGGACAGCTGCTGCTCGCCGTCGCCCTCACCGGCTGCGTGGCCGTCGCCGTGTCCCCGGCCGGCTGGCGCCACCAGCTGCTGTGGGTGCTCCTCGCCGTCGCGGGCAAGGTCGGCAGGCGCGCCGCCGACCGGCCCGTGTGGCCCGTCGCCGTCGTCCTGATCATGACCCTGCCCAGCGCGGTGCTGCTGCCGAACCTGGCCGCGCTGGCCCCCGTACGCGACAACGTGCTGCTGCTCGCCGCACTGGCCGCCGCCTGCGCCGTACCGTTCCTGCCGCGCTCCTCGCCGTACTGGCGCGAACCCGTCCCGACGGCCTACGGGAGGCCCGCGGCCGCCCGGTGGCAGCGGGTGCCGCTGCTGCCGTTCTGGCGGCGCGTGCTGTCCCGCCCCAACCTGCTGCTGGAACTCCTGCTGATACGGGTCGGGTACTCGCTCTACTCGCACATCAGGGCCGCCGCCCCCACCAGCCGCGACCTCGCCGAGGGCAACGCACACCAGATCCTCGGGATCGAGCGGGCCCTGGGCATCGACATCGAGCACGCCGTGAACCACGCCGTCGTCAACACCCCCTGGCTGGAGGCGTTCTTCAACTTCTACTACACCTCCTTCCACTTCGTGGTCCCGCTGACGATCCTGGCCGTCCTGTACTGGCGCCGCCCGGGCGACTACCGCTGGGCGCGCGCCTCCCTGGGGCTGGCGACCGTACTGGCCCTCATAGGCTTCTGGCTGTACCCGCTCGCGCCGCCCCGCCTGATGCCCGGCCTCGGCTTCGTCGACACCGTCCACGGCCCGCAGGACCTGGCCAACCCGTCGTACGGGGCCATGACCGCGATCTCCAACCAGTACGCGGCGATGCCCTCGCTGCACTTCGGCTGGTCGCTGTGGTGCGGGATCGTGATCGTCGTGCTGGCCCCGAAGGGCTGGCAGAAGCTGCTCGGGGCGCTCCACCCGCTGATCACGGTGTGCGCGATCGTCGCCACCGCCAACCACTGGGTCCTCGACGCGGTGGGCGGCGCGGTCGTCGTGGGCGCCGGATTCGGGCTCGTGCACGTGCTCTCCGGACCGCGGCGGCTCCGGACGACGCTGCCCGCGCAGCGTACGGCGAGCGGCGAGGAGCGGGAACACGAGAACGATAAGGGGCAGGATCTCAGGACTCCGGCGGGAGCCCGGGCTTCCTAGCCGGCACGGACGGGGCGGCGGGCGGGATGTTCTGGTTGAGGCGGAAGAGGTTCCCGGGGTCGTAGCGGCGTTTCAGCTCGCGCAGGCGCCGGTACTTCTTCGGCCCGTAGGCCTGCTCGATCCGCTCCTCGCCCTCCTCCATCAGGAAGTTCGTGTAGACCCCGGTCTGGTGGGGCGCGAGCGCCGACCACAGGCCGCGCGCCCACGTCCGCTCCCGGTCGAAGCCCTCGGCGCCCTCCGTCGTCCCGTTGATGTTGAAGGTGTGCCCGGCGCCGCGCCCGCCGAAGGCCGTCTCGTCCTCCCCGACGCGCGCGATGGCCCCGCCGAGCTGGAAGATCGGGAAGGCGGTGAACGGGGAGACGATCGCGGCCGCGTGCTCGGCGGTACGGTCGATGATCTCGTCGGTGAGCCGGTCGACGTCACACGACTTGAAGTAGTACCAGCGGCCGTGCGGGAAGGACGGGTCGAACATCGCCTGGTGCTCGGTGAACGGCTTGGGCGCGCACAGGTCGAGTACGGGCGCGGGCCCGGCGTCCTCGCGCAGCGGCCGCAGTACCTCCTGCCCCTCCTCGACCGGGCCCGCGTAGCAGCAGACCACCATCACGACCGGCTCGCCGTGCAGAGCGGCCGGTATGTACGGGGACGGCGGCGCCTTGCGGTGGACGACGGCCGTCGTCAGCTCGTCCGGTACGGCGGTGATCCACTCGCGGTAGAAGCGCAGCAGCCGCGCCGACTCGGCCATCGGCCAGATGACCGGACCGGCCAGCACGATCGGTCCGAGCGGGTTGAGCCGGAAGGTGAACTCCGTGACGATCCCGAAGTTCCCGCCCCCGCCGCGCACACCCCAGAAGAGGTCCGGGTTCTCGTCCTCGTTCGCCTTCACGAAGGACCCGTCCGCGGTGACCACGTCCACCGAGAGCAACTGGTCGACGGTGAGCCCGTACTTGCGCATCAGCCAGCCGATCCCGCCGCCCAGCGTGAGCCCTGCCAGGCCGGTGTGCGTGACGATCCCGGCCGGTACGGCCAGCCCGAACGCCTGCGTCTCGTGGTCCAGTTCGCCCAACAGCACCCCGGCCTGGGCGCGGACCGTCCGGGCCTGCGGGTCCACCCGGATGCCGCGCAGGGGCGAGAGGTCGACGACGATCCCGCCGTCGCACACGGACTGCCCGGGGAAGCTGTGGCCGCCGCTCCGTACGGCGACCGGCAGCCCGGCCGCGGGCCCCGCGGCGAACCGTACGGCCTCGATGACGTCCGCGACGCCCGTGCAGTGGGCGATGAGGGCGGGGGAGCGGTCGACGGAGCCGTTCCAGACCCGTCGGTCCTCGTCGTACGTGGGGTCTCCGGGCTGCACCAGACGCCCCCGGAAGGACTGGCTGAGCGTAGCCATGTCTTCAGTCTGGCACCGGGGGGTGGTGGCTGCCTGCGCGGGCCGGAGGGGTGCGGGCGGAAGGGGCGCCGGGGCGCATGGGTGCCCCGGCGCCCCTTCGGCTGGATCGCCGCTGTCTGTAAGGATCACCCCGTTCGGGTGGGCCCGCCACTCGAACGGGTGCGGGCCGGTTGCCGGTGCTCCGCCCCGGGGCCCCGCGCCTCAAACGCCGGCGGGGCTGGAAGATCGGGGCTCCGCCCCGGACCCCGCGCCTCAAACGCCGGCGGGGCTGAATGCGCCCGCCGGGGCTGGATCGGCCCGGCGGGGGTGGAGGTGGCGGAGCCGGGGCTGGAGGTGGCGGAGCCGGGGTGGGCCAGTGGACGGCAGGGGCCGGGCGTGGGAGGAAGGGCCCCTGCCGTCCTGGGTCGCGGGTCAGCCGTGGCTGACCCGGAGTTCCTTGATGCCGTTGAGCCAGGCCGCGCGCAGGCGGCGCGGGTCCTCGCCGGTCAGGCGGAGGTCGGGCAGGGTGTCGGCCAGGGCGTTGAAGATCAGGTCGATCTCCATGACGGCGAGGGACTTGCCGAGGCAGAAGTGCGGGCCGCCGCCGCCGAATCCCAGGTGGGGGTTGGGGTCGCGGGTGATGTCGAAGACGTCGGGATCGGTGAAGACCTCCGGGTCGTGGTTGGCGGAGGAGTAGAACATCCCCACCCGGTCGCCCGCCTTGATCTTCTGGCCGCCCAGCTCGGTGTCCTGGGTGGCCGTGCGCTGGAAGGACACCACCGGGGTGGCCCAGCGCACGATCTCTTCCGCCGCCGTAGAGGGCCGGGTCGCCTTGTAGAGCTCCCACTGCTCGGGGTGGGTGAGGAAGGCGTGCATGCCGTGGCTGATCGCGTTGCGCGTGGTCTCGTTGCCCGCGACGGCCAGGAGGAGGACGAACATCCCGAACTCGTCCGATCCGAGGTTGCCTTGGCCTTCCGCCGCCACCAACTGCGTCACGATGTCCGTGGCCGGGCACTCCTTGCGCTCGGCGGACAGGTTCATGGCGTAGCCGATGAGCTCCATCGCCGCCTCGGCGCCGACCTCCTCGGTGATCGCGTACTCCGGGTCGTCGTAGGCGATCATCTTGTTCGACCAGTCGAAGATCTTGGCCCGGTCCTTCTGCGGTACGCCGATCAGCTCCGCGATGGCCTGGAGCGGGAGCTCACAGGCCACCTGCGTGACGAAGTCGAAGCTGCCGTCCCCCGCCTCTGCCACCGCCTCCTCGACGATCTTCCGGGCCCGGTCGCGCAGGGCGGCCTCCAGTCCGCGGATCGCCCGCGGGGTGAATCCGCGCTGCACGATCTGGCGTACGCGCGTGTGTTCCGGCGGATCCATGTTCAGCATGATCAGCCGCTGGGCATCTATCTGGTCGCGCTGGATGTGCTCGTTGAAGCGGATGATCGCCGTGTTGGTGGTGGAGGAGAACAGTTCGGGGTGCGTGGAGACGTACTTGACGTCCGCGTGCCGGGTCACGACCCAGTAGCCCTCGTCGTCGAAACCCGTGATGCCTCGCCGCTGCGGGCACCACCACACGGGGGCGGTCTGCCGCAGCTGCGCGAACTCCGGGAGCGGGACCCGGCTTTGGAGCAGGTCGGGGTCGGTGGCGTCGAAGCCTTCGGGCAGCGCGGGGCAGGACATCGGGCGACTCCAAAGTCTGACGGCCCATCAGAAGTTGGCTTGAAGGTAGTAACGAGTTCTAGAAGTGACAAGGGTCGGGGCGCCAACTGTTGCGTGTGGAATCCGTGCAGGCCGCGTGCAAGACCCTTGCGTGCCGGGGCTCCAGGTCATAAGACTGCGGGGAGAACTAGAACGCGTACTAGTTCAGGGCGGGGCGCCGGGACGGCCCGCCGCGCTGTCGCAGTGCAGGAGAGGACGAGCTCATGGCCGCGGAACCCGTCATCGTCGAAGCCGTACGCACCCCCATCGGCAAGCGCGGGGGAGCGCTCGCCAACCTCCATCCCGCCTACCTGCTCGGCGAAACCTACCGGGAGCTGCTCGCCCGTACCGGGATCCAGCCCGACTGCGTCGAGCAGATCGTCGGCGGCACCGTCACCCACGCCGGCGAGCAGTCGATGAACCCCGCCCGCAACGCCTGGCTCGCCATGGGCCTCCCGTACGAGACCGCCGCGACCACGGTGGACTGTCAGTGCGGCAGCTCCCAGCAGGCCAACCACATGGTCGCCAACATGATCTCCGGCGGGGTCATGGACATCGGCATCGCCTGCGGGGTCGAAGCCATGAGCCGCGTGCCGCTGGGATCGGGATCGAAGCACGGGCCCGGCAAGCCGTTCCCGGACGAGTGGAACGTGGACCTGCCCAACCAGTTCGAGGCGGCCGAGCGGATCGCCCGCCACCGGGGCCTGACCCGCGAGGACGTCGACGAGCTGGGGCTGCTCTCGCAGGAGCGGGCCGCGGCCGCCTGGGCCGAGGAGCGCTTCAAGCGCGAGACCTTCGCCGTGCAGGTGCCGACGACGGAGGAGGAGCAGGCCGCCGGGCAGGGCATGTGGCGCCTGGTTGACCGGGACGAGGGCCTGCGCGACACGTCCATGGAGGCGCTGTCACGGCTCAAGCCGGTCATGCCGACCGCCGTGCACACCGCCGGGAACTCCTCGCAGATCTCCGACGGGGCCGCCGCCGTGATGTGGGCCTCGCGCAAGATGGCCCGCGCCCTCAAGCTGCGGCCGCGCGCGCGGATCGTCGCCCAGACGCTGGTCGGCGCCGACCCGCACTACCACCTGGACGGGCCGATCGACGCGACGCGGGCCGTGCTGGGCAAGGCCGGCATGTCCCTCAAGGACATCGACCTCGTCGAGATCAACGAGGCCTTCGCCTCCGTCGTCCTCAGCTGGGCCCAGGTCTTCGACCAGGACCTAGAGAAGGTCAACGTCAACGGCGGGGGCATCGCACTCGGCCACCCCGTCGGCGCCACCGGCGCCCGGCTGATCACCACCGCCCTGCACGAGCTGGAGCGCCGCGACAAGGAATTCGCGCTGATCACGATGTGCGCGGGCGGCGCGCTGGCGACCGGCACGATCATCCAGCGCCTGTAGTCACCAGTCACCGCACGGCGCTGGTCACCGCACGGCGCGCTGGTCGCCGCGCGGCGCTGCACACAGACCCCGTGGGATGGGATGTAGAAGGCCCCCGTGGCCGGACCTGGGGAGGCCGGCCACCGGGGCCTTCGTATGTCCTGCTGCTGGGCGCTGCCCGCTGGTGGCTTAGTACCAGTGGTTGGCGGACCAGAAGTTCCAGGCGCCGACGGGGCTGCCGTAGCGCTCGTTCATGTACTCCAGGCCCCACTTGATCTGGGTGGCCGGGTTGGTCTTCCAGTCCGAGCCCGCCGAGGCCATCTTCGAGGCGGGCAGGGCCTGGACCAGGCCGTACGCGCCGGAAGAGGAGTTCGTGGCGGTGTGGTCCCAGCCGCTCTCACGCGAGATGATCTTGTCGAAGGCGGCGAACTGGGCCGGGTCCTTGATCATCTGCTGGGCGATCGCCTTGGGGCTCATCGGGGCGGCCTGCGCGGGAACCGCGG
>JAEBET010000006.1:0-491049 GCA_049998195.1 Streptomyces sp. cmx-11-4
CGCGGACTGGCCTTCGGTCTGGCGGCTCGACGGCCAAGCCGCCGCGGGCTGTGCCGGCGGGGCCTCGGCCTGGAGGCCGGACGGCCAGGCTGCCGCAGGCTGCTGGGCCTCGGTCTGGTGGCCGGGGTGCCAGGCCCCCGCGGACTGGCCTTCGGTCTGGCGGCTCGACGGCCAAGCCGCCGCGGGCTGTGCCGGCGGGGCCTCGGCCTGGAGGCCGGACGGCCAGGCTGCCGCAGGCTGCTGGGCCTCGGTCTGGTGGCCGGGGGGCCAGGTCGCCGGCGGCCCGCCCCGTGGGGCCCCGGTGCCCGGTATCGGTTCCGGGGCCGGCCAGCCGGAGCCGGGGTGCGGGCGTGCGTCGGACATGGGGCTCCTCGCGGCCGGTCGGCGGGGAGCGGGCCCCATCACGCCATAAGTCTTCGGATAATCCGATAAGCCAGTTCATGGTACGTGCCGGTGAGTCGAACGCCTGCTCCGGCTAGGCTCACCTGGAGGCATGCCAGGGCAGTGGCAGCGACGACCGCGGGAGGCGGCGGGATGACAGTCCCGGGACGCAGGAGCAGCACCTTCATCCGGCTGCTCCGCAGCGGATTCACCGACCCCTCGGCCGCCGCCCGGCTGCTCGACGCCGACGCGCTGGCCTCCGTACGCGCCGACCCCGTGCTCCTCGACGCCCTCGGCGCCACCGCCGACCCCGACCTCGCCCTCCTCGGACTCGTCCGGCTCGCCGAGGCGCAGCCGCCCGAGGAGCTGTCCCTGCTCTTCGGCACCCTGGTCAGCGCCAAGCCGCTGCGCGACCGCCTCCTCGGAGTGCTCGGCGCCTCCGAGGCCCTCGGCGACCACCTCGCCCGCCACCCCCGCGACTGGCACGCCCTCGTCACCTACGAGGCCGCCGACCTGCACCCCGGGCTCCCCGAGTTCGAGCGCGGCCTCGCCGACGCCCACGACCCCGTAGCCCTGCGCGTCTTCTACCGGCGCTGCCTGCTCTCCATCGCCGCCCGCGACGTCTGCGGCACCATAGACATCGCCCAGACCGCCGCCGAGCTCGCCGACCTCGCCACCGCCACCCTCCGCGCGGCCCTGCGCATCGCGAGCGCCGCCGCCCCCGAGGACGCCGCCCAGTGCCGCCTCGCCGTCATCGCGATGGGCAAGTGCGGCGGCAACGAGCTCAACTACGTCTCCGACGTCGACGTCATCTTCGTCGGTGAGGCCACCAGCGGCACCGACGAGGGCAAGGGCCTCCAGGCCGCCACCCGTCTGGCCTCCCACCTCATGCGGATCTGCTCCGAGACCACCGTCGAGGGCACCATCTGGCCCGTCGACGCCAACCTCCGCCCCGAGGGCAGAAACGGTCCGCTCGTGCGGACCCTCTCCTCCCACCTCGCCTACTACCAGCGCTGGGCCAAGACCTGGGAGTTCCAGGCCCTCCTCAAGGCCCGCGCCGTCGCCGGGGACCCCGACCTCGGCGCGCAGTACATCAAGGCCATAGGCCCCCTGGTCTGGCAGGCCGCCGAACGCGAAAACTTCGTCGCCGACGTCCAGAAGATGCGCCGCCGCGTCGTCGACAACATCCCCGCCGCCCAGGTCGAGCGCGAGCTCAAGCTCGGCCCCGGCGGCCTGCGCGACGTCGAGTTCGCCGTCCAGCTGCTCCAGCTCGTACACGGCCGCAGCGACCACACCCTGCACTCCGGCAGCACCCTCGACGCCCTGCACGCCCTCGCCGCCGGCGGCTACGTCGGCCGCGCCGACGCGGCCCAGCTGCACGACGCGTACCGCTTCCTGCGCACCATGGAGCACCGCATCCAGCTCTACCGGCTGCGCCGCACCCACCTCGTCCCCGAGGACGAGCAGGACCTGCGGCGCCTGGGCCGCTCCATGGGCCTGCGCACCGAACCCGTCGCCGAACTCAACAAGGCCTGGCGCCGCCACGCCTCCGTCGTGCGCCGCCTGCACGAGAAGCTCTTCTACCGGCCGCTCCTCGACGCCGTCGCCCAGCTCACCCCCGGCGAGACCCGGCTCTCCCCGCGCGCCGCCGGCCAGCGCCTCGAAGCGCTCGGCTACGCCGACCCGGCCGCGGCCCTGCGCCACCTCGAGGCCCTCGCCTCCGGCGTCACCCGCAAGGCCGCCATCCAGCGCACCCTGCTGCCGGTCATGCTCGGCTGGTTCGCCGACTCCGCCGACCCGGACGCCGGGCTGCTCGGCTTCCGCAAGGTCTCCGACGCCCTCGGCAAGACCCCCTGGTACCTGCGGCTGCTGCGCGACGAGGGAGCCGCCGCCGAGAACCTCGCCCGCGTCCTGTCCGCCGGCCGGCTCGCCCCCGACCTGCTGATGCGCGCCCCCGAGGCCGTCGCCCTGCTCGGCGACCCCGAAGGCCTCCAGCCCCGCACCCACGAGGCCCTGGAGCAGGAGGTCCTCGCCGCCGTCGGCCGTGCCGAGACCCCCGAGGCCGGCGTCGCCGCCGCCCGCGGGGTCCGCCGCCGCGAGCTGTTCCGTACCACCGCGGCCGACATCATCCGCTCGTACGGTACGGAGGACAGCCCGGCCGAGGAGGACCACGGCGCCCTCGTCGACCGGGTCGGCGGAGCCGTCTCCGACCTCACCGCCGCCACCGTCGCGGGCGCCCTGCGCGCCGCCGTCGGCTCCCAGTGGGGCGACACCCTGCCCACCCGCTTCGCCGTCATCGGCGTCGGCCGCTTCGGCGGCCACGAACTGGCCTACGGATCCGACGCCGACGTGCTGTTCGTCCACGAACCCCGCGAGGGCGTCGACGAACAGGAGGCCGCGAAGGCCGCCCAGACCGTCGTCGCCGAGATGAGCCGCCTGCTCCAACTGCCCACCGCCGACCCGCCGCTGCTCATCGACGCCGACCTGCGCCCCGAGGGCCGCTCCGGCCCGCTGGTGCGCACCCTGGCCTCGTACGCCGCGTACTACCGGCGCTGGTCCCTGACCTGGGAGAGCCAGGCCCTGCTGCGGGCCGAACCGGTCGCGGGCGACGCCGACCTGGGCCGGCGCTTCATCGAACTGGTCGACCCGCTGCGCTACCCGGTGGAGGGCCTCGGCGAGGACGCCGTACGGGAGATCCGCCGGCTCAAGGCCCGGATGGAATCGGAGCGGATGCCGCGCGGCGCCGACCCGACCCTGCACACCAAACTGGGCCGCGGCGGCCTCAGCGACGTCGAGTGGACCGTCCAGCTGATCCAGATGCAGCACGCCTGGGCCGAACCGGGCCTGCGCACGACCCGCACCCGCGAAGCCCTGGCCGCCGCCCACGCGGCCGGGCTGATCCCGACCGAGGAGGCGCAGATCCTGGACGAGGCCTGGGTCCTGGCCACCCGGGTCCGCAACGCGGTGATGCTGGTCCGCGGCCGCGCCGGGGACACCTTCCCCGCCGACACCCGCGAGCTTGCGGCAGTGGGCCGCTACCTCGGCTACGCGGAGGGCACGGTCGGCGAGATGCTGGACGACTACCGCCGCATCACGCGCCGTGCCCGCGCGGTGGTGGACGAGCTGTTCTACGGGGCGTAGGGCCGGCCAGGGCCGCCCGGACCCGCGTGGTTCTGCGTGGGACCTCGCCGCCGACCCCTGTACGGCGGCGAGGTCCCACAGCATCAGGGGATGGTCTTGTCGTGGTGCTTGTCCTGGTCGGAGTCGTAGATCTGCTTGCCCTGGGCGTCGTAGCCCTTGACCCGCGGCGACTTGGTGACGGGCTGTTCCAGGACGCCGGTGGCGGCGAACCAGCCGCGGTCGACGGCGGCTTCGACGGTGGCGCCGCCGTAGCTGACGGTGACCCGGGTGACCCCGGCGTCGACCGTGCCGATGCCGCCCCAGCGGAAGGGCAGCTTCCACGGGCCCTCGCCGCTCAGGCGCTGGAGGTAGAGCTTGCCCGCGTTGATGTCGGGGACGACGGGCCCGTACTCGGGGTCCGAGTCCGCGCCGCCCATCGAGATGTTCGAGCCGCTCGCCTGGCCGTCCTTGATGCTGCAGATGATCCGGGTCGGCACGGGAGCGTCCCTGACGGCGACGACGTACTGGCCGTCGCCCGGGGAGTTGTCGTTGCCGGTACTGCGGTGCGCGAGCAGGATCCGGTACTCGGCGGCCTTGCCCAGCTTCGCCGGCGGGGACTCCGGCCCGCCGGCGCCCGGCGCGTCGGGGCCGAGGCACTGCTCCAGCCCGGCCGCCGCCTCCTTCATGGTGATGCCGTCGACGAGCTGCCCGGGGGTCGCCGGCGCGGCCGGCCCGGCGGGCGGCTCGGGCGACGGCGGCGCCGTACTCGCCGCCGGCCCGCCCCCACCCACGGACACGCGGTCCGCCGGCCCGCCGTCTCCGCCCGCGCCGTGGCCGGAGAAGGCGATGGCCGTGGCCGGTACGACGGTCAGCGCGATCAGGGCCGCCCCCGCCACCGCGAGCCTGCGCCGCCGCTCCGCGCGGCCCTGCCGGACGATCGCCGGATACGGCACGGCGGCGGGGCGCACGGCGGCCGCGTCCTGGGCCATCCAGTCCCGCAGGTTCAGCTCGAAGGCGTCCTGCCCGTCCTGTCCGTCAGGCCCGTCCTGCCCGTCCCGCTCCTCCAGCCCGCCCTGCTGCCCGTCCCGCTGGCCGTCCCGCTTGTCGTCGTCTCGCCCGTTCACCGGAACGCCCCCTGTTGCGTCTCGTTCGTCGTCGTGATCCGGCCCAGCCCGGGCCAGGCGCGCAGTTTCGCCAGGGCCTTGGACGCCTGGCTCTTGACGGTGCCGGGGGAGCAGCCCAGGACGTCGGCGGTCTCGGCTTCGGACAGGTCCTCCCAGTACCGCATGACCACGACCGCCCGCTGCCGGGCGGGCAGTTGGGCCAGCGCCTCCATCAGCGCGTTGCGCTCGTCGGCCCAGGCCACGGCGTTGTCGCGGACCGAGGTGTCCGGCACGGTGTCCGTCAGCCGCTCGGCGACCCGGCGCTTGCGGAACCGGTCGCTGTTGCACGTGACCAGCATCCGGCGCACGTACGCCTCCGGACTGTCCATGCGCGACACGCGCCGCCACGACCGGTACGCCTTCGCGAGCGCGCTCTGGGTCACGTCCTCCGCATCGTGCGGATCCCCGGTCAGCAGATACGCGGTCCGCACCAGATGGCTCCAGCGCGCGGCCACGAACGCCTGGAAATGAGCTTCTTGCTCGGCCTGCATCGGCACCCCCTTCGCCCCCTTGACCACCGCCCGGCCGGATTCGGTTGCCCGCCCGCGAAAGAGAATTTCAGGGAGCGCCCGGGCAAGCCCCGGCCGGCGGCGCCCCCTCCCCCCTCCGCCCTCCGCCCGCGGACCCGGCACGATGGCCCGAGGCGCCACACCCGCCCCGACGCCCAGCCCGCCGCCCCCGAAGGAGCAGTTCCGTGTCCGCTGCCGACACCGTCCTCACCGGAGCCCGCGTCCGCACCCTCGACCCCGCCCGTCCCGAGGCCCGTGCCGTCGCCGTCCGGGGCGGGCAGATCGTCGCCGTCGGCGACGAGGCCGACGTACGGGACTGGCGCGGCCCCGGCACCGAGGTGATCGACCTCGGCGGCGCCACCCTCACCCCCGGCCTCACCGACGCCCACAGCCACCCCGTCTGGGGCATCGAGGTGGCCACCGGCACCGACCTCTCCGCCGTACGGGACATCGACCGGCTACGGGCCGTGCTGCGAACCGCCGAGCGCAGCAAGGGCTGGGTCGTCGGCCACGGCCTCGACCACAACGCCTTCGGCGGACAGCCCGTCGACCGCGCCCTGATCGAAGACGCCTTGGACGGCGCCCCCGCCTTCCTGCGCCTCTACGACGGCCACTCCGCCCTCGCCAGCGGCGCGGCCCTGGCCGCCGCCGGCATCACCGGCCCCCGCGCCTTCGCCCAGCGCTCCGCCATCGTCTGCGACGCGGCCGGCCGCCCCACCGGGCACCTCGTCGAGCACGCCGCGATGGCGCTGGTCGGAGCCCTGGTGCCCCAGCCCGCCCCCGCCGAACGCCGCACCCGCCTCGTCGCCCTCCTCGACGCCATGGCCGCCACCGGGCTGACCGGCGCCCACGTCATGGACCTCGGCGACGGGGACGTACCGGCCCTCCTCTCGACCGTCGAGTACGAGGGCCACCTGCCCCTGCGGCTGCGCCTGGCCCCCTGGTGCATGCCGGGGGCGGACGACGAGGAACTCGCCGGGCTGATCGCGCTCCAGCGCCTGGCCGGCCGCCACTGGCAGGTCGGCGGCGTGAAGTTCTTCATGGACGGCACCGTCGAGGGCGGCAGCGCCTGGCTGGAGCACGCCGACTGCCACGGCCAGGGCACCGACGCCTTCTGGCCCGACCCGAGCGCCTACGCCCGCGCCGTACGGGTCTTCGACGCGGCCGGAGTGCGCACCGCGACCCACGCCATCGGCGACGCGGCGGTCCGCCACGTCCTCGACACGGTCGCCGCCCTCGGCGGGCAGGCCCGCATGCGGCACCGGATCGAGCACATCGAGACCGTCCCCGACGACCAGCTGAAGCGGTTCGCGGAGCTCGGGGTGATCGCCTCGATGCAGCCGCCGCACGCCGCGTACACCCGCGCCGACCACACCGACGAGTGGTCCAGGCGACTGGGGGAGGACCGGGCCGGGCGGGCGTGGCGCTGCCGGGACCTGCGAGACGCGGGAGCCGTCCTCGCGCTCGGCTCCGACTGGCCCGTCGCCCACTACGACGCCCGCCAGGTGCTCGTGACCGCCCGCAGCCCGCTCGGCGCGGCCTCGTCCGGACCCGCCCTGACCGGGCTGATGGCTCTGGAGGGCATGACCTCGCACGCGGCGCTCGCGGCCGGGGAACAGCGGGTGGCGGGCCGGATCGCGGCCGGCCGGCGGGCGGATCTGACGGCCTTCGCGCTCGACCCGGTCACGGCGGGGGTGGACGAGCTGGCCGGGGCCCCGGTTCGCCTCACGATGTCCGGCGGGCGCGTCACGCACCGGGAGGAGGGGATCTAGGGATCCAGGGGAGACCAGGAGACCGGAGCTGTTGCTAGCGCCGAAAACGGTTCAGCAGCGCCGTCGCCGGGTGCGGACCCGCGTACAGGGGGTGGCGCGGCAGCCGGTGCGGGAGGGAGCCGAACCAGGCTCCCGAGGCGGTGTAGCCGAAGGCCAGGCAGAGCATGCCGCCCACGGCGTCGAGCCAGAAGTGGTTGGCGGTGGCCACGATCACGACGAGGGTCGCCGCCGGGTAGAGCAGGCCCAGGATCCGGGCCCAGGGGGCGGAGGCGACCGCGAAGATCGTCAGCCCGCACCAGAGCGACCACCCTATGTGCATGGACGGCATCGCGGCGTACTGGTTCGACATGTGCTTGAGGTTTCCGGAGGCCATGGAGCCCCAGGTGTGGTGGACCAGCACGGTGTCGACGAAGTTCTGCCCGTTCATCAGCCGGGGCGGCGCGAGCGGGTACAGGTAGTAGCCGACCAGGGCGACGCCCGTGGTGGCGAAGAGGACCAGGCGGGTGGCGGCGTACCGCCCGGGATGGAAACGGTAGATCCACACGAGCACGCCGATGGTCACGATGAAGTGGAGCGTGGCGTAGTAGTAGTTCATGCCCACGATCAGCCACGTCACGGAGTTCACCGCGTGGTTGACCGTCTGCTCGACGGCGATGCCCAGGCTCCGCTCGGCGTTCCAGATCCAGTCGGCGTTCGCGAGGGCGGCCGCCTTCTGCTCGGGCACCGCGTTGCGGATCAGCGAGTAGGTCCAGTAGCTGACCGCGATCAGCAGGATCTCGAACCAGATCCGCGGGCGGCGCGGGCTGCGCAACCGGGTCAGGAGGGTGCGCTCGGGCCCCGTCCGGACCTCACTCTCGGTCACGGTGGGTGACGAGACGTCCGTCCGGGTTTCCAGTGTCTTCACGCTCGCTTCACCCATGGGGAGAGAGTCTGCCAGATGCGATCTCGCCTCCGATCATCCCTCGGGACGGTCTTCGGCGCCTGCGCTCCGACCTACGGACGAGTCCGGCCCCGAGCCTGACCGGGGCCGGAGGCCGTGGAGCCCCGGACCACCAGCTCGGGCAGGAAGACGAATTCGCTGTGCGGGGCCGGCGTACCGCCGATCTCCTCCAGCAGGGTCCTGACCGCCGCCTGTCCCATGGCCTGCACCGGCTGCCGGATGGTGGTGAGCGGCGGATCGGTGAACGCTATGAGCGGGGAGTCGTCGAAGCCGACGACCGACACGTCCTGCGGCACCCGCAGCCCCCGCTGCCGGGCGGCGCGGATCGCGCCGAGCGCCATCATGTCGCTCGCGCACACCACCGCCGTGCAGCCCCGCGAGATCAGTGCGGCCGCGGCCGCCTGGCCGCCCTCCAGCGTGTAGAGGGAATGCTGGATCAGCTCCTCGGTCTCGGCCTCGTCGAGCCCGAGCCGCTCCTTCATCCCGAGCCGGAAGCCCTCGATCTTGCGGACCACCGGCACGAAGCGCTTGGGCCCGACGGCGAGACCGATCCGGGTGTGCCCGAGGGCCGTCAGGTGGGTGACCGCGAGCTGCATCGCCGCGCGGTCGTCGGGGGAGACGAAGGGCGCCTGCACCTTGTCGGAGAACCCGTTGATGAGGACGTACGGGACGCCCTGGCCGCGCAGTTGGTCGTAGCGGCCCATGTCGGCGGTCGTATCGGCGTGCAGGCCGGAGACGAAGATGATGCCGGAGACCCCGCGGTCGACGAGCATCTCGGTCAGCTCGTCCTCGGTGGACCCGCCGGGCGTCTGCGTGGCCAGTACGGGCGTGTACCCCTGCCGGGTCAGCGCCTGGCCGATGACCTGGGCGAGCGCCGGGAAGATGGGGTTGTCCAGTTCGGGGGTTATCAGTCCGACGAGTCCCGCGCTGCGCTGGCGCAGCCGTACGGGCCGTTCGTAGCCGAGCACGTCGAGCGCGGCCAGTACGGATTCACGGGTGCCCGCGGCCACACCGGGCTTGCCGTTGAGCACGCGGCTGACTGTGGCTTCGCTGACCCCCGCTTGGGCTGCGATGTCGGCGAGCCGTGCGGTCACGGGATTGGACTGTACCGGTCGCACGTTCAGATTGCCCACCACGTGCACGAGTCCGGCGGCAGCAGCACGGTACGGCCGTCCGTCTCCACGGGGGCGCTGGACAGTACCGGACGTCCGGGCGCGGGCAGTTCGACCGCGACGGGCCGGCTGTTGAGGGTGCAGGCGAAGCCGGGCCGGGTGAAGAGGAGCACGTCCTCGGGCGCGGGCAGCCAGGTCAGCGGGCCCGCGTCCGGGGAGCCGAGACCGGGCAGGGCCCGGCGCAGTTCCAGGGCGGCGCGGTAGAGCTCGAGGGTGGAGTGAGGATCGCCGGTCTGGGCGGCGACGCTCAGGCCGCCCCAGCCGGCGGGCTGCGGCAGCCAGGCTCCGGCCGGCCCGAAGCCGTACGGGGGCCGGTCGCCGGACCAGGGCAGCGGGACCCGGCAGCCGTCGCGCAGCCCGTCCTGTCCGGCGCTGCGCAGGAAGGCGGGGTCCCGGCGGGCCTCGGCCGGGAGGTCGCCCACCTCGGGGAGGCCCAGCTCCTCGCCCTGGTAGACGTACGCCGACCCGGGCAGGGCCAGCATCAGCAGGGCGGCGGCCCGCGCCCGGGCCAGGCTGCCGTAGCGGGTGCGGTGGCGCACGACGTCGTGGTTGGACAGCACCCAGGTGGTGGGCGCCCCGACCGAGGCGGTGGCGGCCAGGGACTCGTCGATGACGGTCCGCAGGGCGGTGGTGTCCCACGGGCAGTTCAGGAAGCGGAAGTTGAAGGCCTGGTGCAGTTCGTCGGGGCGGACGTAGAGGGCGAGGCGCTCGGAGGTCGGCGCCCAGGCCTCGGCGACGCCGATGCGCGGGCCCTCGTAGGAGTCGAGGAGCCGGCGCCAGGAGCGGTGGATCTCGTGGACCCCGTCCTGGTCGAAGAAGGGGAGCGGCTGCGTGCCGATGAGGGTGGCCTGGGCGCCGCGGCCGATGTCGGGCAGGCCGGCGGCCTTGACCATGCCGTGGGCCACGTCCACCCGGAAGCCGTCGACGCCGAGGTCCAGCCAGAAGCGCAGCACGGAGGCGAACTCGGCGGCGACCTCCGGGTGGTCCCAGTCCAGGTCGGGCTGCTCGGGGGCGAAGAGGTGCAGGTACCAGGAGCCGTCCTCGACGCGGGTCCAGGCGGGGCCGCCGAAGACGGACTCCCAGTCGTTCGGCGGCTCGGCGCCGCCCGGCCCGCGGCCGGGGTGGAAGTGGTAGCGCGCCCGGGCCCGCGGATCCCCGGCGCGGGCGGCCCGGAACCAGGCGTGCTGCTCGGAGGTGTGGTTCGGCACCACGTCCACGATGATCCGCAGCCCCAGCGCGTGTGCGGCCCGTACGAGGTCGTCGGCGTCGGAGAGGTCCCCGAAGAGCGGGTCGACGGCGCGGTAGTCGGCGACGTCGTAGCCGCCGTCGGCCTGCGGGGAGACGTAGAAGGGGGTGAGCCAAATGGCGTCGACCCCCAGCCGGGCCAGGTGCGGGAGCCGCTCGCGCACCCCGCGCAGGTCCCCGATGCCGTCGCCGCCGCTGTCCGCGAAGGACTTCACGTACACCTGGTAGATGACGGCATCACGCCACCAGCCGGTGCTCGCGGCGGCATTGCTGGAAGCGCTTGCAAGCTGGACGGCCGTCGACTCATGGGTCATATCGGGGTCAACGCGAGCAGACGCCCCCTGGTTGCGGGCCCGGACGGGAGAAGGTGCCTCGAACTAACAGCAAGCTGCGGCAACCGTACGGACACACGGATGTAACGATCAGCCCGTCTTGCAGAAAATTGCCGCAAGGTCTTTCGGTCTTCTTTCAGCCTTGTTACGTTCCTGGCAACTCGGGACCGCGAGGGCGCGGCCGGGATCATCGAAGGAGTTCATATGCGGCGTGGCATAGCGGCCACCGCGCTGGTCGCGGCCCTGGCGCTCGCGGCGACGGCTTGCGGTGGTGACACCAAGGACGACAGCGGCGAGACCAAGGCCGGTGGGGAACTGTCCGGCACGGTCACCTGGTGGGACACGTCGAACGACGCCGAGAAGGCCAGCTTCCAGAAGATCGCCGAGGCGTTCACCGCGAAGCACCCGAAGGTGACCGTCAAGTACGTCAACGTTCCTTACGGCGACGCGCAGAACAAGGTCAAGAACGCCTTCAGCAGCGGTTCCGACGCCCCCGACGTGATCCGCGCCGACGTCGGCTGGGTCGCCGACTTCGCCTCGCTGGGCTACCTCGACGAGGTCCCGGCCGACACGGCGAAGAAGGTCGACGCCGAGTTCCTCCCGCAGGCCGCGGCCAGCGGGAAGTACGAGGGCAAGACCTACGCGGTACCGCAGGTCATCGACACCCTCGGCCTCTTCTACAACAAGAAGATGCTCGCCGACGCCGGGGTCCAGCCCCCCAAGACGCTCGAGGAGCTGAAGACGGCCGCCGCGGCCATCAAGGCGAAGAGCGGCAAGGCCGGGCTCTACCTGCGCGGCGACGACTCCTACTGGTTCCTCCCGCTGATCTACGGCGAGGGCGGCGACCTGGTCGACGCGAAGAACAAGACGGTCACCGTCGACAACGCGGCGGGCGTCAAGGCCTTCAAGACCGCCCGCGACCTGGTCACCTCGGGCGCGGCGGTCACCAACGCCACCGACGGCTGGACCAACATGCAGACGGCCTTCAAGTCCGGCGAGGCCGCCATGATGATCAACGGTCCGTGGGCCGTCGCCGACACCTACGCCGGTGACCAGTTCAAGGACAAGGCCAACCTCGGCGTCGCCGCCGTCCCGGCCGGCTCGGTCAAGGCGGGCGCCCCGCAGGGCGGCCACGACCTCGGCGTCTACGCCGGTTCGAAGAACCGCGACGCGGCCCACGCCTTCGTCGAGTACATGACCTCGCAGGAGGTCCAGGTGCAGTCGGCCAAGGAGCTGAGCCTGCTCCCCACCCGTACCGCCGCCTACGAGCAGCCGGACGTGAAGAGCAGCGAGATGGTGCAGTTCTTCAAGCCGGCCGTGGACAAGGCCGTCGAGCGCGCCTGGATCCCGGAGAACGGCTCCCTCTTCGAGCCGCTGAAGGTCGAGTACACCAAGGCGATCACCGGAGCGTCGAGCCCCGAGGACGCCGCCAAGGCGGCCGGCGCCGAGTTCCGCAAGATCCTCAAGGGTTGGAAGTAACGACACGATGGCTGCTCACACCAGCCAGTCGGTGGCGAAGGCCGCGGGTGACGACGTCGAGAAAGACGTCGTCGCCCGCGGCCGGAGCCGCAGGACTGACAGCGGGAACAGAGGTGGACTGAGGCGCGCCCTCGCCACCCACTGGTACGCCTGGGCGATGATCGCCCCGGTGGTGCTCGTCCTCGGCGTGATCATCGGCTGGCCGCTGATCCGGGGCATCTACCTGTCGCTGACCGACGCCAACGAGCGCAACGTCTCGCGCACCATCGGCGCCCGGCACATCGAAGCCACGTACGAGTTCGTCGGACTCGACAACTACGCGGCCGTGCTCAGCGACCCGGTGTTCCTGCAGCGGCTGGTGTGGACGGTGGTGTGGACCGTCGCGTGCGTGTCCGTCACCTTCACGCTCGGCCTGATCCTGGCCAACATGCTCAACCGGAACTTCCGGGGCCGCGCCGCCTACCGGATGGCGCTCATCCTGCCCTGGGCCGTCCCCGGCTTCGTCTCCGTCTTCGCCTGGCGGTTCCTCTTCAACCGCGACAACGGCATCCTCAACAAGATCCTCGACGGTGGCGGCATCGCCGCCGTCCCGTGGCTCGACGACCCGACCTGGGCCAAGTTCTCGGTCGTCGCCGTCAACGTCTGGCTCGGCGTCCCCTTCATGATGGTCGCCCTGCTCGGCGGACTGCAGTCGATCCCCGGCGAGCTCTACGAGGCCGCCGAGATGGACGGCGCGAGCGCCTGGCAGCGGTTCCGGCACATCACGCTGCCCGGCCTGCGCGCGGTGAGCATGACGGTGATCCTGCTCTCCACCATCTGGACCTTCAACATGTTCCCGGTGATCTTCCTGCTCACCAGGGGCGGACCAGGAGACTCCACCGAGATCCTGGTGACCCAGGCCTTCCGCGAGGCGTTCGTGGCGAGCCCGCGCGACTTCGCCGGCTCCGCCACGTGGGGCGTACTGATCCTCGCCCTGCTCATGATCTTCGCGCTGGTCTACCGGCGCTCGCTGCGCAAGCAGGGAGAGGTGTGGTGACCATGTCCGCGAACACCGCTCGTACCCGGGGCAGCCGCTCCCCGCTCGCCTCCGTCGGCCTGCACGCGACCCTGGTCGTCGCGTCCGTCATCGCCGTCTTCCCGGTGCTGTGGATCCTGCTGACCTCGCTCAAGCCGGCCGAGCACGCGATCAGCACGGACTTCGTCAAGCAGCCGACGCTCGGCAACTACACGTACCTGCTGGAGCAGAGCCACTTCCTCAGCTGGTTCGCGAACTCGGTCCTGGTCGCCGGCGTCACCACCGTCCTCGGTGTGTTCATCGCCGCCACCACCGGATACGCGGTCAGCCGGTTCAAGTTCCCCGGCATGAAGCCGCTCATGTGGACCCTGCTCATCACGCAGATGTTCCCGATGGCGATCCTCATCGTCCCGCTCTACAACCTGATGGGCGACCTCGGCCTGCTCAACCAGCCCGTCGGCCTGATCATCACCTACCTCACCATCGCCGTGCCGTTCTGCGCCTGGATGATGAAGGGCTTCTTCGACACCATCCCGGTGGAGATCGACGAATCCGGCCGGGTCGACGGGCTCAACCCCTTCGGCACCTTCTGGCGGCTGATCCTGCCGCTCGCCAAGCCCGGCCTCGCCGTCACCGGCTTCTACGCCTTCATCACCGCATGGGGCGAAGTCGCGTACGCCTCCGCCTTCATGGTCGGCGAGGAGAACCTCACGCTGGCCGGCGGACTGCAGACCTTCGTCACCCAGTACACCTCCAACTGGGGTGCGATGAGCGCCGCCTCGGTCCTCATCGCCATCCCCGCGGCGATCTTCTTCGTTTTCGCCCAGCGTCACCTCGTCGCCGGGATGACGGCAGGCGCCACCAAGGGCTGACCACCCGTGCCTGCCCCCTCTCACCCCCGGCCCGATCTCTTCAAGGACGACATGACCCAGCACCTCGCCGACGCACTTCCCACCTCCACCGGCACCCGGCCCGGCTGGTGGAGAGAAGCGGTGATCTACCAGGTCTATCCGCGCAGCTTCGCCGACTCCAACGGGGACGGCATGGGGGACCTCGAAGGCATCCGCAGCCGCCTGCCCTACCTCAAGGAACTGGGCGTCGACGCCGTCTGGCTGAGCCCCTTCTACGCCTCCCCGCAGGCCGACGCGGGCTACGACGTCGCCGACTACCGGGCCATCGACCCGATGTTCGGCACCTTGCACGACGCCGACGCCGTCATCCGCGAGGCCCACGCCCTGGACCTGCGCATCATCGTGGACCTCGTCCCCAACCACTGCTCCGACCAGCACGAATGGTTCAAGCAGGCACTGCGGGAAGGCCCCGGCACCCCGCTGCGCGAGCGCTTCCACTTCCGGCCGGGGCAGGGGGCTTGTGGGGAGCTGCCGCCCAACGACTGGGAGTCCATCTTCGGCGGGCCCGCCTGGACCCGCGTCGCCGACGGCGAGTGGTACCTGCACCTCTTCGCGCCCGAGCAGCCCGACTTCAACTGGGAACACCCCGCCGTACAGGACGAGTTCCGCTCCATCCTGCGCTTCTGGCTCGACCTCGGCGCCGACGGCTTCCGCATCGACGTCGCCCACGGCCTGGTCAAGGCCCCCGGCCTGCCGGACCTCGGCCGCGACGAGCAGCTCAAGCTGCTCGGCAACCAGGTGCTGCCCTTCTTCGACCAGGACGGGGTCCACGAGATCTACCGCTCCTGGCGGCGGGTCCTCGACGAGTACGCGGGCGACCGCATCGGCGTCGCCGAAGCGTGGACACCGAGCGCCGACCGCACCGCGCTCTACCTGCGCCCCGACGAGCTGCACCAGGCCTTCAACTTCCACTACCTGAGCACCGGCTGGGACGCGGACGCGCTGCGCGCCGCCATCGACGACTCGCTCGACTCGATGCGGCCGGTGGGAGCCCCCACCACCTGGGTGCTGTCCAACCACGACGTCGTACGCCACCGCACCCGCTTCGGCAGCCTGGAGCGGGCGCGGGCCGCCGCCCTGCTGATGCTGGCCCTGCCCGGGTCGGCGTACGTCTACCAGGGCGAGGAGCTGGGCCTCCCCGAGGTGACGGACCTCCCCGACGAGGTGCGCCAGGACCCCTCCTTCTTCAAGGCGAACGGCCAGGACGGGCTGCGCGACGGCTGCCGGGTGCCGATCCCGTGGTCCGGCGACGAGGCCCCGTACGGCTTCGGCAGCGGAGGCAGCTGGCTGCCGCAGCCCGCCGAGTGGGCGGGCCTGAGCGTCGCGGCGCAGACCGGTGACCCCGCGTCCACGCTGGAGCTGTACCGGGCGGCCCTGCGGATCCGCCGGGAGCACGCGGACCTGGGCGCGGGCGACGCCGTGGAGTGGCTGGCCGCCCCGGAGGGGGTGCTGGCGTTCCGGCGCGGGGGCTTCGTCTGCACGGTCAACACAACGTCCGCGGCCGTACGCTTCCCCGCGCCGGGCACGGTGCTGCTCGCGAGCGGGCCGCTCGGCCCGGTCTCCGGCGAGGACGCGGACGCGGACCCGGACCTCCTGCCCGCCGACACCGCGGTGTGGTGGAAGGGGTGACTTCCCCGCTGCGGCTGACGGACATCGCCGCGCAGGCCAAGGTCAGCGAGGCGACCGTCAGCCGTGTGCTCAACGGCAAGTCGGGCGTGGCGGCCGGCACCCGGCACAAGGTGCTGGCCGCGCTCGACCTGCTGGGCTACGAGCGGCCGGTGCGGCTGAAGCGGCGCAGCAACGGCCTCGTGGGGCTGCTGATCCCGGAGCTGACGAACCCCATCTTCCCGGCGTTCGCGCAGGTCATCGAGCAGGCCCTGGCCGGGCACGGGTACACGCCGGTGCTGTGCACGCAGACGCCGGGCGGGGCCACCGAGGACGAGCTGGTGGAGCAGCTGGAGGAACGCGGGGTCACGGGCATCGTGTTCCTGTCGGGCCTGCACGCGGATGCCCACGCCGACCCGTCGCGCTACCAGCGCCTCGCGGCGCGCGGCACTCCCTTCGTCCTGATCAACGGCTTCAACGAGCAGGTGAACGCGCCGTTCATCTCCCCGGACGACCGGGCCGCGGCGGACATGGCGGTGCGGCACCTGGAGGACCTGGGGCACCGCAGGATCGGCCTGGCGATCGGGCCGACGCGGTACGTGCCGTCGGCCCGCAAGGAGCAGGGGTTCGTGGCCGCCTGCCCGTCCGCGGAGTCGGAGGGCCTGATCCAGCGGACCCTGTTCACGGTGGAGGGCGGCCACGCGGCGGGCGGCGCCCTGCTGGACCGGGGCTGCACGGGAGTGGTGTGCGGCAGCGATCCGATGGCGCTCGGCGTCATACGGGCCGCGCGCGAGCGGGGGCTGCGGGTGCCGGAGGACGTGTCGGTGGTCGGCTTCGACGACTCACCGCTGATCGCCTTCACGGACCCGCCGCTGACGACGGTCCGCCAGCCGGTCCGCGCGATGGCGACGGCGGCGGTCGGAGCCCTGCTGGAGGCGGTGGCCGGCACCCCGGTCCAGCGCACGGAGTACGTCTTCCAGCCGGAGCTGGTGGTGAGGGGCTCCACGGCGCAGGCGCCGACGGGGGCTGAGGCGGGGGAGCGGGGTCGGGCACGTGGCTCCGGGGGGCCTGATTCCGGCTGATGCTGATCAGGGAGGGTTTGGGGGTTTCCCGCCCGTCCTACTGTCCTTCCGGGTCGGGCCGCCCCGGAAAGACAAGGACCGGCGGGAAGCCCCCAAAGGAACGGTTCACTGGTTCACGATCATAGGCAGCGGCATCAGGGACCGGCTCCTAGGTTCCCGGGGCCCGGCAGGATCCGCGCCCGGGCCGGGCCGGAAGCCATTCCGAGTCGGGGGCAGCCCAACCCGCACCAAACAGCGGCGAGATGCCCATCCGGAGCCACGTACGCGCCAGATCGCTACGCGCTCCTCATGTCTCGACGAGATGGAGCGGCAGAAGAACACCGCCTTCGCTCTGGCCGCCGAGCACGACACCCTCGGACCCATCCACGGATGGCTCAGGACCTGGGCCCGCGAGGTCGAGATCGAGCGTCGACCCGATCTCTTCGAGCGTCGGCGCCGCGCCTTGGCCATCGTCCACGCCACCGGTGGCAACGCCGACCCCGCGTTCCGCCCCGCGATGGAGGACCTCCGCGCCGTCGAAGCCGAAGCTGAGGAGTCCGCCGCGCTGTGAGCTGGAAATGGGAGTGAGACCCCAGCGAGGAGAACGTCGTTGGCGGGGCGCCTCCGGCGTCAAAGCGTGGGGGTGGGCTGTCGGTTCGGTAGGGCGGCGTTACTCCGGGGTGGTTTCCTCGGTGACCCAGGTGAGGTAGGCCGGGGAGCCGGCCCCTACTGGGAGGACGATCCACTCCGGGACGTCGTAGCTGTGCTCCTGGGCTACCCATGCGGCCAGGGCGGGCAGGCGGTCTCGTGTCGTCTTGTACGAGATGCGCCATTCGGTGGCCGTCTCGACGGCTCCCTTCCAGCGGTAGGCCGCCGTGAGCGGGGCGTCGATGTGGGCGCAAGCGGCCAGGCGGGCCTCCACCGCACCCCGGGCCAGTTCGCCCGCGCGGTGTTCGCTGTCGGTG
This sequence comes from Streptomyces sp. cmx-11-4, assembly GCA_049998195.1. Taxonomy (GTDB): domain Bacteria; phylum Actinomycetota; class Actinomycetes; order Streptomycetales; family Streptomycetaceae; genus Streptomyces. The sequence goes on from JAEBET010000006.1 coordinate 17,671, forward strand.
GTGGTTTGTGCGATCACGATGTCGGGTGCCATGGCGGCCTTCTTTTGGTGTCCGTTGACCCGAGGAACATTACCCAGGTGGTGGCGAGCGCGGCCCCGGGAGGACACGTCGGAGAAACAATTCTGCAATCTCTTGCGCAAGGTCTTGCAGGGGCGGGTTTCGGCCCATACGGTCGCGTGCAATCCCCACCTCTCCGCCAGGAGGCCCCACATGCCCCCCACCCGCAGACCCCTGTTGGCCGCCGCCGCCGTCGCGGCGCTCACCGCCGCGACCCTCACCGCGCAGGCGCCGCAGGCGCAGGCCGCGCCCCCCGGCGCCAAGGACGTTACCGCCGTGCTGTTCGAGTGGCGGTTCGAGTCCGTGGGCAAGGCCTGTACCGACAGCCTCGGGCCCGCCGGTTACGGGTACGTCCAGGTCTCGCCCCCGCAGGAGCACATCCAGGGGTCCCAGTGGTGGACGTCCTACCAGCCCGTCAGCTACAAGATCGCCGGGCGGCTCGGGGACCGGGCCGCCTTCAAGGCCATGGTCGACACCTGCCACGCCGCCGGCGTGAAAGTCGTCGCCGACTCCGTCATCAACCACATGGCCGCCGGGGACGGGACGGGGACCGGGGGGAGTTCGTACACGAAGTACGGCTATCCGGGCGTCTACTCCGGCTCCGACATGGACGACTGCCGGGCGACCATCTCCAATTACCAGGACAAGGCCAACGTCCAGAACTGCGAGCTCGTGCAGCTGGCGGACCTGGACACCGGTGAGGACTACGTGCGGGGGCGGATCGCCGGCTACCTGAACGACCTGCTGTCGCTGGGCGTCGACGGGTTCCGGATCGACGCCGCCAAGCACATGCCCGCCGCCGACCTCGCCAACATCAAGTCCCGGCTGAGCAATCCCGGCGCCTACTGGAAGCTGGAGGCGATCCACGGCGCGGGCGAGGCCGTCTCGCCGAGCGAGTACCTCGGCAGCGGGGACGTGCAGGAGTTCCGGTACGCGCGGGATCTGAAGCGGGTCTTCCAGAACGAGAACCTCGCCTATCTGAAGAACTTCGGGGAGGCGTGGGGGTACATGCCCGGGGGGCAGTCCGCCGTCTTCGTCGACAACCACGACACCGAGCGCGGCGGGGACACCCTCAGCTACAAGGACGGCGCGAACTACACGCTCGCCAACGTGTTCATGCTGGCCTGGCCCTACGGCTCCCCGGACGTGCACTCGGGCTACGAGTGGACCGACAAGGACGCCGGCCCGCCCAGCGGCGGCGCGGTGAGCGCCTGTTACGCGGACGGCTGGAAGTGCCAGCACGCCTGGCGGGAGATCTCCTCCATGGTCGGCTTCCGCAACGCGGCCCGCGGGCAGTCCGTCACCGACTGGTGGGACAACGGCGGCGACCAGATCGCCTTCGGGCGCGGCTCCAAGGCGTACGTGGCGATCAACCACGAGGCGAGCGCACTGACCCGCACCTTCCAGACCTCGCTCCCGGGTGGCGTCTACTGCGACGTGCAGAGCGGACGGGTGGTGAACGTGAGCTCCGGTGGCCAGTTCAGCACCACCCTCGCCCCCGGGACCGCCGTCGCCCTGCACGCCGGCGCCCGTACCTGCTCCGGCGGTACGACGCCCCCGCCGTCGGCGACCTCCGGTGCCTCCTTCGCCGTCAACGCCACCACCGTGCCCGGGCAGAACATCTACGTCACCGGGGACCGCGCCGAGCTCGGTGCCTGGAACACCGGCAGCGCGCTCAAGCTCGACTCCGCCGCCTATCCCGTCTGGAAGCTCGACGTCACCCTCCCGGCCGGTACGTCCTTCGCGTACAAGTACGTCCGCAAGGACGCCTCCGGGAACGTCACGTGGGAGAGCGGCGCCAACCGCACGGCCGCCGTTCCCGCCGGCGGCAAGGTCACGCTGAGCGACACCTGGCGCAACTGACCCACCGTCCCCCCTAGACCAGGGCTGCCCGGCATCCACTTCCCCGCCACGCCGGGCAGCCCTTATTCACGCGACACGTACACAAGGAGATCCGCCTTGATACGCCCTGCCGCAGGAGCCCTCGCCGCCGCCCTGGCCGTGACGCTCCTGCCCGCCCTGCCCGCCGCGGCGGCCGCCGCCAAGGCGCCCGCCCCGCCCTCGGACGCGAAGCTCGCCGCACAGCCGGCCCGGCACGACCTGACCCGGGAGCAGTTCTACTTCGTGCTCCCGGACCGCTTCGCGAACGGCGACCCGCGCAACGACCGGGGCGGCCTCACCGGCTCCCGCCTGGAGACCGGCCTCGACCCGACGGACAAGGGCTTCTACCAGGGCGGCGACCTCAAGGGGCTCACCGACCGGCTCGACTACATCAAGGGTCTGGGGACGACGGCCATCTGGATGGCGCCGATCTTCAAGAACCAGCCGGTGCAGGGGAAGGGCGACGACGTCTCGGCGGGCTACCACGGGTACTGGATCACCGACTTCACGCAGGTCGACCCGCACTTCGGCACCAACGCCGACCTGGAGCGGCTGATCGACAAGGCCCACGGGAAGGGGATGAAGGTCTTCTTCGACGTCATCACGAACCACACGGCCGACGTCGTGGACTACCGGGAGGCGTCCTACTCGTACCTGTCGAAGGGGGCGTTCCCCTACCTGACCAAGGACGGGGTGCCCTTCGACGACTCCGACTACGCGGACGGGAAGGGGAAGTTCCCGAAGACCGGGGCCGGATCCTTCCCGCGGACCCCGTTCGTCGCCGACGCCAAGAAGAACGCCAAGGTGCCGTCCTGGCTCAACGACCCGCAGATGTACCACAACCGGGGCGACTCCACCTTCGCCGGCGAGTCCTCCGAGCAGGGCGACTTCTTCGGCCTCGACGACCTGTGGACCGAGCGTCCCGAGGTCGTCAGCGGGATGGAGAAGATCTACCAGAAGTGGGTCGAGGAGTTCGATATCGACGGCTTCCGGATCGATACCGTCAAGCACGTCAACCTGGACTTCTGGAGTCAGTGGGCCACCGCGCTCGACGCGTACGCGGCGAAGCGCGGCAGGGACGACTTCTTCATGTTCGGCGAGGTCTACTCCGCCGACACGGCCGTCACCTCCCCGTACGTGACGCGCGGGCGCCTCGACTCCACCCTCGACTTCCCGCTCCAGGACGCGATCCGCTCGTACGCCGCCCAGGGCGCGGGAGCCGGCCGACTGGCCGCCGTCCTCGGTGACGACTACCGGTACACCACCGACAAGGCCAACGCCTACGAGCAGGTGACCTTCCTCGGCAACCACGACATGGGGCGCTTCGGCTCCTTCCTGAAGCAGGACCGGCCGGGCGCGGGGGAGCAGGAGCTGCTGGACCGCTACCGGCTGGCCAACGAGCTGATGTTCTTCTCCCGGGGCAACCCGGTGGTCTACTCCGGTGACGAGCAGGGCTTCACGGGCGCGGGCGGTGACAAGGACGCACGCCAGCCGCTGTTCGGGTCGCGGGTCGCCGACTACCTCGACGACGACCAGCTCGGAACGGTGCGCACCCACGCGAGCGACGCTTACGATCCGCAGCACCCGCTCTACCGGCAGATCAGTGCTCTCTCCAAGCTGGCCAAGGACCACCCCGCCCTGCGGGACGGCGTCCAGAGCGAGCGCCTCGCCGACGGGTCCGTCTACGCCTTCGCCCGGACGGACACGCGCAGCCGCACCGAATACCTGGTCGCCGCGAACAACGCGCCCGAAGCCACGTCCGTGGAGATCGACGCCCCGGCCGGCGCCCAGTACCGCACCCTGTACGGCGGCACCGCGCTGCTGCGCGCCTCTGCGGCAGGCAAGCTCACCGTCGTCGTCCCCGCCTTCGGCTCGGTGGTCCTCCAGGCCACCGCCCCCCTCGCCGCACCCGCCACCAAGCCGGCCCTGACCCTCAAGGCCCCGGCCCCCGGCGCCACCGGCACCGTCGAGCTCACCGCGGACGTCACCGGCGGCGGCACCAACCGTGTCGTCTTCGCCGCCCAGACCGGCAACGGCCCGTGGCAGGTCCTCGGCTCCGCCGACCACGCCCCGTACAAGGTCACCCAGCACATCACCGCCCCCGCCGGAACGGCCCTGCGCTACAAGGCCGTCGCCGTGGACGCCGCCGGCCGCACTGCGAGCGCGCTCGCCCAGTCCGCCGCCGGACAGGTCCCGCCGAAGGAGACCCCGACCGCCACCCAGCGCGACTACGCCGTCGTCCACTACAACCGCCCCGACGGCGACTACACCGACTGGCGGCTCTACGCCTGGGGTGACATCGCCGAGGGCGAGGCGACCCCGTGGCCCGCCGGGCACGGCTTCACCGGCCGCGACGCCTACGGCGCCTTCGCGTACGTCAAGCTCAAGCCCGGTGCCTCCTCCGTCGGCTACCTCGTCATCGACAAGGACGGCAACAAGGACGTCGCCGCCGACCGCACCATCGACGTGACCCGGACGGGCGAGATCTGGCTGGAGCAGGGCAAGGAACCCGCCCGCACCGACCGCCCCGCCTACCCGCCGCAGGACACCTCCAAGGCCGTCCTGCACTACCAGCGCCCCGACGGCGCCTACGAGGGCTGGGGCCTCCACGTCTGGACCGGCGCCGCGACCCCCACCGACTGGTCCAAGCCGCTGCTGCCCACCCGTACCGACGCCTACGGCGCGGTGTACGAGGTCCCGCTCGCGGCCGGGGCCACCAGCCTCAGCTACATCCTCCACAAGGGCGACGAGAAGGACCTCCCCTCCGACCAGTCCCTCGACCTGAAGGCCACCGGCCACGAGGTCTGGATGCTGGGCGGCAAGGAGAAGTACCTCCTCCCGCAGCCCGCCGGCTCCGGCGCCGCCCTGGACCTCACCAAGGCCCAGGCCGTCTGGATCGACCGCGACACCCTCGCCTGGAACGCCCCTGCGGCCGCCGCCTCCGCCCAGCTCCTCGCCTCCCGCGACGGCGCCGTCAAGGCCGAGAACGGCACCCTCCGCGAGGGCGGGGCCCGGTGGCTGCGCCTGAACCGCACCGAGCTCACCGCCGCCCAGAAGCAGAAGTTCCCGCACCTGGCCGCGTACTCCGCCTTCAGCGTCGACCCGCGCGACCGCGACCGGGTCCGCGAGGCCCTGCGCGGCCAGCTCGTCGCCAGTGCCCGCGCCGCGAACGGCGCCGTCCTCGCCGCCACCGGCGTGCAGCTCGCCGGGGTCCTGGACGACCTGTACGCCACGACCGCCGCGCTCGGCCCGGTCTTCAAGGACGGCCGCCCCACCCTCTCCGTCTGGGCCCCGACCGCCCAGGAGGTCTCCCTCGAACTCGACGGCCGCACCGTCGCCATGCGCCGCGACGACGCGAGCGGCGTCTGGTCGGTGCGCGGTGAGCGCTCCTGGGCCGCCAAGCCCTACCGCTACGCCGTGACCGTGTGGGCGCCGAGCACCGGCCAGGTGGTCCGCAACCTCGTCACCGACCCCTACTCCACGGCGCTGACCGCCGACTCCACCCACAGCCTGGCCGTGGACCTCGCCGACCCGAAGCTCGCCCCGCCCGGCTGGAAGGACCTGCGCAAGCCCGCGCCCGTCCCCTTCACCTCCGCCCAGATCCAGGAGCTCCACATCCGCGACTTCTCGGTCGCGGACCGCACCTCGAAGCACCCCGGCCAGTACCTGGCCTTCACCGACACCGGCTCGGCGGGCATGACCCACCTGCGCGGCCTGGCCTCCGCCGGAACCTCCTACGTCCACCTCCTCCCGGCCTTCGACATCGGCACCATCCCGGAGAAGGCCGCGGACCGCACCGAGCCCGCCTGCGACCTCACGGTCCACGCCCCGGACTCCCAGGAGCAGCAGGCCTGCGTGGCCGCCGCGGCCGCGAAGGACGCCTACAACTGGGGCTACGACCCGCTGCACTACACCGTCCCCGAGGGCAGCTACGCGAGCGACCCCAACGGCACCGCCCGCACCGTCGAGTTCCGCAGGATGGTCCAGTCCCTCAACGGGGCCGGGCTGCGCACCGTGATGGACGTGGTCTACAACCACACCGTCGCCGCCGGGCAGTCGGACAAGTCCGTCCTCGACCGCATCGTTCCCGGCTACTACCAGCGGCTGCTGGCCGACGGCAGCGTCGCCACCTCCACCTGCTGCGCCAACACCGCCCCCGAGAACGCGATGATGGGCCGCCTCGTCGTGGACTCCCTCGTCACCTGGGCGAAGGACTACAAGGTCGACGGCTTCCGCTTCGACCTGATGGGCCACCACCCGAAGGCCAACATCCTCGCCGTCCGCAAGGCCCTCGACGAGCTGACCCTCGCCAAGGACGGGGTCGACGGCAAGAAGATCGTCCTCTACGGGGAGGGCTGGAACTTCGGCGAGATCGCCGACGACGCCCGCTTCGTGCAGGCCACGCAGAAGAACATGGCCGGCACCGGCATCGCCACCTTCTCCGACCGGGCGCGCGACGCGGTCCGCGGCGGCGGCCCCTTCGACGAGGACCCGCGCGTCCAGGGCTTCGCCTCCGGCCTGTTCACCGAGCCCAACGGATCGGCCGCGAACGGCACCCCGGCCGAGCAGAAGGCCCGCCTCCTGCACGCCCAGGACCTGATCAAGGTCGGCCTGTCCGGCAACCTCGCCTCCTACACCTTCACCGACACCGCCGGCCGCCGCGTGAAGGGCTCCGAGGTCGACTACAACGGCGCCCCGGCCGGCTACGCGGCCGCCCCCGGCGACGCCCTCGCCTACGCCGACGCCCACGACAACGAGACCCTCGCCGACGCCCTGACCTACAAGCTCCCGCCGGCCACCGGCGCGGCCGACAAGGCCCGGATGCAGGTCCTGGCCATGGCCACGGCCGCGCTCTCGCAGGGCCCGGCCCTCTCCCAGGCGGGCACGGACCTGCTCCGCTCCAAGTCCCTGGACCGCAACTCCTACGACAGCGGCGACTGGTTCAACGCCCTCCACTGGGACTGCCGGGACGGCAACGGCTTCGGCCGCGGCCTGCCCCCGGCCGCCGACAATGCCTCGAAGTGGCTCTACGCGAAGCCCCTGCTGACCGCCCCGGCCCCCGGCTGCGCCGAGATCACCGGAGCCTCGGCCGCCTACCGCGACCTGCTGCGGATCCGCACGACGGAGGGCGCCTTCGCCCTCACCACCCCGCAGGCGGTCCAGGACCGGCTGTCCTTCCCGCTCTCCGGCACGGAGGAGACCCCGGGAGTGATCACCATGGTCCTCGGCGACCTGGTCGTGGTCTTCAACGCCACCCCCACCGCCCGCCCCCAGCGCGTCCCGGCCCTCGCGGGCACCGCCTACGCCCTGCACCCGGTGCAGGCCGCAGGCTCCGACGCCACCGTCAAGCAGTCCACGTACGACGCGACGACAGGAGAGTTCACCGCACCCGCCCGCACCGTCTCGGTCTTCACACGGCGCTGAGCCGGTCCAGCCGCTTCTCCAGCAGGATCACCCCGTAGATCCTGCCGTCCTTCCCCTCCTTGTGGGGGAACTCCCCGACCACCCGGTAGCCCGCACGCCGGTAGTACGCGAGCAGCCGGGGGTTGGTGGAGACGCAGTCCAGCCGCGCCCGCTCCCGCCCGGTCCAGGCGATCCGCCGCTCGGCATGCTCGAGCATGCGGCGCCCGGCCCCGGCGGGGGCGGCCTCGCGGGCGACCATCAGCCGGTGCACGTAGCCCGCGACGGGCGGCTGGACCCCCCAGGCCTCCTCGTCGGACCACCACAGCTCGTACGCCCCGCAGACCTGCCCGTCGGCGCCGGCGGCGATCCACACCTCGCCGTCGCGCATCTTCGACCGGAAGTGCGCGGCGTCCTTGTCGCCGGGCTTCCACTGCTCGATCCCGTGCTTCCGCATCCAGCGGGCAGCCTGGTCGTAGAGCCGCACCAGCAGGCCGGCGTCCTTCTCCTCGGCCCGCCGGAACAAGATCCCGTCGTCAATGATCACGCGGGCATTATCGAGCAAGATCACCTCGGGCCGGGCACCCCGGTCGGAACCAGCACGGCCAGCCGCCCGGCGAGCTCCCCGAAGGGCCCGTCGGCGGGTTCGCCGGCCAGGATCCGTACGAGGATCCCCGCCATCTCGGCGTCGTACGCCGCGCTCACGGCGGCCAGCGCCGCGAAGTCGTGCACCAGCTGCAACTCCAGCTCGGACCGGGGGATCTTCCGCCCGTCCAGCCAGATCAGCGCCGTGGACTCGGCCAGCGACACCCAGGACCGCACCACCAGTTCCAGCCGCGCCGGCGGGTCCTGCAGGCCGATCCCCAGGTGCGCGAGGATCTGCTCGTACGCGGCCTGCCGCACCTCGTCGATCATGGCGTTGGTCTGGCTGCTCCCCACCGCCGGGCCGCCGCGCATCAACGCCGAGAAGCCCGGCCCGTGTTCGTCGACGAAGGAGAAGAACCGCCCCATCACACGCAGCAGCCGGGCCCCGAGCGGCCCCTCCTGCGGCTCCACGAACCGCATCGCCAGCTCATCGGCCGCCCGCCGCAGCGCCGCCTCGTACAGGCTCAGCTTGCCCGGAAAGTAGTGGTAGACGAGCGGCCGCGATATCCCCGCGGCCGCAGCGATCTCGTCGATCGACACATCGTCGGGGGAGCGGTGGCTGAACAGCTCCAGGGCAACCCCGATCAGCTGCTGCCGCCGCTCCTCGACACCCATCCTGCGCCGCACCCCGGTTGTCATGCGGACACCCTAGTACGGACAGGTCACAGGTCCAGGGCGAGGTGACCGTCCTTCGCGCGCGAGACGCACAGCAGCATCGAGTCCTCGCGTTCGCCGTCCGTCAGCAGCTCGTCGTGGTGCTCCACCTCGCCCGCCAGCACCCGCTGTTGGCAGGTCCCGCAGAAGCCCTGCTCGCAGGAGTACGGGGTGGCCGGCAGTTCCCGGCGCACCGCGGCGAGCGCGGTCTCGGCCGCGCCCACCTCCACCGTGCGGCCCGAGCGCCGCAGTTCGACGGTGAAGGGCCGGGCGGGCCCCGGCGCCGAGGGGGCGAACCGCTCCAGGCGGACCGAGGCCGGGTCCGCGGCCGCCGCCGTGACGGCCCGCATCAGCGGCTCCGGACCGCAGCAGTAGACCAGCGTGCCCGGCCGGGCGGCGGCGAGCACCGACAGGTCGGGCAGGCCCGCCTCGTCCTCGGGGACGACGGTGACCCGGTCGCCGTGGACCGCCAGGTCGGCCAGGAAGGGCATCGAGGCGCGCGAGCGGCCCCCGTAGAGGAGGGTCCAGTCGGCGCCCGCCGCCGTGGCCGCCCGCAGCATCGGCAGGATCGGGGTGATGCCGATGCCGCCCGCGACGAAGACGTACGAGGGTGCCGGGACCAGCTCGAACCGGTTGCGCGGCGGCCGCAGTTCCAGCTCGGCGCCCTCCACCAGCTGGGCGTACGCCTCGCGGGAGCCGCCGCGGCCGTCCTCGATCAGCCGGATCGCGATCGTGTACGTACCGGCGTCCGCCGGGTCACCGCACAGGGAGTACTGGCGGACCAGGCCCGAGGGCAGGACGACGTCCACGTGCGCGCCCGGGGTCCACGCCGGGAGCTCCGGGGATTCCAGGGTCAGCCGGAGCACCCCCTCCGCCGGTTCGGTACGGGAGGCGATCAGCGCGCGCAGCGGTCGGCGCGGCGAGTACCCCGAGACGGGGGTTTCCAGGGCCGGCAGGGGCCAGAGCGGGGAGGCCGCCACGCGACGGCTCAGGGCCCGCTTGGCCACCCAGGCCGCGCCGGCGACGGCGGTGACCGCGAGGGCGCGCCTCATGCCGTCGCCCCGACGTGCGCTCCGCCGTTGGGGGCGCCGCTCGGGCTGCCGTGCGCTCCGCCGTTCGCTCTGCCGCTCGGGCCGCCGTTCGCGCCGGGCGAGGTGGCCAGGTAGGCCACCGCCTGGGCCGTCGAGCCCTCCTGCGAGGGGTGGTAGGCGCGGGCGAGGTACTTCGGTATGGACTTCAGCATGGCGCCCGTGGACGGCAGGACGCCCTGCTGCCCCGCCCGGAAGAACTGGCCGATGGAGGCCTTGCCGTCCACCAGGTGCGGGTCGTTCTCCATGAAGAAGCGGACGCCCCGCTGCCACAGGAAGACCAGTGCCGAGAACGCGGTCGCCCAGGTCCGGGCGCGGCGCCGGTAGCCGCCGTCCACGTGCATGAACAGGTCGAAGGCCACCGAGCGGTGCTCCACCTCCTCCGCGCCGTGCCAGCGCAGCAGGTCGAGCATCATCGGGTCGGCGCCCCGCCGGTCCAACTCGTCGGCGTTCAGCACCCAGTCGCCCAGGAACGCCGTGTAGTGCTCGATCGCGGCGATCATCGCGACCCGCTCCATCAGCCACCAGTGGCGCGCCTTGCCCGGCGGCAGCGTCTTGTCGCCCAGCAGCTTTTCGAAGAGCCAGTCGACCTGCGCCGTGTACGGGGTCGGGTCCAGCCCCAGCCGCTTCAGGTGGGGCAGTACGTCGTCGTGAGCGGCGGCGTGCATGGCCTCCTGGCCGATGAAGCCGACGACGTCCGCACGCAGCCGCTCGTCCGTGATGTACGGGAGCACCTGCTTGTAGACGTGCACGAACCACCGCTCGCCCGCGGGGAGCAGCAGGTGCAGCACATTGATCATGTGCCCGGCAAAGGGGTCGTTCGGCAGCCAGTGGAGCGGGGTGTCCTCCCAGTCGAAGGACACGTTCCGGGGTCTCAGGTCCACGTGTTCCGACGCCACGGGGGCGGGCGCGAGCGGCGTATTAGACATGGCGTCAATGTACTGATGGGTAGGGGAGAGGAGAACCCCTCTGCGCGGACTTCTCCAGTGCTGTGACCGGACCAGCGCTAGCGCAGCGCCCCGGCCTTCGTCCCGTCCGTGAGCTTGCCCGACAGATCGACCTGCGCCCCGGCCGGCGCCTTGACCGCCAGCCGGTTGCCGTTCGCCGACCCGCTCACCCCGCCGCCCGACGCCGACAGCGACGCGAACTGCGCGCTGCCCGCCGCCAGTACGTACCACTGGCCCGCACGCGACTTCCACAGCACGCCCGCCAGCACTCGCGGCTCCCGCGGCCCGCACGCCGGGGAACCCTCAGACCGGGCGGCCTGCGCGGCGAGCGGCGCGCCCGGCGCCAGGAACTGCGCCTGCACCCGGTCCGCCGAACCCTGCCAGGTCTCGGCCCGCGTGCAGAGCCAGGTCGCCGTCCCGTCGCCCTCGGGCAGCGGCTGCTTGGCGTACGTCCAGGCGTTGACCGTACGGACTCCGTGCGAGCGCACCGACGGCAGCAGACAGGCGATCCGCGACCAGTCGCCGAGCTCCGCGGCCTCCGTCACGTCGCGTTCGGCGCCCGGCGCGCCCGAAGTCAGCCGGGCCGGGGTCAGCTCACCGAGGTCGGTGATCAGCCGGGTGGCGCCGTCGCCGGTCAGGGCGAGGGCGTTCCAACTGGTGCAACTGCCCGCCGGAGCGGGGCTCGGCACCGGCGGGGTCACCCCGTGCGGAGCCGGCTTCAGTGCCACCGCGGCCTCGCCGGGCTTGAGCAGGTCCCGCAGGGCCGCGCCGGTGACCCAGGGGGCGGTGAGGTAGCGGACGTTGCCGTCGACCCGGCTGAGCACGAGGGCGGTCGCGGTGTCCGCCGAGGCGCCGTCGGTCCGCGCGAAGTCGAGTGCGGCGCCGGTGGTCCCGGCGCGCGGCTCCGCGTACCGGACCACGCGCAGCCCGTCGTACAGCAGGACCACGACGGCCTGGTCCACGGCGCCGGCGAACAGCAGTTGCGCCGGACCCATCGGCGGCCCGGCCTGCGTTCCCGGGGTCGCCGAGACGACCACCGAGGAGCCGGGGCGTGCCCAGGCGGCCAGTGCCCGGCGCAGCAGCCCGGTGTCGTCGGCGCGGTCGCCGCGGGCGGGCCACGCGGAGAAGCCCGTACGGGAGGACGTACGCCACAGCGCGGGCGCGGCCCGCAGCAGCTTGCCGGGATCCAGGGCCTGCTCGGCCGCGGCGTTGCGGGAGTACAGGGGGGCGGCGGCCCCGTCCGCGCCCCAGCCCCCGCCCGGCAGTGCGAGCAGCGCCCCGCACACCGCGAGCGCGGCCCCGGCGGCCAGCCCGGCGCGCACCAGCCGGCGCCGCCGCAGCAGGTCGGTGGGGCGGGCCTGGAGCACGCACGGGTCGAACTCGGGGGAGGCGAACAGGGAGTCGTGCGCCGGATCGCCGGACTCCGCGACCGCCGCGGCCGGATCCGCGACCCCGGCCTCGTCCAGCACCCGCAGCACCTCCGGCTCGGGCAGCCGCTCCAGCGCCCGCAGGACGCAGGCGGCCCGCCCGGCCCCGTCGAGGGTGGCCAGCCACTGGTCGAGGGCCAGCTCCTCGGCCCCGCCGGCGCGCGGGAACAGCCGCAGCCCCCACACCTGCGGCAGCGCGGGGGGGAGCTGCGCACGGCGGGGCAGCGCCCGGAAGGTCAGCGGAACTCCGGCCTCCAGGGCGGCGCGCAGCACGCGCAGCCGCACGTAGGCGTACCCGGCCTCACCCTCGCCGCCGCGCTGGCCCGGCACCCCGCCGCGTACGGCCGCCGCCGCGTCCCGCCGGCCGCGCGGCAGCGCCCGCTGGACCAGCGAGTGGGCGGTGAGCACCCGGCGGTTGCGGCCGAGGGCGGGCGGCAGCACCAGGTAGGCGAGCCGCACCAGCCGCGGGTAGTGCTCGACGATGGCGGCCTCGGCCTGCTCGACATCGGGAGTCGGAAGGAGGGTGGCGGTATCCGGCGCAGTCACGTTCAGCAGAACGAGCGAATCGTCGGATGGTCACCCACCTCGTGGGCCGGCCGCCCGCCTCGCGGTCGGTCGCCCGCCCCGGTGCACGCTCCCGCGGCTAGGCCAGGCGGGTGCGCAGCGCCTCGACCGTCTCGTCGGAGACGCCGAGCCCCTCGCGCACGTACTTCTCCATCGAGCCGTAGCGCGTCTCGACCTCGGCCAGCGCGGACTCCAGGTAGGAGGGGAAGACGCCGATCAGCGCGAGCGCGATGTCCGGGTCGCCGCCGGCCGCCGTGAAGCCCTCGATCATCGGGGCGAAGGCCTGCTTGACCGCCGGGTTCACCGACAGGTACTCGGCCATCAGGGTCTCGTCGTCCGCGCCCAGCAGCGACAGGATGACCGTGGCGCCCCACCCGGTGCGGTCCTTGCCGGCCGTGCAGTGGAAGAGCAGCGGGCCGGCGTCGGGGTCGGCGGCCTCGGTGAGCAGCGTCCGGTACGCGGCCTGGGCGGAGGCCGAGTGCACGAAGGAGCGGTAGACGTCGCCGAACAGGGCCTGCGCCTTGCCGCCGCCCAGGTGTTCCTCGGCGACGACCGGGTCGGACAGCAGGTCCTTGAGCTGGGCGGCGGCGGGCATCCGGCCCGAGCCCGCGTGCACCTTGTCCGCCAGCACGTCGGCGACCAGCAGCCGGGCTCCGGCCGGTATCCGGTCGGGGTGGTCGGCGCGCTCGGCGTCGGTGCGGAAGTCGATGACGGTCCGCAGCCCCAGTGCGGCCACCGCCGGGTCGGCGTCGATGTCGAGCCGGTCGAGCTGGCCGGAGCGCAGCAGCAGGCCGGGACGGACGGTGCGGCCGCCGGAGAGCGGGGTGCCGCCGAGGTCGCGGAGGTTGGCGACGGTGGTGGCGGGGGTGGCGGTCATCGTGATGGCTCCAGCGGTGTGCGAGTTACTCGTGTCATGAAGCGATTCGTGTTGTGCATGCTGTTCGTACTGTTGAGGTGATTTTCATGCGGTTCGGGGGAAACGTGTGATTCGTTCAGCTCAAGCGATTTTCTGATGTTTCGCTCCGGAAAGACAATCGAGGGCCAGCGAGACCCCGACGCCGACCCCGAGGGCCGCCAGGTGTCCGGCGTCCGTGAAGGTCCGTCCCCGCTTGACCACCGGCGCCGCGGCGAGCGCCACGAGTCCGACCCGTGCGGCCGTGCGGACCGCTCCCCGCGGCAGGGCCGAGGTCAGGGCGCCGAGTACGGCGTTGAAGCCGTAGCTGGTCCCCACGTCCAGGGCGCGTCGCGTGCGCGGATCGCTCGTCCTGCGCAGGGCGCCGTACACGAGGAGGGTCGCCGTGGCGTGCCCGAACAGGAACACCGCGGCCGTCCACCAGGCGCCGTACGCGTACTCGGCGTATCCGAGGACGGCGACGAGCAGCAGGGCGTACGGCAGGGGCATGGGCTCCTCGACGACGAGAGCGCTGGTCAGCAGGGTCTCCCAGCGCCCCGCGGCGAGATTGTCGACATTCGTCGAGCACTCCCGGAGCAGTCGCTCCCGCTCCTCCCGCCCCATCCGCTCCAAGGCGTACGCCCCGAGCTGGACCCCACCCGCGTACACGGCTCCCAGTGGCATTGGATTCACCCGACCATGATCGGATACGGCCCTCCGGCGGACACCACCGGGCCCCGTGCGAGCATGTTCCGGCCATGCTCCAGCACCCCGCGCCGATGCGCGCCACGCGGGCCGCGATGTTCGCGGCGGTGTGTACCGCTTTGGGTGCGGTGGGGCATTCGTACATGTCCGGCACCGACATTCCGCTCTCAGGGCTTATGGGTGCTTTCGTGGTGACCGGTGGTCTGGCCTGGGCCGCCGCCGGGCGGCGGCGGGGACCGGCGGGGATCGCCACCGCGGTGCTCGCCGTTCAGGGGGTGCTGCACCTCCTCTTCTCCGGGAGCCAGAGGGCGAAGCCCGCACCCGCGGCGACGCACCACCACATGCCGGGCATGGACATGGGCGCGATGGCCGCCGGAACCTCGGGCGGCCCGGCGGACATGGTCCGGACAGCCGACATGGCCGACGTGGCGGACACGGCCGCCATGGCCGGGCACGGCGGGGCCGGGATGATCGCCGCGCACGTGCTGGCCGGACTGTTCTGCGCCGCCTGGCTGGCGTGGGGCGAGGCCGCCGTCTTCCGGCTGGCCCGGGCCCTGGGCGCCGCCGCCCTGCACGCGGCCCGGCCGCTGTCCCGCGCGCTCGCCCTGGCCGGGACGCGGGTGGCCGCCGTACCGGTCCCGCTCGCTCCCGTCCCCCCGTACGAGCGGCCGCGCAGCCTGCGCGGAGCCGTGCACGCCTACGCCGTGGTGCGGCGCGGGCCGCCCGCCGGCCGAGCCTTCCGCGCCACGGCCCCCGGCCGTCCCGCCCGCGTCTGAGCGAGGCGGCGAGACCCGGGGCCGGTTCCCCATGTCTCGCCAACACCTAGGACCACCATGTCTCTTGACGAGGTTCAGGACGTCCCGACCCGGGACGCCGATTCCGTCGACCCAGCAGGCATAGCCGACGCGGCCGCCACCCCCGACACGGCCCAGCGCCGTGGCGGCGGCGGGGCCGCCCTGCGGCCGCTGCTCCTGCGCATGCACTTCTACGCGGGCCTGCTGATCGCCCCGCTGCTGTTCCTCGCCGCCGCCACCGGCCTGCTCTACGCCGCCTCGTGGCAGGCCGAGAACATCGTCTACTCCGACGAGCTGACCGTATCCCGCGTCGGCGAGAGCGCCCTGCCGCTCAGCGCCCAGGTCGAGGCGGCCCAGGGCGCCGCGCCCCAGGGCGAGGTCGTGTCCGTATGGCCCGCACCCGAGGCCGAGGCGACCACCCGGGTGATCATGGAGAGCGAGGGGCTCCCGGAGGGCGAGACCCTCACCGTGTTCGTCGACCCGTATACGGCCGAGGTGCGCGGACAGCTCGCCACCTCCGGCGACGCGCTGCCGCTGCGGACGTGGCTGAGCGAGTTCCACTCCAGCCTCCACCTCGGGGAGTTCGGCCGGAACTACAGCGAGCTCGCCGCGAGCTGGCTGTGGGTGGTCGCGCTCGGCGGACTCGCCCTGTGGATCGGCCGCCGCCGCAAGCGCAAGGCCGATCTCGTCCTCCCGGACCGCAAGGCCACCGGCCGGCGACGCACCCTGTCCTGGCACGGGGTCGTCGGGCTCTGGTCGGTCGCCGGACTCGTCGTCCTCTCCGCCACCGGCCTGACCTGGTCGAAGTACGCCGGCGAGAACATCGGGCAGCTCCAGGACAGCCTCGGCGGGGCCACCCCGGCCGTCTCCGCCCAGCTCGACCCGGGCGCCGAAGCGGGCGGCTCCGACGAACACGCGGGCCACACCATGCCCGAGGGCACCGAGATGCCCCCGCCCGCGCCGACCGCCGACATCGGCATCGACAAGGCCGTGGACGCGGCCCGGGCCGCCGGGGTCACCGAGTACCTCCAGATCACGCTCCCCGCCCAGGGCAAGGGGTACGTGGTCAAGGAGAAGGACAAGCAGGTCCCGGTGCACCTGGACGCCGTCTCCGTCGACCCCGCCGACGGCCGGATCATGGACGAACTGCGCTTCGCCGACTACCCCGTGCTCGCCCAGATGACCCGCTTCGGCATCGACGTGCACATGGGCCTGACCTTCGGGCTCGCCAACCAGGTCGCCCTGGCCGCACTCGCCGTCGGGCTGATGTTCCTCGTCTTCTGGGGCTATCGGATGTGGTGGCTGCGCCGGCCGACGAAGGACCGCAGGCTGTCCGTCGGCCGCGCCCAGCCGCGCGGTGCCTGGCGGAAGGTGCCGGTGACCGTGGTGCTGCCGCTGGCCGCGGCGACCGCCGTCGTCGGCTGGTTCGTCCCGATGCTCGGGATCAGCCTGCTCGTGTTCCTGGCGTTCGACCTGCTGCTCGGCTTCGTCGCCGCGCGCCGAGCCAAGGCCGCCGCCTAGCCGTCACGCCGAGGCCCGTACTCCGCCGGGGAGTACGGGCCGTCGCGTGTGCTGAACGCAGGGCCCGGGCACTCAGGGCGCGTACTTGTAGCCCACCCGGCGCACCGTCTGGATCGCACCGCGGTGCGCCGCGCCCAGCTTGCGGCGCAGGCGGGCGACGTGGACGTCCACGGTCCGGCCGTCGCCGACGTGGCCGTAGCCCCACACCGTGGTCACCAGCTGGTCCCGGCTGTGCACCCGGTGCGGGTTCTTCACCAGGTGCGCGAGGAGCTCGAACTCCAGGTAGGTCAGGTCGAGTACCCGCCCGTCGACCTCGGCGGTGCGCTGCGCCGGGTCGATGCGGACCAGGGCGTCGCCCTCCGGGGCGGACGGTGCCGGCGCCGCCTGTACCGCCTGTACCGCCTGTACCGCCGGGGCGGCCACGGCCTGCGGGGCGAAGGCGACCGGCTGCTGCTGGTCCGCCGGCACCAGGACCAGGTAGCCGACCATCGGCGGCTGGCCGGGCAGCGCCGGGAGCGTGTGCTGCGGCGCCGGCAGCCAGGTGGCACCGGGCGGGAGCAGCTCCACCACCCGGGCCGCCCCGTCCCGGTCCACGGCCCGCAGCCGGTGGCGCGGACTGGGCGGGAAGGTCAGGCGGGTGGCGGTCGCAGCGGAGGTCAGGGAACGGGTCTGGGTCATGAGTGGTCAGCTCTTTCACGCGGAGTGGTCGGCAGGAGACGTACGTACGGACGTCGTCGATGTCGTACCGCGCAGACCGAAGGCCTCGACGCAGATCAGGAGGGCGATCCGGAGGTTTTAGAGGGCCGGCGCGTTCTTCGCGCGGCAACACACCCGGTCGAAATCGTGGTCCTGACGGGACGGCCAGAACGGCTCGAGGTCGCTGCGACCTGACGAGGTGTGCGAGTGGCTGGCCATGGCTCCATTCAAGCAGACGGGGGAGTGCGGGAGCAGGCCCCGTCTCACGTCGTGGAGCGGAATCCCATATTCCCTCCAGCGACTCATCGCAATACAGGACACAACGCCCCGGGATCCGGGGAGGCACGACGACGCCCGCCGGGCCGGGGGCGGCCTGACGGGCGTCGGTGGTGTGCGGCGCGGGGAGTTGCGGCGCGGTCCTAGACCAGGCCGTCCTTCTCCAGGCCCGTGCAGCAGGTGTCCGTGATGAGACGGGTCACCACGTACGGGTCCACGTTGGCGTTCGGGCGGCGGTCCTCGATGTAGCCCTTGCCGTCCTTCTCCACCTGCCACGGGATGCGGACCGAGGCGCCGCGGTCCGAGACGCCGTAGCTGAACTCGTTCCACGGGGCGGTCTCGTGCAGACCCGTCAGGCGCTCGTCGATGCCGGCACCGTAGTTCTTCACGTGGTCCAGCGGCTTGCTGCCGTCGCCCAGCGCCTCGCACGCGGAGATGATCGCGCGGTAGTCCTCGCGCATCGCCTTCGTGGAGAAGTTGGTGTGCGCGCCCGCGCCGTTCCAGTCGCCCTTCACCGGCTTCGGGTTCAGCGTCGCCGACACGTTGAAGTCCTCGGCGGTGCGGTACAGCAGCCAGCGGGCGATCCACAGCTGGTCGGAGACCTCCAGCGGACCGACGGGGCCGACCTGGAACTCCCACTGGCCGGGCATGACCTCGGCGTTGATGCCGGAGATGCTCAGGCCCGCCGCCAGGCAGTGGTCCAGGTGCTTCTCGACGATCTCGCGGCCGAAGATCTCGTCCGCGCCGACGCCGCAGTAGTAGCCGCCCTGCGCGGCCGGGAAGCCGTTCACGGGGAAGCCGAGCGGACGGGTGCCGTCGAAGAAGGTGTACTCCTGCTCGATGCCGAAGATCGGCTCCTGTGCGGCGAACTTCTCGGCGACCGGACGCAGCAGCGCGCGGGCGTTCGACGCGTGCGGGGTCATGTCGATGTTCAGGACCTCGCACAGCACGAGGACGTTGTCCCCGCCGCGGATCGGGTCCGGGCAGGAGAAGACCGGCTGCAGGACGCGGTCGGAGGCGTGGCCCTCGGCCTGGTTCGTGCTCGATCCGTCGAAGCCCCAGATCGGCAGCGCGTCGCCGTCGGCCAGGATCCTCGTCTTGGAGCGAAGCTTCGCCGTCGGCTCGGTGCCGTCGATCCAGATGTACTCAGCCTTGTAGCTCACGGGCCCCATCCTCAGACTCTGCGGTGCTGCTGGTCGCTGCTTCATCTCGCGGCTTCGTCGCTGCGGTGATGACCGCAGCGTGCCCGCCCGCGATTTCCCTTCCGTTGCCCACGTGTGAACCCCGTGTTACCGAGGTTTACGCCGCAGGTCGGGTCGGCTGTGCGGGTGGGTCGCGGGTTGCGGGAGGTACACCTGTCCGGGTGGGGCAGACTGGGCGGGTGAGCATTTTGTCTGATGTGACCTCTGCCGGAGACCCCGCCGAGAACCCCGCCGAGACCCCTGTCGAGACCTCTGCCGAGCGTGCGGCAGCGGGTGCTGCCGCAGGTCCCCGCCCAAGGGTGGGACTGCTGGGGACCGGGCCCTGGGCGCACCGTACGCACGCCCCCGCGCTCGCCGCGCACGACGGCTCCGAGTTCGCCGGCGTGTGGGGCCGCCGGCCCGAGGCCGCGGCCGAGCTGGCGCAGGCGTACGGCGTGAAGGTGTACGAAGACCCCGACGAGCTGTTCGCCGACTGTGACGCCGTGGCCTTCGCCCTGCCGCCGGACGTGCAGGCCCCGCTCGCCGTGCGCGCCGCCGCAGCCGGCTGCCACCTGCTGCTCGACAAGCCCGTCGCCACGACGGTCGAGGACGCCCGGGCCGTCGCCGACGCCGCCGCGCGGCACCAGGTCGCCTCCGTCGTCTTCTTCACCCTCCGCTTCGCCGAGCCCACCGCGGGCTGGGTCGCGGAACAGGTCGCCCGCCCCGGCTGGTTCACCGCGGCCGCCCACTGGCTCGGCGCCGTCTTCCCGCCCGACGGCACGCCCAGCGCGTACGCCGCCTCGCCCTGGCGCAAGGCCAAGGGCGGGCTGTGGGACGTGGGCCCGCACGCGCTCTCCGTACTGGTCCCGATCCTCGGCGACGTCACCTCGGTCAGCGCCACCCGGGGCCCCTCCGACGTGGTCCAGCTGGCCCTGCGGCACACCTCCGGCGCCGCCAGCACCGCGGTGCTCAGCCTGGGCGCGCCGAAAGCGGCCGCCGGGGTGGGCCTGGAGCTGCGCGGGACCGAGGGCGTCCACACGCTGCCCGGCTGGAGCGACGTACCCGGTGCTTACGGGCGCGCCCTGGACGCACTGCTCACGGCGGCCCGGACCGGGGTGGCGGATCCGCGCGGGGCGGAGTTCGCCGCCCGCGTGACGGAGATCCTGGTGGAGGCCGAGGGGCAGCTCCCGACGGAGTGACGGATGCGGGCGGGACGCGCTCGCGTCCCGCCCGCTCGGCTTCCCCGCCTGGGGGCGGGGAGCCTTCGCTTGGTGGCCGTTACTTGATCAGGGCGTTGGCCACGATGATGGCCAGTCCGATCGTGGCGTCGGCCAGACCTATCAGCAGCGCGGAGCGCAGCCGGTAGCCGACCCGGATGGCCACGCACGAGCCCCAGGTGAACAACAGGGCGGTGTTCAGACCGAGGCCGACGGCGGTCACGCCGTACGAGTCCCAGCCGGTGAGCCCGGCGAGGACGAGGAGCAGCACGGTGGGAAGGGTGGCCGCGATCATCGGCCACTCGTGCCACAGGGCCGTGACCAGCAGCCGCCAGCGGTGTCCTACGGAGCCCTGCTGATGGGTGGTCATGTGGTGCGAGTAGCCGTGCGCGAGCCCGGCCGTGGCGGCGGTGACGACCACCCAGCTGGCGTCGTAGAACGGGGTGTAGTCCCCGCCCTTCTGGTCCAGCGCGGCCAACAGCCCACTGGCCAGCACCGTCCCGTACACCCCGCCGAACATCCAGTCGGCCCCCCGCCGGGGCGACGGAAACGGCGCCGCGGTGGGGGCGGGGGTGGGGGTTGAGGCGGGGGTGGGGGCTTGGCTGGGGGCGGGCATGCCGGGCTGCTGCTGGTTCACTCCGTGGTCCTTTGATGCGGTACACACCGATTTGGTGCTGCGCACACCCTACGGGGGGTGGGGGTGAGGGCGGGGTGAACGGGGTGGGTGGGGTGGGCGGGGTAAACGGGGTGGGCGAGACTCCGGGGGGCCTGATTCCGGCTGATCCTGATCAGGGAGGGTTTGGGGGTTTCCTGCCCGTCCTACTGTCCTTCCGGGTCGGGCCGCCCTGTCAAGGGCGCTCCTTCGTCGCGTCGCTTCGCGATGGCCTTCGGCCACCCTTGACAGACCGTCCCGCCCCGGAAAGACAAGGACCGGCGGGAAGCCCCCAAAAGAACGGTCCACTGGTTCACGATCATGGGCAGCGGCATCAGGGACCGGCACCCGGGTTCCTGGGGACCGGCAGGATCCGCGCCCGGGCCGGGCAGAAAGCCATTCCGAGTCGGGGGCGGCCCAACCCGCACCAAACAGCGGCGAGATGCCCATCCGGAGCCACGTACGCGCCAGATCGCTACGCGCTCCTCACGTCTCGGCGCCCGACGGCCGTCTGGGGTTGGGAACGGGTGCGGGAAAATGAGACGCGGTGTCTGTCCCGCTCTGACAGGCTGGCGCGCCGGCCCGCCGTCCTGCAGTTCGTCACAGGAGTGATCGTGATTCCGCCTCGCCTGGTTCCGTTGGTGCAGCAGTTCGACTTTGCGCGCGAGCGCCTCACCAACCGCATGTCAGGGCCCGTCATGGACAGCGGTGACGGGGCGGACACCAAGGTCGGGCCCATGACCGGCGAGGAGTTCCTCTGGGAGCCGGTGCGGGGCTGTTGGTCGGTGCGGCGGCGAACCGACGGGCCCGGACCGCGTGCCACGCTGCTGGCCGGCACGGGTGACTGGGGGCGCGACGCGGCGTCGTACCCGCACCCCTGGCCGCCGCCGTTCACCACCATCGCGTGGCGGCTGAGCCACCTCAGCGAGATGCTGACCCTTCGCGCTGACCACACGGCCGGCAGCCGCACGCGTACCCGGGACGACTACCCCGTCAGCGGGGAGGTCGAGGAGGCGGTCGCGGCATTCGACACCGCCGCAGGCGCTTGGCGGAAGGCGCTGCTGAGCGTCGACGATGCCGCACTGGACACCGTGGGGTACTGCACCTACCCGCACGGCAGCGACGCGGAGGAACCCTTCATCGACATCGCCTGGTGGGTCAACCAGGAAGTACTGCACCACGGAGCCGAAATCGCCCTACTCCGCGACCTTCACCGTGAAACCTCTTTCCAGCCCCGGACGGCCGTCGGGCGCTGAGACGTGAGAAGCGCGTAGCGATCTGGCGCGTATGTGGCTCCGGATGGGCATCTCGCCGCTGTTTGGTGCGGGTTGGGCCGCCCCCGACGCGACCCGGACTGCCTGTCGGCCCGGGCGCGGGTCCTGCCGGTCCCCGGGAACCCAGGGGTCGGTCCCTGATGGGCATGGGAAGTCTTCGGAACCAGTGGACCGTTCTTTTGGGGGGTTCCCGCCGGTCCTTGTCTTTCCGGGGCGGGGCGGACTGTCAAGGGTGGCCGGAGGCCATCGCGAAGCGACGCGACCGCGGGGAGCGCCCTTGACAGGGCGGCCCGACCCGGAAGGACAGTAGGGCGGGCGGGAAACCCCCAAACCCTCCCTGATCAGGATCAGCCGGAATCAGGCCCCTCGAAGCCCCCACCCGCCTCTCTGATCCCGCCGAGGACTACCCCCTCCACGTACCACCCCCGCCACCCGCCACCCCCGCCAGCACCTCCACCGCCCTGGCGAACGCCGCGTTCGGGGGTGCCGCGTAGCCCACCACCAGGCCCTCGCGGGGCGGGGTCGGGTCCGCTCGGTGTTGGTAGGACGAGAGGCCGTCCAGGGCGAGGCCTGCTGTTCGGGCCGCCGACAGGGTCGGGGTCTCGGTGCCCGGCGGGAGTTCCAGTACCGCGTGGAGACCGGCCGAGATGCCCGTGACCCGGACGTCGGGCGCCCGTGCGGCCAGTACGGAAACCAGCTGGTCACGGCGGTCCCGATAGTGCTTCCGCATCCGGCGGACATGCCGGTCGTACGCGCCGCACTCGATGAAGTCGGCCAGCGCCAGCTGGTCCAGCGCGCTCGCCCAGGACTCCCGCTGCCCCTTCGCCGCCAGGACCTCGTCGACCAGCCGGTCCGGCAGGACCAGCCAGCCGAGGCGCAGCGCCGGGGAGAGGCTCTTGCTCAGCGAGCCCGCGTAGACCACGTGCTCCGGGGCCAGGCCCTGGAGGGCGCCGACGGGTTTGCGGTCGTAGCGGAACTCCCCGTCGTAGTCGTCCTCCACGATCACGCCGCCCGTCGCGCGGGCCCATTCCACGGCGGCGGCGCGCCGCGCGGGCAGCAGGCGGCCTCCGGTGGGGAACTGGTGCGCCGGGGTGAGCAGCAACGTGCGCACCCGGGAGGGGAGTTCCTCGGTCGTCCGCGCGCCGTCCTCGTCGACCGCGACGGGGTGCGGGCGCACCCCGGCGGCGTCCAGGATGCCGTGGTGGAAGGGGAGTCCGTACGCCTCGACGGCCCAGTCCCGGGGCCGGACGGAGGCGAGGAGGCGCAAGCCGTTGGCGAAGCCGGAGCAGACCACGATGTTCTCCGGGCCGCTCCGCACGCCCCGCGCCCGGGACAGGTAGCCGGCCAGGGCCCGCCGCAGCTCGGGCCGGCCGCGCGGATCTCCGGGGCCGAAGGCCTCGGTGGGCGCCTCGGAGAGGGCCCGCCGCGCGCTGGCGGCCCACGGGCCCCGGGGGAAGGAGGCCGGATCGGGCTTGCCCTGGAGCAGGTCGTAGCGGGGGCCCGCGGGCGGCGGCGGGCCCGAGCCCACGCCTCGTCCGGTGCCTCGATCGGCACCGCCTCCGGCTCCTCGTCCGGCGCCCTTCCCTTTGCCGCCTTTCCCTTCCCCGCCTCGCTCCCCAGCTCGTTCCGCCGCCCCCTCCGCCACCCGGGTGCCGGAACCCTGCCGGGCGGTGAACCAGCCCTCGGCGACCAGCTCGGCGTAGGCGTCGGCGACGGCGTTGCGGGCCAGTCCGAGGTCGGCGGCCAGTGTCCGGTACGGCGGCAGCCGCGTCCCGCCGGCGAGCCGCCCGCTGCGGACGGCGCTGCGCAGGGCCTGGGCGAGGGCGGTCCGCCGGGCGCCTTCGGCGGGGAGGTCGAGATGCAGGTCGGCGCCCGTACCGCCCCCGTCGCGGGCCGTCACGCGTCGGCCTGCGGCGCGAAGACGGTGTGGGCGGCCGTCAGGAAGCGGCGGACGGTGTCCCGTTCGGCGGGGTCGAAGGAGTCCAGTACCCGCAGCACCCCGTCGATCAGCGGGCCGAAGAACTCCCGGCCCAGCCGGATCGCCTCCGGCTCCACGCGCAGCAGGATCCGGCGCCGGTCGCGGCCGTCGCGGACCCGCGCCACGTGGCCGAGCCGCTCCAGCCGGTCGATCACCGCGGTGGTGCCCGCCGAGTTGAGGCCGAGCCGGGTGCCGAGCAGGCCCGCGGTGGCCGCCTCGCCGGCGCGGCCCGCGTCCAGCAGGCAGATCAGGGCCCGTACATCGGTGGGGTGCATGCCGTTGCGGGCGGCGAACTCCGCCTGGCGCAGCCCGAACTCGACGGTCACCGCCCGCAGCAGGTGCACCAACTGCAGATTCTCGGGTTCCCCGCTGTCGCTCACATCGTCCTCCGCCTAATATCTCTCGCCAAGCGAGATTATCGCCCAACGAGGTATTGGAGTCAGCCGTGTCCCGGACGCCTCATTTCCGTACCGCCCGCGACCGCTTCCGTACCGCCTACGACACGGTCCTGGCCCAGTGGCCCGTACCGGCCGAGAGCGCCGACCTGCCCACCCCGTACGGCCTCACCCGCGTCAACAGCTGCGGCCCCGCCGGGGCTCCGCCGCTGGTGCTGCTGCCCGGCGGAGGTGCCACCTCCACGGTGTGGGGGGCCTGCGCCGGGGCCGGGCTCGCGGGCACCCACCGGGTGCACGCGGTGGACCTGGTGGGGGACCCCGGGCTGAGCGTCCCCGAGCCCGGGCGGGGGATACGGACCACCGGGGACCTCGTCGGATGGCTCGACGCGGTGATCGACGGGCTCGGCCCGCAGGGCCCCGTCACCCTCGGCGGTCACTCGTACGGGGCCTGGATCGCCGCCCACTACGCGGCCTCGCGACCCGCCCGGCTCGGCCGCCTCGTGCTACTCGACCCGACCCGGGTCTTCACCGGGCTCCGCCCCGGCTACGTGCTGCGCGCGCTGCCCCTGCTGGTGCGGCCCACCCCGGACCGGATCGGCTCCTTCCTCGCCTGGGAGAGCGGCGGAGCCGTGCTCGATCCGGCCTGGCTGCGGCTCCAGGGCGAGACCGCCCGCTTTCCGGCCGTCCGGCCGGTCACCGGGCCGCGCCCTGACCTGACGGGGCTCGGGGGAGCGCCGGTTGACGGGAGTGCGGAGGCGGGCGTCGACGTCCGCATCCTGTTCGCCGGGCGCGCCCGCTGCCACGATGCCGACCGCGCGGCCCGGGCCGCGCGGCGGGTGCTCCCGGGCGCGCGTGTCGACGTACTGCCCGGGGTCTCGCACCACGCGCTGCCGCTGACGGCGGCCGGGGAGATCGCCCGCCTGGTCGCGGCCCCTTAGCCCTTGCGGGACAGGGCCTCGCGGACGGCTTCCTCGGAGCGGGCGACCACCGCCGTGCCGTCCTCGGCGGTGATGATCGGGCGCTGGATCAGCTTCGGGTGCGCGGCCAGGTGCGCGATCCAGCGGCCCCGCGCCGCGTCGGTCTCCTCGCGCGGCAGGTCGCGTACGCCCGTCTCCTTGGCCTCGGGGTCCGAGGTGCGGGTGATGTCCCACGGCTCCAGTCCGAGACGGCCGAGCACCTCGCGGATCTCGTCCTCGGAGGGCACGTCCTCCAGGTAGCGGCGGACGGTGTAGTCGGCGCCCTCGGCGTCCAGAAGGGTCAGTGCGCCGCGGCACTTCGAGCACGCGGGATTGATCCAGATCTCCATGCCGCCCAGCCTATCCACGGGTGCCGTCCGAGGCTCGTCCGAGGCTCGTCCGGTGCCGGTCCGGCCAGGGCTTTTGTCAGTGCCGCCCGGTAAAATCGAGGGAGAACGACAGGAAGCCAACTACCGTTTGGGAGGCTGTAGATGGCCACTGCCACCACCATTCAGCACGTGAAGAAGAAGCCGCTGCCGGCGGGCCTGCCCCGCGAGTGGTACGAGAGCCACAACCGCCGTCTCAAGGCGATGCGTCTGGCGATATCCCTGCTCGATGCGGGGACGTATGACGCCCGGCGTGCGACCAACCGGAAGATCCGGACGATGGCCGTCCGGATCGGGATCCACCGGCCGTCCAACGTCACTTGCAAGATGGTGCGCGCCTTCATCCAGGCGGCGTGAGCCGGCCGTACCGAGTCGCGCGCAGGCGCCGGCCCGCCGGGGTGGAGGCCCCGTCGGGCCGGCGTGGGTGACCGGTGGTCACTTCTCTTCGAAGACGAGCTCTTCGGGCTGGCGCAGCATTCTCACGGTGTGGCCGTTGGTGACCTCGACCACGCGGTGCAGGCCGGTGATCTCATTGCGCTCCGACGTGATGCGGAACGTGTCCGCGGATCCGGCCAGGTAGGAGGGGAAGCAGGTCAGCAGCGGTTCCGCGGGGTTGAGGTCCAGGTATTCCTTCAGCCGGCGGAACAGCTTCGGGAGGAGGACCGCCCCGTTCGCCGCCGTGATGGAGGACATCCCGCAGATCTTCGCGCCCTTCGTGGTCACGTCGACGTCGTCGGCCCACACCCCCCTCTTGGCGGTCCGCGCTTCCCGGGCCGCGGTGGTGAGGACCTCGCGCAACTGCTGGGGGAAGCCCGCGTAGAAGGTCGGGTAGGCCAGGCCGAGCGAGACCAGGTGGAAGTTGGCCGTCTTCTTCAGGAGGGGCTCCTCCACCCTGATCTCGTAGCCGGAGCACGCGGGCGGGGTGCCGCGGCCGACCAGGGCCACGCAGCGGCCGTGGATGTCGGCGCCCCGGGTGAGGATGAAGCCGGGCACGCTGTCGGGGATGGTGGCGACGGTCTCGTCCTCGTGGCGGTCGACGCTGGCGAAGCCGACCCATGCCAGCAGCTCGTTCGCGGCCCGGTGCGCGAGGTCCAGCGGCTGGTGCTGCACCGGTCCGTAGGGGCCCTCGTAGTGGGTCTCCAGCGTGTCGACGGCCTCCAGCCGGATGCTGGCGCGGCCGTCCGGCGCGGGCTTGATCTGCCCCCGCCCCGGTACGAGTTTCCAGTCGCCCACGTTGTCCGGGATGAAGGGAATGGTGTCGCCGTCCGGCTTGGCCGTGGCCGGTACCCGGAACGTGCCTCGGATCAGCAGCATGGACATGATGTCTCCGACCGTAGTCATCACTGTGTGTGCTCGACGGCTACGTACGGTACACGCGCGGGTGGGGCCCCGCGATCATGCCGGGCCGTCCGGTGACAGCAGCAGCAGGGCCACGTCGTCCCCCGGTCCGCCGTCCGTGAAGGCCACCAGGTCCCGCCAGACCGCTCCGACCAGCCCCGCCGGATCGCGTGTCACCACCGTCAGCCGCGTGGCCAGGGGATAGAAGTGTCCCGCCGCGTCCCGTGCCTCGGTCACCCCGTCGGTGTGCAGCAGGAAGCGGTCCCCGGCGCGCACCGTCAGCTCCCTCACCGGCGCCGGGTCCGGCCACGCGAGCCCCAGGCCCAGCGGCGGGCCCGGCTCCACGGTCACCTCCTCGACCGCCGGCCCGCGCAGGCGCAGCGCGGGCGGATGCCCGCACGAGACGATCCGTACGAGGTCCAGCCCGGGCGGGAACTCCAGCAGCAGGGCCGTCGCGAACAGCTCGGGATGCCCGTCGGGGGCGGCCGCCGCGTCACACGCCAGCCGCCGGTCCAGCCGGGCCGCGACCGCCGCCAGTTCCGCGTCGTCGAGCACCGCTTCCCGGAAGGCCCCGAGCAGCGCCGCGACCGTGCCGACCGCCGCCAGGCCGTGGCCCTGTACGTCTGCGACCAGCGCCCGGACCCCGTACGGCCCGGCCCGTACGTCGTACAGGTCGCCGCCGACCAGGGTGCCGCGCTGCGCCGCCCGGTAGAGGCCGGAGCAGCGCACCGGCCCGACCCGTTCCGGCACCGGCGGGAGGACCGCCAGCTGCGCCGCCTCCGCCACCGACCGCACGCTGATCAGCTGCGCGTCCCGACGCCGGCGCACCCAGGCGATCACCACGCTCAGCAGCCCGATGGCGGCCACCGTGGCCAGGTCCGCGCCCTGGGCGTAGGCGACGCCGAGGCTGCGCACCCCGAGCAGGACGAGGACGAGGGCGGCGAAGACCGCGGTCCCGGCCGCCCCGTACGCGAAGGCGGCCACCGGTGGCAGGCCCGCCAGGAAGTAGCCGAGTTCCACGTCGCCCGGGGTGAGGACTTGGGCGAGGACCAGCACCACGAGGGCCACCGCGGGCGCGAGCCGGGCCCAGCGGGGCGGCGGCTCCCCGCGCAGCCCGCCCCGGTCCTCGCGTCCGCGTCTCACCCCTCCACCCTGGTACGCGGGCCCGGCGCGCGCACCCCGGACCGGTCTGCCGGGTGGCCCGGCGCCGCCCGGACCAGGACAGTGGTGGCGTGACGGAAGAGGATGCCTCCCGCAAGGCCCTGACGCGGGCGCACATCGAGGCGCACGGCGCGGGCGGGGGCGGCCGCGGTGACGGGACGCAGAGCGCCGCCCTCAGCACGCGGCTGAACTGGCTGCGTGCGGGGGTGCTCGGCGCCAACGACGGGATCATCTCCACCGCGGGCCTGGTGGTCGGCGTGGCCGGGGCCACCACCTCGCGCGCGGCGATCCTGGCGGCGGGGGTCGCCGGACTGCTGGCGGGTTCGCTGTCGATGGCGGCGGGGGAGTACGTGTCGGTCAGCTCGCAGCGGGACTCCGAACGGGCCGCGCTGGACATCGAGCGCCGCGAACTGGCCGAGGAGCCGGAGGCGGAGCTCGAGGAGCTCGCCGACCTGCTCGCCGCGCGCGGGCTGAGCCGGGAGGTGGCCCGCGAGGCCGCGGAGCAGCTGACGGAACGGGACGCGCTGCGGGCCCACGCCCGGGTGGAGCTCGGCATCAACCCCGACGAGCTGGCCAACCCGTGGCACGCGGCCTTCGCCAGCCTCGTCGCGTTCACGGTGGGCGCGCTGCTGCCGCTCCTGGCGATCGTCCTGACGGGCCCGTCCGTCCGGGTCCCGGTGACGGCGGCGGCCGTGCTGGCGGCGCTCACCCTGTGCGGGGTGCTGAGCGCACGGCTGGGCGGTGCGCCTGCGCTCCGCGCGGTCCTGCGCAACGTCGCCGGTGGCGCCCTGGCCATGGCCGTCACCTACGCGGTGGGCACCTGGCTGGGCACCCTCTGACCCGGCCCACCGGGGCTCCCTGCGGGACCGAAAGACCTGGGGCTCCGCCCCGCACCCCGCGCCTCAAACGCCGGCACAACCCAGGTCCCGGCGGAGCCGGGGTTCGGGGCGGGCGGCGTCGGGACACGGCAGCCCCCAGGTCCCGGCGGAGCCGGGGTTCGCGCGGGCGGGGCCGTGACACGGCAGGATGTGGGCATGCGTATCGCGGTCACCGGTTCGACAGGCCTCATCGGCAGCGCCCTCGTACGGTCCCTCCGGGCAGACGCGCACGAGGTGGTGCGGTTCGTACGCCGCCCGCCCGCCGCAGGCGACGAGGCGCGGTGGGATCCCGCCCGCGGGTACGTCGATCCCGCCGGCCTGGCCGGATGCGCGGCCGTCGTGCATCTGGCCGGGGCCGGGGTGGGGGACCACCGCTGGACCGCCGCGTACAAGAAGGAGATCCGGGACAGCCGGGTGCTCGGCACCGCCGCCCTCGCGAAGGCCCTCGCCGCGCTCGACGCGCCGCCCGCCGTGCTCGTCAGCGGTTCGGCGGTCGGCTACTACGGGGACACCGGCGACCGGCCCGTCGACGAGGACGCCCCCGCAGGGCACGGCTTCCTGCCCTCCGTCTGCGTCGAGTGGGAGGCGGCCGCGCAGCCGGCCCGCGCGGCCGGGATCCGTACCGCCTTCGCCCGTACCGGCCTGGTCGTCGCCCGCGAAGGCGGGGCCTGGGGCAAGCTGTTCCCGATCTTCCGGGCCGGCATCGGCGGCCGGCTCGGCAACGGGCGGCAGTACTGGTCGTACATCTCCCTCCACGACGAGATCGCGGCCCTGCGCCACGTCATCGACACCCCCGGCATCGAAGGCCCGGTCAACCTCACCGCCCCCGAGCCGCTGACCAACCGCCAGGTCACCGCGGCCATGGCCCGGGTGCTGCACCGGCCCGCGCTGCTGCCCGTACCGGCCGTGGCCCTGCGCATCGCGCTCGGGGAGTTCTCCGAGGACGTGCTCGGCAGCCAGCGGGCCCGGCCCGCCCGGCTCCTGGAGTCCGGCTTCGTCTTCCGCCACCCCGGCATCGAGGACGCGATCCGGGCCGCCCTGTAGGGGCCGTCGGGCACGCCCCCGGCGTCCGTGCGACCAGCGTGCGACCGTTTGTGAGCCGGATGCGACCGCTGTGCGACCGGAGTTGACCACAATCTCGCAATACCCCGGCCAACTCGGGTTCCGCTGGAGCCGGTTGGGGGAAGGAGGTCGTGACACAGCCGCGCCGACCTCGGGGAGGGGCACGTGCTCAGCAGCTCACACCATTCCGCACACCACGCGGACGTCGTCATCGTAGGAGCCGGAGTCTCAGGACTCGCGGCAGCGCACCACCTGATCGCAGCGGGGGTCACGGTCATCGTCCTGGAGGCCGCGGGCGACCCCGGCGGCCGGATGGCCACCGTGTCGGCCGACGGGTTCCGGCTGGACCGGATCGGCCAGTTGCTCAACACCGCCTACCCGGAACTCGAACGCACCCCGGGCCTGGCGGGCCTGCCCCTGCGCACCTTCGCGCCCGGGGTCCTGGTCCACACCGACGGCAGGCAGCTGCGGGCCGGAGCGCTCACCCCGGCCCGCGCCCTGGCCAGCGGCTCGCTCGACCAGGCCCGGCTCAGCGCCGTCCTCGGCCGGCTCGCCGCCCTGCCCGAGGAACGCCTGCTCGCCCGGCCCGAACGCACCACCCTCGCCGTCCTGCGCTCCCGCGGCCTGCCACCGCGCACCGCCACCGGTGTGCTCCGGCCGCTGCTGTCCGCCCTGCTCTGCGACCCGGGACTCGGCACCTCCAGCCGGGTCGCCGACCTGGCCCTGCGCACCTTCGCCCGCGGCCGCCTCGCCGTGCCCGAGGGCGGAGCCTCGGCCCTGCCCGAGCGGCTCGCCGCCGGGCTGCCGCCCGGCACCGTCCGCACCGGGGTCCGGGTCCGGTCGGTGGCGACCAACCTGGTCACCACCGAGGAGCACGGCGACTTCGGCTGCCGCTCCGTCCTCCTGGCCACCGGGGCCCGCGACGCCGCCGCACTCCTGCCCGGCCTGCGCGTGCCCGCCTTCCACGAGGTCACCGTCCTGCACCACGCCACCGCCGCACCCTTGCCCTGGGACGGCTCACTGATCCTGGACGGCGATCCCAAGTGGCCCGTCTCGCACACCACCGTGATGAGCGCGGTCGACCCGACGCGGGCCCCGGCCGGCCGGAGCCTGGTCACCACCACGGTGCTGGGCCCGCCGCCCCCGCCCCGTACGGTTCTCTCGCGCCTCGCCCGGCTCTACGACACCGCCACCCGCGACTGGGAACCGCTGGCCGTCCACCACACCCCGCAGGCCGTCCCCGCCATGCCCCCGCCCTACGACGTACGGCGCCCGGTGCGCGTCCTGGCCGGGCTGTACGTGTGCGGGGACCACCGCGACACCAACACCGTCCAGGGCGCCCTGCACTCGGCCCGCCGCGCCACCAACGCCGTCCTGCGCGACTTCGGCATCCCCCTCCCGGCCACCCGGGAGCCCGCCCTTACGGTGGCGGCCTGAGAACCACCCGGCCTGAAGACCACCCGGTGACGCCGGCGGGGCAGCTCCGGCCCCGCCGGCCCACGGGTCACGACAGGGCGGCGACCCGGTCCCGGTACGTCCGCACGGCAGACGCGTCCCGGTACGGCTCCAGCCTCCGCTCGAAGTCCCGTACGTACTCCACCGCCCGCACCGACCGCATCTCCATCGCCTGCTGCGCCGCCTCCGCCCCCAGCGCGCACGCCTGGTCCAGCTCGCCCAGCCCCAACCGGGCCGTGGCCAGCACCACCCGGCAGAACAGCCGGGACCGCGCGTACGCCGGCGCCCGCAGCTGGAGCGACCGCTCCGCGTGCTGCGCCGAGGCCCGGTACTGCTGGAGGTCCCGGTGGCAGTGCCCGAACTCGTCCGCCAGCTGCGCCTCGTCGAAGTGCCGCGCCCAGTGCGGTACGTCGTCCCCCGGCCGGGCCGCGCCCAGCGCCCGCTCGGCCCGCACCAGCGAGGCCGTCGACGCCCGCACCTCGCCGAGCACCGCGTGCCCGCGCGCCTCCGCCGAGTGCAGCAGTGCCTGCACCACCGGCGGGGGGCCCGAGCCGACCCCCTGCTGGGCGACGCGGGCCAGCTGCACCGCCTCCCGCCCGTGGCCCAGGTAGACCGCCTGCCGGCTCATGGTGACCAGCACGTACGAGCCGTACGGCCGGTCCCCGGCGGCCTGGGCGAGCCGCAGCGCCTGCACGAAGTACCGCTGGGCGAGACCGTGCGCGGCGATGTCGTACGAGGTCCAGCCCGCGAGCCGGGTCAGGTCGGCCGCGGCGGAGAACAGCCGCCGCCCGGTCGTCTCCCCGTAGGTCCCCCGGAGCATCGGCTCGGCCTCGTGCTCCAGGTACCGCACCAGGGCCTGCCGGGCGTGCCCGCCGCCGTAGGCGTGGTCCAGGGCGCGGAACAGCTCGCTCACCGAGCGCAGGGCGGCGATGTCCCCGCCCGTCACCCGCTGCCCGGGCCCCCGGTCGATCTGCCGCTGCCGGGGCACCGTGGCCCGGCCCTGCACCGGGACCCGGGCCGCCACCGGGTCCGCGCCCCGCGCGACCCGCTCGTCGGCCCGCCCGATCAGCCAGTCCCGGCTGGGGACGACCAGCCCGGCCGGGGTGAAGGCGATCTTCCGGAGCTCGGCGTGGGATCCGGAGTCCTTGCGCCACAGGCCGCTGGCGATGTCCACGGCCTCTTCCGGAGTGGCCGCGAACTCCAGGCCCGCGTAGACGGGCGCGCAGGCGTCCAGGCCCAGGTCCTGCGCGGACAGCCGCCGCCCGAGGCGCCGGGTGAAGACCTCGGCGATCAGCGCGGGGGTGGTCCCGCGCGGCTGCTGCCCGCGCAGCCAACGGGTCACGGAGGTTTTGTCGTACCGCAGATCCAGACCGTGTTCCAGGCCGAGCTGGTCGACGCGGCGGGCGAGCCCGGCGTTGGAGAACCCGGCTTCCGCGATCAGCGCCGCCAGCTGCCTGTTGGGGACGCGCTGGGCAGGTCGTTCCGTCATCGGCTCCACGGTCTCCTGACGTGACGGACCGGAGTCCCGGCCCTGTGAACGGCGTGAATGTAGCGGCGAACCTCGTCCACACCGCCCTCTCTGCCCCACATTCATCCGATCGTGTGCAGAATCGGTAGGGCGCTTTACGGACCGCCCCCCTCCGCCCGCGTACGCTGCGCCCATGACCCGCCGGCCCCATCGGACGCACCTTCCCGAGGAGCGCCCAGAATCCACAGCTCCGCTTCCTCCGCCCGAGCTCACCGAGGCGGAGTGCCGCCGGTGCGGCACCTACATCGCGGGGCTCGACGGCCGGTACGCGTGCGGGGTGTGCGGCTGGGTCAACGACCACGCGGAGGGGCACCGGCGGCTGCCGCGGGCGGACGAGGACCCGGACCGGCCGCCGAAGGGCCGGCGCCGGCCGAAGCAGCTGCCGTGGCCCCCGCCGGGGCCCGCGGAGGGGCCGCCGTACCCTTGCTGAGTGCGATACGTGCACACAGCAGGTTCAACGAGGAGGCGCTGCGGTGGCTGAGCTTGGGTTTGTCCATCTGGGCTTCGGACCGGAATCCGTCGAGTACACCCAGGCCTGGGAAGAGCAGCGCCGGGTGCACGCCGCCCGCTTCGCGGACGAGATCGAGGACACCTGCCTGCTGCTGGAGCACCTGCCGGTGTACACCGCCGGCCGGCGCACCGACCCCAGTGAGCGCCCGCTGGACGGCACGCCCGTCGTCGACGTGGACCGCGGCGGCAAGATCACCTGGCACGGCCCGGGCCAGCTGGTCGGCTACCCGATCATGAAGCTGCCCCGCCCCGTGGACGTGGTCGCGCACGTCCGCCGCCTCGAAGAGGCCCTGATCCGCACCGCCGCCGAGTTCGGGCTGGAGACCACCCGCGTCGAGGGCCGCTCCGGCGTCTGGGTCCTCGGGGACCCCGTCGAGCAGCGCCCGAGCATCGGCGGCCTCTCGCTCGACCTCGACCCGCGGCTGCACGACGAGGAGTTCGACGCCCGGCTCAACGGCCCCGAGTACGCGCCGTCCAACGCCGGCCAGCGCCGCGAGGACCGCAAGCTCGCCGCCATCGGCATCCGCGTCGCCAAGGGCGTCACGATGCACGGCTTCGCGATCAACGTGAACCCCGACAACACGTGGTTCGACCGGATCGTGCCCTGCGGGATCCGCGACGCCGGTGTGACCTCGCTCTCGTACGAACTGGGCCGCGAGATCACCATCGCCGAGGTGCTGCCGGTCGTCGAGCGGCACCTGAAGGACGTACTGGAGCACGCGGAGCCGAAGGCCCGCGCGATAGAGCCGGCCGCGGGCTAGCCCCGGGGAATGGGTCCGGCCCCTCGCAGGTTGGCCGACGTAAGAGCGTACGAAATTACGGGCGTACCCTGGTGGGCGCCCGAACAATCGAAGTCACAGGGAGCCGGTCGTGTCCGCAGTCGCACCCGACGGACGCAAGATGCTGCGCCTGGAAGTCCGGAACAGCCAGACGCCCATCGAGCGCAAGCCCGAGTGGATCAAGACCCGGGCGAAGATGGGTCCCGAGTACACCAAGATGCAGGCCCTGGTGAAGGGCGAAGGACTGCACACGGTGTGCCAGGAAGCCGGTTGTCCGAACATCTACGAATGCTGGGAAGACCGCGAGGCCACCTTCCTCATCGGTGGCGACCAGTGCACCCGGCGCTGTGACTTCTGCCAGATCGACACGGGCAAGCCCGAGGCGCTGGACCGGGACGAGCCCCGCCGTGTCGGCGAGTCCGTGGTCACCATGGACCTGAACTACGCCACCATCACCGGCGTCGCCCGCGACGACCTGGCGGACGGCGGCGCCTGGCTGTACGCGGAGACCGTGCGCCAGATCCACGAGCAGACGGCGGGCCGCGAGAGCGGTCACACCAAGGTCGAGCTGCTGGCCCCCGACTTCAACGCGGTCCCGGAGCTGCTGGAAGAGGTCTTCGCCTCCCGCCCCGAGGTCTTCGCGCACAACGTCGAGACGGTGCCGCGGATCTTCAAGCGGATCCGCCCCGGCTTCCGCTACGAGCGCTCGCTCGAGGTGATCACGAAGGCGCGCGCCTACGGCCTGGTCACCAAGTCGAACCTGATCCTCGGCATGGGCGAGGAGCGCGAGGAGGTCTCGCAGGCCCTGAAGGACCTGCACGAGGCCGGCTGCGAGCTCATCACCATCACCCAGTACCTGCGGCCCTCGCCGCGGCACCACCCCGTGGAGCGCTGGGTGAAGCCGGCCGAGTTCGTCGAGCTGGCGAAGGAGGCCGAGGAGATCGGCTTCTCCGGTGTGATGTCCGGCCCGCTGGTCCGGTCCTCGTACCGCGCGGGACGTCTGTACACCCAGGCGATGGAGAAGCGCGCGGCGACCGTGTGAACTCGCGCACAAACCCTACTAAGCAGTAACCCCGCATCGGCGCGGCCCCTAGGCTCTTTCAGCAGGAAGAGTTCTGGTGGGCCGCGTCAATGTTTCGAAAACGTTTGACCGGCTGGTCATGCGCTGGTAACACCAATCAGTGACGATGGGTCCACGCACCGCACACACTGCACACACCGCACGCACACGTGAGCACCGTGAAGGGGATCGACATCATGCAGGCCGCGCCCGTACGCGCCATTGCCATCCCGACTCTCTCCGACGCCTTCCGCGGCATCGAGTCGCTGCTCATGAGCGGCGCCCGGCGCAACGCCTGGACGGCGGTCCTGGAGGACCGCCGCAGAGCCAAGGACCGGGTCGAAACCGAACACGTACTTGAGGCCGCGGCGACCCGGACCCCGCAGGCCACGTAAACTTCGCTCTATGGCGAGGAAGTCAAACGCAGAGACTGCTGCGAACCCCGGGCGACTGAAGCAGATCGCCCTGACGTACAAGATGACGCGCAAGGCCGACCCGAAGGTCGGTCTGATCGTCGCGGGCGTGGGAATCGTCACCTTCGGTGTCTTTCTCGCGATCGGCTTCCTGATCGACCACCCGGTCTACCTGGGCATCCTGGGCTTCCTGGTGGCGTTCCTCGCGATGGCGATCGTCTTCGGACGACGGGCCGAGCGGGCTGCCTTCGGGCAGATGGAGGGACAGCCGGGAGCGGCCGCGGCGGTGCTGGACAACGTGGGCCGGGGCTGGACGACCACCCCCGCCGTCGCGATGAACCGGCAGCAGGACATCGTCCACCGGGCCGTCGGCAAGGCCGGCGTCGTGCTGATCGCGGAGGGCAGCCCGAACCGGGTGAAGCCGCTGCTCGCGAACGAGAAGAAGAAGCTGGCCCGGATCATGCCGGACGTGCCGGTGCACGACTTCATCGTGGGCACGGGCGAGGGCGAGGTGCCGCTCAAGAAGGTGCGCACCACCCTGCTCAAGCTGCCGCGCGTGCTGTCCGGCCCGCAGATCACCGCGGTCAACGACAAGCTGCGCGCGATGGGCGACCTGATGTCCAACATGCCGCTGCCGAAGGGTCCGATGCCCAAGGGCATGCGGATGCCGCGCGGCGGGAAGATGCGCTGACCCGCTGAGCTGATTGTCGTATACGACACAGGGGCGCCCCCCGAGCCGACGGCCGGCTCGGGGGGCGCCCCTGTGTCGTTCCCTGGTTCGTTCTCGCCGCGCGTGCTAGATGCGGACCTGGACTGCGCGCGCCAGGCGGTCGTGCAGGCCGCGGCCGTCCCGGTCCCAGATCAGGGCCGGGATGACCAGGGCCAGCAGCAGGGTGCGCAGCAGGACGCGGGCGATGCCGAGGCGGCCGCCGCCCTCGGCGATCACCCGGAGTCCCAGGATCCGCTTACCGGGGGTGAAGCCCACGGTGCCGACCGTCACGATGCTCAGGGCGACGAAGAGCCCGAGCGTCCAGTTGCCCGCCGCGGCCAGGTTGCCGCCGGTGATCAGTCCGTACGCAATCAGCTGGCAGCCGACCCAGTCGATGAGGACGGCCCCGAGCCGGCGGCCGAACCGCGCCACCGACCCGGGCCCCTGCTGCGGCAGGCCGAGCCGCTGGCCCGGGTAGCCGAAGTCGACGCCCATCTCCTCCGCGGCCGCGCGAGGGCCGGAGAGCCACGATCCGATTGCTTGCCTGTTGTCCACCCGAACACGGTACCCGTGCGGCTCCACGGCGCTCCGGCGGGACCCTGGTTAACTTGTGCGAAACAAATGGGTCATGCTTGAGAAATCCCGTCTGCTTATGGTCGGGTCAGCGTGCGGCACCGCACTGACGCACCACGAGCTATACAGCCCGTCCCACCCCGGGGCCGGGAGTAGGAGGAGTTGGATGTTCCAGAACGCCGACGAAGTGAAGCAGTACATCGAGGAGAACGACGTCAAGTTCGTTGACGTCCGCTTCTGCGACCTGCCTGGTGTGATGCAGCACTTCACCATCCCGGCGCGGGCGTTCGACCCGGCGGAGGAGCTCGCCTTCGACGGCTCCTCGATCCGTGGCTTCCAGGCCATTCACGAGTCCGACATGGCGCTGCGTGCCGACATCACCACCGCGCGCCTGGACCCGTTCCGCCGTGACAAGACGCTGAACATCAACTTCTTCATCCACGACCCGATCACGGGTGAGGCCTACAGCCGCGACCCGCGCAACATCGCGAAGAAGGCCGAGGCGTACCTCGCCTCCACCGGCATCGCCGACACCGCGTTCTTCGGCCCCGAGGCCGAGTTCTACGTGTTCGACAGCGTGCGCTTCGCGACCTCCGCGAACGAAGGCTTCTACCACATCGACTCCGAGGCCGGCGCCTGGAACACCGGTTCCGAGGAGAACAACCGCGGCTACAAGGTCCGCTACAAGGGCGGCTACTTCCCGGTCGCCCCGGTCGACCACTTCGCCGACCTGCGCGCCGAGATCTCCCTCGAGCTGGACGCCCAGGGCCTCCAGGTCGAGCGCCAGCACCACGAGGTCGGCACCGGTGGCCAGGCCGAGATCAACTACAAGTTCAACACGCTGCTGGCCGCGGCCGACGACCTGATGCTCTTCAAGTACGTCGTGAAGAACGTCGCCTGGCGCAACGGCAAGACCGCGACCTTCATGCCGAAGCCGATCTTCGGTGACAACGGCTCGGGCATGCACGTGCACCAGTCGCTGTGGGCGAACGGCGACCCGCTGTTCTACGACGAGGCCGGCTACGCGGGCCTGTCGGACACCGCGCGCTACTACATCGGCGGCATCCTCAAGCACGCCCCGTCGCTGCTCGCCTTCACCAACCCGACGGTGAACTCCTACCACCGCCTGGTTCCGGGCTTCGAGGCGCCGGTCAACATGGTGTACTCGCAGCGCAACCGCTCCGCCGCCATGCGCATCCCGATCACGGGCTCGAACCCGAAGGCCAAGCGCGTCGAGTTCCGCGCGCCGGACCCGTCCTCGAACCCGTACCTCGCCTTCTCGGCGCTGCTCCTGGCGGGCCTCGACGGCATCAAGAACAAGATCGAGCCGATGGAGCCGATCGACAAGGACCTCTACGAGCTCTCGCCCGACGAGCACGCGAGCGTCCCGCAGGTCCCGACCAGCCTCGAGGACGTCCTCAAGGCCCTGGAGGCGGACCACGAGTACCTCCTGGCCGGCGGTGTCTTCACCCCGGACCTGATCGAGACCTGGATCGACTACAAGCGCACGCACGAGATCGCCCCGATCGCGCTGCGTCCGCACCCCCACGAGTTCGAGCTTTACTTCGACATCTAGGAAATGCCTGATGGGAGGCCCCCCGCCGCACTCCACGGAGTGTGGCGGGGGGCCTTCTGCTTTGACAGCGTCGCTCACACGAGTGAGGGTAGAAATGTCCTAAAGGCTGGATAAGCGAGACATGTGCGGAGGTGCATGAAAATGCGCCGTAGGATCGTTGCGGCAGCCATGGCGGGCGCCGCAGGAGTCGCGATGGGTCTGCTGCCCGTCGCCAGCGCCTCGGCTTCGGTCGTCACCAGTGGTGGCGGGGGCGGGGGCGGGAACGGCGGCTACGACTGCCACCGGTACCCCTCGAACCGTTCCGACGCCCGGTGGGACCACTGCTGCAACCACGACTGGCGCGACCGGCCCAGCTGGTGCTGGGACCAGGGCGGAGTCGGCGGGTACAACGAGAACTGGCGCGACAACCACTGGCGCGACGCCAACTGGCACGACTCGAACTGGAACGACTCCGGCCGGGGTGGCAACGGTGACTGGAGCGACCACGGCAACTGGAACAACGGCCGCGGCGGCAACGGTGACTGGGGCAACGGCGACTGGGGCAACGGTCGTGGCGGCAACGGCGACTGGGGCGGTGGCGGCGGCAACGGTGACTGGGGCGGTGGCGGCGGCAACGGTGACTGGGGCGGTGGCGGCGGCGACGGCGGCCGCGGCGGCAACGGTGACTGGGGTGGCGGCGGCGGTGGCGGCGACGGCGGCTGGGGTGGTGGCGGCGGCGACGGCGGCCGCGGCGGCGACGGCGGCGGTGGCGGTGGCTGGGGTGGCGGCCGCTGAGTGAAGTGAAACCGGCGGCCCGACCCGGGGCCGCAGAGCACGAGCCGATGCCCTTGTTCCGCTGAGCTCAGCGGAACAAGGGCATCGCGCCCGTGAGGTCGCGCAGGCAGCGGACCGCGAGTTCGGTGGGGGAGCCGGAGCCCGAGACCGGGGCGTCCGTGGTCGACCACAGCTCCAGCGAGATCCGGATCGCGTCCGTCGCCGCCGCGGCGAGCAGGCGTACGTCCAGGAGGTCGGCCTCCGGGCCGGCCAGCCGGGCGACCACCGGGACCAGGCGCTCCTCGGAGTCCTGGTTCACGCGGTACCAGACCGCCCGCAGGGCCTCGTCGTCGGCGGCCGCGCGCAGCAGGCCGCGGGTCACCTCCAGTCCCTCCTGGACCGCCTGGGGTTCGCTCAGCGTCCGCCTGACGGCGCGTTCCAGGGCTTCGGCGAGCGGGGTGCCGGGATCCTCTTCGGCGAGCAGGGCGCGCCAGGCGTCGCCGCCGACCGCGAGCAGGGGGGCGACCGCCTCCTGCTTGTTGCGGAAGTAGCGGTAGAACGTGCGCAGCGCCACGCCGGCCCGATGGGCGATGTCCTCGGCGGTGGTGCCGTCGGGGCCGTGCTCGGCGAAGAGTTCGCAGGCCGCGCGGGCGATGTCGAGCTGGGTGGCGGCCTTGCGGCGCTCGGTCAGCGACTGGGCTCCGGGGCCGGCCTGGGGAGAGTACGGACGTGGGGATCTCACGCAGTGAAGCGTACCTCTCGGAGGCAAGGGTGATTGCATGCTTTGACACTCTGGCAAAACGTGTCAGAGCTTGGGTACGCTCGCCCCATGAACCGTTACGAAGGACGTCGCGTCCTCATCACCGGCGGCGGCTCCGGCATCGGCCAGGCCACCGTCCACCGGATCCTCGCCGAGGGCGGCCGGGTCCACACGGTCGACGTCAGCGAGGCCGGTCTCAAGGTCACCGCCGACCGGGCCGCAGCCGAGGGCCACCAGGACCGCCTCACCACCGCCCTCCTGGACATATCCGACGAGAACGCGGTCAAGGAGGGCGTGGCCGCCGCGGTCGACGCCCTCGGCGGGATCGACGTACTCGTCAACGCCGCCGGGATCCTGCGCTCGGCGCACACCCACCAGACCACGCTCGATCTCTGGAACCAGGTCATCGGGGTCAACCTGACCGGCACCTTCCTGATGATCCGCGAGTCGCTCCCGGCGCTGCTGGCGGGCGAGCAGCCGGTCGTGGTGAACTTCAGCTCCACCTCGGCGTCCTTCGCGCACCCCTACATGTCCGCCTACGCGGCCAGCAAGGGCGGCATCCAGTCCATGACCCACGCGCTGGCCGCCGAGTACAGCAAGCAGGGCCTGCGCTTCGTGTCCGTCGCGCCCGGCTCCATCGAGTCCGGCATGACCACCGGCAACGGCCCCGGCCTGCCCGAGGACACCGACTGGTCCCTCTTCGCCAAGCTCGCCCCGGCCATCGGCCAGGGCTTCGCCGGCCCGCAGACCGTGGCGGGCGTCGTCGCGATGCTGGGCTCCGAGGACGGCGCGTTCATCACCGGCACGGAGATCCGTATCGACGGCGGCACCCACTACTGAGCGGCGGTCTCAGCTTCTGAAGCGGTCCCAGAGCCGGGGGAAGCGCTCCGCGAGCACGGCTTCGTTCTCGAAGTCCAGCGGGGTGCCCTCCGGCTCTGCCGGCTGTAGCGGAACGCCCAGATCCGGCGCCACCGAGCCGGTCAGCTGCTCGTACGCCTCGTCGGCCGCGTACCCCAGCTCCTCGCCGTCGCCGTCGATCTCCTCGTCGAATTCGCCCAGGAGCTCCGCGAGGTGGTCGGGATCGTGCACCCCGCCCTCGAAGACCTCCCGCCCCTGGCCGATCAGCCAGCAGCGGAAGTAGTCGAAGGCGTCGTCGCTCGCCCCGTCGAGCAGCACCCAGGCCGCGCCCCACAGGTCCCAGGTGTACGCCCGGTTGTACCGCGACTCGAAGTGCCGGGCGAAGTCCAGGACGGAGTCCGGGTCGAGCTGCGCCAGCCGCTCCACGAGCAGCTCGGCGTGCTCCTCGGGGTCGCCGTCGGCGGCCTCGCGGGTACGGTCGACGATCTCCCAGAACTCCGTCTCGTCCATCACCGCTCCAGCATCACGGGTCCGCCCCCGCGCCGCCACCGCGCGTACGGCGAAAGGCCGGTGTCCGACCCCTCGGGGGCGGACACCGGCCTTTCACGCTCGGTCACGCGGCTCAGAGGCCGTAGCGCTCCCGGGCCTCCTTGACGGAGGACGCCGGTACCTCGCCGCGGCGGGCGAGCTGGGCCAGCGCGGCCACCACGATCGACTGGGCGTCGACACCGAAGTGGCGGCGGGCGCCCTCGCGGGTGTCGGACAGGCCGAAGCCGTCCGTGCCCAGCGAGGTGTAGTCCTGCTCCACCCACTGGCTGATCTGGTCCGGGACCTGGCGCATCCAGTCGGACACGGCCAGCACCGGGCCGGCCGCACCCTCCAGCGCGCGGGTGACGTACGGGGTGCGGACCTCGCCGCGCAGCAGCGCCTCGTCGCACTCCAGCGCGTCGCGGCGCAGCTCGCCCCAGGAGGTGGCGGACCAGACGTCGGCGGCCACGTTCCAGTCGGCGGCGAGCAGCTTCTGCGCCTCCAGGATCCAGTGGATCGCCGTACCCGAGGCCATCAGCTGGACCTTCGGGGCGTCCGCGGCCGGGGCCGCCTCCGCCAGGTCCGCCGCCGTGTTGAATCGGTAGAGGCCCTTGAGGATGCCCTCTTCCACGCCCTCGGGCATGGCCGGCTGCACCTTCGGCTCGTTGTAGACCGTCAGGTAGTAGAAGACGTCTTCCGGCTTCTCGCCGTACATCCGGCGCAGACCGTCCTTGACGATCACCGCGATCTCGTACGCGAAGGCCGGGTCGTAGTTGAGCGATGCCGGGTTCGTGGACGCGATCAGGTGCGAGTGTCCGTCCGCGTGCTGCAGGCCCTCACCGGTCAGGGTGGTGCGGCCGGCGGTGGCGCCGACGATGAAACCCTTGCCGAGCTGGTCGGCGAGCTGCCACATCTGGTCGGCGGTGCGCTGCCAGCCGAACATCGAGTAGAAGATGTAGAAGGGGATCATCGGCTCGCCGTGCGTCGCGTACGACGTGCAGGCGGCGATGAAGTCGGCCATGGCGCCGGCCTCGGTGATCCCCTCGTTGAGGATCTGGCCGTCCTTGGCTTCCTTGTAGTACATGAGCTGGTCGCGGTCGACCGGCTCGTACGTCTGGCCCAGCGGCGAGTAGATGCCGGCCGACGGGAAGAGGGACTCCATGCCGAAGGTGCGGGCCTCGTCGGGGACGATCGGCACCCAGCGCTTGCCGGTCTCCTTGTCCCGCATCAGGTCCTTGACGAGCCGGACGAAGGCCATGGTGGTGGCCATCTCCTGCTTGCCGGAGCCCTTGAGCAGCGGGGCGAAGGAGCGCTCGGCCGGGGCGGGCAGGGCAACGTGCTGGACCTTGCGGGCGGGGGCCGGGCCGCCGAGGGCCGCGCGGCGCTCGTTCAGGTACCGGACCTCGGGGCTGTTCGCGCCCGGGTGGCCGTACGGGACCTGGCCGTCGGCGAAGGCGCTGTCCGGGATCGGGAGGCCAAGGAGGTCACGCATGTCCTTGAACTCGTCGATCGTGAGCTTCTTCATCTGGTGGTTCGCGTTCTTGGACTCGAACCCGGCGCCCAGCGTGTAGCCCTTGACGGTCTGCGCGAGGATGACCGTCGGCGCGCCCTTGTGCTCCAGGGCGGCCTTGTACGCGGCGTAGACCTTGCGGGGCTCGTGGCCGCCGCGGGAGCTGTGAAAGCACTCGGCGATCTTCGCGTCGGAGAGCACGCCGGCCAGCTGCACCAGCTCGGCGTTGGCGCCGAAGAAGTGCCGGCGGATGTAGGCCACGTCGCGGGTCGCGTACGTCTGGAACTGCGCGTCCGGTACCTCGCGCAGGCGGCGTACCAGGGCGCCCGTGGTGTCGAGCTGGAACAGCTCGTCCCAGGCGGAGCCCCACAGCGACTTGATGACGTTCCAGCCGGCGCCGCGGAACTGGGCCTCCAGCTCCTGGACCACGCGGAAGTTGGCGCGGACCGGACCGTCGAGGCGCTGCAGGTTGCAGTTGATGACGAAGGTCAGGTTGTCGAGCTGCTCGCGGGACGCGAGGGCCAGGGCGGCGGTCGACTCGGGCTCGTCCATCTCGCCGTCGCCCAGGAAGGCCCAGACGTGCGAGTTCGCGGTGTCCTTGATGCTGCGGTTCTGCAGGTAGCGGTTGAAGCGCGCCTGGTAGATCGCGGAGAGCGGGCCGAGGCCCATGGACACCGTCGGGAACTCCCACAGCCACGGCAGGCGCCGCGGGTGCGGGTAGGACGGCAGGCCGTTGCCGCCGGACTCCTGGCGGAAGTTGTCGAGCTGCTGCTCGGAGATGCGTCCGTCGAGGAAGGCGCGGGCGTAGATGCCGGGGGAGGCGTGGCCCTGGATGTAGAGCTGGTCGCCCGATCCGTCGGCCTCCTTCCCGCGGAAGAAGTGCTGGAAGCCGGTCTCGTACAGCCACGCGGCGGAGGCGAAGGTGGCGATGTGGCCGCCGACGCCGTACTTGGAGCCGCGGGTCACCATGGCGGCCGCGTTCCAGCGGTTCCAGGCGGTGATCTTGGCTTCCATCGCCTCGTCGCCCGGGAACTCGGGCTCCGCGGAGGTGGGGATGGTGTTGACGTAGTCCGTCTCCAGCAGCTTGGGCAGGGCGAGGCCGGCGGCCTCGGCGTGCTGGAGGGTGCGGCGGAGCAGGTATTCGGCGCGGCGCGTACCGGCGGCCTGTGCGACGGCGTCGAGGGAGGCCGCCCATTCGGCGGTCTCTTCGGTGTCGCGGTCCGGGAGCTGGTCGAGCTCGCTCGGAAGCTTTCCTACGGGGTCGGACATCGGTGTGCGCCGCCTTCCGGACAAAGGAGAGGTGGTGAAAAAATCCCTGACGGGCAGGACAGGGTCGTTGGACCTGGTTGAGGCCCGCCGACGACTGTAAGTCGCTGATCGATGATCGATCAAATGAAAGTGGCGAAGAAAGGTCCATCTGCCGAAAGTCGGCACCGCGTGCCAGGGAAAAAGGCACCCGGTGCCGGTCAGATGGGGGCAATGCGGTCAGCAGCTCACGCCCTCGGGGCGCACCCCAGGACGTGCCGCTTCACCAGCAGACCGATGTCCGGGTCCTGGCGGCGGAACGCCTCGACGAGGGCCTCGTGCTCCTCCGCGTAGGACTTCTGGACGGTTCCCAGCCAGCGGATGGACAGCGCCGTGAACACCTCGATGCCCAGACTCTCCCAGGTGTGCAGCAGCACGCTGTTCCCGGCGGCCCGCACCAGCTCGCGGTGGAAGCCCACCGTGTGCCGCACCTGAGCCGTCCCGTCCTCGGTCCGGTCGGCCTCCCACAGGGCGGCGACGTGCGG
The DNA here is from genome assembly GCA_049998195.1 of Streptomyces sp. cmx-11-4. Taxonomy (GTDB): domain Bacteria; phylum Actinomycetota; class Actinomycetes; order Streptomycetales; family Streptomycetaceae; genus Streptomyces. The sequence continues at coordinate 62,498 of JAEBET010000006.1, forward strand.
CTCCAGCGCCGAGCAGTCCGCCGCCAGCCGCGGCGCGGCCAGCTCGGCCGCGATCTGCTCCAGACCGGCCCGGACCGGGTAGATCTCCTCCAGGTCCGCCGCGGACAGATTCCGTACGCGCACGCCCTTGTTCGGCGCCGACTCGATCAGCCGCAGCGTCTCCAGCTCGCGCAGCGCCTCGCGCACGGGCGTCTGGCTGACCTCGAGCTCCACGGCGATCCGGCGCTCGACGATCCGCTCGCCGGGCTTCCAGCGCCCGCTGACGATCCCCTCCACGATGTGCTCGCGGATCTGCTCGCGCAGCGAGTGCACGACGGGTGGGGTGATCATCCGGGCTTCATCTCCTGTGGGGGCATGCAGAGCTCTGATGCGTAGACAATACGGCGCAGTGGACCGGCGCGAAGCGTTCGTGGTCAGGGACGCAGGGTGAGGCTGGTTACAAGGGCCCGGTCATGCCGACAGCAGGCTCTGGATGAGCGCGCTCAGGGCCGCGGCGTGCTGCGGGTGCCGCCCGATGAGGGCGGCGATCTCGGAGATGACCCGGTCCCGGTGGGCGGGTTCGGCGGGGGGCCAGGCGGGGTCTGTGGGCGGGGGCAGGGCCCCGGCCAGGGCGCCGGCGAGAGCGAGGTGGGCCGTGCCGGTGAACTGCTCCCCGTGGACGAAGAACTCCAGGAGGGCGACGGCCTGTAGCAGGTCGGGCCCGGCGTCGGACGCGCTCAGGATCTGCTGGAGCCGGCCGTCCAGCGCGGGGCGGTCCTCGACGTACCGGTAGGCGGAGGGGATTCCGTCCGCGCGGGCGAGGATGATCAGTGCGTGGTGCACGGCCGCATCGACCGTGTCGAGGCGGGCGCCGAGCAGTTCCAGGGCCTGGTCGTGCAGGAGGGCCGCCGCGTGGTCGGTGAGGTAGGCCTGGGACTCCTCCGGCGGGGAGAGGCCGATCCAGGTGTGGAGGAGCTCGCTGGTGAGGTACGGGCGGAAGGAGCTGTCCGGGCCGACTGCCGCTGCCTCGCGCGCGATCCGCAGATGCTCGTCGGCGCTCGGGGTGATCAGGGTGACCTCCTCCAAAGCTGCGAGGGTCTCGGCCGATCCGAGTTCTTCGCCGTGCTCGTCCCAGAAGGCGCGGGAGTCGGCCCAGGTCGGGCAGTTGATCCAGGTGATCGCAAGGTCGATCGCGGCTTCCGGTAGCGCGAGCCAGGGCGGGGGTTCGGCTCCGGTCGCGTCGCGCCAGAGGGTGCCGATCCGGGCTGCGATCGAGGCATCGGCCTGGCTGTGGGTGCGGAGGATGTGCCGCGCTTGGAAGGCCGCCGGATCAGTCGTCCCTGTCTGTGCCGGTCCAGGGGCGAGGTGGATGAGGGAGCGGTAGCCGGCGTCGGAGTCAGCGTGGGTGATCTGGAGCTCCGAGCGCAGTAGCGTCAGGTGCCGGACCGCCTGCGGATGCGCGGCCAAGGCACGTTCGGTCTCGGCGTATGCCGCAAGGGCGTCTTGCACCGTGGCTATGCGCGTGAGGTTGCCGAGGGTGTGGGCGAGGTTGGGGAAGTGGGCGGCGGGGTTGGTGTCGGCGAGGGCCCGGTAGAGGGTGGCGGCTTCGGTGACGGTGGCCAGTGCACCCTCCCGGTCTCCGATATCGCTCTGGGTGGTGGCAAGGTTGTTGAGGGACACGGCGAGCTTCGGGAGGTAGGCGGCGGGGTTGGTCGCGGCGAGGTTCCTGCGCAGGGTGGTGGCTTCGGTGACGGTGGCCAGTGCGCTTTGCCTGTCTCCGGTCGCGCTTTGGGCGGTGGCGAGGTTGTTGAGGGACGTGGCGAGGTTGGGCAGGTAGGCGGCGGGGTTGGTGTCGGCGAGGTCTCGGTAGAGGGTGGTGGCTTCGGTGATGGTGGCCAGTGCGCCCGGTCGGTCTCCGGTCGTGCGTTGGGCGGTGGCGAGGTTGTTGAGGGTGCCGGCGAGGTAAGGGAGGTAGGCGGCCGGGTTGGTGCCGGCGAGCTCCCGGTAGAGGGTGGTGGCCTCGGTGATGGTGGCCAGTGCGCCCGGTCGGTCTCCGGCCGCACCTTGGAAATTGGCCAGGTTGTTGAGGGTCATGGCGAGGTCGGGGAGGTAGGCGGCGGGGTGGGTGCCGGCGAGGTCTCGGTAGAGGCCGGTGGCTTCGGTGATGGTGGCCAGTGCGCCTTGCCTGTCTCCGGTCTCGCTTCGGGCCGCGGCGAGGTTGTTGAGGGTGCCGGCGAGGTCGGGGAGGTAGGCGGCCGGGTTGGTGTCGGCGAGGCCACGGCGGAGGGTGGTGGCTTCGGTGATGGTGGCCAGTGCGCCCTGGCGGTCTCCGGTCTCGCTCTGGGCGGCGGCGAGGTTGTTGAGGGACATGGCGAGGTCGGGGAGGTAGGCGGCGGGGTTGGTGCCGGCGAGGTCCCGGTAGAGGCCGGTGGCCTTGGTGATGGTGGCCAGTGCGCCTTGTCGGTCTCCGTTGGCGCCCTGGCAGTTGGCGAGGTTGTTGAGGGCGCCTGCGAGGTCGGGGAGGTAGGCAGCGGGGCTGGTGTCGGCGAGGTCCCGGTAGAGGGCGGTGGCCTCGCTGATGGTGGCCAGTGCGCCCTGGCGGTCTCCGGTCTCGCCCTGGAAGTTGCCGAGGTTGTTGAGGGCACCTGCGAGGTCGGGGAGGTGGGCGGCCGGGTTGGTGTCGGCGAGGTCCCGGCGCAGGGTGGTGGCTTCGCCGGCGGTGGCCACTGCGCGTTGTCGGTCTCCGGTCTCGCTCTGGGCGGTGGCGAGGTTGATGAGGGACGTGGCGAGGTGGGGGAGGTAGGCGGCGGGGTTGGTTTCGGCGAGGCCCCGGTATAGGCCGGTGGCCTCAATGACGGTGGCCAGTGCGCGCTGTCGGTCTCCGATCTCGCCTTGGGCGGCGGCGAGATTGTTGAGGGACATGGCGAGGTCGGGCAGGTAGGCGGCCGGGTTGGTGTCGGCGAGGTCCCGGTAGAGGGTGGTGGCCTCGGTGACGGTGGCCAGCGCGCTCTGTCGGTCGCCGGTCGCACCTTGGAAGTTGGCGAGGTTGTTGAGGGCGCCGGCGAGGTCGGGGAGGTAGGCGGCCGGGTTCGTTTCGGCGAGGTCCCGGCGGAGGCCAACGGCTTCGGTGATGGTGTCCAGTGCGCCCTGCCGGTCTCCAACCTGGCTTCGGGCAGTGGCGAGGTTGATGAGGGCATCGGTGAGGCGAGGGAGGTAGGTGGCCGGGTTGGTGTCGGCGAGGTCCCGGTACAGGTCGGCGGCTTCCTGCGCCGGTGCGAGGGCATCGATGCGCCTCCCGGCCCGGGACAGCGAGACCGACACGTTGCCCAGCGTGCGTGCGAGATCCGGGCGGAACACTTCCTCCCGGAGTGCGACGAGCTCACGGATCAGTGCGATGCCGCGTCCGCCCACTATCGCCGCATGGGCCGCGAGGAACCGGCGCAAGTAGGGGTTCGCCAACTCGGTCGCCGTGGCGTCGGCCGTCTGCTCCCGCAGGAGGCCGACCAGTGCGCTCGCCACGCGGTACGCCGCGTCGGAGCCAGCCGCGGTGTTCCGCAGGTGGCCGATGAACTCGCGGTGGTAGAGGCGGTACACCGCCTGCACGTCGTCGCTGTCCTCCACGACATAGCGGCCGTACGTGTTCAGCAGCCAGTCCACGTCCTCGGGGCCGTACACGGTGTCACCGGAGGCGAGGGCCGAGGCCGCCGCCTCCCAGACCCCCCGCGCCGGCATGCCGTTCCCGGCGCTCCAGGCCAGTGCGGTCAGCAGGTCCCGGGCGGCGTGCGGAAGGATCTCGCCGTCCCGGTCCCGCTGCGGGCCCTCCGCCAGGTCCTCGGTGAAGGCGGCGCTGATGGAGGACGGAATCGCTTGCGCCCACTTCTCCGCGTCCGACGCGGCGGCGAACCGCCTGATCACGGAGTCCGTCGCCATCCTGGCGAAGAGGAAGCCCCCGGTATGGGCGGACGCGCGGTCCGCGATGAGGCCGGCCGCCGTCGCCGCGTCCTCGGGCGGCAGCTCGCGGGCCGCCAGCCGGAGCCGGCAGTACGTCCGGATGTCGTTCTCGGTGTCGGTCTCGTCGTCCAGGTCGGATGCGCGGGCCCGGACGTCCAGCAGGCGGCTTACCGCCTCGTCCAGCGGCTCCTGGAGTTCCTTCTGCGGGCGGAAGGGGCGGTCACGGGAGCCGAGCAGCACGCAGACCAGGCGGCTGAGGGGAGCCAGGAGCTGTTCGACGATCGGGTGGGCCTGGTCGGGGGCCGCCTCGTCCAGGCCGTCCAGGACCAGGGCCGGGAGGCGGTCCGGGCAGGCCGCGGGCCACTGCTTCTCCACCTCGGCGATCAGCGCGGCGGGAGTCTGCGGGACGGGAAGGTCCAGCTCGCGCGCGATGGCCTCGGCCAGCTGCTGCACCGTGTAGCCCCGCAGGTGCAGGGAGGCGTCCACCGAGCCCTCGCCCGGGTCCGGATCCTCGGGAGCGAGGGCCCGGTGCTCCAGGATGTCCGCCCGGTGGACGGGGTCGGACAGGGTCGCCACGCGGCCCAGCACGGCCGACTTGCCGCATCCCGCGCTGCCCGTCACCAGGAACAGGCCCGGCTGCCGTGCCTCCAGCCACTCGGTGATCTGCCCCAGCACGTTGCGACGGCCGCTGAAGAACCAGCCCCCGTCGTCCACGGGCGCCCCGCGGCTCGCCTGCACCAGGTGCTCGACCAGCTCCGGCTCCGAGGCGGTCTTGCGCAGCGGGTTGTCGAACATCAGCCGCGGCTCGCCGAACATGGCCGGGACCGGCTTGTGGCCGACCTCGGCGGGCCACTGGGCGAGCACGGTGTGGATGACCGTAGCCCCGCTGACCTGGCCGTTCCTGCTGCTCCACTCGTGGCGGTAGTCCTCGCTGCGCGGCCCCTCGCGCAGTACCCGGGTGAGGGTTTCCAGTAGGACGCCGGCGGCCTCGGCCTTCTCCTGAGGACGGCTGCTCGCGAGCACACCGAGCCAGCCGGACCGGCCCGGGGGCAGGTTCTCCGAGGTCAGCTTGCCGAAGGCCGTGTCCAGGGACTCCATGACCCCCGCGCCCGCATGGCAGGTGTCGATGAGGAGCAGCATCTGGTCCGCCCCGCTGCGCACGGCCGCCTCCGTCAGGAGGTTGGCCGAATATGTCTCATCTCCGAACCGGGCGTCGTCGGTGTCGTGCAGGACCAGGCGCAGCCCTTGGCGGTCGAGCACACCGTGGCCGGACCACAGGACGACGGCGGGTCCGCGGAGCTGGGCGGCACTGCGGCCCGTCGCCCAGTCCTTCACCGCGGGAACGAGGTCCGGCTGTCCGGGGTCCGGCAGCACGGTCGGCGTGTAGCCCCGTGTCTCCAGAAGTGCGCACAGCTCCCGCATCTGGGAGATCGCGCCGGTCAGCGTGGGGAACTTCTTCGAGTGCCGGTAGTTCTCGACCACGACCCCCAGAGCCGTCCCCCGGATCTCGTCGGCGTGCTCACTCACCGGCTGCTCCGACCAGGGTCAGCGCCGTCACCGTCGTCTCCGCGCGTGCGGTCACCCGTACCGCCAGCCGGTGCGCGCCGGGGTCCGGCGCCGGGAACGCCGCGGTGTACCGGCCCTCGCCGAGAGGGCGCAGTGTCCGCTCGAGGGCCTTGGCGCCGTCGGCCGGGCGGAGCTCGGCCGTGAGGTGGAGCGCGTCGTGGTCCGGGATCTCCGACGGGACCGTCACCGCGACCTCGTACGGCTCCCCCGCCTCCAGCAGCTGGGGAGCGAGCACGCTCAGCGGGACGTCATCGTCCTCGCCGCGGTGGAAGGGGCGCTCGTGGCCCAGGAGGCCGGCCAGGGCGTCCCGTACGCCCCGGTTGTTCTGCAGGGAGCCGTGCTGCTCGCAGGGGGTGTGGGCCTCGTCGACCGCGTAGCCGGTGTTGTCGGCGTTCGTGGGGCGCGCGGCGAGGCGGGGGACGGTGCCGTCGCCGCGTTCGTCCGTGCCGCCGATGAGCCACAGCGGGGTCAGCCCGCCGTCGGTGATCTCCGCCGTCGTCAGGGTCGGCTGGCGGATGCCCGTGATGGCGTGCAGGGGAGTGGGGTCGGGGCGGTCTGCGGACCGGCGCAGGTCCGCGTGGAATCGGGCCGCGTCCGTCAGCAGCTCGGGGTCGACGCCGGGCAGGCCCGCCAGGTCACGGGCGTACGCGAGGCCCCCCGCGCCCGCCACGCACGCGTAGTCGGGAGTCAGCTGGTGCAGCGAGGGCAGGCTGCGCGCGAACGCGCTGAGGTCGACACCGAGTGGCCCCCAGCCCTTGCGCAGTCCGTTGACCAGATGGCCGAGGGCGTCCAGGGAGCCGCGGTGCGGGGTGCCCAGGGTGATCAGGCGGCGGGTGACCTCGTGACCCCCGAGGCGTTCCACGTAGTGGCGGGCCACCAGCCCGCCCATGGAGTGGCAGATGAAGATCACCCGGGCGTCGCCGCGCTCGGGCGCGGAGGCCCGCCAGCGTTCCAGCTCGCGGGCGACGACCTTCCTCAGCCGCTCCGCGTTGTAGCGGCACGACAGGCGCCAGTCGTACGGGAAGGGAACGAGGTTGGCGCCGGGGGACAGGCTGAAGGAGCGCTCCAGCCAGTCCAGGAGGTCGGTGTAGCCGTCGACGGGCTGCCAGACGCCGGGGATCGCGTGTACGTCGGGCATGAGCCCGGTGGGGACCACGCCGTCGCCGGGATGGTCGTCTCCGATGTCCTTCGGGAGGCGCAGGCGGTTCACCGAGCCGCCGAAGGTGCGCAGGCCGTGCCACAGGGCGCCGCCCGACAGGTCCCAGACCGGCTTTCCGGCGGCGTCCGCCAGCCGGCTTCCCATGATGCCCGGAAGCACCACCACAAGATCGTTCACCCGTGCACGTGACATGCATGCCCCCCGCTACCGTCCCTGGACCGGCAGGGTAAGACGACGGCGCCCCTGCCCGGAGTGGTTTCCGGACAAGGGCGCCGAACGTGTGACTGCCGCCTCGCGGCGTGAGCCTTACAGGCCGAGCTCGACCTCGAACTCGCCGGCCTCCAGGATGGCCTTGACGGCCGTGAGGTACCGGGCCGCGTCCGCGCCGTCCACCAGGCGGTGGTCGTAGGACAGGGTCAGGTACGTCATGTCGCGGATGCCGATGTTGGTGCCCTCGGCGGTCTCGATGACCACCGGGCGCTTCACCGTGGCACCGATGCCCAGGATGGCGACCTGGTTCGGCGGCACGATGACCGTGTCGAACAGGGCACCGCGCGAGCCGGTGTTGCTGATGGTGAAGGTCGCGCCCGACAGCTCGTCCGGCGTGATCTTGTTGCCGCGGACCTTGGTGGCCAGGTCGGCGGTCGCCTTGGAGATGCCCGCCAGGTTGAGGTCGCCGGCACCCTTGATGACCGGGGTCATCAGGCCCTTCTCGGAGTCCACGGCGATGCCGATGTTCTCCGAGTCGAAGTAGGTGATGGTGCCCTCGTCGTCGTTGATCCGGGCGTTGACGACCGCGTGGGCCTTCAGCGCCTGGGCAGCGGCCTTGACGAAGAACGGCATCGGGGACAGCTTGACGCCCTCGCGGGCGAGGAAGCCGGCCTTGGCCTTCTCGCGCAGCTTCATGATCTTGGTGATGTCCACCTCGACCACGGAGCTGAGCTGCGCCTGCGAGTGCAGGGCCTTCATCATGTTGTCGCCGATGACCTTGCGCATGCGGGTCATCTTGACCGTCTGACCACGCAGCTCGGACACCGCGGCGGCCGGGGCCTTCGCGGCCGGAGCGGCGGCGGCCGGGGCGGCCGCGGAGGCCTTGGCGGCCTCGGCGGCGGCCAGGACGTCCTGCTTGCGGATGCGGCCACCGACGCCGGTGCCCGTGACCGTGTTCAGGTTGACGCCGGACTCCGTGGCGAGCTTGCGCACCAGCGGGGTCACGTACGCGCCCTCGTCACCGGCGGAAACCGGGGCGGCGGGAGCGGCGGGCGCGACCGGAGCCGGAGCGGCGACCGGAGCCGGAGCGGCCACCGGAGCCGGAGCGGCGACGGGGGCCGGAGCGGCGACGGGGGCCGGGGCGGCCACCGGAGCCGGAGCGGCCGGAGCCGGAGCCGGGGCAGCCGGAGCCGGAGCCGGGGCAGCCGGAGCCGGAGCGGCAACCGGAGCCGGGGCAGCCGGGGCCGGAGCGGCGGCGGCCGGGGCCGCGGCGGGAGCCGCACCCGCGACGCCGATGACGGCCAGACGGGCGCCGACCTCGGCGGTCTCGTCCTCGCCGACCAGGATCTCCAGCAGCGTGCCGGAGACCGGCGCCGGGATCTCGGTGTCGACCTTGTCCGTGGAGACCTCGAGCAGCGGCTCGTCGGCCTCGACGGACTCGCCGACCTGCTTCAGCCAGCGGGTGACGGTGCCCTCGGTGACGGACTCGCCCAGGGCGGGCAGCACGACATCGGTGCCGGACGCCGCAGGCGCGGCAGCGGCGGGGGCGGGCGTGGCCTCGGCGGCCGGGGCGGGAGCCGCGGGGGCCTCCTCGACCGGAGCCGGAGCCGGAGCCGCGGCGGGCTCGGCGGCGGCGGGCTCGGCGGCGGCGGGCTCGGCGGCGGCGGGCTCGGCGGCGGCCGGAGCCGCGGCCTCGGCCGGGGCGCCCGAACCGTCGTCGATGACGGCCAGCTCGGCGCCGACCTCGACGGTCTCGTCCTCGGCGACCTTGATGGAGGCCAGGATGCCGGAGACGGGCGAGGGGATCTCGGTGTCGACCTTGTCGGTCGAGACCTCGAGCAGCGGCTCGTCGGCCTCGACGCGCTCGCCCTCGGCCTTCAGCCAGCGGGTGACAGTGCCCTCGGACACGCTCTCTCCGAGCGCCGGAAGGGTTACGGAAACCGACATGGTTTCAGTTGCTCCTAACGAATGTGCGGAAGTGGTCGTCGCGCCCGTGACGATTAGTCGTGGGAGTGAAGCGGCTTGCCGGCGAGGGCCAGGTGGGCCTCGCCCATCGCTTCGTTCTGGGTCGGGTGCGCGTGGATGAGCTGCGCGACCTCGGCCGGCAGAGCCTCCCAGTTGTAGATCAGCTGGGCCTCGCCGACCTGCTCGCCCATCCGGTCACCGACCATGTGGACGCCGACCACGGCACCGTCCTTGACCTGGACGAGCTTGATCTCGCCCGCGGTCTTCAGGATCTTGCTCTTGCCGTTGCCCGCGAGGTTGTACTTGAGGGCCACGACCTTGTCCGCGCCGTAGATCTCCTTGGCCTTGGCCTCGGTGATGCCGACGGACGCGACCTCGGGGTGGCAGTAGGTGACGCGCGGGACACCGTCGTAGTCGATCGGGACGGTCTTGAGACCGGCCAGACGCTCCGCGACCAGGATGCCCTCGGCGAAACCGACGTGCGCGAGCTGGAGGGTCGGGACGAGGTCACCGACGGCCGAGATGGTCGGCACGTTGGTCTGCATGTACTCGTCGACCAGGACGTAGCCGCGGTCCATCGCGACGCCCTGCTCCTCGTAGCCCAGGCCCTGCGAGACCGGGCCGCGGCCGATGGCGACCAGCAGCACCTCGGCCTCGAAGGTCTTGCCGTCGGCCAGCGTCACGCGGACGCCGTTCTCCGTGTACTCGGCCTTGTCGAAGAAGGTGCCGAGGTTGAACTTGATGCCGCGCTTGCGGAAGGCGCGCTCCAGCAGCTTCGAGCTGTTCTCGTCCTCGACCGGGACGAGGTGCTTGAGGCCCTCGACGACGGTCACGTCGGTGCCGAAGGACTTCCACGCCGAGGCGAACTCGACGCCGATGACGCCGCCGCCCAGGACGATGGCGGACTCGGGCACGCGGTCCAGGACCAGGGCGTGGTCCGAGGAGATGATGCGGTTGCCGTCGATGTTCAGGCCCGGCAGCGACTTCGGCACGGAGCCGGTCGCCAGGAGCACGTGGCGGCCCTGGATGCGCTGGCCGTTCACGTCGACGGAAGTCGGCGAGGAGAGGCGGCCCTCACCCTCGATGTAGGTCACCTTGCGGGAGGCGACCAGGCCCTGCAGGCCCTTGTACAGGCCCGAGATGACCTCGTCCTTGTACTTGTGGACACCCGCGATGTCGATGCCCTCGAAAGAGGCCTTGACACCGAATTGGGCGGCTTCACGAGCCTGGTCCGCGATCTCGCCCGCGTGCAGCAGAGCCTTCGTGGGGATGCAGCCGTTGTGCAGGCAGGTGCCGCCGAGCTTGTTCTTCTCGATCAGGGCAACGTCCAGACCCAGCTGGGATGCGCGCAGCGCCGCGGCGTAACCGCCACTGCCACCGCCGAGGATCACTAGGTCGAAAACGGTGCTGGCGTCGTTCGCCACGTCACGTCCTCCATGCATGTGCGCCGAGCACCGGTCCTCTGTGACCGGGCGGCGGCTGGTAATCGGCCGCTAGTTCTTCGGCCCTGTGGTGGGGGCCCTGTCCTGCCGAGAACCCATCTTCGCATTTGTCGGCGGAACGCGGGACGCCGGGCCCACGATGTGGCAGGTCGTTCTGCCCGAAGTAAGGGTTACCAGTGCGTAGAAACCTACGGATTTCGTTGTCGGTGAACATGACTCAAGCCTTGACCAAGTGGATGACCAAGGCTTGAGACATGTCACATCCGGCGCTACGGGGCTACATCAGCCCAGGTCACCGGTGGCCGTACGCTCGGCCAGCCGCACCAGCGTGCGCACGGCGGAGCCGGTGCCGCCCTTGGGGGTGTAGCCGTACGGGGCGCCCTCGTGGAAGGCCGGGCCGGCGATGTCGAGGTGGGCCCAGGTGACGCCCTCGCCGACGAACTCCTTCAGGAAGAGGCCGGCCACCAGGCCGCCGCCCATGCGCTCGCCCATGTTCGCGATGTCGGCGGTGGGGGAGTCGATGGACTTGCGCAGCTCGGCGGGGAGCGGCATCGGCCACGAGGACTCGCCGACCTCCTCGGCGATCTCGTGGACGGAGGTACGGAAGGCGTCGTCGTTCGACATGATGGCGAAGGTGCGGTTGCCCAGGGCCACCATCATCGCGCCGGTCAGGGTCGCGACGTCGACGATCGCATCCGGGTTCTCCTCGGAGGCACGGGTCAGCGCGTCACCGAGGACCAGGCGGCCCTCGGCGTCCGTGTTGAGGACCTCGACGGTCTTGCCGCTGTACATGCGCAGTACGTCGCCCGGCTTGGTGGCGGTGCCGGAGGGCATGTTCTCGGCGAGGGCGAGCCAGCCGGTGACGTTGACCTGCAGGCCCAGCTTCGCGGCCGCGACGACGGAGGCGAAGACGGCGGCGGCGCCGGCCATGTCGCACTTCATCGTCTCGTTGTGGCCGGCCGGCTTCAGGGAGATGCCGCCCGAGTCGTAGGTGATGCCCTTGCCGACGAAGGCCAGGGTCTTCTCCGCCTTGGGGTGGGTGTAGGAGAGCTTCACCAGGCGCGGCGGGTTTTCGGAGCCCTTGCCGACGCCCATGATGCCGCCGTAGCCGCCCTTGATCAGGGCCTTCTCGTCCAGGATCTGGACCTTGATGCCGTTCTCCTTCGCGGTCGCGGAGGCGACGGCGGCGAAGGCCTCGGGGGTGAGGTCGTTCGGCGGGGTGTTGACCAGGTCTCGAGCGATGTTGACCTCGGTCGCGACGACCGTGGCCCGCTCGGCCGCGGCCTTGTGCTCCTTGTCGCGCGGCTTGGCGCCGAGCAGGGCGATCTCGCCGAGCGGCTGCTTGGGGCCGCCGTTCTTGTCGGCGTTCTTGGAGGTCTTCGTCTCGCCGCCCTGGTAGGCGGTGAAGGCGTACGCGCCCAGCAGCGCGCCCTCGGCGACGGCGGTGACGGCGGAGGCGTCGTCCAGGGGAAGGGCGAAGGCGGCCTTCTTGAAGCCGTGCAGGGCGCGGGCGGCGGCGCCGGCGGCGCGGCGCAGCGCCTCCTCGTCGAACGACTCGTCCTTCTCGGGGACGGAGCCGAGTCCGACCGCCAGCACGACCGGGACCTTCAGGCCCGCCGGGGCCGGCAGCTTGGTGATCTCACCTTCGGTGCCCGAGGCGCCGACGGCGTCGAGCACGGCGGCGAGCTTACCGTCGTACGCCTTGTCCACGGCCTCGGCGCCTGCGGCGACGACCGGACCCTTGGGGCCCTTTGCGACACCGACGACGAGGGCGTCGGCGCGCAGCGTCGTCGCGCCGGCAGTGCTGAGAGTCAGAGCAGTCACGGTGGTGAAGTCTCGCTTCCGTTTGTGTGTGTGGGCCGAGTGGGTGGACGGCCATCCGTGGCGATCGTATTCCGGCCCGACGGCTGCCAGAAATGAGCCTACGCGTACGGACTCTGCCGCACGCCACTCGAAGGTTTGGCAAGTTGTTCGATCAAGAGGCCTGGAGATTCACCCATCCGTGGACTCTGCTCCAGGTTTGCCTCGTAGACCTGACGAGGTCCGAAAGACTCGGTCCACTCTCGCAAGGGGACGCGGGGTTCCTTTGCATGATTTCCACAGAGCCTCCCCGGCCCGGCCGACCGCCATGGGCCGCGTCGAGGGATGCCTGCGGGGGGAAAGGCCGAAATGGTCAACAAGAACCGGATGAACCGGCTCGCCGCCGCCATGGCCGCGGCAGCGCTGGTGTCCGTGGCAGTACCCGCCGCGACCGCCCAGGCGGCCGTGGCTCCACGCATCGACCTGAAGGTGCTGGTCGTCGACGACGGCGGCAGCTCGGTCGAGGCGATCACCGCGGAACTCCGCGACACCGGAGTCCCGTACACCCGCGTCCAACTGGGCAGCAGCAGCCGCCCGGTCATCAACGCGGGCTTCCTCAGCGACACGGTGGACGGCCGTCCCCGCGCCAAGTACCAGGGCGTCGTCCTGCCGAACGAGGACCCCTTCGGCGCGGGCTCCGCCGAGATGGCCGCGCTCGCCGCGTACGAGGCGACGTACGGGATCCGCCAGGTCGACGCCTACACCTGGGCCCACCCGGGCGTGGGCCTCGAGTACACCGACAACGGCGGCTTCAGCGGCCAGCTCGACGGCACCCAGGCCGCGGTGACCGCGGCCGGCAAGGCGGGGCCCTTCGCCTACCTCGGAGGTCAAGTCGCCTTCGAGGACAACTCCGCCCTCGTTCCGGAGAGCTTCGGGTTCATGGGCAAGCCGCGGCCCGGCTACACCAGCTACCTCGACGCCCCCGTCGGCTCCGGACGTGCCTCGCTCGTCGGCGAGTACACCCACGACGGGCGCAGCGAGCTGGTCGTCACCTTCGGCTACAACCAGTACCAGCAGCAGTTCCGGCTGCTGGCCCGCGGCATCGTCGACTGGCTCACCCAGGGGGTGCACCTCGGCCAGAGCCGCAGCTACTTCGCGGTCCACGTCGACGACGTCTTCGCGCCGGACGCCCGCTGGAACAAGGAGCTCAACTGCACGCCCGGCGACTACGCCTGCCCGGGCGGCGAGGGCAAGGAGAGCACCATCCGGATGACCGCCGCCGACGCCCAGTACGCGGCGCAGTGGCAGACGTCCAAGAACTTCAAGCTCGACATGCTCTTCAACGGGGGCGCCGGTGAGGAGTGGAAGGCCGAGAACGGCGGCACCGACGCCCTCACCGCCCAGCTCGTCGCGGACCGGGCCAAGTACCGCTGGATGAACCACACCTACACGCACCCCTTCCTCGGCTGCGTCCAGAACACCGCCACCATCCCCTGGACCTGCGTCAAGAACGCCCAGGGCGCGATCCAGTACATGAGCCGCGCCGAGATCTCCGCACAGATCCGCGACAACAACAACTGGGCCGCCGCCAAGGGCATCGCCACCGACCGGACCGAGCTCGTCACCGGCGAGCACTCGGGCCTCAAGACCAACCCGCAGCAGTCCCAGGACAACCCCAACCTGGCCGGCGCCCTCGCCGACAACGGCGTGAAGTGGGCGGGCAGCGACAACTCCCGCGAACCCGCCCAGCGGGCCGTCGGCGCCGCGCTGACGGTGCCCCGCCACCCGATGAACGTGTACTACAACACGGGCACCAACGCCGAGATGGCCGACGAGTACAACTGGATCTACACCAGCCGCGCGCACGGCGGCAGCGGCGTCTGCGAGGACAACCCGGCGACCTCCACCTGCCTGCCGGCCCCGGTGGACCCCAACACCGGCTACCTGGACCACATCGTCCCCCAGGAGGCCCGGACCGCCCTGCGCCACGTGCTGGCCAACGACCCGCGCCCGCACTACGTCCACCAGTCCAACCTCGCCGAGGACCGCACCCTCTACCCGGTGCTCAACCAGGTCCTCGACACCTACCGGTCCCTCTACGCGCCCAGCGCCCCGATCGTCAACCAGACGATGAAGGAGGCCGGCGTCGAGCTCGGCCGCCGGGCCGCCTGGGACAAGGCGCTCGCCGAGGGCAAGGTCACCGCGTACCGCATCGGCACCGCCGTCACCGTCAAGGCGCCCTCCGGAGTCGTCGCCCCGGTCACCGCCCCCAACGGCACCAGGAAGCAACTCCTCCTCGGCTCCGCCGACTTCGGCACCGCCTACGCCGGCACCCGCTCCACCTGGACCGGACCCGAACTGCTCCAGAGCGCCGTGACGCTCAAGCTGCCCAGCTGACCGTACGGGCCTTCCGCAAGCCGAGTAACACGAGCGCCGGCGCTCCGCGATCCCAGGGGCGCCGGCCCCTTTCACGTCCTGGGGGGACACACCGCATGAGCCATGGGCGCCATGTCACCATGCTCACCGAAGGCACCTATCCGCACGTCCACGGGGGCGTCAGCACCTGGTGCGACCAGCTGGTCCGCGGCATGCCGGAGGTCGACTTCAACGTCATAGCCCTGACCGGCTCCGGACGCGAGCCGGTCACCTGGGAACTGCCGCGCAACGTCTACCGGCACACCTCCGTACCGCTCTGGGGGGCTCCCCCCGGACGGAGCCGCCGGACCGCCCTGCGGGGCAAGGCCCACCGCCGCTTCACCGAGGTCTACGAAACCTTCCTGCTCTCCCTGCTCGAACCAGGGAGCGGCCCCGGCGACCACCGCTTCTCCGCGGCCCTGCGCGACATGGCCGTCCTGGCCCGCGCCGGCCGCCTCGCCCCGGCCCTGCGCTCCGAGTCCGCGCTGCGGCTGCTGATGACCCTGTGGACCCGCCCCGGCCTGACCACCGCAGCCGCCGCGCCCACCATCCACGACGCGCTCACCGCCACCGACCTGCTGGAACACGCGCTGCGCCCGCTCTGCGTGCGGATCCCGCCCGACAGCGTCGCGCACGCCGTCAGCAGCGGCCTCGCCACCCTCCCGGCCCTCGCCGCCAAGTACCTCGACGAGGTGCCCTTCCTCCTCACCGAGCACGGCATCTACCTGCGCGAGCGCTACCTCGGCTACCGCTCGGCCGCCCAGCGCTGGCCCGTCAAGGCCCTCCTGCTCGGCTTCTACCGCGAGCTCAACACCGAGGGATACCGGCAGGCCGACCTGATCACCCCCTGCAACCAGTACAACCGCCGCTGGGAGGAGCGCGGAGGCGCCGCCTCCGACCGGATCCGCACCGTCTACAACGGCGTCGACCCGCACGCCTTCCCCGAGGCCGGCCCCGAACCCGAGGTGCCCACCCTCAGCTGGTGCGGCCGCATCGACCCCATCAAGGACCTCGAAACCCTCGTCCGGGCCTACGCCTTCATGCGCGAGGAACTGCCCGCGCTGCGCCTGCGCCTCTTCGGACCCGTCCCGGCGGGCTGCGAGGAGTACAAGCTCCGGCTGGAGAAACTCGCCGCCGACCTGGGCGTCAGCGACGGCATCTCGTACGAGGGGCGCATCGAGCAGGTCGCCCGGGCCTACGCGGCCGGCAGCATCGTGATGCTCTCCTCCATCAGCGAGGGCTTCCCCTTCAGCATCATCGAGGCCATGTCCTGCGGCCGCACCACCGTCTCCACCGACGTGGGCGGCGTCCGCGAGGCCGTCGGCGACACCGGCCTGGTCGTCCCGCCGCGCGAGCCCGAGACCATGGCCCGCGCCACCCTCGCCCTGCTCCGCGACCCCGGACGCCGCGCCGAGCTCGGCCGGGCGGCCCGCAAACGGGTCGTGGAGAAGTTCACCCTCCACCAGTCCGTGGACGGCTTCCGGCACATCTACCGCGAACTCGCCGGCCAGCCCGTCCTGCCCGTCCGCGCCGGCGACGAGTGGACCCAGCGGCTCGCCGACCCCTGGTACCGGGAACTCGCGGCCGACGGGAGCCTGTGGTGAGCGGATCCCTCTGGCTGAAGTCCCCGGGCGGGGACACCCTGCCCGCGATCCCCAGGCCGCGCCGCGAAGGCCCGGTGGGGGCCGACCCCATGGACGAACTGCTGTCCCGCCTGGACGGGCTGGCGGCCGCCGCCGTCCACCCCGACGAGATCGCCGCCGTCCTCGAATCCGACGGCATGACCGACGAGTACATCCGGCTCACCTACGGCCGCCACGACTCCTTCGCCCTCGCCGAGGAGCTCTACGCCCGGGTGCCCCGCTCCTTCCCGGAGCCCGAGGACACCCCCGACCCCTGGAAGGTCTCCCTCACCGCCTGCCTCCTGCGCGGGGTGATCTTCGCCCTGCCCGGGCTCGCCTACATCCTCGGCGCGCCCCTGCTCGACGGCCCTCCCGACCGCCTCGGCCTGCCCGCCGGAACCCTCACCCTGCTCGCCGGAGCGCTCATCGGCTGGGTCTGGGACCAGACCCTCTCCCACCGGGCCTACTCCTGGCTCGGGCTCGGCGACCGGGCCGCCGCCGGGCGGACCCTGCTCGCCGGGGCCCCCGCCGGATCCCTGCTGGGCACCGCCGCCGCGCTGGCCGTGCCCGGCGGGCCGCCGTTCTCGTACGCCTTCGCCGCCGGACAGGCCGTCTACGTCGGGGCGGCCACCGTCCTGCTCGTCCTCGGCCGGGAGCGGGTGCTGCTCGCCGCCCTCGGCCCGATGGCCGCCGGGGCCCTGCTCGCGCTCTTCGTGGACCTTCCCGTGCCGGTACGGATGACCCTGCTCGGGGCCTCCCTGCTGGCCGCCTGCACCCTGGCCGCACGGGAACTCCCGCTGGCCGAGGGCGTCCGGGCGACCGCCGCCCGGGTCCGCGGCCGGCGGGTCCGCCGGCCCGGCACCGGCCCGGTGCGCTGGCAGATGCTGCGCGGCGCCGAGGAGGAGCACGCGGTGCGCGGCCCCCGGCTGGGGGACTCCGTCCCGTACGGGGTCTTCGGCCTCGGCACCGGCCTGCTCGTGCTGTACGCCGCCCTCGGCGAGGTGCTCGCCGGGGGTCCCGCCGAGGCCGTCGCCGCCCCCTCGGCGGTGGCCCTCACCCTCAGCATGGGCCCCGCCGAATGGCTGCTGCACCGCTTCCGCAGCGGCAGCCTCGCCGGACTCCGGGCGGCCCGCTCGCCCCGGTCCTTCCGGCGGCGCATGCTCGCCACGCTGGCCCGGTGCCTCGCCGTGTACCTGGTGGTGCTGCTCGCCCTCGGGGCGGCCGGCACCCTGCTCTGGCCGGGCGCCCCGGCCCTCACCGGGGCGCGCGGCGCGACCCTGCTCCTGCTCGGCGCCGTGATGTGGACCGGACTGCTGCTCCAGTCCTTCGGCGCGGTCCGGCCGGCGGCCGTGGTCTGCGCCTCTGCCGCCGTCGCCCAGAGCCTGGCCCTGCTGACCGGACTGGGGCAGCCCCGGCTGGTCCAGCTCGCCGTGGCGGGCGCGGCCGCCGCGGCGCTGGCCGCGCTGGTCTGCCTGCTGCTCGGCCGGGCGACGGCGCACCGCTGATGCCCGGGCCGCCGACGCCACCGCCGATACCCGTGACCCCGTACGAGAAGGACCCCATGCTGCTGGTGCCGCTCTACGAGCACCCCGCCGACCGGCCCGAGGAGTGGGAGCTGCTGATCCGCTCCGCGGGACGGCTGCACTCCGTGGTGCTGAACCCCGACAGCGGGCCGGGCAGTGCCCCCGACGAACGGTTCGCCGCCGTGGCCGGGCGGCTGCGCGACGCCGGGGTGCCCGTCCTCGGCTACGTCGACACCGACTACGGGCGGCGCCCGCACGCGGACGTCGTCCAGGACCTGCTGCGCCACCGCGACTGGTACGCGGCCGACGGCGCCTTCCTCGACCAGGCCTGCGCCGAGCCGGAACTCCTGCCCCACTACGGGCGGCTCGCCGTCGCCGCCCGGGCGGCGGGCGCCCGTACCCTCGTCCTGAACCACGGCGTCCACCCGCACCCCGGGTACGCCGGGCTCGCCGACCTGCTCGTCACCTTCGAGGGCCCCTGGGACGCCTACCGGGACGCGGACGGCGCGCCGCCCTGGACCGCCGACCACCCCGCCCAGCGGTTCTGCCACCTCGTGTACGCGGTCCCGCCGGACGCGCCCGCCGCCCAACTCGCCCACGAGAGGCGGGCGGGGGTGCACTGCGCGGTCCCCGGGACCGGCGCACACCCGTGGGGAACCCTGCCGTACGCCCTGGAGGCAGCCGGATGAAGCGTTTCGCCACCGTGCTGGTCGCGGCGCTGCTGCTGCTCACCGCCTGCACCGCGGACCCGCCGGACGACGGCGAGGACGAGCCGTACCCGTGGCCCGACCAGGCGCCGGGGGAGCGCTGGCGGCCCCCGCCGGGCGTCGGCTGGCAGTGGCAGCTCACCGGGAAGCTCGACCTGTCGGTGAAGGCGCCCGTGTACGACGTGGACGGGTTCACCACCTCCAAGGAGCAGGTCGCCGCCCTGAAGAAGGCCGGCCGCAAGACCATCTGCTACCTGTCCACCGGCGCCTGGGAGGACTTCCGGCCCGACGCGGACGACTTCCCGAAGACGATGATCGGGA
Organism: Streptomyces sp. cmx-11-4; assembly: GCA_049998195.1. Taxonomy (GTDB): domain Bacteria; phylum Actinomycetota; class Actinomycetes; order Streptomycetales; family Streptomycetaceae; genus Streptomyces. The sequence goes on from JAEBET010000006.1 coordinate 81,158, forward strand.
AGGGCAACGGCTGGGAGGGCGAGCGCTGGCTCGACATCCGGCGGCTGACCGAGCTGGAACCGCTGATCGCCAAACGGTTCGACATGTGCCGGGACAAGGGCTTCGACGCGGTGGAGCCCGACAACATGGACGCCTACCGCAACACCTCGGGCTTCCCGCTCACGGCCGAGGACCAGCTGCGCTACAACCGGCTGATCGCGAAGCTCGCCCACGACCGGGGCCTGGCGGTCGGCCTGAAGAACGACCTCGACCAGATCCCGGAGCTCGTCGGCGAGTTCGACTTCGCGGTCAACGAGCAGTGCGCGCAGTACCGCGAGTGCGAGAAGCTGACCCCGTTCATCGAAGCGGGCAAGGCCGTCTTCCACGTGGAGTACGAGCTGTCGGCGAACCGCTTCTGCGAGCGCTCCCGCGAGCTGAAACTGAGCTCGTTGCAAAAGCGCTACGACCTGGACGCGTGGCGCCGCCCTTGCTGAACCGGCCACCACGGGGCTCTCCGCCCATCCACCCCTGCCCAAGCCCTCCGGGCACGTCCAGCCCGGACGGGCAAGTCCAGCCTCGCCGGCGTTTGAGGCGCGGGTCCGGGCGGAGCCCGGTGCCCGGCGGAGCCGGGTTTCCTGGGGCTCCGCCCCAGACCCCGCTCCTCAAACGCCGGAGGGGCTGAACTTGCCCGGCCCGGGTTGGGAGGGCCCGTGCCCCGGAGGGGCTGAACTTGCCCGGCCCAGGCTGGAAGTGCCCCGGAGGCCTGGGCCAAGGCCGGAGGGGCTGGGCTAGGCCAGCGGCAGGATGGCGTGGACCCGGTAGCCGCCGCCGTAGCGCGGCCCGGCGAAGCAGGTTCCGCCCAGCGCGCCGGTGCGCTCCCTCATGCCCAGCAGCCCGTGCCCCCCGCCGGGCTCGGCGACGAAGGGCTCCGTGCCGCCATCGTCGAGCACCGTCACCTCCACCGACGGCCCCACGCGCACCACGCTGACCTCGGCCCGGGCCCCCGGCCCCGCGTGCTTGCGCACGTTGGTCAGCGCCTCCTGGACCACCCGGTACGCCGCCAGGTCCACCGCGGCCGGCAGCGGGCCCGGGTCGGGACCCAGCTGGACGATGACCTCCACCGGCAGCCCGGCGTGCCGGAAGGTGTCCACCAGCTCGTCCAGGACGGCCAGCCCGGGCGCGGGCTCGGTCGGTGCCTCCGGGTCACCGGACTGCCGCAGCAGCCCGACCGTGGCCCGCAGCTCGTTCAGCGCCGACCGGCTGGCGTCCCGTACGTGCGCCAGTGCCTCCTTGGCCTGGTCCGGACGCTTGTCCATGACGTGCGCGGCCACCCCGGCCTGGACGTTGACCAGGGCGATGTGGTGCGCGACCACGTCGTGCAGGTCCCGGGCGATCCGCAGCCGCTCCTCGGCGACCCGCCGCCGCGCCTCCTCCTCGCGGGTCCGCTCGGCCCGTTCGGCCCGCTCCCGGATCGCGTCGACGAACGCCCGCCGGCTGCGCACGGCGTCCCCGGCGGCGGCGGCCATCCCGGTCCAGGCGAAGATCCCGAGGTTCTCCTGCGCGTACCAGGGCAGCGGTCCGGCGAGCATGGCCACGCCCGTCAGACCGGCCATGGTGAGCAGTCCGATCCGCCAGGTCGTGGGCCGGTCGGTGCACGCGGCCACCGTGTACAGGGCGATCACCGTGCACATGGCCACGGGCGCCCGCGGCTCGCCGGTGGTCAGCTCCAGCAGCGAGAGCCCGCAGGTCACGGCGAGCACGGCGCGGGGCCTCCGGCGCCGGAACACCAGGACGGCCGCGCCGAACAGGATCAGCAGCAGCGAGAACGGGCCGGGGTCGCGCGTTCCGAAGGTGGGCCCGTGCGGCCCGTGCGGATCGGCGAAGGAGCCGAGGACCATGCAGACCAGCGCCCCGAACGCGAGCACGGCATCGGTGGCGAGCGGATGGGCCCGCATCCACTGCCGGGTGGGCGCGAAACGCCCGAGGTCTGTCGTCACCCCGATACGGTACGGCCTGCCCCGCGAGACCCGTCCGCCCGCCTCATTCCGGCCGGGTGTCCAGTTGCGGCGGATGCCCGCCCAGCGGCCTCCGGGCGCGCTGCGGTCCCCACTTCGCCCGGACCACGCACAGGGCCATCACGGCGGCGATGGCCGCGAGGTGCTCCTTGCCCGCCAGGTTGTTCTTGACCAGCACCTCGCCGATCATCGCCAGCACCACCACGGCGCCGGTGACGTACGCCCGGTACCGCCAGCAGACGTAGATGGTCAGGCCGACCACCGCCGCCGAGGGCCCGGTGTCGTTGACGATCCGGTCGGACAGCGGCAGGCCCAGGGGGTGGTCCGGGCCCAGCGCGATCCCGATCCGCGCGTACGTGGTCCCGGCGAGCGTGGCCACGTACCCGATCACCAGCGTGCGCCACCAGCCGATGCAGATCTCCGAGATCCCGAAGACGAGCAGGATCTGCGCGAGCGCGCCCCACACCGGCAGGTCGAGGGCGGGCACGAACAGCGACAGGGGGGTCCGCAGCAGGGCCAGCCAGAGCGGGTCGACGGCCTTGACCGAGCCGAGGTTCTGGACCGGCTGGAAGCCCCAGGAGGTGTTCTGCACGATCTGGAAGACCGAGGTCAGGCAGACCGCGCCGAGGGTCATCGGGATCGCCCGCCACTTCTCGCGGACGAGCGCGTCCCGGACGGTCCAGAACAGGGGACCCCACTCACGGCGGGCGAACCGCCCGAATGCGGAGGTGTTCCACGCTGTCAACGGCGGGTCTCCAGGTGTCTGCGGTGCAGCCACTTCGGCAGGCCGGGGGCTTCCAGGAAGCCCTCGGCCCGGCCCGCCGCGAGACCGATCCGCAGCAGGTCCGAACTCTTCTCGAAGAGCATGAACCGCGGTTCCCAGATCGGCCGGTATTTGGCGTTGGCCCGGTAGAGGGACTCGATCTGCCACCAGCGGGAGAAGAAGCTCAGCAGCGAGCGCCACATCCGCAGCACCGGACCCGCGCCGAGGCGGGACCCGCGCTCGAAGACGGACCGGAACATCGCGAAGTTCAGCGAGACCTGGCCGACCCCGATCTCCTTGGAGCGTTCGAGGAGTTCGATGACCATGAACTCCATCAGGCCGTTCTCGGAGTCCCGGTCACGGCGCATCAGGTCCAGCGACAGGCCCCCCGGCCCCCACGGCACGAAGGACAGCACCGCCCGCAGATCGCCGTTGCCGTCGGTGCACTCCAGCATCACGCACTGGCCGTCGCCGGGGTCGCCCAGCCGGCCCAGCGCCATCGAGAAGCCGCGCTCGGTCGCGCCGTCGCGCCAGTCGTCGGCCCGCTTCACCAGCTCGTCCATCTCCGCGGCGGGGATGTCGGCGTGACGGCGGATCCGTACGGTGTACCCGGCCCGCCTGACGCGGTTGTACGCCTGCCGGACCGTCCGCATGGCGCGGCCCTCCAGGGTGAACTCGGCGGTCTCCACGATCGCCTCGTCGCCGAGCTCCAGCGCGTCCAGGCCGTGCCGCGCGTAGATCTGCCCGGCCTCCTCGCTCGCGCCCATCACGGCCGGCACCCAGCCGTGCTCGCGGGCCTCGGCCAGCCACGGCTCGATGGCGCCGGGCCACGCCTCGGGGTCGCCGATCGGGTCGCCGGAGGCCAGCGAGACCCCGCCGACGACGCGGTAGGTGACGGCGGCTTTGCCTGTGGGGGACCAGATGACCGACTTCTCGCGGCGCAGCGCGAAGTAGCCGAGCGAATCGCGGTCCCCCTGACGGGTGAGCAGCGCCCGCAGCCGCTCCTCGTCGTCCTCGGAGAGGGGGTCGACGGCGCGGCGCGAACGGAAGGCCGCGAACAGCACGGCGAGGAGCAGGAGCATCGACATCACATTGACGAAGACGTCCACCCAGCCGGGGGTGTCGATCGTGCTGTAGGCGCGGGCGTCCGGGTCCAGGGTGATCAGCCGCATCGCCCCGTACCGCCAGCGGGTCAGGAAGGTGGCCCCGGCGCTGTCCGCCGCGGTGTTGGTGGCGCCGACGAGCAGGGCCGCCATCAGCGAGGTGACCAGCAGGCCGACGGCCGCGACGAGCGTGGCGAGCGCGGGGTTGGAGCGGTCGCCCTTCGCGTAGAACTCCCGGCGGCCCAGCAGCAGGGCGACGACGAAGGCCGCCGTCAGGCCCAGCGAGACCCAGTTCTGCGGGTGTTCGCGGAACTGCGGGTAGCACACCTCGGGGCCCCACGAGCAGGGCACGAAGGCCGCGCGGGTGAAGTCGAGCAGCAGCATCCCGCCCAGGACGAGGTTCAGGATCCAGGCGGCCCGCTTGCGGCGGCCCATGGTGACCGCCAGCAGCAGGCAGAAGAGCCCGGAGGCGAAGCCGGCCGTGAGCAGGTACGGGGTGTAGAAGTCCGCGGCGTTGTGCCGGCGCAGGTCCTGCCCGAGCGAAACCCAGACCGCGCTCAGGAAGTTGACGAAGGTGACGGCCCGCAGGTACCAGACCGCGAACGCGGCGCCGCGCCGTGAACGGGTGCTCCCCCGGCCGGTCTCCCGGCCGCCCCCCGCCCCCCTGCCGGCGGGGTCGCCGCCGGTCTCTCTCCTGCCGGATGCCGGTCCGGGTACCCGTACGGTGCCGCGGTCGGTCTCTGCCCTGCTCAAACGGACCTCTCCCATAAAAGCGATCTTATGGGGCGCTGCCGTCCATAGCGGCTGGGTCCGGGGACCGCGGACTGGTCAGGACCGCGGATCCCGGCGGCTCACTGCGCCGGCTCCCGCACTGCCTGCTCCGGGAGTTCAGCCGCGAGTGCGGCAGCCGCCTGGACCAGGGGGAGGGCCAGCAATGCCCCGGTTCCTTCCCCCACAGTGACGCCGTGATCGAGCACAGGGTTGAGTGCCATCCGGTCCAGGGCCTTCGACTGGCCGGGTTCGCCGCTCGCGTGGCCGGCCAGCCACCAGTCGGGGGCGCGGAACGCGGCCCGCTGGGCCACCAGACCGCAGGCCGCCGAGACGACGCCGTCGAGGATGACCGGCGTCCGGCGCACCGCGCACTGGAGCAGGAAACCGGTGATGGCGGCCAGGTCGGCCCCGCCCACCGCGGCCAGCAGCGCGATCTGGTCGCCGAGCACCGGCCGGGCCCGGCGCAGCGCGTCGCGGATCGCCGCGCACTTGCGCATCCAGGTCAGGTCGTCGATGGGCAGGCCGCCGCGGCCGGTGACCACCGAGGCGTCGGTTCCGCACAGGGCGCCGATGAGGGTGGCGGCCGCCGTGGTCCCGCCGACGCTGAGGTCGCCGAGGACGACCAGGTCCGTACCGGAGTCGGCCTCCTCGTCGGCGATCCGGATGCCGAGTTCCAGGGCGGCGCGGGCCTCCTCGAGGGTGAGCGCGTCCTCCTTGTCGATCCGGCCGCTGCCGCGCCGCACGCGGTGGCGGACCACGTCCTCGGGGAGCAGGCCGGGGTCGCAGTCGAGCCCGGCGTCGACGATCCGCACGGTGGCGCCGAGCCGGCCGGCCAGGATGGCGACGGGGCTGGACCCGTCCAGCACGCTCCGCACCAGCTCGTGGGCGGTGGAGGCGGCCCGGGCGGAGACGTTCTCGGCGGCGATCCCGTGGTCGGCGGCGAACAGCACCACGCGGGGCCGCTCGATCGGGCTGACGGGCACCCGCCCCTGCGCGGCGGCGAGCCACTCGGCGAGCTCGTCGAGCCGGCCCAGCGCGCCGGGCGGCACGGCGAGACGTTCACGGCGTTCCTCGGCGTCACGCCGGACGCCCCCGTCGGGGCGCTCGATCAGATCGGAGAAGTCGTCGAGATTCAGCGTGCTCATCTGCCAGAGAGTACAGCCGGTAAGGCCCTCCCTCAGGCCTTGGGTTCAGGCCGCGACGGCCGGTTCCCGCCTATTCCTTGAGGGCGGTCGCCAGCCCCGCGACGACGAGGAGCACGTGCTCGCACTCGCCCGCGACCGACGCGTTCAGGCGGCCCAGCTCGTCGCGGAACCGGCGGCCCGAGGCCGTCGCCGGGACGATCCCCGACCCCACCTCGTTGCTGACCAGCACCACCCGGCGACGGGTCGCGCGTACGGCCGCCACCAGCTCGGCCACCCGGTCGCGCAGCTCGTGCTGCCCGCCCTTGGCCCACACCTCGTCGTCCCAGGCCCCGGCCCGGTCCATCGTGTCCGTCAGCCACAGCGCCAGGCAGTCGATCAGCAGCGGCGGACCTGTGTCGGCGAGCAGCGGGACCAGGTCGCAGGTCTCCGCCGTCCGCCAGCTCGCGGGCCGCCGTTCCCGGTGCAGCCCGACCCGCTGGGCCCACTCCGCGTCCCCGTCCCGGCTGCCGCCGGTGGCCACGTAGACCACGTCGGGGAAGCCCTCCAGCCGCCGCTCCGCCTCGAAGGACTTGCCCGAGCGGGCGCCGCCCAGCACCAGCGTCCGGCGCGGCTGGTCCGCCGCCGCGTGGTACTCCCCGACGAGCACGGTGGTCCCGTCCGGCACCGCCCGCGCCCCGGCGGCCGCGCACCGGCGCTCCAGCTCCCGGCCGGGCGGGATGTCGTGGTCGAGGTGAACGGCGATCACGTCCGTGGCCGGGCCCACCGCGCCGTTCGCCCGCAGCCGGGCGAGGGCCTCGGGCCGCCCCAGCACATCGGCCAGCACCACGTCGTACGGGCGCTGCCCGCTCTTCCCTCCCCCCGACTCCGTCCGGGGGGACCCCCAGCCGGCCGGGGCCCCGCCGGGCGGCAGGTACAGCAGCCGGCCGCCGTCCGGGCCCGTCACCTCGTACCCGGTGCCCGGCGCGTCCATCGGCACCGCCCGCACCCGGTGCCCGGAGATCACCGACAGCTCCCGGCCGTCCGGGACCCGCCCGGCGGCCGGCAGCCCGGGCGGCAGTTCCACGGCGGGTCCGTCGTGCGGGTGGGTCAGCAGGACCTGCCGTACGCCGGACAGCGAATGCCCGGCGCGGGCGCCCGCCAGCACCGCCCCGGGGGTGAGGTCGAGCAGCAGGGCGCCGTCGACGAGGACGGCCGTGGCGGCGCGCGCCCGGGTACCGACGGAGACCGCGCAGGCCGCACAGGGGCAGCCGGGGCGGGGGAGGCCTTCGGGTGTGCCGGTGCCGAGCAGAGTGAGTTCCACAGGGAGATCCTCCCGCGTCGCCGGGAGTGGTGCGCGCCCGGCTACTCTGCGGGCAGACTCAAGGCGAGCAGCGGACGAGCAACGGAGGCGGACATGGCGTGGACGTGGCGGTTCGAGACGGCCGAAGGCACGGAGACGAACCCGGCGGTGGAACCGGAGGAGTTCACCACGCAGGGGGACGCGGAGTCCTGGATCGGTGAGGTCTGGAAGGAGCTGCTGGAGGGCGGCGTCGAGCAGGTGAAGCTGTCCGACGACGGCGGTACCGAGCTGTACACGATGAGCCTGCGGTCGGCCCTCGACGCGTAGCCCCTGCCGGGGGCTCGGCGGATTCCGGGTCCGGCCCGAGACGTCCGGCCGGGCCCCTGCCTTGCGGGGGCCCGGGCACCCCGGGGATCCGGCGGGTCCGCCGCGAGCGGGCCCGGCAGACCAGGACCACCCCCGTCGGCTGCCTGCGGGTCCCGCGGACGCGGGCACGGGGCCGGCCCCGGCTTCTCGCGCACCGGCCCGCGCGGGGGCTCCGCCGGGGCCGGGTGCGCGCCGGGCGTCTCCTCGGGCGCCGAACGTGGCGAGGGGCCGCAAGGCCGGGCGGGATGGTGTTCGGCGCCCTGCGGGGACACCCGACACGCACCCGGCCCCGGCGCGGCGGCTAGCCGCGGACGCGCGCCCGGGGCCGGCCCGGTTTCGACAAGGGGCGGCGGGTTGGGCCGGGTGGGAGAAGGCTCCGCGCGCCGGCCCCGGCGGTCAGCCGCGGACTCCGCACACGTGCAGCAGTGCGGCGACGCCCCGGTAGGGGTCGGTGCGCCCGGCGCGGTCCTCGGCGGCCAGCAGCCGCTCCAGTTCCTCCTCGGGCGGCAGGCTCTCGCCCGCCTCGGTGCCGTCGGTGAAGACGCGTACGCCGTACCAGGACTGCAGCGGCGCCCCGATCCCGTTCAGCGTGGCCGTCAGCCCGGCCAGCCGGTCGGCCCGTACGTCCAGGCCCAGCCGGTTGCGGTAGTCGACGCTGTCGAAGGCGGCCAGCGTCGCCGTCCAGTCACCGCCCAGCCCGGGCCGCATGGCGAGCGCATCGCCGTTGCGCACGAGCAGGGACAGCAGGCCGCCGGGAGCCAGCATCCGGGCCAGCCCGGCGAGCATGGCGTCCGGCTCGGGCACATACATCAGCACCCCGTGGCACAGCACCACGTCGAAGCTGCCCGGCAGGAAGTGGGCGCCGGTCTCGCGGCCGTCGCCCTCCATGAGGCGGACGCGGTCGCGGATCCCGGCGGGTTCCCCCTCCAGCGCCTCACGGGCGACGGCCAGCATCCCCGGGTCCTTCTCCAGGCCGGTCACCTTGTGCCCGGCGCGGGCGAGGCGCAGCGCCTGGGTGCCCTGGCCCATGCCGACGTCGAGGACGCGCAGCCGCTGCCCGACCGGGAAGCGCTGCGCGATCTGCTCGTCGACCTGCCGGCCCACGAGTTCCTGCCGGACCGCGTTGCGCAGTCCGCCCAGGCCCTCGAGCCACAGCCGGGCTCCCCCCGGACCTCCCCAGGCGAAACCGTCCCCCGACGCTCCGGGCGTCCCTCGGCTCAGGGCCGTTCCCCGCGCTTGACCTGCGGCTTCGGCAGGCGCAGCCGGCGCATCTGGAGCGTGCGCATGAGGCCGTACGCGACGGCGCCGCGGCGGGGCTCGTTCGGGAAGCGCGCGTCGAGGGCCTTGCGGAGGCGGAACACCAGGCCGATGGAGTCGAGCACGATCAGGGCGATCACGCCCATCCACAGGAGCAGTGCGATGTTCTGGATGGACGGGACCCGCACCATGCTCAGCACCAGGATGATCACTGCCAGGGGCAGGAACATCTCGGCGACCGAGAAGCGGGAGTCCACGTAGTCGCGGACGAACTTGCGGACGGGGCCCTTGTCGCGCACGGGCAGGTAACGCTCGTCGCCACTGGCCAGCGCCTCGCGCTGCTTGGCCATCTCTACGCGACGGCGTTCACGGGCTCGCTTGGCGTCCTCCTTGCGGTTGCCGGTCGAGGCCACGACGGCCTTGCGCTGCGACTGGGCCACAGCACGCTTCGGCGTCGGGCGGCCCTTCGGGGCCTGCGGGTCACGGGGCTGCGAGAGGTCGGCGCTCACCTTGTCGGTGGCGGCGGCCTTCTCTTCCTTGGAGGAGCGGCTACCAAACACAAAACCCAAGCCTACGTTGTTGCGGGCATGGGCCCCACCCCGGTGGGGAACGATCCGGCAACGGCGCGCGTCTTCCCCCTTGCAGGGAGCGTGCGGTGGCCCGCTCTGCGTGCCGGTCCGTACCGGTCGGGGGCCCACCTACTCCTCACGCCTGACACGGCGGGGACGTACTCGTCCTGGAGGAGGAGCGCATCCGTACTCGAACAGTGCGGTAATGGAGACAGGGCCCGTACTGTGGGTTCTGTTGGTGACCTGGAGCACAGTCCGTCTAGAAGGGGGCGCGCGAAGCCCATGAGCGGTGTCATGAAGCGTATGGGGATGATCTTCCGCGCGAAGGCGAACAAGGCCCTGGACCGGGCCGAGGACCCGCGCGAGACCCTCGACTACTCCTACCAGAAGCAGCTCGAGCTGCTCCAGAAGGTGCGCCGCGGGGTCGCGGACGTGGCGACCTCCCGCAAGCGCCTGGAACTGCAGCTGAACCAGCTCCAGAGCCAGTCCGGCAAGCTGGAGGACCAGGGCCGCAAGGCCCTCGCCCTGGGTCGCGAGGACCTGGCCCGTGAGGCCCTGTCCCGCCGTGCCTCGCTGCAGCAGCAGGTCAGCGACCTGGAGGTGCAGCACCAGACCCTGCAGGGCGAGGAGGAGAAGCTGACCCTCGCCGCGCAGCGCCTGCAGGCCAAGGTGGACGCCTTCCGCACGAAGAAGGAGACCATCAAGGCCACCTACACGGCCGCGCAGGCCCAGACCCGGATCGCGGAGTCCTTCTCCGGCATCTCCGAGGAGATGAGCGACGTCGGCCTGGCCATCCAGCGGGCCGAGGACAAGACCGCCCAGCTCCAGGCGCGTGCCGGAGCCATCGACGAGCTGCTGGCCTCCGGCGCGCTCGACGACCGGAGCGGGCTCGGCTCCAAGGACGACATCCAGGCCGAGCTGGACCGCCTGTCGGGCGGCACGGACGTGGAGCTGGAGCTCCAGCGGATGAAGGCCGAGCTGGCGGGCGGCCCGTCCGCGCAGCAGCAGGCCATCGAGGGCGGCGCCCCGGGCACCGCCCAGCAGCCCCAGACCCAGCACCGCTTCGACAAGCAGTAGGACGGGGTCCGTCATGATTGTCCGCATCATGGGCGAAGGTCAGGTGAAGGTGGCCGACAGCCACTTTCCCGAGCTCAACAAGCTGGACGACGAACTGCTCGCGGAGATGCAGAGCGGCGACGAGGCGGGCTTCCGGCGCACCCTGGGCGCACTGCTCGACGCCGTACGGCGGCTCGGCGAGCCGCTCCCGGACGAGGCGCTGGAGCCGTCCGAGCTGATCCTGCCGGGGGGCGACGCGACGCTGGACGAGGTCAGGGAAATGCTCAGCGACGACGGGCTGATCCCGGGCTGACCGGGGCCGAGGCGCCCCGAGGACGGACACCGCACGGACGGGCCCTCCCCTTTCCCGGGAGGGCCCGTCCGCGTGTTCACGGGGCGGGCGGCTTCTCCACGGGCGCCCGCTCCGGGTCGGGGGTCCCGCCGATGAAGTTCTCGAACTTGCGGCGCGGCATCGCCCAGCGCCGGTCGTGGTGGAAGGCGCGCAGCCCGGCCTTGGCCCGGGCGCGCGGGCGTTTCGCGTAGAACTTCCTGGCGTAGGGGGAGCCGGGCCGGGCCAGCCGGATCGCGCCGATCAGCGCCACGAAGGGAATGACCACGCCGAAGAGGGCGGTGCGCGCCTTGCCCTTCCACAGGGCGATCAGGGCCAGGAAGAAGTTGGTGGCGGTGTTCATGGCGACCAGCCCGCGGCTCTGCCGCTCCTCGGTGGTCAGGTCGTTCACCCCGAAGGGCACGAAGCCGCCCAGGACCAGGGCCACCAGGGCGGCCGTGAGGACCACGATCTCCACGCTCTTGCGGCCCTGCTCGCTCCAGTAGACGTCGTCGAGGTGCAGGATCAGCGCGAACTCGTCCAGGACGAGGCCCGCCCCCAGTCCGAAGATCACGGCCGAGAGCGCCGCGCCGAAGCCGTGCCGGGCGCTGCCGACCGCCCCGAAACCGCCGATGATCACGAGGATCACCCCGGGCACCACGTGGTGGATGTGGATCCCGCCGGGGGTGATGTTCGTAAAGGGGCCCCGGCCGGCCCGGATCATCCGCGTGATCACGCGGGTGACCAGGAAGGACGTCACGAAGGAGAGCAGGGCGAGCAGGAGGGGCAGCTTCCCCGGTTCGACGATGTTCCGATACCACCAGTGACCCATCCCACTGACTCCCTATTTGGCACGTAATGGGTAATTTACCGTCCGTGGTGAGCGGGTAGCGTTCGGGCCGATGACAGATTCGTTCGACGACCCCTCCCCGACGCCGCCCGCGGACCGCGCCTCGGTCCTCGACGGCGTCCGCTTCGCGTTCGGCACGCTGACCGTGCTGCCCGCCCGCATCACCCGCTGGGACCGCCCGGCCGCCCGCACCGGCATGGCCTGCGCCCCGCTCGCCGGGCTGGTCGTCGGAGTGCTCGCCGCCGCGCCCGGGGCGCTCCTGCTGGTGCTGGGAGGGGGCCCGCTGCTCGCCGCGGCCGTCACCGTCGCCGTCCCGGCCGCGCTCACCCGGGGGCTGCACCTGGACGGACTCGCCGACACCGCGGACGGCCTGGGCAGCGCCAAACCGGCCGACGAGGCCCTGCGCATCATGAAGCAGTCCGACATCGGCCCCTTCGGCGTCGTGGCCCTGGTGCTCGCCCTGCTGGTGCAGGTGGCCGCCCTGTCCGACGCCTACGCCGACAGCTGGATCCGCGGCGCCCTGGCCGCGGTCGTCGCCGCGGTCACCGCCCGCCTGGCCATGACCCTCGCCTCCCGCGAAGGGGTTCCGGCCGCCCGCCCCGGGGGGCTGGGCGCCGCGGTCGCCGGGGTGGTCCCGCGCGCCGCGGCCACCGCCGTCACCGCCGCGGTCGTGCTGCTCGCCGCGGCCGCCGCCCTCCCGCTGGGCCTCCCGGCCGCCGCCCGGTACGCGGCCGCCGTCCTGGCCGCCCTCCTCGTCGCGGAACTCCTGCTGCGCCGCTGCGTCCGGCGCTTCGAGGGGGTCACCGGCGACGTCTTCGGAGCCCTGGCCGAGGCTGCCGCGACCACCGCCCTGGTCGTTCTCGCCCTGGGCTGACCGGCTCCGGCCGCGCGGGCCCCCGTACGCTCACCCCGTGGACCACACTCCGACGGACCCGACCCCGCCGATCAAGGTACTGCTCGCCGACGACCAGGCACTGCTGCGCAGCGCCTTCAAGGTGCTCGTCGACTCCGAGCCGGACATGGAGGTCGTCGGGGAGGCTTCCGACGGGGCGCAGGCCTACGCGCTGGCCCGGCAGACCCTCGCCGACGTCGTGCTCATGGACATCCGGATGCCCGGTACCGACGGGCTCGCCGCCACCCGCATGATCAGCGGCGACCCGGAACTCACCGCCGTGCGCGTGGTGATGCTGACGACCTTCGAGGTCGACGAGTACGTCGCCGCCGCCCTGCGGGCCGGTGCCTCCGGCTTCCTCGGCAAGGGGGCCGAGCCCGAGGACCTCCTCAATGCCATCCGTGTCGCGCACGCCGGCGAGGCGCTGCTCTCCCCGGCCGCCACCAAGGGGCTCATCGCCACCTTCCTCGCCCAGGGCGGCGGCGCCGATCCGGCCGCCGCCGCGGCCGCGGCCGGATCGCACGCGGAGCGGCTGGCCGCGCTGACCGTCCGGGAGCGCGAGGTCCTCGTACACGTCGCCGCGGGACTGTCCAACGACGGGATCGCCGGGCGGCTGGAGGTCAGCCCGCTCACCGTCAAGACCCACGTGAACCGGGCCATGGCCAAGCTCGGCGCCCGCGACCGTGCCCAATTGGTGGTCATTGCCTACGAATCGGGACTGGTCCGGCCCCGCGCCGAGTAGTCCCGGACGGCTCGGAGTAGTGCGGCGTACTACGGACGCGGTATGCCGCACATAAGGACGGGACCTGCGAGCGACGCAACGGCGCCGCGGCGTGCGAAAGGCTGGGGTGCCCTTCGTCGACGTCACAGCAGAGAGATCCCTATCCATGTCCTGGCTGTCCCGCTTCAGCCTTGCCCAAAGGGCGTTGATCGGCCTCGTGTCGATCGTCGCGCTCCTCTTCGGCGCCATAGCCATCCCGCAGCTCAAGCAGCAGCTGCTGCCCTCCATCGAACTGCCCATGGTGTCCGTGCTCGCGCCGTACCAGGGCGCCTCGCCCGACGTGGTGGAGAAGCAGGTCGTCGAGCCGATCGAAGCCATGCTCAAGGGCGTCGACGGCATCACCGGCATCACCTCCACCGCCAGTGAGGGCAACGCCCTCATCATGGCCACCTTCGACTACGGCGACAGCGGCACCAAGCAGCTCGTCGCCGACGTTCAGCAGGCCGTCAACCGGGCCCGCGTCCGGCTGCCCGCCGAGGTGGACCCGCAGGTCGTCGCCGGTTCCACCGACGACATCCCGACCGTCATCCTCGCCGTCACCTCCGACAAGGACCAGCAGGCCCTCGCCGGCCAGCTGGAACGTTCCGTCGTCCCCGTCCTCTCGGACATCGAGGGCGTCGGCCAGGTCACCGTCGACGGAGTCCAGGACCTGCAGGTCACCGTCACCCCCGACAACGCGAAGCTCGCGGCCGCCGGCCTCGACGGCGCCGCCCTCGCCCAGGGCCTCCAGGCGGGCGGCGCGACCGTACCCGCCGGCTCCTTCGACGAGGAGGGCAAGAACCGGACCGTCCGCGTCGGCGCCGGCTACACCTCCCTGGCCCAGGTCGAGGACCTGCGCCTGAGCCCCGGCCCCGGCAAGCCGGCCGTCCGCCTCGGCGACGTCGCCACCGTGAAGCAGGAGGCCGCCAAGGCCGTCTCGATCACCCGCACCAACGGCAAGCCCAGCCTCGCGCTCGTCCTGACGATGGACAAGGACGGCAGCGCCGTCGCCATCTCGGACGCCGTCAAGGACAAGCTGCCCGAGCTGCGTTCCACGCTCGGCTCCGGCGCCGACCTCACCGTCGTCAGCGACCAGGGCCCGGCCGTCGCCAAGTCCATCTCCAGCCTCACCACCGAGGGCCTGCTCGGCCTGCTCTTCGCGGTGATCGTGATCCTGGTCTTCCTGGCCTCGCTGCGCTCCACGCTGGTCACCGCGGTCTCCATCCCGCTGTCCGTGGTCCTCGCGCTCATCGTGCTGTGGACCCGCGACCTGTCGCTCAACATGCTGACGCTGGGCGCGCTCACCATCGCCATCGGCCGCGTCGTCGACGACTCGATCGTGGTCCTGGAGAACATCAAGCGCCACCTCGGCTACGGCGAGGAGCGCGAGGCCGCCATCATCACCGCGGTCAAGGAGGTCGCCGGCGCGGTGACCTCCTCCACCCTCACCACCGTCGCCGTCTTCCTGCCGATCGGCCTCACCGGCGGCATGATCGGCGAGCTCTTCGGTTCCTTCTCGCTCACCGTCACCGCCGCCCTGCTGGCCTCGCTGCTCGTGTCGCTGACGGTCGTGCCGGTGCTCTCGTACTGGTTCCTGAGCGCGCCGAAGGGCGCTGCCGAGGACCCCGCGAAGGCCCGTCGCGAGGCCGAGGAGAAGGAAGCGCGCAGCAAGCTCCAGCGTCTCTACGTACGGGTGCTGGGCTTCGCCACCCGGCGCCGCCTGACCAGTGTGGCGATCGCGGTCGTCGTCCTGATCGGCACCTTCGGGATGACCCCGCTGCTGAAGACCAACTTCTTCGACCAGGGCGAGCAGGACGTCCTGACGGTCAAGCAGGAACTGGCCCCCGGCACCTCGCTGGCCGCCTCCGACGAGGCGAGCCGCAAGATCGAGCAGGCGCTGGCCTCGGTCGAGGGCGTCAAGAGCTACCAGGTGACCGTGGGATCCTCCGGCTTCCTCGCCGCGTTCGGCGGCGGTACGGGCTCCAACCAGGCCTCGTACCAGGTCACCCTGAAGGAATCCGGCAAGGCGGAGGCCGTCAAGAAGCAGATCGAGGGCAAGCTGGCCGCCCTCGACGGCATCGGCGAGACCCGCATCGCGGCGGGCGACGGCTTCGGCAGCCAGAACCTCAGCGTCGTCGTCAAGGCCGGTGACGGCGAGGTCCTCGCCAAGGCCGCCGAGCAGGTCCGCGCGGAGGTGGCGAAGCTGGGGGACGTCACCGACGTACAGAGCGACCTGTCCCAGTCCGTGCCCCGGATCTCCGTCACCGCCACCCCCAAGGCCGCGGACGCGGGCCTGAACCAGGCCGCGCTCGGCGCGATCGTCGCGCAGGCCGTACGGGGCAACCCGGCGGGCAAGGCCGTCCTGGACAACACCGAGCGCGACATCGTCATCAAGTCCGCGCAGCCGGCCACCACCCTGGCCGAACTGCAGGCCCTGCCGGTCGGCCCGGTCAGGCTCGGCGACATCGCCGAGGTCAAGGTGGTCCCCGGCCCGGTCGCGATGACCCGGATCGACGGCGCCCGCGCCGCCACCGTCACCGCGAAGCCGCTGGGCGACAACACGGGCGCGGTCAGCGCCGAGCTCCAGACGAAGCTCAAGGCCCTGGACCTGCCGGAGGGCGCCACGGCCTCCATCGGCGGCGTCTCGGAGGACCAGGACGAGGCCTTCGGCTCGCTCGGCCTGGCCATGCTGGCGGCCATCGCGATCGTGTTCATGCTGCTGGTCGCGACCTTCCGCTCGCTGATCCAGCCGCTGATCCTGCTGGTCTCCATCCCGTTCGCGGCGACCGGCGCGCTCGGCCTGCTGATCGTCACCGGCACCCCGATGGGCGTCCCGGCGATGATCGGCATGCTGATGCTCATCGGCATCGTGGTGACCAACGCGATCGTCCTGATCGACCTGGTCAACCAGTACCGCGCCCAGGGCCTGGGTGTCGTCGAAGCCGTCGTCGAGGGCGGCCGGCACCGCCTGCGCCCGATCCTGATGACGGCCCTGGCGACGATCTTCGCGCTGCTGCCGATGGCGCTCGGCGTCACCGGCGAGGGCGGCTTCATCTCGCAGCCGCTCGCGGTCGTCGTGATCGGCGGCCTGGTCAGCTCGACCCTGCTGACCCTGCTCCTGGTGCCGACCCTCTACACGATGGTGGAGCTCCGCAAGGAACGCCGCCGCGCGAAGCGCACCGCCCGGCGGGAGTCCCGCCTGACGGTGGTCCCGGCCGCGTCGTCCGCCCAGGACGACGAGACCCCGGCGACGGTCTGACCGACCGCGGGGGCGCCCCTGCCGGGGGCGCCCCCGCGGCGTGTCCGCGTACGGCGCAGACGAAAGGGGCACCCCGAGGGGTGCCCCTTTCGCCGTTCGTCCGGTGCCGTGGCTACGGAAGCGCCAGCATTCGCTCCAGGGCCAGCTTCGCGAAGCTCTCGGTCTCCTTGTCGACCTGGATCTGGTTCACGAGGTTGCCCTCGGCCAGGGACTCCAGGGTCCACACCAGGTGGGGGAGGTCGATGCGGTTCATCGTCGAGCAGAAGCAGACCGTCTTGTCGAGGAAGACGACCTCCTTGTCCTGCGCGGCGAATCGGTTCGCCAGGCGGCGGACCAGGTTCAGCTCGGTGCCGATCGCCCACTTGGAGCCGGCCGGGGCCGCCTCCAGGGCCTTGATGATGTACTCCGTCGAACCGACGTAGTCCGCGGCCGCCACGACCTCGTGCTTGCACTCGGGGTGGACCAGGACGTTCACGCCGGGGATGCGGGCGCGCACGTCGTTGACGGAGTCGACCGAGAACCGGCCGTGCACCGAGCAGTGCCCGCGCCACAGGATCATCTTGGCGTTCCGCAGCTCCTCGGCGGTCAGGCCGCCGTTCGGCTTGTGCGGGTTGTACAGGACGCAGTCGTCCAGGGACATGCCCATGTCGCGGACGGCCGTGTTGCGGCCCAGGTGCTGGTCCGGGAGGAAGAGGATCTTCTCGCCCTGCTCGAACGCCCACTCCAGGGCCTTCTTCGCGTTGGACGAGGTGCAGATCGTGCCGCCGTGCTTGCCGGTGAAGGCCTTGATGTCGGCGGAGGAGTTCATGTACGAGACGGGGACCGTCACACCGGCTATGCCGGCCTCGGTCAGCACGTCCCAGCACTCCGCGACCTGCTCGGCGGTGGCCATGTCGGCCATCGAGCAGCCCGCGGCCAGGTCCGGCAGGACCACCTTCTGGTCGTCCGAGGTCAGGATGTCCGCGGACTCGGCCATGAAGTGCACGCCGCAGAAGACGATGTACTCGGCCTCCGGCTTGGCGGCCGCGTCCTTGGCCAGCTTGAAGGAGTCACCGGTGACGTCGGCGAACTCGATGACCTCGTCACGCTGGTAGTGGTGGCCGAGGATGAAGACCTTGTCCCCGAGCCTCTCCTTGGCCGCGCGGGCGCGCGCCACGAGGTCCGGGTCCGACGGCGAGGGCAGGTCGCCGGGGCATTCCACCCCGCGCTCGCTCTTGGGGTCGGCTTCGCGGCCGAGCAGCAGCAGGGCGAGGGGCGTCGGCTGGACGTCCAAAGGCTGGGCGGTGGTCACGACACGCACCTTTTCTGTTCTGCGACGGGGACTGACGAGTCTGCGACGAGGGACTTCTTCTGGCACCGGTTCGACTTCTCGTCTACTTGACGTTATCTATCATAACCGCTTCACGTCACTTTGACGATGCCGATAGTGTCAATGTGACGCATCACCCCGTCGATCCTCAGGGTCCGCCCGACCCGCGATGTGCGAGCATGAATATCTGAAACAAGCGTCGGGTCCCGGAATGAATCCGCGGTCCCGCTCGTTGCCACCGACGGCAAGAGTCCGACGTTTCCCTGCCTCCGGCGGGGAGCCGCCCACTTCGGGAGTGAATGCAGATGTCCGTACAGGACGACAAGACCACTGTGAGCGACGGCATCCTCCTGTCCGACGCCGCCGCCGAGAAGGTCAGGACCCTGCTGGAGCAGGAAGGCCGCGATGACCTGGCGCTCCGCGTCGCCGTCCAGCCCGGCGGCTGCTCCGGCCTGCGCTACCAGCTCTTCTTCGACGAGCGCTCCCTCGACGGCGACGTCGTGAAGGACTTCGACGGTGTGAAGGTCGTCACCGACCGGATGAGCTCCCCGTACCTGCACGGTGCCTCCATCGACTTCGTCGACACCATCGAGAAGCAGGGCTTCACGATCGACAACCCGAACGCCACGGGCTCCTGCGCCTGCGGCGACTCGTTCAGCTAAAGCCGGGCCTGGACCTGTACGCACGAGGGCCCGTCTCCGGTCGCGCACGCGACCGGAGACGGGCCCTCGTCGTGTCTGCCCCCGCCGTGTCCGGAAACCGTCGCCGCTACTGCCGGGGGAGCGGCTTGCCCGTGCTGGTGTCGACCACCTTGCGCTCGCCCAGCGGCTTCTCGAGCGTCACCGTGACGGACATCTCCTGCGCGAGCATGATGCAGGCCTGACCCGGCTGGAGCGGAGTGTCCGTGATCTTCACCAGGACCGAGTCGGCGGACTCCCGAGCCGACGCGGCATAGCTGCTGCACGGGCTGCCCCAGAAGTTCACGGTCAGCTTCCGGTCCGCCTCCGCGTACGAGAACCCGGGCACGGTCCGGCCGTCCTTCGGCGCGGGGGCGGGCGTGGTGCCGCCGCCCTCGGCGGCGCCGGCCGGCTCGGCCACCATGTGGCCGGGGGCGCCGCCCTTGCCCGCCACTTCGAACAGCCAGGCCGGGACCAGACCCCGCGACCCGTCCACCGTCCCGGCCACCAGGCCCAGGACGGCGCCCTTGACCGTCTCCGTACGCGGCGGCTTCATCGGCCGCGGCTCCGGGTTGCACGGCGGCGTGTCCGTGGCTCCCACCGGCCGGTCCGGCTCCAGCGGGACCGAGGTCGCGCAGCCGCTCGGGCCGCTGCCGCTGCCGTCCGTACCGCCCGACCTCGCGTTCAGCCGGGCCAGCGCCTCCACGGCCCCGACCACCGGCTGCTCGGCCGCCCGTACCGGGGCAGCCAGTTCGCCGCTGCCCGCCACCACCGAGCCGTCGTCGCCCACACTCACCTTGGTGGACCAGCCCTGCGTGGGCAGCCCGCCGACCACCGGGTCAGCCGTCACCACCCGTACCGGGCCCTGGGTCAGCCGGGCGTCCAGCGCGGCCCCGTCCTGGCCGGCGGCAGCCAGCACCGGGCGGGCCGCCGCCTTGGCGGCCTCCTCGGAGACCGGCTTGCCGGAGCTCGCGTTCCCCGCGTCCCGCGGGAGCGTGGCGGGGCCGCAGGTGTCCTTGCCGCGGACACAGTCGTCGCCGGTCCCGGTGCCCGCCCCCGTCCCCGCCTGGAAGCGGTTGAAGTTCCACGTGCCCGGGGCCGTACGGGTCACCGTGAGCCGGGGCCCGGAACCGTCGGCGGCCTCCCCGGCCAGCCAGACGTCCCCGTTCAGCCGCGGCGTGCCGGGTACGCCGAGGGCCGCCGCGAGGCGGGCCACCTCGTCCGAGGAGACCTCCCCGGACGCCCTGAAGGAGGGCGCGGTGGCCGGAGCCTCCGGGAGCTGGACGTCGGCCCGGTAGACGACCCCGCCGCCGGACGGGTCGGGCTCGCCGGGCGCGATCCCGGGCCCCGACGGGTCGCCCGCGTCACGGGGCGCCGAGGCCGCGGCGCGCTCGGTAGGGGAGCCCGCACCGTCGCCGTGGGCGGTGGACGCCCAGTACGCGGTCCCGCCGCCCGCCAGCAGGACTGCGGCCGCGATCGAGCCGACGGCCCAGGACGGCCGTCGTCGTGTGCCGCGTGATGTGCCGGGTTGTTCGCTGGTCACCGCATCGCTCCTTCACCTGTCCCCGTCCTGCCTGATGCGGGTGGGACGGAACAGGGGCGCAACCGGTTCCCGTCCTAGTGGTCCCCGTACGCGGCGGTCGACGCGATCAGCCGCGCCGACGCCGGGGGCACGCTGATCCCGTGGATCTGCGAGGGTGCCACGCGGACCGGCCGGGGGCCCGCCTCGGCCGCCCAGTGCGGGGCCATCCGGGCGCAGTCGCCGAGCAACCGGGCGAAGCCGGGCTGTCGCGAGCCTTCCGCGCCGCGCCTGTCGGCGGTGTACTCGGTGTACTCGGAGTAGCCGTAGCCGTCGGTGTAGGTCATGAAGGCACCGTAGGCACCGCGCCGTACGTGAAGAAAGACCTACTACGGGGTAGTTTCGGCCGTTCGGCACCCGGCCGTCGACCGGGTAGTTTTGACTGTCCCCCTTGCCGTCCTCCGCAGGAGCGTCACGCCGTGCGCATCGCAGTCACCGGCTCCATCGCCACCGACCACCTCATGACTTTCCCCGGCCGTTTCGCCGACCAGCTGGTCGCGGACCAGCTGCACACGGTCTCCCTCTCCTTCCTCGTCGACAACCTCGACGTCCGGCGGGGCGGTGTCGGCCCGAACATCTGCTTCGGCATGGGGCAGCTCGGCAGCCGCCCGGTCCTGGTCGGCGCCGCCGGCTACGACTTCGACGAGTACCGCGCCTGGCTCGACCGGCACGGCGTCGACACCGAGTCCGTGCGCATCTCCGAGGTGCTGCACACCGCGCGCTTCGTGTGCACCACGGACGCCGACCACAACCAGATCGGCTCCTTCTACACGGGCGCGATGAGCGAGGCCCGCCTGATCGAGCTGAAGGCCGTCGCCGACCGGGTGGGCGGGCTCGACCTGGTCCTGATCGGCGCGGACGACCCCGAGGCGATGCTGCGCCACACCGAGGAGTGCCGGACGCGGGGGATCCCCTTCGCCGCCGACTTCTCGCAGCAGATCGCCCGGATGGACGGCGACAACATCCGCACCCTGATGGAGGGCGCGACGTACCTCTTCTCGAACGAGTACGAGAAGGGCCTCATCGAGTCCAAGTCGGGCTGGTCGGACGCGGAGATCCTGGCGAAGGTCGGCACCCGCGTGACCACGCTCGGCTCCAACGGCGTCAAGATCGAACGGGTCGGCGAGGCGCCGATCGTGGTCGGCTGCCCGGAGGAGACCGCGAAGGTCGACCCGACGGGTGTCGGCGACGCGTTCCGCGCCGGGTTCCTGACGGGGCTGGGCTGGGGCGTCGGCCTGGAGCGCGCCGCGCAGGTCGGCTGCATGCTGGCCACGCTCGTGATCGAGACCCTGGGCACGCAGGAGTACACCCTGGCCCGGGCCCACTTCATGGAGCGCTTCACGAAGGCGTACGGCGACGAGGCCGCGGCCGAGGTCAAGTCGCACCTGGCCTGACCGCCGCCGCCGGCCTGGCCGGTCCGGACGCCTGTCCGGACCGGTCGCGCCGCCGCTGCTGGGGCTCCGCCCCAGACCCGCGCCTCAGACTCCCCTGCGCCTGACAGGCGGCATCAGCCAAATCCAGCCCCGCCGGCGATTGAGGCGCGGGGTCTGGGGCGGAGCCCCAGGGGTTCGGGCGGAGCCGGGGTCAGGCCCGCCGGCGGACCGTGTAGGCGGAGCCGACCTCGCGCTCGGCTTCGCCGAGATAGGCGTGGCCCCGCATCGCGCACCACGCCGGGATGTCCAGCCGGGCCACCTCGTCGTCGGAGACGACCGTGACCGTGCCCCCCACCGGCACCCGCCCAATGGCGGCGGCCAGCTCGATCACCGGCTGCGGGCACCGCAACCCGAGCGCGTCCAGCTCCAGGGACTGCGGTGCCGATCCCGCCTCCGGAGCCGCCGGGAGCGGCTCGGCCACGCCCAGCCGCTCCCGTACCCCGGACACCGCGCCCGGCAGCACCTCCAGGAACCCGTTGACCTCCTCCGCCGTGGTCCCCGGCGGCAGGGACACCCGTACGTTCCCCTCCGAGAGCACCCCCATCGCCCGGAGCACGTGACTGGGGGTCAGCGTGGAGCTCGTGCACGAGGAGCCCGAGGAGACCGAGTACCCGGCCCGGTCCAGCTCGTGCAGCAGGATCTCGCCGTCGACGTACAGGCAGGAGAACGTGACCAGGTGGGGCAGCCGGTGGTCCGGATGCCCGACCACCTCGACGTCCGGGACCAGCCGGACCACCCGCCGCCGGATCCGGTCCACCAGGATCCGCAGCCGGGCCGCCTCCGCGTCCGCCTCGGCCCGTACGGCCCGCAAGGACGCCGCCGCCGCCACGATCGCGGGAAGGTTCGCGAAGCCGGGGGAGCGGCCCGACTCCCGTTCGTCCGCAGGGTGTTGAGGGGCGAACCGGACCCCCTTGCGCACCGCCAGCAGCCCCACCCCCGGCGGGCCGCCCCATTTGTGCGCGCTGGCGGCCAGCACGGACCAGGCACCCTCCACCGGCCCCCAGGCCAGCGACTGCGCCGCGTCCACCAGCAGTGGGACCCCCGCCTCCGTGCAGACCCCGGCCACCTCCGCCACCGGCTGGACCGTGCCCACCTCGTGGTTGGCGGACTGGAGGCAGGCCAGCGCGGTCGACGGGCCCACGGCGTCCGCGTACCCGGCGGCCGTCACCGCGCCGTACCGGTCCACCGGGACCTCGGTGACGGTGCCCCCGGCGCCCTCGTGCACCTCCGCCGCGTGGAGTACCGAACTGTGTTCGACCGCCGACACGACCAGATGGCTTCCGGCCCGGCGGCGCCCCGCGAGGACCCCCGCGACCCCCGTGTGAACCGCGTGCGTCCCCGAAGGAGTGAACACCAGCTCGTCGGCCCGGCACCCCACCGCCTCCGCGGTAGCCTCCCGCGCCGCGTCCAGCAGCAGCCGCGCCCGCCTGCCCTCCCGGTACAGGCGGGCGGGGTCGGCCCAGCCCTCGTCCAGGGAGGCCTGCAGCGCCTGGCGGGCCACGGGGTGCAGCGGGGCGGCGGACGCGGTGTCGAAGTACGGCATACGGGCACGCTAACCGGCGACCGGGAGCCCCCGAGGTCAGGGGCCGTCAGATGTCTTCCGGAAGCCGCCATTCAGGGCCACTCGCACCATCCCCCGGACGGCGGATCCATCCCTTCGGGGGCAGTCGCGGCGCGTTGGGCACCCTCCCCGCGCGACCCCAAATAGCGTCCAGTAGGGTTTGGTCCGCATAAACATCCAAACCCCTGCCTGCGTCAGGGCCGGCGACCGACCCGAACACGGCCGCGGCCGGCCGCGCGGGCCGAGACTCTCGGGAAGGCGCTACGTGAGTCCCTACGGCTCCGACCGCTCGCCGCGGCGCCCGATGCGGCGGAAGCTGCTGCAGGCGCTGACTGCGGGCGTGGTCCTGGCGACCGCCACTGGTTGCTCGTATACATGGAAAGACTTCCCCCGCCTCGGAATGCCGACGCCGGTAACCGAGGAGGCGCCGCGCATCCTCTCCCTGTGGCAGGGATCCTGGGCGGCCGCGCTCATCACGGGCATCCTGGTGTGGGGCCTGATCATGTGGAGCGTCATCTTCCACCGGCGCAGCCGGACGAAGGTGGAGGTCCCCCCGCAGACCCGGTACAACATGCCCATCGAGGCGCTGTACACGGTGGTCCCGCTCATCATCGTCTCGGTGCTCTTCTACTTCACCGCGCGTGACGAGTCGAAGCTGCTCTCCCTCTCCGCCAAGCCGGCGCACACGATCAACGTGATCGGCTTCCAGTGGAGCTGGGGCTTCAACTACATCGAGAACGTCGACGGCGACGCGGCGAGCCCGAAGGCGGGCGAGGTTCCGAAGGAACTCGCCGCCATCCCGGACCGCTTCGCCAAGGACTTCCCCCAGGGCGCCGAAGGCGTCTACCAGAAGGGCGTCCCCGGCGACCGCAACGCGGACACGAACAACCCCGGGCCGACGCTGTACCTGCCCAAGGGTGAGAAGGTCCGCTTCATCCTGTCGTCGAACGACGTCATCCACTCCTTCTGGGTGGTCCCCTTCCTGTTCAAGCAGGACGTCATCCCGGGCCACACCAACGTCTTCGAGGTCACTCCGACCCAAGAAGGCACCTTCATGGGCAAGTGCGCCGAGCTCTGCGGCGTCGACCACTCCCGGATGCTCTTCAACGTCAAGGTGGTCTCGCCCGAGGAGTACCGGGCGCACCTGAAGGAGCTGGCGGAGAAGGGTCAGACCGGCTTCCTGCCGGCCGGCATCCAGCAGACCGACCCGGCCCGGAATGCGGAGACGAACAAACTGTGAGCATCCTCAACGAATCCCAGGGTGCCGCCGCAGCTGACTCGTACGAGAACGAGCTGCCGGTACGGCGCAAGCAGCCGGGCAACGTGGTCGTCAAGTGGCTCACCACCACCGACCACAAGACCATCGGCACGATGTACCTGGTCACGTCGTTCGTGTTCTTCATCATCGGCGGCGTCATGGCGCTCTTCATGCGCGCCGAGCTGGCCCGTCCGGGCACGCAGATCATGTCGAACGAACAGTTCAACCAGGCGTTCACGATGCACGGCACGATCATGCTGCTGATGTTCGCGACGCCGCTGTTCGCCGGATTCGCGAACTGGATCATGCCGCTGCAGATCGGCGCGCCCGACGTGGCGTTCCCGCGGCTGAACATGTTCGCGTACTGGCTGTACCTCTTCGGCTCGACCATCGCGGTGGCCGGTTTCGCCACGCCGAACGGCGCGGCCGACTTCGGCTGGTTCGCCTACACCCCGCTGTCGGACGCCGTCCGCTCGCCGGGCATCGGCGCCGACATGTGGATCATGGGTCTGGCCTTCTCCGGCTTCGGCACGATCCTCGGCTCGGTCAACTTCATCACCACGATCATCTGCATGCGCGCACCCGGCATGACGATGTTCCGCATGCCGATCTTCACCTGGAACGTGCTGCTGACCGGTGTCCTGGTCCTGCTCGCCTTCCCGGTGCTGGCCGCCGCGCTCTTCGCGCTGGAGGCCGACCGGAAGTTCGGTGCGCACATCTTCGACCCGGCCAACGGCGGCGCCTTGCTGTGGCAGCACCTCTTCTGGTTCTTCGGACACCCAGAGGTGTACATCATCGCCCTGCCGTTCTTCGGAATCATTTCCGAAGTGATCCCGGTCTTCTCCCGCAAGCCGATGTTCGGTTACATCGGTCTGATCGGCGCGACGATCGCGATCGCCGGCCTCTCGGTGACGGTGTGGGCCCACCACATGTACGTCACCGGCGGTGTGCTGCTGCCGTTCTTCTCCTTCATGACCTTCCTGATCGCGGTACCGACCGGTGTGAAGTTCTTCAACTGGATCGGCACCATGTGGAAGGGCTCGCTGTCCTTCGAGACACCGATGCTCTGGGCCGTCGGCTTCCTGATCACCTTCACCTTCGGTGGTCTGACCGGCGTCATCCTGGCCTCGCCCCCGATGGACTTCCACGTCTCCGACTCGTACTTCGTCGTCGCGCACTTCCACTACGTCATCTTCGGCACCGTGGTCTTCGCGATGTTCTCCGGCTTCCACTTCTGGTGGCCGAAGTTCACGGGCAAGATGCTGGACGAGCGTCTCGGCAAGATCACCTTCTGGACGCTGTTCATCGGCTTCCACGGCACCTTCCTGGTGCAGCACTGGCTCGGTGCCGAGGGCATGCCGCGTCGTTACGCGGACTACCTCGCCGCCGACGGATTCACCGCGCTGAACACGATCTCGACGATCAGCTCGTTCCTGCTCGGCCTGTCGATGCTGCCCTTCATGTACAACGTCTGGAAGACGGCGAAGTACGGGAAGAAGATCGAGGTCGACGACCCGTGGGGCTACGGCCGTTCGCTCGAATGGGCGACGTCTTGCCCGCCGCCGCGGCACAACTTCCTCACCCTGCCGCGGATCCGTTCCGAGTCCCCGGCGTTCGACCTGCACCACCCGGAGATCGCGGCCCTCGACCACCTCGAGGACCACCCCGGTGCGAAGGTCGTCACCAGCGGCAAGGAGGCCGGCAAGTGAAGATCCAGGGCAAGATGTTCCTCTGGCTCTCCTTCTTCATCCTGATCATGGCCGTCGTGTACGGCGTGTGGTCGAAGGAGCCCGTCGGCACCACCGCGCTCTTCCTGGCCTTCGGCCTGAGCGTCATGATCGGCTACTACCTGGCCTTCACGGCCAAGCGCGTCGACGAGATGGCCCAGGACAACCTGGAGGCCGACGTCGCCGACGAGGCGGGCGAGCTGGGGTTCTTCGCCCCGCACAGCTGGCAGCCGCTCTCGCTGGCGATCGGTGGCGCGTTCGCGTTCATGGGCGTCATCTTCGGCTGGTGGCTCATGTACTTCTCGGCCCCGATCATCCTGATCGGCCTGTGGGGCTGGGTGTACGAGTACTACCGCGGTGAGAACCAGAACCAGTAGCGAGACCCGTAGCACGCAGTGAACCCGGGGCCCGGACACCTCTTCGGAGGAGTCCGGGCCCCTCGTTTGCAGTCACCCCGCGCGCCGTAATTGTCATATCTTCATAGCGTTGGCTCCATGAAGCACTCACCGCGTCTTTGGACGGTACTCAGCTGCTCCCTGCTGGTCGCGTCCCTCGGGGCCGGCGCCACCGCATGCGGGTCCGGCGACAACCCGCTGTCCGCCCGCCCGTACGACGCGGGCGGGCACATCGCCTTCAACCAGGCCGCCGGCAGCCGCCCGGTGGACCCCGACAAGCCCCTCGAAGTCACGACGAAGGGGGGTGAGGCACGGATCACCGACGTCACCGTCGTGGACACCCACGGGCGCCGCCTGGCGGGCGAGCTGTCCGCCAAGGGCGACCGCTGGCACAACACGGTGTCCATGGCCGCAGGCGTCCGCTACACGGTCACCGTGAGCACCGAGAACGCCAAGGGCGCCCCAGGGCAGCGCACGATCACGTTCGACACCACCCCGGCCAAAGGCGTCCTGAAGGTCGAATTCGGGCCGGAGGAAGGCAAATACGGCGTCGGGCAGCCCCTCACGGCCGACCTCAGCGAACCCGTCAAGGACAAGGCCGCCCGCGGCGTCATCGAAAGGGGCCTCATCGTCAGCGCCCCCGCCGGCGTCGAGGGCGCCTGGCACTGGGTCGACGACAAGAAGCTGCACTACCGGCCCAAGGAGTACTGGCCCGCCAACACGGAGATCTCCGTACGGAGCAACCTGGAGGGCGTCAGGATCCAGGACCACCTCTACGGGGCCGCGGCCAAGCCGCTGAAGCTGGAGATCGGCGACCGCGTCGAGGTCACCACCGATGCCTCCTCGCACTGGATGACCTTCAAGCGCAACGGAGAAGTGATCAATTCCATTCCGATCACCACCGGAAAGCCCGGCTTCTCCACCCGCAACGGCATCAAGGTGGTGCTCGGCAAGCAGTACTTCGTCCGGATGCGCGGCGACTCCGTCGGCATCGGCGGCAGCGAGTACTACAACCTGCCCGTCTACTACGCCACTCGCGTCACCTGGAGTGGTGAATACGTCCACGCCGCGCCGTGGTCCATCGGCTCGCACGGCTATGCGAACGTCAGCCACGGCTGCACCGGCATGAGCACCGGCAACGCCGCCTGGTTCTACGAGAACATCACCGAGGGCGATGTCGTCGAAGTGATCAACAGCATCGGCGACGACATGGACATCTTCGGCAACGGCTTCGGCGACTGGAACATGGACTGGAAGGACTGGCGCCAGGGCAGCGCCCTCCTCAAGGGCACCCAGGAAGGCCGCAGCGCCACCGACCAGGCCCGTCTGCGGCCCACCGTCTGATCCGGGCCCGCCATCGGGCCCACGGGAACCCCGTGGGCCCGCGGACGCCCTGTCAGGCGGCCGAGGAGGACAGGCGGGAGCGCAGCAGGGCCGCCAGTGCGTCCGCGAACTCCACCGGGTCCACCGGAAGGGTCACGGCGGCGTCCGCGCGGCTCCACGTGGCCAGCCAGGCGTCCTGTGGGCGCCCCATCAGCAACAGCACCGGCGGACACCGGAAGATCTCGTCCTTGATCTGCCGGCACACGCCCATGCCCCCGGCCGGAACCGCCTCGCCGTCCAGCACGCACACGTCCACGCCGCCCGCGTCCAGCTCCGTCAGAACCGCCGGCAGCGTCGCGCACTCCAGGAACTCCACCGGCGGCAGGTCCGCGGCCGGCCTGCGCCCTGCCGCCAGCCGCACCTGCTCCCGGGTGCCCGCGTCGTCGCTGTAGACCAGAACCCGCGCAGTCGCCCGCATTTCGTTCCTCCACGTGTCACGTGAATCACGTTGATGTTGCGCGGGATGCTACTCCTCCCGATGCGCTGTCAACATCGGTTCGGACACCCTCGCACGAGACCCTCACCGGCTCGTCTGATGGGCCGTTCGGGCCTTGCACACCCCCCGAACACTCCGAACGGCACCCCCCGGGGTGAGGGCGGGATAAGCGACCGACATAATGTCGGTCGTGGCGACAGCAACGACAGTAGATACCGGGCACGCGCACCCGACGGTCAACCGGCCGAACCTCGTCAGCGTCGGAACCATCATCTGGTTGAGTTCCGAGCTGATGTTCTTCGCGGCCCTCTTCGCGATGTACTTCACCCTGCGATCCGTGACGGGCGCCGAGTACTGGACAGAACAGGCCGCGAGCCTGAACCTGCCCTTCTCGGCGACGAACACCACGATCCTGGTGCTCTCCTCGCTCACCTGCCAGCTCGGCGTATTCGCCGCCGAGCGCGGTGACGTGAAGAAGCTCCGGACGTGGTTCATCATCACGTTCGTCATGGGTGCGATCTTCATTGGCGGCCAGGTGTTCGAGTACACCGAGCTGGTCAAGCACGAGGGCATGAGCCTCTCGTCCGGTCCGTACGGCTCGGTCTTCTACCTGACCACCGGGTTCCACGGGCTGCACGTGACGGGCGGTCTCATCGCCTTCCTGCTGGTCCTCGGCCGGACGTACGCGGCCAAGAGGTTCACCCACGAACAGGCCACGTCGGCCATCGTCGTGTCCTACTACTGGCACTTCGTCGATGTCGTCTGGATCGGCCTCTTCGCCACGATCTACCTGATCAAGTAGCGAACACGTCACCGGGCCCGACCCGGCACTCCATCCAGACACACCGACGCAGAAGATCCTGACACCGGGGTAATCCGTGAAAAAGCTCTCCGCACGACGACGCCATCCGCTGGCGGCGGTCGTCGTTCTACTCTTCGCGCTGGCGGCCACCGGGGGGCTGTACGCCGCCTTCGCCCCCGCGGGCAAGGCGCAGGCCGATGAAACCGCCCAGTCCCTCGCCATCGAGGAGGGCAAGAAGCTCTACGCCGTCGGCTGCGCAAGCTGCCACGGACCCGGCGGTCAGGGTTCCTCTGACGGCCCGAGCCTGGTCGGCGTCGGCTCCGCGGCCGTCGACTTCCAGGTGAGCACGGGCCGCATGCCCGCCCAGCAGCCCGGCGCCCAGGTGCCGAAGAAGCCCAACATCTACTCGCAGGCGCAGATCGACCAGCTGGCGGCGTACATCGCCTCCCTCGGTGCCGGTCCGATCACGCCGACCGAGAAGCAGTACGACCCGGCGGGTGCCGACATCGCCAACGGTGGTGAGCTGTTCCGCAACAACTGCGCGCAGTGCCACAACTTCACCGGCGAGGGCGGCGCACTGACGAACGGCAAGTACGCCCCCAACCTTGAGGACGTCTCGCCGAAGCACATCTACGAGGCCATGCTGACCGGCCCGCAGAACATGCCCTCCTTCCCGGACAGCACCCTGCCGGAGAAGCAGAAGAAGGACATCATCGCGTACCTCGAGAACGTCAACGGCGAGAAGTCCACCAGCCCCGGTGGCCTCAAGCTCGGCGGCCTCGGTCCCGTTTCCGAGGGTCTGTTCGGCTGGATCTTCGGTCTGGGTGCGCTGATCGCTGTTGCCGTCTGGGTCGCGGCCCACACCGCTAAGGCCAAGAAGTCATGAGTCAAGAGATTCCCGAAGAGAAGCACCTGCCGAGTGAGCAGGGCGACGCGCACCACGGTGCCGTAGCCGTCGCGGACGACCCGTTCGCCGACCCGGGCCTGCCGGTCCACAAGCCGCGCATCCAGGACATCGACGAGCGGGCGGCGAGGCGTTCCGAGCGCACCGTCGCGATGCTGTTCACGCTGTCGATGCTGGCCACGGTGGCCTTCATCGCCTCCTACGTGATCTTCCCGGTCGACAAGATCGTGTACATCTTCCCGATCGGGAAGGTGAGCGCGCTCAACTTCGCCCTGGGCATGACCCTGGGCACGGCGCTCTTCTGCATCGGCGCGGGCGCGGTCCACTGGGCCCGCACCCTGATGTCCGACGTCGAGGTCGCCGCCGAGCGCCACGAGATCGCCGCTCCGCCGGAGGTCAAGGCACAGGTCCTGCAGGACTTCCGTGACGGCGCGCAGGAGTCGGGCATCGCCCGCCGCCCGCTGATCCGCAACACGATGCTGGGTGCGCTGGCCATGCTGCCGCTCTCCGCCGTCATGATCATGCGCGACCTGGGCCCGCTGCCCGAGGACAAGCTGCGCAAGACCCTGTGGGCCAAGGGCAAGCTGCTCATCAACCAGAACACGATGGAGCCGCTGCGTCCCGAGGACGTCCTCGTCGGTTCGCTGACGTTCGCCATGCCGGAAGGCCTGGACGAGCACCAGCACGACTTCCAGGTCCAGATCGCCAAGGCCGCCCTGATGATCGTCCGTATCCAGCCGGACGACATCAAGGACAAGCAGGAACTGGAGTGGTCCCACGACGGGATCGTGGCCTACTCCAAGATCTGCACCCACGTAGGCTGCCCGATCAGCCTGTACGAGCAGCAGACGCACCACGTGCTCTGCCCGTGCCACCAGTCCACTTTCGACCTCTCCGACGGCGCTCGTGTCATCTTCGGCCCGGCCGGTCACGCGCTTCCGCAGCTGCGGATCGGTGTCAATGACGAAGGCTTCCTCGAAGCGCTCGGCGACTTCGAAGAGCCCGTCGGTCCTGCATTCTGGGAGCGCGGATGAGCACTGCGACCACTGACACCAAGGCGCGCAAAGCGCCCGCCGGCGAGCGCGTAGCGGACTGGGCGGACGGCCGCCTGGGCATCTACGGCCTGGCCAAGGCCAACATGCGCAAGATCTTCCCGGACCACTGGTCCTTCATGCTGGGCGAGATCTGCCTCTACAGCTTCATCATCATCATCCTCACGGGTGTGTACCTGACGCTGTTCTTCCACCCGAGCATGAACGAGGTCGTCTACC
The DNA here is from genome assembly GCA_049998195.1 of Streptomyces sp. cmx-11-4. Classification (GTDB taxonomy): domain Bacteria; phylum Actinomycetota; class Actinomycetes; order Streptomycetales; family Streptomycetaceae; genus Streptomyces. The sequence goes on from JAEBET010000006.1 coordinate 112,285, forward strand.
ACGGCTCGTACGTGCCCATGCAGGGCGTCATGATGTCCGAGGCCTTCGCCTCGACCCTGGACATCAGCTTCGACGTCCGCGGTGGCCTGCTGATCCGTCAGATCCACCACTGGGCCGCGCTGATCTTCGTCGCGGCGATGATCGTGCACATGATGCGCGTCTTCTTCACCGGCGCGTTCCGCAAGCCGCGTGAGGTCAACTGGATCTTCGGCTTCCTGCTGCTGTTCCTCGGCATGTTCACCGGTTTCACTGGTTACTCGCTGCCGGACGACCTGCTGTCGGGTACCGGTGTCCGCTTCATGCAGGGCGCCATCCTGTCCGTCCCGGTCGTCGGCACGTACCTGTCGATGTTCCTGTTCGGCGGGGAGTTCCCGGGCGGCGACTTCGTCGCACGGTTCTACTCGGTGCACATCCTGCTGCTGCCCGGCATCATGATGGGCCTGCTGGTGGCCCACCTGATCCTGGTCTTCTACCACAAGCACACCCAGTTCCCCGGCCCCGGCAAGACGAACAACAACGTCGTCGGCATGCCGCTGCTGCCGGTCTACATGGCCAAGGCCGGAGGCTTCTTCTTCCTGGTCTTCGGTGTCATCGCGGCCATCTCGGCGATCGCCTCGATCAACCCGATCTGGGCGCTCGGCCCGTACCGCCCGGACCACGTGTCCACCGGTGCGCAGCCCGACTGGTACATGGGCATGCCGGAAGGCCTGATCCGGGCCATGCCCGGCTGGGAGATCAACCTGTGGGGCTACACGCTCGTCCTGGGCGTGTTCATCCCGCTGCTGCTCTTCCCGCTGGTGCTGTGCTCGATCGCCGTCTGGCCGTTCATCGAGTCCTGGGTCACCGGTGACAAGCGCGAGCACCACCTGCTGGACCGCCCGCGCAACGTCCCGACCCGTACGGCCTTCGGTGTCGCCTGGATCGCGGAGTACATCGTCCTGCTGATCGGCGGTGGAAACGACATGTTCGCGCAGTACTTCCACCTCTCGATCAACTCGATCACCTGGTTCGTCCGGATCGGCTTCTTCGTCGTCCCGGTCCTCGCCTTCATCGTCACCAAGCGGATCTGCCTCGGCCTCCAGCGCCGGGACCGGGACAAGGTGCTGCACGGTCGCGAGACCGGCATCATCAAGCGCCTGCCGCACGGTGAGTTCGTCGAGATCCACGAGCCGCTCTCGCAGGACAAGCTGCACACGCTCACCTCGTACACGCAGTACCAGCCGATCGAGGTCGGCCCGACGGTCGACGAGAACGGCGTCGAGCGCAAGGTGAAGCTGAGCGAGAAGCTGCGCGCGAAGCTCAGCAAGGGCTTCTACGCCGAGAACAACCAGATTCCGAAGCCCACGGTGGAGGAGTACAAGGAGATCCAGAGCGGCCACGGCCACCACTGATCCCGTTTGAGGGACTGATTTCGGTCAGTCCCGGTGTCGCCACGGCGAGAGCCCCGTCCAGTGTCTGGACGGGGCTCTTTGCCGTTCCCGGGGCTGGATAGGCTGAAGGCCTTCCCATTCGACGTGGGCCCCCACATCGGCGGGCGACGACAGCAGGAGCGGACCATGAACGTTGCGACCCCGGCAGGCGGCGACAGCGTGGCGGCCCGCGGCTGGCCGGGCGTTCTCGAAGCCCTGCTCAGCGGCCGGGACCTGAGTGCCGAGGACACCGCCTGGGCCATGGACCGGATCATGCGCGGCGAGGCCACCGACGCCCAGATCGCCGGCTTCGTGGTCGCGCTGCGGGCCAAGGGGGAGACGGTCGCCGAGATCAACGGCCTGGTCCGGGCCATGTACGAGCACGCCAACCTCATCGAGGTGCCCGGCCGGACGGTGGACATCGTCGGCACCGGCGGCGACGGGGCCAAGACGGTGAACATCTCCACCATGTCGGCGATCGTCGTGGCCGGTACGGGCGCCAAGGTGGTCAAGCACGGCAACCGGGCCGCGTCCTCCGCGAGCGGCTCCTCGGACGTGCTGGAGAAGCTCGGCGTCAACCTGGACCTCACCCCCGCCCGGGTGGCGCAGGTCGTCGAGGAGGCCGGCATCACCTTCTGCTTCGCCGTGAAGTTCCACCCGGCGCTGCGGCACGTCGCGGCGGCCCGCAAGGAACTGGGCATCCGCACCACCTTCAACTTCCTGGGCCCCCTGACGAACCCCGCCAAGGTCCGGGCCCAGGCCACGGGCGTCGCGGACCCCCGGGTGGCCCCGATCGTGGCCGGCGTGCTCGCCGAGCGCGGCTCCTCCGCGCTCGTCTTCCGCGGCGACGACGGGCTGGACGAGCTGACCACCACGGGCACCTCGCGGGTGTGGTGGGTGCGCGACGGCAAGGTCACCGAGCAGCCCTTCGACCCCCGTGACGTGGGCATCCCCCTGGTCGACGTGGCGGCGCTGCGCGGTGCGGACGCCTCGTACAACGCCGACGTCGCCCGCCGCCTGCTGGCCGGCGAGACCGGCCCGGTCCGCGAGGCGGTCCTGCTGAACTCGGCGGCGGCCCTGGTGGCGCTGGACCCGGGCACGGGCACGCTGGAGGAGCAGATCGCGGCGGGCATCGCCCGTGCGGCGGAGTCGATCGACGCGGGCGCGGCCCGTGCGGCGCTGGAGCGGTGGGTGGCGGCCAGCAACGCCTGAGCCCTCCCGCTCGTTTCGGTCAAGGCCCCGGTCCGGATGGCGGACCGGGGTCTTGCGCGTGCGGGATCTTGTGGCAGGATGCTGACCAGGTCACGAGTGACAGCGTTTAGGCCCCGGCTTGCTGTCCGGCAACCCTCCTTCCGTGGCGGGGTGCCCCGGGTGATGACCAGGCCGTAGGCAGCGAGGTCTACGGCAAGCGCGGATCCCTCGACACCAGGGGTCCTGGTCTCTCGAGGAGCGTTTTCCGTGAGCAAGCGAATGCGATAGGGCGACTCCGCCCCTTCTTCCACCCTCGGATCAGGGTCACTTCCGCGTACCCCCGTCCAGCTCCGAGGACTTCCCGTACCCCTGCGCACGGCGCCGCGCCGTAGCCCCGTACGGGCACACCGAAGCCATTCACCCCTGCCTGCCGGGAGATTCCGCCATGTCCGCAACCCTGAACGCCGCCGTCGCCACCTCCGCCACCTCCGCCGACGTCGCGGCCCCTGCCGAGGGCCCCGCCTGTGCCGAGCCGCTGCCGGTTCTCGGCCGGGACGTCACCGTCCCGCTCGTCACCGGCGGCGAGGTCACCTACGCGGCCCTCGACTACGCGGCCAGCGCCCCGGCGCTCCAGCGGGTCTGGGACGACGTGGCCGCGTACGCCCCGTACTACGGCAGCGTCCACCGCGGGGCCGGGTACCTCTCACAGCTCTCCACCGACCTCTTCGAGCAGAGCCGGGCCACGGTCGCCGAGTTCCTCGACTGCCGCCCCGCCGACCAGGTGATCTTCACCCGGTCCACCACCGACTCGCTGAACCTGCTCGCGGCCGTCCTCCCGGCCGGCTGCCAGGTGTTCGTCTTCGAGACCGAGCACCACGCCTCGCTGCTGCCGTGGACGGACGCGCAGGTCACCTACCTCAACGCGCCCCGCACTCCGGACGAGGCCGTCGCCACGCTGGAGCGGGCGCTCGCCGACCGCGCCCCCTACGGCCCGGCCCTCGTCTGCGTCACCGGCGCGTCCAACGTCACCGGTGAGCTGTGGCCGGCCAAGGAGCTCGCCGCGGCCGCGCACGCCCACGGCGCGCGGATCGTCCTGGACGCCGCCCAGCTCGCCCCGCACCACCCCGTCTCGGTCCGGGACCTGGACGTGGACTGGGTCGCCTTCTCCGGGCACAAGCTGTACGCCCCCTTCGGCTCGGGCGTGCTCGCCGGCCGTGCGGACTGGCTGCAGGAGGCCGAGCCGTACCTCGCGGGCGGCGGCGCCTCCCGCAAGGTCGCCCGCCGGGCGGACGGCGGCGTGGACGTCGAGTGGCACACCACGGCCGCCCGCCACGAGGCCGGCTCCCCGAACGTCATCGGCGTCTACTCCATCGCCTCCGCCTGCCGCGCCCTGCTGGAGGCCGGGTTCGACAACCTGGTCGCCCGCGAGCGCCACCTCATCGCCAAGGTCCGCGAGGGCCTGGCCGATGTCCCGGCGGTCCGGGTCCTCTCGCTCTTCGGCGACGACGCCCCCCGGGTCGGCGTCATCTCGTTCGTCGTGGACGGCTGGAACAGCTCCCACTTCGCGGCCGCCCTGTCCGCGGAGTACGGCATCGGCGTGCGCGACGGGCTGTTCTGCGCCCACCCGCTGGTCCGCACCCTGCTGGGCAGCGAGCCGCAGGCTCAGGGCGAGTGCGGAGCCCCGGAGGCGGCCCCGGGGGAGCGCTCGCTGAACGCGATCCGCGTCAGCTTCGGCGCCGGCACCCCCGACGAGCACGTGGAGCGCTTCGTCCGCGCGGTGCGGGAGCTCGTCGCGGAGGGCGCCCAGTGGCAGTACCGCACGGAGGAGGGCCGCTGCGTCCCGGCCGTCTGACCTCGAAAACCACTGTCGCGGCAGGGGGGTCCGCCCCTACGGTGCCCTCGTGACGGACTGGGACGAGATCAAGCGCAACGACTACGCGGTACCCGCGGGCCGCCGGGTGGAGGAACTGGTGCCGGGGCTCTCCCGGGCCCTGGCCGACCCCGATCCGCTCGTCCGGGACGGAGCGGCGTACTCCGTGCTGGCGGCCTGGATATCCCGCGGGGTGATCGACGCGCCGCGGCGCCTGGCCCTGGGCGACGAGATGGCCGAGCGCTTCGCCGACCCGCGGATCCAGGCCCGCACCTTCGCGCCGCTGGTGCTGGACATGCTGGTGGGCGCGGGGGACTTCCGCCCGGGGTGGGTGGACGCGTTCGCCGCGTGGTACGTCGCGGAGACGGACCTGCGCGGGTACGACGGGACGCTGGGCTGGCTGCACGCGGTGGCCCACGGCGCGGACCTGCTGGGGAGCTTCGGGGTCCGGCCGGAGGTCGACCCCGCACGGATGCCCGCCCTGGCGGCGGCCCGGCTGCTGGCGCCCACCGACGGCGTCTTCGACCAGCGGGAGGACGACCGCCTCGCGGCGGCCCTCGCCCGGGCGCTCACCCGTCCGGACCTGACCGGGGCGGGCGCGACGGCCTGGCTGGACCCGGTCGAGGCCCACGTGCGGGCCCGCGGCCGGGGTCCGGCCTCCGCGTCCCTCTCCAACACCCTGCGCACGCTGGGCGCGCTCTACGTCCGGGTCGACCGGGCCGCCGGCGGGCCGCACCGCGCGGTACTCAAGGGCCGTCTGGGAGCCGTACTCGACCTGGCGGCCGTGTGACGGCGGGGCGGCGCGGGCCGGCCGAGCCGGCTCCGGCGGCGGGACGCCGTTACGCGTCGAGGCCGATCGCGAACGCCGCTTCCAGGTCGTGCTGCGAGTACGTGCGGAACGCGACGTGCGTGTCCGTGGCCTCGACGCCCGGGATCTTGCTGATGCGGCCCGGGATGATGTCCGCCAGGTTCTCGTGGCGGGCCACGCGGACCAGCGCGATCAGGTCGTACGTCCCCGTGACGGAGTAGACCTCGCTGACACTGTCCAGCGCGGCGATGGCCTCGGCGATCTCGGGGATGCGGTCCACGCTGGTCTTGATGAGCACGATCGCGGTGATCACGGCTGGCTGTCTCCCTCGATGGCCGTCGCTGGTCGCACCACTCTAGTCGTACCCCGATACCGCACCCACGCGTACAGGAACCCGACGGAGAAGCCCACCAGGTGGGCCAGGTAGGCCACCCCGGGACCACTGCCGGCCCGGTGCGCCGCCACCCCCTGGAGGGCGAACCAGAACAGCAGCACGAGCCACGCCGGAAACCGCAGCGGCAGGAAGAACAGGAACGGGAACAGGCTCGTCACCCTGGCCCGCGGGAGCAGGTACAGGAAGGCGCCCAGCACCGCAGAGATGGCTCCGGACGCCCCGACCAGCGTCTGCGAGGACCCCGCGTTGGCCGCCGCGTACACCGCCAGGGCCACGTACCCCGTACCGACGTAGAAGGCGAGGAACGCCGGGCGGCCCATCCGCCCCTCCGCCATCGCGCCGAAGACGTAGAGGAAGAGCATGTTGCCGAGCAGGTGCAGCCAGCTGCCGTGCACGAACAGCGCGGTCAGCGGGGTCAGCCAGGCCCGCGGGCTGCCCGTGAACAACTCGTCCGGGACCACGCCCCAGCGCCGGAAGTAGTCCGTCCCGGCGGTCAGCAGCCCCTCGCCCGTCCCGTAGGCCGGGTTCAGCCCCGAGGCCGGGCCGAGTACGAACACCACGGCGCAGCCCGCGATCAGCGCATGGGTGACCACCGCTCCCCGGGCGGCCTCGCGGACGGCCTGCCACCTTACGATCATGTGACAGAGCATGACGCAACCGACCCCGCCCGGGGCGGTGGCAGGCCGTAGGGTTACGAGCCGACGTCCGGCCAATGGGCGCGGACGGCTCAGCAGACGGCTTTAATTGAAACAGCTACGAAGGAGAGAGCGGCCTGATGACGGTTCCCCTGCCGACCGACACCACCCGGTGGCGCTGCACCCTGTGCGGCAACCTCACGCGCTTCGACGTCACCCGTTCGTCGAAGGTCGTGGAGTACGTCCACCTGGACCTCGCCGGGGAGCCCAAGGTCGAGGAGCGAGAGGTGGTCAATGAGACCATCGAATCGGTCCGCTGCCGCTGGTGCAACGCGGTGGACCAGATCGAGCTCGTGGACAGGCCGGGCGCGGACTCCTGACGGAGCCCCGCCCACAGGTAGATCACGGTAGGGGTGACGGATTGTGGAGCCAGCAAGCGGCGCTGAGCCGGCCGATGCGGCCGGCGACGCCGCCGAGGTGCTCGACCGCCCGCTGCCGGAAGGCGTGCGGCGCCGGGTCGTCGCGCTCGTCTCGGACGCCTTCGGCGGACTGACGGTCGCGGACCTCCCGGCGCAGCTGCGCCAGTACGCCCGTTTCACCCCGACCCGGCGCGCCAAGTTCGCGGGCAACGCGATGGCCGCGGCGGTCGAGACCGACCCCGTGTTCCGCAGCCGGGTCGCCGAGAAGCTGCGCGAGGCGCAGGTGGAGCTGGCCGGCGCCCTGGAGTCCGGTGCTCCGCCCGCCGCCGCGGATCCGCTGGACGTGGCGGCCGCCGCGTACGTGCTGCGGCCGGTCGGCTGGGTCAAGCTGGTGGCCGCCGCGGGCGAGGAGGCGCAGCGCGCCGACGCCGAGCGGGTCGGCGAGGAGACCCGGCGCGAGCTCGACCGGTTGCGCGAGGAGCTGGCGCAGGTACGGGACCTGCAGCGGTCCGGTGGTGAGCAGGTGCGGGCCGAGCTGGACGAGGCCCGCAAGGAAGCGGAATCGCTTCAGCGCAAACTGCGCAGCGCGCTCAGCGACGTCAAGCGCGGCGAGGCGGCCCTGCGCAAGGTGAACGCGGAGGTCGACGGGATCCGCGGCGACGCGGCCGCGCGGGTGGCCGCCGCCGAGAGCGAGACCCGGCGGCTCAAGTCACGTCTGGCGGAGGTGGAGGCGTCGCTGGAGACCTCGCGCCGGGCCACCCGCGAGGGGCGCAGCATCGAGGACATGCGGCTGCGGCTGCTGCTGGACACCGTGCTGGACGCGGCGGCGGGGCTGCGCCGCGAGCTGGCGCTGCCCCCGGTCTCCACGCGCCCGGCGGACACCGTGGAGGCCGTGGAGCCGGGCCGGATGACGCCGAAGGACATCGCGGCGCGCGCCCTGTCGGAGACCGATCCGGCGCTGCTGGACCAGCTGTTGGCGCTGCCCCAGGCCCATCTGGTGGTCGACGGCTACAACGTGACCAAGACGGGCTATCCGACGATGCCGCTGGAGAAGCAGCGGCTGCGCCTGCTGGGCGGGCTGTCGATGCTGGCCGCGCAGACGGGCGCGGAGATGACCTGTGTCTTCGACGGGGCGGAACTGGCCGCCCCGGTGCTGCTCGCGCCGCCGCGCGGGGTGCGGGTGCTGTTCTCCAAGGCCGGGGTGACGGCGGACGAGCTGATCCGCCAGCTGGTGAGGGCGGAGCCGCCCGGCCGGCCGGTGGTCGTGGTCTCCACCGACCGGGAGGTCGCCGACGGGGTGGCCAAGGCGGGTGCGCGGCCGGTGGCGTCCGCATTGCTACTGAAGCGGCTTTCGCGCGTTTCGTAACTCCTGCCCTGCATGCCCGAATTGGCAAGGGGCTCAGGGAACGTACCGTCAAGTGCCCGGCACAGAGCGTGGGCTGTAGGTAAAGAAGCTGGTCGGGGAGCGGGTTTTTTACCGACGGGATTTGAACTGATCACAGCGAGGTCACTAGTGTGCGTTCAAACCTTCGTGCGGTAGATCACTCATTCGGGGTGGCGGCGAAGGTGCTGCCGAGTTGCGTTCTTCGGCGGCTCTAGGAAGAAGGAGCTCGCCTCCGTGGCGTCCCACCGTCGACCCAAGCAGCCGAACCGCGCCCGTGTGACCGTCCTCGGCGCCACCGCGGCCGCCGTGGTCGCCCTCACCTCCTCCCAGTCCGCCTCGGCCGCTCCGGCGAAGCCGGGCAAGGACGAGGTCAAGTCCCAGGTGGACGCCCTCTACGAAGAGGCGGAGCAGGCCACCGAGAAGTTCAACGGGGCCAAGGAACGCCAGGAGAAGCTCGAGAAGGAGATCGGGCAGCTCCAGGACCAGGTCGCGCGCGGCCAGGGCGACCTCAACGAGCTGCGGAGCACGCTCGGTTCGATGGCGAGCGCCCAGTACCGCAACGGCGGCATCGACCCCTCGGTCGCCCTCCTCCTCTCCGAGGACCCCGACAGCTACCTCGACAAGGCCTCCTCCCTGGAGCACCTGAGCGGCAAGCAGGTCGAAGCGGTCCAGAAGATCCAGGCCAAGCAGCGCACCCTCGCGCAGCAGCGCCAGGAGGCCGCCGGCAAGCTCGCCGACCTCGACGCCACCCGCAAGGAGCTCGGCGAGAAGAAGAAGGTCTCGCAGGAGAAGCTCGCCGCGGCCCAGGCCCTGCTCAACACCCTCACCGCCCAGGAGCGCGCCGCGCTCAAGGACGAGGAGACCCGCGCCAGCCGCAGCGACGCCGCCCGCGTCGACCTCGGGAACGAGAAGCCCTCCGGCCGGGCCGGCGCCGCCCTCGCGGCCGCCAAGACCAAGGTCGGCAGCGCGTACATATCGGGCCACGAGGGCCCCAACTCCTTCGACTGCTCCGGGCTGACCCAGTGGGCCTACAAGCAGGCCAACGTCAGCATCAGCCGCGTCACCTACACCCAGGCCAACGACGGCACGCGCATCAGCCGCAGCCAACTCCAGCCCGGTGACCTGGTCTTCTTCTACGGGGACCTGCACCACGTCGGCCTGTACGCGGGCAACAACATGACCCTGCACGCGGCCAACCCGCGCGGCGGAGTCAAGTACGAGTCGATGGACAACATGCCGTTCCAGTTCGGCGTCCGCATCGGCTGACCCTCCCCCGCGCCGCGGTCCCCGCTCCGGGACGCGTCGTACACCGCCCATCCGGGCGAATTGCAGGGCCCCGCTCCGACCCCACGCCCCGCCGGTGACCTGCGTCTCCGGCGGGGCGTCACTGTGCGTGCCCGTCGGCGGTCGTTGGCCGGTGCCCGGCGGCGCCGCTACTGTCTGCCAGCGCGTAACCCGGCACACGTCCGTCCACGGGGGACGGACCCGGGCCACGCCCAGCGGAAGGGAGCGGTTTCACGTGGCGTCCCATCGCCGGCCCGGGCTCGGCAGCCTCGACCGGAACACGAAGGTCACCGTCCTCGCCGCCGCCGCGGCCACCGCAGCGGTCGCCATGACGGGCGCACCGGCCGGGGCGGCCCCCGGCCTGCCGCAGGACCCCGCCGCGGGCTCCCGCGCCCAGGTCGACCGGCTCTTCGAGGAGGCCGAGCAAGCCACCGAGCGCTTCAACGAGGCGGGCGAGAAGGCCGACCGGCTGCGCGCCGAGGTCAACCGGGCGCAGGACGCGGTCGCCCGCGGCCAGGAACGCATCAACACCATGCGGGGCATCCTCGGCACCTTCGCCGGGGCCCAGTACCGCAGCGGCGGCATCGACTCCGCGGTCGGCCTGATGCTGGCCGAGGACCCCGACGCGTACCTGGAACGGGCCGCCGCCCTGGACCGGCTGACGGGCCGCCAGGCCCGGCAGCTGGACGAACTGCGCGAGGAGCAGCGCCGGCTCGGCCAGGAGCGCCGGGAGGCCTCCCGCAAACTCGCCGAGCTCGACGCGCTGCGCGCCGACGTGGCCCGGCACAAGCGCTCCGTCACGGCCAAGCTCGCGGCCGCCCGGCGGCTGCTGAACGCCATGCCCTCCGAGGAACGGGCCGACTTCGAGCGCGCCTCCCGCTCGGGCGGGCGCCCCGACGCGCTGCCCGACCTGTCCTCCCTGGGCGCCTCAGGGCCCTCGTCGGGGCGCGCCGCGACCGCCGTGATGGCGGCCCGGGCCGCGGTCGGCCGCCCGTACGTGTGGGGTTCCACCGGCCCCTCCGGCTTCGACTGCTCGGGGCTGATGGTCTGGTCCTACCGCCAGGCCGGGGTCTCGCTGCCGCGCACCTCGCAGGCCCAGCGGCACGCCGGCCGCCAGGTGCCGCTGTCGCAGGCCCGTCCGGGCGACCTGGTGACGTACCGCTCGGACGCCAGCCACGTCGGCATGTACGTCGGCAACGGCCAGGTGGTGCACGCCCCGTACCCCGGCGCCCGGGTCCGCTACGACCCCGTCGGGATGATGCCGGTGTCGGCCGTGACCCGGCCCTGACCCCGGGGCAGCCGCCCTTGCGTACGATCGGCTGATGCTCCCGGGTCGCCGTCTCGTACGCGTACTGCCGCTCCTGCTGTGCCTCCTGGCGGCCGGCTGCGCGCTGCGGCCGGCGGACACGGCCGGGCAGGGCGTCCGCCGGGCCGTGGCCGAGTGGTCGCGGACGCCGCCCGAGCGGCTCGCCGGGATCCCGCTCGAGGACTGGGCGTACGAGGTCGCCTCGGTGCGGCGGGACGGCGTACGGGCCCTCGTACGGGCCGAGCTGCGCTACCGGCTCACCGGCTACGACCCGGCCCCGGGCGGCTCGGCCCGCGAACTCGAGCTGCTCGAGGAGGGCGGCACCTGGCGGGTCGCCGCGGACCGGCCCGCTCCGGGCACGCCGCCGCAGCTGTGGGACCAGGGGCCGGTGTCGGTGGTCCGGGGCACGCACGCGCTGGTGCTGGGCGGCGCCGGGCAGAGCGGGGACACCCTGCGCGGCATCGCCGCCGAGGCCGACCGGGCGGTGCCCGCGGCCGGCGCCGCGTGGCCCCGGCCGTGGGCCGGGCGGGTGGTGGTGCTGGTCCCGGGGTCGCTGGAGCGGATGGCGGAGCTGCTGGGCGGCACGGCCGACGCGTACCGGGGCATGGGGGCGGTCACTACCGGCCGGGTGGGCGCGGGACCCGCCCCCGCGGACCGGGTGGTGGTCAACCCGGAGGGGTACGCCGAGCTGGGCGAGGCGGGCCGGCGGATCGTCCTGACCCACGAGGTCACCCACGTGGCCACCCGGGCGGCGACCACGGCCACCACCCCGCTGTGGCTCTCCGAGGGCTTCGCGGACTGGGCGGCGTACCGCGGCGGCCCCACCACCCCGGAGCAGGGCGCCCCCGCGCTGGCCCGGGCCGTACGGCGGGGCGAGGTGCCGGCCGGGCTGCCCGCGACGGAAGCCTTCGCCTTCGGCGGCGACCCCCAGGGGCTGGCCCGGGCGTACGAGGGCGCGTGGCTGGCCTGCCGGCTGATCGCCGACAAATGGGGGGAGGAGGCGCTCGTCGGCCTGTACGAGCGGGCGGGCCGCGAGCCGCTGCCGACGGCCCTGGACGAGGCGTTGGGCGTGGACCGGTCGGGGCTCACGAAGGCCTGGCAGGAGGCCCTGCGCGGCTGGCTCCGCTGAGCGCGGCACGCGTCCGGTACTGTCGGCAGGCAATGCACAAGACGCTGATCGTGACCAACGACTTCCCCCCGCGACCGGGCGGCATCCAGGCCTTCCTGCACAACATGGCACTGCGGCTGGATCCCGAGCGGGTCGTCGTGTACGCCTCCACGTGGAAGCACAGCGCGGAGGGCCGCGAGGCCACCGCGGCCTTCGACGCCGAGCAGCCCTTCCAGGTGGTGCGCGACCGCACGACCATGCTGCTGCCGACCCCGCGCGTGACGCGGCGGGCCGTGGGCCTGCTGCGCGAACACGGCTGCGAGTCCGTGTGGTTCGGCGCGGCCGCCCCGCTCGGCCTGATGGGCCCGGCGCTGCGGCGGGCGGGGGCGAAGCGGATCGTGGCGACCACGCACGGGCACGAGGCGGGCTGGGCCCAGCTGCCGGCGGCGCGGCAGCTGCTGCGGCGGATCGGCGAGGGCACCGACACGCTGACCTACCTGGGGGAGTACACACGCTCCCGGATCGCCTCGGCGGTGACGGACCGGGCGGCGGAGCGGATGGTGCAGCTGCCGCCGGGGGTGGACGAGAAGACCTTCCACCCGGAGTCGGGCGGGGCGGAGGTCCGGGCGCGGCTCGGGCTGACCGACCGGCCGGTGGTGGTGTGCGTGTCGCGGCTGGTGCCGCGGAAGGGCCAGGACACGCTGATCGAGGCGATGCCGCGGATTCTGGCGGCGGTGCCGGACGCGGTGCTGCTGATCGTGGGCGGCGGGCCGTACGAGTCCGGCCTGCGGGCGCTGGCGGCTTCCGTGGGCGTCGCGGACTCGGTGGTCTTCACGGGCCCGGTCCCGTGGTCCGAACTGCCCGCCCACTACGGGGCCGGGGACGTCTTCGCCATGCCGTGCCGGACCCGGCGGGGCGGGCTGGACGTCGAGGGGCTCGGGATCGTCTACCTGGAGGCTTCGGCGACGGGGCTGCCGGTGGTCGCGGGCGACTCCGGCGGGGCGCCGGACGCGGTGCTGGACGGGGAGACGGGCTGGGTCGTCCGGGGCGGAGCCCCCGACGAGGCGGCGGACCGGATCAGCGCCCTGCTGCTGGACCCGGCCCTGCGGGCGCGGATGGGCGAGCGCGGCCGGGCCTGGGTCGAGGACCGCTGGCGCTGGGACCTCCTGGCGGACCGCCTCCGCGCCCTGCTCTGACCGTCCCCGCCCAAGCCCCTGGGGCGGAGCCCCCTGACGGTGGCGGCGCGCCCCGACTCCGGAGCCATGGCTGACTGTCTCTCCGATGTCTGGCAGCGCAGCGTATGGGTGGAGGGGATGATTCCGCCCATCATGCGGCCATGACACCCAACCTGACGCGCCGTCACCTCTTGGGCCTCGGCGCCCTGCAGACCGCCGCCGCGCTCGGCTTCACGCGGATCGGCCTGGCCTCCGCCTCCGCCGCCGAGCCGGGCGCAGCCCACTACGCGCCCGCCATCGTCGTCGGCTCCGGCTACGGCGCCGCCGTCGCCGCGCTGCGCCTCGGCCAGGCCGGCATCCGCACCGTCGTCCTCGAGATGGGCCGGCTCTGGGACACCGCCGGGCCCGACGGCAAGGTCTTCCCCTCCACCTCCGCCCCCGACCACCGCTCCATGTGGTTCCGCACCCGCACCGAGGCCCCGCTCGCCCAGTTCCTCTGGCTCGACGTCGTCAACCGCGACATCAGCCCGTACCCCGGCGTCCTCGACCGCGTGAACCACGGCGACATGTCCGTGTACGTGGGGCGGGGGGTGGGGGGTGGATCGCTCGTCAACGGGGGCATGGCCCCGACGCCCCGCCGGTCGTACTTCTCCGAGGTGCTGCCCGGGGTCGACGCCGCCGAGATGTACGGCACCTACTACCCCCGCGCCCGCGCCATGCTCGGGGTGGGCGACATCGACCCGGCCTGGTTCGAGTCCACCGAGTGGTACCGCTTCGCCCGGATCTCCCGCGCGCACGCCCACCGCACCGGCCTGAAGACCGTCTTCGTCCCCAACGTCTACGACTTCGCGTACATGCGCCGTGAGGCGGCCGGCACCGCCACCAGGTCGGCCCTGGCCGGAGAGGTCATCTACGGCAACAACCACGGCAAGAAGAGCGTCGACAAGACCTACCTCGCGGCCGCGATCGGCACGGGCAACGTCACCATCGAGACCCTGCAGCGCGTGGTCGGCGTACGGCAGGATCCCGCCGGGGGCTACGTCCTCACCGTGCAGACCAGCGACCTGACCGGCCGGGTCACCCAGGTCCGCGAACTCGGCTGCGGGCGGCTCTTCCTGGGGGCCGGGAGCCTGGGGACCACCGAGATCCTGCTGCGCGCCCGCGAGACCGGGACGCTGCCCGCGCTCAGCGACCGGGTCGGGCACGGCTGGGGCCCCAACGGCAACGTCATGACCGCCCGCGCCAACCACCTGTGGGACACGGTCGGCGCCCACCAGGCCACCATGCCCGCCCTGGGCATCGACGACTGGGACAACGCCGCGAACCCGGTCTTCGCCGAGATCGCCCCGCTCCCCATGGGCATCGAGCACTGGATCTCGCTGTACCTGGCCATCACCAAGAACCCCGAGCGCGGGCACTTCACGTACGACGCCGCCACCGACTCGGCCCGTCTGAACTGGCGGCGGGACCAGAACACGCCCTCGGTCAACGCGGCGAAGAACCTCTTCGACCGCATCAACCGGCGCAACTTCACCATCTACCGGTACGACCTGTTCGGCGGCAACAAGGCCTTCGCCGACAACTTCACGTACCACCCGCTCGGCGGCTGCGTCCTCGGCGAGGCGACCGACCTCTACGGCCGGGCCAAGGGCTACCAGGGGCTGTACGTGGTCGACAGCTCCCTGATCCCCGGCTCGCTCGGCGTGAACCCGTTCGTCACCGTCACCGCCCTCGCCGAGCGGAACATGGCCCGGATCCTCGCCGAGGACTAGCTCCTGCTAACCCCGGTACAGGGCTTCGATCTCGTCCGCGAAGTCCTTCGCGACCACATTCCGCTTGAGCTTCAGAGACGGCGTGATGTGGCCCGACTCCTCCGTGAACTGGGAGGGCAGAATGCGGAATTTCCGCACCGATTCCGCCTTGGACACCGCCGCGTTGCCGTCGTCGACGGCCTGCTGGACGGCGGCGTTGAGTTCCGCGTCGTCGCGCAGCTGCGCCGCCGTCACACCGGCCGGCTTGCCGTTCTCCGCGGCCCACCGGCCGAGGAACTCCTCGTCGATGGTGACCAGCGCGGCCACGAACGGCCGCCCGTCGCCGACGACCATGCACTCCGCGACCAGCGCGTGCGCCCGGATCCGGTCCTCGATCACGGCGGGTGCGACGTTCTTGCCGCCCGCGGTGACGATGAGCTCCTTCTTGCGCCCGGTGATCGTGAGGTAACCGTCCTCGTCGAGGGTGCCGACGTCGCCGGTGTGGAACCAGCCGTCGGTGAGCGCCTCTGCGGTCGCCGTCTCGTTCTTCCAGTAGCCGGTGAAGATCTGCTCGCCGTGCAGCAGGACCTCACCGTCGTCCGCGATGCGCACCACGGAGCCCGGCATGGGCTGGCCGACCGTACCGATCTTCTGCTTGTCCCACGGGTTGAAGGTCGTCGCCGCGCAGGACTCCGTCAGGCCGTAGCCCTCCAGCACGGTGAAGCCGATGCCGCGGAAGAAGTGCCCGAGCCGCTCGCCCAGCGGCGCGCCGCCGGAGATCGCGTACTCGCCGCGCCCGCCCAGGACCGCGTGCAGCTTGCTGTAGACGAGCTTGGTGAAGACCTTGTGCTTGAGCTTCAGGCCGAAGGACGGCCCGCGCGGGGTGTCCAGCGCCCGGCTGTACGCGATCGCGGTCTCGGCCGCCGCGTCGAAGATCTTGCCCTTGCCGTCGGCCTGCGCCTTGGCGCGCGCCGAGTTGTAGACCTTCTCGAAGACGCGCGGCACACCGAGGATCAGGGTGGGCCGGAAGGACTGCAGCTCGTCGGTCAGGTTCTTGATGTCCGGTACGCAGCCCAGCCGGATCGGCGCCAGCACGGCCGCCACCTCCACCAGGCGGCCGAAGACGTGCGCCGCCGGGAGGAACAGCAGGACCGAGCACTCGCCGGTCTTGAACAGCGGCTTCAGCCGCTCCACGGCGTTGCCGCACTCGGCGAAGAAGTTGCGGTGGCTCAGCACGCAGCCCTTGGGGCGGCCGGTGGTGCCCGAGGTGTAGACGATGGTGGCCGGGTCGTCGGCGCCCGCCAGGCTGCTGCGCTCGTCGACCTCGGCGTCGGTGATCCCGGCGCCCGCGCTCTTCAGCGCTTCCAGGGCGCCCTGCTCGATCTCCCAGACGTCGCGCAGGTCCGGCAGCCGGTCGCGCAGCGAGGCCACGGCCGTGCTGTGCCCGGGGCTCTCGACGACCGCGGCGACCGCGCCGGAGTCTCCGAGGATCCACTGGATCTGCTCGGGGGAGCTGGTCTCGTAGACCGGGACGGTGACGCCGCCCGCGGTCCAGATCGCGAAGTCGATCAGCACCCACTCGTAGCGGGTACGGGAAATCAGGGCGACCCGGTCACCGGGGCGGATGCCCGACGCGATCAGGCCCTTGGCCGCGGCCCGGACCTCGGCCAGGAACTCGGTCGCGGTCACGTCCTGCCACCGGCCGTCCACCTTGCGGCTCATGACGGCGGTGTCGGGATGCTGCGCGGCGTTGCGGCGGATGAGATCCGTCAGGTTCCCGTCCGAAGGGACCTCGTACAGGGCCGGAAGGCTGAACTCGCGCAAGACTGCTGCTCCTCTGGGCGCCATCGCCACCATGTGGACCGACCGGACGTTACCCATCGGTAGTGGGTTCCGGATAGAGGGAACCGGCCAGATGTTCCCTGCGTCACACGACATGGCCTTTTCCAGGCGACACTAGTCGACCCCGTCGGCGACTCGGAAGTAACCGCAGGTCCGGATGCATCCGGCACCCCCGCTACCCCGTCGGCACCGGGCCGCCCTAGGGTGGCCGCATGGGCGGCAGCATGCGGGACGGGACGTCGGACACGAGCGGATCGAGCCGCGCCGGGCTTCGTTCCGCGGCCCGCACCCGGGTCCACGTCGTGAGCGACGTGCACGGCAACACCGAGGCCCTCGCCAGGGCGGGGGACGGCGCGGACGCGCTGATCTGCCTCGGCGACCTCGTGCTCTTCCTCGACTACGCCGACCACTCGCGCGGGATCTTCCCCGACCTGTTCGGCGTCGAGAACGCCGACCGGATCGTCGAGCTGCGCACCGCGCGCCGCTTCGCCGAGGCCCACGCCTTCGGGCGCCGGCTGTGGGCGGGGCTGGACCGGGAGCGGCTGATCGAGGAAGCCGTGCGCCGCCAGTACGCCCGGATGTTCGCCGCCTTCCCCAGCCCGACGTACGCCACCTACGGCAACGTCGACATCCCGGCCCTGTGGCCGGAGTACGCCGACCGCCCCGGCGTCACCGTGCTCGACGGGCAGCGCGTGGAGATCGGCGGCCGGGTCTTCGGCTTCGTCGGAGGCGGCCTGCCCTCGCCGATGCGGACCCCGTACGAGGTGGACGTCGAGGAGTACGCCGCCAAGGTGGAGGCGCTGGGCGAGGTCGACGTACTGTGCTCGCACATCCCTCCAGAGGTGCCGGAGCTCTGCTACGACACGGTCGCCCGCCGCTTCGAACGGGGCAGTGTGGCCCTGCTCGCCGCGATCCGGCGCACCCGCCCCCGGTACGCCCTCTTCGGGCACGTCCACCAGCCGCTCGCACGGCGGATGCGGATCGGCGGCACGGAGTGCGTGAACGTCGGCCACTTCGCGGCGACCGGCAGGCCCTGGGCCCTGGAGTGGTGAGCTCCGCACGCACGGTAGCCTTCGAGCGGCGGCCGGAGGCCGCACACTTCCTCGAATAACTCCACGGAGGAGCGACCGCGATGGCGGAACACACCAGCTCAAGCATCACGATCGAGGCTGCGCCGGCCGACGTGATGGCCGTGATCGCAGACTTCGCCCGTTACCCGGAGTGGACCGGCGAGGTGAAGGAGGCCGAGGTCCTGGCCGCCGGCGCCGACGGCCGGGCCGAAAGGGTCCGGCTGCTGCTCGACGCGGGCGCGATCAAGGACGACCACACCCTCTCCTACATGTGGAAGGGCGAGCACGAGGTCAGCTGGACCCTGGACAAGTCGCAGATGCTGCGCCAGCTGGACGGCTCGTACCGGCTGGCCCCGCTGGACGGCGGCGAGCGCACCGAGGTCACCTACCAGCTGACCGTGGACGTCAAGATCCCCATGCTCGGCATGATCAAGCGCAAGGCCGAGAAGGTCATCATCGACCGCGCCCTGGCCGGCCTGAAGAAGCGCGTGGAATCGACCGGCTGAGGCCTGACACCGTGCACACCTTGCTGATCACCGGCCCCGGCGGGGCCGGGCGGACCACCGTGGCCGCGGCCACCGCCCTCGCCGCGGCCCGCCAGGGGCGGCGGGTGCTGCTGCTGTCCGGCGACGTCGGAGATCCCCTCGCGGCCCTGACCGGGGAACCGGTCGGGGAGCCCGCCGAGGCCGCCCCCGGACTGCCGGCGGTACCGGTGGCCGGCGGGATCCGGGTGGCCCGGGTGGACTCCGGCGAGGAGTTCCGGGAGGAACTCGTCGCCCTCCAGGAGCGCGGATCCGCCCTCCTCGGGATGCTCGGGGCCCGGCCGCTGGGCGCCGAGGAGCTCACCGAACTGCCCGGAGCCGAGCAGTTCGCGCTGCTGCGCGCCCTGCGGCGGGCCGCCGCCGCGCCGGGACACGACCTCGTCGTCGTCGACCTGCCCCCGCTCCACCAGGCCCTGGCCACCCTCGCCCTCCCCGCCCAGCTGCGCCGCTACCTCGCCCGGCTGCTCCCCGCGGAGCGGCAGGCCGCCCGCGCCCTGCGGCCCGTACTGGCCCAGCTGGCCGGCGTGCCCATGCCCGCGCGGTGGCTCTACGAGGCCGCCGCCCGGTGGGACGAAGAGCTCGCCGCGGTCCAGGAGGTCATAGAAGCCCCCACCACCGAGGTCCGGCTGGTCGCCGAACCGGGACCGGCCGCCGCCGACGCGATCCGTGCGGGGCGCCTCGGGCTCGCCCTCCAGCGGCTGCCCGTCGCCGCCGTCGTCGCCAACCGCCTGCTGCCCGAGGGCTCCGTCGACCCCTGGCTCGCCGGGCTCGCCGCCCAGCAGGAGAAGTGCGCCTCCGAGTGGGCCGGGGAGCTTCCCGTGGTCCGGCTCGCCCACCTCGGCCGGGACCCGCGCGGCCCGCAGGACCTGGAACTGCTCGCCGCCACCGGCGCACTCGTCCCGGAGCCGCCCGCACCCCGCCGGGCCTGGGCGGTCGAGGACCGGCTCGCCGAGGACGGGGTGCTCGTCTGGGTGGTCCCCCTGCCCGGTGCGCACAAGCGCGAGCTCGACCTGATCCGCCGGGGCGACGAGCTGCTGCTCACCGTGGGCCCGTACCGCAGGATCGTTCCGCTGCCCGCGGCGCTGCGCCGCTGCACCGTCTCCGGGGCGGCCCTGGCCGAGGACGGCCTGCGCATCCGTTTCACCCCGGATCCCGGACTCTGGCCCCGCACGCCCTGAACCGCGTACCGCCGTTCGGGTACCGTCGAAGGTAGCCACTACCGCACGCACCGCAGCCGCCGCAGGAGAGTCCGCCATGAGCGAGGCCACCGACCGCCCCACCGACGACGACGCCTGGGCCAAGGCCTGCGCCGAGGACCTCGCCGCAGAGAAGGAGCGCCTGCGCGGGCAGGGCGGGACGGGGGGCCAGGCCGCCGGGACCGCCGCCGAGGAGCTGTTCAAGCTCTTCGAGGCCGTCGCCGACAAAGTCTCCGGGATGAACAACCCCCTCATCGGCAGCGCGGCGCAGGGAGCCGTGCGCCAGTTCGTCAACCAGGCGAAGACCGCCGCCAAGCCCGTCATCGAACGCAACCCCGAGGTCTTCGACCACCTCGCGGCCGCCGGATCCGAACTGCTCGCCGCCTACCGCTCGGCCGTCGAGGGCCACGAACGCCGCTGGACGCAGGGCGAGCCCCCGGCTCCCCGGCAGGCGCCCGGCGCGCGCGACCCCCGGGACGAGGGCCCTGACGACGGCCCGGCCGAGCGGATCGATCTCGACTGAACCCCCTCCGCCCTCGGGTACGGTGGGCCGTGGCGGGGTTTGACCGGAAACCGAGGGACTAATGGGACTCACCATCGGCGTCGACATCGGCGGCACGAAGATCGCGGCCGGCGTGGTCGACGAAGAGGGCACCATCCTTGAGACGTACAAGGTGCCCACCCCGCCGACCGCGGACGGAGTGACGGAGGCCATCTGCGCCGCCGTCTCCGAAGTCAGCAGCAACCACACCATCGACGCCGTCGGCATCGGCGCCGCGGGCTACGTGGACGACAAGCGCGCCACCGTGCTCTTCGCCCCGAACATCAACTGGCGCCACGAGCCGCTCAAGGACAAGGTCGAGCAGCGCATCGGCCTGCCCGTCGTCGTCGAGAACGACGCGAACTGCGCCGCCTGGGGCGAGTACCGCTTCGGCGCCGGCCAGGGCCACGACGACGTCATCTGCATCACGCTCGGCACCGGCCTCGGCGGCGGCATCATCATCGGCAACAAGCTGCGGCGCGGGCGCTTCGGCGTCGCCGCCGAATTCGGCCACATCCGGGTCGTCCCCGACGGTCTGCTGTGCGGATGCGGCAGCCAGGGCTGCTGGGAGCAGTACGCCTCCGGGCGGGCGCTCGTCCGGTACGCGAAGCAGCGCGCCAACGCCACCCCGGAGAACGCGACGATCCTGCTCTCCCTCGGCGACGGCACCCCCGAGGGCATCGAGGGCAAGCACATCAGCCAGGCCGCCCGGCAGGGCGACCTGGTGGCCGTCGACTCCTTCCGCGAGCTGGCCCGCTGGGCCGGCGCGGGCCTGGCCGACCTGGCCTCGCTCTTCGACCCGTCGGCGTTCATCGTCGGCGGCGGGGTCTCCGACGAGGGCGACCTCGTCCTCGACCCGATCCGCAAGTCCTTCAAGCGCTGGCTGATCGGCGGCGCCTGGCGTCCGCACGCGCAGGTGCTGGCCGCCCAGCTGGGCGGCAAGGCCGGGCTCGTGGGCGCGGCGGACCTGGCGCGCCAGGGCTGATCCGTCCTCCTCGTACGTGACCGCCCGCCGCGCCCCTTGGGGGAGCGGCGGGCGTCGTCATATCTTGCGGGACATGGACCAGCTGCCGAAGTCCCGTACGGAGCCCGACGGTTCTGCCGTGATCCGGGTGCTCAGCTACAACATCCGCTCGCTGCGCGACGACGAGGAGGCACTGGCCCGGGTCATCAGGGCCTGCGCGCCGGACCTCGTGTTCGTACAGGAGGCGCCGCGGTTCTTCCGCTGGCGCAAGCACGCGGCGAGGCTGGCCGCTAAGTGTGACCTGGTGGTGCTCGGCGGGGGCGCGACGGCGGCCGGGCCGCTGCTGATGTGCTCGCTGCGGGTCTGCGTGGAACGGACGCAGGACGTGCTCCTGCCGCGCACCCCCGGCCTGCACCGGCGGGGCTTCGCGACGGCGGTGGTCCGGATCGGCGGCGCCCGGGCGGGCCTGGTCTGCGCGCACCTGTCCTTGGACCGCAGGGAGCGCCAGGCCCAGGCGGGTCTGCTCCTGGAGCGGCTGGCGGGGCTGGACACCCCGTACGGGATCGTCGCGGGCGACGTGAACGAGGGCCCGGACGGCCCGGCCTTCGGGGAGCTCGCGGGGACCCTGCAGGACTGCTGGTCGGTGGCTCCCTGGGGCGGGGAGCGGACCTTCCCGGTGCGGGCGCCGGACCGGCGCATCGACGCGGTGTTCGCCACGGGGGGTGTGGAGGTGCTGGCCTGCGGTGTCCCTGCGGGGCTGGCGGGGGTGAGCGCCGCGGACCTGGCGGCGGCCACGGACCACCTCCCGGTCCTGGCGGCCCTGCGCCTGTCCGCTGCGCGGTAGCCCCGCCCAGGTCCGGCCGCCCGTGCCGCGCCGCTGCCGGGGCTCTGCCCCCGGACCCCGCGCCTCAATCGCCGGCGAGGCTGGAATTGCCCTGCGGGCAATCCAGCCGAGCCGGGTGCACGGCATCAGCCACCAGGAGCTGGGCGCAGCCCCGGGGCCGGGGTCAGACCACGGCTCCGCGGCCGGGGTCGTCGTCTTCCTCGTCGCCCTGGGCCATCCGCGCGACCAGCGTCGCGAAGCCACCCAGGAAGCCGCCGATGCCCAGCGTCGTCAGCCACCAGGTCATCTCCCACTGCAACAGCACCGCCAGGAGCAGCAGCACCGGCCCGCCGACCACCGCCAGCCAGGCGAACTTCGACGTGGTGTCCGCCTCCGGCAGCTCCGGCTCCGGGGGGACGAAGTGGCCCTCGTCCGCCGACTCCGCGAGCGAGTGGTCGCGCGGGCCCGTGCCGACGCCGGTGCCGGCGCCCGCGCCGACGCCCGGGGCGAAGACCACCGAGCTGCCCAGCGCCGCGGGGGGCTCCGGATTCGGCTCGGGTTCGGGCTTGGGCTCGGGCTTCGACTCCGCCTTGGGCTCGGCCTTCGACTCCGCCTTGGGTTCCGGTTCCGGTTCCGGCGGCAGCGGCTTCACGTCCTCCTCCGGCAGCAGAAGGTTCTCGATCGGCTTGAACGGCCGGGCCCCCGGCGGGTCCGGCGGCTCCTGCCCGTACCCGGCGACGATCGCCGCCCACGCCGCTTCCTCGTCCAGCGGCGGAACCCCGCCCGACTGCTCCTCGTGCTCAGCCACCCGCCTGCGCCCCCTCCCTGCCCACGCTCTCCGCCAGTCGGCCGACGAACGCATAGCTGTCCGCGAAGATCCGCTCCGCGTCATGGTCCAACGTCGCGACGTGGTAGCTCTGTTCCAGCAGGGTCTCGGTGACATCGGCGGACGAGATCCGCGCCAGGATCCGTGCCGAGTCGACCGCCGGTACGACGTGGTCCTGCGGGCTGTGCAGCAGCAGCACGGGCTGCGTGACCTGCGGCAGCTCGGTGTCCACCAGCTTGAAGAACTTCCGCAGCGAGTGCGCGGCCCGCGTCGGGACCCGGTCGTAGCCGACCTCTTGCGACCCCGGCTTGGCGATGTCGCTCGCGATGCCCGCCGTCGACCGGATGAAGTGCTGGGCCACCGGAAGGGCGAAGGCCAGCGGGTCGTGCACCTTGTTGGCCGGGTTGACCAGGACGATGCCGCTGATGGCGTCCCCGTGCTTGGCCGCCAGCCGCAGGGTCAGCGCACCGCCCATCGACAGACCGAAGACGAACACCTGCCGGCACCGGTCCAGCAGCTCCCGCAGCGCCCGGTCCACCTCCGCGTACCAGTCCTGCCAGCCCGTGACCTGCATGTCCTGCCAGCGCGTGCCGTGCCCGGGCAGCAGGGGCAGCGACACCGTGAGCCCTCGCCCGGCCAGGTAGTCGGCCCAGGGGCGCAGCGACTGCGGGGAACCGGTGAAGCCGTGGCAGAGAAGGACGCCGACCTCGCCGCCCTCGTGGCGGAACGGCTCGGCTCCAGGGAGGACGGGCACCAGGGTCTCCTTGATCATGATGTACATCAGGTGGGTGCGTTGCTCTGTGTGACTTCACCGTACGCGACCGGGGTGGCACCGACCAGGGCCGTCGGGCCGCTGCCGGGAGAGCCACGGGATATGGTCTGTTCGACAGACACAGGAAGGGCTTTCGAGTTGATCTACGGCGCAATGAAGTTCTCCATCGGCGGGTCCCTGAAGCTGGCCTTCAGGCCGTGGGTGGAGGGCCTCGAGAACATTCCCGCGGAGGGGCCGGCGATCCTCGCGAGCAACCACCTGTCCTTCTCCGACTCCTTCTTCCTCCCGGCCGTGCTGGACCGGAAGGTCACCTTCATCGCGAAGGCGGAGTACTTCACCTCCCCGGGCGTCAAGGGCAAGCTGACGGCCGCCTTCTTCAAGGGCGTCGGCCAGCTCCCGGTGGACCGCTCCGGTGCGCGCGGGGCCGGCGAGGCCGCCATCAAGAGCGGCGTCGAGGTCATCGAGCGGGGGGAGCTGTTCGGTATCTACCCCGAGGGAACGCGTTCACCCGACGGCCGGCTCTACCGCGGCAAGCCCGGCGGCCTGGCCCGCGTGGCCCTGGCCACCGGCGCCCCCGTGATCCCGGTGGCGATGATCGACACCGAGAAGATCCAGCCGCCCGGCAAGGTGGTCCCCAAGCTGATGCGCCCGGGCATCCGGATCGGCAAGCCGCTGGACTTCAGCCGCTACCACGGCATGGACGGCGACCGCTTCATCCTCCGCTCGCTGACCGACGAGGTCATGTACGAGATCATGAAGCTTTCCGGCCAGGAGTACGTGGACATCTACGCGACGGCGGCCAAGCGCCAGATCGCCGACGCGGAGAAGGCCGCCGCCAAGGCGGAGAAGGCCGAGAAGACCGAGCAGGCGGACAAGGCCGACGGCAAGGCCGAGTAGCGACGGGCGCACCGCCCGCGGGGGTGGGGGAGATGGCGAAACGCGAACGCGTCGTACGCATGTCGGTCGAGCAGCCGCTCTGGCGTGCCCTGACCGTCTACCGGCTGCTGACCATGGTCTACGCCGTGGGGCTGTTCGGCGCCGCGTACAAGCGGTTCGACCGCCCCGGGGTCGCGGTCGGCTACCTCGCCGTCCTCGCGGTCTGGACCCTGGCCACGCACGGCAAGGTGGCGAACGCCGCCAGCTGCACCAAGCGCTTCCTCGGCATCGACCTGACGGTCGCCCTCGTCGGGATCCTGCTGACCCCGCTCGCCGACACCCACGAGCGGATCGCGGCCGGCGGCCCCACCCTCCCCAGCATCTGGACGGCCGGCTCGGTCCTCGCCTTCGCCATCAAGGGGGGCTGGCGCTGGGCGTGCGTCGCCTCCACCTTCGTGGCCGTGGCCAACATCGCCGTCCACGGCGGCGAGCCGACCCGGGACGCCCTGCACAACGTCCTGCTGGTCTGGGTCGCCTCCGTGGCCATCGGCTACGTCGTCGAGGTGGCCCGGGCCAGTGAGGCCACCCTCGCCCGCGCCCTGGAGATCGAGGCGGCCACCCGCGAGCGCGAGCGCCTCGCCCGCGACATCCACGACGGGGTCCTCCAGGTCCTCGCCATGGTCCAGCGGCGCGGCACCGAACTGGGCGGCGAGGCCGCCGAGCTGGGACGGATGGCCGGGGAGCAGGAGGTGGCGCTGCGCACGCTGGTCACCAGCGGGCTGGTGCCCCCCTCCCGGATCTCCCGCGACGAGTCGCGTGGCGCGCTGGTGGACGCGTACGAGGTCGACGAGCCCGGCGCGGACGAGGGCGAGCTGGACCTGCGGACGCTGCTCGCCCCGCACGCCGGGTCCCGGGTGAGCTTCGCGGAACCGGGCACCCCGGTGCCGCTGCCGGTGCCCGCGGCGAAGGAGCTGGCCGCGGCCGTCGGCGCCGCCCTCGACAATGTGCGCAGGCACGCCGGGGAAGGGGCCCGCGCCTGGATCCTGCTCGAGGACTGGGGCGACGAGGTGATCGTGACCGTCCGGGACGACGGCCCGGGCATCGCGGCGGGCCGGCTCGACCAGGCGGAGGGCGAGGGCCGGATGGGAGTGGCGCTGTCCATCCGCGGCAGGCTGCGTGATCTCGGCGGCAGCGCCGAGCTGGTGTCCGTCCCCGGGCAGGGCACCGAGGTGGAACTGAAAGTACCGAGGGGGAGGACCCAGTGAGCGAGTCGCACGAGATCAAGGTGATGGTCGTCGACGACCATCCGATGTGGCGGGACGCGGTCGCCCGCGACCTGGCCGCCGCGGGCTTCGACCTGGTGGCCACGGCCGGCGACGGCCCCGAGGCGGTGCGCCGGGCCCGCGCCGTCACCCCCCACGTCCTGGTCCTCGACCTCAACCTCCCCGGCATGCCCGGGGTCCAGGTCTGCAAGGAGCTGGTCGGGGCCAACCCGGCGCTGCGCGTGCTGGTCCTGTCGGCCAGCGGCGAGCACGCGGACGTCCTGGAGGCGGTGAAGTCCGGGGCCACCGGCTACCTGCTGAAGTCCGCCGGCGCCCAGGAGCTGATCGACGCGGTCCGCCGCACGGCCGCGGGCGACCCCGTGTTCACCCCGGGTCTGGCCGGGCTGGTGCTCGGCGAGTACCGCCGCCTGGCCACCGACCCGTCGCCGGCCGCATCCGACGAGGCGAAGGCGCCGCAGCTGACCGACCGGGAGACCGAGGTGCTGCGGCTGGTGGCCAAGGGGCTCTCGTACAAGCAGATCGCGGAGCGGCTGGTCATCTCCCACCGCACGGTCCAGAACCACGTCCAGAACACCCTCGGCAAACTCCAGCTGCACAACCGCGTCGAGCTCGTCCGGTACGCGATCGAGCGGGGCCTCGACGACGCGTAGCCGGTGGCGTCGGTCGTACTTATGTCCTCGTACGAGTGAACGGGTGTACGCAACGCCCTGTAATTCCGCCCGAATTGACTCTTCCAGACCTCTCGCTGTGACCTGGGTCACCACTAGCGTGACCGTCATGGCGAAGGGAGATTCCATGAAGGTCGGAGTGCTGACCGGCGGCGGTGACTGCCCCGGGCTCAACGCGGTGATCAGGGCCGTCGTCCGCAAGGGCGAGCAGGAGTACGGATACGGGTTCATCGGATTCAAGGACGGCTGGCGGGGCGCGGTCGAAGGGGCCACGGTCCCCCTCGACATCCCCGCCGTCCGCGGCATCCTGCCCCGGGGCGGCACCATCCTCGGGTCCTCGCGCACCAACCCGTTCAAGACGGAGAACGGCGTCCGCGGCATCAAGGACAACCTCGCCAAGTACGAGGTGGACGCCCTCATCGCGATCGGCGGCGAGGACACCCTCGGGGTCGCGGCCAAGCTGTACGAGGAGTACGGCATCCCCTGCGTCGGCGTGCCGAAGACCATCGACAACGACCTGTCCGCCACGGACTACACCTTCGGCTTCGACACCGCCGTCGGCATCGCGACCGAGGCCATCGACCGGCTGCACACCACGGCCGAGTCGCACATGCGGGTCCTCGTCGTCGAGGTGATGGGCCGGCATGCCGGGTGGATCGCCCTGCACTCGGGGCTCGCGGGCGGCGCCAACGTCATCCTCATCCCGGAGCAGCGCTTCGACGTCGACCAGGTGTGCGCCTGGGTGACCTCCCGGTTCAAGGCGAGCTACGCGCCGATCGTGGTGGTCGCCGAGGGCGCGATGCCCACGGACGGGGAGCTGGTCCTCAAGGACGCCACCAAGGACTCCTTCGGCCACGTCCGCCTGTCGGGCGTCGGCGAGTGGCTGGCCAAGGAGATCGAGGCGCGGACCGGGAAGGAGGCCCGTACGACGGTGCTCGGGCACGTCCAGCGGGGCGGTACGCCGAGCGCCTTCGACCGGTGGCTGGCGACCCGCTTCGGGCTGCACGCGATCGACGCGGTGCGCGACGGGGACTTCGGCAAGATGGTCGCGCTGAAGGGTACGGACATCGTGCGGGTGCCCATCGCCGAGGCCACGGCGAAGCTGAAGACGGTGGACCCGGCGCTGTACCGGGAGGTCGGGGTCTTCTTCGGCTGAGGGGCGAGGGGCGAGGGGCAAGAGGCAGGGGCGAGCGGCGACACGGACCCATGGGTCGTATGGTGACAAACGACCCATGGGTACGAGGTGCGGGAGCCGGCGTGGAGATCCTGGCATTCGGTGTGACCGCCGACGAGAGGCCGCTCCTGGAGCGTGCCTTCGCCGGGCAGCACGAGGTGCGCTGCCTCGACGTCTTCATGAGCGAGGACACCGCGCCGATCGCGGCCGGGTACGAGATCGTCTCCTCCAGCGTGAACGCGGACCTGAACGGCCGGGTGCTGCGGACCCTGGCGGCGGGCGGGACGAAGATGATCGCCCAGCGCTCCACCGGCTTCAACAACATCGACCTGGACGTGGCCCGGCAGCTGGGCATGACGGTCAGCCGGGTCTCCTTCTACTCCCCGTACTCGGTGGCCGAGTTCGCGTGGGCCCTGGCGATGGCCGTGAACCGGCGGATCGTCCGGGCCTCGAACCGGACCCGGGACTTCGACTTCCGGCTGAACGGGCTGATGGGCCGGGACATGCGCGGCCGTACGGTGGGCGTGCTCGGCACCGGCAAGATCGGCGAGGCGTTCACCCGGATCGCGCACGGCTTCGGGATGAACCTGCTGGGCTGGGACGTCGCGCAGAACCCGGCGTGCGTGGAGCTCGGCATGAAGTACGTGGACAAGGACGCGCTGCTCGCCTCCTCGGACCTGATCAGCCTGCACGTGCCGCTGCTGGAGTCCACCCACCACATCATCGACTCGGCGGCGCTGCGGCTGATGCGGGACGACGCGATCCTGGTGAACTCCAGCCGCGGCGGGCTGGTGGACACGAACGCGCTGGTCGCGGAGCTGAGGGCGGGGCGGTTCGCGGGGGTCGGCCTCGACGTGTACGAGGCCGAGGCCGGGGTGTTCTTCCTGGACAAGTCCCTGGAGGCCGTCGAGGACGACACCCTGGCCCGGCTCGTCACGTTCCCGCACGTGGTGGTGACCTCGCACCAGGCGTACTACACGACCGACGCGGTCGGCCAGATTATCGACACCACCGTCGCCAACGTCGCCGACTACCTGGCGGGCCGCCGCTCGGAGAACACGCTCGTCCCTTCCTGACGCGCAGTGCCGGGCACGGGAGCAAGCCCCGGTTTCGGAAAGGGGCGGGGTGGGGGAGCAGGCCCCGCGCAGCGGCCCGGCGGCTAAGCGGGGGCGCCCGCCCGGACCCCCTCCACGAGCTCGCGCAGCAGCTCCGCGCCGCGGAGGGTGAGCACGGACTCCGGGTGGAACTGGACCCCCGCGAACCTGCCCGCGACGGAGCGGAGGGCGTGTACCTCCCCCGTGCCCGGGTCACGGGACACCTCGACCCCCGCGGGCTCGCCGCCGGCCTCGCACCGCGCGGTGTACGTGTTGTAGAAGCCGACCACCTCCCGCACCCCGAACAGGTCGATCCGCGTCTGCGCCCCCTGCGCAGGCTCCGCCTTGCGGACCAGCGGGAGCCCCAGCTCCGCCGCCAGCAGCTCGTGGCCCAGGCAGACCCCGAGCAGCCCGCCCCGGTGCGAGGCCAGCAGATCGGCCGCCAACCCGCGCAGCATCCGCATCTTGGGATCGGCCGCGTCCGCCGGGTTCCCCGGGCCCGGCCCCAGCACGATCGGGCCCTCCCAGGCCAGGGCCGCCGCCCGCAGCCCCGGATCGTCGTAGCGGCGTACGGTCACCTCCAGCCCGGCCACCCGCAGGACGTGCGCGAGCATCGCCGTGAAGGTGTCCTCGCCGTCCACCACCAGCGCGTGGCCCGTCGGCGCGGCCGGCTGCTCCTGCATGCGCAGCCAGAAGGGGGCCAGGTCCCCCCGCCGGGCCGCCAGGGCCGCCCGCACCCGGGGATCGTCCGCCAGCCGGACCCCCTCGAAAGCCGGGCGGGGCGCCGCGGGCCGGACCCCCAGCGCCGCCAGCACCCCGGCCGCCTTCGCGTGGGTCTCCGCCACCTCGCCCGCCGGATCGGAGTGCCGCACGAGGGTGGCGCCGACCGGCACCCGCAGCACCCCGTCCCCGTCGATGTCGGCGGTGCGGATCAGGATGGGGGAGTCGAGGCTCTGGGCGCCCGCCGGGTCCAGGCCCAGCAGGGCCAGCGCCCCCGCGTAGTAGCCGCGGCCCCCGGCCTCGTACCGCTCGATCACCCGGCAGGCGTTCTGCACCGGCGAGCCGGTCACCGTCGCGGCGAACATGGTCTCCCGCAGCACCTCCCGCACGTCCAGCGAGGAGCGGCCGCGCAGCTCGTACTCGGTGTGCGCGAGGTGGGACATCTCCTTCAGCCGCGGCCCGACGACGACCCCGCCCATGTCGCCGACGGTGCACATCATCTTGAGTTCCTCGTCGACCACCATCGACAGCTCCTCGGTCTCCTTGCGGTCGCCGAGGAAGGCGAGGAGCGACTCCGCCGTGGGGCCCTCGGCGGGATACCGGTAGGTGCCGCTGATCGGGTTCATCACGACGGTCCCGCCGGACATCCGTACGTGGACCTCGGGGCTGGCCCCGACCAGGGTGCGGTCCCCGGTGTGCACGACGTACGTCCAGTACGCGCCCCGCTCGCCCTCCAGCAGCCGCCGGAACAGGGCCAGGGCGTCGGCCCGGCCGAAGCCGTCGATCCGGCCCTCGTACGTGCGCCGGATGACGAAGTTCGCGCCCTCCCCGCGGCCGATCTCGTCCTCGATGACCCGCTCGACCGCGGCCGCGTACTCCTCGTCGGGGACGTCGAAGCCGCCCCCGTCGACCCGTACGGCGTGCGCGGGCAGTGCGGCCAGCGCCTCGGCGAGGGGGATCTCGTACGCCTCCTCGGCGACCAGCACGCTCAGCGGCGTGCCGTCGTCGCGTACGTCGAATCCGCGCTCCCGGATCTGCCGGAAGGGGACCAGGGCGAGGGTGGGCAGCTCCCGGACGGGCAGGTCGGCGAGGCGCGCGGCCTCGTGGACCGGGCCCAGCAGCACCTCGACGGTGTCGTGGTCGCGGCCGGGGGTGCGCCGGCGCAGCAGGGCGAACGGCGGGCAGGAGTCGTCGAGCAGTCGGCTGAGGTTCATTCGGGGCGGCGTCCTTCCGGTGGGAGGAGCGGCCCCGTGGTCCGCGCGCGAACGCGGAAGGCCGCCCCTCGGGGCGGCCTTCGCGTCGGTCGTGCCGTTTCTACGTACGCGCGAGGAGTGGGCCGCCGGAAGCGGGCCACCACCAGTTCAGGTTCGTGTGCGCGTACATGCAGCGCACCTTAGCCCAGATCGGCCCCCGGGCGCCGGATGCGTCTCAGGGCGCGGGATGACCATGGATTGCGAACGTTTGGGAGCCGTCAACCTTCGAGCCGCTTCCGTCTCATCAGGTGGGCGCAAGGCTGGACGGGACGAATGACGCCGTAATGTGTACGAGGTGACCGTGAACGCTGAAACCCAAGCCCCCGCCGCCAAGGCGACCTGGCGAGACCTTCCCGCGGCGCAGCAGCCTTCGTACCCCGATGCCGAGGCCCTGCGCGCTGTCGTCGCGGACCTCGAGTCGTATCCTCCCCTCGTTTTCGCGGGTGAGTGCGACCAGCTGCGCGCCCGTCTGGGAGCCGTCGCCAAGGGCGAGGCGTTCCTCCTTCAGGGCGGCGACTGTGCCGAGGCCTTCGACGGCGTGTCCGCCGAGCACATCCGAGCCAAGCTGAAGACGCTGCTCCAGATGAGTGCCGTCCTCACGTACGCGGCCTCCGTGCCCGTCGTGAAGGTCGGCCGCATCGCCGGCCAGTACTCCAAGCCGCGCTCCAAGGACACCGAGACCCGCGACGGCGTGACCCTGCCGACCTACCGCGGCGACTCCGTCAACGGCTTCCCCTTCACCGAAGAGGCCCGGATCCCGGACCCCGAGCGGCTGAAGCGGATGTACAACGCCTCAGCCTCCACCCTCAACCTGGTGCGCGCCTTCACCACCGGTGGTTACGCCGACCTGCGCCAGGTGCACGCCTGGAACCAGGACTTCGTGAAGTCGTCCCCGTCCGGTCAGCGCTACGAGCAGCTGGCCCGCGAGATCGACAACGCGCTGAACTTCATGAAGGCCTGTGGCACCGACCCGGCCGAGTTCAAGGCCGTCGAGTTCTACGCCTCCCACGAGGCGCTGCTGCTCGACTACGAGGGCGCGCTGACCCGCACCGACTCGCGGACCGGCAAGCTGTACGACACCTCGGGCCACATGGTCTGGATCGGTGAGCGCACCCGCCAGCTGGACCACGCGCACATCGAGTTCTGCTCGCAGATCGCCAACCCGATCGGCATCAAGCTCGGCCCCACCACCACGGTGGACGAGGCGCTGACGTACATCGACCGGCTGGACCCCGAGCGCGAGCCGGGCCGGCTGACCTTCGTCGTCCGCATGGGCGCCGACAAGGTCCGCGACAAGCTCCCCGAGCTGGTCGAGAAGGTCACCGCCTCCGGCGCGACCGTCGCCTGGGTCACCGACCCGATGCACGGCAACACCTTCGAGGCGGCCTCCGGCCACAAGACGCGCCGTTTCGACGACGTGCTCGACGAGGTCAAGGGCTTCTTCGAGGTCCACAAGAGCCTCGGCACCCACCCGGGCGGCATCCACGTAGAGCTCACCGGTGACGACGTCACCGAGTGCGTGGGCGGCGGCGACGAGATCTTCGTCGACGACCTGCACCAGCGCTACGAGACGGCCTGCGACCCGCGGCTCAACCGCAGCCAGTCCCTGGACCTGGCGTTCCTGGTCGCGGAGATGTACCGCGATCAGTAGGGAGATACGTACGACGATGGGGCGCGGATCGATGTGATCCGCGCCCCATCGTCGTCTGGGGGGCTTTTAGGCGACCCTAACTTTGGGTACGGTTAGGTAAGCCTCACCGAATAGGGGTGGCTCGCAGAACCAGTCCGCCCAGGGAGGTGAACCGCGTGTACGTCTGCTCTTGCTTCGGGATCACCGACGAGCAGGTGAAGGACCACGCGGCTGCCGGGGCCTGCACTCCGCGCCAGATCGCCTCGGCCACCAAGGCCGGCACCGACTGCGGCTCCTGCGTGCGCACCATCCAGGGCATTCTCGGCCGCGGTGCGTGCCCGCGCCGGGAACTGCTGGAGAAGGGCAACGCGGCAGCCGTGCTCGCCGCCGAGGTGTCGCCCGGCCCGGCTCCGGCACCCTCGCTCGTGGAAGCCGCGTAGACCTGCCGGCCGGTTGGCGTGCCCCGCTCGGCCGCTCTTAACTCGGCTGCTCGATGAGCTGCGCGATGTACAGCGGCTCGCCCAGGGACTCGATCAGCTCCAGCTGGGTGTCGAGGTAGTCGATGTGGTGCTCCTCGTCCTCCAGGATCTCCTCGAAGAGGCGGGCGGAGGTGATGTCGCCCTTGCCGCGCATGACCTCGATGCCCCGCTTGAGGCGGTCGATGGCCTCGACCTCGACCTGGCGGTCCGCCTGGAACATCTCGGTGAGCGTCTGCCCGACCCGCACGTGGAAGAGGCGCTGGTAGTTCGGCAGGCCGTCGAGCATCAGGATGCGCTCGGTGATCTTGTCCGCGTGCTTCATCTCGTCGATGGATTCTTCACGCGTGTACTTGGCGAGCTTGGTCCAGCCCTTGTTGTCCTGGATGCGGTAGTGCAGCCAGTACTGGTTGATGGCGGTCAGCTCGCCGGTCAGCTGCTCGTTCAGAAACTCAAGGACCTCGGGGTCGCCCTGCATCGCAGAGGCTCCTTCCAGGCAATGTCATCAATGACGGGGCTGGGGGTACCTCCCAGCCGTGGCCGGGGGATTGCGCGCATCCTCGCACCGCCGCTGAAGGGCGTCCAGTAAGTGCCTCCTTAGTGGGAGTTGCCCGAATCGGCCCAGACCTGGTCAGGACCACCCCACCGCGTCTGTCA
Organism: Streptomyces sp. cmx-11-4; assembly: GCA_049998195.1. Classification (GTDB taxonomy): domain Bacteria; phylum Actinomycetota; class Actinomycetes; order Streptomycetales; family Streptomycetaceae; genus Streptomyces. The sequence goes on from JAEBET010000006.1 coordinate 145,426, forward strand.
CCATGGAGTCATGGGTCAGCCGGAAAGCCGGGAATCTCCGGGAGCAGAGCAGCCGGAGCTTCCACCGGGGCAGCGGTTGCAGCGGGGCTGGCCGGTCACCCACTACGGTCCGGTGCCCAAGTTCAAGCCCGACCGCTGGGAGTTCCGCGTCTTCGGCGCGACGGCCGACGGTGACAAGCACTGCTGGAACCACGAGGAATTCGCGGCGCTGCCGTTCGAGTCGGTCGTGGCGGACCTGCACTGCGTGACGAAGTTCAGCATGCCGGGCGCCGAATGGGGCGGCGTGCTCGCCCGTACGATCCTCGCCCTCGCGCCGCCCGCGCCGCAGGTCACGCACGTGATGGTGTGGGCCGAGTACGGCTTCAGCTCCAACATGCGGCTGGCCGACTTCGCCTCCGAGCGGACCGTTTTCGCCACCCACCAGGGCGGTGAACTGCTCACCGCGGAGCACGGGTTCCCGCTGCGCCTGGTCGTCCCGCACCTGTACGCGTGGAAGGGCCCCAAGTGGGTCCGCGGCGTCGAGTACATGACCGCGGACCGCCGTGGCTTCTGGGAGGAGCGCGGCTACCACAACATCGGCGACCCCTGGCGGGAGCAGCGCTACTCGTACCAGGAGGAGCCGGGGGACGGCCCCGAGCTGTAGGGCGCGTCCGGCCGGTCAGTGGTACTGGTGGACGACCGCGTGACCCTTGCCGCGGCCGATCAGCCACTTGTTGACCGGCACCGTGATCACGAAGGCGGCCGCGAGCGCGATCGCCAGGACCGTCCAGAACTTCGGGTCCGAGAGGTGCGCGTCCATCGCGCCCGGCCACAGGACGATCACGCCGTTGTCGATCAGTTCCATGACGGTGATCGAAAGAGTGTCCGCGGCGAGCGCCACCCGGACGGCCGTACGGAAGTCAACACCCGCCGCGAGGATCCCGCGCAGGGTGAACGCGTAGCCGCAGAGGAACGCGAGGGCGATCGCCAGGGCCATCGTCGGGACGTTCCCCCAGCCCAGCGCGGTCCCGATGACCATGCCGAGCACCTCGCCGATGGCGCACCCGGTGAGGCAGTGCAGGGTGGCCCGGGCGGCCACGGCCCAGCCGGCGCGTCCGTGCCGGCCGTGGCCGTGCTGCTCGTGTTCTGGTGTGCGTGCTCCATGTCGACCCCCTGGTGGGAAAAGTCGGGTAGCGGTTCCGCCGATAGAGTAGAACCGTATACCCCCCAGGGGTATTCCCCAACGGACCGGACGATCACTCGGGCCCGCGCAGCTCCTTCAGCAGGGCCACGTCCGCCGCGTGCCCTTCCTTGCCCCCGGGAGTCTCGATGATCAGCGGCACGCCCGCCATCGCCGGATGCGTGAACAGCTCGGCGAAGGCCTCGCGGCCGATGTGGCCCTGGCCGACGTTGGCGTGCCGGTCCTTGTGGGCGCCGACCCCTTCCTTGGAGTCGTTCGCGTGGACCAGCTTCAGCCGCCCCTCACCCACCGTATCCACCAGCAGGTCCAGCGTCAGCTTCGTCCCGCCCGGCTCCGCCAGATCGTGTCCCGCCGCGAAGATGTGGCAGGTGTCCAGGCAGATCCCCAGCTTCGGGTGGTGGTCGAGCGCGTCGAAGTACGGCCCGAACTCCTCGGCCCGCGAGCACAGCGAAAAGCCCTGCCCGGCCGTGGACTCCAGCAGCAGGAACGGGTCGTCGTCGTGCGTCAGCTCGTCCAGCAGCGGCAGCATGTTCTCCCTGATCTGCGCGTACGCCGCCTCGCGCGGGCGTCCTGCGGTGGCCGAGCCGGTGTGCACGACCACCCCGAGCGCACCGATCTGCCGGCCCCGGCGCAGCGAGTGGCGCAGGGACTCCACCGACTTCTCGACGGTCGCCTCGGTGTGCGAGCCGAAGTTGATCAGGTACGGGGCGTGTACGTAGGCCGGCAGCGACTCCTCGGCACACTGCGACCGGAACAGTTCGTCCTGCGCCGGATTGCCGACCGGGGTCGCCCAGCCGCGCGGATTGGCGACGAAGACCTGGACCGCCTCGGCGCCCATCTCCCGGGCGTACGTCAGCCCCACCGAGGCCAGCCCGCCCGCGACGGGGACGTGCCCGCCCACCGGATTGCGTATCACCGCTGCTCACAGCCCCTTGGTCTTGATGACGATCGTGGTGCCCTCGGGCGCGTTCTGGCCGCCGGCCACCGACTGGGACTCCACCGTCCTGCTGAAGGAGATGAGCGGCCGCTCCACCTTCACCTTGAAGCCCGCGCCCTCCAGGGCCTTGCGGGCCGCGTCCACGTCCTGGCCGGTCACATCCGGGACGGGGAGCTGCCGGGGGCCCTTGGAGAGGGTCAGCGTGACGGTGTCCCCGGCCGCGGCCTGGGTTCCGGCGCCGACCGACTGGTTGGCGACCGTACCGGCCGGGGAAGGGGCGTTGACCTGTTCGGTCGCCGTCGCCACCTTCAGGCCGAGGCCCTCCAGCGTCGACCGGGCCTGCTCGAAGGAGACGCCGGCCACGCTGGGGACCGGGACCGGGCGGCCCTTGCTGACGATCATGGCGACCGCCGTGTCGGGGGCCCGCTTCTCGCCGCCCACCGGGTCGGTGCTGATCACCGAGCCCTGCGCGACGTCCTGGCTGAAGGCCTGGGTGACGATGCCGGGGGCCAGCCCGGCCTTCGTCAGCTCGGCCTTGGCCTCCTCCAGCGGGCGGCCCTTGAGGTTGGGCACGGCCACGACCTCGGGGCCCCGGGAGATGGTGAGCGTCACCGCGCCGTTGCCGCGGATCCGCTTGCCGCCCGGCGGGTCGGTGTTCATCACCGTGCCGCGGTCGAAGGAGCTGCTGAACTTCCGCTCGATCCGCTTCACGCCGAGGCCGGCCGCCGAGAGCTGCGACTTGGCCTGCTCCTCGGTCTTGCCGAGCAGGTTGGGCACCTTGGTGAACTGGCCGGAGTTGATGTACCAGACCCCCGTGCCGAGTCCGAGGGCGAGCAGCACGCCCGCGACGACCAGCAGCACGCCGCGGCGGGGCCCGCGCGCCGCAGCCGGCGGGGCGGGCGCGGGCGGCGGCGGAACCTGCAGCCGGGAGGTCTGGTGCACGGGCCGGTGCGCTTCGACCGGGCGCGGGATCACGCTGGTGCGGTCCTCGGTGGCCGTCCGCTCCTCGGCGCGCGCCTGGGGCGGTACGGCGTCCAGCTCGGCGTCGCCGAGCTGTGCGCGGGCCTCGCGGGTGAGGCCGAGCAGGGCGGCGGCGTCGTAGGGGCGCAGCTCCGGGTTCCGGGCGGTGGCCTGCGCGACGAGCTCGTCGAGGCCGACGGGGAGGCCGGGGACGGCGGCGGACGGGGGCGGAACGTCCTCGTTGAGGTGCTGGTAGAGCACCTGGGCGGCGGAACCGCCGGTGTGCGGCTTGGTGCCGGTGAGCATCTCGTACAGGACGACACCGCAGGCGTAGACGTCCACGCGGGTGTCGGTGACGCCGTTCTCGATCTGCTCGGGAGCCAGATAGGAGACGGTGCCGAGGACGGAGCCGGTGGTGTTGGTCACCGAGTCCACGGAGCGGACCAGCCCGAAGTCGGCCACCTTGACCCGGCCGTCGTCGCCGATCAGGACGTTCTCGGGCTTCATGTCGCGGTGTACGAAGCCCGCCCGGTGGGCGGCGCCGAGGGCGGCGAGCACGGGCTCCAGGATGTCCAGCGCGGCCCGCGGCTGGAGCGCGCCGCGCTCGCGGAGCACGTCGCGCAGGGTGCAGCCGGAGACGTACTCCATGGCGAGGTAGACGTACGGCCCGTCCGTGCCCTGGTCGAAGACGGCGACGACGTTGGGGTGGGCGAGCCGGGCCACGGACTTCGCCTCCCGGATGAACCGGTCGACGAAGGCGGCGTCCTCGGCGAGGGCCGGGTGCATGACCTTCAGGGCCAGGACACGGTCCAGGCGGGTGTCGACGGTCCGGTAGACCGTGGCCATGCCGCCGGCCGCGATGCGGGCGTCGACGCGGTAGCGGCCGTCGAGCACGCGCCCGACGAGGGGGTCATCCAGGGTCGTATCCACCCGGCGATTCTATTGGCGCGCCGACGCGCCCCCGGCCGGGGCGGTCAGCCTTGCAGCGCACCTGTGACGTCCGCCCGGCAGCGGACCCCCGCGAGCGCGGCTCAGCCACAATCCAGCCCCGCCGGCGTTTGGGGCGCGGGGGTGTGGGGGCGGCGCCCCCGGCAGCGGACCCGCAGGTCAGAACGCCGGGCGTTCGGGGTCCAGGGCCGGGAGGCCGGAGGCGGGGGACGAGGCGAGGGCGAAGCGGCGCTGCGGGATGCGCCCCGCGCGATAGGCGAGGCGCCCCGCCGAGACGGCGTCCCGCATCGCGGCAGCCATCAGCACCGGCTCCTGCGCCCGGGTCACCGCTGAGGCGAGCATCACGGCCGCGCAGCCCAGTTCCATCGCCAGGGCCACGTCCGAGGCCGTCCCGGCGCCCGCGTCCAGGATGACCGGGACCCTGGCCCGTTCCGTGATCAGCTCGAAGTTGTGCGGGTTCCGGATCCCCATCCCCGACCCGATCGGCGAACCCAGCGGCATGATCGCCGCGCAGCCCACGTCCTCCAGCTTGCGCGCCAGCACCGGGTCGTCGTTCGTGTAGGGCAGGACGGTGAAGCCCTCGTCCACGAGGGTCTCGGCCGCGTCGAGGAGTTCCACGCCGTCCGGCAGGAGGGTCCGCTCGTCCGCGACCACCTCCAGCTTGATCCAGTCCGTGCCCAGCGCCTCCCGCGCGAGCCGCGCCGTCAGCACGGCCTCGCCCGCCGTGAAGCAGCCCGCCGTGTTGGGGAGGACCCCGATGCCGAGCTTCGAGAGCACGGAGAGGACGGAGCCCTGGACCGTCGGGTCCAGCCGCCGCATGGCCACCGTCGTGAGTTCCGTGCCGGAGGCCACCAGGGCCCGCTCCAGTACGTCCAGGCTCGGTGCCCCGCCCGTACCCATGATCAGACGTGAGGAGAAGGTCCGGCCGCCGAGCGTGAAGAGGTCGTCCGCCATGCCGCTCAGCCTCCCTGGACCGCGGTGAGGACCTCGACCCGGTCGCCGTCGCCCACCGGCGTGGCCGGCCACTGCCCGCGCGGGACCACGGTCTCGTTGAGCGCGGCGGCGACCCCGGAGGGCACCGCGGTCAGGGTGGCGACCACCGCGTCGAGCGTGGTGCCGGCCGCGACCTCGCGCGGCTCGCCGTTGACGGAGATGGTCATGCGTACGTCTCCTGACGTGCGGCGGAGAACCGGCGGGGGGTGAAGGGGCGGGCGATCGGCGGTAGTTCGCCGGTGGTCAGCAGGTCCGCCATGACCTCGCCGGTGAGCGGGGTCAGCAGCACCCCGTTGCGGTAGTGCCCCGTGGCCAGGTGCAGGCCCGGCAGGTCGGTCGGGCCGAGCATCGGCGCGTTGTCGGGCGAGCCGGGGCGCAGGCCCGCCCGGGTTTCCACCAGCGGGAGTTCGGTGATGCCGGGCACCAGCTCATGGGCGTCGCGCAGGAGTTCGTAGACCCCGCCCGCGGTGACCGTGGTGTCCCAGCCGAGTTCCTCGCTGGTGGCGCCGATGACGAGCTCGCCGTTCTCCCGCGGCACCAGGTAGACGTGGCTGCCGCGGACGACCGCCCGGACCGTCCGCGACAGGAACGGCGCGTAGGCGGGGGGTACGGCCAGGCGCAGCACCTGCCCCTTCACCGGCCGTACGGGTGCCACCACCTCCGCGGGTACGCCCGCCAGCCGGCCGCTGAGCGAGCCCGCCGCCAGCACCACCTGGTCCGCGCGCAGCTCCGTACCGTCGTCGAGGACGGCGCCGGCCGCCCGGTCCGCGGTGACCAGCAGCCGCTCCGCGCCCGCCCGGTGGACGCTCACGCCGGCCCGCTCGCACGCGGTCAGCAGGGCGGCCGCGAGCCGGCGGGGGTCGACCTGGTGGTCGCCGTCCACGCGCAGCCCGCCGCGTACGCCCGGGGCCAGCATCGGCTCCAGGCGGCGGCACTCGCGGCCGGTGAGCCACTCCGAGTCCAGGCCGCAGCGGCGCTGGAGGGCGTGCAGCTCGCGCAGGTGGAGCCGGTCGTCGGCGTCCAGGGCGACGGCGAGGGTGCCGCAGGCGCGGTAGCCGATGTCGACACCATCGCTCGCCTCGGCGAGCTCGGCGGCGAACTCCGGATAGCGCGCGGCGGAGGCGAGGCCCAGGCCCAGCAGGGCCTCCTCGCCGTAGTGCAGCTCCGTGACCGGGGCGAGCATCCCGGCCGCGACCTGCGCGGCCCCGCCGCCGGGGGCCGGATCGGCCAGTACGGCGGCGAGGCCCCGCCGGGCGGCCCGCCAGGCGGTGACGAGCCCGATGATCCCGCCCCCGATGACGAGGACGTCGGATCCCTTTCGAGATGAGTGCATGGGCGTCCAGCCCCTCCCTTCGCCGGCATGACCCGGATCAGGTTCGTACGGTCGGAGGCCGTCCAGCCTCCCTCTCAGCCCGGTGCGCCCGGACTCCCGCGATAGGTACGGTGGCCAGACTAACCCCGCCGCCGACAGCGGGTAAGGGGCACCTATTCCTGACGGGTCGTCAGATGATTAGGGTGGCCGGGTGAACGAGCAGACGGAACAGACTGAGAGCGGCGTCGTGATCGTCGGCGCCGGAATGGCCGGCGTGCAGACCGCGGTCGCCCTGCGCGAGCGCGGATTCACCGGCCCCGTGACCCTGCTGGGCGCCGAGCCCCACCAGCCCTACGACCGGCCCCCGCTGTCCAAGGCGGTCCTCCTCGGCAAGGCCGAGGACTCCGCCTTCGACGTGGACTTCGAAGCGCTGGACATCGAACTGAGGCTCGGCACGGAGGTCACCGGGCTCCGGGCCGCCGCACGCGAACTGGACACCGAGGCCGGCCCGGTCCCGTACGGGGTCCTCGTCCTGGCCACCGGTGCGCAGCCGCTGACCCTGCCCGCAACCGGCGGGGTCCCGGGCGTGCACCTGCTGCGCACCCTGGACGACGCGGAGCGGCTGCGCCCCGTACTGGCGGCCGCGCCGTCGATCGTGGTCGTCGGGGCGGGCTGGATCGGCGCGGAGTTCGCCACCGCGGCCCGGGAGGCGGGCTGCGAGGTGACCGTGGTCGAGGCCGCGGACCGGGTCCTGGCGGGCGCGCTGCCCGCCGAGGTCGCCGAGCCCATGGCCCGCTGGTACGCGCAGGCGGGCGCCGAGCTGATCACCGGCGCGAAGGTCGCCGGGGTCGAGGAGGGCCGGGTGCTGCTCGCTGACGGGCGGGCCCTGCCGGCCGGCGCGGTGGTGGTGGGCATCGGCGCCCGCCCCGCCACCGGCTGGCTGGCCGGGACCGGCGTATCGCTCGGCCCCGACGGCTCGGTCACCGCCGACGCCCACCTGCGGACCTCGCTGCCCGGGGTATACGCGGTCGGCGACTGCGCCTCCTTCCCCTCGGCGCGCTACGGGACCCGGCTGCTCGTGCACCACTGGGACAACGCGCTCCAGGGGCCGCGGGCGGTCGCGGCGAACATCCTGGCCGGGGAGCCGGCCGAGGCCTACGACCCGGTGCCGTACTTCTGGTCCGAGCAGTTCGGGCGCTTCGTCCAGTACGCCGGCCACCACGGCGGGGCCGACACCCTGCTGTGGCGGGGCGACCCGGGGGAGCGGGCCTGGTCCGTGTGCTGGCTGAAGGACGGCGCCCTGGTCGCGCTGCTGGCCGTCGGCCGCCCCCGCGACCTGGCGCAGGGCCGCAAACTGATCGAGACGGGGGCGCCGCTGGACCCGGCCAAGGTCCGCGACCCGGGGACCCCCCTCAAGTCGGCGACGGCCTGACGGCGGGCCGGGCTCCGCCCCCGGTCGGGCCCCGCCGGCGAGCGAACCGCGGGGGTGCGGGGCGGGGCGGCGCGGCCACGGACGGGTCGCTCCGGTACCGGCGGCCGATCCGAGGTGGCAGGCTTGTCCCCGTGACCGAGATTGACGCAAAGATCGATGCCCTTGTCCCCTCGTGGCTGTACCTCCCCGACATCGCGGAGATGCTCGACATCGAGGTGACCCGGGTCCGCCAGATGGTCAAGGAGGGGCAGCTCATCGCCGTACGCCGGGGCGAGAACCGCGCCCTGCAGGTACCGGCCCCCTTCATCGACGGCGACAAGGTCGTGAAGGGCCTCGTCGGCCTGCTGACCGTGCTGCGCGACGACGGCTTCTCCGACGCGGAGATCCTGGAGTGGCTCTTCACGGCGGACCCGACCCTGCCCGGCACCCCCGCCCAGGCGCTGAGCGAGAATCGCGGCACGGAGGTCAAGCGCCGCGCTCAGGCGCTCGCCCTCTGACCTGATCCGCATCCGCTCCACCGCGGTGTACGGGCCCCGGGGCCCGTACACCGCCTCCATCACGGGGGTACACCCATGCAGCTGTCCGACGCCCGGCTCTACCTGTGCACGGACGCCCGCAAGCGGCAGGGTGACCTCCCCGAGTTCCTCGACGCCGTGCTCGCCGGCGGCGTGGACATCGTCCAGCTCCGCGACAAGGGCATGGAGGCGGGCGAAGAGCTCGAACACCTCCAGGTGTTCGCCGAGGCAGCACGGCGCCACGGCAAGCTGCTCGCCGTGAACGACCGCGCCGACGTCGCGCACGCCATCGGCTCCGACGTCCTCCACCTCGGCCAGGGCGACATCCCCGTGCCCGCCGCCCGCGCCATCCTCGGCGGCCCCGACTCCGTGCTCATCGGCCGCTCCTGCCACGCCGAGGCCGAGGTCGACGCGGCCGTGGCCGAGCCCGGCGTCGACTACTTCTGCACCGGCCCCTGCTGGCCCACCCCCACCAAGCCCGGCCGCCACGCCCCCGGCCTCGGACTCGTCCGGTACGCGGCCTCGCTCGAGCAGGACCGGCCCTGGTTCGCGATCGGCGGCATCGACAGCGGCAATCTGGACGAGGTGCTGGACGCCGGAGCCACCCGCGTCGTCGTCGTCCGCGCCCTCACCGAGGCCATCGACCCCGGTGCGGCCGCCGAGGACCTCGCCAAGCGGGTCCGCGCCCGCCTCGGCTAGGACGCCCCCTACGGGAGGGTGTCCAAAAACGTGTCCAAAAGGCGGACACCGCTTCGGCCTCCGGCAGCCCGCGTCTAACCTGCCCGTATGGCCTCTGGTACCGCTTCCACCTGGTCGGATCGTGCACACACGGTCCGCGACCTCCTCGCGTCCGGGCGCTCGTACTCCTTCGAGTTCTGGGCCCCCAAGACGGAGAAGGGCGAACGCAACCTCTGGAACGCGCTGCGGCGGGTCGAGGCGGTATCCCCGAGCTTCGTCTCCGTGACCTACGGAGCCGGCGGCTCCACCCGCGGCGGCACCGTCAAGGCCACCGAGCAGATCGCCTCGGACACCACCCTGACCCCGGTCGCCCACCTCACCGCCGTGGACCACTCCATCGCCGAGCTGCGCCACGTCATCGGCCAGTTCGCCGACGCCGGCATCCGCAACATGCTCGCCCTGCGCGGTGACCCGCCGGGCGACCCGATGGCCGAGTGGGTGGCGCACCCGGAGGGCGTGCACTTCGCCGCCGACCTGGTCCGGCTGCTCAAGGAGTCCGGCGACTTCTGCGTCGGCGTCGCCGCCTTCCCCGAGATGCACCCGCGTTCGACGGACTGGGATACGGACATCCGGCATTTCGTGGACAAGTGCCGCGCGGGGGCCGACTATGCGATCACCCAGATGTTCTTCGATCCGGAGAATTATCTGCGGCTGCGCGACAGCGTCGAAAAGGCGGGCTGCGAGACCCCGATCATCCCCGAGGTCATGCCTGTTGTGGGTATCAAGCAGCTCGACCGACTGCCCCAACTCAGCACCGCGGTCTTCCCCGCGGACGTGAAAGAGCGCATGCTCGCCGTCAAGGACGACGCGGCCGCTGTACGCTCCATTGGCATCGAGTTCGCCACGGAGTTCTGCGCGCGGCTGCTGTCCGAGGGTGTCCCAGGGCTGCACTTCATCACGCTGAACAATTCCACGGCGACTCTCGAGATCTACGAGAACCTGGGCCTGCACCAGCGGGCCTGACCGGCGGGCCCCCGTTTCCTGGGCGGCCGGCCGCACCGAGAGGGGCCATGCATGGGTATGACGGTCCTCTACATCGCGTTCGGCTTCGTCGCGCTGTGGTTGCTTGCCGAGGTCCTGATGCAGTACAAGGCCCGGCTCCGCTGGCGCCTGCTCGCCTTCACCGGCTTCCTCGGCGTGGTCGCCGGGGTGGTCCTGCCGTCGGTGGCGGTCATCGGCGCCGGCGCGGCCGCGTTCGCCGTGGGCCAGACCCTGGTGACGCTCTCCTTCCGCAAGGGCTTCGTGGCCGGCTGGGCGCTGCGGCGCGGCGGGGAACCCGTACGGCAGTCCGGCCGCCGCCGCTCCGGCGGTCCGCGTCCCGAACCGGCGCTCCAGGTCACCGCGCTGGAGTACGAGGGTGCGGACGGGGCCGCCGAAGCGGGCGAAGGCCGCGTCTCCGAGCGGCAGTTCCAGGCTGCCGCCGACGAGGTCTACAGCCCGCAGCCGATGCCCGAGGACACCGGTTCCTACGGGATACAGAGCTTCGCGCCCGCCGCCGACGGGGGCCAGACGGCCGCCTTCGCCTCGCCGTTCACCTCGGCCGAGCAGGACGCCCACCAGTACGCCGCGTACTACGACGCCACGGGCCAGGGCGGGGGCGGCGGTTACGACTACTCCGCCGGCTATCAGACGGGCGAGCAGCAGCAGGTCTACGCCGCCTACTCGGACCCGTACATCGGCACCGGCGGGGGCCTCGGCCAGCCGGCGGCCTACGACTACGCGAACGACGCGAACTACGCCCAGTACTCCGCCTACCCCCCGTACCCCGACCAGGGGCAGCAGCAGTACTCCATGGACACCCCGCCCGGCGGGGTCTGGGTCCCGCAGCAGCGCGATGTGGCCCAGCCCTACCCGGGCGACGAGCAGGGCGAGCCGCCGCAGCAGTACCCGTACCCCCAGCAGGGCGAGTACGAGCAGTACCGCTACTGAGCCCGGACCGGCCGGGGGCGGGTCACTGGGAGCCGCGGAACTCCGCGCCCTCCACGATCAGCCCGGCCACCAGTGCCCCGGTCATTCCGGCGTGCGCCAGCCCGCCGCCGGGATGCGCCCAGCCGCCCGCCAGGTACAGCCCCGGAACGGCCGTGGTGTTGGCCGGGTAGAGCAGCCGCCCGCCGGCTCCCGCGAGGGCGGGGGCGGGCACCGAGCCGCCCGGGGCGCCCGTCGCCGCCTCGATGTCGGCGGGCGTGTGCGCCTCGTGCCACAGCAGCCGCTCCCGCAGCCCCGGGACGGCCTGCCCGGCCAGCTCCAGCAGCCGGTCGGGGGACGCGGCCGCCGCGCCCCCCGGTCCGCACACGGCGGTCACCGTGACCGCTTCGTGGTCCGCGTCGGGGCGGGTGGCGGGGTCGTCGGGGCGCAGGACGGTGACGTCCAGGCCGGGGGAGTGCACGAGGGTGCGGTGGACGGTCCCCTGAGGGCGGGCGCCGCGCAGCGCGAGGAAGAGGGTGAGCCGGCTCGGCAGGTCCGGCCCGCGGGCCGGGACCGCCTCGCGCGGCCAGGGCAGGGAAGTGGCGGGCAGCAGCCGCGGGTCGATCCCGCAGACGACGGAGTCGGCCGCGACCTCACCGCCGCCGGCCAGCAGCAGACCGGCCGCACGGCCCCCGTCGGTGCGGACCTCCCGGACCTCCGCGCCGAAGACGAACTCCACCTTCCGCTCCCGGCAGCGCTCGTGGACGGCGGTGGCCAGGGCCCGCATACCGCCGCGCACGTACCAGCTGCCGAAGGTCTGCTCCATGTACGGCAGCACGGCTGCCGAGCCGGGAGCCCGGCCGGGGTCGATCCCGTACGCGCGCACCCGGCCGGCCAGCAGCTCCCCGAGGCCGCCGCCCAGCTCCCGGTCGGCCACCTCGGCGAGGGTCGGGGTGCGGCGGCGCAACAGGCCGCTCCGGCGCAGGGCGGGGTACGGGTCGGCCCCCAGGGCGCGGCGGTCTACGGGCAGCGGCTCCTCCAGCAGGGGGCGGCGGGTGGCGTCCCAGGCGTCCCGGGCGCGGCCCAGTACGGCGTTCCAGCGCTCGCCCGCGCCCTGGCCGAAGGCCCCGTCGAGCGCGGCGGCCACGCCGCCGCGGGAGGCGCCGGGCAGGGCCACGTCCACGCCGCGGTGGGGGAGGACGTGCCGGACGGCCGGGTCCGCCTGCGCCATGTCCACGCAGGTCTCCAGCGACCGCTTGCCGGTCTTGACGAACAGGTCGCGGTAGACGGCGGGCAGGTGCAGCAGGCCCGGCCCGGTGTCGAAGGCGAAGCCCTCGCGCTCGTACCGGCCGACCGCGCCTCCGTACGTCGCCCCGCGCTCGTACACCGTCACCCGATGCCCTGCCACGGCCAGCCGGGCCGCCGTCGCCATCGCGCCCATCCCGGCGCCGATCACCGCAATTCGTGCCATGCGGCTGAGCCTATCGAGGCACTCCCCGCGGTCAGCGGGGTGGGGAGGAGGTCCGCGCGCGGGCTTCGGCGGCGAGCCGTTTCTCCTCGCGGCGCTGGGCACGGCGGCGCAGGAAGCGGCGGATCCGGGTCCAGAGGAAGATCAGCAGGGCCAGCCCGGCCGCCAGCAGGACGGCCGCGATGATGGCGGCGGCCTCGGGGTTGAACATCGCGAAGGTGACCAGGCCCGCCACGCCGAGGTCCTCGGCGGTGCTCATGGCGATGTTGCTGAACGGCTCGGGCGAGGTGTTGATCGCCATCCGGGTGCCGGCCTTGATGAAATGGCTGACCAGGGCGGTGGAACCGCCGACCGCACCGGCGGCGATGTCGGAGAGCGAGCCGCTCTGGCCGGCCAGCAGGGCGCCCACCGTGGCACCGGCGACCGGGCGGATCACCGTGTGGACCGAGTCCCAGACCGAGTCCACGTACGGGATCTTGTCGGCGACGACGTCGCAGAGGAACAGCACACCGGCGACGATCAGCACGTCGGTGCGTTGCAGGGAGGCCGGAACCTCGTCGGTCAGGCCGGTCGCGCCGAAGATGCCGAGCAGGAGGACCACGGCGTACGCGTTGATCCCACTGGCCCAGCCGCTGGTGAAGACCAGGGGGAGCACACTCACCCCCACATCATGCCGCAGCGTCGCGCCGCAGAGCAGTGAGGGGACGGAAGCCGACAGGCTTCCGTCCCCTCACTCACGTTTTTGTCGGGGGGCGCTACTGCCCCTGCTCGTCACGGCGGCGCTGCCACCGTTCTTCGATGCGGGTCATCATCGACCGACGCTGCCGGTTCTGGCCACGGGCCGAACCGTCTGCACTTCCGGAGACGGGCTGCTCGCCGGGCTTGGGTGCCTTGCGCCAACCGGTGACCACGAGGACCGTGCAGCCCAGCATGACGAGAAACCCCACCACACTGACCCAGAGCACGTCCTGCCAGATCACGCCGGCCATGAGGAGCGCGATACCCACCACAATGCCTGCGACTGCCTGGTAGACCCGTCGCCGGGTGTACGTGCGCAGTCCGCTTCCCTCAAGCGCTGTCGCGAACTTGGGGTCTTCGGCGTACAGCGCTCGCTCCATCTGCTCGAGCATGCGCTGCTCGTGCTCCGAGAGCGGCACGGGAGTCCTCCTCATCCGTCGGTCGCGGGGGTAGCGACCAGGGGTCCCCTTCAGGATAGGCGGGGAATCGCCCCCGTGATACCCGCCCTCTACGCCACGTTCTCAAATAGATCAGTCATGGATCCGTATCGAAAACGATCAGTGCCGCCGCGGAAGCGGTCACTGAGGCGCTTATTCCCCAATGGCACGTCCACCATGCCGGTCACTGCCCCGATCATACGGGGCCGATCGCCGGTTCGGAGGGTGTGTGGCCGACTCGGTCCGACGAAGATCGCAGATCAGGCCCGCTTCTCGCCCAGGACGTGCAACTGCGTGGCGACCGCGTGGAAGGCGGGCAGCTCCGCGGCGGCCTCCTCCAGGCGCAGCAGCGCCTCCACGGCGCCCGGCTCGGTGTCCACCAGGACCCCCGGGACGAGGTCGGCGAAGATCCGCACGCCGTGCACCGCTCCGACCTCCAGGCCGGCCCCGCCGACCAGCTCGGCGAGCGTCTCGGCGGTGAAGCGGCGGGGCACCGGGTCGCCCGAGCCCCAGCGGCCGGCCGGGTCGGTGAGGGCCGTACGGGCCTCCGTGAAGTGCCCGGCCAGGGCGCGCGCGAGCACGGCTCCGCCGAGTCCGGCGGCCAGCAGGCTGAGCGTGCCGCCGGAGCGCAGGGCCGCCTCCGCGTTGGCCACGCCCTCGGCCGGGTCGTCCACGTACTCCAGCACGCCGTGGCAGAGCACCACGTCGTAGGCGTCCCGCTCGACGACGTCCAGCAGGCCCTGGGCATCGCCCTGGACTCCGCGGACGAGATCGGCGACTCCGGCCTCGGCCACCCGGCGCTCCAGTCCGAACAGCGCGTTCGGGCTGGGGTCGACGACGGTGACCCGGTGGCCCAGGCGGGCCACCGGCACGGCGAACTTCCCGGTGCCGCCACCGGTGTCGAGCACATCCAGGACATCCCGGCCGGTCGCCTTCACCCGGCGGTCGAGCGCCTCCTTGAGGACCTCCCACACCACGGCGGTGCGGAGGGAGGCACGGGGGCGGGAAGTGTCCGACACGGCTGATGGCTCCTCGGCGCGGTAGGCAAGGGGTGAGCGGTCAGTGCCCCACCCGGCCCCACCTTATTGCCTTCCGCACCCAGGGCCCGTCTTTCGGGTCGGGCGGGGCCCCTGGCAGCTCATCCCGCCTCCGGATGTTCCGGGCGGGGCTGCGGCAGGGTCTGCTGGGGCGGCTGGATCGCGAGCATCCGCTCGACCAGGCGCAGGAACATCGAGACCGCACGCACCAGATCGTCCGCGTCCCGGCTGCTGGCCGCGTCCGGTATCCCCGCCTCGGCCCGGGCCCGGCGGGCGGCGCCGGAGGCGAAGAGCGCGCTCCACTCCGCCAGCTCCGGCGCTATCTCCGGCAGCACCTCCCACGCGCTGCGGATCCTCGGCCGCCGCCGGGGGCTCACCGGTTCGGGCCGCCCGCGTGCGGCGAGCACGGCCGCGGCGGTGCGCAGCGCGGCCAGGTGGGCGGTGGCGTAACGCTCGTTGGGACGGGACAGCCGGACGGCCTCGGCCAGGCCGTTGCGGGCCTTGGCGAGCAGGTCGAGGGCGGCCGGCGGAGCCGCCGACCTCCGCAGGACGGGGTGGACAGGGGACGGGGACGGTGTGGCCATGACGAACCTCCTGTCGATGCGTTGCCTCCATCGTGACCGGCCCCACTGACAATCGCCGTGACCTGCGGTTTTGGGGGTTTCGTCGGGGTAACTGCCCCCCGCTGCGCACCTGGTGCGCAAGAAGCTGGTAGTTTTTGAACTGACCGGTCAGTTTAAAAAGAAGGGGGACGGTGTGGACAGCCCGCACGGCGCGGCCGTCAAAGCCGAGGACTTCGGACTCAAGGGCCCGCGCGGCTGGGCCTTCCGGGGCGTCGGCATCGACGCGGAGCCCGGCTCGCTCATCGCGGTCGAAGGCCCCTCCGGCAGCGGCCGTACCTGCCTGCTCCTTGCCCTCACCGGACGGATGAAACCCACCGAGGGACACGCCGAGGTCGGCCGCCACCGGCTGCCGAAGAGGATGGCCGCGGTCCGCCGGATCGCCGCCCTCGGACCGGTCTGCGGCGTCAACGAGCTCGACCAGGCCCTCACCGTCGCCGAGCAGCTGCGCGAGGGCGCCCTGCTCCAGCGCCGCTACGAGGCCCCGGTCCGCGCGCTGCTGCGCCCCCGCGGCGAACGCCGCGCGAGCAGCAAGGCCCGGATCGACGCCGCCCTGGACGCCGCGGGACTGGACCTCGCCACGCTGCCCAAGGGGCCGCGCACCTCCGTACGGGACCTGGAACGCCTGGAGTCCGTACGGCTGTCCGTGGCCATCGCGCTGCTCGGCTCGCCGCGGCTGCTGGCCCTGGACGACCTCGACATGAAGCTCTCGGACGTCGAACGCGCCGAGGCCTGGGCCCTGCTCCGCTCGGTCGCCGCCGCGGGGACCACCGTCCTCGCGGTGTGCAGCGAGGCCCCCGACGACGCGCTCGTCGTGCGGACCGGCCCGACGGAGCCGGCCGACGGGGAGGACGCCCGGGACGACGCCGGGAACGGCGACGTCGAGAACGACGACACCGGCACCGACGACACCGGCACCGACGACGCCGAGACCCGCACCGACACCGAGAACGACGACGACACGAAGGGGGCGGACGATGCGCTCGCCGAAGCTGGCCGCGCTTGAGCTGAAGCGGTTCGGGCGGGGGAAGCTGCCCCGGGCCGCTCTCGTCGCACTGCTCCTGCTGCCGCTGCTCTACGGAGCCCTGTACCTCTGGTCCTTCTGGGACCCGTACAGCCGCCTCGACAAGGTGCCCGTCGCCCTCGTCAACTCCGACCGGGGCGCCACCGTCGACGGCGAGCGCATCGACGCCGGTGACGAGATCACCAAGAAGCTCCACGACAGCAAGACCTTCGACTGGCGCGAGGTCAGCGCGGAGGAGGCCGCCAAGGGCCTGGAGAACGGGACGTACTACCTGTCCCTCACCATGCCCGCCGACTTCAGCGAGAAGATCGCCTCCAGCTCGGGCGAGGACCCGGCCACCGGAGCCCTCCAGGTCCGCACCAACGACGCCAACAACTACATCGTCGGCTCGATCTCGCGCACCGTCTTCTCCGAGGTCCGCTCGGCGGCGTCCACCAACGCCTCCCGCGGATTCCTCGACAAGATCTTCGTGAACTTCTCCGACCTCCACGACAAGACCGCCGAGGCCGCCGACGGCGCCGACCAGCTCAAGGACGGCGCGGGCAAGGCCCAGGAGGGCGCGAAGGAGCTCGCCGACGGCCTCGACACGGCCAAGGAGAAGACCGGCGAGCTCGCCGGCGGCCTGCGGAAGCTCAACTCGGGCGCCGGCAAGCTGGAAACCGGCTCCAAGGACGTCGCGTCCGGCACCCAGAAGCTCGCCAACAAGGTCAACGGCGCCGCCGACAAGGCCCGCCCCTTCGTCCAGGACCCCAAGAACCTGGCGGACACCGCCGAGCTGGTCGCCGACACCGCCAAGGTGGTCAAGAACCACCTCGACACCTTCGCCGACAAGGCCCCGGCCGCCGCCTCCGCCGCCCAGAAGGCCTCCCAGGGCGCGGACGCCTACTACACCAAGCACTGCGTCACCCCCGGCAAGGAGCCGCACCTGGCCTCCTGCCCCGACCTGAAGAAGGTCAAGGACGACGCGGCCGAGGCCGCCGAACTCACCGGTGACGTCAGCACCCTGGTCAAGAACGCGAACGGCGACGTCACCAAGCTCCGCACCCAGCTGACCGACCTGGAGAAGAAGGCCCGCCTCCTCGTCGACAAGGCCCCCGGCCTCGCCTCCGACCTCGACGCGGCCGTCGCCCAGGTCAACGCCCTCAACGCCGGCGCCCACCAGGTCGCCACCGGCATGGCCGAGCTGCACACCGGCATCGGCACCGCCACCACCGGCTCCGGCGCCCTCAGCGAGGGCGTGGGCAAGCTCGGCGACGGCGCGCACAGCCTCAGCGGCGGCATGTACAAGCTCGTCGACGGCAGCGGCGAGCTCGCCGGCGGCCTCCACGAGGGCGTCGACAAGATCCCCGACTACGACCAGCAGCAGCGCGACGCCCGCACCGAGGTCATGGCCGACCCGGTCCGCCTCGCCAACCAGTCCCTGCACAAGGCGCCCAACTACGGCACCGGCTTCGCCCCGTACTTCATCCCGCTCTCCCTGTGGGTCGGCGCGATGGTCGCCTACATGCTGATCACCCCGCTCAACCGGCGGGCCCTGGCCGCCGGCGCCTCGCCCTGGCGGATCGCGCTGGCCGGCTGGCTGCCCGTGGCGGGCCTCGGTGCCGCGCAGGTGAGCCTGCTCATGGCCGTACTCCACTGGGGCCTCGGCCTGGAGATGGCCCGCCCGGCCCTCACCGTCGGCTTCCTGATGCTGGTCACCGGCTGCTTCGCGGCGATCGTCCAGTGGCTCAACGCCAAGTTCGGCGCCGCCGGGCGGATCCTGGTGCTGGCCGTCCTGATGCTCCAGCTGACCTCGGCGGGCGGCACCTACCCCGTACAGACCAGCCCGGACTTCTTCAACGCCATCCACCCGTACCTGCCGATGTCGTACGTCGTCGAGAGCCTGCGCCGCCTCATCACGGGCGGCGACCTCGCCCCCGTGTGGCAGGGCGGAGCGGTCCTGATGGCCTTCACGGCGGGCGCCCTCGCCCTCACCGCGCTCGCCGCCCGCGGCAAGCAGGTGTGGACCATGGACCGGCTGCACCCCGAACTGACCCTCTGAGGAGCCGGTGACCTGTGAGAATCAGCGCCATGGAAAGCAGCAGCACCCCCGCCGCCGTAGGCGGCAGGCGGCAGGCCACCCGCCAGAAGCTCTACGAAGCGGCCGTGACCCTGATCGCCGAACAGGGCTTCTCCGCGACCACGGTCGAGGAGATCGCCGAGCGCGCGGGCGTGGCGAAGGGCACCGTCTACTACAACTTCGCGAGCAAGAACGACCTCTTCGAGGAGCTGCTGCGGCACGGGGTCGGGCTGCTGACCGTCTCGCTGCGGACGGCCGCGGAGGAGACGGAGGCGCGCGGCGGCAGCCGCGTCGAGGCGCTCGACGCGATGATCCGGGCCGGCCTCGTCTTCATCGACCGCTACCCGGCCTTCACACAGCTGTACGTCGCCGAGCTGTGGCGGACCAACCGGGCGTGGCAGTCCACGCTGATGGTCGTCCGGCAGGAGGCGGTGGCCGTCGTGGAGACGGTGCTGCGGGAGGGTGTCGAGCGCGGTGAGCTGAGCGCCGAGATCGACGTGCCGCTGACCGCGGCCGCGCTGGTCGGCATGGTGCTGGTGGCCGCGCTGGACTGGCAGTCCTTCCAGAGCGAGCGGTCGCTCGACGACGTGCACTCGGCGCTGTCGCTGCTGCTGCGGGGCCGGGTCAGCGGGCACTGACCCCCCAGTCGGCGGTGCCGCCGGGGCGGCGGAGCGCGTACAACTGGTGGGGCCCGTCGCGGCGGCTGAGTATCCGTACCTAGGCACGGAAATGAGTACCCGCGCGGATGGGCCCCCACCTGCGCGGACGCCAGACTGGGGGCAACGGACAGGAGGCCCGGTCCGCACCGCCGACACGGGGCTGCGGAGCGGACCGGGTACCTCCTCCGTGACGCGGTACGCGAACGCGGCGGGGCTCGGGGGATCGAGCCTCGCCGCGTTCGCGCGTTCGCGCGTCCGCGGGTGTCCCGGCCGGCCGCCGTTGCCGGGGCTCCGCCCCAGACCCCGCGCCTCAAACGCCGGCGGGGCTGGATTTTGGCTGAGCTGGGCTCCATGGTGCCGCCCGGCGGGCTGGATTGCCGCGTAGCGGCAATTTCAGCCCCGCCGGCGTTTGAGGCGCGGGTCCGGGCAGAGCCCGGTTTCGGGAAGGGGCGGGGTGGGGGAAAGCCCCGCAGGGTCCCCTCAGCCGCGGCCCCTCAGGGGGATGCGGAGGCGGATGCGGGTCAGCGTGGCGCCGGTTCGGTCGGCCAGGGCCGACCAGTGGTGGGAGAGGGCCCAGCCGACGCGGGCCGCCGAGCGGGGGAGCAGCAGGGCGCGCAGGCGGGCCAGGCGGCCGACGCCGGCCAGCAGCCCCGCCCGTGCCAGCAGGACGTCGTCCGCCAGCCCCGCGTACGACACGGCAGCGCCCGGCGGCGCGTACAGGGCCCGTTCCAGCGCCCCCGCGACCCGGTGCACCGCACCTCCGGCCTCCGCGTCCAGCCGCCCCAGCTCCACCATCCGCACGGCCGCCCGCCGCGGCGACAGCGCCTCGTCCGGCCGGACGCCCACGTCCCACGCGGCGTCGCCCAGCTCACGCCACGCCGTCGGCACGTCCCCGGCGCCCAGCCGGCGGGCCCGCACCCGGTTGCGCCACAGCAGCGGGAGCAGCGGCAGGCCCAGCACCGCCAGCACCACGCCGGCCCAGCCGAGCACCGCCGACACCGACGGCCCGCCACCACCGGACGCGCTCTGCTTCGGCGCGGCCGCACCGCACTCGCCGAGCTTCTTCAGCTCCGGCGGGCACTCGTCCGTCTTCGACGGCGCGGCCGACGGCTGCGCCGCCCCCTGCGAGGGCAGCGCCGCGGGCGCGGACGGCTGCGCCGTCGGAGCCTGCGCCCGGGAGTAGTCCGGCACGTTGATGCCGGCCCGGGGCGTCGGCTCGAACCGCGTCCACCCCACGCCCTCGAAGTACAGCTCCGGCCAGGCGTGCGCGTCGCGCATCGACACGTTGACGCTGCCGTCGGACTGCTTCTCGCCCGGGGTGAAGCCCACCGCCACCCGCGCCGGGATGCCCAGCGAACGGGACATCGCCGCCATCGAGAAGGCGAAGTGGATGCAGAAGCCCTCCTTGTCGGCCAGGAAGCGGGCCACCGCCTGCGGGCCGGTGCCCGAGGCCGTCTTCGTGTTGTAGCGGAACCCGCCGTTCACGGCGAAGAAGTCCTGGAGCTTCACGGCCCGCGTGTAGTTGTCCTTGGCCCCCTGCGTCACCTGGCGCGCCGTGTCGGTGACCACGGCCGGCAGGTTGTCCGGCAGCTTCGTGTACTCGGCGCGGATCGCCGGGTCCGGCTCGGGCGCGGTCCGCAGCTGCTGCGCCGTCGGCTTCAGCAGCAGGCTCCGTACGGAGTACTGCGCCCCCTGCACGTTCTGGAACTTGTCCTTGCCCAGCTGGTCCCCGACCAGGGTCCGCCCGGCCGGCTCGAACCGCCACTTCCCCTTGATGTCCACCGAGGTCGCCGGATACGGCATGGGCAGGTAGCGCTGGGTGTAGGTTTCCGCCGCCGACACGTTGGTCTGCACCTCGGCCGCGCCCTGGCGGACGTCCCCGCTGAGCCCGGGCGGGCTCGGCAGCCGCTCCGGGACATCGGACAGGGCCCGCCCGGAGGCCTCCCACTTGATCCCGTTGAACTCGTCCAGCGCCAGGATCCGCAGGTACTGCTCGCCCTGTTGGGGATTGTCCGTCCGGTACTTCAGCACGACCCGGTTGTCCTGCGCGTTCAGGTTGCTCTGCAGGGAGACCAGCGGGTTCACCGCCGAGATCGTCCCGCCCACACCGCCGTCGGAGGCCTCGCCGTCGCCCGGGCCGCCCAGCAGCCCGCCGCCGAGCGAGGGCAGCGCCGCCGGCACCGCCAGCGCCAGGCCCAGGGCCATCGCGCCGATCCGCCGGCCGGTCCGCACCGGGGCCGTGAGCCGGCCCTCCTTGCCGCCGCCGAGGCCGGAGGCGGCCGAGACCCGCTCGCGCGGGGCAGCGCCGAAGACCCGGCCCCACTGCGCCAGCCGGTCCCGGCTCTCGGCCAGCAGCATCATCAGGTAGCCGCAGCCCGCCAGCAGGAAGGCGAACCAGGAGGCATCCCCGCCGCCCGACAGGCCGGCGGCCACCGAGTACAGCGCGAGCAGCGGCAGCCCGGCCGCGGCGGCCGTCCGCAGGGTCACCGCGAGGGTGTCCACCAGCAGCCCGATCAGCAGTACCCCGGACACCAGCAGCAGCCGGATGCCGTCCGTCAGCGGCGCCGGGATCGCGAACTCGCTCACGTCCTGCGCACCGCGCTGGAACAGCGCCCCGAAGTCCGTCACCAGGTAGGCCAGCGGCCCGCTCCCGGTCGACTCGCCCTTCCCCGCGAAGAGGACCGCGAGGATCAGCAGCGACACCAGCAGCTGCGCGGCCGCGGTCAGCGACCGCGCCAGCGGCACCCGCCGGGCCCCGGCCCCCACCGCGCTCTGCACGGCCAGCAGCAGCGCCGCCTGGAGCAGCCAGCCCGCCGATTCGACCAGCGGGACCAGTGACCACGCGGTGAGCAGCGTCGCCAGCGCCGCGAACAGCGTCACTCTCGCGCGCCCGCTCATCCCCGGCCTCCAGAGGTTCCCGTACCGAACGCCGTGCTCCCGGCACGCCGCCACAGCTCGCCGAAGGCGGCCCCGGGCGGGGCGGCGAGCGCCGTCCAGCCCGCGTCGCGCAGCCTGTGCAGCCGCTGTTCCACCGCGGGCAGGGCATGGTCCCGCGCCGGCTGCCCGGCCCAGGTCGCGGAGTCCAGGACGAAGGCCACCGCGCCCCCGGCGCGCTGGCGCATCTTGGCCGCCAGATCGGTCTGTACGTCGTCCAGGTCGCCGAAGAAGGCGATGAGGAGCCCGTCCCCGCCGGCTTCGCCGAAACCACCGCCGCCGCGCACGGCGTCGTAGGCCCGGGTGAGCCCGGTGCCGTCCGAGTGCCCGACGACCGCGAGGGTGTCCATCATCAGCCCGGTCGCCTCCGCGGACTCGTGCCCGCCCGAGGAGAAGCCGCCGCCGCCCAGACCGGGCACGCCGTCCCCGGTGTCGGTGAGCAGCCGCACCGCGTAGCCCTGCTCCATGAGGTGGACCAGGCTGGAGGCGGCCGCGGAGACGGCCCACTCGAAGGCGGAGTCGGGGCCCGCGCCTTCGAAGGCGAGCTGCCGGGTGTCCAGCAGGACGGTGGCCCTGCTGCGCTGCGGCTGCTCCTCGCGCCGGACCATCAGCTCGCCGTAGCGGGCGGTGGAACGCCAGTGCACCCGGCGCAGGTCGTCGCCGCGCCGGTAGCCGCGCGGGATCACGTCGTCGTCGCCGGCCAGGGCCAGCGAGCGGCGCGAGCCGTCGCCGTAGCCGGAGGACTCGCCGGACAGGCGCACCGGCGGCAGGGGCTCGGTGCGCGGGATGACGGTGAGGGTGTCGAAGGTGCTGAACGAGCGGGTCAGCTCGACCAGGCCGAAGGGGTCGGTCAGCCGCAGCTGGAGCGGTCCCAGCGGGTAGCGGCCGCGCAGGTCGGAACGGACCCGGTAGGACACCTCGCGGCGGCCGCCGGGCTCGACCCGGTCCAGGACGAACCGCGGGCGCGGGCCGAGGACGTACGGCACCCGGTCCTGGAGCATCAGCAGGCCGGTGGGGAGCCGGGAGGTGTTGTCCATGCGCAGCTGCACCCGCGCCTCGGCGCCCGCGGGGACCCGCCCCGGGGACAGCCGGCGGCTCCCGGAGACCCGGTAGCGGGTGCGGTGCAGGGCGTAGACGCACAGCAGCGGCAGCAGGGCGAGCAGCATTCCGACCCGGAGCAGTGCGCCCTGCCCCAGCACGTACGCGCACACGGCCGCGGCGATCCCGGCGGCCAGGAAGGAGCGGCCGCGGGTGGTCAGGCCGGAGAGCGACGCGCGCAGCCCGCCGCCCCGACCGCCGGCGCCGCGCGGGGCACCGGCGCTCATCAGAAGCCCCGGATGCCCGCGCCGGGCGGCATCTCGCCGCGGGCGTGCGCGGCCGGGACCGGGGTGCGCTGGAGGATCTCGCCGACGACCTGCTCGGCAGTGCGCCGGTTCAGCTGGGCCTGGGCGGTGGGCAGGAGTCGGTGCGCGAGGACCGGACCGGCCAGCGCCTGGACGTCGTCGGGCAGGACGTAGTCCCGGCCGGCGAGCGCGGCGGAGGCCTTCACGGCGCGCAGCAGGTGCAGGGTGGCCCGGGGCGAGGCGCCCAGGCGCAGGTCGGGGTGGCTGCGGGTGGCGGAGACCAGGTCGACGACGTAGCGCCGGACCGGCTCGGCCACGTACACCTCGCGGACGGCCTCGATGAGCTTGACGATCTCGTGGGCGTGCGCGACGGCCGTCAGGTCGTCGAGCGGGGAGAGCCCGCCGTGCACGTCGAGCATCTGCAGCTCGGCCTCGGGGCTGGGGTAGCCGACGGAGACCCGCGCCATGAAGCGGTCGCGCTGGGCCTCGGGCAGCGGGTAGGTGCCCTCCATCTCCACCGGGTTCTGGGTGGCGACGACCATGAAGGGGCTCGGCAGCGTGTACGTGGTGCCGTCGATGGTGACCTGGCGCTCCTCCATCGACTCCAGCAGCGCGGACTGGGTCTTCGGCGAGGCGCGGTTGATCTCGTCGCCGATGACGATCTGCGCGAAGATCGCGCCCGGCTTGAACTCGAACTCGCGGCGCTGCTGGTCGTAGATGCTGACGCCGGTGATGTCGGAGGGCAGCAGGTCCGGCGTGAACTGGATGCGCTGCACCGAGCAGTCGATGGACTTGGCGAGCGTCTTGGCGAGCATCGTCTTGCCGACGCCGGGGACATCCTCGATGAGGAGGTGTCCCTCGGCGAGCAGCACGGTCAGCGCGAGGCGTACGACCTCGGGCTTGCCCTCGATCACGCTTTCGACCGAGTGGCGAACCCGCTCCGCCGTGCTGGTCAGATCCGCGAGGCTCGCTCGGTCGTCATACGTCGTCACCAGGTTCTCCTCGGCCCATATTCCAGGGCCGACGCCCTTGGCGCATGACCGGCCCACCCCACACACGGACACCGGCCCCGGGGGGTTCCCGGGGGGCGTCTCCCCGCATTGTTGACGGCGTTACGGCCCTGTGTCACTCAGGAGCTGGGATCGATCTCCCGCAGGAGGCCGGTGTGCACATCGAAGACGAAGCCTCGCACATCGTCCCGGTGGGGCAGGAAGGGGTTGGTACGGACCCGCTGCATGGACTGGCGTACGTCCTGGTCCACGTCCCGGAAGGCCTCCACGGCCCAGGCGGGCCGCTGGCCGACCTCGTCCTCCAGCTCGTGCCGGAAGTCCTCGGTCAGGCTTTCGAGACCGCAGCCGGTGTGGTGGATGAGTATCACCGTGCGGGTGCCCAGCGCACGCTGGCTGATGGTGAGCGAGCGGATGGTGTCGTCGGTGACCACGCCGCCCGCGTTGCGGATGGTGTGGCAGTCGCCGAGCTCCAGGCCGAGGGCGGCGTGCAGGTCGAGGCGGGCGTCCATGCACGCGACGACGGCCACCTGGAGCACCGGGCGGGCGTCCATGCCGGGATCGGCGAATTTACCGGCGTACCGCCGGTTCGCCTCGACCAGCCGGTCGGTGACGGAGCCGGCACCGGCCGCCAGGGGCGCGGAGTCGGCGGGCAGGGGTACGGAAGTCGTCATGGATACGACGGTAATGGTCACAGCGGGTATGAGCACGGAGTGAGGGTGGACAAAGAAGGTCAACAAGCCTTGTTGTGAGCTAACCCACAGGAGTGGGGAGGAGGCGGCCGTCCGGGTGATTCGCGGCATTTGCGGGTTCGGTCGGAGCCGCCCGGACGCCGCGCGGGGCGGTTCGTTGACCGCGGCGACCGTTGCACTAAAGTGGCGCGAACCGGCCGGAGCCCGGCCCTGACCGGCCGCCCGGCCCCTTGGTAACACTCCGCGTGCGCGGCGCGGCGTACGCCTGCCGCGCCGTTATCTGAGAGGGCGCTTTGACTAGCGAGTCCCGACATGTCCCGGTGATGCTCCAGCGGTGCCTGGACCTGTTGGCCCCGGCGCTGGAGAGGCCCGGGGCCGTCGTCGTCGACTGCACCCTCGGCCTCGGCGGCCACAGCGAGGCCCTGCTGACCCGGTTCCCCGAGGCCCATCTGATCGGCCTCGACCGCGACAAGGAGGCCCTGCGGCTCTCTGGCGAGCGGCTCGCGCCCTTCGGCGACCGGGCCACCCTCGTCCACGCGATCTACGCCGACCTCGCCGAGGTCCTCGACGGCCTGCGCATCCCGGCCGTCCAGGGCATCCTCTTCGACCTGGGCGTCTCCTCCATGCAGCTGGACGAGGCCGACCGCGGGTTCGCGTACGCGCAGGACGCGCCGCTGGACATGCGGATGGACCAGACGACGGGCATCAGCGCCGCCGAGGTGCTCAACACCTACGCGCCGGGCGAGCTCGTGCGGATCCTGCGCCAGTACGGCGAGGAGAAGCAGGCCAAGCGGATCGTGTCCGCGGTCGTCCGGGAACGGGAGAAGGAGCCCTTCACCAACAGCGCCCGGCTGGTCGAGCTGATCCGCGACTCCCTGCCGCAGGCCGCCAAGCGGACCGGCGGCAACCCCGCCAAGCGGACCTTCCAGGCGCTGCGCATCGAGGTCAACGGGGAGCTGTCGGGGCTGGAGCGGGCCATTCCGGCGGCGGTGGACCGGATCGCGGTCGGCGGCCGGATCGCCGTGCTCTCGTACCACTCGCTCGAGGACCGGCTGGTGAAGCAGGTCTTCGCGGCGGGCGCGGCCTCGACGGCCCCGCCGGGGCTGCCGGTCGTCCCGGAGAAGTACCAGCCGAAGCTGAAGCTGCTGACGCGCGGCGCGGAGCTGCCGACCGAGGAGGAGATCGCCGAGAACCGGCGGGCCGCCCCGGCGAGGTTCCGCGGGGTCGAACGCATCCGGGAGGCGCGACTGTGACCAAGGCCGGGAAGGCCGCCACGCGGCTCGGCCGGGCGATCGGCGGGCGCCCCGTCCGGCCCCGTCCGCGTCCGGGCGGGCAGGCGGCCCGTATGCCGTTCGTCCTGCTGGTGGTGGCGCTGCTCGGCGGCGGCCTGATCAGCCTGCTGCTGCTGAACTCGGCGCTGAACGAGGGCTCCTTCCAGCTGAGCCGGCTGAAGAAGGAGACCACCGCGCTCACGGACGAGGAGCAGGCGCTGCAGCGTGACGTGGACGGGTACTCGGCTCCGGACGCGCTGCAGCGGCGGGCGCAGGAGCTGGGGCTCGTCCCCGGCGGCAGCCCGGTCTTCATCGGCCCGGACGGCAAGATCACCGGCACCGCGGTGGCGGCCGAAGCGCCGCCTCCGCCGTCCCCGCCGGCCTCGGCCCCTCCTGCGGCCCCTCCGCCGGCTCCTCCTTCGGCCACGCCGAGCCCTGGGGGAGCCGCCTTCCAGTCCCAGCCTCCGCAGCAGCCCACCCCCAACCCAGGCAGGTGACGTCGTGACGCCGATGGCCGCGGTGCCGCCCCGCACCCCTGCGGGACTTTCCCCCACCCCGCCCTCCCTCCGTTCCCAGGGCCCCGCCCGGACCCCCGCGCCTCAAACGCCGGCGAGGCCGGGGGGTCCCGCACCGGGAAGCCGGCACGAGCCACATCAAGCCCCGCCGGCGATCGAGGCGCGGGGTCTGGGGCGGAGCCATGGGGTGCCCGGGCGGAGCCATGGAGTGCAGCCGCAGCCGACGGCGGTGGCCTCGTGAGCCCGGCCGGGGAGCCCCGGCGGCGGGTGCCCGGCCCGGGGCGGCCCCGCGGCGCAGCCACGGCGCGCCCGGCGGCCTCCCGCCCGGCGACCCGGCGGCCCACCCCGCAGCGCAGGCCGCACACGATCCGGCTCGGCAGCCCCCGCCCCCGCCTGCGCCTCGTCAGCGTCGGCCTCACCCTCGTCATGCTCGCCTTCGTCGTCCGCCTGCTCCAGGTCCAGGCCGTCGACGCGCGGGCCTTCTCCGCCGAGGCCTCCAAAAACCGCTACACCAGCGTCAAACTGGCCGCCGAACGCGGGGAGATCACCGACCGCAAGGGCGTGGCCCTCGCCACCAGCGTCGACGCGTACGACATCACGGCCGACCCGAAGATGTTCACCCCGCAGGACAGCAAGGCCCCCGACGCCCCCGAACAGGCCGCGGCCCTCCTCGCGCCCATCCTCGGCAAGGACGTCAACGAGCTCACCGCGCGCCTGAAGACCAAGAACACCCGGTACGTCGTCCTCGCCCAGCGCCAGACCCCCCAGGTCTGGAACCAGATCAAGGACCTCAAGCGGGTCTTCGCGGAGAAGGCGACGGCCGACAAGAAGAACAACGGCCCCGGCGCGAACGTCCTCGCCGGCGTGTTCAACGTGAACAGCAGCAAGCGCGTGTACCCGGGCGGCGACCTCGCCGCCGGGATACTGGGTTACGTCAACGCCGAGGGCAAGGGCGCCGGCGGCCTGGAGTCCTCCCTGGACAAGAAGCTGTCCGGCAAGGACGGCGAGGTCACCTACGCCCAGTCCGGCGGCCGCCGGGTGCCCACCGCCGGCTCCAGCGAGAAGCCCGCCGTGCCCGGCGAGGACATCGAACTGACCATCGACCGCGACATCCAGTGGGCGGCGCAGAGCGCCATCGCCGAGCAGGTCCAGAAGTCCGAGGCCGACCGCGGCTACGTCATCGTCCAGGACACCCGCACCGGCGAGATCCTGGCCATGGCCAACGCCCCCGGCTTCGACCCCAACGACCTGACCCGGGCCCGCTCCGCCGCCATGGGCAACGCCGCGCTCCAGGACGTGTACGAGCCCGGCTCCACCGCCAAGGTGATGTCGATGGCCGCCGTACTCGAGGAGAAGAAGGCCACTCCCGAGACCCACGTCGAGGTCCCCAACCGGCTGCACCGCGGCGACCGGCTGTTCAAGGACGACATCGACCACCCGACCTGGTACCTGACCCTCAACGGGGTCCTCGCCAAGTCCTCCAACATCGGCACCATCCTGGCCACCGGCCAGCTCGGTCCCACCCAGGCCGAGGCCAACAAGGTCCTGCACTCCTACCTGACCAAGTTCGGCATCGGACAGCCCACCGGCCTGGACTACCCCGGCGAGTCCCGCGGCCTCCTCGCCAAGCCCGAGGACTGGTCCACCTCCCAGCAGTACACGATCCCCTTCGGCCAGGGACTGTCCCTCAACGCCATGCAGGCGGCCTCCGTGTACTCGACCATCGCCAACGGCGGGATCCGTACCGAACCGACCCTGGTCCGCGGCACCAAGGGCCCCGACGGCCGCTTCACCCCGGCCCCGGCGCCCGAACGCAGCCAAGTGGTCAGCCCGGAGACCGCCAAGACCCTCGCCGAGATGCTCGAATCCGTGGTCGACGACACGGAGGGCACCGGCACCAAGGCCCGCATCCCCGGCTACCGGGTCGGCGGCAAGACCGGCACCTCCAACCGGGTGGATCCGGCCACCGGCCGCTACAAGGGCTACACCGCCTCCTTCGCCGGGTTCGCACCGGCCGACAACCCGCGCATCACCGTCTACTGCGCCATCCAGAACCCCACCAAGGGCAGCTACTTCGGCGGCCAGATCTGCGGCCCGATCTACAAGAAGGTCATGGAGTTCGCCCTGAAGACCCTCCAGGTCGCCCCCACCGGCAGTGCCCCCGCAGGGCTCCCGGTCACCTTCGACCCGGGCCCGCAGCCCGTCCCGCAGCCCAGTACGCAGCCGAGTACGCAGCCCAGTCCGCAGCCCGGCCGGTGACCCCCAGCACCCGGCCGGCCCGCCAGAAACGCGTGAGGCACCATCAGTGACAACGATCACTCCGAAACCCGGGAACCAGTCGGCCGCCGGCGGCGAGGCCGGGACCTCACTTCGCGGGCGGCCCGCCGCGCCCGGTACGCTCACCGCCGTGCCCCACGCTGATCAGCCCAGAACCACCCAGAAAGACGCCCCGGCAGCGCCGCCGGGAGCGCCCCGGCCCGTGTCCGCCCGCCCGATCCCCCTGGACGAGCTGGCCACCCTGCTGGGCATCCGAGCGCCAGGCGCAGCGCAGATCACCGGCATCACGCACGACTCCCGTGCGGTGCGTCCCGGCGACCTGTACGCGGCCCTGCCGGGAGCCAGGACGCACGGCGCGGACTTCGCCGCCCAGGCGGCCGGCCTCGGCGCCGCCGCCGTGCTGACCGACCCCGCGGGCGCCGAACGCGCCGCCGCGACCGGCCTGCCGGTCCTCACCGTCGCCGACCCGCGCGGCCGGATGGGCGAACTCGCCGCGGCGGTCTACGGCAGCCCCGGCGAGGGCCTGCTCCAGATCGGCATCACCGGCACCTCCGGCAAGACCACCACGGCGTACCTCGTCGAGGGCGGGCTGCGCGCGGCCGGCCGCGCCACCGGACTCGTCGGCACGGTCGAGATGCGCATCGGCGACGAGCGCATCAAGTCCGAGCGGACCACCCCCGAGGCCACCGACCTCCAGGCCCTCTTCGCGGTCATGCGCGAACGCGGGGTCGATGCCGTCGCCATGGAGGTCTCCAGCCACGCCCTGGTGCTCGGCCGCGTCGACGGCTGCGTCTTCGACGTCGCCGTCTTCAACAACCTGAGCCCGGAACACATGGAGTTCCACTCCGACATGGACGACTACTTCCAGGCGAAGGCGGGGCTCTTCACGCCCCGCCGCGCCCGCCTGGGCGTGGTCAACCTCGACGACGAGTACGGCCGCCGCCTGGCCAAGGAGGCGTCGATCCCGGTCGTCACCTTCTCCGCCGCGGGCGACCCGGCCGCCGACTGGCGCGCCGAGGACGTCGTCTTCGGACCGGCGAGCTCAACCCTGACCCTGCTCGGCCCCGAGGGACAGCGCGTCCGGGCCGCCGCGCCGCTGCCCGGCCCGTTCAACGTGGCCAACACGGTCGCCGCGATCGTCACCCTCGCCGCCGCCGGCCTCGACCCGCAGACCGCCGCCGACGGCGTCGCCGCGGTCCCGGGGGTCCCCGGCCGGCTGGAGCGGGTGGACGCGGGGCAGCCCTACCTCGCCGTCGTGGACTACGCGCACAAGACGGACGCCGTCGAATCGGTCCTGCGCGCGCTGCGCGAGGTCACCGAGGGCAAGCTGCACATCGTGCTCGGCTGCGGCGGCGACCGCGACACCACCAAGCGCGGCCCGATGGGTGCCGCGGCCGCCCGGTACGCCGACGTGGCCGTCCTGACCTCCGACAACCCGCGCTCCGAGGATCCGCTCGCGATCCTCGCCGCGATGTTCGAAGGCGCCGTGTCCGTGCCGCCCGCCGAGCGGGGCACCGTCCTCGTCGACGCCGACCGGGCCGCGGCCATCGCCGCCGCCGTCGCGCGCGCCCGGCCCGGCGACACCGTGCTGGTGGCCGGCAAGGGCCACGAGCAGGGCCAGGACACCGGGGGCGTCGTACGCCCCTTCGACGACCGCGAGGTGCTCCGCGCGGCCATCGAGACACAGCAGAGCAGTGCCCGACAGGCCGAGGAGAACCAGTGATCGCCCTCTCCCTCGCCGAGATCGCCGACATCACCGGCGGGCGGCCCCACGACATACCGGATCCGTCCGTGCGGGTCAGCGGGCCCGTCGTCATCGACTCCCGCCAGGTGGAAGCCGGCAGCCTGTTCGCCGCCTTCGACGGCGAACACGTCGACGGCCACGACTACGCCGGGCGCGCCGTCGCCGCCGGAGCCGCGGCCGTCCTCGCGGCCCGACCGGTCGGCGTACCCGCCATCGTCGTCCCCGACGTGGAGAAGGCGCTCGGCGCCCTCGCCCGGGCCGTCGTGGAGCGCCTCGGCACCGATGTGGTGGCCCTGACCGGCTCGGCCGGCAAGACCTCCACCAAGGACCTCATCGCGCAGGTGCTCCAGGCCCACGCCCCCACCGTGTGGACCCCCGGCTCCCTCAACAACGAGATCGGCCTGCCGCTCACCGCGCTGAAGGCCACCAGGGAAACCCGGCACCTGGTACTGGAGATGGGGGCCCGCGGGATCGGCCACATCGCGTACCTGACGCACCTGACCCCGCCGCGCATCGGCCTCGTCCTCAACGTCGGCACCGCCCACATCGGCGAGTTCGGCGGCCGCGAGCAGATCGCCCAGGCCAAGGGAGAACTGGTCGAGGCCCTGCCGGCCGAGGCGGAGGGCGGGATCGCCGTCCTCAACGCCGACGATCCGCTGGTGCGTGCGATGTCCGCCCGTACGAAGGCCCGTACGGTGCTCTTCGGCGAGGCCGACGACGCCGAGATCCGAGCCACCGAAGTGCGGATGACTCCGGGGGGACAGCCCGCCTTCACACTCCACACACCGACCGGGTGCAGTGATGTGACCTTGCGGCTGTACGGTGAGCACCACGTGTCGAACGCGCTCGCCGCGGCCGCCGTGGCCCATGTACTGGGCATGTCCGTCGAAGAGATCGCCACCGCGCTCTCCGGGGCGGGCACCTTGTCCCGGTGGCGGATGGAGGTCACCGAGCGGGCCGACGGCGTGACGATCGTCAACGACGCCTACAACGCGAACCCGGAGTCCATGCGGGCCGCCCTGCGCGCGCTTGCCGCGATGGGCGGCGCCGCCAGGGCGAACGGGGGACGCACGTGGGCGGTGCTCGGCCCCATGGCCGAACTCGGTGACGCATCGTTGGCCGAGCACGACGCGGTGGGACGGCTTGCCGTCCGGCTCAACGTGAGCAAGCTCGTCGCAGTCGGGGGCAGGGAAGCGTCCTGGCTGCAACTGGGCGCATATAACGAGGGTTCGTGGGGTGAGGAGTCGGTGCACGTGTCCGACGCGCAGGCGGCGGTCGACCTGTTGCGCAGTGAACTGCGCCCGGGAGACGTCGTGCTGGTGAAGGCTTCCAGGTCGATCGGTCTGGAGCGGGTCGCGCTGGCGCTGCTGGAGCGCGAGGGCGAGGGCGCCGACCGATGAGGCAGATCCTGTTCGCCGGCGTCATCGGTTTGTTCCTGACGCTCACCGGTACTCCGCTGCTGATCAAGCTGCTGGCCCGCAAGGGCTACGGCCAGTTCATCCGCGACGACGGCCCCCGCGGCCACGCCGGGAAGAAGGGCACGCCCACCATGGGCGGCATCTCCTTCATCCTGGCCACGCTCATCGCGTACGCCCTGACGAAGGTCATCACCGGTGAACCGGTGAGCTTCTCGGGCCTGCTCGTGCTGTTCCTGATGGCGGGCATGGGCCTGGTCGGCTACCTCGACGACTACATCAAGATCGTCAAGCGTCGCTCCCTCGGCCTGCGGGCCAAGGCGAAGATGTCCGGCCAGCTGATCGTCGGCATCGCCTTCGCGGTGCTCGCGCTCCAGTTCAAGGACTCGCGCGGGCTGACCCCGGCCTCCATGAGGCTGTCGTTCGTCACGGACTTCGGCTGGTCGATCGGCCCGGTGCTGTTCGTGGTCTGGGCGCTGTTCATGATCCTGGCGATGTCCAACGGCGTGAACCTGACCGACGGTCTGGACGGCCTGGCCACCGGCGCCGCGGTGATGGTCTTCGGCGCGTACACCTTCATCGGCGTGTGGCAGTACCAGGAGTCCTGCGTGAACGCGCAGGACCTCACCAACCCGGGTGCCTGCTTCGAGGTGCGCGATCCGCTGGACCTCGCGGTCGTGGCCTCCGCCCTGATGGGCGCCTGCTTCGGCTTCCTGTGGTGGAACACCTCGCCGGCCAAGATCTTCATGGGTGACACCGGTTCGCTGGCCCTCGGCGGCGCGCTCGCCGGCCTGGCGATCTGCTCCCGCACGGAGTTCCTGATCGCCCTGCTCGGCGGTCTCTTCGTCCTCATCACCATGTCGGTCGTCATCCAGGTCGGCTCCTTCAAGATGACCGGGAAGCGCGTCTTCCGGATGGCCCCGCTGCAGCACCACTTCGAACTCAAGGGGTGGTCCGAAGTCCTTGTCGTGGTCCGCTTCTGGATCATCCAGGGCATGTGCGTGATCGTGGGTCTCGGTCTCTTCTACGCGGGATGGGCAGCCGACAAGTGACCTCCTGGCAGGGCAAGAACATCACCGTCGCCGGCCTCGGCGTGAGCGGCATCAGTGCCGCCCGCGCCCTGGCCGGCCTCGGCGCCCTCGTGACCGTCGTCGACGGGGGCGACAGCGAGGGCCACCGCGCCCGCGCCGCCGAACTGGCCGAACTGGGCGTCTCCGTACGCCTCGGTGACGCGCAGACCCTCCCCGGTGGCACCGAGCTGATCGTCACCTCGCCCGGCTGGAAGCCCGACAGCCCGCTGTTCGAGGCCGCCGCGAAGGCCGGCGTCGAGGTCGTCGGGGACGTGGAGATCGCCTGGCAGCTGCGCGGCGAGAACGCCGCTCCGTGGCTGGCCATCACCGGGACCAACGGCAAGACCACCACCACCCAGATGCTGGCGTCGATCCTCAAGGCCGCCGGCCTGCGGACCGCGGCCGTCGGCAACATCGGCACGCCCATCATCGACGTGGTGCTCGGCGAGCAGCGCTACGACGTGCTCGCCGTCGAACTCTCCAGCTACCAGCTGCACTGGGCGCCCTCGCTGCGCGCCCACTCGGCGGCCGTGCTCAACCTGGCCCCGGACCACCTCGACTGGCACGGCTCCATGGAGGCGTACGCCGCCGACAAGGGCCGTATCTACGAGGGCAACACGGTGGCCTGCGTCTACAACGCCGCCGACCCGGCCACCGAGAAGCTCGTCGAGAACGCCGACGTGGAAGAGGGCTGCCGGGCGATCGGCTTCACCCTCGGGGCCCCCGGCCCCTCCATGCTCGGCGTCGTCGACGGCATCCTCGTCGACCGCGCCTTCGTCGAGAACCGGCAGAAGAACGCCCAGGAGCTCGCGCACGTCGAGGACGTGACCCCGCCGGCCCCGCACAACATCGCCAACGCGCTCGCCGCGGCGGCCCTGGCCCGCGCCTTCGGCGTGGAGCCGCGTGCGGTGCGCGACGGGCTGCGCGACTTCCGCCCCGACGCCCACCGGGTGGCGCACGTGGCCGACGTCGCCGGGGTCACCTACGTCGACGACTCCAAGGCCACCAACACGCACGCGGCGGAGGCCTCGCTGGCCGCCTTCGACACGGTCGTGTGGATCGCCGGCGGCCTCGCCAAGGGCGCGACCTTCGACGAACCGGTCCGGAAGTCCGCCAAGCGGCTGCGCGGCGTGGTGCTGATCGGCGCCGACCGGGCGCTGATCGCCGAGGCGCTGGCGCGACACGCCCCCGAGGTCCCGGTCGTCGACCTCGAGCGGACCGACACTGGGGCGATGCTCGTGGCGGTCCGGGAAGCGGCCCGGCTCGCCGAGCCCGGCGACACGGTCCTGCTGGCGCCGGCCTGTGCCTCGATGGACATGTTCGCGAACTACAACGAGCGTGGGGACGCATTCGCCGACGCGGTGCGCGAACTGGCCGCCGAGAGCGGTGCGGACACGGCCCAGGCCTAGGTTCCGGGACGGGTTCCCTCCGGCCGGCCGGCGGCTCGCCTCGTACGAGTGGAGGGGAAGATCACAGATGCCGGCCAAGCAGATGCTGCCGGGGCGGCGGCCGTCCGCCGTCAAGGCGCAGGGCCGCAAGCGCCCCGCGGTGAGCGTGAGGCGGCCCGCCGGGCGCGGGCCGCTGACCCGGCTGAGGCGTACGCAGGAACAGCTGCGCAAGGCCTGGGACCGTCCGCTCACCGCGTATTACCTGATTCTCGGCAGTTCGCTGCTCATCACCGTGCTGGGTCTGGTGATGGTCTACTCGGCTTCGATGATCAAGGCGCTCCAGCTCGGCCTGGGGGACGCGTACTTCTTCAAGAAGCAGTTCCTGGCCGCCCTGATCGGCACCGGACTGCTGCTGGTCGCCTCCCGGATGCCCGTCAAACTGCACCGGGCGCTGTCCTATCCGGTGCTCGCCGGCACCCTGTTCCTGATGGTCCTGGTCCAGGTCCCGGGGATAGGGGTCGCCATCAACGGCAACCAGAATTGGATCTCCCTTGGCGGTCCGTTCATGTTGCAGCCCAGTGAGTTCGGCAAACTGGCACTGATCCTGTGGGGCGCCGACCTGTTGGCGCGCAAGGGCGACAAGGGCCTGCTCAGCCAGTGGAAGCACCTGCTGGTGCCGCTGGTTCCGGTGGCCTTCCTGCTGCTCGGGCTCATCATGCTGGGCGGGGACATGGGCACCGCGATGATCCTCGGTGCCATCCTGTTCGGCCTGCTCTGGCTGGCGGGCGCCCCGACCCGGCTGTTCGCCGGGGTGCTGGTCTTCGCGGGTGTGATCGTCGCACTGCTGATCAGGACGAGCCCGCACCGGATGGACCGGCTGGAGTGCCTCGGCGCGACGGACCCGGGCAAGAACGACCTCTGCTGGCAGGCCGTGCACGGGATCTATGCCCTGGCCTCGGGCGGATGGTTCGGTTCCGGTTTGGGTGCCAGTGTGGAAAAATGGGGGCAACTACCCGAAGCCCACACCGACTTCATCTTCGCCATCACCGGGGAGGAACTGGGACTGGCGGGGACGCTGTCGGTGCTCGCCCTGTTCGCGGCTCTAGGCTATGCGGGTATCCGCGTGGCCGGACGCACGGAGGACTCCTTCGTACGGTTTGCCGCGGGAGGCGTGACCACCTGGATCACGGCCCAGGCCGTGATCAACATCGGTGCGGTGCTCGGCCTGCTGCCGATCGCCGGAGTCCCGCTCCCGCTGTTCTCCTACGGAGGGTCGGCCCTGCTGCCGACGATGTTCGCGGTCGGACTGCTCATCGCGTTCGCGCGGGAGGAGCCGGCGGCGCGCGCGGCGCTCGCGATGCGCCAGCCGAAGACCGGCTGGAGGCGGACCGGGATGAGATGGAAGTCGATGAGACGGCGCATCAAGAAGCGTCCGTCCGGAGAGCGGTGAATTTCGGTGCATGTCGTACTCGCCGGTGGGGGGACCGCCGGCCACATCGAGCCGGCGCTCGCCCTCGCGGACGCCCTGCGCAGGCAGGACCCTTCAGTGGGCATCACCGCCCTCGGCACCGAACGCGGGCTGGAGACCCGCCTCGTGCCGGAACGCGGCTACGAGCTGGGCCTGATCCCCGCCGTGCCGCTGCCCCGCAAGCCCACCCCGGAGCTGATCACCGTCCCCGGGCGGCTGCGCGGCACGATCAAGGCCGCCGAGGAGATCCTGGAGCGCACCAAGGCCGACTGCGTCGTCGGCTTCGGCGGCTACGTGGCCCTGCCCGGCTACCTCGCGGCCAAGCGGCTCGGAGTGCCGATCATCGTCCACGAGGCCAACGCCCGGCCCGGACTGGCCAATAAGATCGGCTCCCGGTACGCGCACGCCGTCGCGGTCTCCACCCCCGACAGCAAACTGCGCGGCGCCCGCTACGTGGGCATCCCGCTGCGGCGCTCCATCTCCACCCTCGACCGGGCCGCCGTCCGCCCCGAGGCGCGTGCCGCCTTCGGCCTGGACCCCAACCTGCCCACGCTGCTGGTCTCCGGCGGCTCGCAGGGCGCCCGGCGCCTCAACGAGACGATGCAGCAGGTCGCTCCGGTCCTCCAGCGCTCCGGGATCCAGATCCTGCACGCCGTCGGCCCGAAGAACGAACTGCCGCGTGTCGACAACATGCCCGGGATGCCGCCCTATGTGCCGGTACCGTACGTGGACCGGATGGATCTCGCGTACGCCGCCGCCGACATGATGCTGTGCCGCGCGGGTGCGATGACCGTCGCCGAACTGTCCGCCGTCGGGCTCCCGGCCGCCTACGTCCCGCTGCCGATCGGCAACGGCGAACAGCGGCTCAACGCCCAGCCGGTGGTGAAGGCCGGAGGCGGCCTGCTCGTGGACGACGCGGAACTGACGCCCGAGTGGGTGCTCAGCCAGATCCTCCCGGTGCTGTCGGACCCGCACCGCCTGTACGAGATGTCCCGCGCCGCCGGTGAGTTCGGCCGTCGCGACGCCGACGAGCTGCTGGTCGGCATGGTGTACGAGGCGATCGCGGCCCACCGGAACCGCTGAGGCGGGACGCACAGACGCAGGAGGCGCAGGAGTGGCCGGAGCGACGACGGCACAGCGCGGGACCCCGGGCTCCGGCCCGTCCGCCCGCAAGGGCGGCGGCTCTCCCAAGCCGCCCAAAGCCCCGAAGCCGCCCCGGGGATCCGGCCCTCGGGGCCCCGGCGCACGCCTGCGCCGCCGGGGCCCCGTGCTGGCCTCCCTGGTCGCCGTGGTGCTCCTCGTCGGGGGCGGCACCTGGGTCCTCTACGGCTCCTCCTGGCTCCGCGTGGAGAAGGTCACCGCGACCGGCACCGACGTGCTCACCCCCGAGCAGGTGCTGTCCGCGGCGGCCGTCCCGGTCGGCGCCCCGATGGTGAGCGTGGACACCGACGAGATCGAGAGCCGGGTCCGCGGCCGGCTGTCCCGCATCGATTCGGTCGATGTGGTGCGGGCCTGGCCGCACGGGATCGGGCTGAAAGTGACGGAACGCAAACCCGTCCTGCTCATCAAAAAGGACGCCAACTTCGTGGAAGTGGACGCTTCGGGTGTGCGATTCGACACGGTTCCGAAAGCACCCGCGGGCGTTCCGGTCCTCGAATTGAACGCGGAGCGGTCCCCGAGCGCCCGCCGCTTCGACGAGGAGCGGCTGCTGCACGAGGCCGTGCTCGTCGCCGGATCCCTTCCCGAGCCGATCGCCAAGGAGACCTTGCAGGTCAAGGTGGGCTCGTACGATTCGGTGGTGCTGTTGCTCGCCGGCGGCCGGACCGTGGCGTGGGGGAGCGGCGAACAGAGCGAGGCGAAGGGACGTGCCCTGACCGCTTTGCTGAAGGCCGCGCCCAAGGCCGCACACTTTGACGTGAGCGTTCCCACCGCCCCTGCGGTGTCCGGGAGTTGACGTCCGGTCGAACAGCGACGCACCCTGGTTGGCCAGCGATACGGGTGATCACATAGGGTGAAAAGAAAAACGGGAGGTTCGGCGTGTTCGTTGAACACGCGCTACTTGTCGACTTAGTGTCCTGTTCGGAAGAGTCCAGAGAACAGACACACCCCTAACCCTAAACTTCAGGGTGAGGGTTCGGGTCGGCGCGTTCGGACCGCCCCATTTCGGCATCAGTCGTCGCAACGCAGGCCCGCGAGGCGGCGACACGTAACTCGAGGCGAGAGGCCTTCGACGTGGCAGCACCGCAGAACTACCTCGCAGTCATCAAGGTCATCGGTGTCGGCGGCGGTGGTGTCAATGCCATCAACCGAATGATCGAGGTCGGTCTCAAGGGCGTCGAGTTCATCGCCATCAACACGGACGCCCAGGCGCTGTTGATGAGCGACGCCGACGTCAAGCTCGACGTCGGCCGTGAACTCACCCGGGGCCTCGGCGCCGGCGCCAACCCGGCCGTCGGCCGCAAGGCGGCAGAGGACCACCGCGAGGAGATCGAGGAGGTCCTCAAGGGGGCCGACATGGTCTTCGTCACCGCCGGTGAGGGCGGCGGCACCGGCACGGGCGGCGCGCCCGTGGTCGCCAACATCGCGCGCTCGCTGGGCGCCCTGACGATCGGTGTGGTCACCCGGCCGTTCACCTTCGAGGGCCGGCGCCGCGCGAACCAGGCGGAGGACGGCATCGCCGAGCTCCGCGAAGAGGTCGACACCCTCATCGTCATCCCCAACGACCGGCTGCTGTCCATCTCGGACCGCCAGGTCAGCGTGCTCGACGCGTTCAAATCGGCCGACCAGGTCCTGCTCTCGGGCGTCCAGGGCATCACCGACCTCATCACCACCCCGGGTCTGATCAACCTCGACTTCGCCGACGTCAAGTCCGTGATGTCCGAGGCCGGCTCGGCGCTGATGGGCATCGGCTCGGCCCGCGGCGACGACCGCGCGGTGGCCGCGGCCGAGATGGCGATCTCCTCGCCGCTGCTCGAGGCGTCCATCGACGGCGCCCGCGGCGTGCTGCTCTCCATCTCCGGCGGCTCGGACCTCGGTCTCTTCGAGATCAACGAGGCCGCGCAGCTGGTGAGCGAGGCCGCGCACCCCGAGGCGAACATCATCTTCGGCGCCGTCATCGACGACGCGCTCGGCGACGAGGTGCGGGTCACCGTCATCGCGGCCGGGTTCGACGGCGGACAGCCCCCGGCCCGCCGGGACAACGTCATCGGCGCCGCGTCCACCAAGCGCGAGGAGCCGGCCCCGGCTCCGGTCCGCGCCGCCGAGCCGGCCCGCCCGGCCTTCGGCGGACTCGGCACGGTCACCCCGCGCGAGGACCCCCCGGCTCCGGTCGAGGCGGTTCCGGCCGAGGCCCAGGCCCCCGCGCCGCAGGTCCCGACGGCCCGGCCGTACCAGGACAGCCCGGCCGAGGAACTGGATGTCCCGGACTTCTTGAAGTGACACCGGAGCAGCATCACGTGGGCGGCGCCCACTTCGCCTTCACCGACCGGTGGGGCGGGGTGAGCGCCGTTCCGTACGAAGAGCTCAACCTCGGCGGCGCGGTCGGAGACGACCCGGCCGCCGTTCGCGCGAACCGGGCGCGCGCGGCGGGGTCCCTGGGGATCGACCCGGACCTGGTGGTCTGGATGAACCAGGTGCACGGCCGCGACGTGGCGGTGGTGGACGGACCGTGGGGTCCGGGCGAGACGGTCCCCGCGGTGGACGCGGTGGTCACCGCCCGCCGGGGGCTCGCCCTCGCCGTGCTCACCGCCGACTGCACGCCGGTCCTGCTGGCGGATCCCGTCGCGGGGATCGCCGGGGCCGCCCACGCCGGGCGGCCCGGACTGGTCGCCGGAGTGGTCCCCGCCGCGGTGGAGGCGATGGTCGCCCTCGGCGCCGAGCCCGGGCGGATCGTCGCCCGCAGCGGACCCGCGGTCTGCGGCCGTTGTTACGAGGTGCCCGCCGGGATGCGGGACGAGGTGTCCGCGGTGGTGCCGGCCGCCCGGGCCGAGACCAGCTGGGGTACCCCGGCCGTGGACGTGGTCGCCGGGGTGCACGCCCAGCTCGCGGAGGCGGGGGTGACGGATCGCCTCCGATCGGCGGTCTGCACACTGGAGTCGCGGGACCACTTCTCGTACCGCCGCGACCGGGTGACCGGGCGGCTCGCCGGATATGTCTGGTTGGAATAGGAAATGACGGACCGTAAGTCGGAGCTCGCGGACAACCTGGCGCGGGTGCAGGAACGTATCTCGTCCGCCTGCGCGGCCGCGGGGCGCAAGCGGGAAGAGGTGACGCTCATCGTGGTCACCAAGACCCATCCCGCGAGCGACGTACGACTCCTGGCGGAGCTGGGCATCCGTCATGTTGCGGAAAACCGTGACCAGGACGCCGCCCCCAAGGCCGCTGCCTGCGCGGATCTGCCGCTCAGCTGGCACTTCGTCGGTCAGTTGCAGACGAACAAAGTCCGTTCCGTGGCGGGATACGCGCATGTGGTGCAGTCGGTCGACCGCTCCAAGCTCGTGACCGCCCTCTCGGCGGCCGCCGAGACCGCGGGCCGCGAACTCGGCTGCCTCGTACAGATCGCCCTCGACGCCGAGTCGGGCGAGCGGGGATCCCGCGGCGGCGCTGCGCCCGAGCAGCTCGTGGAGTTGGCGGACCTCGTCGCCGGGGCGCCCGGATTGCGGATCGACGGCGTGATGACCGTCGCCCCGCTGTCCGGTCCGTACGCCGGACGCGAACAGGCCGCTTTCGAGCGGCTGGTGGAATTGTCATCCCGCCTGCGCGCGAACCATCCGGCTGCCACGATGGTGTCGGCCGGGATGAGTGCGGATCTGGAACAGGCCGTTATGGCCGGTGCGACACATGTACGCGTCGGCACTGCGGTACTCGGCGCGAGACCCCGGCTCGGGTAACGTCGCCAAGAAAGTCGGACCACAGCAGAAAATATGGTCATTACCGCTGATGGCGGGCAGACCACGTGGATCGCGGGCAGTTGGTGACATTCGTGACACAGCGGCACCTGCGACAGGGCGATCCACCACAGAGCGGAGGACTCGGAGAATGGCCGGCGCGATGCGCAAGATGGCGGTCTACCTCGGCCTCGTGGAGGACGACCGGTACGACAACCCGGGGTACGACCCCGACGACGAGTTCGAGCCCGAGCCGGAACCGGAGCGGGCTCGGGACCGGGCCCGGGAACGAGACCGTCAGCCCGTGCACCAATCGCCTGTAACGGACGAACCGGTGCGATCCGTACAGCCTCCGGCGCAGCGGGAACCCATCCCAATTCCGGTGGAAAACGGACGTCCTGCGCGAATTGCCCCCGTGGCATCCATCACACCTGACCGCACCAACCTGGAGAAGAACGCCCCCGTGATCATGCCCAAGGTCGTCTCCGAGCGGGAGCCGTACCGCATCACGACGCTGCACCCCCGGACCTACAACGAGGCCCGTACCATCGGGGAACACTTCCGTGAGGGCACTCCGGTGATCATGAATCTGACGGAGATGGACGACACGGATGCCAAGCGTCTGGTGGACTTCGCCGCCGGTCTTGTCTTCGGTCTGCACGGCAGTATTGAACGCGTGACACAGAAGGTGTTCCTGCTGTCGCCTGCTAACGTCGATGTCACGGCGGAGGACAAGGCTCGCATCGCGGAGGGCGGGTTCTTCAACCAAAGCTAGACCGATCCGTCAGATACGGGGCCGGGAACAGAGCGGGATACGGGGAGAGGGAAGCACGGGATGGGTGTCGCACTCGAGGTCGTCTACATCGTGCTGATGTGCTTCCTCGGCGTCCTGATCTTCCGACTGGTCATGGACTACGTCTTCCAGTTCGCACGCTCATGGTCGCCCGGCAAGGCGATGGTGGTCGTTCTGGAGGCCACCTACACTGTCACCGATCCACCGCTCAAGCTTCTCCGGCGGTTCATCCCGCCGTTGCGTCTCGGGGGCGTGGCACTCGACCTGTCCTTCTTCGTTCTGATGATCATCGTTTACATCCTCATCAGCTTCGTGAGCACCGCTGCGAGAAGCGTGTGAACGATGAACTTCTCCGCGCGCGCGGGGACAGTCCCGATACGGTCTTGCCGACTGCCGACGACTACGTAGAGGTGAAGAAGACATGCCGCTGACTCCCGAGGACGTGCGGAACAAGCAGTTCACGACCGTCCGCCTCCGAGAAGGCTATGACGAGGACGAGGTCGATGCCTTCCTCGACGAGGTCGAATCCGAGCTGACGCGCCTGCTGCGCGAGAACGAGGACCTGCGCGCCAAGCTGGCCGCCGCCACGCGTGCCGCCGCGCAGAACCAGCAGCAGCAGGGCATGCGCAAGCCGGAACCCCAGGACCAGCGTGGCCCCGGCGCCCCCGTGCCCGCGGCCATATCCGGCCCGCCGCAGCAGCAGCAGCAGATGGGCCCGCCGCAGCTGCCGGGCGGCCAGCCGCAGCTGCCCCCCGGCCCGGGCGGACACGGACCGCAGGGTCCGGGCATGGGCGGCCCCATGCAGCAGCACCCCATGGGCGGACCGCAGGGCATGGGCCAGCAGGGCATGGGCCAGCAGGGCATGGGTCAGCAGGGCATGGGTCAGCAGGGCATGGGCCAGCAGTCCATGGGCGGCCAGAACCCGCTCGGCCAGCAGATGCAGCCCATGGGCCAGCAGATGCAGCCGATGGGTCAGCAGATGCAGCCCATGGGTCAGCAGATGCACCAGCAGCCGCAGCAGCTCCCGCAGCAGGGTCCCGGTGGCGACAGCGCCGCCCGCGTCCTGTCGCTGGCGCAGCAGACCGCCGACCAGGCGATCGCGGAGGCCCGCTCCGAGGCCAACAAGATCGTCGGTGAGGCCCGTTCGCGCGCCGAGGGCCTGGAGCGGGACGCCCGCGCCAAGGCCGACGCGCTGGAGCGGGACGCGCAGGAGAAGCACCGCGTCGCGATGGGCTCCCTGGAGTCCGCCCGCGCCACGCTGGAGCGCAAGGTCGAGGACCTGCGGGGCTTCGAGCGTGAGTACCGTACGCGCCTGAAGTCCTACCTGGAGTCGCAGCTGCGCCAGCTCGAGACCCAGGCCGACGACTCCCTGGCCCCGCCGCGGAACCCGGCCGGTCCGGCGCTGCCGCCGTCGCCGTCGCCTTCGATGGCTCCGGCCGGTGCGATGGGGCACTCCATGGGTGGTCCCTCGATGGGCGGCCCGTCCCCGATGGGCGGTCCCTCCCCGATGGGCGGCCCGTCGTACGGCGGCCAGCAGCAGATGTCCCCGGCGATGACCCAGCCGATGGCTCCGGTGCGGCCGGCTGCGCCGCAGCCGATGCAGCAGGCGCCGTCTCCCATGCGGGGCTTTCTGATCGACGAGGACGACAACTAGGCGCCGCGCCGTCTGTCGGCAGTCACCAGCGTTACGGGCCGGGCCCGGTACCCCCACGGGGGCACCGGGCCCGGCCCGTTCCCGTACCCGGCTCCGGCCGGCCCTCCGGGCGCCGCCCCGGACCCCGCGCCTCAAACGCCGGCGAGGCTGGATGGTGCCCGGCTGGGCCGGGTTGTGCCTGCCGGGGCCGGATGTGGCTGGGGGTGGCTCGGAAGTGCGCGCAGCGCAACCTGCGGCGCACGTGCTGGGCTGCCCGGAGAGCAACCCAGCCCCGCCGGCGATGGAGGCGCGGGCGCGGAGCGCCGTGTGGTGGGCCCCGTCGGCGATGGAGGCGGGAACGGTGGAAGGGCGGGTAGGGGACAGCGAAGAGGCCCGCACCCCCACGAGGGGTACGGGCCTCTTCGGCCGGGGGCTACGCCTTGCGGAGGCGGAAGGTCAGGGACAGGGGCTCGTCCGTGAACTCGGCGCCGTACGCCGCATCGGCCGAGCCCTCCGCGAAGTCCGTGGCCAGGACCTCGTCCGAGATCAGCGCCGCGTGGTCCGACAGGGCCGTCACGACCTCCGGGTCCGTGGCGGTCCAGCGCAGGGCGATCCGGTCCGCCACGTCGAGGCCGGAGTTCTTCCGGGCCTCCTGGATCAGGCGGATCGCGTCACGGGCCAGCCCCGCGAGCCTCAGCTCGGGGGTGATCTCCAGGTCGAGGGCGACCGTCGCACCGGAGTCGGACGCCACCGACCAGCCCTCGCGCGGGGTCTCCGTGATGATGACCTCCTCCGGGGTGAGGGCGACCGACTCGCCGTTCACCTCCACCGAGGCCTCGCCCGAGCGCAGGGCGAGCGACAGGGCCGCCGCGTCGGCCGCGGCCACCGCCTTCGCCACGTCCTGGACGCCCTTGCCGAAGCGCTTGCCCAGCGCACGGAAGTTGGCCTTGGCCGTGGTGTCCACCAGGGAGCCGCCGACCTCCGAGAGCGAGGCCAGGGAGGAGACGTTCAGCTCCTCCGTGATCTGCGCCTGGAGCTCCGGGGAGAGCGCGTCGAAGCCCACCGCACCGACGAGCGCACGCGAGAGCGGCTGGCGGGTCTTGACCCCGGATTCGGCGCGCGTCGCGCGGCCCAGCTCCACGAGGCGGCGTACCAGCAGCATCTGCTGCGACAGGGCGGGGTCGATCGCCGCCGTGTCCGCGACCGGCCACGTCGAGAGGTGGACCGATTCGGGGGCCTCCGGGGTCACCGGGACGATCATGTCCTGCCAGACCCGCTCCGCGATGAAGGGGGTCAGCGGCGCCATCAGGC
The DNA here is from genome assembly GCA_049998195.1 of Streptomyces sp. cmx-11-4. GTDB lineage: Bacteria > Actinomycetota > Actinomycetes > Streptomycetales > Streptomycetaceae > Streptomyces. The sequence goes on from JAEBET010000006.1 coordinate 190,135, forward strand.
GGGTGACCGTCTCGACCACGTCGTGCAGGGTCCGCAGGGCCGCGGCGTCGCCCTGCCAGAAGCGGCGGCGCGAGCGGCGGACGTACCAGTTCGACAGGTCGTCGACGAAGGAGGACAGGAGCTTGCCCGCGCGCTGGGTGTCGTACGACTCCATCGCGTCGGTGACCTCGGCGACGAGGGTGTGGAGTTCCGAGAGCAGCCAGCGGTCCAGGACGGTGCGGTCCGCCGGGGCCGGGTCGGAGGCCGAGGGCGCCCAGTTCGACGTACGGGCGTACAGCGCCTGGAAGGCGACCGTGTTCCAGTACGTGAGGAGGGTCTTGCGGACGACCTCCTGGATCGTGCCGTGGCCCACGCGGCGGGCCGCCCACGGGGAGCCGCCGGCCGCCATGAACCAGCGCACCGCGTCCGCACCGTGCTGGTCCATCAGCGGGATCGGCTGGAGGATGTTGCCCAGGTGCTTGGACATCTTGCGGCCGTCCTCCGCGAGGATGTGGCCCAGGCAGACCACGTTCTCGTAGGAGGACTTGTCGAAGACCAGGGTGCCGACCGCCATGAGGGTGTAGAACCACCCGCGGGTCTGGTCGATCGCCTCCGAGATGAACTGCGCCGGGTAGCGCTTCTCGAAGACCTCCTTGTTCTTGTACGGGTATCCCCACTGCGCGAACGGCATCGAACCCGAGTCGTACCAGGCGTCGATGACCTCCGGCACGCGGACGGCCTCCAGGGAGCAGCCCTCGTGGGTGCAGGTGAAGGTCACGTCGTCGATGTACGGGCGGTGCGGGTCCAGGCCGGAGAGGTCCGTGCCCGTCAGCTCGCTCAGCTCGGCGCGCGAGCCGATGCACGTGAGGTGGTTCTCCTCGCAGCGCCAGATCGGCAGCGGGGTGCCCCAGTAGCGGTTGCGGGACAGCGCCCAGTCGATGTTGTTGTTCAGCCAGTCGCCGAAGCGGCCCTGCTTGACCGAGTCCGGGAACCAGTTGGTCTTCTCGTTCTCCCGCAGCATCGCGTCCTTGACGGCGGTGGTGCGGATGTACCAGGACGGCTGTGCGTAGTAGAGCAGGGCCGTGTGGCAGCGCCAGCAGTGCGGGTAGCTGTGCTCGTAGGCGATGTGCCTGAAGAGCAGGCCGCGGGCGTCGAGGTCGGCGGTCAGCTTCTCGTCGGCCTTCTTGAAGAAGACGCCGCCGACCAGCGGGACCTCCTCCTCGAAGGTGCCGTCGGGACGGACCGGGTTCACGACGGGCAGGCCGTACGCCCGGCAGACCGCGAGGTCGTCGGCGCCGAAGGCGGGGGACTGGTGGACCAGACCCGTACCGTCCTCGGTCGTGACGTACTCGGCGTTCACGACGTAGTGGGCGGGCTCCGGGAATTCCACGAGCTCGAAGGGGCGCTGGTAGGTCCAGCGCTCCATCTCCTTGCCCGTGTACGTCTCGCCGGTGGCCTCCCAGCCCTCGCCGAGGGCCTTTTCCAGCAGCGGCTGGGCGACGACCAGCTTCTCCTCGCCCTTGGCCGCGACCACGTACGTGACGTCCGGGTGCGCGGCCACGGCGGTGTTGGAGACCAGGGTCCAGGGGGTCGTCGTCCAGACCAGCAGCGCGGCCTGGCCGGCCAGCGGGCCGCTGGTCAGCGGGAAGCGGACGAAGACCGAAGGGTCGACGACCGTCTCGTAGCCCTGGGCCAGCTCGTGGTCGGAGAGGCCGGTGCCGCAGCGGGGGCACCAGGGGGCGACGCGGTGGTCCTGGGTGAGCAGGCCCTTGTTGAAGATCTCCTTCAGCGACCACCACACGGACTCGACGTACTCGGGGTCCATCGTGCGGTAGGCGTCGTCCAGGTCGACCCAGTAGCCCATCCGGGTCGTGAGCTCGGTGAACGCGTCGGTGTGGCGGGTCACGGACTCGCGGCACTTGGCGTTGAACTCGGCGATGCCGTACGCCTCGATGTCCTGCTTGCCGTTGAAGCCGAGCTCCTTCTCGACGGCGAGCTCGACGGGCAGGCCGTGGCAGTCCCAGCCGGCCTTGCGGGCGACGTGGTAGCCGCGCATGGTGCGGAACCGGGGGAAGACGTCCTTGAAGACGCGGGCCTCGATGTGATGCGCGCCGGGCATGCCGTTCGCGGTCGGCGGGCCCTCGTAGAAGACCCACTCGGGGCGGCCCTCGGACTGCTCCAGGGTCTTGGCGAAGGTCTTGCTCTCGCGCCAGAAGTCGAGGACGGCGTGCTCGAGGGCGGGCAGGTCGACCTGGGCGGGGACCGGGCGGTACTGCGGCGGTGTGGTCATGAGGCTGAACTCTTCCTCCGGCGGGATGTCACTTCCGTCCGGAGGGACGAGAGCGCTGCTGCTCCCGCGGTACCACCCTCCTTGGCCGCCGGACGGGTCCGGTGGCCCCCTCATTGGGGTGCGAAGCCGGTTCTACCGGCCCGACGGGAATCCGTACGGGCTTTCTTCCGGCGGCTCCGGGGTGATCCTTCGCATCGCGCTCGCCCCCGGGCTCTCACCGTCCCCGGGTCGCTCCTGGCTGCGTCCGACGCTACTCGTCCCCATCCATGCCTCTCGCTGGGCCCAGTGTACGGGGCCGGGGGGCGCTCGGCAGACCGGTTTACGGGCGCCCGCGCGGGGGCGCCCGGCACGGCGTGGCGGGGGGCGCGGGAGGGCCGCCCGGGTGACCCGAACGGGCCTACGCGCCGGTACGGGCTCCCGTGGGGCGCGTGGGGCGGATTACCGGGCCTGCGGATGGGCACAACGGATGCAGGTTGGCCTCGATGGATGCGTGCCCCGTTGCCGCGGGGCTGGAGCCGATTTATCGTTCCGGCACGATTCGCGAGCAATGATCACAGTATGTGAAGGGGCCGCGGCCATGGTGGCGAAGAAGACCGCCGGTACTGCCGGAGAGGCGCTGGCCGAAGCACCCGTGAAGAAGGCGCCGGCCAAGAGGGCGAACGCCGTCGAGACGGCCGCCGCGAAGAAGGCGACCGGGAAGAAGGCAACCGCGAAGAAGGCGGCACCGGCCAAGACGGCGGCGGCCGAGGAGACGGCCGTCAAGAAGGCGGCCGTCAAGGAGGCGGCGGCCAAGGCGGCGGCCAAGAAGACGTCCACGAAGAAGGCCCCGGCGAAGAAGGCGCCGACGACGACGAAGGCATCCGCGAAGAAGGCGGCCGCCACCGTGACGGTGGCCGCTCACAAGACGCCGTCCAAGGAGGCGAGCGCCGTCAAGAAGGCGACTGCCGTCGCGAAGCGGCAGGCCACGGCCAAATCGGCCGGGGCCGAGGGGGCGGCGCAGGCCGCGGAGAAGACGGGAGTCGGGAAAGTGGTTGCCAAGAAGAGCACCGGTGCGGCGAGGAAGACGGCTGCGGCCGCGACCAGCGGGCTGCCCAAGGCGAGGGTCACGGCGGCCACCACGCCCGGTGAGCTCGCCGTACGGCCCGGGGAGGACCCCTGGACGCATGGAGAGGTCGACGAGGCCCGCAGCGGGCTGATGAGCGAGGTGCTCAGACTGCGCGCCGAGCTCGACGCCTCGGAAGTGGCCATCTCGGGCCTGATGAGGGACTCGGGCGACGGCGCGGGCGACGACCAGGCCGACACCGGTACCAAGAACATCACCCGGGAGTCCGAGCTGGCCCTCGCTGCGAACGCCACCTCGATGCTGGAGCAGACCGAGCGGGCCCTGGAGCGCCTGGAGGCGGGCACCTACGGGATCTGCGAGAACTGCGGAAAGCCCATCGGCAAGGCCAGGATGCAGGCCTTCCCGCGCGCCACCCTGTGCGTGGACTGCAAGCAGAAGCAGGAGCGCCGGCACTAGCGAGGCGGGGGGGCAGGCGGGGGGCGGGTGCCCTGACGTACCCTCGTGTCTCGTCAGGGTCCAGCAGGAGCCTGGTCCGAACCAGTTCGAGGGACTCACGTGGCAGAGGCGGAGCGCATCATCGGTACGCCGGACGTCGGGGACGACACCCAGCCGGAGTCCGCCGGGCCCAAGGGGCACCGGCGGATCGTGGCGCTGCTCGTCGTCGCCCTCCTCGCGTACGTGCTGGACCTCGGCAGCAAGATGCTGGTCGTGGCGAAGCTGGAGCACCAGCCTCCGATCGAGATCATCGGCGACGTGCTGAGGTTCGAGGCGGTCCGCAACGCCGGAGCCGCCTTCGGCTTCGGCGAGGCCTTCACGATCATCTTCACCTGCATCGCGGCCACCGTGATCGTGGTGATCGTGCGGCTCGCGCGCAAGCTCTACAGCCTGCCGTGGGCGATCGCGCTGGGCCTGCTGCTCGGCGGTGCGCTGGGTAACCTGACCGACCGGATCTTCCGCTCGCCGGGCGTGTTCCGGGGCGCGGTCGTCGACTTCATCGCGCCGGCCCACTTCGCCGTGTTCAACCTCGCCGACTCGGCGATCGTGTGCGGCGGCATCCTGATCGTCCTGCTCTCCTTCCGGGGTCTGGACCCGGACGGGACCGTCCACAAGGACTGATCGCGGGAAAGCTCCACTGCCGAGTCCTGCATACTCGACAGGTGAGTACGATTCCCGAGATCCGCACCCTGCCCGTTCCCGATGGCCTCGAGGGCGAGCGCGTCGACGCCGCCATCGCCCGTATGTTCGGATTTTCCCGGACGAAGGCGGCCGAACTCGCGGCCGCGGGGAAGGTGTCGGTCGACGGCAGTGTCGTCGGGAAGTCCGAGCGCGTGCACGGTGGCGCCTGGCTCGAAGTCGAGATGCCCGACCCGCCGCGGCCGGTCGAGGTCATCGCCGAGCCCGTCCCGGGCATGGAGATCGTCCATGACGACGACGACATCGTCGTCATCATGAAGCCGGTGGGCGTCGCCGCGCACCCGAGCCCCGGCTGGACCGGCACCACCGTCATCGGCGGCCTCGCTGCCGCCGGCTACCGGATCTCGACCTCCGGCGCGTCCGAGCGCCAGGGCATCGTGCACCGCCTGGACGTCGGCACGTCCGGCCTGATGGCCGTCGCCAAGTCGGAGCGGGCGTACACCTCGCTGAAGAACCAGTTCCGCGAGCGGGTCGTGGACAAGCGCTACCACGCGCTGGTGCAGGGACACCCGGACCCGATGAGCGGCACGATCGACGCGCCGATCGGCCGGCACCCCAGCGCGGACTACAAGTGGGCCGTGACCCGGGACGGCAAGGCGTCGGTCACCCACTACGACCTGATCGAGGCCTTCCGCGCCGCCTCGCTGCTGGACATCAAGCTGGAGACCGGGCGTACGCACCAGATCCGCGTGCACATGTCCGCGCACCGGCACCCGTGCGTGGGCGACCTGACCTACGGCGCGGACCCGACGGTGGCCAAGCGGCTGGGGCTGACCCGCCAGTGGCTGCACGCGGTGCGGCTGGGCTTCGAGCACCCGTCGGACGGGCAGTGGGTGGAGTTCGAGAGCACCTACCCGGCGGACCTCCAGCACGCGCTGGACGTGATCCGGGCCGAGAGCGAGTGACTTCCGTCGGCTTCACTGTCCGGGTTGCCTCGGGCGAGGCCGACATGGCGGCGTGCTTCGCGGTCCGGACCGAGGTGTTCGTGGGCGAGCAGTCCGTGCCGGAGTCGATCGAGTACGACGCGTACGACGCGGACGCGGTGCACGTACTGGCCGTGGGGCCGGACGGGGTGGCGCTGGGCACCGGCCGGCTGCTGCACGGGCCGGCGGCCCGCGCCAAGACGGGTGACCTGACGGTCGGCTCGCTGGGGCGGCTGGCCGTACGCAAGGCCGCGCGCGGGCTGGGTGTCGGCGTCGCGCTCGTCCGCGCGATCGAGGCGGAGGCGGTCCGGCTGGGGCTGACGGCCGTGGATCTGGGCGCGCAGACGCATGCGCTCGGCTTCTACGAGCGACTCGGGTACGTGGCGTACGGCCCGGAGTTCCAGGACGCGGGCATCGCGCACCGTGCGATGCGCCGTCCCCTCGCGGGGAGCCTTGCGCACTGACCCCGGGCCGCCGCCCCAGGCCCGGCCGCGGGGCGGCAACGGCGCGCCGGTGGCCGCTTCCGTGCGGCGCCGCTGCCGGGGCTCCGCCCCAGAGACCCCGCGCCTCAACCATGGCCGGCGGGGCTGGATGTGCCGGGCGCGGAGCGCCTTAGGGGTCGGGCGGAGCCCGACACGGAGCTGCGGCCCCGTCACCGCATGAGCCGAGCGCGGCGGACTGGCAGGGTGGGGGAGTGGATCAGCTTGCTCTGCTGTTCGTGCTGCTGCTCGGGGCCGTGGTCACCGTGCCGCTCGGGGATCGGCTCGGGCTGCCCGCGCCCGTGCTCATGACCATCGGCGGAGCCGCCCTCGCGTGGGTGCCCGCCGTGCCCAATGTCGACATCCCGCCCGAGTTCATCCTGCCGCTCGTGCTGCCGCCGCTGCTGTACGCCTCCGTGCAGCGGACCTCGTGGCGGCAGTTCGCGGCCAACGTCCGGCCGATCCTGCTGCTCGCCGTGGCCCTGGTGTTCGTCACGACCGCGGCCGTCGCCGCCACCGCGCACGCCATCGTGCCCGGGCTGCCCATCGCCGCCGCCGTCGCGCTCGGCGCGCTCGTCGCCCCGCCCGACCCCGTCGCCGCCACCGCCGTGGCCGGATCGCTCGGGCTGCCCCGCCGGATGGTGTCGATCCTGGAGGGCGAAGGGCTCTTCAACGACGTGACGGCGATCGTGCTCTACCACGTGGCCATCGCCGCCGTCGTCAGCGGGAGCTTCTCCTGGCCGGACGCGCTCGGCGAGTTCGTGCTGTCCGCGGTCGTCGCCGTCGCCGTCGGGCTCGCGCTCGGCTGGGCCGCCAACCGGCTGATGGGGCTGCTGGGCGATGCCACGCTGCAGATCGGGCTGACGCTGCTCGTGCCGTTCGTCGCGTACGTGGTGGCCGAGGAGATGCAGGGCTCGGGGGTGCTGGCCGTGCTGACGACCGCCCTGTTCCTGGCCGAGTACGCGAACGACGCCGACGACGTGCTGGGCCGGCTCGCCGGGCACACCTTCTGGGAAGTCGTCGACATGCTGGTCACGGGGGTGGCGTTCGGGCTGATCGGCCTGGAGCTCCACAACGTGTTCGGCACGGCGCAGGGGCGCGAGTGGGAGATGGCCGGCTGGGCGGCGACCGTGATCGGGGTGGTGGTCGGCGTACGGCTGGTCTGGCTGCTGCCGGCCGGCTGGCTCGCCAAGAAGCTGCACACACGGCGCGACTACGACGAGGAGATCCCGCTGAGCTGGCGGGAGAGCGTGGTCATGTGGTGGGCCGGGATGCGGGGCGTGGCCTCCGTGGCCCTGGCCATCGCGATCCCCTTCCGCACGGAGGCGGGTGACCCCTTTCCCGCGCGGGACGAGATCGTCTTCATCGCCTTCGCCGTGATCATGGCGACGCTGGTCCTGCAGGGGCTGAGCCTGCCGTGGCTCGTGCGGCGGCTCGGGGTGGAGGCCGACACGGACGCGGAGCGGGAGACCGAGCGGCAGCTGGCGATCCGCGCCGCGAAGGCCGCGAAGCGGCGGCTGCGGGAGATCGAGGAGGTGGAGGAGCTCCCCGAGGACCTGGTGGAGACGCTGTACCGGCGCGCGTACGACGTGGGGGCCCGGATCAGCCCCGAGATGGTGGACGAGGAGCGGCGGGAGGCGTACGTGCAGCGGGTGGCACGGATCCGGGACATCCAGCGGATCCAGCGCGAGATGATGTCGGCCGCCCGCCACGAGGTGCTCTCCGCACGCAGCGAACCCGGCGCCGATCCGGAGATCGTGGACCGGGTGCTGCGGTACTTGGACGTACGGAGCCTGCGGAGCTAGTGCTGTGGCCGCGAGGTGCCGTGCCGGGCGTCGCGACCCGCAGAGGGCGCCAGGTAACCGGCCGGTCACGGCACTAGACCTGGTAGCGGTCCGGCGCGAAGAGCGCGAGGTTCGCCGCGATCCAGTCCGAGGTGCGGCGCAGGCCCTCCGTGAGGGAGACCTCCGGCTTCCAGCCCGCCCAGTCGCGGGCGCGGGAGTTGTCCGACAGGAGCCGGTGGACCTCGCTGCCCGAGGGGCGCAGCCGGGAGGGGTCCACGACCACCTCCGCGTCCCGGCCCGAGGCGGCGATCAGCGCGCGGGCCAGGTCGCCGATGGCGATCTCCTCGCCGCTGCCGAGGTTGACCACCTCGCCCAGCGCCCGGTCGCACTGCGCCACCGCAAGGAAACCGGCGGCGGTGTCCGTCACGTACGTGAAGTCCCGGGTCGGGGTGAGCGAGCCCAGGCGGATCTCCCTCGAGCCCGCGTGCAACTGGGCCAGGATCGTCGGGATCACCGCGCGCGCCGACTGGCGGGGCCCGTACGTGTTGAACGGGCGCACCACCGTCACCGGCAGCTCGAAGGCGTGGTGGAAGGAGAGCGCCGTCATGTCCGCGCCGATCTTCGACGCCGAGTACGGGGACTGGGGCTGGAGCGGGTGGCTCTCGGAGATGGGCGCCGTGCGGGCCGTGCCGTAGACCTCGCTGGTGGAGGTGTGCACGAGGCGGCGGACGCGGTGGCGGCGGCAGGCTTCCGCCACGTTCTCCGTGCCCGTCACGTTCGTCTGCACGTACGCGCCCGGAGAGGCGTAGCTGTACGGGATGCCGATCAGTGCCGCCAGGTGGAAGACGGTGTCGCAGCCCGCCACCGCGTCGCTGACCCGGCCCGCGTCGCGGATGTCGCCCGCCCACATCTCCACCGGGCCGTCCGGGTCGGCGAGGTAGCGCGCCAGGTGGCCCTTCTCCGCGTACGGCTTGTAGTGCACGAAGGCCCGCACCCGCGCGCCGCGCGCCACCAGCAGGTCCACCAGCGTCGAGCCGATGAAGCCCTCGGCGCCGGTGACGAGGACGGTGCGGTCGGTCCAGCTGTTCATACTCGCTCCAGGGTGGGGAGGGGGAGGGGGAGGCCGGCCACGCGGAGGACTTCCGCGGCCAGCAGTTCGGCGGCCCGCGCGTGCGGGCCGGGGTCGGCGGCGCCGGCCATCGACGCCAGCCGGGCCGGATCGGCCAGCAGCGGGCCGATGAGCCCGGCGAGCCGTTCGGCGGTGGTCTCGGCATCGGGCAGCAGCAGCCCGGCGCCCGCGTCGGTCAGCACCCGCGCGTTGTGGGTCTGGTGGTCGCCCGGGGCGTACGGGTAGGGGACGAGCACGGCCGGGACCCCGGTCGCCGCCAGCTCCGCGACCGTCGCCGAACCGGCCCGGCACACCACCAGGTCGGCGGCCGCGTACACCAGGTCCATCCGGTCCAGGTACGGCAGGGCCCGCGCGATGCGCTGCCCGCCGGACGCCGCGAGCTCGGCGATGGTGTCCGCCAGCGCCGCCGGACCCGTCTTGACCAGCAGCTGTACGTCGTCCCGGTGCTGCCACAGCCCGGCCAGCGTGGCGGCGGCCCGGGTCAGGCGGACCGCGCCCAGGCTGCCGCCGTTGAAGACGACCAGGCGCCGCCCCTCGGGGACCCCGAGGGCCCGCCGCGCCTCGGCGCGCAGCGCCGCCCGGTCCGGTCCGGAGAGTTCCGCGAGGCCGGACAGGGCCGCGGAGATCGGCATTCCGGTGGTCAGCGCCCGCTCCCCGCCCGCCAGATGGCCCCGGCTGCGGTCGAAGGCCACCGCGACGTGCGGGGTGAGCCGGGCCGCGAACTGGTTGGCGCGGCCCGGCACCGCGTTGGACTCGTGGATCACGGCGGGCAGCCCGGCCAGCCGCGCCCCGAGCACGGCGGGCGCGCTCGGGTAGCCGCCCATGCCGACGGCGACGTGCGCGCCCTGCGCCCGGATCACCGACCGGGCCTGGTGCGCCGACCGCAGCAGCGCCGCGGGCAGCAGGTAGCGCTTGGCGCCCAGCGCCGGGTCGAAGGGGATCATGTCGACGGTGTGCAGGCGGTAGCCGGCACCCGGGATCAGCTCGGTCTCCAGGCCCCGCTCGGTCCCGATGAACGAGACGACGGCGCCGGGGACGGCCGCGCGCAGCGCCTCGGCGAGAGCGAGCCCCGGATAGATGTGCCCGCCGGTGCCGCCCGCACCGATCACGACGGAGAGTGCCGCAGGTGTGTGTCGAGTGCTTCGAGTGGTCATGGACGCAGACTCCCGGTGCGCCCTAAGAAGGTTCTAAGAGGTTCACATCGACGCCTTTGGCAGGCTTTGCCCATGAGCTCCTTGAACAGGCATCGGATTCTGGTGGTCGACGACGAGCCCGAGGTACGGGCCGCCGTCGAGGACGGGCTGGCCGTCGAGGGGTACGAGGTGCGGGGCGCCGCGGACGGGCTGGCCGCGCTCTCGGAGGTGGCGGCCTGGGAGCCCGACGCGGTCGTGCTGGACGTGATGATGCCGGTGCTCGACGGGCTCGGCGTGTGTCGGCAGCTGCGCGCGCTGGGCGACCGTACGCCCGTACTCGTCCTCACCGCGCGGACTTCCGTCAGCGAACGCGTGGACGGGCTGGAGGCGGGGGCCGACGACTACCTCGTCAAGCCGTTCGCCCTGGACGAGCTGGTCGCGCGGGTACGGGCGCTGCTGCGGCGGGCCGCCCCCGAGCCCCCGGGCGCCGCTCCGCTAGCCTTCGCCGACCTCGTCCTGGACCCCGCGACCCGGACCGGGCGGCGCGCCGGGCGGCCGCTGGAGTTCAGCCGCACCGAGGCCGTGCTGCTGGAACTGCTCCTGCGCCACCCCGGCCAGGTGCTCCCGCGGGAGCTGATCCTGGAGCTGGTGTGGGGACGGGATTTCGGGCCGGACTCCAACTCCCTCGCGGTGTACGTCGGCTACCTGCGCCGGAAGCTGGAGGCGGCGGGCGAGCCCCGGCTGGTCCACACGGTGCACGGGGTCGGCTACCGGCTGGACGCGGCATGAGCGGATCCGAGCGGCGGGGGCGCCGGCGGCTCGGCGCTGCCTGGCGCAGGCGGCGGCCGCTGCGGACCCGGCTGGCGCTGGCCGTGACCGCGGCCGTGGCCGTGGTGGCGCTGGGGGTGTGCGCGGCGGCGTTCCTCGTCGTACGGTCCGCGCTCTACCGGCAGCTCGACCTCAGCCTCGTGCAGTCCGCGGGGCTGGCCGCGCAGCGCGAACCGGGTGCCGCGCCCGGGACGCTGGCCGGGGAGTGCCGCTTCCTGGCCGCGCCCGCCTGTGCGCAGGTGGTGTCGGCGGACCCGGCCAAGGACCCCGGCACGCCGGGGCTGCTGCCCGTGACCCCGGCGGCACGGGAGGTCGCCGAGGGCAGGCGGGCCCCGTTCTTCACGAACATCACGCTGGCCGGACATCCCGCCCGGATGCTCACGACCGACTACGCCAGGGGCCGGGCGATCCAGGTCGCGCTGCGCGCCGACACCGTCGAGGACGGCATCGAGAAGGCCGCGCGCCTGCTCGTCCTGACGGCGGCGGCCGGGGTGCTGTTCGCGGCGGTCCTCGGCCACTGGGTCTCGCGGACGGGGCTGGCCCCGGTCACCCGGCTGACGGCGACGGCCGAGCGGATCGCCGCCACCCGGGATCCGCGGCACCGGATCGAGCTCCCGCCGGGGCCTTCCGGCCGGGAGGACGAGATCACCCGGCTGGCCGGGAGCTTCAACGCCATGCTGGGGGAGCTCGAACAGTCGGTCACCGCCCAGCGGAGGCTGGTCGCGGACGCCTCGCACGAGCTGCGGACCCCGCTGACGGCGCTGCGGACCAACGCGGAGCTGCTGGCCCGGTCGGAGCGGCTCACGCCGGAACAGCGGGAGCGGGCGTCGGCCGCGCTGGGGCGGCAGCTGCACGAGGTGACGGGGCTCGTGAGCGACCTGATCGAGCTGGCGCGGGACGAGGAGCCGCAGCCGCTGGTGGAACAGGTCCGGCTGGACTCGCTCGTGGAGCACGGGGTGGAGGCGGCGCGGGCGCACTGGCCGGGGGTGCCGGTGCGCGTGCGCGTGCCGGACCGGGGGGTGGTGGTACCCGGGGTGCCGGCGCGGCTGAGCCGGCTGCTGGGGAACCTGTTGGACAACGCGGCGAAGTTCAGCCCCGCCGGGCTGCCGGTGGAGGTGGAGCTGACGGTTCTGCCGGCGGGTCCGGAGCTGACCGTGCGGGATCACGGGCCGGGGATCTCGGCCGAGGACCTGCCGTACGTCTTCGACCGGTTCTACCGGGCGAACGCCGCGCGGGCCTTGCCGGGGTCGGGGCTGGGGCTGGCCATGGCGCGGCAGATCGCGCGGGCCCATGGCGCCGAGCTGGTGGCGGAGGCTGCCCCGGGCGGGGGCGCGCTGTTCCGGCTGACGTTTTGAGGCACGGGTCCGGGCAGGGCCCGGTTGCGGCGAGGGGCGGGGTGGGGGAAGCCCGGCGCGGCGGCGTCAGGCCCCGGGGCGGGGGGCGGCTTCGGAGGTGGCGATGCGGGGGAGGGCGTAGGGGTGGTACGTCAGGAGCCAGGTGATCAGGCGTTCGCGGACCGCGCAGCGGACCGTCCAGACGTCGTCCGCGTCCTTCGCCGTCACCACCGCCCGGACCTGCACCGTGTGCGGGGTGGTGTCCGTCACCACCAGGCTCGCGCCGCGGCCGTCCCACTCCGGGATGTCCTTCAGGATGTTCCGGAGCTGGTCCCGCATCAGCTCGACGGGGGCGCTGTGGTCCAGGTGCCAGAAGACCGTGCCGGTCATCTGCGCGCCGCCCCGCGACCAGTTCTCGTACGGCTTGCTCGTGAAGTACGAGACCGGCATCGTGATGCGGCGCTCGTCCCAGGTGCGGACGGTCAGGAAGGTCAGCGTGATCTCCTCGACCGTGCCCCACTCCTTGTCGACCACGACCGTGTCGCCGATGCGCACGGTGTCGCCGAAGGCGATCTGGAGGCCGGCGAACAGGTTGCCCAGCGCGGACTGGGCGGCGATGCCCACCACGATGCCGAGCACGCCCGCGGAGGCCAGCATCGAGGCGCCGACCGTCCGCATCGGCGGGAACGTCAGGAGCATGGCCGCCACCGCGACCACGACCACCACCGCGGTCACCACCCGTTGGATCAGTGTGACCTGGGTGCGGACCCGGCGGACCCGGGCGTCGTCCGCGGTCCCCGCCGCGTAGCGCGTGTACGTGGAGTCGACGGCGGCCGTCGCGATGCCCACCGCCAGCCACGCCGTGGAGGCGATCAGCACCAGGGTGAGGAAGCGGCCGACGCCGAAGGCGTGGTCGGGGAGGATGCCCGCCTGGCGGTAGGAGCCGCGCAGCAGTGACGTGCAGAGCACCAGCTGGAAGGGCACGCGGCAGCGGCGCAGCAGGCCCCACAAGGGGGTTTCGGGGTGCCGGGCGTCGGCCCGGCGCAGCAGCAGGTCGAGCAGCCGGCCGGCGATCAGGGTGACGACCAGCGAGCCGCCGATGACCAGGGCGGGGCGCAGGACGGTGTCCATCTCCATGGGTAAGAACGTAACCGGAAGCGGTCACCGGAAACTGGCACGATGGTGGGTATGAACATCATGCTGTTCCATTCGACGTACGGGCTGCGGCCCGCGGTGCACGAGGCGGCCGACCGGCTCCGCGCGGCCGGGCACCAGGTGCACGTGCCGGATCTCTTCGAGGGCCGCACCTTCGAGACCGTCGAGGAGGGCATGGCCCACCAGGACGAGATCGGCCGGGACGAGCTGCTCAAGCGCGCCGTGCTGGCCTCCGCCACTTACTCCGACCAGGGTCTGGTCTACGCCGGTTTCTCCTTCGGGGGTTCCCTCGCGCAGCACCTGGCGCTGGCCGACGACAAGGCGCGCGGGCTGCTGCTCCTGCACGGGACGGCGGACCTGGACGACGGGGCCTCGGTGGACGCGCTGCCCGTGCAGCTGCACGTGGCGGACCCGGACCCCTTCGAGCCGCACGACTGGCTGACGGCCTGGTACCTGCGAATGCAGCGTGCCGGGGCCGATGTGGAGGTCCACAGCTACCCGGGCGCCGGGCACCTGTTCACCGACCCGGGCCTCGACGACTACGACGCCGAGGCCGCCGAGCAGGCCTGGAAGGTCGCGATCGGGTTCCTCGACACCCTGTAGGCGCTCAGCCGCGGGGTGCCGGTGCGCGGGGCAGCGGCGGCGGCGGGCCGAAACGGCTGCCGGACGTCCCTGACGGGGGCGGCGGGGGCAGAGGGGGCGGCGTTGACGGCGGTGGCGGGACCCGGTCGGCCGGGGCGGGCGGCGGGGCGGTTCCTGCGGCGACCGCCGCGAGCCGGGCGTCCAGCTCCTCGGGGGCGGGCCGGGCCGCCGGATCGCGGACCAGCAGGTCCGCCAGTACGGACCCCAGGGCGCCGGCGCGCCGGGCGGGCGGGACGGGGCCGTCCAGGACGGCGGCCAGCGTGGCCAGGCTGGTGGCCCGTCGCATCGGGCTGACGCCCTCGACGCACACGTAGAGCATCACGCCGAGCGACCACAGGTCGGAGGCGGGCAGGTCCTCGCCCCGGATCCGCTCGGGCGCCAGGTACTCGGGGGTCCCGATGACGTCCCCGGCGGGTGTCAGCGAGGGGGCGTCCTGGATCGCGGCGATGCCGAAGTCGGTCAGGACGGCGGAACCGTCGGCCCTCAGCAGGACGTTGGCGGGTTTCACGTCCCGGTGCCGGATCCCGGCGGCGTGGGCCGCGCGCAGTCCCGCGAGGACCTCGCGGCCGATCCGGGCCGTCTCGGCCGGTGCGAGCGGTCCCCGGTCCAGGCGGTGCTGGAGGGACGCGCCGGGCAGCAGCTCCATCACCAGCCACGGGTGGGGGTCCTCGTCCACGATGTGGTGGATGGTGACCACGTGGGGGTGGTTGATCCGGGCCTGGGCGCGGGCCTCGCGCAGTACGCGTGCGCGCAACTGCCGCGAGGCCTCGCCGTCTTCGTGGCCGACGGGCGGCCGGACCTCCTTGACGGCCACGTCGCGGTGCAGGACACGGTCCAGCGCTCTCCAGACCGTGCCCATGCCCCCGCTGCCGAGCTTCTCGACCAGCTCGAACCGTCCGTCGATCACGTCCCCCGGCGCGCTCATGGCGCCAGGGTAGGCCAGTGGGCCCGTCGGGTCCCGTGCTTTAGCCGGCCCGGTAGGCCGTCCAACTGCTCGTCATGCGGGCGATCTGGCCGGCGGTGAACTGGTACATGCAGGAGTCGTACGTGTAGTCCATGAAGTTGCGGATGGGGTCCGCGCCCGGCTTGGCGGCGCAGCTGTCGCGGCCGGTCGGGCACTCGTACGCGGCGCTCTTCTCGGCCGGGGTGTCGGAGACGTAGTCGCCGTTCCCGTTACAGCCGCCCTGGAAGGTGTGGTAGAGCCCCAGCCAGTGGCCGACCTCGTGGGTCGCGGTGTCGCCCTCGTTGTAGTTGGCCGCGGAGCCGCCCGGCAGCGAGCTGTCCAGGACGACCACACCGTCCATCTTGGGGGCGGAGCCGTAGGAGGTCGGGAAGGTCGCCCAGCCCAGCAGGCCGCCGGAGAGTTTGGCGGTGTAGAAGTTCAGCGCGCCCGGGCCGCCCTTGCGCAGGGTGTTCTTCATGTCCTTCTCGGCCTGGGAGCCGGAGGCCAGGTTGTACCAGGACGCGTTGTCCGTGTAGTCGGTGGCGGCGAGGGTGAACTGGAAGTTGGAGTTCACATTGCCGGTGCCCTGCCCGCCGTACGCGGCGTTGAGGACCGCCAGCTGCTTGCTGACGTCCGTGGACGTGAGCTTGCCGGCGCTGCCCGAGTGCACGACGTGGAAGTACACGGGGATGGTGGTGACGGCCTCGGCGGCGCGCAGGCTGCGCTGCGGCTGGTTCTTGAGGGCCTTGTCCAGCTTCGCCTTGAGGTCGGCGTCCATGGCCTTCGCCTGGGCCTCGGTGACCTCGTTCGGCTCGTCCGCGTGCTCGTCGTGGGCACGCGCGACACGGGCGTTCGCGGCGCCCGCGGTCGTGCCTTCCTCGGCGCAGACCTCGGCGGGGGTCTTGGCCGCGGCCAGGGTGGTGGGGGCGGCGAGCGGGGTGAAAGCCAAGGTTCCGGCCAGGACTGCCGTGCCCATCAGGCGGCGGCGGAGAAGGGGGGATATGCGGGCGATTGCGCGCACGTGTGCTCCTCGCGAGTGGGGGGTGGTGGCGTGAAGGATCTTCTTCAGCTGGCGCGAAGCTTATGTGTGCATGACATATTCAGGTCAAGGTCCTTGCGTAAAAGATTTGTTGCCACAAATACACAGGGGGCGCCTGGTATGTACCAGGCGCCCCCTGCGACAGGAGATTTGACGGTCAATCAGTGAACCGGCTGGTAGGCGCGCTCCACCTTCTGCGTGCCGTTCAGGGTCCGGTACGAGCGGGACCACGCGGCCGTGGCGTCCTGCCGCCGCTTGTCGGACACCACGTAGTAGTCCATCTGCGAGCGCTCCGCCGTCACGTCGAGCACGCCGTAGCCGTGCGCGTCCATGTCCAGCCACTTCACGTGCCAGTTCGCGGCCCTGACGGCCGACTCGGCGACCAGCGAGGCGGTGTCCGCCGGCACGTGCAGGATGTCGTCCAGGTTGTCCGAGGTCACCGAGGTGACCACGAACTCGGTCGCCGCCGTCCCCGAACCGGGGTAGGTGGCCATGTTCACCGGGACCTCGTTCGCCCACGCCATGTGGATGTCGCCGGTCAGGAACACCGTGTTCTTGACGCCCCGGTCCTTGAGGTGGCCCAGGAGTTCCTTTCGATCGTCCGTGTAGCCGTCCCACTGGTCCACGTTGACCGCTATGCCGCCCTCGGGCAGGCCGAGCAGCTTGCCGAGCGGTCCGGCCAGGTGTGCGGGCAGCGAGGCGAAGGCCACCGGCGAGATCATCACCGAGGTGCCGACCAGCTTCCAGGTCGCGGTGGAGCCCGCGAGGCCCGACTTCAGCCAGTCGAGCTGGGCGCGCCCGGTCAGGGTGCGCTCGGGGTCGTCCACCGAACCGCTGCCGGCCTTGACCTGCTGGGAGCGGAAGGAGCGCAGGTCGAGCAGGTGCAGGTCGGCGAGGGTGCCGAAGCGCAGCCGCCGGTAGACGGTGCCCGCGATGGAGGCGCGGACGGGCATCCACTCGAAGTACGCCTGCTTGGCGGCGGCCGCACGGGCCGCCCAGTCGCCCTCGGTGCCCGGCGTGTGGTTGTCGGCGCCGCCGGACCAGGTGTCGTCCGCGAACTCGTGGTCGTCCCAGATGGCGACGACCGGGTGCGCCTGGTGCAGCGCCTGGAGGTCGGCGTCCGTCTTGTACTTGCCGTGCCGGGTGCGGTAATCGGCCAGCGAGACGATCTCGTGCTTCGGCTCGTGCGCGCGGACGACGTACTTGGCCTCCGGGTACCCCCCGGACTGGTACTCGTAGATGTAGTCGCCGAGGTGCAGGACCGCGTCGAGGTCGGTGCGCGCGGCCAGGTGCCGGTAGGCGGAGAAGTAGCCGGACTCCCAGTTGGCGCACGACACCACGCCGAAGCGGACCCCGGAGGTGGTCACGTCGTGGCCGGGGGTGGTCCGGGTGCGCCCCACGGGCGAGACCGCACCGCCGGCCGTGAACCGGTACCAGTACGGCGTCTGCGGCCGCAGTCCGCGCACGTCCACCTTGACCGTGTGGTCGGTGGCGGCGCTCGCCGTGACGGTGCCGCTCGCGACGACGCCGGCGAAGTTCCTGTCCGCGGCGACCTCCCAGCCGACCGGGACGGCCGGGCCGAGGCCGGAGCCGGGCACGGCCCCGGCGGTGGGGGTGACGCGGGTCCACAGCAGGATCCCGTCGGGCAGGGGGTCACCGGAGGCGACACCGTGCAGGAAGGCCGGTGCGCCCTCGGCGGCATGGGCGGCGGAGGCGCCCAGCGCGGTGAGGGGGGCCAGGGCGGCCGTGGCCGCGGCAGCGAGAACGACCGTGCGACGGCGGGGGTTTGCCGCGGTCGTAGCGGAGGAGAGATGACTGGTCACGGATGATCATATTACTGGTGGGTATGGTCACCGGAACAGAGCCGGACATGCGACGGACGGGCGAACTCTGGGAGTCCGCCCGCCCGTTGGGACTTGCTTGTCCGGAAAAGTGGCCTCCGGAATGGCCGGGGCTCAGCCCTGCAGGGCCTTGTCGACCGCGGCCGTGAACTGCTCCGGGGTCCCCGGGGTGTCGATCTTCTTGCCGTCCATCTTCAGCGTCGGCGTACCCGTGACACCGGACTTGTTGAACGCCTTGGACATCTCCAGCGCCCACCGGTCGTACGTGCCGTCCTCGACGGCCTTCTTGAACTCGGCGTTGCCCTTGAGCGCCGGGACCGTGTCCGCGACCTTCAGCAGGTAGTCGTCCTTGCCGAAGCTGTCGACGGTCTCCTCGGGGTGCAGCTCCTTGGAGTAGAGGGCGGCCTTGTAGTCCAGGAAGGCCTCGGGGCTGACGTTCAGCGCCGCGCCCAAGGCGCTCAGGGCGTTCTTCGAGCCCTCGCCCTTGACGCCGTTGTCGATGAAGGTGGCACCGAAGTACTGGAGCTTGTACTTGCCGGCGTCGACGTCCTTCTTCATCTGGTCGCCGACCGCCTGCTCGAACTGGGCGCAGGCCGGGCAGCGCGAGTCCTCGTAGACCTCGAGGGTCTTCTTGGCGTCGGCCTTGCCGACGACCACCGTGGTGCCGTCCTCGCCCTCGGTGTTCTTCGGCTTGACCAGCTCGGCCTTGGCGGCCTTGTCCCAGTAGCCCGGCTGGTTGGCCTGCATGATCGCGTAGCCGACGCCGCCGGCCAGGGCCAGCGCGGCCACGACCGCGCCGGCCACGATCACCTGGCGGCGCACCTTGTCCTTCTTCGCCTGCTCCGCGCGCTCGGCGCGCAGCCGCTCGCGGGCGGCAGCCTTGTTGGCCTGGCTGTTGCGTGAACTCATCGTGATCTCCGTGGGGTATGACGTGTGAGGGGGGTGCCGTACGTGCGTCAGGCGCTTGCGAGTGCGCCGCGCACGGGAGGTCCCCGCCGTCCCACGGAGTGTGCGGGGAAGCGCGTACGGGCCCCCGTGCCCGGAAGGACCGGCCGCGGCGTCCGCTCCGCGGGACCCGCGGCCACCGCTGCGGGAGCCCCCGCCAGCAGCAGCGGCCGGAACGCGGAGGCGGCCAGCGCACGCAGCAGCCGGCCCAGCGCCCGCTCGCCGTGGCGCAGCCATCCGGCGGCGAGCAGCCCGACCGAGACGTGGGCGGCGAGCAGCAGCCAGGGTGCCCAGGGCCCGGGCGAGGACAGCAGCGCCGCCGGATCACCGGCGGGCCCGGCCACCTCGGTCAGCGGCCCGCCCACCGGGGGGCCGCCGCACAGCTCCTCCAGGCCCAGGGCGCGCAGCGGGCCCGAGACCGGGCCGCCCGCCGGGCCGTAGCAGACGTGCTGGCCGGCGGTGAAGACGGTGTCCGCGGCCAGCTCCAGCGGGACGAGCAGCCCGGCGATCGGGCCGAAGCCCCGCTCGCGCCCGGCCAGCGCGTACGAGAGCGTGAACACGGCGGCGAAGGCCCCGCCCACCAGCAGGGGCGGCAGGGGCACCTGGGACATGAGGACGTGCGAGCCCGCGGAGAGCAGCACGACGAGCGCGCTGAACAGCGTGGCCCGCAGCCCCCTGAGTCCCACCCCTGATATGTCCATCGCCGCGAGTGTGCCATGCGTCCCTGTGGAAGCGTCCCGCAGGTCCCGCTCGCACCGGATGACCGGCGGACTACCGGGGGCTCCTCCCGGCGCCGGCCGCGGGAGCGAGCCGGCCGTTGCGGAAGAGGTCCACGAAGATCTGGTGGTCGGCGCGCGCCCGGGCCCCGTAGGCGTGGGCGAAGTCCACCAGCAGCCCGGCGAAGCCCTCCTCGTCGGCCGCGATGGCCGCGTCGATGGCCCGCTCGGTCGAGAAGGGGACCAGGGTCTGGCCGCTCTCGGCCGCGTCCGCCGCCCCGTGCATGGTCGCCGTGGCCCGGCCCAGGTCCGCGACGACGGCCGTGATCTCCTCCGGGTCGTCCAGGTCCGACCAGTCCAGGTCCACCGCGTACGGGGAGACCTCCGCCACCAGCTGTCCGCAGCCGTCCAGCTCCGTCCAGCCCAGCCACGGATCGGCGTGGGCCTGCAGGGCGCGCTGGGAGATCACCGTGCGGTGCCCCTCGTGCCGGAAGTACTCCCGCACGGCCCGGTCGGTGATGTGCCGGGAGACCGCCGGGGTCTGCGCCTGCTTGAGGTAGATCACGACGTCGTTCTCCAGGGCGTCGCTGTGCCCCTCCAGCAGGATGTTGTACGAGGGCAGGCCGGCCGAGCCGATTCCGACGCCCCGGCGGCCCACCACGTCCTTGACCCGGTAGGAGTCGGGCCGGACCAGGGACTCGTCGGGCAGGGTCTCCAGGTACCCGTCGAAGGCGGCCAGCACCTTGTAGCGGGTGGCCGCGTCCAGCTCGATGGTGCCGGGGCCCGGCGCGAAGCGGCGCTCGAAGTCGCGGATCTCCGTCATCGAGTCCAGCAGGGAGAAGCGGGTACGGGAGCGGGCCGAGCGCAGCGCGTCCAGCAGCGGGCCCTCGGCGGTGTCCAGGGTGAAGGAGGGCAGCTCCGACATGCCGCTGTACTTCACCCCGGTGGCCAGGGCGTGGATCCGCTCCCGGTAGGCGTTCGCGTAGACCCGTACCAGCCCGCTGATCTGGTCGTCGCTGAGCGCCTTGGTGTAGCCGATCAGGGCCACGGAGGCGGCGAACCGCTTCAGGTCCCAGGTGAAGGGGCCGACGTAGGCCTCGTCGAAGTCGTTGACGTTGAAGATCAGCCGGCCGTTGGAGTCCATGTACGTGCCGAAGTTCTCCGCGTGCAGATCGCCGTGGATCCACACCCGGCCCGTCCGCTCGTCCAGGTACGGGCCGCCGTGCCGGTCCCGTTCCAGGTCCGCGTAGAAGAGGCAGGCGGTGCCCCGGTAGAAGGCGAAGGCCGAGGCGGCCATCTTGCGGAACTTGACCCGGAAGGCAGCGGGGTCGGCGGCGAGCAGCTCACCGAAGGCGGTGTCGAACACGTCCAGTATCTGCTCGGCGCGCTGCTCGTCGGTGGTCACGGGAACCGCCATGGCGGATGCCTCCTGGTGGTGCGGGGTGGATCTGGGGGATCACATTCCGGACAGGTGTCCTTGGCTCTGCAACGCACGAAGGTACCCGCCAGTGCCCCGGACGTGTCAGTCCGGAGACGTAGGATTCGTAGCTGCCGCCACTCTCTCCCCACCGGAGGACCCCCACCGTGACCAAGCCGCCGTTCACGCACCTGCACGTCCACACCCAGTACTCGCTGCTGGACGGTGCCGCGCGGCTGAAGGACATGTTCAACGCGTGCAACGAGATGGGCATGACGCACATCGCCATGTCCGACCACGGCAACCTGCACGGCGCCTACGACTTCTTCCACACCGCGCAGAAGGCCGGGATCACCCCGATCATCGGCATCGAGGCGTACGTGGCCCCGGAGTCCCGGCGCAACAAGCGGCGCATCCAGTGGGGCCAGCCGCACCAGAAGCGCGACGACGTCTCCGGCTCCGGCGGTTACACCCACAAGACGATCTGGGCGGCGAACGCCACCGGCCTGCACAACCTCTTCCGGCTGTCCTCCGACGCGTACGCCGAGGGCTGGCTCACCAAGTGGCCGCGCATGGACAAGGAGACCATCTCCAAGTGGTCGGAGGGCCTGATCGCCTCCACCGGCTGCCCCTCCGGCGAGCTGCAGACCCGGCTGCGCCTCGGCCAGTTCGACGAGGCCCTCAAGGCCGCCTCCGAGTACCAGGACATCTTCGGCAAGGACCGCTACTTCCTGGAGCTGATGGACCACGGCATCGAGATCGAGCGCCGGGTCCGCGACGGGCTGCTGGAGATCGGCAAGAAGCTCGGCATCCCGCCCCTGGTCACGAACGACTCGCACTACACCTACGCCAGCGAGGCCGGCGCCCACGACGCCCTGCTGTGCATCCAGACCGGCAAGAACCTCTCGGACCCGGACCGCTTCCGCTTCGACGGCACCGGCTACTACCTGAAGTCCACGGACGAGATGTACGCCATCGACTCCTCGGACGCCTGGCAGGAGGGCTGCGCCAACACCAAGCTGGTCGCGGACCAGGTCGACACCGAGGGCATGTTCAAGTTCCGGAACCTGATGCCGAAGTTCGACATCCCGGAAGGCCACACCGAGGTCAGCTGGTTCCGCGAGGAGACCATGCGCGGCATGCACCGCCGTTACCCCGGGGGCATCCCGGACGACCGGATGAAGCAGGCCGAGTACGAGATGGACACGATCATCTCGATGGGCTTCCCGGGCTACTTCCTCGTGGTCGCCGACTTCATCATGTGGGCCAAGAACCAGGGCATCGCGGTGGGCCCCGGCCGAGGCTCCGCGGCCGGCTCGATCGTCGCCTACGCCATGGGCATCACCGACCTCGACCCGCTCACCCACGGTCTGATCTTCGAGCGCTTCCTGAACCCCGAGCGCGTCTCCATGCCCGATGTCGACATCGACTTCGACGAGCGCAGGCGCGTCGAGGTGATCCGGTACGTGACGGAGAAGTACGGCCAGGACAAGGTCGCCATGATCGGCACCTACGGCACCATCAAGGCCAAGAACGCGATCAAGGACTCCGCGCGCGTCCTCGGCTACCCGTACGCCATGGGCGACCGCCTCACCAAGGCCATGCCCGCCGACGTCCTCGGCAAGGGCATCCCGCTCTCCGGCATCCTCGACCCCTCGCACCCCCGCTACAGCGAGGCCGGCGAGATCCGCGGGATGTACGAGAACGAGCCCGACGTGAAGAAGGTCATCGACACCGCCCGCGGCGTCGAGGGCCTGGTCCGCCAGATGGGCGTGCACGCCGCCGGCGTGATCATGTCCAGCGAGACGATCACCGACCACGTGCCCGTCTGGGTGCGGCACTCGGACCAGGTGACCATCACCCAGTGGGACTACCCGAGCTGCGAGTCGCTCGGCCTGCTGAAGATGGACTTCCTCGGCCTGCGCAACCTCACGATCATGGACGACGCCGTCAAGATGGTGAAGGCCAACAAGGGGATCGACATCGATCTCCTGGCCCTCCCGCTCGACGACCCCAAGACCTTCGAACTGCTCGGCCGCGGCGACACCCTCGGCGTGTTCCAGTTCGACGGCGGGCCCATGCGCTCCCTGCTGCGCCTGATGAAGCCCGACAACTTCGAAGACATCTCCGCCGTGTCCGCGCTCTACCGCCCGGGCCCGATGGGCATGAACTCGCACACGAACTACGCCCTGCGCAAGAACAAGCAGCAGGAGATCACCCCGATCCACCCCGACCTGGAGAAGCCCCTCGAAGAGGTGCTCGCGGTCACCTACGGCCTGATCGTCTATCAGGAGCAGGTGCAGAAGGCCGCCCAGATCATCGCCGGCTACTCGCTCGGCGAGGCCGACATCCTGCGCCGCGTGATGGGCAAGAAGAAGCCCGAGGAGCTGGCGAAGAACTTCACCATCTTCCAGGAGGGCGCCCGCAGGAACGGGTACACCGACCAGGCCATCCAGGCCCTGTGGGACGTCCTGGTCCCCTTCGCCGGCTACGCCTTCAACAAGGCCCACTCGGCCGCGTACGGCCTGGTCTCCTACTGGACCGCCTACCTCAAGGCGAACTACCCGGCCGAGTACATGGCGGGCCTGCTCACCTCGGTCAAGGACGACAAGGACAAGTCCGCGATCTACCTGAACGAGTGCCGGCGCATGGGCATCAAGGTGCTCCCGCCGAACGTCAACGAGTCGGAGTCCAACTTCGCCGCCCAGGGCGACGACGTGATCCTCTTCGGCCTCACCGCGGTGCGCAACGTCGGCCAGAACGTCGTCGACTCGATCATCAAGACCAGGAAGGCCAAGGGGAAGTTCTCCTCCTTCCCCGACTTCCTGGACAAGGTCGAGGCCGTGGTCTGCAACAAGCGGACCGTCGAGTCGCTGATCAAGGCCGGGGCCTACGACGAGATGGGCCACACCCGCAAGGGCCTGGTCGCCCACCACGAATCGATGATCGACAACGTGGTCGCGGTCAAGCGCAAGGAGGCCGAGGGACAGTTCGACCTCTTCGGCGGAATGGGCGACGAGGGCGCGAGCGACGAGCCCGGCTTCGGCCTCGACGTCGAGTTCTCCGACGTCGAGTGGGAGAAGTCCTACCTGCTCGCCCAGGAGCGCGAGATGCTCGGCCTCTACGTCTCCGACCACCCGCTCTTCGGCCTCGAGCACGTGCTCTCCGACAAGACCGACGCCGGCATCTCCCAGCTGACCGGCGGCGAGCACTCCGACGGCGCCGTCGTCACCATCGGCGGCATCATCTCGGGCCTCCAGCGCAAGATGACCAAGCAGGGCAACGCCTGGGCCATCGCCACCGTCGAGGACCTGGCCGGCTCCATCGAGTGCATGTTCTTCCCCGCGACCTACCAGCTCGTCTCCACCCAGCTGGTCGAGGACACCGTCGTCTTCGTCAAGGGCCGCCTCGACAAGCGCGAGGACGTGCCCCGGCTGGTCGCCATGGAGATGATGGTCCCCGACCTCACCTCCGCCGGCACCAACGCCCCGGTGGTCCTCACCATCCCCACCGTCAAGGTCACCCCGCCGATGGTGACCCGACTGGGGGAGATCCTGCGCCACCACAAGGGCAACACCGAGGTACGGATCAAGCTCCAGGGCCCGCGGACCACCACCGTGCTGCGCCTCGACAAGCACCGGGTCCAGCCCGACCCCGCCCTCTTCGGCGACCTCAAGGTGCTGCTCGGCCCGTCCTGCCTGGCCGGATAATCCCACCGGATGACACCTGAGGGCCTGCCCGGCATCGCCGGGCAGGCCCTTCACGTCATCCGAAGCGGCCGCGTCAGTTGTGGCCGAACTTCTTCGACTTGCTCTTGTGCGCCAGATCCATCGGACTCGGCGCCTGCGAGGTCGACTCGGGCGAGGATTCCGTCGAGCTCCTCGACGGGTCCTGCGAGGACGAGCGCGCCTGCTGCTTGGGCTGCTTCTGCTGCTTGTTCTTGGCCATGGTGGAGCCTCCGTGATGGGGTCTAGGGGCCAGGACCGCCTTCACACTCACACAACGCCAGAAACAGCGCATTTTGGATCATTACCGCGCGTAGTCGCGACCCTTCTCCGGCCCCTTGTGAGATCCGCCACGCCGATGATCGAGTTCCGGCCGTCAACACCCTTGCGGTCGGGCAGACTCGGGGCACCCGACGAAAAACACAGAGGACCCCCAGGGAAGAGGGTGGAACGCGTGGACCGCTGCGTCGTCCTGGTGGACGCCGGCTATCTGCTGGGCGCCGCCGCGAGCCTTCTCGCAGGGGAGCCCTCCCGCTCCCGCATCACCGTCGACCATGCCGCCCTCATCCAGGGCCTGCGCGAGCGCGCCGAGGCGGACACCCAGCAGCCCCTGCTGCGCATCTACTGGTTCGACGGCGCACCCGACCGGGTGCCCCAGCCCGAGCACCGGCGGCTGCGCGTCATGCCGCGCGTCACCGTCCGCCTCGGCGCCCTGACCCGCAGCGACGGCCGCTGGGCGCAGAAGGGCGTCGACGCCGCCATGCACGCCGAACTCACCGAGCTGGCCCGCAACCGCGCCTGCTCCGACGTCGTACTGGTGACCGGTGACGGAGACCTGCTGCCCGGCCTGATGTCCGCCAAGGAACACGGCGTCGCCGTCCACCTGTGGGCCGTACAGGCCGCCGACGGGGACTACAACCAGTCCGAGGACCTCGTCGCGGAAGCCGACGAACGCCGCGTCCTCGACCGGGCCTGGATCACCCGGGCCGTCCGTGCCAAGGACCTCACCGGCCTGTGCTCCCCGCCGCCCGCGCCGCGCCCCGACATCGCCGCCATCCTCTCCGCCCCGCTGCCCGAGGCCGCGCTCGCCGAGGCCGCCCGCAACAGCACCGCCGGCGCCGGGGACGACGAAGGCGACGGCCTGCCGGTCCCCGCGCCCGCCACCGGCGGCAGAGCCGTCCCCACGCCCAAGGACCTCGCCGGCTCGCTGCGCGCCCCCGGCCAGCAGGCGGCGCCGCCGAACGGGCAGCACGGCGGGCACGCCCCGGCCGGCAGCGCCCTGCGCTGGTCCTCCGACAAGGGCTGGATCGACCGCGCCGGACCACTCGGCGAACCCGCCGAGACCGCCTCCCTGCCCACCCTCGCCCAGCTCACCAGCGCCGAGCAGCGCTGGGCCGACCGGGAGGAGGACATCACCACCGTCGGCGGCGACCCGTTCGAGGTGGGACAGGTGTTCGCCCGGCGCTGGATGGAGCGGCTCCCGGAGACCGTGCACCTCCAGAAGCTGGCCACCATGTACCCGCGCATCCCGCACCGCATCGACGGCGAGCTGCTGCGCTACGCCGCCCGGTTCGGCCTGCTCGCGCACAAGGACGACCAGATCGACGAGCACGACCGCTACGCCATCCGGGCCGGGTTCTGGCGGGAGATCGACGTCCGCGCCGCCGCCGAACACGTGGCCGCCGTACCCGCCGCGGCCCCGGGAACCACGCCCCTGAACGCGACCGCCCCGGCGACCCCGGGGGCCGAGTAGGGGCCGGAGCCGCGTAGGCTGCTCCCTCGTGAGCACGGGCACAGCACAAGAGCAGAACGGCACAGCGGCGGCCGCGGAAGCCGGCCCCGACGTCGTCTGCGCGGTGCGTGACCTGGTCAAGACCTATCCCGCCGTACGCGGCCGGCGCGGCGCCCCGGCCCTGCCCGAGACCCGCGCCAGCGACGGCGTCTGCCTCGAGGTCCGGCGCGGCGAGATCTTCGGCCTGCTCGGCCCCAACGGCGCCGGCAAGTCCACGCTGGTCCGCCAGCTCACCGGGCTGATGCGCCCCGACGCCGGCAGCGTGACCCTGCTCGGCCACGACCTCGTACGCCACCCCGAGCGGGCCGCGCGCCTGCTCGCGTACCTCGGCCAGGAGTCGACCGCGCTGGACGAGCTCACCGTGTCGCTCGCCGCCGAGACCACCGGGCGGCTGCGCGGGCTCGACGTACGGGCGGCCAGGGCCGCGCGGGACGACGTACTGGAGGAGCTCGGGCTGACCGGGATCGCCGGGCGGCCCCTGAAGAAGCTCTCCGGCGGCCAGCGTCGCCTCGCCTGCTTCGCCGCCGCGCTGGTGGGCGAGCGGCCGGTGCTGGTCCTCGACGAACCCACCACCGGCATGGACCCCGTGGCCCGGCGCGCCGTGTGGTCGGCCGTGGACCGGCGGCGCGAGCGGCACGGAGCCACCGTCGTGCTCGTCACCCACAACGTCATCGAGGCCGAGACCGTCCTCGACCGGGTCGCCGTCATCGATCAGGGCAGGGTCATCGCCTGCGACACCCCGGCCGGGCTCAAGGCCATGGTCTCGGGCGAGGTCCGCCTGGAACTGGTGTGGCGCGAGACCGCCCCGCTGGACGTGCCGCAGGTCGCGGCGCTGCGCGAGCTCGTCGCCGAGTCCGGGCGGCGCTGGGTGCTGCGGCTGTCGGCCGAGGACGCGCGGGCCGCGGTGGCCGCGGTCACCGGAGGGCCGGCCTTCGCCGCCCTCGACGACTTCACGCTGGCCACGCCGAGCCTGGAGGACGTCTACCTGGCACTCGGCGGGAAGACGAAGGGGCTGGTGAAGTCGTGAGCGACCGTACGGCGAGCACTGTCGCGCCGATCGCCGCTGCCGGGCGGGGCGCGGCCGCGCCGGCGGCCGGCGCACCGACCGGTGACCGGCGGGCGGCCGTCGCGCCGCTGGCCCCGAGGGCGGGGCTGTTCCCGGCGCTGGCCGCCGTCTACCGGGCGCAGCTGTCCCGGGCGCGGGTGGCGCGGATCCCGCTGCTGTTCGTGGCCACCTTCCAGTCCGTCGGGATCATGATCCTCATGCGGGGGGTGGTGGACGGGGGCTCGGAGGCCCGGGCCGTCGTGGCCGGCTCCTCCGTCCTCGTCGTCGCCTTCGTCGCGCTGAACCTGCTCGCGCAGTACTTCGGGCAGCTGCGGGCGAGCGGCGGCCTCGACCACTACGCCACGCTGCCGGTGCCGCCCGCCTCGGTGGTGCTGGGCGCGGCCGCGGCGTACGCCTCCTTCACCCTGCCGGGGACGCTGGTCACCGCCGTGTTCGGGTGCGTGCTGTTCGGGCTGCCGATGAGCGGGCTGTGGATCCTGGTCGCGGTGGTGCCGCTGGCCGGGGCGGCGCTGGCCGGGCTCGGCGCGGCGCTGGGGCTGTTGGCGCCGCGGCAGGAGCTGGCCACGCTGGCCGGGCAGCTCGGCATGTCGGCCGCGCTGCTGCTGGGGGTGCTGCCGCCCGAGCGGATGCCGGACGTGATCGTGTGGGCGCGGGACCTGCTGCCGTCCACGTACGGGGTGGAGGCCTTCGCGCAGACCTTCGCCCCGGATCCGGACTGGGCCGTCGTCGCCGTCGACCTCGGCGTGTGCGGGGCGGTGGGCGTCCTGTCGCTGGCCGTCGCCACGTGGGCGTACCGGCGGGCCGCGGTCCGCTGACGCCGGTGCCGGGCGGCCCGCCTCGTTCGGGACCTGGCACGATGTGGGGGTGACCGAAGCCGTGACCCCGCCATCGCCTTACGACCCTCCGTCGCTCCCGCCCGAGAAGCCGGCGGTCGCCGCCGTGGCCGTCACCCCCGAGGACGTCCGGGACGGGGCTGCCGTCGCCCTGGCCGTGGGGGTGGCCGGCGTGCTCCTCGGACTGCTGTGGGTGTGGCTCGCGCCGCGCGTGCAGTACGTCTCCAACGGGGAGTCGGTCTTCCTGCGCAACACCGAGAGCGAGGCGCGGATCGGGTCCGACGGGACGTTCTTCCTGCTGTCGGCGGGGCTGGGCGTGGTGAGCGCGGTCGGCACCTTCCTGTGGCGCCGGGCCGGTGGTGTGCCGCTGGTGGTCGGGCTCGCGGTCGGATCGCTGTTCGCCGCGCTGGTGGGGTGGCGGTTCGGGCTGTGGCTGGGGCCGTCGTCGGACCTGGCCGTCGCTGCTGCCGAGGCGGGCAAGGGGGTGCCGTTCGACGCGCCGCTGGAGTTGCTGGCGCACGGGGCGCTGCTGGTCTGGCCGATGGCCGCCGTACTGGTCCACCTGGCCCTCACGGCCCTGTGGGCGCCCCGCGACCCGGAGCCGGGCCCGCCGCCCGGCTGGACCGGCTACTACCACCCCCCGCAGGCGGACCCCACCCCGCCGGACCTCCCACGCCCCTGACCTCTGGGGCCCGCCCCCGCCCTCGGGGCTCCGCCCCGGACCCCGCGCCTCAAACGCCGGCGGGGCTGGATGTGGCCGGCGTGCGCCTTCAGGTGCGGGTTGCGGTCCGCCGGGCGGCACGTGGCGGCGAAGGGCGGCCAAAACCAGCCCCGCCGGCGTTTGAGGCGCGGGTGTGGGCAGCGCCCGCGGAGCTTGCGCCGCGTCACCGTTGTGCCCGGGCGCCGGGTTGGGGCGGAGCCGGGGCTGCACCCACCAGCCCCGCCGGCGTTTGAGGCGCGGGTGTGGGCAGCGCCCGCGGAGCCTGCGCAGCGTTACCGTTCCGCTCCGCCGGAGGCTAGGGGCGGGCGATGGGGGCGACCGTGGCGTTCGTCAGGGTGGTCAGGTCCGTGGGGGAGAGCTCGATCTCCAGGCCCCGGCGGCCGGCCGAGCAGCATATGGTCGCGTGCGCCGAAGCAGAGGCGTCGAGCACCGTGCGCAGGGGCCGCCGCTGCCCCAGCGGCGAGATGCCGCCCCGCACATAGCCCGTGGTGCGTTCCGCCAGCACGGGATCGGCCATCGCCGCCCGCTTCCCGCCCACCGCCGCCGCCAGCGCCTTCAGGTCGAGCGATCCCGACACCGGGACCACCGCCACCGTCAGGACCCCGTCCACGTCCGCGACCAGGGTCTTGAAGACCTGCGCCGGCGAGACGCCAAGCGCCTGCGCCGCCTCCTCGCCGTACGAGGGATGCGCCGGGTCGTGCTCGTACGCGTGCGTCGTGAAGGAGACGCCCGCCGCCGTGAGGGCCGCGATCGCCGGGGTTCCGGCCGCCTGCTTGGATTTCTTCGCCATCAGTCCAGTCGGTTCAGTCGGCTCAGTCAGTTCAGTCAGTTCAGTTCGGGCTCGTCGGGGTGCGGGTGAGGTCCACCGCGGGCAGCGAGGGGAGGTGGCGGATCACCGCCGTCTCGGCACGCAGCAGCTTCAGCTCCTCCGCCAGCCGCGTCGCCGTGTCCGGGGCCTGGAGCAGCCGCTGTTTCGCCGGGATGTCCAGCACCGCCGCCGCTGCCACCAGGTACGAGACCACCGACGGCTCGTCGGGGAGCTCCGCACCCGTCAGGGACCGCTCACGGGCCCCGGCCAGCCGCTTCTGGTAGTTGCGGAACGCCCGCAGCACCCCCTCGGCCAGGGCGCCCGCGCCCTCGCCCGCGTCCTCCGGGAGCTCTTCCAGCTCCGCCGTGAGGAACGGGCCCGAGGAGTCGACCGAGAGCAGCCGGACCCGTGTCGTGCCGGTCGCGAGGACCTCGAAGCTGCCGTCCTCCCGCTCGCGGATCGTCGCCGCGTCCGCGATGCAGCCCACCCGGTGGAAGGCCTGCACCGGGTCCGCGCCGAAGCCCGCGGCCGGGCCCCGCTCGGGCAGGGACGTCTGGTCGGGCAGGCCGGGCGCGGTCGGCGCGACCTCGCGGCCGTCGCGGATGGCGACGACCGCGAAACGCCGCGGCTCGTCCTCGCTCGTCTTCAGCAGCTCGCGCATCATGGCGCGATAACGCTCCTCGAAGATGTTCAGCGGGAGGACGAGTCCCGGGAACAGCACCGAGTTCAGCGGGAAGAGGGGCAGGCGAACGGTGGTCACGAGGCACAGGGTAGTGGCCGCCGGGCCGACGCCGTCACCCTCGCCTCAGCACACGGGACGCCCCCGCCGCCACCGTCGTGGCCAGGATCCATCCCAGGAGGATCAGCGCGGCCGCTCCCCACTGCCAGCCGCCGACCACCTTCCACTGGGCCTGCTGGCCGAGGTCGATCACCGGGAGCAGCAGGTCCAGCGCGTACAGGGCGGCATCCCATTCGGGGTGCTCGTTCTCCTTGATCGGCGGCGGCCGGTGCTGGGAGAACAGCAGCGCGCCCGCGGCCCACAGGACCGCCATCCACAGCGCGGCCCGGCCCGGGCGGTAGCCGTAGACCACCGTCCAGTCCTGGAGGTAGCCCCAGGCCTTGGCCGCCAGGGGCAGGGTCCCCCGGCGGCGCCGCTGCTTGGCCAGCAGCACCTCGCGGGCGTCCGAGTCCTCACCGCTGGTCCGCAGTACGGCCGCCAGGCGCTCGTACGGCTCCGGCGAGTACTCGGGGGTCGCCGACTCCACCCACTCGAGCCGGCGGGACAGGGGGAAGTGGCCCCGGGGGGCGAGGTTCTCGTAGACGAACCCTTCGATGGACACCCCGCCCGGGCCCGGCCAGCTGGTGGAGGTGTCGACGAGCTTGACCACCTTCGCCCCCGACACCACGACCCGCCCGCGCTCCGGCCGCTCGCCCACGAAGCGGAATTCCGGGGTCTGGATCCTGCGCAGGGATATCTCCTGCTCCTCCGTGAGCACGAAGCGGGCCCCGAAGAAGTCGATGGCGTCGCCGAAGCGGCCGTCGTCCAGCCGCATCCCGCCCCGGCACTCGAAGCGCTGCGCCCGCTGCCCCCGCGTCGGCGTCAGGCCCAGCCCGTACGGGGGAGTGGAGGAGTTCGAGCCGGGAACGTAGTCCAGCGCGATCGAGGTCAGGTACAGGGTCCGCTCGACGGTCAGCTGCGGGGCGTTCAGCGCGTACTTCCCGTACGGATTGCGCAGGCGGGCCCCGCGCATGTTCATCGACACGCCGACCGTCGCGCCGCGCAGGCTCACCTCCCCGTACGTCTCCAGCAGCTCGCCCTGGAAGTCCTGCGCCACCGACATCCCGTCGGCGCTGATCGCCCGGCCCTTGGTGTCCCGCTGCACCACCGCCTGGCTGACCAGCAGGTCGGTGCCTATCTGCGCGTCGGTCAGCCGGATGCCCCGGGCCACCCGGCAGCGCGGCATGTGCAGATCGCCCTCGGTGTGCAGGCGGGCCGCCTCCAGCCGGGGGATCGCGCAGTTGATCAGGCGCAGGGTGCCGAAGCGGGTCTCGGACAGCTGGATCTCGCTGTCGAAGCGGCAGGACTGCAGCTCCACGTACGGGCCGACCGTGCCCCCGGACAGGTCGAGCCGCCCCGTGATCCGTACGCCCCGCAGCTTGAGCGAGGCCACCCGGCCCGGCACCGGAGGCGGCCCGTGCAGCAGGAGCAGGGCCACCACCTGGGCGCGGACGGTGCGCTCGGGGCCCCAGACGTGCCCGGCGTGCGGATCGTCCCGGTCGGCGGCGCCAGGGGGCACCTCCCGGCGGTGGCCGGGGGAGCTCAGATCGCAGACGCTGCCCGTGCGGTACGCCTCCCACATGCGCCGCTCGGCAGCGGTGAGATCCGCCGGTTCCTCGCCCGCGCGTGCCTCGGTCACGGCGGCCCCCCTCCGCTGTCACGTACACGCCTTTGAAAAACGTGTGCGATCAACGCTATCGGGGGGCTGTGACATCCGGGGCGTGTATCAGCCAGTGATACGGGCGCACGGTGGCGTGATGCGGTCTGAGAGAATTGGGGGGTGATCTCTCGTATCGACCTGCGCGGTGACGCCCTCCCCGAGGGTGGCGCCCTGCGCGATCTGCTGCCCCGTGCCGAGTTCGACGTAGAAGCTGCCCTGGAGAAGGTGCGGCCCATCTGCGAGGACGTCCATCATCGTGGCACGGCGGCGCTGATCGAGTACGCGCAGAAGTTCGACGGGGTCGAGCTCTCGCAGGTCCGGGTGCCCGCGGAGGCCATCGAGGCCGCCCTGGAGCAACTGGACCCGGCCGTCCGCGCCGCCCTCGAGGAGTCGATCCGGCGCGCCCGGATCGTGCACCGGGGCCAGCGCCGTACCGAGCACACCACTCAGGTGGTCCCCGGCGGCACGGTGACCGAAAAGTGGGTTCCGGTGGAGCGCGTGGGGCTGTACGCCCCGGGCGGCCGCTCGGTGTACCCGTCCTCCGTCGTCATGAACGTCGTACCGGCGCAGGAGGCGGGCGTCGAGTCGATCGCGCTCGCGTCCCCGCCGCAGAAGCCCGCTTTCGAAGGAGACCCGGCCGGCGGCCTGCCGCACCCCACGATCCTCGCCGCGTGCGCGCTGCTGGGTGTCGACGAGGTGTACGCGGTGGGCGGGGCCCAGGCCGTGGCGATGTTCGCCTACGGGACCGAGGAGTGCCTGCCCTCCAACATGGTGACCGGCCCGGGCAACATCTGGGTGGCCGCCGCCAAGCGCTACTTCACCGGGAAGATCGGCATCGACACCGAGGCCGGCCCGACCGAGATCGCGGTCCTCGCGGACTCCACGGCCGACCCGGTGCACGTGGCCGCCGACCTGATCAGCCAGGCCGAGCACGACCCGCTGGCCGCCGCCGTCCTCGTCACGGACTCCGCGGAGCTCGCGGACGCCGTCGAGCGCGAGCTGGAGCCGCAGGTCGCCGCCTCGAAGCACATCCACGACCGGATCAAGCCGGCGCTCGCGGGCAAGCAGTCCGCGATCGTGCTGGTCGACAGCCTGGAGGACGGCCTCAAGGTCGTCGACGCGTACGGCGCCGAGCACCTGGAGATCCAGACCGCCGACGCGGCCGCCTGGGCCGCCCGGGTACGCAACGCCGGCGCGATCTTCGTCGGCCCGTGGGCCCCGGTCTCGCTCGGCGACTACTGCGCAGGGTCGAACCACGTGCTGCCCACCGGCGGCTGCGCCTGCCACTCCTCCGGCCTGTCCGTGCAGTCCTTCCTGCGCGGCATCCACATCGTCGACTACACGCGCGACGCCCTCGCCGAGGTCACCCACCACGTGGTGACGCTGGCCGAGGCCGAGGACCTCCCTGCGCACGGTGCCGCCCTCAAGGCGCGTTTCGGATGGAAGGTGCCGACCGCATGACGGCGAACATCGCGATCGACGACCTCCCCATCCGGGACGAGCTGCGCGGCAAGACCCCGTACGGCGCCCCGCAGCTCGACGTGCCCGTCCAGCTGAACACCAACGAGAACCCGTACGAGCTGCCGGAGCCGCTCGTCCGGCGGATCGCCGAGCGCGTCGCCGACGCCGCCCGCACCCTCAACCGCTACCCCGACCGGGACGCGGTCGAACTGCGCACCGAACTGGCCGCCTACCTCACCCGTACGGCCGGGCACCCGGTCACGCGGGAGAACGTCTGGGCCGCCAACGGCTCCAACGAGGTCATCCAGCAGCTGCTGCAGACCTTCGGCGGGCCGGGACGCACGGCGATCGGCTTCGAGCCCTCGTACTCGATGCACGCGCTGATCTCCCGCGGCACCGGCACGGGGTGGATCTCCGGCCCGCGCCGGGACGACTTCACCATCGACGTGCCGGCGGCCGAGCAGGCCATCGCCGAGAACGCCCCGGACGTCGTCTTCATCACCTCCCCCAACAACCCCACGGGCACCGCGGTCGGGGCCGAAACGGTCCTCGCCCTCTACGAGGCCGCCCAGGCCGCCAAGCCCTCCCTGGTGATTGTGGACGAGGCGTACGTGGAGTTCAGCCACCGCGACTCGCTGCTGCCCCTCATCGAGGGACGGCCGAATCTGGTGGTCTCCCGGACCATGTCCAAGGCCTTCGGCGCCGCCGGTCTGCGCCTGGGCTACCTGGCCGCGCACCCCGCCGTCGTCGACGCCGTCCAGCTGGTGCGCCTGCCCTACCACCTGTCGGCCGTCACCCAGGCGACCGCGCTGGCCGCGCTGGAGCACACCGACACCCTGCTCGGCTACGTCGAGCAGCTCAAGGCCGAGCGCGACCGCCTGGTCGACGAACTGCGGGCCATCGGCTACGAGGTCACCGAGTCCGACGCGAACTTCGTCCAGTTCGGCAGGTTCGAGGACTCGCACACCGCCTGGCAGAAGATCCTCGACCAGGGTGTCCTGGTCCGGGACAACGGCGTACCGGGCCGGCTGCGGGTCACCGCCGGCACGCCGGACGAGAACGACGCGTTCCTGGAAGCGGTTCGCGCACTGAAGAAGGAGCAGCACGCATGAGCCGCATCGGACGGGTCGAACGGACCACGAAGGAGACCTCCGTCGTCGTCGAGATAAACCTCGACGGCACCGGCCGGGTCGACGTGTCGACGGGCGTGGGCTTCTTCGACCACATGCTCGACCAGCTCGGCCGCCACGGCCTCTTCGACCTCACCGTCAAGACCGACGGCGACCTGCACATCGACACCCACCACACCATCGAGGACACCGCCCTCGCGCTCGGCGCCGCCTTCAAGCAGGCCCTCGGCGACAAGGTGGGCATCTACCGCTTCGGCAACTGCACCGTGCCGCTCGACGAGTCCCTCGCCCAGGTGACCGTGGACCTGTCCGGCCGCCCCTACCTCGTGCACACCGAGCCCGAGAACATGGCGCCGATGATCGGCTCCTACGACACGACGATGACCCGGCACATCTTCGAGTCCTTCGTCGCGCAGGCCCAGATCGCCCTGCACATCCACGTCCCGTACGGCCGCAACGCCCACCACATCGTGGAGTGCCAGTTCAAGGCCCTCGCGCGAGCCCTGCGCTACGCCGCCGAGTTCGACCCGCGCGCGGCCGGCATCCTGCCCTCGACGAAGGGCGCCCTCTAGCGTGAACGGGCTCAACACGATCCTGATCGTCCTCGGCCTGTTCCTGGCCGGGGGCGTCTACTCCTTCCAGAAGCAGCAGATGCCCAAGTCGGTCGTCATCCTGCTCGCCATCGGCTCCGCGATGTGCCTCGCCGCCGGAGTCCTGCGAATCCAAGGAATCTGGGAATGAGCACAGCACGCAAGACCGTCGTGGTCTTCGACTACGGCTTCGGCAACGTCCGCTCCGCCGAGCGTGCCCTGGCCCGCGTCGGCGCCGACGTCGAGATCACCCGCGACTACGACAAGGCCATGGACGCCGACGGGCTGCTCGTCCCCGGTGTCGGCGCCTTCTCCGCCTGCATGCAGGGCCTCAAGGACGCCCGCGGCGACTGGATCATCGGCCGCCGGCTGGCCGGCGGCCGCCCGGTCATGGGCATCTGCGTCGGCATGCAGATCCTCTTCGAGCGCGGCATCGAGCACGGTGTGGAGACCGAAGGCCTCGACGAGTGGCCCGGCACCGTCGGCCCGCTCAAGGCCCCGATCGTCCCCCACATGGGCTGGAACACCGTCGAGGCCCCGGCCGACAGCCAGGCCTTCGCCGGCCTGGACGCCGACGCCCGGTTCTACTTCGTGCACTCCTACGCGGCGCGCGAGTGGACCCTGGAGGTCACCAACCCCGCGATCCGCGCCCCCCGCGTCACCTGGGCCACCCACGGCGAGCCCTTCGTCGCGGCGGTGGAGAACGGGGCCCTGTGGGCGACCCAGTTCCACCCCGAGAAGTCCGGCGACGCCGGAGCCCAGCTCCTCACCAACTGGATCGAGACCCTGTGATGACCGAGCCCGCAGCGAAGCTGGAACTCCTCCCCGCGGTCGACGTCCGCGACGGCCAGGCCGTCCGCCTCGTGCACGGGGTGTCCGGCAGCGAGACCTCCTACGGTTCCCCGCTCGAGGCCGCCCTGTCCTGGCAGCGCTCCGGCGCCCAATGGCTGCACCTCGTCGACCTCGACGCCGCCTTCGGCACCGGTGACAACCGCGCCCTGGTCGCCGAGATCACCCGCGCCATGGACATCAAGGTCGAGCTGTCCGGCGGCATCCGCGACGACGCCTCGCTCGCCGCGGCCCTCGCCACCGGCTGCACCCGCGTCAACCTCGGCACCGCCGCCCTGGAGACCCCCGAGTGGGCCGCCAAGGCCATCGCCGACCACGGCGACAGGATCGCGATCGGCCTCGACGTCCGCGGCACCACCCTCAAGGGACGCGGCTGGACCAGCGAGGGGGGCGACCTGTACGAGACCCTCGCCCGCCTCGACTCCGAGGGCTGCGCCCGGTACGTCGTCACCGACATCGGCAAGGACGGCACGCTGACCGGCCCCAACCTGGAGCTGCTGCGGGGCGTCTGCGCCGCCACCGACCGGCCCGTCGTGGCCTCCGGCGGCATCTCCTCCCTGGACGACCTGCGGGCCCTGTCCGAGCTGGTCCCGCTGGGCGTCGAGGGCGCGATCGTCGGCAAGGCCCTGTACGCCAGGGCCTTCACCCTGGAAGAAGCCCTGAAGGTGGTCTCCGCATGAGCTCCGACGCGATTCGCCGCATCTCCTCCGGCGGCGCCTACGAGGACGTCATCGCGTACTCCCGCGCCGTCCAGCTCCCGAACGGCCTCGTCCTCGTCTCCGGCTGCACCGCCGCCGACGCCGGCGGCCCGTACGACCAGGCGAACGCCGCCTTCGGCGTGGCCTTCAAGGCCCTCGCCCAGGCCGGGCTCGGCCCCGAGCACGTGGTCCGCACCCGCATGTACCTCACCCACGCCCGCGACGTGGACGAGGTGGGCCGCGCCCACAAGGAACTGTTCGACGCCGTCCGCCCCGCCGCGACGATGCTCATCGTCTCCGGCTTCGTCGACCCCG
The DNA here is from genome assembly GCA_049998195.1 of Streptomyces sp. cmx-11-4. GTDB lineage: Bacteria > Actinomycetota > Actinomycetes > Streptomycetales > Streptomycetaceae > Streptomyces. The sequence continues at coordinate 227,395 of JAEBET010000006.1, forward strand.
GCATGGTCGTCGAGGTGGAGGTCGAGGCGTACGGCCCGGTCCAGGAGGCCTCCGCATGACCCTCTCCGTACGGGTGATCCCCTGCCTGGACGTGGACAACGGCCGGGTCGTCAAGGGTGTCAACTTCCAGAACCTGCGCGACGCCGGTGACCCGGTGGAGATGGCCAAGCTGTACGACGCCGAGGGCGCCGACGAGCTGACCTTCCTCGACATCACCGCGTCCTCCGGCAACCGCGAGACCACGTACGACGTGGTGCGGCGCACCGCCGAGCAGGTCTTCATCCCGCTCACGGTCGGCGGCGGTGTCCGCACGGCGGACGACGTCGACAAGCTCCTGCGCGCCGGAGCGGACAAGGTGGGCGTGAACACCGCCGCCATCGCCCGCCCCGAGCTCATCCGGGAGATCGCGGAGCGCTTCGGCCGTCAGGTGCTGGTCCTGTCGGTGGACGCCCGCCGCACGGCCTCGGGCTCCTTCGAGGTCACCACCCACGGCGGCCGGCAGGGCACCGGCATGGACGCCGTCGAATGGGCCCACCGGGCGGCCGAACTGGGCGCCGGGGAGATCCTGTTGAACTCGATGGACGCCGACGGCACCAAGGACGGCTACGACACCGAGATGATCACGGCCGTACGCAGGCACGTGACGGTCCCGGTGATCGCGTCGGGCGGCGCGGGCAAGCTGGAGCACTTCCCGCCGGCGATCGCGGCGGGCGCCGACGCGGTCCTCGCGGCCTCGGTCTTCCACTTCGGCGACCTGCGCATCTCCGAGGTCAAGACCACCCTCCGCGAGGCGGGCCACCCGGTCCGCTGAGACCGTCCGTTCCCCCGCAGGACTTTCTCAAGATGACGAAAGTCTTTTCTCGAGAAAGCCCTGCGGCGAACTGGAGTGGACCCCTACCCTGGCTCACATCGGCAACGGGGCCGAGGAGACGGGTGGGGCCATGGCCAAGCTGAGTACCGACACGCTCGACCTTTCCGCCGGAATCTTCATCCGCTGCCTGCGGGTGGACGACCGGACGACGCACATCCAGGTCCCCTTCAAGCAGCTGAGGGTGATCACCCACGACCCGGTGGTCCTGCAGCCCGGCAACGCCAAGCTGCGCCCCACGGACGTCACCGACGAGGACGTCGAGCTGCATTCGCTGGTACAGCGGGGTCTGGAACTGGGGAAGAAGACGAACATCCCCAAGTACGCGGCGTACATCGAGAGTTTCGTGACCCGGGAACGCGCGGGCGTGCTGCCCCCCATCCACCTGTGGACCGAAGAAGCGCTCTCCATCGTGCAGTACGCGGAGCAGGGCGGTGCCCAGCAGAGCTTCCTCTGCGTCCCCCACGGCCTGAAACTGATCGCCATCGACGGCGAGACCCAACTGGCCAGCCACTACCACCTCCAGCGGAACCCCGCCGTCGGACAGGAGGCCAAGGACTTGCACGCCACCGCGTACCTGAGCGCCGTGGTGCACGACAACAGGCCCCCGATGGAGGCCCGCCAGTTCTTCTACGACCTCAACGTGCTCGGCGTCCGGGTGAACTCGGCCATCGCACTCAGCATGGACACCACCGATCCGCTGATGGACGTCGTGAGCCGCCTCTCCGAGGAGGTCCCGTTCTTCCGCGGGAAGGTCGAGCGGATCTCCCGGCAGATCAAGAAGAACAGCCCCAAGGTGGTCAAGCTCCAGGACCTGCGGCAGTTCGTGATCAACATGGTGCACGGGGTCTCGGGCGTGCAGTACGGGACCAAGCCCGCCCCGATCGACCACGTCGACCTGGCCGACCTGGAATCCGCGGCGCGCGACTGGCTCACCGCCTACGCCGAGGCCTTCGCCGAGGAGATCACCGACCGGGAGGAGTGCGTCGCGGCCATGGGCAGCGTCTTCGCCGCCGTCGGAGCCATGGGCCGGACGCTGCTGGAGGTCTCCGGCGAGGAGCGGACCATGCGCCGCGAGGGCCTTATCGCCGGCCTGAAGGCGGTCGACTGGCGCAAGGGCGACCACTGGCTGGGCACGGTGCTCACCCAGACCCCCAAGGGCACGTACACGATCAACGGGCCCAAGCAGTCCGCGTACGCCGTCTTCGGCGCCCTGAGCGATCCCGTGAGCCCCGCCTACCGGGTCGTCCGCGGTGAGACGGCCTCATCAGCGCTCTGAGCTGCCCCTACGCACCACGACGAGCACGAAAAAACGGCCCCGTCGCCGGGGCCGTTCCTGTCGGCGTGACCGCCGAACTCGTATGAAGCCACCGTAACAGGCGGGCCGTCCCCGCCGGGAGAACCTGTGAGCAGCGTCATCGCCTACGTCGACGGGCCCAACCTCGACTACTCCATCCGAGCCGTCTTCGGCCACCGGTACCTCTGGCTGGACCTCGCGGCGCTGGTGGAGCGGCTGCGGCCCGACGACACCCTCGAGCGCGTCCAGTACTGCACCACCCTGGTCGTGAAGGACGCCGCGGCACTCGCGGACCAGAAGACGCACCTGGACGCCCTCGCCGCGCACCGCCCCCGGGACGTACGGACCGAGCTCGGGCACTACACCGTCCAGAAGCCGCGCTGCGCCTCGTGCCGTCAGGGCTACCGGTGCGGCTGCGCGCCGCCCCGCCGGTTCCGCCGGTTCGAGGAGAAGCGGACCGACGTGGCCATCGGAGCCCGCCTCGTCGAGGACAGCGCGCGGGGGGCCTCGGACATCGCGCTGATCGTGTCCGCGGACTCCGACCTCGTGCCCGCGGTGGAGGCCGCCCGGCGCCTGGACCCCCTGCGCAAGATCTACCTGGCCCTGCCGCCGGGCTATGCGAAGCCGAGCCCGCACTTCCGCTCGGTCGGCGCCTTCACGATCAACGAGGCGGCCCTGCGCAACAGCCAGCTGCCCGATACCGTCACCGAGGCCGCCACGGGAGCCGTGTACAGCCGTCCCGCCGCGTGGAAGTGAGCCCCCTCGGGTTAGATGCCCAGCTTGGCCGTCGTCAGTTTGGCGACGGCCTCCTTCTCGCCGTCCAGGGTGACCGCGGCGGCGTCCTGGCGGCCGAAGCAGAACAGGGTCAGTTCGCCCGGTTCGCCCGTCACCGTGACCACCGGGGCGCCCTTGTGCGCCACCGTCGTCTGGCCGTTCGGGCGGCGCAGGACCAGGCCCACCGGCGAGCGGCGGCCCGTGAGGCGGGCCAGCTTCTCCAGGCGGGACCACAGGGAGTCCGAGAACACCGGGTCCAGCTCCCGCGGGGACCAGTCCGGCTGCGCCCGCCGGACGTCCTCCGCGTGCACGAAGAACTCCACCGCGTTCGCCGCCTCGTCGATCTGCTTCACGGCGTACAGCGACATCTTCGGCGGGCCGGTGCGGATCAGCTGGATGAGCTCCTCGTACGGCTTGGCCGCGTACTCGGCCATCGCCGCGTCCAGGCGGTTCTTCAGCACGTTCAGCAGCAGGCCGCCCGCCGCGTCGGGGCGGCGCTCCCGCACCACCACGTGCGCCGCCAGTTCCCGGCAGGTCCAGCCGTCGCACAGCGTGGGCGCCTCCGGCCCGGCCGCCTCCAACAGGTCGGCCAGCAGCAGTCGTTCGCGCTTCGCATGGGTAGACATGCGGGCCAGCCTACGGCCGGAACGCGGCGCGCGCCCGCCCATCAGGCGGACAGTGATCCGTGCCGGGCATCGCGGCCCGGCACAATGGCCCCATGAGTACGTCCCCCCGCCCCGGCAGCCTCGATCCCGCCATCGCCGCACGCCTCAAGCGCTCCGCCGACGGCCTGGTACCCGCCATCGCCCAGCAGTACGACACCGGTGAGGTGCTCATGCTCGGGTGGATGGACGACGAGGCCCTGCACCGCACCCTGACGACCGGCCGCTGTACCTACTGGTCCCGCAGCCGCCAGGAGTACTGGGTGAAGGGGGATACGTCCGGCCACTTCCAGCACGTGAAGTCCGTCGCCCTCGACTGCGACGCCGACACCGTGCTCGTCAAGGTCGACCAGGTCGGCGCCGCCTGCCACACCGGCGCCCGCACCTGCTTCGACGACGATGTCCTCCTCCGCGACGCCGACTAGGTAGGCCCCACGCACATGGATCTCGATACGTTCCGCAAGCTCGCGGCCGACCGCCGCGTCATCCCCGTGAGCCGCAAGCTGCTGGCCGACGGGGACACCCCCGTCGGGCTCTACCGCAAGCTGGCCGCCGAGCGCCGGGGCACCTTCCTGCTGGAGTCCGCCGAGAACGGCCGCTCCTGGTCCCGGTACTCCTTCGTCGGCGTACGCAGCGACGCGACCCTGACCGTCCGGGACGGCCAGGCGCACTGGATCGGCACCCCGCCCGTCGGCGTACCCACCACCGGCGACCCCCTGGAAGCGCTCCGCGCCACCGTCGAGGCCCTGCACACCCCCCGCGACCTCGCGGGCGGGATGCCGCCCTTCACCGGCGGCATGGTCGGCTACCTCGGCTACGACATCGTGCGGCGCCTGGAGCGCATCGGCGAGCACACGGCCGACGACCTCCGGCTACCCGAGCTGACCATGCTGCTCACCTCCGACCTGGCGGTCATGGACCACTGGGACGGCACCGTCCTGCTCATCGCCAACGCGATCAACCACAACGACCTCGACACCGGCGTGGACGAGGCGTACGCCGACGCCGTCGCGCGCCTCGACGCCATGGAGGCGGACCTCGCGCGCCCCGCCCCGTACACCCCGACCCCGCTGCCCGCCTCCGAGCTCCCGCAGTTCTCCGCGCTGTGGGGCGGCGAGACCTACCAGGCGGCCGTCGAGGACATCAAGGAGCGCATCCGGGCCGGCGAGGCCTTCCAGGTGGTGCCCTCGCAGCGGTTCGAAACCCCCTGCACGGCCTCCGCGCTGGACGTCTACCGGGTGCTGCGGGCCACCAACCCCTCCCCGTACATGTACCTCTTCCGCTTCGAGAACGGCTTCGACGTGGTCGGGTCCAGCCCCGAGGCGCTGGTCAAGGTCGAGGACGGGCGGGCCATGGTCCACCCCATCGCCGGCACCCGGCACCGCGGCGCCACCCCGCAGGAGGACCACGACCTCGCCGAGGAGCTGCTCGCCGACCCCAAGGAGCGCGCCGAGCACCTGATGCTCGTCGACCTGGGCCGCAACGACCTGGGCCGGGTCTGCGAGCCGGGCTCCGTCGAGGTCGTCGACTTCATGAGCATCGAGCGGTACTCGCACGTCATGCACATCGTGTCCACCGTCACCGGGCGGGTCGCCGAGGGCAGGACCGCCTTCGACGTGCTCACCGCCTGTTTCCCGGCGGGGACCCTCTCCGGCGCGCCCAAGCCCCGCGCCATGCAGATCATCGAGGAGCTGGAGCCCACCCGCCGCGGCCTGTACGGCGGCTGCGTGGGCTATCTGGACTTCGCCGGAGACTCCGACACGGCCATCGCCATCCGCACCGCGCTGCTGCGCGACGGCACGGCGTACGTGCAGGCGGGCGCCGGGGTCGTGGCCGACTCGGTGCCCGAGCTGGAGGACAACGAGTGCCGCAACAAGGCGGCCGCCGTGCTGCGCGCGGTGGGAGCGGCGAACCGCCTCCACGGCTCCTGAGGGCGTAGGGGATAGTGGGGTACGTGAGCGCCGTACCCCCGCCCCGAACCGATACCGAGGACTCCGAGAGCAGGAGCAGCCGCCGCAGCGTGGCCGTCGCCCTGCTGCTCGGCACCCTCGGTTCCACCGTCGTCCTGCTCGCCTCCGGCCGGGTCTGGGCCCGGGGCACCACCGCCCTCGGCGGCGATTCGCTCGCGCTGACCGCGGACGGGCAGGCCGTCACCGGCCTCCCCGCCGCCCTGGCCATCGTCGGCCTCGCCGCCCTGGTCGCCGTCTTCGCCGTACGCGGCAAGAGCCGGCTGCTGGTGTCGGGGCTGCTGGCGCTCAGCGGCCTGGGCGCCGCCCTGTCCGCGGTCCTCGCCGCCGACGGCCGCCGCGCCCTGGAGGCGGAGGCCGCCCGTACGACCGCGGACACCGCCGCCCAGGTGGCGGGGCTGACCCAGACGGCGTGGCCGTACGTCACGGCGGCCGGGGCGGCCCTGATCCTGGCGGCCGGGCTGCTGGCCCTGCGGTTCGGCCGGAGCTGGCCCGCCATGGGCGGCCGCTACGAGCGCGACGGCGCCCCTCGCAGGCGCGAGCGGGCCGTGGTGGATCCGGACCGGCCGCAGGATCTGTGGAAGGCTCTGGACCGCGGCGAGGACCCGACCAACTGACGGACCCCCGTGGACGGCGGCCCCGCCCGGTGCGGGACAATGGGCACCGAGCGTTCGACACGCACCGCGACACACCGCGCGCTCGACAGAGCACCGCGACAGAGCAACGAGGAGCAACTCATGGCGGGCACAGACCACGGACACACCCCGGCCGCCTGGACCGGTGTCATCATCGCCTTCATCGGCTTCTGCGTCTCCGGCGCCTTCATGGTGCTCGCGAACCCGCTCGGCTTCTGGGCCGGCCTGGTCGTGGTCGCGATCGGCGGTGTCGTCGGCATGGCGATGAAGGCGGCGGGCATGGGCGCGCCGAAGGCCTCCCACAAGGACCTTGCCGAGGTCATCGCGGCCTCCAAGGTCCCCGCCAAGGTCTGAGCGCGGTACGGAGGATCCGAAAGGCGCGGCCCCGTCGGGCTGCGCCTTTTGTCATGACCGGTGAGAATCAGCGGGTGGACGCCTTTCGCACCCCCGACGCCGTGCCGCCGCAGGCCGGGCCCGCCGTATCGGCGACCCGGGCCCGGCGCCTGCGCGCACCGGCGCTCACCCTGGCCGCGGCCGTCGCGGCGTTTGCGTACGTAGGCACCGTGAACCCGAACGAACCGGGCCACTACCCGGTCTGTCCGCTGCTGCGGCTGACCGGAATCCTGTGCCCCGGCTGCGGCGGGCTGCGCAGCGCGTACGCGTTCGCCCATGGCGATCTGATCACGGCTTTCGGGGCAAATGCCCTCGCCGTCGCGGGTTACTTCGTCTTCGCGGGGTTCATGCTCCTGTGGCTGATCCGCGCCGTTCGCGGCGGGCCGGTGCCCCGTCTGGCCTTGCGGCCGCTGTACTGGTGGGGGATCGGCGGGGCGGCCCTGGTCTTCGCCGTTGTCCGAAATCTTTCTTTCGGCTCCGCGCTGGCACCCTGAGGCCCGTACGGGGCCTGGATGAAGCCCCGATTCCGCATGTCCAGTTACTGGGACGGCGTCAACCGCGTGCGGAGGGCAAGGCCTCCTGCGGATACCATTTGATTGCTGACCTTGCAGTTGTACGTGTCTGCAAGGCGGCCGACCGTCATCGACCCGGAAGGGGGCCGCTCGCGTGAGTGTGCTCGACGAGATCATCGAAGGGGTCCGCGAAGACCTTGCCGAACGGCAGGCCCGCGTGAGCCTCGACGAGCTCAAGGAGCGTGCCGCCAAGGCGCCCCAGGCCAAGGACGGCGTCGCCGCACTGCGCGGTGACAGCGTCAAGGTGATCTGCGAGGTCAAGCGCTCCAGCCCGTCCAAGGGCGCGCTGGCCGCGATCGCCGATCCGGCCGGGCTCGCCGCAGACTACGAGGCGGGCGGTGCGGCGGTCATCTCCGTCCTCACCGAACAGCGCCGCTTCGGTGGCTCGCTGGCCGACCTGGAGGCCGTCCGCGCCCGCGTGGACATCCCGATCCTGCGCAAGGACTTCATCGTCACGGCGTACCAGCTGTGGGAGGCCCGGGCCTACGGCGCCGACCTCGTGCTGCTGATCGTCGCGGCCCTGGAGCAGGAGGCCCTCGTCTCCCTCATCGAGCGGGCCGAGTCCATCGGCCTCACCCCGCTCGTCGAGGTCCACGACGAGGAGGAAGTGGAGCGCGCCGTCGCCGCCGGCGCCAAGATCATCGGCGTCAACGCGCGCAACCTCAAGGACCTCAAGGTCGACCGCTCCACCTTCGAGCGCGTCGCCCCCGAGATCCCGGCCCACATCGTCAAGATCGCCGAATCCGGCGTCCGCGGTCCGCACGACCTGATCGCCTACGCCAACGAAGGCGCCGACGCCGTCCTCGTCGGGGAGTCCCTGGTGACCGGCCGCGACCCGAAGGCGGCCGTGGCCGACCTCGTCGCCGCCGGCGCCCACCCCGCCCTGCGCCACGGGCGGAGCTGAACCGTCCCATGGCCCACAACAGCCCCTCCGTTCGCACCCGACCCGGCCGTCGCGGCCCGGTCGGCGTGCCGACGGCACACGCGCCCCTGGCGCGCGGCTGCCGCCCCCGCGGCTGCCGCGCCCCTGCCCGGCGCGTGCACGGGCGGCGGGTCCGGTACGTGATCGGCTCCGAGCCCGGACAGGTCAACGGCATGCGATGGCGCTGCGGAGACGCGCCGTAACGAGGGCCCCGAAGCGGGCGGTACGAGACGTACCGTGCCGCGTCGTGGCGGTCCCGTACGGTCCGCTGCCCGGGCCGGACGGCTCCGCGCGGCGGTTCTCCCTCCCGCAGGCAGCGCGGACCGAACCGGCCCCCCGTGGGGTACGTGCGGTGTGCGTGTCGCGGACGGGCGGCGCAATACGGTGAAACCACTCGTCGCATCCCGTTCCCGTAGGAGCACTGGCATGTCCAGCCAATTCTTCATCCCGGACCCGGAGGGTCACGTTCCGAACGCCGAGGGTTACTTCGGTGACTTCGGCGGCAAGTTCATCCCGGAGGCGCTCGTCGCCGCCGTGGACGAGGTCGCGGTCGAGTACGAGAAGGCCAAGAGCGACCCGGCCTTCGCGGCCGAGCTGAACGACCTGATGGTCAACTACACCGGCCGCCCGAGCGCCCTCACCGAGGTGTCCCGGTTCGCCGAGCACGCCGGCGGGGCGCGGATCTTCCTCAAGCGCGAGGACCTCAACCACACCGGCTCCCACAAGATCAACAACGTGCTGGGCCAGGCACTGCTCACCAAGCGCATGGGCAAGACCCGCGTCATCGCCGAGACCGGCGCCGGCCAGCACGGCGTGGCCACCGCCACCGCGTGTGCGCTCTTCGGCCTCGAGTGCACCGTCTACATGGGCGAGATCGACACCCGGCGCCAGGCCCTGAACGTGGCCCGGATGCGGATGCTGGGCGCCGAGGTCATCGCCGTGAAGTCCGGCTCCCGGACCCTGAAGGACGCCATCAACGAGGCGTTCCGCGACTGGGTCGCCAATGTGGACCGGACCCACTACCTCTTCGGTACGGTCGCCGGCCCGCACCCCTTCCCGGCCATGGTCCGCGACTTCCACCGGGTGATCGGCGTCGAGGCCCGCCGCCAGATCATCGAGCGCGCCGGCCGGCTGCCCGACGCCGTCGCGGCCTGCGTCGGCGGCGGCTCCAACGCCATCGGCCTCTTCCACGCCTTCATTCCCGACGCGGAGGTCCGCCTGGTCGGCTTCGAGCCCGCCGGGCACGGCGTCGAGACCGGCGAGCACGCGGCCACGCTGACCGCGGGCGAGCCCGGGATCCTGCACGGCTCCCGCTCGTACGTTCTCCAGGACGAGGAGGGTCAGATCACCGAGCCGTACTCCATCTCGGCCGGTCTGGACTACCCGGGCATCGGCCCGGAGCACTCGTACCTCAAGGACACCGGCCGCGGCGAGTACCGCGCGGTCACCGACGACGCCGCGATGCAGGCCCTGCGCCTGCTGTCGCGCACCGAGGGGATCATCCCGGCGATCGAGTCGGCGCACGCCCTGGCCGGCGCCCTCGACCTGGGCAAGGAGCTGGGCGAGGACGGCCTGATCGTGGTCAACCTGTCCGGCCGCGGCGACAAGGACATGGACACCGCCGCCCGCTACTTCGGGCTGTACGACGGCGACGCCGAGGGGGAGTCGAAGTGAGCATCGGCAACATCCAGCTGCTGAGCGACACGCTCGCCAAGGCGAAGTCCGAGGACCGCGCGGCCCTCGTCGCCTACCTCCCGGCGGGCTTCCCGACCGTCGACGGTGCCATCGAGGCGGTCAAGGCCGTCATCGCGGGCGGTGCGGACGTGGTCGAGATCGGCCTCCCGCACAGCGACCCGGTCCTGGACGGCGCGATCATCCAGACCGCCGACGACATCGCGCTGCGCGGCGGGGTCAAGATCGCCGACGTGATCCGGACGGTCCGCGAGGCGCACGAGGCCACCGGGGCCCCGGTCCTGGTGATGACGTACTGGAACCCCATCGACCGGTACGGCGTCGAGCGGTTCACCGCCGAGCTGGCGGCGGCGGGCGGCGCCGGCTGCATCCTGCCCGACCTGCCGGTCCAGGAGTCCGCGCTGTGGCGCGAGCACGCGGACAAGCACGGTCTGGCGACCGTCTTCGTCGTGGCCCCCAGCAGCAAGGACGAACGCCTGGCCACCATCACGGCGGCCGGTTCCGGCTTCGTCTACGCCGCCTCCCTGATGGGCGTCACCGGCACCCGCGCCTCGGTCGGCGCCGAGGCGAAGGAGCTGGTCGGGCGGACCCGCCGGACCACCGACCTGCCGGTCTGCGTGGGCCTGGGCGTCTCCAACCCCGAGCAGGCCAAGGAGGTGGCCGGCTTCGCGGACGGCGTGATCGTCGGATCGGCCTTCGTCAAGCTGCTGCTGGACGCGCCGGACCTGCCGGCCGGGCTGGCCGCCGTACGGTCGCTCGCGGGCGAGCTTGCGGAAGGCGTACGCAGGAGCTGACGGGAAGCGCACACCTGAACGAGTTCTGTAGCCCGATCAGGTGAAAGTGGGAGCGGGGAGGCACGCGAGTGCCTCCCCGCTTCGTTTGGCCGAACGTGAGCGAGATGAACGACGACGGTGCGAACCGCGATGCGACGAAACGATCGGCCCGCGAGCGACTCCAGGCGGAGCGCGAGCGGCAGAAGGCCCGGGACAGGCGTCGGCGGACGCTCGTCGTGTCGGCGGCGGTGGTCGGCGTACTCGGCTTGGCCGCCGTCGTCGGTCTGATCGCGGCCAACACCGGCAAGGACGGCGGCGGCAAGGCGGGTCCGGTGGTCGCGCCCTCCGGAGCCACCGGCAAGGACGCGCTGGCCATCCGGACGGGCAAGGACGAGGCCAAGTCCACCCTGACCGTGTGGGAGGACTTCCGCTGCCCCGCCTGCAAGGCCTTCGAGGACAACTACCGGGACACCATCCACGACCTCGAAGCCAAGGGGCTGCTCAAGGTCGACTACCACCTGGTCACGCTCATCGACGGGAACATGGGCGGCAGCGGCTCGCTGAAGGGCGCGAACGCGGCCGCCTGTGCGCAGGACGCCGGCAAGTTCGCGGCCTACCACGACCTCCTCTTCCAGAACCAGCCGGAGGAGGTCGACGACGCCTACGGCAAGAACGCGAAGCTGCTCGAACTGGCCGCCCAGGTGGACGGTCTGGACACCCCGGCCTTCCGCAAGTGCGTCGAGGACGGCACGCACAACAGCTGGGTGGGCAAAGCGCACGAGGCCTTCCGCGCGGGAAACTTCCGGGGCACGCCGACCGTGCTGCTGAACGGCAAGGACGTCTTCTCCGACAAGGCCAATCCGCTGACCCCGCAGAAGCTGAAGGAGCAGGTGGAGGCGGCGGCCGGGGCCTCCGGCGGGAGCAGCGGCAAGGCAGGGGATTCGAAGGCGCCCGGTAAGGCCTCTCCGTCGGCCGGCGCGACGTCCGGGGCCACCCCGGGCGCGACTCCCGGGGCGAAGGCCTCACGGAGGTCGGCGCCGGCCTCGAAGACGCCCGCCAACAGCGGATCGGACGGTACCTCGGGGAACTGAGCGACGCCCGTGCCGTGTGTGGATTCGGTATCGGCTTGCCGGGCGGGTTGCGGTGTGCACCGCCCGGCAAGGTAGCGTCGGGTCTGCCATGGACATTGCTTACATCCCCAGTCCGTCGACCGGCGTGATCCATCTCGGACCGATCCCGCTTCGCGGCTACGCGTTCTGCATCATCATCGGCGTCTTCGTCGCTGTCTGGCTCGGCAACAAGCGGTGGGTCGCGCGCGGCGGAAAGCCGGGCACGGTCGCGGACATCGCCGTGTGGGCGGTGCCGTTCGGCCTGGTCGGCGGTCGCCTCTACCACGTGATCACCGACTACCAGCTCTACTTCGGCGAGGGCCGCAACTGGGTCGACGCCTTCAAGATCTGGGAGGGCGGCCTCGGCATCTGGGGGGCGATCGCGCTCGGCGCGGTGGGCGCCTGGATCGGCTGCCGGCTGCGCGGCATCCCGCTGCCGGCCTGGGCGGACGCCCTGGCCCCGGGCATCGCGCTGGCCCAGGCCTGCGGGCGCTGGGGCAACTGGTTCAACCAGGAGCTGTACGGCAGGGCCACCGACCTGCCGTGGGCGGTGGAGATCAGCGCGGGCCCGAACCGGGACGCCGGCACCTACCACCCGACCTTCCTGTACGAGTCGCTGTGGTGCATCGGCGTCGCGGTACTGGTCATCTGGGCCGACCGCCGGTTCAAGCTCGGGCACGGGCGGGCCTTCGCCCTGTACGTGGCCGCGTACTGCGTGGGCCGCGGCTGGATCGAGTACATGCGGGTCGACGAGGCGCACCACATCCTGGGCCTGCGGCTGAACGTGTGGACCTCGATCGTGGTCTTCGTCCTGGCCGTCGTCTACTTCGTCCTGTCGGCGAAGCTGCGACCGGGCCGCGAGGAAGTCGTCGAGCCGGACCGCTCCGGCGCCGACGGCGACAAGGCCCCGGCTCCGGCCGACGCGGAGGCCGCGGCCGCTTCGAAGGACGCCGCTTCGAGGGACGCCGAGCCCGACGTACCCAAGGCCGACCGCGCCAAGGCCGACCTTGCCAAGGCCGAACCGGTCGAACCGGCCGAGGCTCCGGAGGCCAAGAAGCTCTGACCGCAACGGTCACAGAGGGGGTGCCGCGTACAGCGCGGCGCCCCCTTCTGCATGCGGCGGCGCCGCAGCACGTCCCAGCCTCGCCGGCGTTCGAGGCGTGGGGTCCGGGTCGAAGCCCCAGGCCGCGGTGCCGCGCCCGACCACGGTCATCGCCCGGCCGTCCGGGCGGCGAGCGCAAGGGTGCGATGGGCGGCCGCCACCACCGCCGGGTCGACGAAGCGCCCGTCCGGCAGCGCCAGCGCCCCCGGCGTGGCGCGGGCCGCCGTCAGCACCTCCTCCGCCGCGGCCACCTCCGCGGGAGCCGGCAGGTACGCCCGCTCGATCACCGGCAACTGCCTCGGATGGATCGCCGCCCGGCCGAAGAAGCCGAGAGCGCGGCCGCGCGAGCAGGAGACGGCCAGCGCGTCCAGGTCCCGGATGTCGGGGAACACCGACTGGGCCGGCGGCGCCAGCCCGGCCGCGCGGGCCGCCACCACCACCCGGGACCGGCACCAGTCCAGGCCCGGCTCCGCACTCACGGCCAGGTCGGCCCGCAGATCGGCCTCGCCGAGGGAGAGCCCGCGCAGCGCGGGGTGCGCGCGGGCGATCTCGTAGGCGCGTTCCACGCCCAGCGCCGATTCGAGGAGCGCGTGCAGCCCGACCCCGCCGGTGCGGTCGGCGGCGGCGACGACCTGCTCCGGGGCGCTGATCTTGGGCAGCCGCAGACCGGCGAGGCCGTGCAGCCCGCCGAGGGCGGTCAGGTCGGCACTGCCCCAGGGGGAGTCGAGCGCGTTGACGCGGACGTGGACGGGCACCGGGGGCCGCTCGCCGAGGAGCTCGGCGGTGGCGGCGCGGGCGTACTCCTTGCGGGAGACCGGTACCGCGTCCTCCAGATCCACGATGACCGCGTCGGCCCCGCAGCCGATGGCCTTGGCCACCACCGCCGGGCGGTCGCCCGGCGCGTACAGCCAGGTCAGGATCACAGCGCCCCCTCCGTGCGCAGCACGTTGATCTCGGCCCCCGTCAGGCCCAGCTCGGTCAGCACCTCGTCGGTGTCCGCGCCGTGCGGGCGGCCGGCCCAGCGAATCCCGCCGGGGGTCTCGGAGAGCCGGAAGAGGATGTTCTGCATCCGCAGCGGGCCGAGTTCCGGGTCCTCGATCTCGGTGACCGTGTCCAGGGCTGCGTACTGCGGGTCGGCCATCACGTCCCGGACGTCGTAGACCTGGGCGACGGCCGCCTGGGCCTCCTCGAAGGCGGCGACGACCTCCTCGGCCTTGTGTCGGGCGATCCAGCCGCCGACCGCGTCGTCCAGGACGTGCGTGTGGGCCGCCCGTCCCGAACCGGTGGCGAACCAGGGCTCGGCGATCAGTTCCGGCCGTCCGACCAGGCGCAGCACCCGTTCGGCGATGGACTGGGCGGAGGTGGAGACCGCCAGCCAGCGGCCGTCCGCGCTGCGGTAGGTGTTGCGGGGGGCGTTGTTGGTGGAGCGGTTTCCGGTGCGCGGCTGGACGTAGCCGAGCTGGTCGTACCAGAGCGGGTGCGGGCCGAGCACCGTGAGGATCGGCTCGATGATGGCCAGGTCCACGACCTGGCCGTGGCCGGTGCGGTCGCGACCCGCGAGGGCGGTCATCACCGCGTAGGCGGTGGTCAGCGCGGCGATCGAGTCCGCGAGTCCGAAGGGCGGCAGAGTCGGCGGCCCGTCCGGCTCCCCGGTGATCGCGGCGAAGCCGCTCATCGCCTCGGCGAGGGTGCCGAAGCCGGGGCGGTGGGCGTACGGGCCCTGCTGGCCGAAGGCCGTGACGCGGGTCAGGACCAGGCGCGGGTTGGCGGCGGACAGCTCGGGCCAGCCCAGCCCCCATTTCTCCAGGGTGCCGGGGCGGAAGTTCTCGATGACGACGTCGGCTGTGGCGGCGAGGCGCAGCAGGGTGTCCCGGCCGCCGGGGGTGGACAGGTCGAGGGTGATCGTCCGCTTGTTCCGCCCGAGCAGCTTCCACCACAGGCCGATGCCGTCCTTGGCGGGGCCGTGGCCGCGGGAGGGGTCGGGGCGGTCGGGGTGTTCGACCTTGACGACCTCGGCGCCGAAGTCGCCGAGCAGGGTGGCGGCCAGTGGTCCGGCGAAGAGGGTGGCGAGGTCGAGGACGCGGAGCCCTTGCAGGGGGCCGTGCCCGTGCCCTGGCCGGGCGTCGGGGGCGGGCGCGTCCCCCGGGCCGGGGCCCGGGCCCGGGACGCCGGCTCGGGGTTCGGTGGTTCCGTGGGTGTTGGGGCGGGGTGCCCCGGGGGTCGGGGGCTGGGGGCTGGAGCCCGGGACGCCGGGCCGGGGGGCGGCGGCCCCGTGGGTGTCCTGGCCGTGTGCCGCGGCGGTCGGGGGCCGGAGCCCGGGGGCCGGCGCCGTGCCTGGTGCCGCGTCGGGGTTCACGAGGTGGCTCCGGGCGTGGCCTCGGGCCCGTCCCCGGACGTGCGGCCCGGGCCGGGGCCGGTTCCGGGGGCCTGCCCGGTTCTCGTATCCCGCCCGGCCAGGGCAGCGGCGGCGTCGGTCTCGGCGCGGGTCGGCATCGAGTCCTGGGCGCCGGGCCGCTGCACGGAGAGCGCCGCCGCCGACGAGGCCCAGCGCAGCGCCTCGGGCATCGGGCGGCCCTCGCCGAGTGCCACGGCGAGGGCGCCGACGAACGTGTCCCCGGCGGCGGTGGTGTCCACGGCCCGTACCCGGGGCGCGGGCACGGACAGGGGCTCGCGGCCGCGGGCGGCGTACAGCACCCCGGCCGCGCCGAGGGTGATCACCACCTCGGGTACGGCCTCCAGCAGGGCCGCCGCGCACCGGCCCGGGTCGGTGAGCCCGGTGAGGGCGGCGGCCTCGTGCTCATTGGGGACCAACAGGTCGGTGGCGGCGAGGAGTTCGCCGGGCAACCGCTGGGCGGGGGCCGGGGTGAGCACCGTACGGACGCCGTGCGCGCGGGCGGCGAGGGCGCCGGCGAGGACGGCCTCCAGAGGGAGTTCGAGCTGCACGAGCAGGGCGTCGGCGGCGGCGATCCGGGTCTCGTCGCCCGCCTCCAGGCCGGTGACGCGGGCGTTGGCGCCGGGGATGACGATGATGCTGTTGCCGCCCTCGTCGTCCACCGTGATGTGGGCGGTTCCGCTGGCGCCCTCGGCGGTGCGCAGGCCCGCGGTGTCGATCCCGTCGGCGGTGAGCGCGGAGCGCAGCCGTACGCCGAACTCGTCGGCCCCCACCGCGCCGATCATCACCACCCGCGCGCCGCAGCGGGCGGCGGCGACGGCCTGGTTGGCCCCCTTGCCGCCGGGGACGGTGCGGAAGGCGCGGCCGGTGACGGTCTCCCCGAGGCGAGGGGCCTTGGGGACGTAGGCGACGAGGTCCATGTTGGTACTGCCGAGCACGGCGATGGCCGTCATGAGCGTGCTGCCTCCTGTGTGGTGAGCCGGTGGGTGAGGTGGGCGAGGGTGTCGAAGCCGATGCCGTCGAAGCCGGGTACGGAGGTGGCGAGGCGGTTCTTGAGGGGCGCGGCCCAGCGGTGCGGGACCTCTCCGGTGATCAGCGCGCAGAGGGCTCCTGCGGTGGCGCCGTTGGAGTCGGTGTCCCAACCGCCGGACACCGTACGGCAGATGGAACGCGTGAAGTCGCCGTCGGCGTGGGTGAGGGCGGCGGCGATCAAGGCGGTGTTGGGGACGGCGTGCACCCAGTGGTAGTGGCCGTAGAAGGCGTGCAGGCGGTCGACGACGCGGTCGAAGTCGGCTTCCTCGTGGGCGGCCCGGATCCCGGAGCGGACGGCCTCGGCCAGGCGGGAGCGGGGTGGTACGACGGCCAGCCCGGCCCGCAGCGCGCTGTGCACGTCGGCCCGGCCGGTGGCGGCGGTGGCGGTGGCGGCGGCGACGAAGAGGGCGGCGTAGACGCCGTTGCCGGTGTGGGTCAGGGCGGCGTCGCGGTAGGCCTGGGCCGCGGCGGCGGCCGGGTCGCCGGGGTTGGTCCAGCCGTGGACGTCGGCACGGATGAGGGCGCCGATCCATTCGCGGAACGGGTTGTGGTGGGTGGCGGTGGCGGGCGGCTCCAGCCCGAGGAGGAGGTTGCGGTAGGCGACGCGCTCGGCGGTGAAGGTCCGCCCGGCGGGCAACTCGTCGAGCCAGAGGCGGGCGACGTCGGCGGTGGTGAAGTCCTTGCCGTGCCGCTGGAGCAGGAGCAGGCCGAGGAGGGGGTAGTTGAGGTCGTCGTCCTCGGGCATGCCGTCGATGTTCTCGGCGAGGGAGGTGGGGGCGGAGCGGCG
This sequence comes from Streptomyces sp. cmx-11-4, assembly GCA_049998195.1. Classification (GTDB taxonomy): domain Bacteria; phylum Actinomycetota; class Actinomycetes; order Streptomycetales; family Streptomycetaceae; genus Streptomyces. The sequence continues at coordinate 244,372 of JAEBET010000006.1, forward strand.
GTTCCAGGGATACGCGGCCAGCAGCTGCGGCGGGACGCCGCGGGCGCTGAACCAGTCGTCCAGCGGCCAGTTCCCGGTCGCCCGGGCCAGCGCCCGGATCCCGGCGAGCGGCAGCTTCTCGACGGGCTTCCCGAGCAGACACCCGACGGCCCGCCCCACCCATGCGGCCTCCAGCCTGCGGCGCAGCGCGGGGTCGTGCCCGGTGGTGTGGGGCCCGGCCGCTTGGGCGGGGGCGGGGGCGGGGGCGGGCCCCGGGGCCGGGGTGCCCGGGCTGCGCCCAGCGCCCTCCGGCTCCCGCCTGTAGGGGTGGGCGGGATGATCTTCCGCCGCGCGGGCGGGCGCCGTGCCGGGCCCCGCCGGCGCCGGCCCGGCCGGATGGCGCTGCGTGGCGGAGGCGGGGCCGCCGTGCGGTGGCTGTGCGGTCCGGGCCGTGGCTTCTGGTCGGGGGGCCGGCGGGGGTGGGGCGGTGGGCCGTGGGGGCTTCCCGGGGCCGGCCGGGGGCCAGGTCGCGCGGATGGCGCTCCAGGACTGCGGCTCGGTGGCGGCCGTCGGGGAGGGGAGGGCGGCGAGCTCGTCCAGCAGGCGCGTGGCCAGGGCGCGGAGTTCCGGCGGGGCCGGGATGGGGGAGGCGCCGGCACGGGCCGGGGCGGGGTGACCGCCGGCGGCCAGCCACGCCCGCAGCGCGGGCCCGGGGTCCCGACCGTCCTCGCCTGCCTGGCGGAGCTCGTGCCCGACGAGGTCCTCGGGCTGCGCCCAGGTGAGCCGCACCGGCTCACCCGACGCCCGACCTCCGCCGCCCGGCTCGGCCGTTGTCGGATCGGCCGGGTCGTCGTCGGCGGGGTTCTCGGGCTGCGGACGGGTGTGCCGTGCTGGTTCGGCCGTGGGCCGGGGTTCGTCGTCTGGTGTCTTCGCCGTGGGCGTGGGATGGGGGACCGTCCGGCCGGTGTCCGCGTCGCCCGGCTGGGACGTTGTCGGGCGGGGCGGGCCGTCGCCGGTGGGGTTCTCGGGCTGCGGACGGGTGGGTCGTGCCGGTGCGGCCGTGGGCCGGGGTTCGACGGCCGGTGGCTTCGCTGTGGCCGGGGGGCGGGGGCCCGCCCGGTCGGTGTCCGTCCCGGTCTGTCGGGGGGTTGGGCGGGGCGGGGTCATCGGGGGGTGGTGAGCGTGGCGAAGGCCGACTCGTGGGCGCGGCGGCGGGACCGGTCCAGGGCGAAGACCTCGCGGGCCACGGCGGCCAGCGCCCCGGCGGGGGCGTGCAGGTCGAGGCGGCTGGACTCGGCGACCTGCTTGGACCAGGCGGCCGGGATCACCGGCTCGCCGCCCAGGGCCCCGGCGATCGCCCCGGCCATGGTGGCGATGGAGTCGCAGTCCCGGCCGTAGTTGACCGCGCCGAGCACGGAGGTCTCGTACGCCCCGTCCGCGATCAGCAGCATCCCGAGCGCGATCGGGAGCTCCTCGATGGAGTGGAGGCGGGAGGGGCGCCGCGCGCCGAGGGAGGGAGCGCGGTAGTCGGGGCCCACCGTGTCGTACGGGGCGACCGCCGCCCGGAGCGGGGTCAGCGCCGACTCGAAGTCCCGGTGGCGGGAGGCGACTTCCGCGACGGCCGCGATGGCCGAGCGGGTGCCGTCCTTGGCCAGGGCGAGCACGGTGTCCACCACGGACGCGGCCGTCGCCCCCGGCAGGCACGCGGCCGCCACCGCCGCCGCGAACACCCCCGCCGCCTCCCGCCCGTACGAGGACTGGTGCGCCCCGGCGATGTCCAGGGCCTCCGCGTACGCGCCCGACGGGTTGCCCGCGTTGACGATGCCGACGGGGGCCATGTACATCGCCGCACCGCAGTTGACGATGTTGCCGCTGCCGGCCTCGCGCGGGTCGACGTGCGCGTAGTGCAGCCGGGTCACGATCCACTTCTCGGCGAGGAAGATCCGCTGGAGCGGAAGGGCTTCGGCCTCCAGCTCCGGGATCCACCGCGGGTTGGTCATCAGGTCCGGGACCAGGTGCTCGGCGACCGCGTAGGCGTCGAGGTGGTCCCGTACCGCCTCGTAGACCCGTACCAGGGCGTGCGTCATGAGGGTGTCGTCGGTGACGTGCCCATCTCCCTTGTGGTACGGGGCGATCGGGCGGGCCGTGCGCCAGTCCTCGTACCACGGGCCGACGATGCCGTGCACCCGGCCGCCGTGCCGTTCCACGATCTGGTCGGGGCTCCAGCCCTCCACCGGACCGCCGAGCGCGTCGCCGACGGCGGCCCCGACGAGAGCGCCTGCGGCTCTTTCCTCCAACGTGAGCGTCATGTCTGGATCATCCCTTGTGCGAGGTGAGTTCCGTGCGAGCGAGGAGCGCGGCGAGTTCCACGAGATCGGTGCCGGCGAGGCGGGGGAGGGCGCAGCCGGAGAGGGTGCGGCAGGCCTCGCGCCAGGCGGCGGGGATCGAGTCGCCGCCGCCGAGGGCGCCGGTGAGGGCGCCGGCCAGGGCGGGGGCGGAGTCCGCGACGCGGGACAGGCAGGCGGCGGCCGGGACGGCCTCGGCCACCTTGCCGCGGGCGGCGGTCGCGAGGGCGAGGGCCACGGGGACGGTCTCGGCGGCGGCGATCCCGTAGCTGTAGACGTGGTCCACGATCTCGTGCTCGAGGGTGGGGACGATGGCGAAGGCGCCGCCGCCGCCCGTGTGGGTCCGGGCGAGCTTGACGGCGTGCCGGGCGTTGCGGCCGATCTCGGTGGCGGCGGGGAGCTGCGCGAGTGCGGCCTCGACGGCGGTGTCGACCCCGGCGCCGGCCAGGGCGGCGGCGAGGGCGGCGGCCATGGCGCGGGCGCCGTGGACGCCGTCGCCGTCCTGGGTGTAGCGGGCGTCGAACTCGGCGAGGTCCGCCGCCGCGTCCGGGTCGCCGGGGTGGACGACGGCGAGCACGCAGGCGCGGACGCAGGCGGCGTCGTCGAAGAAGTGCGGGTTGTCGTGGCCGGTGGCGGGCGGGCGCAGGCCGGTGGCGAGGTTGCCGAGGCCGGCGCGGACGGAGATCCGGGCGCGCAGGGGCAGTACGGCGGACTCGACCTCGGGGGCGCGTTCCGCCGCGGCGGCGACCTCGGAGGCGAGGGCGTTCCAGGCGAGGTCGATGGCGGCGCGCATGCGGCGGGACCGAGAGAGGTCACTGAGCAGGACTCCAGCGGCGGTGAGTACGGACTCGGCGACGAAGGCGGCCCACTCGGCGTCGTCGGACGGGCCCAGGCGCAGGGGTTCGGGGGGCTGGTTGAGGGCGATGGGGACGGGGAGGGTGGTGGTGGCGTTCTGCTCGGCGAAGGTGTCGAGCTCGCGAGTGAGGCGGCGGGTCCACTCGGGCATCCGGCTGGCCCGGTGGCGCGCGGCGGGCCACCCGGCCGCGTCGCCCGCGGCGAGCCCGATGAGCAGCCCTTCGATCCGCCGGGCCGGGGGCGGGGGGCTCGGCGGGGTCAGGAGGACCGCCGGGTCGAGGCCCGCCGGTCCGACCGGGCGCGCCGGGCGCGCCGGGCGCGCCGGGCGGGGCGGGCTTGCCATGGCGACCGGGCTCGGGGGGCTTGCCAGGCCCAACGGGTGCGCCGGGTTCGCCGGGGTGAGCGGGGCCGGGTTCGCGGGGGCCGCAGGCCTGGCCGGGCTCAGCGGGCTTGCCGGGCCGGCCGGGTTCGCCGGGGTGAGCAGGTTGGTCGGGCTTGTCGGGCTGAGTGGGCTTACCAGGCCGACTGGGGTCGCCGGGCTCGGCGGGTTCAGCGGGGCCGGGTGCGCGGGGGTCGCCGGCTTGGCTGGGCTCAGCGGGCTTGCCGGGCCGGCCGGGTTTGTCGGGATGAGCAGGTGGGTCGGGGTCGTCGGGGTGAGCGGGTTTGCCAGTCCGACTGGGGTCGCCGGGCTCAGCGGGGCCGCAGGCTTGGCCGGGCTCAGCGGGCTCAGCGGGCTCAGCGGGCTTGCCGGGCCGGCCGGGTTCGACGGGGTGAGCGGGTGTGCCAGGTTGGTCGGGTTCGCCGGGCTGAGCGGGTTTGCCAGGTCGGCGGGGTTCGTCGGGCTGGGTGGGTTTGCCAGGTCGGCCGGGTTCGGCGGGTTCAGTGGGTCCGCTGGGGTCGGCGGGGCGGCGGGGTTCGTCAGGGGGGCGGCCGGGTTTGCCAGGCTCTTCGGGGAGCCGGCGGGGTCCTGGGTGTCCGGGGTGTAGGGGTTGTACGGGGACGGGGTCATCTGGGGGCCTCGTATTCCGGGGTGAGGAGGTCCGCGATGTCCAGGACGTGGTAGCCCCGCATCGAGGGCAGGCAGCTGCCGCGGACCGGGCCGATCGCCGAGGACCACTCGGCGGGGACCGCGGCGGCCCCGGACAGGGCGCCGGACAGCGCGCCGGCCACCGCCGCGGTGGTGTCCGCGTCGCGGCCCATGTTCACGGCCGTGAGGACCGAGGAGGGGAAGTCGCCCCCGCAGGCGGCGAACGCGCCGAAGGCCAGGCCCACCGCCTCCGGGGCGAGGTCCGTCCAGGGGTAGCCGCCGATGACCACGGCCGAGCGCACCGCCCGTTCGCCGCGCGGGGCGGCGGTGACGGCCCGGCGCAGGGACCGGGCCGTCCAGGAGTCGGCGGGGATGACCGACAGGGCGGCGGCGATCACCGACGCGGGCCCCGCGCCCGCCATCGCCGCGGCGACGCCCGCCGCGACCGCCTGGCCGCCGTAGATGCCCTCGCCGTCGTGGCTGACGCAGCCGTCGATGGCGACGAGCCGCGCGGCCTCCGCCGGGCGGCCCGCCGCGAAGACCCCGAACGGCGCCGCCCGCATGGCCAGGCCGTCGGACCACGCGTGCCGGTGCTGGGCCGAGATGGGGGCCGCCAGGCCGCGCCGCAGGTTCTCGAGGGTGCCGCGCTCGGAGAAGCCCGCGCCCCGGAAGGGGCCCTCGTCCAGATCCGCGATCCAGTGGTGCCAGGCCCGCTCCACGTGGGAGACGGTGAGCGCGGAGCCGTGCCGGGCCAGCAGCAGCCCGGAGAAGATCGCGTACTCGGTGTCGTCCGTTCCCGCCGGGTCCTCCGACACGAAGCCCTCGATCCGGCCCCACTTCGCCCGGATCTCCGACGGCTTCATGTTCTCCGCGGGGGCGCCCAGCGCGTCACCCACCGCGAGTCCGAGAAGAGCGCCCCTGGCCCGTTCGAGGAGGACCTGCGGATTGCATGCAATCAGCTCCATGGCGCGCCTCTCCATTTGATGGGACTCATATTGAGCCCTTGGGGGATTTGTGCCATGACATGACGTTTGTCGCTCGTCGCGAAACACCCCCCGGACGCCCTCGTCACCCGGTCGCCGACCCGCAAAACCGCAGGTAAGTACGGCCTTCCTTGCTGGCGGGGAGCTGAATTCGTGCGTAGTTTCGAGGTGTTCCGAGGGAGCGGGACACCGCATGACGCTCGTTCGCACAAAAGGGGAGATGTACCGCATGTCCATCATCGACATCGAAGCGCCGCTGCACACCGCGCACCGCGACAACCACACCCACCGTGACGTCAACGGCGGATGGCTGCGGCCGGCCGTCTTCGGTGCGATGGACGGGCTCGTCTCCAACCTGGCCCTCATGACCGGCGTGGCCGGCGGCGCCGTCGCCCCGCACGCCATCGTGATCACCGGACTGGCGGGTCTCGCCGCCGGCGCCTTCTCCATGGCCGCCGGCGAATACACCTCCGTCGCCTCGCAGCGCGAGCTGGTCCTCGCCGAACTGGACGTAGAGCGCCAGCAGTTGCGCAAGCACCCCGTCGACGAGATGGAAGAGCTGGCCGAGCTCTACGTCTCCCGCGGCGTCGAGCCCCCGCTCGCCCGCGAGGTGGCCATGCAGCTGTCCCGCGACCCCGAGCAGGCGCTGGAGATCCACGCCCGCGAGGAGCTGGGCATCGACCCCGACGACCTGCCCTCGCCGCTCGTCGCGGCCGTCTCGTCCTTCGGCTCCTTCGCGCTGGGCGCGCTGCTCCCCGTACTGCCGTACCTGCTCGGAGCCGCCTCGCTGTGGCCCGCGGTGCTGCTGGCCCTGGTGGGGCTCTTCGCCTGCGGCGCGGTCGTCTCGCGGGTCACGGCCCGGTCCTGGTGGTACAGCGGGCTGCGCCAGCTCGCCCTGGGTGGCGCGGCCGCCGGTGTGACATACATCCTGGGAACCTGGATCGGCGCAGCCATAGGCTGACCGGGCAGGGAGTGAGACACTATGCACTGCTCAACATAAGTAGTCCGTTACTCGGCGGTTTCGCTCGCGTGTCCACCGGGTACCACAACAGGGTTGCGGGCAATGATGCCCGCCCCCGTGCCGGGACCTTCGACCCGTCATCGCGTCTTGAGATCCCTTGAGATCCCTTGAGAACACTGCGAAGGTCCCCTCTTTTCTGCCCCGTGCAGTGTCCGCATGTTGGAACGGCATATCCGCTTCGCGGGATTGTCGTCATCATGTAATCTGCACGAAATTTCGCAGAGGGCCAACGTCGTCCCTCGGCTATGCACATATGCCACGACGACGACGGGAGAGCCGATGCGTTCCGCATCCACGCACTCCGCGACCGGCCTCAGCACCACCGCCTGGTCGCCCATGGACGGTCGCCCCGCCCAGCAGGGCATGTACGACCCGCGCAACGAGCACGACGCCTGCGGCGTCGGCTTTGTGGCCAACCTCAGCGGCGAGGCCAGCCACACGCTGGTCGAGCAGGCGCTGACCGTATTGCGGAACCTCGAGCACCGCGGCGCCACCGGCTCCGAGCCGGACTCGGGCGACGGAGCCGGAATCCTCTGCCAGGTGCCGGACGCCTTCCTTCGCGAGGTCGCCGGATTCGACCTTCCCGAGGCCGGCGCCTACGCCGTCGGCATCGCCTTCCTCCCCGCCGACGGCACCGCACAGGCCGTCGCCGTGGAGCAGATCGAGGCCCTCGCCGCCGAGGAGAACCTGACGGTCCTGGGCTGGCGCGAGGTTCCGGTTACGCCGGATCTGCTCGGCAACGGCGCCCGCGCCACCATGCCGGCCTTCTCGCAGCTGTTCGTGAGTGGGGGCACCTCCCGGACGGAGTCTGGGGGAGGCAGCACCGGCATCGAGCTGGACCGCAAGGCGTTCGTGCTGCGCAAGCGCGCCGAGCGCGAGGCCGGGGTGTACTTCCCCTCGCTCTCCGCCCGCACGATCGTCTACAAGGGCATGCTGACCACCGGCCAGCTCGAGCCCTTCTTCCCGGACCTCTCCGACCGCCGCTTCGCCTCGACGCTCGCCCTGGTCCACTCCCGGTTCTCGACGAACACCTTCCCGTCCTGGCCGCTCGCCCACCCGTACCGCTTCGTCGCGCACAACGGCGAGATCAACACGGTCAAGGGCAACCGCAACTGGATGAAGGCCCGCGAGTCCCAGCTGGCGTCCGACGCCTTCGGCGAGGGCGTGCTGGACCGGATCTTCCCGATCTGCACCCCCGACGCCTCCGACTCGGCCTCTTTCGACGAGGTCCTGGAGCTGCTCCACCTCGGCGGCCGGTCGCTGCCGCACAGCGTGCTGATGATGATCCCGGAGGCGTGGGAGAACCACACCTCCATGGACCCGGCCCGCCGCGCGTTCTATAAGTACCACTCCACGCTGATGGAGCCCTGGGACGGCCCGGCCTGCGTCACCTTCACCGACGGCACCCAGGTCGGCGCGGTCCTGGACCGCAACGGTCTGCGCCCCGGCCGCTACTGGGTCACCGACGAGGGCCTCGTCGTCCTCGGCTCCGAGGTCGGCGTGCTCGACATCGACCCGGCCAAGGTCGTCCGCAAGGGCCGCCTGCAGCCCGGCAAGATGTTCCTCGTCGACACCGCCCAGAAGCGGATCATCGAGGACGACGAGATCAAGGACGGGCTGGCCGCCGCCGCTCCGTACGCCGACTGGCTGGAGACCGGCGAGATCGAGCTGTCGGACCTGCCCGAGCGCGAGCACATCGTGCACACCCACGCCTCGGTCACCCGCCGCCAGCAGACCTTCGGCTACACCGAGGAAGAGCTGCGCGTCATCCTCGCGCCGATGGCCCGTACCGGCGGCGAGCCGCTCGGCTCCATGGGTACGGACTCCCCGATCGCGGCCCTGTCCGAGCGCCCCCGGCTGCTCTTCGACTACTTCACCCAGCTCTTCGCGCAGGTCACCAACCCGCCGCTGGACGCCATCCGCGAGGAGCTCGTCACCTCGCTGCTGTCCTCGATCGGCCCGGAGTCCAACCTGCTGGAGCCGACCGCCGCGTCCTGCCGCAGCGTCACGCTGCCGTTCCCGGTGATCGACAACGACGAGCTGGCCAAGCTCATCCACGTCAACGCCGACGGCGACATGCCGGGCATGAAGGCCGCCACCCTCTCGGGCCTGTACCGGGTCTCGGGCGGCGCCGAGGCGCTGGCCGCGCGGATCGCGGAGATCCGTACCGAGGCCGACGCCGCCATCGCGGCCGGTGCCCGCCTGATCGTCCTCTCGGACCGCCACTCGGACGCCGAGCACGCGCCGATCCCGTCGCTGCTGCTCACCTCCGCCGTGCACCACCACCTCATCGCCACCAAGCAGCGCACCCAGGTGGGTCTGCTCGTCGAGGCCGGTGACGTCCGCGAGGTCCACCACGTCGCCCTGCTCATCGGCTACGGCGCGGCCGCGGTCAACCCGTACCTCGCCATGGAGTCCGTCGAGGACCTGCTGCGCGCCGGTACCTTCCTGTCCGGCCTGGAGCCGGAGCAGGCCATCAAGAACCTGATCTACGCGCTCGGCAAGGGCGTCCTGAAGGTCATGTCCAAGATGGGCATCTCCACCGTCGCCTCCTACCGCGGCGCCCAGGTCTTCGAGGCCGTCGGCCTGAACGACGAGTTCGTCGAGACCTACTTCAGCGGCACCGCCACCAAGATCGGCGGCGCGGGCCTGGACGTCATCGCCAAGGAGGTGGCCGCGCGCCACACCAAGGCGTACCCGGCCTCCGGCATCGCGGCCACGCACCGTGCGCTGGAGATCGGCGGCGAGTACCAGTGGCGCCGCGAGGGCGAGCCGCACCTGTTCGACCCGGAGACGGTCTTCCGCCTCCAGCACGCGACGCGGGGCCGCCGGTACGACATCTTCCGGCAGTACACGGACCGGGTGAACGAGCAGTCCGAGCGCCTGATGACGCTCCGCGGCCTGTTCGGTTTCAAGGGCGACCGCCCGTCGATCTCCCTCGACGAGGTCGAGCCCGTCTCCGAGATCGTCAAGCGCTTCTCCACCGGTGCCATGTCGTACGGCTCCATCTCCAAGGAGGCGCACGAGACCCTCGCCATCGCCATGAACCAGCTGGGCGCCAAGTCCAACACCGGTGAGGGCGGCGAGGACCCGGACCGCCTGTACGACCCGGCGCGCCGCTCCGCCATCAAGCAGGTCGCCTCCGGCCGCTTCGGTGTCACGAGCGAGTACCTGGTCAACGCGGACGACATCCAGATCAAGATGGCGCAGGGCGCCAAGCCCGGCGAGGGCGGCCAGCTGCCCGGCCACAAGGTCTACCCGTGGGTCGCCAAGACCCGGCACTCCACCCCGGGCGTCGGCCTGATCTCCCCGCCGCCGCACCACGACATCTACTCCATCGAGGACCTGGCTCAGCTGATCCACGACCTCAAGAACGCCAACCCGGCCGCCCGCATCCACGTGAAGCTGGTCTCCGAGGTCGGCGTGGGCACGGTCGCCGCCGGTGTCTCCAAGGCGCACGCGGACGTCGTCCTCATCTCCGGCCACGACGGCGGTACGGGCGCCTCCCCGCTCACCTCGCTCAAGCACGCGGGCGGTCCCTGGGAGCTCGGCCTCGCCGAGACCCAGCAGACCCTGCTGCTCAACGGGCTGCGCGACCGCATCGTCGTCCAGACCGACGGCCAGCTCAAGACCGGCCGCGACGTGGTCATCGCCGCGCTGCTCGGCGCCGAGGAGTTCGGTTTCGCGACCGCGCCGCTCGTCGTCTCCGGCTGCGTCATGATGCGCGTCTGCCACCTGGACACCTGCCCGGTCGGCATCGCCACGCAGAACCCGGTCCTGCGCGAGCGCTTCTCGGGCAAGCCCGAGTTCGTCGTCAACTTCTTCGAGTTCATCGCGGAGGAGGTGCGCGAGCTCCTCGCCGAGCTGGGCTTCCGTACGATCGAGGAGGCCGTCGGCCACGCCGAGCTGCTCGACACCACCAAGGCCGTCTCGCACTGGAAGGCGCAGGGCCTCGACCTCGAGCCGCTCTTCTACGTGCCCGAGCTGCCCGAGGGCGCGGTCCGCCACGCCCTGATCGAGCAGGACCACGGTCTGGAGAAGGCCCTCGACAACGAGCTCATCGAGCTCGCGGCCGACGCGCTGGGCGCCGAATCCGCCGAGGCCGCCCAGCCGGTCCGAGCCCGGGTCGCGATCCGCAACATCAACCGGACCGTCGGCACCATGCTCGGCCACCAGGTCACCAAGAAGTTCGGTGGCGCGGGCCTGCCCGACGACACCATCGACCTGACCTTCACGGGCAGCGCCGGCCAGTCCTTCGGCGCCTTCGTGCCGAAGGGCATCACCCTGCGCCTGGAGGGCGACGCCAACGACTACGTCGGCAAGGGCCTGTCGGGCGGCCGGATCGTGGTCCGCCCGGACCGCGGCGCCGACCACCTCGCCGAGTACTCCACCATCGCCGGCAACACCATCGGCTACGGAGCCACCGGCGGCGAGATGTTCCTGCGCGGCCGCACCGGCGAGCGCTTCTGCGTCCGCAACTCCGGCGCCCTGGTCGTCTCGGAGGGCGTGGGCGACCACGGCTGCGAGTACATGACCGGCGGCCAGGCGGTCGTCCTGGGCGAGACGGGCCGCAACTTCGCGGCCGGCATGTCGGGCGGTATCGCGTACGTCATCGACCTAGACCGGAACAACGTCAACGTCGGGAACGCGGAAGCCGTCGAGGCCCTGTCCGACGCCGACAAGCAGTGGCTGCACGATGTGGTGCGCCGCCACGAGGAGGAGACCGGCTCGACCGTGGCCGCGAAGCTCCTGGCTGACTGGACCGTCGCGGCGGACCGGTTCAGCAAGATCATTCCGACCACCTACAAGGCAGTGCTCGCCGCCAAGGACGCCGCTGAGCTGGCCGGACTCTCGGAGTCCGAGACCACCGAGAAGATGATGGAGGCGGCGACCCATGGCTGACCCGAAGGGCTTCCTCACCACCCCGCGCGAGACCGCCTGCTCCCGTCCCGTGGCCGAACGGCTGAAGGACTGGAACGAGGTCTACGTCCCGGGCTCGCTGCTCCCGATCATCAGCAAGCAGGCCGGCCGCTGCATGGACTGCGGCATCCCGTTCTGCCACAACGGCTGCCCGCTCGGGAACCTGATCCCCGAGTGGAACGACTTCGCGTACCGCGAGGACTGGTCGGCGGCCTCCGAGCGGCTGCACGCCACGAACAACTTCCCGGAGTTCACCGGGCGCCTCTGCCCGGCCCCGTGTGAGTCGGCGTGCGTCCTCGGCATCAACCAGCCGGCCGTAACGATCAAGAACGTCGAAGTCTCGATCATCGACAAGGCCTGGGACAACGGCAACGTCACCCCGCAGCCGCCGGAGCGGCTGTCCGGCAAGACGGCCGCCGTCATCGGCTCCGGCCCGGCGGGTCTCGCCGCGGCCCAGCAGCTGACCCGGGCCGGGCACACCGTCGTGGTGTACGAGCGCGCCGACCGCGTCGGCGGCCTGCTGCGCTACGGCATCCCCGAGTTCAAGATGGAGAAGGTGCACATCAACCGCCGCATCGAGCAGATGCGCGCGGAGGGCACCAAGTTCCGTACCGGCGTCGAGGTCGGCCGCGACATCACCGCCACCGACCTGCGCAAGCGGTTCGACGCGGTGGTCGTCGCGGCGGGCGCGACGGTCTCCCGCGACCTCCCGGTCCCGGGCCGCGAGCTGAACGGCATCCACTTCGCGATGGAGTACCTGCCGCTCGCCAACAAGGTCCAGGAGGGCGACTTCATGGCGCCCCCCCTCACGGCCGAGGGCAAGCACGTGGTCGTCATCGGCGGCGGCGACACCGGCGCGGACTGCGTGGGCACCGCCCACCGCCAGGGCGCGGCCTCGGTCACGCAGCTGGAGATCATGCCGAAGCCGTCCGAGGACCGCCCCACCGGGCAGCCGTGGCCGACGTTCCCGATGCTCTACAAGGTCACCTCGGCGCACGAGGAGGGCGGCGAGCGGGTCTACTCCGTCTCCACCACCCACTTCGAGGGCGACGAGGACGGCAACGTCCAGGCCCTGCACCTGGTCGAGGTCGAGTTCGTCGACGGCAAGCTCGTCCAGAAGCCCGGCACCGAGCGCGTCCTCCCGGCGCAGCTGGTCACCCTGGCGATGGGCTTCACGGGCACCGACCGGGCCAACGGCCTGGTGGAGCAGTTCGGCCTGGCGATGGACGCGCGCGGCAACATCGAGCGCGACGCCTCCTACGCGACCAACGTCGACGGCGTCTTCGTCGCAGGCGACGCGGGCCGCGGCCAGTCGCTCATCGTCTGGGCCATCGCGGAGGGCCGCTCGGCCGCCCGCGGCGTGGACCGCTTCCTGACGGGCACGAGCGCCCTCCCGTACCCGGTCAAGCCGACGGACCGCTCCCTGACGGTGTAACCCGTCAACCCCCTCCCCCGGGGAGGACCCCTCATACGGTCCGTACAACGAGGTACGGAACCCCGACACCGCGCCCGCCATGTCCCCGACCAGGGATGGCGGGCGCGGTGGCGTTCGGGGGCGGTTATTCGGGGGCGAACTCGTACTGGAGCTCGTAGAGGTGTCCGGCCTTCACCATGACGGTGACCTCGACAGGGCGCTCGTCATCGCCGTACACCGTCCGAAGGGTGCGCAGCAGCACCGGCAGGTCCCCGGGCAGTCGCAGGGTGGAGTACTGCTCCTGGGTCGCGACCCGGGCGGAAACCCGGTCCACGCTGCGGCGGGGAGGGAAGCCGAGGTCCGCGAGCGGGGTGGGGTGCCGCCCTTGATGCGGATCGGTTCAGCGAGAGCGGTACCGCGGGCGATGTCCGGCGGGTAGTACGTGCTGACCAGCTCCGCAGGCTCCTCGTCGGCGCAGATCAGCTGCCGACGGCGTACGGCGAAGGCTCCCTCCGGCAGCCCGAGGGAGCCGGCGATGTCGCCGACGACCGGCACTTCCTCCACGGCGAGCAGGACGCTACGGGCCTGCGCGTCGTGGCCGGCGACCTGGGCACGCCACGGGTACACCGCTCCGGGCGCTGCCCGGTCGAGGGAGCCGGCGGGCTGTACCGTCCGCTGGCGATTCGGCCGCACCGTCCCGGCCGCACCTGCCCGGCCGACGACCAGCCCCTCGCCCTGGAGCAGCTGGACGGCCTTATGGATCGTGGCGTTGGACGCGTCGAAACGGCTCTTGAGCCGCGCCGTGGACGGCAATGCGGCGCCGGGCGCCAGGTCGCCGCTCATCCCCGGCGCCCGGCATGCGGGCGGTCACGTCCTCGGTCACGCGCACGCCGACGTGTCCCAGCGCTGCCAGCAGGGTGACCGCTCCGCCGGGGATCTTCGCAGTGCCCGCGAGCGGTGTGCCCGCGGCGATGTCGGCGGGGTAGTGGGTGTCGGTCGACTCGCACGGCTCGCCGTCGGGTGCGATCAGAGGGGGCCGGACAACGACCGGTTCGCCTTCCGGCAGGCCGAGCAGCGCGGCGACCTCGGGGCCGGCGGGAGTCTGCCGTGCCTCGGCGATGCGCTGCCCGCCCCGGCGGCCGTTCGCCCGCAACTCGGCAGCAGCGGTTCTCGAGGGCTCGCTAGTTCGGTGCCTGCGGCCAGGCAGTTCGTGGGGGACACCCTGGCCGGGTGGGGTGTCGTGGAGAGTGGGGGGACATGCGGCTCTGTGCCTCGGAGTTCGCCGCGAACGCGGTACTGCACGGCGCTCCTCCGGGCAGGGATTTCGACGTTCGCCTTGTGCGTGAGCCGGGCCGGGCTGGGGCTGTGGCTGGTGAAAGAGGTCGCGGACGAGTTCGGAGTGTTCGGCGAGCGAGCGGGCAAGACGGTCTGGGTGGCCCTCCGGGTGTGAACGGGAAGGCGGGTCAGGTGGCTTGGTGGTCCTGCTCGAGCCAGTGGTGGATCAGGGGGAGGAGTTGTTCGCCGTCCGGGGATGTGGCCGTGTAGTCGGACGCGCCCGCCGTCAGGGCCCTTTCGCGGCCCAGGGGGGTGGCCTTGCGGGCCAGGGCGATGAGGGGGCGGTCGGTCGGGGCCCTGAGCTGGGCGATGACCGAGGCTGCCGCGGAGGCGGCGCTCATGCCCTGGGTGGGGAGGCGCAGGAGTACGAGGGCCACCTCCGGGTCGGCGGTGACGGTGGCGATGGCCTGGGGGGCGCGTTCGGACCACAGCACCTCCAGGCCGTGGCGTTCGAAGTCGGTGGTGAGGGCGAAGGCGGCACGGACGTCGTCGTCCACGATCAGTACCTTCTGGCCGCGGAAGCCGTACGCCGGGGTGGGAGGGGCGGGCGTGGTGTGTGGCTGCTCCGGGTCCGCGGTGACGGGTGCGTCCCGCAGGTCCGGGTGGGGCATCGGGCCGCCGGAGACCAGCGGCAGGTAGAGGGTGAACACGGAGCCGAGGCCGCGTTCGCTCGCCACGTGGATCTCGCCGTCCATCAGCCGGGCGATCTCCCGGCTGATGGACAGCCCGAGCCCCGTCCCGACGTGCCGGGGGTCGGCCGGGTCGCCGGCGTGCGTGAACGCCTCGAAGATGGCCTTCAGCCTGCCGTCGGGGATCCCGATGCCCGTGTCGGCCACCGAGAAGGCGATCAGCTCCGCCGCCTTCACGTCGGCGAGCCGGCCGTGGACGGAGGGCGGTACCTCCGGGCCGGCGGGCAGGATGTCGAGCCGCACCTCGCCCCGGTCGGTGAACTTCACGGCGTTGGCCAGCAGGCTCCGCAGGATCTGGAGCAGCCGGCGTTCGTCCGCGTGCAGCGTCTCCGGCAGCTCGGGCGCCACCCGTACGTGCAGGCCCAGCCCCTTATCCTCCGCCAGCGGCGAGAAGGCCGCGTCGAGGTGGTCGGCGACCTGGAGCAGCGGCACCCGGACCGGCACGATCTCCATCCGTCCGGTCTCCGCGTCGGAGAGGTCGAGGATGTCGTCCAGCAGGGAGAGCAGGTCGTGGCCCGCCCCCTGGATGGCCCGGGCGTACTCGACCTGCTTGGGCGTGAGCGTCCCGCCCGCGTTGTCGGCGAGCTCCTGCGCCAGCAGCTGCAGGGAGCTCAGCGGAGTGCGCAGCTCGTGCGACATGTTCGCCAGGAACTCGCTCTTGTGCCGGATCTCCAAGGCCAGCAGCTCGTTCTGCTCCTGCAGGGTCTGCCGCGCTTCGTCGATCTGGGTGAGCTGGACCTCGATCTCACTCTTCCACAGCGCCAGCCGCGCCGCCTTCTCCTCCAGCATCGTGGACCGCTCGCGCCACTGCTCGGTCATCTCCTGCGACTTGGTCAGCAGTACCTCGTTGTGCCGCTGGGCGAGGACCGCGGCCGTGCTGCGCTCGACGAACTCGCTGACCACGCTCGGCACGTCGGTGCTGCGCTCGCGCAGCCAGTGCTCCGCCTCCGACACCCGCGTCGCGGAGAGCAGGTCTCCGTCCGCGGCGCGCTCCTCCATCACGGCGAGCCACTGCTGGAAGTCGGCGTCGGCGTCCACCCAGTCGGCGAGTCTGATCCATTCCCTGATCAGCGCCTCGTGGGCGATCTCGGCCGTCCCCGGCCCGGTCGTCCCGAGCACCACCAGCCGCCGGTCGGGCTCGGCAAGCAGCTGGGCGACGTGCCAGTCCTGGTCCAGATGGGCCTTCAGCGCGGTCACCCGGACCGCGCTGCTCGCCCCGCCGCGGGCCCGCACCATCGACAGCAGCACCCGCCGGATCGGGGCCTCGTCCAGCTGCCGGGCCAGGAACTGGAATGCCTTCTCGGCGTGCCGGTTGAGGGCCCCCGATACGCCGCCCAGCGCGTGGTACCCGTCGAAGGTGATCTTCCGTTCCTGCTGCATCGGCCAGAGCTCGGTGAGCGCGAACTCGAGCAGGGGGAGGCTGCCCGGGGCCTTCGCGGCCTCGGCGGCGATGGCCTCGGCGACGCCCTGGCTGTAGACGACTCCGGCCGCGGCGGCCGGTTCCACGATCACCCGGGTCAGCGCGGCCTCGTCCAGCGGGGAGACGTTGAGCTGGCGGTCCTGGATCCGCGGACCGACGGTGGGCAGGTCCAGGAGGTCCGGCAGGAAGTCGGACCGCAGGGTGCAGACGAGCCGGACCGGCGCGTCGCCCATGGTGTCCGGCTCGGGGAACATCCGCTCCAGGAACTCCTGCCGCAGCCCGCGCGCACCGTTGCTGAGGACCTCCTCGAACTGGTCGCCGACGAGGGCGAGCCGGCGGCCGGTGAGCAGCGCGATCCGGGTCGCGACCGGCCAGAACCCCTCTGCGCGCACGGCGCGCGCCCGGCTCTCCAGCCGCTCCAGCGTGTGGTGGGCGTCGGGGTCCTCCAGATCCAGCAGCGCACGCGCCACCGAGTCGTACGGGGTGGAGCCGGGCCGGAAGCTCGCGACGGTCCACCCGTCGGCGGCCAGTGCCGGTTCCAGGCCGGCCGCGACCAGCGAGGACTTGCCGACGCCCGAGGGCCCGGCCACCACGACGCAGGGCTGGTTCCCGAGCATCGCCCGGAGCCGTTCGATCTCCCTCTCCCGGCCCACGAACACCCCCGCCCGGGCATCGGCCGCGGTGAAGGGCTGCAAGCCGCGGTAGGGGCACGGAGGCAGCACGCTGCGCTCCAGCACTTCCGGCCAGGCCGAGGCCATCTCCGACAGGGGGACGGCGTACGCGTCCTCGTGCTCACCGCCCCGGCTCGCGACGGCCAGCATGCCGATCACCGCGTCCCCCCAGCGGTCCGACATGATGGCGGGCGCGCCGCTGTAGCCGGGCTGGGCGCGCAGCGCGGACTCGGCGGAGGTGTCGAGCTGGACCAGCCCGCCGCCGACGGCGCCGCGCAGCACGCAGTTGCTCCAGGCGCCGTTGGCCTTGCGCGGGGGACTGCCCGGGTAGCCGAAGACGGAGACCTCGGTGCTCTCCGCGAGACCGTTCCGGGGATCGACGAGCCGGGCCGGGCCCGCCCCCACCGGCAGGGTGTCCCCGCCCACCAGGACGAGGCCCGCGATGTCGCGGCCCGGCCGCCCGGGCCCCGGGGGCGGATCCCAGGCCGCGATCCGGCAGTTGCGCAGCGGGCCTCCCTCGGCGTCCCCGAGCAGCACGAACTCGACCTGGATGCGCGCCTCGTCACCCGGCCGGTCGGCGGTCCCCTTCGGTCGGCCCAGGGCCACGCTGACGACGTGCGCGCAGGTCACGATGTGTTTGTCGCCCACCACGAAGCCGACCCCGACGGGAACGTCGGAGGTGCCCTGCCGGATCTTGACGACGAACCCGTCGCGCCGCGCCCCCATCCGGCTCAGGCGCGGTGCCAGACGAGCCGGACGGCGAAGTTCACCTCTGCCGTGCCCTTGGCGACGATGACGCCGGTCTCGCCGCCCATCTTCAGCCCGAACTCGATCTCGGCCTCGTCCGGGCCCAGTTCGCGCACGGTCCGGGCGACCTTCGCCAGCGTGGGCTTCACCTGGTCCAGCGCGTCCTGCACCGAGACGCGGGCCCGTCCCACCAGGCCGTCCCCGGCCGCCAGCTCCAGGTCGGATCCCGCCAAGTCCCCGTCGACCTCGAACACGACGGCGGTCTCTTCGCCGCCGTCCTCCAGCGCCATCGCGATCAGCTGTCCTGCCACGTCCGCCACGCCCCCCATGGCTCCGGGACCGCCCGCGGTCCCCCTCGCACCCGACAGGCACATCCTGGGGCACCCCGGACCGGTCGCGCAGGGATATGGCCCAGTTACTCGGGCTGGACGACCGTGGCGCCCCAGCGTATGGACGGGGACGAGGTCGTCACCGAGGCGCCGAAGCCGCCGTGGAGGTCGGTGCCGAGGGGGACGGTGACTTGGGTCGGGGTGCTGTCGGGGCAGTCGACCGTGAAGGGGGCCGGGTCGCGGTCCGGGTGGTTGTCGAGGTGGAAGGCCACCTCAATGCTGCCGCCGCCGGCGCAGCCGAAGGTGATGAACGTGTCCAGCCGCGGCGAGAGGCCGCCCGAGACGAAGCCGCTGGGGCCGGTCTGCTCGGCGATCCAGATCAGCCCGTCGGGTCCCGGATAGCCGATGATCTCGCCGCCCGGTGCGGCTTGGGCCGGCGCTGCCGCGAGCGCCAGGGCGGCCGCCGCGGTCAGGGCGGCGAGGGTGGTGGCCTGCTTCTTCATGTGATCCCCCGTGTGATGTCGTGCGTATCGACACCCGCGACGTTAGCCAGCGGCACTGACAGTCGCCTGAGTACGGGTACTTACCCGCGAGTATTGACTAATAGTCAATACCGGGCCACGCTCACGGCGAGCCGTCGTCTTCTCTCGTCCGGGAGGTCACCCGTGAGTGTGGATCAGGAACTGGCCCGATTGGCAGCGGAGTTGGGTGGCGTACGGCCTCCCGCGTCGTTCAGGGGACTGGACGCCGGGGACCTGGCGCGGCTGACCGACGCCGTGCGGCGGGAGCGGGAGCGGCAGGCCGACGGGCTGAACGAGGCCGCCGAGGAGGCCCTCAAGCTGGTGCCCGCCCTCGCCCGCGGGGCCGTACGCAAGGTGCTGTTCCGGTGAGCGCCGCGAGCCGCGCCGAGGTGGAGAAGACCGCCCGGCTGGTGGGGCTGGACGCCGACGGGCTCGGATTCCTGGCAGGGCTGCCGGGCGAGGACGTGCGGGCCTTCCGGGAGCAGGCCGGCGCCGCGCTGTTCGACGGCGCCCCCGAGATGCTCGACCGGATCGCCGCCGCCACCAAGCTGGTGCCCGCCGCGGTCGCCGCCGCCATCTCGCAGAAGGCGCTGGGCCCGCGGCTTGCCGCCGCCGTCGCCGGACGGCTGGAGGCCGGCCGGGCCGCCGACATCATCGAGAGGCTGCCCGTGGCCTTCACCGCCGAGTCCTGCGCCCACCTCGACCCGCGGAAGATCGCCGGGATCGTGGACCGGCTGGAGGAGGGACTCGTCGTACGGATCGCCGTCGCCCTCGCCGAACGGCGCGACCACCTCACCATGGGCCGGTTCGTCGGGCACCTGCGGGACCGGGTGCTCGGCCGGATCCTGGAACAGATCGGCGACACCGACGTGCTGCGCGCCGGGTTCTACGTCGACCAGCCGCAGCGGCTCCCGCGCATCCTGGAGCTGATGGGCGACGACCGCCTCGGCTCGGTGGTGCGGGCCGCCGCGGCCGCCGGGCTCTGGGAGGAGGCCCTCGCCGTCGCCGACGCGGTCGGCGGGGAGCAGCGGCTGCGCATCGCCCGGCTCACCGCCCGCCTTGACGGGCCCGAGCTGTCCTCACTCGTGCGGGTGACGCACGAAGCCGGGGTCTGGGAGAGGCTGCTGCCCCTCGTCGCGCTGCTCGGCGAGGAGGACCGGCTCGCCGTGGCCCGGCTGGAGTCCCTGCGCGATCCCCGGGTACTGGCCGCAGTGGTGCGGGCCGTCGTGGCGACCGGGCTGTGGGGCGCGTTCCTGCCGCTGGCCGGCGTCCTGCCCGCCGACGCGCGCAAGGTGGTGGCGGACGCCGCCGCCGGGCTCGGCGACGACGAGCTGGACGCGCTGGTCCGGGAGGTCGGCAGGCAGGACCTGTGGGAGCTGGTGCTGCCCCTCGTCGAGCTCATGGACGACACGGGCAAGCAGCGCGTCCTCGACCTGCCCGCCTTCCGGGACCAGCCGGAGCCGTAGGCCGCGCGCGCTAGGCCGTACGGACCATGTACGGGGCTCCTCCCCGAAGTTGTGGGGCCCCGCCGTCTGATAACTATCCGGATCATGGCCCCCATCCGAACGCTGCTGAGCGGCCTCCTCGGCGCCGCCCTGCTGGTCCCCGTACTCCCCGCGGCGACGATCGCCGCCGCCGACGCGCGAACCATCGACTACGGCGGTCTGCGCCTCGCCGTCCCCGCCGACTGGCGGGTCGTCGACCTCGACCGCGAGCCCGCCGCCTGCCTGCGCCTCGACCTGCCCACCCTGTACCTCGGCCACGCCGGCACGCAGAGCGCATGCACCGGCCGGGCCGCCGTCAGCCGTGCCGACACGCTCCACCTCGAACCCCTCGACGGGGCCCCGCAGCGCGCCGACATCCCCACCCTCACCGTGCACTCCGGGACCACACTGCCCGAGCCCCCGCCCCGGACCGACAGCAACGAACTGCGGTACGCCCTGCTCCGGCCCGGGGTCATGGCCACCGTCTCCTACGGGACCGCGCCCGACGCCGTACGCCGGGTCCTGGCGCGCGCCCGCGCGGTGTCCGCGGGTGTCCCCGCCGCACCCGCCGCACCCCCCGCCACGCCCGCCGCCGACGACGCGGAGCCCCGCAACGCCCAGGAGGCCTTCACCGGCGAGGGCTTCGACGCCTGCACCGCCCCCACCCAGAAGGCCATGGACACCTGGCGCGCCGGCTCTCCCTTCCGGGCGGTCGGCATCTACATCGGCGGCCGCGCCCGGGCCTGTGCCCAGCCGCAGCTCACCGCCGAGTGGGTACGGCGGCAGGCCGAGGCGGGCTGGCACCTCATGCCGATCTGGGTGGGTCCGCAGCCCTGGAACAGTGCCAGCACCGGCCTGTCCACCGACCCCTTCGAGGCCGACGGGCAGGGCCGGTCCGCCGCCGACGGAGCGGTGGCCGCCGCCGCGTCGCTGGGCCTGCCCACGGGCACGGTGCTCTACAACGACCTGGAGAACTACTCCGACCGCGAGACCTGGGACGCCCCGGTCGTCGCCTACCTGACCGCCTGGACGGTCCGGCTGCACGAGCTCGGCTACCGCTCCGCCGCCTATGTTTCCGCGGGCTCCGGGGTCAAGGCGCTGAGCGCCCACCACCACCAGGCCCCCGAGGCCATGCCGGACGTGCTGTGGGTCGCCCGCTGGAACGGCGCGGCCTCCGTCGCCGACGCCGACATGGGCCTGCCCGCCGGCACCCCGCAATGGGCCGGCCGGCGCCGCGCCCACCAGTTCCGCGGCGACCACAACGCCACCTACGGCGGGGTCACCATCAACATCGACCGCAACTGGGTCGACGTGGACCCCTCCGTCCTGGGGACCGGCGGCATCTTCCAGCTCAGCTAGGACCGGCCGGCGGGTCCTCGCGCGCGGGCTCGTCGTCATTGCCCCGGCGGATCGTGCGCAGGCCGCCCGCCGGGGTCCATGACCGCAGCACCAGGTCATCGCCCTCCACGCCGACGTGGACGACCTCCGTCAGCTCGACGTGGAAGAGGTGGAAGGGGTGCGGGCTCTCCGTCTCCTCCGCGTACCGGTGCAGCTCGGGCGGGTCCACCACCTCCACGGCGCGCCCGGAGACCCGCACGTCCCCATCCGGCATCGTCTCGCCCTCGCCCGGATTGGTGTGCAGCGCGAAGCGGGGGTCGCGCTGGAGGTCCCGGGCCTTCATCGAGCCCGGCATCATGCCGAGCCACAGCTCCCCGCCCCGGATGTCGACGTTCAGCCCGGCCACGCGCGGGGAGCCGTCCTTGCGCAGGGTGGCCAGGACGTGGTGCGGGTACTGCGCGAAGCGGGCCTGGACCGCCGCCGCGAACTCCGGCTCCGCCTTCTCGAACGCTGCCCAGTTGTTCGTCGTCGTCATGCGTCCATCAAAGCGCGGGCCTGCGACCCCCGCCGCTCAGGCACGCGGTACCGCCCGGTTCGCCTGAAGGGTCGTGGCGAGGCCCTTCCTTCCGCGACCCGTGACTGTTAGAGATATGGCTAATCGAAGGATGGTCGGAGGGGGTGGGGCCGTGGGCGTCCGTCTGGAGGGGAAGGTCGTCGTCATCACCGGCGCCGGGCGCGGCCAGGGCGCGGCCGAGGCCCGGCTGTGCGCGGAGGCGGGGGCGCGGGTCGTCGTCACGGACGTACGGGAGGACGAGGGCCGGGCGGTGGCCGGGGAACTCGGCGACCAGGGGCTGTACGTACGGCACGACGTGGCCGACCCGGACGGCTGGGCGCAGGTCGTCCGGGCGGCGGTCGCGGCCTTCGGCACGATCTCGGCGCTGGTCAACAACGCGGCCCTGTGGCGCACGGCGCACGTCGAACAGCAGCGGCTCGACGAGTTCGAGGCGCTCCTGCGGGTCAACCTGCTGGGCCCCTTCCTCGGCATCCAGGCGGTGGCGCCGGTGCTCCGGGCCGGCGGAGGCGGCTCGATCGTCAACATCTCCTCGACGGCAGGACTGGTCGGGATACCGGGCCACGCGGCCTACGGCTCCACCAAGTTCGCCCTGCGCGGGCTGACGCGTTCGGCGGCGCTGGACCTGGCGGCGGACCGGATCCGGGTCAACTCGGTGCACCCGGGAGCCATCGACACACCGATGGTGGCCGAAGCGGTCGCGGGCCGGGACTGGTCGCACGTGCCGCTGGGGCGGATGGGGCGGCCGCAGGAGGTCGGGGAGCTGGTCCTCTTCCTGTGCTCGGACGGGTCCTCGTACGTGACGGGTGCGGAGTTCGCGGTGGACGGCGGAACGACGGCGGGGTGATGACGGGGTGATGACGGGGGGACGGCCGGCCGGGCGCTGTCCGCACCGCCCGGGGCATGATGTGTCCATGTCTGAACTGATGCGGCGGCTCGGCGGCGCGCTGCTGCGCAACTGCCTGCTCCTGGCAGCCGAGTTCGGTGCGGTCCTGCTGCTGCGCGGTCCCGAGGCGCTCTGGGTCCCGGTCCTGCTGGCCGTCTTCGTCGTCGGCGCGGCCGTACCGCACGGCACCGACGCGGAGTTCGTGGCCCGCACCGCCGTCGCGCTCGCCGCGGTCGGGGTCGCGGTGCTCGGCGGGATCACCTGGGACGGGCAGAACCTCCACGACCGCGGTCGCGAGGAGACGGCGGTGGTCGCGGAACGCGCCGTGGTGGAGGACGGCTCCGGCCACTCCCCGTCCCTGCGGCTGCGCACGGACGCCGGCCGCGACCTCCCCGGGCCGGTCTCGATGGACCTGCCCGTCGGTGCGCGCCTGGCGGTGACCGTGGACCCCGACGGCCCGGCCTGGTCCCTCGGCACGCGCCCGGCCGCACCGCGCTGGGAGGCGGCGGGCACCGGCACGCTCCTCCTGCTCCAGACGGCCACCCTCGCCCGCCTCTCCCTGCGCCGCCCCCGCGACTGACCCCGCCGGGCCCGCCTCGCGGCCCCTGCGGGGGCGGGCGGGCGGCTCCATCTCGTCGTTCGTCGTTCGTCGTTCGTCGGTCGCTCAGTCACGGGGATCCCGTCACATCCCTTACCGGTTCCCCACCTTGGCGTCGGACGCAGTGATCGAAAACAATGGCCACATGACGAAACGCGCCCGGTCCTTCGATGCCGCCGCCGCGCTCTACGCCGCGAACCGGCCCGGCTACCCCCCAGCCCTCTTCGACGCCGTCGAGGAGCTCGCCGGGCGGCCGCTCGCCGGGGCGCGGGTCGCCGACGTGGGGGCGGGGACCGGGATCGCCACCGGGCTGCTGCGGGCCCGCGGGGCCGAGGTCGTCGCCGTGGAGCCGGGGGACGGGATGGCCGCCGAGTTCCGGCGGGCCCACCCGGGGATCCCGGTCGTGCGCGGGGACGGCGACCGGCTGCCGCTGGCGAGCGCCGCCTTCGACCTCCTCACCTACGCCCAGGCCTGGCACTGGACCGACCCCGCCCGCTCCGTCCCCGAGGCCCGCCGCGTGCTGCGCCCCGGCGGCGCGCTCGCCCTGTGGTGGAACGACCCGGACCTCTCCGTGCCGTGGATCGCCGCGCAGGACGCCCGGATCCGCGAGCACCTGAAGGTGATCGGGCTGCCCGCCCGTGAATCCCTGGAGGGCGCCGACTTCACCACCCGGGAGGTCCGCTGGTCGCGGCGGATCCCCCTGGACGCCCACCTCGCCAACCAGGCCAGCCACTCCGCCTTCCTCCTCCTCGGCGAGACCGGCACCCGGGAGTTCATGGCGGCCGAGCGGTCGCGGCTGATGCCCCTCTTCCCCGACGGAACGGTCGAGGAGTCCTACGTCGTCACCCTTCGCGTGGCTCGGATCGGCGCATGAGGACCTGCCGCGGGGCGTGCGCCCGCGCGACGACTACCGCTCCCGCGCCTGGAGGACCGCCGCCCGGCAGGCCGAGGGCGTGCCCCACGCGTCCCGCAGCGGGCGGGCCTTGCGCAGCCACAGCGACAAGTCCAGCTCGTCCGTGTAGCCGGCCGCCCCGTGCAGTTGGAGGGCCGTCCGCGCCGCCGCGTACGCCGCCTCGCCCGCGGTGAGCTTCGCCGCGGCCACGTCACCCGGGTCCGTCGACAGCGCCGCCGCCCACAGAAGGGGCCGGGCGAACTCCAGCCCCAGCAGGGTGTCCGCGAGCCGGTGCTTGACCGCCTGGAAGGACCCGATCGGCGCCCCGAACTGCGTGCGCTGCTTCGCGTACTCCACCGTGCGGGCCAGCAGTGCCTCGCCGACGCCCAGGCACTGGGCCGCCGTCAGCAGCCGCGCCCAGCGGGCGGCGCGGTCCGCCGCCGCCGTCACGGCCGGGCCCGCGGCGAGGAGCTCCCCGCCCGCCGGGACCGAGAGCCTGCGGGCCGGGTCCAGCGAAGCCAGCACGGCGCCGCCCGCCGCGCCCGCCGCCAGGCGGAGTTCGCCCGCCGCCGACACCGTGAAGCAGTACGTCGCCGCGTCCGCGTCCAAGGCGTACGGACTCCCGCCCGGCAGTGTCAGCGTGGCCGAGCTCTCGCCCGCGGCCAGCCCCGGGACGAAGCGTTTCGCCAGCCCCTGGTCCCCCAGCTCGGAGAAGAGCACCGAGGCGGCCGCCGTCTCCACCACCGGCCCCGGCACCCCGGCCCGGCCCAGCTCCACGAAACCGAGCGACAGCTCGAGCGGCAGCAGGCCCGCGCCGTCACAGTCCTCCGGCGCGGCCAGCGCGAACAGGCCCGTACCGGCGAGGCGGGACCACAGGGCCCGCCCGTGCCCGTGCTCGCCGCCCGCCCAGGCCCGTACGACGGCCGGCACGTCCGCCGCGCCCAGCAGCGAGCGCAGCGTACGCGCGAAGTCCGACTGCTCGTCGGTCGGCAGGAAGCGCATCAGCGGCGGCCCTTCGGAAGGCCGAGCAGCCGCTCGGCGATGATGTCGCGCTGGATCTCGTTCGTCCCCGCGTAGATCGGCCCCGCCAGCGAGAAGACCCACGGCTCGGCCCACGCGCCCTCCGCGAGCTCCGCGTCCGCGCCCAGCAGGTCCAGCGCCGTCTCGTGCAGCGCGATGTCGTACTGCGACCAGAACACCTTGTTCAGGCTGGACTCGGCGCCGATCGACCCGCCCGCCGCGAAGCGCGAGGCACCGGCCCAGGTGAACAGCTCGTAGGCGCGCGCCCCGACCACCGCGTCCGCCACCCGGTCCCGCAGCGCGGTGTCGGACCGGTCCCCGGCCGCCTCCCACAGCGCGACCAGGCGGTCCGCCGCCGCCAGGAACCGGCCGGGGGAGCGCAGCGTCAGCCCCCGCTCGTTGCCCGTCGTCGACATCGCGATCCGCCAGCCCTGCCCCGGCTCGCCGATCACGTCCTCGTCCGGTACGAAGACCTCGTCCAGGAAGAGCTCCGCGAAGGCGGGCTTGCCGTCCAGGCGGCCGATGGGCCGCACCGTCACCCCCGGCGCCCGCAGGTCGAACATCAGATACGTCAGCCCCTGGTGCGGCTTCGGCGCGTCCGGGTCCGTGCGGAAGATGCCGAAGGCGCGGTCCGCGAAGGCCGCCCGCGAGGACCAGGTCTTCTGCCCGGACAGCAGCCAGCCGCCGCCGGTGCGCACCGCCCGGGAGGTGAGCGAGGCCAGGTCGGAGCCCGACTCCGGCTCCGACCAGGCCTGCGCCCAGATCACCTCGCCGCTCGCCATCGACGGCAGCACCCGCGCCCGCTGCTCGTCGCTCGCGTGGTCGAAGAGGGTGGGGGCGAGGAGGCTGATGCCGTTCTGCGAGACGCGGCCGGGCGCGCCCGCCGCCCAGTACTCCTCCTCGAACACCAGCCACGCGACGATGTCCACGCCCCGGCCCCCGTACTCCTCGGGCCAGGACACCGCCGACCAGCGGTCCGCGTGCAGCTGCCCCTCCCACTCCCGGTGCGCCGCGAAGCCCTCCGCCGTCTCGAGCGAGGGGAGCGGGGACGCGGGAACGTGGTCGGCCAGCCAGGCCCGGGCCTCGGCCCGGAAGGCCGCCACCTCCGCCGTCTGGGTGAGGTCCATCAGGTGCCCGCCTCCTTGAACGCCTTCGCGGAAGGTCTTCGGGGAGCACCTTGCGCGCTTCCCTAACAAGTGTTTGATAGGTTAACGTGCGGCCATGAGCAGCGTCGAGGAGTTCGCATGAACGAGCCCCTGTACACCGCCGGCCACCACCTGCTGAAGGACCGCACCGCCGTCATCACTGCCGCCGCCGGGGCCGGGATCGGCGGAGCCACCGCCCGCCGCTTCCTGGAGGAGGGCGCCCGGATCGTCATCGGCGACGCCCACGCCCGCCGCCTCAAGGAGACCGAGGACGCGCTCGCCGCCGAATTCGGGGCCGACCGCGTCACCTCCCTGCCCTGCGACGTCACCGACGAAGAACAGGTACGGGCCCTGTTCGCGCACGCCGAGCAGACCCACGGCGGCCTCGACATCGTCGTCAACAACGCCGGCCTCGGCGGCACCGCCGACCTCGTCGACATGACCGACGACCAGTGGTCCCGCGTCCTCGACGTCACCCTCAACGGCACCTTCCGCTGCACCCGCGCCGCGCTGCGCTCCCTGAAGGCGGCCGGCCGGGGCGGGGTCGTCGTCAACAACGCCTCCGTCGTCGGCTGGCGCGCCCAGACCGGCCAGGCCCACTACGCCGCCGCCAAGGCCGGCGTGATGGCCCTGACCCGCTGCGCGGCGCTGGAGGCCGCCGGGTTCGGCGTACGGGTCAACGCCGTCGCGCCGAGCCTGGCCATGCACCCGCACCTGGTGAAGGTGACCAGCGAGGAGCTGCTCGCCGAACTCACCGCCCGCGAGGCCTTCGGCCGCTACGCCGAGCCCTGGGAGGTCGCCAACGTCATCGTCTTCCTGGCCAGCGGCTACTCGTCGTACATGACGGGCGAGACCGTGTCGGTCAGCAGTCAGCGCGCCTAGGGGGGGCTTGTGGATCATGCCGGGCTCGCGGCGTCTGGCACCACAATGGGCGCGTGCCTACGAACAAGTCGACGAACCAGCCGACGGCCGACCCGGCCCCGAAGAAGAAGCCGCAGGTGACGCCCTCGCCCGAGCGGCGCCGCGAGCTCCTCGACACGGCGGCCGAGGTCTTCGCCGCCCAGGGCTACAACGCCACCACCGTCCGCAAGATCGCCGACGCCGCCGGGATGCTCGCCGGCAGCCTCTACTACCACTTCGATTCCAAGGAATCGATGCTCGACGAGATCCTCTCCGCCTTCCTCACCGAGCTCTGGGAGGGCTACGACACCGTCCTGGCCGCCGGCCTCGGCCCCAGGGAGACCATCGAGGCCCTGGTCACCGAGTCCTTCCGGGAGATCGACCGGCACCGCGCCGCCGTCGCGATCTACCAGAAGGAGTCCCGCACCCTCGCCGCGCAGCCCCGCTTCCACTACCTCTCCGACTCGCAGCAGAAGTTCGAGAAGGCCTGGCTGGGGACGCTGGAGCGGGGGGTCGCCGCCCGGGTCTTCCGTGCCGACCTCGACATCCGCCTCACCTACCGCTTCGTACGCGACACGGTGTGGGTGGCGGCCTCCTGGTACCGGCCGGGCGGCCAGCACAGCCCCGAGGAGATCGCCCGGCAGTACCTCTCGATGGTGCTGGACGGGATCGCCGTACGCCCCTGAACCGTCAAGGAGTCGCCATGCCCGAGGCCTACATAGTCGAAGCCGTCCGCACCCCCGTGGGGAGGCGGGGCGGCGGCCTGTCCCAGGTCCACCCCGCCGACCTTGGCGCGCACGTCCTGAAGGCGCTCGTCGAGCGGTCCGGGGTGGACCCGGCCGCCGTGGAGGACGTGGTGTTCGGCTGCCTCGACACGGTGGGGCCGCAGGCCGGGGACATCGCCCGCACGGCGTGGCTCGCGGCCGGGCTGCCGGAGGAGGTGCCGGGGGTGACCGTCGACCGCCAGTGCGGCTCCTCGCAGCAGGCGGTGCACTTCGCGGCGCAGGGCGTGCTCTCCGGCACCCAGGACCTGGTGGTCGCGGGCGGCACCCAGAACATGTCGATGATCCCGATCGCCTTCGCCTCCCGGCAGGCCGCCGAGCCGCTCGGCCTCACCGAGGGCCCCTACGCGGGATCGGCCGGCTGGCGGTCCCGGTACGGCGACGCCCCGGTGAACCAGTTCCACGGCGCCCAGCTGATCGCCGAGAAGTGGGGGATCTCGCGGCGCGACATGGAGGAGTTCGCGCTCCGGTCCCACCGGCGGGCGGTCCGCGCGATCGACGAGGGCCGTTTCGCCCGGGAGACGGTGGCGTACGGGGACGTGGTGGCCGACGAGGGCCCCCGCCGGGACACCACCCTGGAGAAGATGGCGGGCCTGAAACCGGTGGTCGGGGGCGGCACGATCACCGCGGCCGTCTCCTCCCAGGTCTCGGACGGCGCGGCGGCCCTGCTGATCGCCTCCGAGCGGGCGGTACGGGAACACGGCCTGCGGCCGCGGGCCCGCGTCCACCACCTCTCGGTCCGGGGCGAGGACCCCATCCGCATGCTGTCGGCGCCGATCCCGGCCACGGCGTACGCGCTGAAGAAGACCGGCATGGCGCTGGCCGACATCGACCTGGTGGAGATCAACGAGGCCTTCGCCCCGGTGGTCCTGGCCTGGCTGAAGGAGACCGGGGCCGACCCGGAGAAGGTCAACGTCAACGGCGGCGCGATCGCCCTGGGCCATCCGCTGGGCGCGACCGGCGTGAAGCTGATGACGACGCTGCTGCACGAACTGGAGCGCACCGGGGGCCGGTACGGCCTCCAGACCATGTGCGAGGGCGGCGGCCAGGCCAACGTGACGATCATCGAACGGCTCTAGATTCACTCGAGACGGGCCCAGACCGGGGTGACGGGACGGGCCTAGCGGACATTCAGGACGCAGGTCACATCCGCTGATCGACACGGCCGCACGGAGGTGTGCTAGCTTAGAGCTCGTTGCAGTTGTGGTACCCATGAACTTTATGTGCGCCTGACGGGAATGTTCCTCAGGCGTTTTTATTGTTTTTGCCGGAGTCTCCGGATGGGGCCCTTGCCGCCTATTCAGGAGATTCAAAATGGCACTTGGCACCGTGAAGTGGTTCAACTCGGAAAAGGGCTTCGGCTTCATCGAGCAGGACGGTGGCGGTCCGGACGTGTTCGCCCACTACTCGAACATCGCCACCCAGGGCTTCCGTGAGCTCACCGAGGGCCAGCGCGTGTCCTTCGACGTCACCCAGGGCCAGAAGGGCCCCCAGGCGGAGAACATCCTCCCCGCCTAAGTTTTTCAGCATGCCGGGGCCCGCACCGCGAGGTGCGGGCCCCGGCTTGTCTGCTGTCTCGATTTTTGTTGTACCTGCCGGTTTCAGGAGGGCTTTCTCGCATGACCAGCTCCAGCTCCGCACGACCCAGCCGCCGCCCCACCCGGGGCCGAGGTGCGGCTCAGGGACGTCCGAAGGCTGGCGCGGGACGGCAGAAGTCCGCCCCCGCTCCCCGGCCCCAGGAATTCACCATGCCCGAGCCGACCGTTCCGGCGCTGCCGCCGGTCGACGCGTTCGAGGACATGGGCATGCCCGAGGCGCTGCTGAAGACCCTCGCCGCCCAGGGCGTCACCGAACCGTTCCCGATCCAGGCCGCCACGCTGCCGAACTCCCTCGCCGGCCGTGACCTGCTCGGCCGCGGCCGCACCGGCTCCGGCAAGACGCTGGCCTTCGGACTGGCGCTGCTGGCCCGCACCGCCGGCCAGCGCGCGCAGCCCAAGCAGCCGCTCGCCCTGGTCCTCGTACCGACCCGTGAGCTCGCGCAGCAGGTGACCGACGCCCTGGCCCCGTACGCCACCGCCGTCAACCTGCGCATCGCGACCGTCGTCGGCGGCATGTCGATCAACCGGCAGTCGGGCGCCCTGCGCCGCGGCTCCGAGGTGCTCGTCGCCACCCCCGGCCGTCTGAAGGACCTCATCGACCGCGGTGACGCCGACCTCTCGCAGGTCGCGATCACCGTCCTGGACGAGGCCGACCAGATGACCGACATGGGCTTCATGCCGCAGGTCACCGCGCTGCTCAAGCAGGTACGGCCCGACGGCCAGACCATGCTGTTCTCGGCGACGCTGGACAAGAACATCGACAAGCTCGTCAAGATGTTCCTGCACGACCCGGTCGGCCACTCCGTCGACCCGTCGGCCGGCGCGGTCACCACCATGGAGCACCACGTCCTGTACGTCTTGGACGAGACCGACAAGAAGGCCGTGGCGACGCGTATAGCCGCTCGCGACGGCCGGGTGATCATGTTCGTCGACACCAAGCGCGGGGTCGACCGCATGGTCAAGAAGCTCCTGGCGGACGGCGTGCGCGCCTCCGGGCTGCACGGCGGTCGCTCGCAGCCCCAGCGCAACCGGACCCTCGACTGGTTCAAGACCGGCGAGGTCACCGCGCTGGTCGCGACCAACGTCGCGGCGCGCGGCATCCACATCGACGACCTCGACCTCGTCGTCAACGTGGACCCGCCGACCGATCACAAGGACTACCTGCACCGCGGCGGCCGTACCGCCCGCGCCGGTGAGTCCGGCAGCGTGGTCACCCTGGTGCTGCCCGACCAGAGGCGGGACATGACCCGCCTCATGTCGGACGCCGGGATCTCCCCGCGCACCGCGCAGATCAAGTCCTCCGACGAGGAGCTGGTCCGGCTGACCGGCGCCAAGGCGCCCTCGGGCATCCCGGTGGTCCTCGAGGTGCCGCAGCAGGCCCCGCCGAAGCCGCGCAGCGGCTCCGGTTCGGGCTCCGGCTCGCGCCGCCGCTCGGGCGGTCCCCGTACCGGCTCCGCCACCGCCGCCGCTCCGGCGGCCGGCGGCCGCGGCCGCCGCTCCGGTGGCGGCGGTACCGGGCAGGCCCCGGCGGCCTCCGGTTCGGGCCAGGCCCGTCGCGGCCAGGGCAGCGGCGGCGGGGCCGGCGCCTCCGCCGGCCAGGGCCGGCGTACCGGGGGCGGCGCCTCCGGTGGCGCGGCCGCCGCTTCCGCGCGCAGCCGGGTCGGCTCCGCGGGCCAGGGCCGCCGCCGCGCGGTCTGACCGTATTCACGCACCTCTACGCCGGGCCGCGCTTCGCAGACGGCCCGGCGTAGTCGTGTCCGCTAGCGGACCATCTTCTTCTGGAGCCGCGCCAGCGTCCGCAGGTCCAGGCCGAGGCCGTCCGTCAGGTAGCCGTAGAAGCTGCCGTAGTCGGCCTCCAGCTGCGCCGTCGCGGAGTCCAGGTAGTCCTGGCGGACCTCCTGCAGCGGGATCAGCAGATCCGGGTTCTGCATCCGCCCGGACTGCTTGAGGCCCGCCCGCAGCCGGGCGTCGTACGCGGCGCGGAAGGTGTTCGACGCCAGGTAGTCGCGCTCGGCGGAGGCCTCCGGGACGGCCAGCGCGCGCAGCAGGACGTAACTCACCCAGCCGGTGCGGTCCTTGCCCGAGGTGCAGTGGTACAGGAGCGGTCCCTGCCCCCCGTCCGCGATCTCCCGCAGCGTCGCCGCGAACTGCGCCCGGTTCTCGGGGCTGGTCACGAAGGTGCGGTAGATGTCGCGCATATGGGTCTCGGCGCGGCCGCCGCCGAGCATCTGCTCCTGCTTGACGGGGTCGCCGCTGGAGATCGCGCCGACGAGGGTCCCGTACAGGCCGAGGTCGCTGACCGGGCGCGAGGTGGGGGAGAGCCCGGGCGGCAGCTTGTCGGCGCCGTCGTACTGGAGCTCCATCGGAATCCGGAAGTCGACGACCTTCGTGAGGCCCAGACCGGAGACGGTGGTGAGGTCCGCGGCGGTCAGCTTGCTCAGCGCGTCGGAGCGGTAGACCAGCCCCTGGCGGACCTGGCCGCCGGTGTAGGTGCGGTAGCCGCCGATGTCCCGGACGTTGACGGCGCCTTGCAGGGGGATCTGGCGGATCGTTTCCGCCCCCCACGGGTGGCGGAAGTCCGCACTGGACGTGGGCGCCGCGGTGGCGGCGGTGGCGGAGGCGGCGGGCAGGGTTCCGATGGCGAGGGCGGCGGCGGCCGCCGCGGTCGCCATGCGGATGCGGGCACGGCTCATGAAGTCAACTCCCTTGACGGAGAAGGGGGATCACCCTGGTGGTGGCAGGGTGCGGAGCAAGTGCAGTGCTTCGAGTGCCTGTTGTGCCTCGGCCATGACGCGGGAGACGAGTTCCGCGCAGGACGGGAGATCCTCGATCACGCCCGCGACCTGGCCCGATGCCATGACGCCGAGGTCCGTACGGCCCTCGACCATGGACGCCTTGAGGAGCATGGGGGTGTTCGCGGCGAGCAGCACCTGGCTCCATGACAGGTCCTTGCCGTGCTTCATCGCCAGACCGTCGCGCACCATCTGCGGCCAGCTCAGCCCCGACAGCTTCCGGAAGCCCGCCGCGTGCCGGACCGCCCGCGCCAGCGCCCGCGCCCGGCCCGCCCGCTCCAGCGAGTCGACCAGCTCGGTGTGCAGCATCCGGTGCGGCAGACCGTCGACGGCCGTGGTGACGGTGACGTCCTTGACCGTGGCCCTCAGGTACTCGGCCTTGACCGCGTCCGGGACGGTGGAGTCCGAGGTCAGCAGGAAGCGGGTGCCCATGGCGATGCCGGCCGCCCCGTACGCCAGGGCCGCGACCAGACCGCGGCCGTCGGCGAAACCGCCCGCCGCGACCACCGGGATGTCCACGGCGTCCACGACCTGGGGCAGCAGCACGGTCGTGGCCACGTCCCCGGTGTGCCCGCCGCCCTCCCCGCCCTGCACGATCACCGCGTCGGCGCCCCACGCGGCCACCTTCTCGGCGTGCCGCCGGGCCCCGATCGAGGGGATGACGACCACCCCCGCGTCCTTGAGCCGCGCGATCAGCTCCCTGGACGGCGCGAGGGCGAAGGACGCCACCCGCACCCCCTCGTCGATGATCAGCTGGGCGCGTTCGGCCGCGTCCCCGGCGTCCGCCCGCAGATTGACCCCGAAGGGAGTCCCCTCCGGCACCCGGGACCTGACCTCCCGGACCGCCGACCGCAACTGCTCCAGCGTCATCGTCGCCGAGGCCAGGATCCCCAGGGCCCCCGCGTTGGCCGCGCCCGACACCAGCCGGGGACCGGCGACCCAGCCCATGCCCGTCTGCACGATCGGGTGCGCCACCCCGACCAGCTTCGTCAGCGCCGTCTCCATCCGAGCCGCCTCCCTCCGGGCCGTCTCCACCGGATCAGACCCGCACTTCGCGGTCGCGCAGCCCCTTGGGGTCGATGACCACGCGGATCAGCCGCAGCTCCTCGTCGGTCGGCTCCCGCGTGTACGGGACCTCGTCGGCGACGGCCAGGTCGAAGCCGGTGGCCGCCCGGACCTCCGCGACGGTGACCCCCGGATGGACCGAGACCAGGCGCATCGAGTGGCCGGGGCCGGTGAAGTCGAAGACGCCGAGATCGCTCACCACCCGGGGGAGCCGGTGGAAGCGGGTCACCCCGGCCGCCTCGGCCCGGTCGTAGCCGACGCCGCTGACCATGTCGACACGCTCGACGAACACCCGGGTGGAATGCTTGGGGACCCAGTAACTCACCGGATTGTTCAGCGTGTTGACCGGCGCCCCGCGCACCCCGAGGAGCTGGCGGGCAGGCTGCGCCCAGTCGCCGATGCAGGAGATGTTCTGGTTGCCGAAACGGTCGATCTGACTGGCGCCCATCATCACGTGGCGGCTGCCGCCGGTGACCATGGTCAGGTGGCGGCGGTACGGGAGCCAGCCCTCGGCCGTGCCGTCGAGTCCCACGAGCATGGCCTCGCCGTCGGTCAGCAGCAGATCGGGCGAGAAGGTCCGCTTCGCCAGCCGGGCGCCGAAGGAGGGGACCAGGCCCATCGGGCTGGCGAGGACCTCGCCGTTGTCGCGCCACGCCTCGGCGCACGAGATCACGCAGTACTCGGCCCGGGTGGCCGGGAGAAGAGGGGTACGAGCGGTCACTTCTGCTGCTCCTCGTGCCAGGTCCGGACTGCGGACTGGTAGTCGTGCTCGCTCGCCCCCGAGAGGAAGCGCTCGGCGAACTCGGGCCAGGGGGTGCTCGCGTAGAGCTGCTGGAAGGCCTCGTCGCGGTCGTAGTCGGGAACGCAGGAGGTGAAGTGCGCGCCGCCCGGGGTCTCGACGACCCCCGTGACGGAGTGGCGGCTGACCAGGAGCGACTGCGGGGGACCGGCCTTGCTGAGCTCGGCGGTCTCCACGAGCTGCTCGCAGGAGACGTACGCGGCGTCGGCGGCCTCGCAGAACAGGTCGTCGAAGTACGGGTCCGGGCCCAGGTACTGGGCGTTGCCGAGGCGGTCGGCTCGGCTGAGGTGGACGAGGGCGGCGTCCATGCGCAGGGCGGGGACGGCGACGAGCTCCTCGCCGTCGTCGTACGGGGAGGTGACGGTCCGCAGCTCGGGGTTGACCCGCATCACGTCGGAGCCGAGGCCGGCCCGGACGGGCAGGAACGGCAGCCGGTTGGCGGCGGCGTGCAGGCCCCACATGAACATGGCCTCGTCGAGCTCGGTGAGGGTGAAGGCGGCGCGCTCCCGGGCGGCCCGGAAATGCGGCTCCAACGGGATCGAGTCGAGCGTGGCGAAGGGGGCGACGAGCCTGCGGATGCGGCCCGCGGCGGCCAGCAGACCCACGTCGGGGCCGCCGTACGAGATCACCGTGAGATCGGTGATCTCGGAGCGGAGCAGCGCTCTCACCAGGGCCATGGGCTTGCGCCGTGAGCCCCAGCCGCCGATGCCCAGGGTCATCCCGCTGCGCAGCTGCCCCACCACCTCTTCGGGGGTCATGCTCTTGTCGGTCATGAACTCGCTTCCTTCCCGAAGGTGTCGCGGACCCGGTCGGCGACCCCGCTGAGGTTGGCCTCGAAGGTGAAGCCCTGCTCGAAGCGGTAGCTGCGGCGCACGTCCACCGGGTCGATGCCGTTGATGGCCGCCTTGGCCAGCCGGATCAAGGAGCCGTCCTTGCGCGCGATCTCGGCGGCCAGCTCCAGGGCGGCGGCCCGCAGCTCCTCGCGGGGGACCACCTTCCAGACCGAGCCGTGCGCGTGCAGTTCGGCGGCGGTCGCGGTGCGCGAGGTGTAGTACAGCGCGCGCATCAGGTGCTGCGGCACCAGGCGCGCCAGGTGGGTGGCGGCGCCGAGCGCGCCCCGGTCCAGCTCGGGCAGGCCGAAGGTGGCGTCGTCGCTGGCCACGATCG
Source organism: Streptomyces sp. cmx-11-4 (assembly GCA_049998195.1). Lineage (GTDB taxonomy): Bacteria > Actinomycetota > Actinomycetes > Streptomycetales > Streptomycetaceae > Streptomyces. The sequence continues at coordinate 279,665 of JAEBET010000006.1, forward strand.
CGTCGGCGTTGCCGACCAGGCCGATGCCGCCGCCCAGGCAGAACCCGTGTACGGCCGCGACCACCGGCACCTCGCACTCGTACACGGCGGCGAAGGCCTCGTAGCAGCCCCGGTTGGCGCCGATGAGCGCGGTGTGGCCGGTGTCGCGCTGCATCTCCTTGATGTCGACACCCGCGTTGAAGCCCCGGCCCTCGGCGGCGAGGACGACACAGCGGACCTCGGGGTCGCGGCCGGCGGTGCGCAGGGCGTCGGCGAGGTCGTACCAGCCCCGCACGGGGAGCGCGTTGACGGGTGGGAAGTCGACTGTGACGAGTGCGATGCCCTTGCCCGGGCTGGAGGTGGAGACACCCATGAGAGGATCAGCTACCTTTCCACCAAACATTTGTTAGGTGAGGAAGGTAGCAGCCCATGGAGCTCGACGGGAGGGTCGTCGTCGTCACCGGCGGAACCCGGGGCGTCGGTGCCGGCATCGCCCGGTCGTTCCTCGACGCCGGCGCCGAGGTCGTCGTCTGCGCGCGACGGCCGCCGCAGGAACCCGTGTCGGCGGGCGGCCGCGACGCGTCCTTCACCGCCGTCGACCTGCGCGAGCCGGCGGCCGTGCAGGAGTTCTTCGAGGCGGTCGCGGGCCGGTACGGGCGCCTCGACTGCCTGGTCAACAACGCCGGCGGCACCCCGTACCGGCTGCTGGGGGAGGGCGAGGCGCAGCGGCACGCCAGGGTCGTCGAGCTGAACCTGCTGGCGCCGATGACGGCCTCCCTCGCCGCCTACCCGTGGCTGCGTGAGGCGCGCGGCTCGGTGGTCATGATCGTCAGCGTCAGCGGCACCCGGCCCTCGCCCGGGACGGCGGCGTACGGGGCGGCGAAGGCGGGGCTGGAGAACCTGGCCCGCTCCATGGCCGTGGAGTGGGCCCCCGAGGTACGGGTCAACTCGCTGGTCCTGGGCATGGTGCGGACCGAGCTGGCGCACCTGCACTACGGCGACGAGACCGGGATCGCGGCGGTCGGCGCGACCGTACCGCTGGGGCGGCTGGCGGAACCCTCGGACGTGGGGGAGGCGGCGGTGTTCCTGGCCTCCGGTCGGGCGGGGTACGTGAGCGGGGCGAGCCTGCTCGTGCACGGGGGCGGGGAGCGCCCCGCGTTTCTGGATGCGGCAACCGTCAACAAGGAGGGCTGAGATGACCCGTATCGCCGAGGGGCGTGTCGTGATCGTGACGGGCGCGGGGCGGGGGCTGGGGCGGGCCCACGCGCTGGCGTTCGCGGAGCAGGGGGCCAAGGTCGTCGTCAACGACCTGGGGGTGGGACTGGACGGGGCACCGGGCCCGCGGTCCCCGGCCGGACTGGTCGTCTCCGAGATCCGTGCGCTGGGCGGGGAGGCGGTGGCGCACGGCGGGGACATCGCCACCGGCGAGGGGGCGTCCTCGCTGGTGGAGTGCGCGGTCTCGGAATTCGGGCGGCTGGACACGCTGGTCAACAACGCCGGGTTCCTGCGGGACCGGATGCTGGTGAACCTGGAGGAGGACGACTGGGACGCCGTCATGCGGGTGCACCTGAAGGGGCACTTCCTGCCGCTGCGGGCGGCGGCCGCGTGGTGGCGGGCGGAGGCGAAGGCCGGCCGGCCGGTGGCCGCACGGGTGGTCAACACCTCGTCCGGGGCGGGCCTGTTGGGCTCGGTGGGGCAGGGCAACTACAGCGCGGCCAAGGCCGGGATCCTGGGGCTCACGCTGGTCGCGGCCGCGGAGATGGGCCGGTACGGGGTCCAGGTCAACGCGATCGCCCCGGCGGCGCGGACCCGGATGACGGAACAGGCCTTCGCGCAGACCATGGCCGCGCCGGCCGCCGGGGCGTTCGACGCGATGGCCCCGGAGAACGTCTCCCCGCTGGTGGTGTGGCTCGGCTCCGACGCCTCGGCCGGGGTCTCGGGCCGGGTCTTCGAGACGGAGGGCGGCCGGATCACGGTGATGGAGGGCTGGCGGCCCGGCCCCACCGCCGACCGGGGCGCCCGCTGGACCCCGGCCGAGGCGGGCGAAGCCGCGCTGAAACTCCTCACGGCCGCGGAGCCGCCGCTGCGGGTGTACGGATCCGCCGACTAGTGCTGTGGCCGGGAAGGTTTGCCGGGTCGCGGTGTTCGGTGCGGTGCATCGCAAGGCGGAGGGCCGCGGCTCGTACTGGACGTACTTGCGTGGTCCGACAACGCGGCGAGGTGCCGTGCCGGGCGCCGCGACCCGGTGGACCTCTCCGGTCACAGCAGTAGCGGGGCCGTACCCGTCCGGCCCCGCCGGGGCCGGACGGGTACGCCGGGTCAGGACAGCTTGCCGCCGTAGTCCGGCAGCTTGACGGTGAGCTCGGCGTGGCCGCCGACCAGGTCGCTCTGGTTGTTCCCGATGTTCGCGATGATCGTGTAGCCGCGGCCCTCGATCTCGGCGCGCTTGCCGGTCTTGTACGCGCTCACCTCGTCGAACAGGTCGGGCAGATCACGGACGTACAGGCCCGCGACCGGGTAGCCGACCGACTTGAGGTTCCGCTCGGTGAGGGAGTAGATGATGCCGGGGCGGGCGGTGACGAAGAAGATCGCCACCCCGCGCTCGTCGGCGTACCGGGTCAGCTCGCGGACCTTGGAGATCGCGGGGGTCGGGAACGTCCAGAACCAGTGGAAGTCCGTCTCCAGCGAGCTGTTGTCGATGTCGAGCACGATCGCGGGCTTCTCGCCGGCGGGCGAGGCGGCGATGCGCTGCTCGATGGTCGGGCGGACCGCGTCGATGACGGTGGCGACGTCCCGCTGCCAGGTGCGGTAATCGATGCCGAGGATGGCCGCGTTGCCGCCGGGCGCGGAGGCCGAAACCGATGCGGTGACGGCGGCCGGGGCCGGGGCCGCCTCGGCGGCGGTGGCGGGCAGTAGGGTCAGGACTGCGGCGGCGACGGCCCCGCCGGCGGCGGCGGGGCGGGTCGTGCGGATGCGGCGGGTGCTGAGCATGTGGGGGCGCTCCTGTGGTCGCATTTGGCATGGACGCGACCAGAGTTGGCCAGATCCGCCCCCATGTCTACTGGCCGGTAGGAAACTTTTTGTGGCCGGGCGGTGAATCGTCACGGATCACGGCGGATCGCTCCGAACAGAAGTGAACTCCAGCCGCACGGGCCCTAGGTGACGCAGTCCAGCACCGTGCGGCACAGCCCGCACCGGGCCCTGAGCGGCCCGCGCGCCGGGAGCCGCAGCCGCTGTCCGCACACCGGGCACGGGAAGTTGACCAGTAGTCCGGACCCACCGGGCTCGAAGCGGTACGCCGACCCGTCCGGCGGGGGCGTCCCGGTGCGCAGTGCCTTCGCGTACCGGCGCCGGGCCTGCGCGGGGGCCGCGGCGAGCGGGGGCCGGCGCCGCTCCCGCCCGGCCAGGTCGCAGCCGCGCACGTAGGCCTCGTACGCCTGCGGGCTGCTGAACCAGGTGGAAGGGTCCTCGCCGAACAGGGCGGCGCGCCGGGCCAGGACGTAGCCGAACTCCTCCGGGGTGAGGTAGCCGAGCTTCTGGTGGGTGAGCGCGTCCTCGCGGTAGGCGTCGAGCAGCAGCCAGCCGGCGCCGAGGAAGGCGGCGGCGGTGTCGGTGAGGATCTCGTTCTCCGCGGTGGTGGGGAAGCGCAGGTCCAGGCGGTGCAGCAGGACGTGCGTCACCTCATGGGCCAGCGCGGCCGCCAGGTCGCGGCGGTGCATCCGGAAGCGGTCGTTGACCTCGACGAAGTACTCCGGGCCCGCGGCCAGTTCGACCGTCGCCGCGTCCCGCATCGGCCGGAAGGCGACCACCATGCGCGCGTCGGGCAGCCGCAGGGCGCGCACCATCGCGGAAGCCACCCGATGTGCCCCCAGGTGCAGGTCCTCGTCCCGGCCGAAGGCCGCGTCCGCCGGGGCGAAGCTCGTGTCGTAGGCCCGGATCCCGTCGGGGGCCAGCCGGCGGAACAGCGCCGTGATCGAGGAGCGGACCGTCTCCAGGTGCGGAAATCCGTGCTCCACCGGGCTGCTGTGCCTGCTGTTCTCCGTCATGCCGCCCCCTGGGCGAGAAGTTGTCCGAAAACACGTTCTTGATGTCCGCCATACATCGGATGTGTCATGGACTTGTCATTCACCCAATGACGCGCACGGCCCAACCCCCCACGAAAGGCAGTGTGTTGACTGTGTCTACCCTCGTGCGGTTCATGAAGCGCACCCTCGCCGTCGGCGCCGTCGCCCTCGCGGCCGTCAGCCTCCAGCCCGGCACCGCCAGCGCCGGCCCGGCCCCCGTCGTCGGCGGCACCCGCGCCGCCCAGGGCGAATTCCCCTTCATGGTCCGCCTCTCCATGGGCTGCGGCGGCGCCCTCTACACCCAGCAGATCGTCCTCACCGCCGCCCACTGCGTGGGCAGCTCCGGCAACAACACCTCCATCACCGCCACCGCCGGAGTCGTCGACCTCAACAGCTCCAGCGCCATCAAGGTCAAGTCCACCAAGGTCCTGCGGGCCCCCGGCTACAACGGCACGGGCAAGGACTGGGCCCTCATCAAGCTCGCCAAACCCATCAACCTGCCCACCCTCAAGATCGCCGAGACCAAGCAGTACGACAACGGCACCTTCACCGTCGCCGGCTGGGGCGCCACCCGCGAGGGCGGAGGCCAGCAGCGCTACCTGATGAAGGCCACCGTCCCCTTCGTCTCCGACGCCAGCTGCCAGGCCTCGTACGGCAGCTCCCTCGTCCCGAGCGAGGAGATCTGCGCCGGCTACGCGCAGGGCGGCGTCGACACCTGCCAGGGTGACTCCGGCGGCCCCATGTTCCGCCGGGACAACGCGAACGCATGGATCCAGGTCGGCATAGTCAGCTGGGGCGAGGGCTGCGCACGGCCCGACTACCCCGGCGTCTACACCGAGGTCTCCACCTTCGCCGCCGCGATCAAGAGCGCCGCGGCGAGCATGTAGCACCCGCCCCGCCCCCTCGTCCTTCCGGCCCGGCGCGAACCGGCCGGAAGGACGAGGCCCCGCGCCCCGCACGCACGTATCGTCGCCAGGAGTACCGCCCGATGGTCCCGTGTGCGGTTGCGGGCCCCCGCGCGCACCGGTCCCATGGGAACGAAGCGCAGGCGGCAGCGGGCGACAGTGGGGCAGGCAGCGCATGGCGATCAGAGTGGTCATCGCGGACGACCAAGAGATGGTCAGGACCGGATTCCGGATGATCCTCGAGAGCCAGCCGGACATCGACGTCGTCGCCGACGTGGTCGACGGCGAAGCAGCCCTCGCGGCCGTCGCCGAGCACCGGCCCGACGTCCTGCTCCTCGACATCCGCATGCCGAAGCTCGACGGCCTCGAGGTCACCCGCCGCCTCTCCGGCAAGGACACCCCGCGCATCGTCATCGTCACCACCTTCGACCTCGACGAATACGTCCACGCGGCGCTCCACGGCGGAGCATCCGGCTTCCTCCTGAAAGACGCCAGCCCGGCCATGCTGGTTGAAGCGGTGCGCGCCGCGGCCGTCGGGGACTCCCTCGTCTCGCCCGCCATCACGGTGCGGCTGCTGCGCGAAATGGCCCCCCGGACCCCGGCCTCCCGGGCCCGCCGCCCCGCGGAGCCGCTGACGGAACGGGAACGGGAAGTCGTACGCTGCCTCGCGCGCGGGCTCACCAATGCCGAGATCGCCGCCGAACTCTTCGTCTCCCTGTCCACGGTCAAGACCCACCTCGCCAACGTCCAGGCCAAACTCGACGCCCGCAACCGCGTCGAAATCGCCGCCTGGGCCTGGGAAAGCGGCCTGGCCACCCATGCGGCGTGACGCCGCACCCAGCCACGTGACCCGGCCTTGCCGTGCGGCACGCTTCGGTCAGGCCCGGCCCCGCGGAGCGCCCGGGCTTCGCCGTGCGGCGTGGGCCGGTCAGGCCCGGCGTCGACGCGCGCCTTGGGCCGCACACCCCCGGCTCCGCGGGGCGGCCTGGACCGGTCAGTTTCGGCTTCGCCGCGCGCCGTGGGGCGGGCAGACTCTGCTTCGCCGTGAGGCGTGGGTCGTGCGAACTCGGCTTCGCCGTGGACTCTGGGGCGGGCACATCCGGCTCACGCCCCGGGCCGGTCAGTTTCGGCTTCGCCGCGCGCCCCGGGACGGGCGAATGCAGCCTCGCCATGCGCTCCGGGCCGTGCACATCAAGCCTCGCCGGCGTTTGAGGCGCGGGGTCTGGGGCGGAGCCCCAGGGGGCTTCGGCGCAGCCGGCCCGGCGCTGCCTACCGCCGCCCGCGCGGGGTCCGGCCTCGGCGCAGCCGGCTCCGCCGGGTCCGGCTTCGGCGCAGCCGGGCCGCGCGGGGGCAGCCGTACACCGGCAGGCCCCGGAGCTCCCCGATGAGCCCCCTCGCAGGATGGGCCCGCCGCCACCCCCACACCGCCGACGCCATCCGCCTCGGCCTCTCCCTCGTCCTCCTCGCCCTCGTCACCTTCGAGGGCGTCGTCCTGGCCCGCCGGCCCAGCCTCCCCCACGGCGCCGTCTGGGCATCCGGCATCCTCGTCTGCCTCAGCGCCGCGCCCTGGCCCGGCATCCCCCTCCTCGCCCGCGCCTGGTTCGCCGCCGCCGTCACCTGGACCGTCACCCTCCTCCTCATCCTCGGCAACCACCCCCTCATCGTCTGGGGCGGCGGCGAGGCCATCGCCCTCCTCGTCCTGCTCTCCCAGATCCTGCTCCGCGCCCCCGCCCGCACCGCCGCCATCCTCGGCCCGCTCCTCGGCCTCGGCTGCATGGCCGTACCCGTACGGGACACCGACCCCGGCCGCTTCACCCTGCTCTTCTCCGTCCTCACCGTCGTCGTCACCGCGTACTCCCTGCTCCTGCGCCTCCAGTCCGTCCAGCGCGTACGCGACCTGCGCGCCGTGCGCACCGCCGAACGCCTGGAACTCGCCCGCGAACTCCACGACCTCGTCGCCCACCACGTCACCGGCATCGTCGTCGAGGCCCGCGCCGCCCGCTTCACCCAGGTCTCCGCCGCACGCGCCGCCGAGATCTTCGGCCGCATCGAAACCGCCGGGGACGAAGCCCTCGGCTCCATGCGCCGGCTCGTCAAGATCCTCCGCGAGAACGACGACGGCGAAGCCGCCGCCGGCGGCGCCACCCGCCCCGTCGCCGGCCTCGACGACATCCGGGACCTCACCGAACGCTTCGCCCGCACCGGCCCGCCCGCGGTCCTCTACATCGAGGAAGGCCTCGACACCCGGCTCCCCGGCCACGTCGCCGCCACCGCCCACCGCATCGTCCTGGAAGCCCTCACCAACATCGGCAAACACGCCGCCACCGCCACCGCCGTCCGCATCGGCCTGCGCACCGTCCCCACCGGCCTGGAAGTCCGCATCGCCGACGACGGCGGCCACCCCGCCACACTCTCCGAGAACGCCCGGGGCGGCGGCTACGGCCTCGCCGGAATGGCCGAACGCGTCGAAGCCCTCGGCGGCTCCCTCACCGCCGGCCCCACCCCCGAAGGCGGCTGGCTCGTCACCGCGATCCTGCCCCTGTGACCGGTTCCCGACCGGTTCCCGACCGGTACGCGACCGGTTCCCGTCTCACTGATCGGCTGCCCGGGGAACCACCCGCCACCGCCACGTATTCTCGGGAACCATGAACAACAGCGACGACATCGACAACGGGATCGACAACGGGATCGACGACAACGTCGCCGCCGAACTCGCCCGCCTGCGCGACAGCATCGACAACATCGACGCCGCCGTGGTTCACATGCTCGCCGAGCGGTTCAAGTGCACCCAGCAGGTCGGCCACCTCAAGGCCAGGCACCAGCTCCCCCCGGCCGACCCGGGCCGCGAGGCCCGCCAGATCGCCCGGCTGCGCCAGCTCGCCGAGAACGCCAAACTCGACCCGGCCTTCGCCGAGAAGCTCCTCAACTTCATCATCGCCGAGGTCATCCGTCACCACGAGACCATCGCGGCCGGCGAAGAGCAGGCCCCCTAGCACCCGGTGCCGTGACCGGGCGGTCGCACCGGGCCGAGGCGCCCGGCGCCCGGCGCCCGGCGCCCGGCAGAGCTTCCGGCCACGGCACCGGCGAAGCACGCCGGGGCCCGGCCGGACGGTGCGGCAGCATGGGCCCCATGTCCGCACTCACGCGCAACGAAGCGCAGCTCCGAGCCCAGCTCCTCGACGTCCACCACTACGCCGTCGCCCTCGACCTCACCACCGGCGACGACACCTTCGACTCCACCACCGTCATCCGGTTCACCGCCCGCACCGCCGGAGACACCTTCCTGGAGCTGAAACCGGACGAACTGCGCTCCGCCACGCTCGACGGCCACCCCCTCGACCCGGCCGCCCTCGACGACAACCGGCTCCCCCTCACCGGCCTCGCCGAAGGACCCCACGAGGTGCGCCTGGACACCCGCATGCGCTACTCCCGCACCGGCGAGGGCCTGCACCGCTTCACCGACCCCGCGGACGGGGAGACGTACGTCTACAGCCAGATGTTCATGGACGACGTCCAGCGCGTCTTCCCCGCCTTCGACCAGCCCGACCTCAAGGCCGTCTTCAAGTTCACCGTCACCGCCCCCGCGCACTGGACCGTCCTCGCCAACGGCATCACCACCCGCACCGGAGCCCGCGGGGCGGACGGCGCCGGCATCTGGGAATCCGCCCCCACGCCCCTCATCTCGACCTACCTCGCCGCCGTCGCCGCCGGCCCCTGGCACAGCGTGACCACCGAACACGCCGGACTGCCCTTCGGCATCCACTGCCGCCAGTCCCTCGCCCCCCACCTGGACACCGACGCCGACGAAATCCTCTCCCTCACCAGGGACTGCTTCGACCGGTACCAGGAGAAGTTCACCGAGCCCTACCCGTTCGACTCCTACGACCAGGCCTTCGTACCCGAGTTCAACGCCGGAGCCATGGAGAACCCCGGCCTCGTCACCTTCCGCGACGAGTTCATCTACCGCTCCGCCGTCACCGACACCGAACGCCAGACCCGCGCCATGGTCATCGCCCACGAGATGGCCCACATGTGGTTCGGCGACCTCGTCACCCTCGCCTGGTTCGACGACATCTGGCTCAACGAGTCCTTCGCCGAATACATGGGCTACCAGACCCTCACCGAAGCCACCCGCTTCACCGACACCTGGACCGAATTCGGCGTCTCCCGCAAGGCCTGGGGATACGACGCCGACCAGCGCCCCTCCACCCACCCCGTCGCCCCCGACCCCGACGACGTCCCCGACACCGCCTCCGCCCTCCTCAACTTCGACGGCATCTCCTACGCCAAGGGCGCCTCCGCCCTGCGCCAGCTCGTCGCCTGGCTCGGCGAGAAGGACTTCCTCGCCGGCATCAACACCCACTTCGCCCGCCACAAGTTCGCCAACGCCTCCCTCGCCGACTTCGTCGACTCCCTCGCCGCCCACACCGAACGCGACGTCCACGCCTGGGCCCAGGACTGGCTGCGCACCACCGGCACCGACACCCTCACCCCACAGATCGAGGAGAGCGCCGAAGGCCCCGCCGGCTGGACCCTCACCATCGACCGCAAGGGCAGCCGCCCCCACCGCATCGCCGCCGGCGTCTACCACCGCGACCCCGCCGGCCGCCGCACCCTGGAACGCACCGAACTCCTCCACCTCGACGTCCCCTCCGACGAGGTCCTCTCCATCGGCGGCCCGCGCCCGGCCCTCCTCGTCCTCAACGACGGCGACCTCACCTACGCCAAGATCCGCCTCGACGAGACCTCCGTGGAAACCGCCCTGCGCGACCTCTCCCGCATCCCCGACGCCCTCACCCGCACCGTCGTCTGGAACTCCCTGCGCGACATGGTCCGCGACGGCGAACTCGCCCCTGCCGACTACCTGGCCACCGCCGAAGCGCACCTGCCCGAGGAACACGACCTGGCCCTCGTCCAGGGCGTCCTCACCTTCGCCCGCACCCAGATCGCCACCCGCTACACCGCCCCCGAACAGCGGACCGCGGCCCTGGCCACCCTCACCGCCATCGCCCGCGACCTGCTGCGCAACTCCGAGGACGGCACCGACCCCGGCCTGCGCCTGACCGCCGTACGCACCCTCATCGACAGCGCCACCCAGCCCGACACCATCGCCTCCTGGCTCGCCGAAGACGCCGTCCCCGGCGGCCCGGCACTCGACCCCGAGCTGCGCTGGCGCATCCTGTCCCGCCTCGCCGTCCTCGGCGCCGTGGGCGAGCGCGACATCGACGCCGCGCTGGCCACCGACCCCAGCGCCACCGGCCTGGAAGGCGCCGCCCGCTGCCGCGCCGCGCTCCCCACCGCGCAGGCCAAGGCCGCCGCCTGGGAGCGCCTCTTCCACGACGACACCCTCTCCAACTACCTCTTCAGCGCCACCGCCCAGGGCTTCTGGCAGCCCGAACAGGCCGACCTCGTCCAGGAGTACGTCCCCCGCTTCTACCCCGACGCCGTCGCCCTCGCCGCCCGCCGCGGCCCGGCCATCGGCGAAGCCGCCGGCCGCTGGGCCTTCCCGGTCTACGCCGTGGACGAGGCCCACCTCCAGACCGGCCACGCCTGCCTCGCCGACCCCGACATCCTCCCCCTCCTGCGCCGCAAGCTCGTCGACCAACTCGACGACCTGGCCCGCGCCCTGCGGGTCCGCAGCGCCTGACCGGGGCAGTTCCAGCACCGCCCGGACGGAGCCTGGGGTAGTTCGAGGTGCGGGGGTCCGGGTGCGGAGCCCCCGGCTGCGGGAAGGGGCGGGGTGGGGGAGAGGCTCCGCACAGCGGCACCGCACCCCGCCCCCGCCCCCCGAGGGAACCGGCCGGAAATCGATCCCGGACAAACCCCGGCGGTTACCCCATTCGGGTCGGATCGTTGTACCGGCCGGGTGTCCCGCCCCGCACCCCTCCCAGCCCCGGAGGACCCCGATGACCGCGCCGCCCCACCCAGGCACAGGCACCCCACCCCTCGCCGGCGGACCAGGCGGCCCCGCAGCCCTGCGGCCCCTCCTCGACACCGTCCTCGACGCGCTGCGCACCGGAGCCGAGGAGCGCGGCGGGCCACTTCCGGCCGGCGGCCCCGACCCCCTCGCGGCCCGCGTCCAAGCCGCACTGGGCGACGTACTCCCTCCCAAGGGAACCGGGGACCACGAAGCGCTCCGCACCCTCGTGCACACCCTCGCCGCCGGCTCCGCCGACCCCGCCGACCCCCTCTGCGCAGCCCACCTGCACTGCCCGCCGCTGGCCGTCGCAGCCGCCGCCGACCTCGCCGCCAGCGCCCTCAACCCCTCCCTCGACTCCTGGGACCAGGCCCCCGCCGCCTCCACCATCGAAGCCCTCGTCACCCGCACGCTCGCCGCCGAGTTCTACGACACCCCCCACGCCGACGCCCTCGTCACCACCGGCGGCACCGAAGCCAACCAACTCGCCCTGCTCCTCGCCCGCGAACGCCACGGCCCCCGCCTCACCGTCCTGCACGGCGCCAACGCCCACCACTCCATCCCCCGCGCCGCCTGGCTCCTCGGCCTCCCCCCGGCCACCGCCATCCCCACCCCCACCGGCACCCTCGACCCCGCCGACCTCGCCCGAGCCCTCGCCGCCACCCCCGGCCCCGTCCTCGTCACCGCGACCGCCGGCACCACCGACGCCGGACTCATCGACCCCCTCCACCGCATCGCCGACCTCTGCGACCGCCACCGCGCCGACCTCCACATCGACGCCGCCTACGGCGGACTCCTCGCCCTCACCCCCCGCCACCGCCACAAGGTCGCCGGCCTCGCCCGAGCCGCATCCCTCACCATCGACCTGCACAAACTCGGCTGGCAGCCCGTCGCCGCCGGACTCCTCGCCGTCCCCGACACCGCCCTGCTGGCCCCCCTCGCCCACCAGGCCGACTACCTCAACGCCACCGACGACACCGAAGCCGGCCTGCCCGACCTCCTCGGCCGCTCCCTGCGCACCACCCGCCGCCCCGACGCCCTCAAAATCGCCACCACCCTGCGCTCACTCGGCCGCGACGGCCTCACCCGCCTCATCGACCACACCTGCACACTCGCCCAGCAACTCGCCGAGCGCCTCGACACCCACCCCCACTTCACCCTCCACGCACACCCCACCCTCACCACCGTGCTCTTCCGGCCCACCCATGCCGATGACACCCAGGTCGCCACCCTGCGCCGCACCCTCCTGCACCAAGGCCAAGCCGTCCTCGGCCGCACCCACGCCGACGGCCGCCTCTGGCTCAAAGCCACCCTCCTCAACCCGCACACCACCGCGGCAGACCTGGACACCCTCATCGCCCACCTGGAAGGCAGCACCCACCGATGACCGCCGCCCAGCTCGATGCCCCCCACGACCTCGTCGGAATCGGCATCGGCCCCTTCAACCTGTCCCTCGCAGCCCTCGCCCACGGCCTGCCCCACCAAGGCGCGGGCGAACTCGCCACCGCCTTCTACGACCAGCGCCGCGACTTCCGGTGGCACCCCGGACTCCTCATCGACGGAGCCACCCTCCAAGTCCCCTTCCTCGCCGACCTGGTCACCCTCGCCGACCCGGCCAGCCCCTGGAGCTTCCTCAACTACCTCAAGCACAAGGAACGGCTCTTCCCCTTCTACTTCGCCGAGCAGTTCCACATCCAGCGCGCCGAATACGACGCCTACTGCCGCTGGGTCGCCGGCCGCATCCCCGGACTCCACTTCGGCCACCAGGTCGACGCCGTCCGCTGGAACACCGAACGCGACCTCTTCGAAGTCGACTTCACCCAACTCGACCCCGACGGCGAAGCCGAAGCCCTCGGCCGCACCTACACCCGCCACCTCGCCCTCGGCATCGGCACCGCCCCCTACATCCCCGAACCCCTGCGCCCCCTCGCCGAAGCCCCCACCGTCCCCGTCATCCACTCCGCCGACTACCTCGACCACCGCACGCGCATCCTCGGCGCCGATCACGTCACCGTCATCGGATCAGGCCAGTCCGGCGCCGAAGTCTTCCTCGACCTCCTGCGCGCCCGCCCCGCCGGCCGCGAACGCCTCACCTGGCTCGCCCGCACCCCCTCCTTCGCCCCCATGGAGTACTCCAAGCTCGGCCTCGAGCACTTCACCCCCGACTACACCCGCTACTTCCACGGCCTCCCCGAACCCGTCCGCGACACACTCGTCCCCGCCCAATGGCAACTCCACAAGGGCATCGACGCCGACACCATCGCCGCCATCCACGACGAGCTCTACCGACGCACCCTCCACGGCGGCTGGCCCGACACCGTCCTCACCCCCGGCGTCAACGTCCGCACCGCCGGCCGCGTCGCCACCACCAAAGTCGAACTCCACCTCGAACACACCGACCAGGGCACCCGCTCCCGCCTCACCACCGACGCCGTCGTCCTCGCCACCGGCTACCGCGAACGCCCCCTCACCAGCCTCCTCGCAGGCCTCGACCCCTACCTGCGCAAGGACTCCGCCGGCCGCCCCCGCATCGACGACCGCTACCGGATGATCACCGACCCCGCCGTCACCGGCAGCATCTTCGTCCAGAACGGCGAACGCCACACCCACGGCGTCGGAGCCCCCGACCTCGGCCTCGCCGCCTGGCGCAGCGCCGCCATCCTCAACACCCTCACCGGCAAAGACCCCTACCCCCAGCCCGCACGGACCGCCTTCACCACCTTCGGCCTCGAACAGAGGGAGCACACCCGCCCCCAACCCGCAGGCGAACTGCTCCCCCTGGTCGAACACCCCTAGACCGGAGCCGAGCACCGGCCCGCAACACCGGCACCGGCCCGGACCAGAACCCGCCTAGAACACCGGCACACCCGCCCGCGTCAACCGCCACGACACCGAAGCGAACCGCTCCGGATCCACCGTCCCCTTCGCCTTCACCCACTGGATGATCGTGTTACGGATCTCGTCCGAATCCGCCCACAGCTGCCTGGCCTGCGGCACGTGCGGGAAATTCCCGCCACCCGAGGCCCGGTAGTTGTTCACCGCCAGCACGAACCGCCCCGCCGGATCCACCGGCTTCCCCTCGAACGACAACCCCACGATCCGCGAACCCACCGGCTGGGCCACATCGACGTCATACGTGAACCCGTACACGGCGTCATAGTTGTAATCCGGAATGCCCTCCGCGTTGGTCAGCTTCGCCGGATCCACCACCTCACCCGGCGCCGTCCGCACGTAGTACCGCGCCGAATACTCCAGATAGTCCTTCACCTGCGCACCCGTCAGCAGCCGCGCCTCCAGCGTGTTCTCGAACGGATACAGGCCCGCCGCATCCCGGATCGTCACCTGCCCCGCCGGAATCGCCGCCGTACGCGAGAAGCACGAAGCCTGCGAAACCACCGGCAGCCCCGCCCACTCCGTACCGGACAGCGCCGCCTTCACCGTCTCCGCCTGCACATGGTTGATCAAGTCGATGATCGCCACGTCCTTGACCGGACCCTCCGCCGCCGACATCGCCTGCGTCGAGGTGCCGATCACCTGGTTCACGTACGCCACGACCTTGCGGTGCTCGTCCGACAGCAACCCGGTGATCTTCGGATCCTCCGCTACCGTGTTCGAGTTCAACACCCGCGCCGCCACCTTCGCCACCGACCAGCGGCCCTTCGCCCACGTCAGCTCGAAGTCGAACAACGTCAGACGCTGCCCCCACTTCAGCGGCTCCGACAGCACCACGTCCTTGCCGGTCGCCTTGTTCTTCACCCGGTACTCAGGGATCTCAGTGTGCGCATGCCCCACCAGGATCGCGTCGATCCCCGGCACCTGCTCCGCCACCAGCGCCGCCGCGTTCTCCACGTACGGCAGCTGATCCCCGTACGACGACGTCCCGCTCGAACCCGAATGCGCGGACACGATCACCACGTCGGCACCCATCGAACGCAACCTCGGCACGTACTTCGCCGCCTGCTCCTCCAACCCCGGGAACGTCATCTTCCCCTGCACGTTCGCCTTGTCCCACAGCGCGATCCCCGGATTCGTCAGCCCCAGCACCGCCACCTTCACCTCCCGCCCGTGCGGAGTACACAACCGGTGCATGCTGTACGGCGCGAACGCCGGCCGCAACGTCTTCGCATCCAGCGCGTTCGCCCCCAGCAGCGGAAAATCACACTGCTCCTCGAACTTGCGCAGCACCGGAATGCCGTAATTGAACTCGTGGTTCCCCAGCGCCGCCGCGTCATAGCCGATCGCGTTCATCGCCTGCGCCATCGGGTGAACCGGCCCCCGCCGCGCCGTGATCGGATCCACCTTCGCGTAGTAGTACGAGAGCTGCGTGCCCTGGATCGTGTCACCCGCGTCGATCAGCAGCGTGTTCCGCCGCCCCTTCTCCGCCCGCACCTGGTCCACCAGCGTCGATATCTTCGCCAGACCCACATCGTTGTGCGCCTTGTCGTCGAACTCCCGGTCCGTGAAGTAGTCCCAGTTGAAGACGTTCCCGTGCAGATCGGTCGTCCCCATCACCGTGAACGCGTACGTACGCGGCCCCGGCCCCGGCCGGGCCGCAGCAGCCGCCGGGGTGCCCGTGGCCCCCGCCAACGCCACGGCCGCACCCGTCGCAGCCGTCGTCCCGAGAAAAGCCCTACGGTCGAACGCCATGCCATCTCCCCTTCAGAGGTGTGAACAACGCGCGTAGATTCTCACCCACAGTGCGACAGTGAAGCCATGACCCAGGACGCATCGCACGACGCAACCCACCAGCCCTACGGAACCCCCGAAGTACCCCGCGTCGCCGTCCGCGGCGAAGCCCGCCTCGAAGTCGACCCCGAAATCGCCCGCATCGGCATCACCGTCAGCGCCCGCGGCACCGACCGCCGTACCGCCCTCGACGACCTCACCCGCCGCAACACCACCGTCCTCGACCTCATCAAGAGCTACGGCGACCCCGTCGAAAAACTCGAAACCGGCGCCTTCTCCATCACCCCCGAACTCACCCGCCACGGTCGCGCCGAACGCATCCGCGCTTACCAGGGCCGCGTCCACATCACCGCCGAACTCAGCGACTTCACCGCACTCGGCGAACTCACCACCCGCCTCGCCGACCTCGACCTCACCCAGGTCGACGGCCCCTGGTGGGCCCTGCGCCCCACCTCACCCGCCCACGGCGAAGCCCGCCGCCAAGCCGTACTCGAAGCCGTCCAGCGCGCCCGCGAATACGCCGAGGCCCTCGGCGCCCGCCTCGCCGCCCTCGTCGAACTCGCCGACCTCGGCGCCGAGAACGCCGCCCCCTTCCCCGCCGGCCAAGGCGGCGGCATGCGCACCATGGCCTTCAGCGCCGCCGAGGACGCCGGAGCCCCGCCCCTCGATCTCGAACCCCAGCGCCAGACCGTCTACGCCCAAGTGAACGCCCGCTTCACCATGACCCCGCCCCAGCTCTGAAAACACCCCGCGAAACGTGCTGCGGGGGTGCTCATCAGAGCACCCCCATGCACATTCAACAATTGTCAACAACCTTTTGCTTAAAGGTTGTTGAGTGGACACCCGGAACCAATTTCCTACTGCCTGGTAGGGGAATACGCTCGCCCCATGCGCCGAGCGAAAATCGTATGTACCCTGGGCCCCGCCACCGACTCATACGACCAGATCAAAGCCCTGGTCGAAGCCGGAATGGACATCGCCCGCCTCAACCTCAGCCACGGCACCTACGCCGAACACGAGGAGCGCTACCAGCGCGTACGCAAAGCCTCCGACGAAACCGGCCGCAGCGTCGGCATCCTTGCCGACCTTCAAGGCCCGAAGATCCGACTCGGCCGATTCCGCGAAGGCCCCGTACTCCTTGAACGCGGCGACGAGTTCACCATCACCGTCGAAGACCACGAAGGCGACCGCCACACCTGCGGCACCACCTACAAAGGCCTCGCCACCGACGTCACCACCGGCGAACGCATCCTCGTAGACGACGGCCGCGTCACCCTCGAAGTCACCGCCATCGACGGCCCCCGCGTCCACACCACCGTCATCGAAGGCGGCATGGTCTCCGACCACAAGGGACTCAACCTCCCCGGCGTCGCCGTCTCCGTCCCCGCACTCTCCGAAAAGGACATCGACGACCTCCGCTGGGCCCTGCGCACCGGCGCCGACGTCATCGCCCTCTCCTTCGTCCGCAGCGGCCACGACATCGAAGACGTCCACCGCGTCATGGACGAAGAAGGCCGACGCCTCCCCGTCATCGCCAAGATCGAAAAGCCCCAGGCAGTCGACAACATCGACGACATCGTCGCCGCCTTCGACGGCATCATGGTCGCCCGCGGCGACCTCGGCGTCGAAATGCCCCTCGAACAAGTCCCCATCGTCCAAAAGCGCGCCGTCAAACTCGCCAAGCGCAACGCCAAACCCGTCATCGTCGCCACCCAGATGCTCGACTCGATGATCGACAACTCGCGCCCCACCCGCGCCGAAGCCTCGGACGTCGCCAACGCCGTCATCGACGGCACCGACGCCGTCATGCTCTCCGGCGAAACCAGCGTCGGCAAATACCCCGTCGAAACCGTCCGCACCATGTCCCGCATCGTCGAAGCCGCCGAAGAAGACATCCTCGCCAAGGGCCTGCCCCCGCTCACCGAACGCAACAAGCCCCGCACCCAGGGCGGAGCCGTCGCCCGCGCCGCCGCCGAAATGGGCGACTTCCTCGACGCCAAGTTCCTCGTCGCCTTCACCCAGAGCGGAGACACCGTCCGCCGGCTCTCCCGCTACCGCTCACCCATCCCCCTCCTGGCCTTCACCCCCGACCCCGCCACCCGCTCCCAACTCAACCTCACCTGGGGCGTCGAAACCTTCCTCGGCCCCCACGTCGACTCCACCGACGCCATGGTCGCCCAGGTCGAAGAAGAACTCCTGCGCATCGGCCGCTGCATCCCCGGCGACACCGTCGTCATCACCGCGGGCTCACCCCCCGGCGTCACCGGATCCACCAACCTCGTCCGCATCCACCACATCGGCGACCCCGTCCGCTGACCGCCCGCCGCGGCAGCCGCGGCTCCAGCACCCCACGCACCACACGCACCGCGTCGGGCAACCCGCACCGCGCCCGCCCGACGCGGTCACCCGCGCCCCCGGGCCCGGCTACCAGCCGAAACGCCGGTCCACGACCGCCGCGAACTCCTCAAAGGACAGCACCTCGTCCCCGTTCGCATCCGCGGCATCGAACAGAGCCGACGACGCATCCACATCCCCCAGCCCCCAGAACGGCAAATCCCCCTGGGCGGCAAGCGTCGGCCCCTTCGACCGCAGCGCATCGATCACCTCGAACCGGGTCAGCCGGCCGTCCGCGTTCAGATCGAGCGCGTCGAACAGCTTGCGAGCCTTCTTGCTCATCACAGGGTCCCCATTTCGTTTGCTTGACCTCAAGCCGGCTTCAGGTCCTACGGTCACAACATGACGATCAAGGAATACCCCCAGGACCGCCTCGCTGCCCAGCCCATCGGCTACTGGACCCGCGAAACCGCCGATCTCGTCATAGGCGGCCTCCGCGCCGCCCTCGCCGAGGAGAACCTCACCCAGCCCCACTGGTGGACCCTCAACCACGTCGCCGGCACCCCCGGCGGATGGACCCGCGCCGACCTCACCGCGAAGCTGTCCCCCTTCGACGACCAGAACACGGACTTCGAGAACGTGTACGAGGACCTCACCGCCCGCGGCTGGCTCACCGCACCGGACGGCTCCCTCACGCTCACCCCCGAGGGCGAGGCAGGCCGCCTCCGCGCCCACGCCCGCAACGCCAAGGTCCACGCCCGCATGCGGGAGGGCATCGACGACGCGGCCTACGCCTCCACGATCGACGTGCTGCGCCGCCTGGTCGCCAACCTGGGCGGGAACGGGGACCTGCCCTAGTACTTGGGCCCGATGTGAGCGTCCATCAGCGCGACGGACTCCTTGCGCGCGACGGACACGTTGAACGGGTCGCTGCCCCGGGCCAGGACCGTCCACCGGACGCCGACCTTGGTGAGCGCGTCGGTACAGAGCCGGTGGATGTCGTCGGACTTGTTGGTGAAGAAGTACCGCGGGTACTCGTTGCGCTTCTTCACCCCGCCGACCGTCCGGGTGGTCCGTTGGTGATCCGACACCCGCCGGAGTGGATCAGCCCCCGGATGAACTCCCACGGATGGGCGTCGACGATCTCCTGCTACCAGTCCTCGAGGGCGATCCGCCGCTCGTGCTTCTTGCAGGCGGCCGCGTCGGGTGGGGCCGCGCACGGCGTCTGGTTCATACGGGGGAGCGGTTCGATGCGAACCTGCCAGGCGCGGATTGGCTGCCCGGGATATCCCTGTTTCCTTGCTGACCGAGTTCAGGCTGCGGCCGCTGTGCAGAAGAGCCAAGGGTGTGCTGACGGGTGTCCATGTCGTACATGCGCTCGACGCTGTCGTTCGCATATCGCACGCGTGGTGCATTTGGACTTGCGTCGCCGAAACGAGTGAAGATCGCGCAATATGCTTCGCGACCTTGGAATTGAAGGAGAAGTGCCCCGGGTCGGATTCGAACCGACGCTGAATGGGTTTTGAATCCATGGCCTCTGCCGCTGGGCTACCGGGGCCCCTTCGAAACGAAGGATAGCGAAGAACCTCCGTGTCACAAACATACAGGAGCTCGGTAGGCTCAGGGGAGCAGTAACGCCCCGTATCAAGGAGCCCTCAAGTGACCGCCTCGCACGAGTCGACGCCCGCGCCCGACGCCGACCAGTCGCACGTTCCGCCGCTGACGACCCGCGTCGTCATCGCCGAGGACGAGGCGCTCATCCGTCTCGATCTGAAGGAGATGCTCGAGGAGGAGGGGTACTCCGTCGTCGGTGAGGCCGGCGACGGGCAGGCGGCCGTGGAGCTGGCCCGTGAGCACCGGCCCGACCTCGTCATCCTCGACGTGAAGATGCCCATCCTGGACGGGATCTCCGCCGCCGAGAAGATCGCGGAGGAGTCCATCGCCCCGGTGCTGATGCTCACCGCGTTCTCGCAGCGCGACCTCGTCGAGCGGGCTCGTGACGCCGGTGCGATGGCGTACCTGGTGAAGCCGTTCAGCAAGAGCGACGTCGTGCCCGCGATCGAGATGGCGGTCTCCCGCTTCGCCGAGCTGAAGGCGCTGGAGAAGGAGGTCGCCGACCTCTCGCTGCGCCTGGAGACCCGCAAGCTCGTCGACCGGGCCAAGAGCATCCTGCAGACCCAGTACGGGCTCACCGAACCGGCCGCTTTCCGGTGGATCCAGAAGACGTCGATGGACCGCCGCATGTCCATGCAGCAGGTCGCCGAGGCGGTCATCGAGGACGCCGAGGAGAAGAAGCAGAACGCCGCCAACGGCTGACGGACCCCGCGCGCGGCGGTCGAGGCCCGCACCGGCGGTCCTCGAGTGCCGGTGGGCAGCGTGTGACCATGACCTCTCATGTGACGGAATGGATCACCACGCCCATCGAGCCGCTGCTGCGCGGTGCCCTCGAGGTGGAGCGGACCGAGCTGGGCCTGCTGCCGCACCGGATGCCCGCCTGGGCGCGGAAGCAGCATCCGGCGGCGCAGTTGGCCACGGTGGAGGCTCAGCCGTCCGGTGTGCGGCTGGTGTTCCGTACGCGGGCGACGGCCATCGAGCTGGAGACGATGCCGACGAAGATCGTGTTCCAGGGTGGTCAGGACAATCCCGAGGGTGTGTACGACCTGTTCGTGGATGGTCGTCGGGTGGGTCGGGCCACGGTGGACGGTGGCCATGAGTTCCGTTTCAACATGCAGACGCTGACGTCGGAGTCCGTGTCCGGTGAGCCGGGTACGGCTCGGTTCGCGGGGTTGTCGGCGGAGATGAAGGACGTGGAGATCTGGCTGCCGCACGTGGAGCGGACGGAGCTGATCGCGCTGCGGACGGATGCTCCGGTGGAGGCGGCGGCGGACGGCGGTCGCCGGGTGTGGCTGCATCACGGAAGCTCGCTCAGCCAGGGCACCAATGCGGAGAGCCCGTCGTCGACGTGGCCGGCGGTGGCGGCGGCTGCGGGTGGTGTCGACCTGGTCAACATGGGGCTGGGCGGCAATGCCCTGCTGGACCCGTTCACGGCGCGTGCGATGCGGGATGTCGCGGCGGACGTGATCAGTGTCAAGATCGGCATTGCTCTGGTCAACACGGATCTGATGCGGTTGCGTGCCTTCGCTCCGGCGGTTCACGGGTTCCTGGACACGATCCGGGAGGGGCACCCGGATACGCCGTTGCTCGTGGTTTCTCCTGTGCTGTGTCCGATGCACGAGGACACGCCGGGTCCGACGGCGCCGGATCCGGACGGGAAGCTGATGCGCTACCGGGCGACCGGGGATCCGGCGGATGTGGCTGCCGGACGGCTGACGCTGAAGGTGATCCGGGCGGAGCTGGAGCGGATCACGTCGGAGCGGGCGGCCGAGGACAAGAACCTGCACTACCTGGACGGTCTGTCGCTGTACGGCGAGGCGGATTTCGCCGCGTTGCCGTTGCCGGACCGGCTGCACCCGGACACGGCGGGTCACCGTCTGATCGGTGAGCGTTTCGCGGAGCGGGTCTTCGGTGAGGGGGGTCCGTTCGGGGCCGGTGCCTGATCCTGGGTGTGCGTGAGGCCCGCCTCCCCCCGAGGGGAGGCGGGCCTCACACGTGTGTGGTCAGTCCTCGCCGAGGTAGGCCTTGCGGACGTCCTCGTTGTGGAGGAGGTCCTGGCCGGTGCCGGAGAGCACGATCTTGCCGATTTCCATCACGTGCGCCTGGTCGGCGAGCGAGAGGGCGGCCTGGGCGTTCTGCTCGACGAGCAGGATGGTGGTGCCGGTGGCCTTGAGTTCGGCGATGGTCGCCATGATCTTCTGCATCATGAGGGGGGAGAGGCCCATGGAGGGCTCGTCCAGCATGAGCAGTTTGGGCTGGCACATGAGGGCGCGGCCCATGGCGAGCATCTGCTGTTCGCCGCCGGAGAGGGTGCCGGCGGCCTGCTTGCGGCGCTCTCCCAGGATGGGGAAGAGGTCGTAGGCGCGCTGGATGTCCTTTTCGATGCCTTCTTTGTCGGTGCGCAGGAAGGCGCCGAGCTGGAGGTTTTCGGCGATCGTCAGCCGGGGGAAGATGTGGCGTCCCTCGGGGGAGTGGGCCAGCTTCATGGAGACGATGCGGTGGGCGGGGACGCCGACGAGGGGTTGGCCGTCGAAGGTGATGTTGCCTGCGGTGGGCTTGAGGAGCCCGGAGAGGGTGCGCAGGGTGGTGGTTTTGCCGGCGCCGTTGGTGCCGACGAGGCAGACGATTTCGCCTTCGTTGACTTCGAAGGAGATTCCCTTGACGGCTTCGATCTTGCCGTAGGCGACTTTGAGGTCTTCGACCTTGAGCAGTGCGGTCACTTGGCCTCTCCTTCCGTGCGGGTGGTGCTGTCCGCGTCCGCGTCGGCCTCGGCGTCGGTGGCCTCGGCTTCGGCGGTTTCGGCGTCGGCCTCAGGCTCGGCGTCGGGGCCGGCCTCAGGCTCGGCGTCGGCGTCGGACTCAGTCGCGGCTTCGGCCTCTGCGTGCGCTTCGGCGGCTTCGACTTCGGCGACTTCTTCTTCGCCGGGGGCGCCTTCGAAGGGGGTGCCGAGGTAGGCGGCGATGACGCGTTCGTCGCCCTGGACTTCCGCGGCGGTGCCCTCGATGAGCTTTTCGCCCTGGACGAGGCAGGCGACGCGGTCGCAGAGGTTGAAGATGAAGCGCATGTCGTGCTCGATGACGAGGACGGCGATGCCCATGTCGCGGATGGCGAAGATGAGTTCTTCGGCCGCCCGCGTTTCCTGCGGGTTCATGCCGGCGGTGGGCTCGTCCAGGAGGATGAGGCCCGGGTCGCTGGCGAGGGCGCGGGCGATTTCGAGCTTGCGCTGTTCGCCGTAGGGGAGGTTCTTCGCGAGGTGCTGGGCCTTGTGCTGGAGGCCGATGAACTCGAGGAGTTCCATGGCGCGTGCTTCGCTGGCGGCTTCGGCCTTTTTGAAGCCGGGGCCGCGCAGGAGGGCGGACCAGAGGCCTTCCTTGGTGCGGGTGTGGCGTCCGACGAGGACGTTTTCCAGCACGGTCATGTTGTGGAAGAGCCGGATGTTCTGGAACGTGCGGGCGACGCCTGCTGCGGTGACCTTGTGGGGTGTGGGCGGCAGGACGGTGCCCTTGTAGGTGACCGTGCCTTCGGTGGGGACGTACAGCCCGGTGAGGCAGTTGAAGAAGGTGGTCTTGCCGGCGCCGTTGGGGCCGATGAGGCCGACGATCTCGCCTGCGTTGACCTTGAGGTCGACGCCCTTGACGGCGGTGAGGCCGCCGAAGCGCATGGTGACGCCGCTGGCTTCGAGCACGGTGGTCGTGGTGGTGGTGTCTGTGGTGGTCATGTCGTTCACGCCCCCGCCTTGGCGGTGGCCAGGTCCGTGGGGGCCTGGTCAGCGGTGTCGTCGTGGTACTCGAGCTGCGCCCGCTTGTTGGCGATGAGGCCTTCGGGGCGGAAGCGCATGAGCAGGATGAGGGCGATGCCGAAGGCGAGGAGCTGGTAGTCCTGGAGGAAGGCCAGCTTCGCCGGGATCAGGAAGAGGAGTGCGGCGCCGAGGATGGGGCCGCGGATGGTGCCCATGCCGCCGAGGATGACGGCGGCGAGGAGGAACGCGGAGTTCGGCGGGACGGGCCCGGCGAAGACGTAGTTCTCGGGGACGACCGTGGTGTTGACGTGTGCTTGTACGGTGCCGGCGAGGCCGGCGAGGGTGGCGCCGAGGGCGAAGGCGATGAGCTTGACCTTGAAGCCGTTGATGCCCATGGCTTCGGCGGCGGTCTCGTCTTCGCGGATGGCGACCCAGGCGCGGCCGATGCGGCTGTTGCCGGCGCGGGCGAAGACCAGGATGACCAGGGCCATGACGAGCAGCATCAGGAAGTAGTAATTGGCGTAGGCGCCGAGGGTGATGCCGAGGACGTTGTGGGACTCCCCGAAGTTCCACCCCAAGATCTCGAGGTGGGGGATGTTGGGGATGCCGTTGGGTCCGTTGGTGATGTCGGGGCCGGAGGTGCCGTCGAGGTTGCCCATGGCGATGCGGAAGATTTCTCCGAAGCCGAGGGTGACGATGGCGAGGTAGTCGCCGCGCAGGCGGAGGGTCGGTGCGCCGATGACCACGCCGAAGATGAGCGAGGCGAGGGCGCCGACGAGGACCGCTGCCCAGAAGGGGAGGTGGATGTCGAAGGCGGAGGCGGTGCTTCCGGAGACCAGGGCGGCCGCGTAGGCGCCGACGCCCAGGAAGGCGACGTAGCCGAGGTCGAGGAGGCCGGCGAGGCCGACGACGACGTTGAGGCCGAGGGCGACGGTCGCGAAGATCAGGATGTTGACCGCGATGAGCGTGTAGGTGTCGCCGCTCTGCTGGATGAAGGGGAAGGCGATCGCGGCGGCGGCGGTCCCGAGGAGGGTGACCTGGCGGTGCTTCGCGGTGAGGGTGCCGAGCCGGTCGAAGAGGCCGGCCTTGAGCAGCGCGAAGGCGGCGAAGCCGACGATGATCAGGTAGGTGACGAAGAGCTGCGGTTCTTTGTCATCGGTGTCGATGCCGAAGGTGATGACGTAGAGGCCGAGGGCGAAGACTCCGGTGATGATGAGGATCTCGGCCCAGGAGGGCAGCTGCTGGGCGGGGGCCGCCTTGTGGCTGTCGTCGGGGAGCTTGTACGCGGCGAGGGCCGGGATGAGCGAGCCGACGAGGGCGACGTAGGCGCCGGGTTCCAGGTGGGCGAAGCCGCCGAGGACGACGGCGATGGAGATGACCGTGAACCAGGTGCCGGCGAGGGTGCCGAGTGCGAGGATCCAGACGGGCTTGCGGGCGCCGGTGGGGGTGAGCCAGCGCAGGCCCTTGGTGCCGAGCGCGGAGAGCGCGAAGGCGGCGGTCAGGAGTCCGGCGACGAGGCTGAGGAACTGGATGGGCGCCGGGCTGCCGTAGTACGTCAGGTCGCCGGGGAAGTCGGCGGTCCAGGTCCAGGCGAGGAAGGCGCTGACGACGGTCAGGAGGCTGCCGCCGATGACCGCGTAGAGGAGTGCGGCGGGGGCGGGGCCCTGCTTGGCGACGGCGGTCTGCGGGGTGGTGTTGGTGGTCATGGTTCTCACGCCCGATCCGCGACGCGCTCGCCGAGCAGGCCTTGGGGCCGCACGAGGAGGACGACGATGAGGAGTACGAACGCCCAGACGTTGGACCAGGCTCCACCGCCGAGCTGCTGCATGCCGGGGATCTCTTCGATGTAGGCGATCGAGAGGGCTTCGGCGAGGCCGAGCACGACGCCGCCGACCATGGCGCCGTAGATGTTGCCGATGCCTCCGAGGACGGCGGCGGTGAAGGCCTTCAGTCCGAGGATGAAGCCCATTTCGAAGTTGATCTGGCCCTTGTCGAGGCCGTAGGCGACGGCGGCGACGGCGGCGAACGCGGCACCGATGGCGAAGGCCATGACGATGATGCGGTCGGTGTTGATGCCCATCAGCTTGGCGGTGTCGGGGTCCTGCGCGGTGGCCTGCATGGCGCGGCCGCTGCGGCTCTTGGAGACGAAGACGCCGAGGGCGAGCATGCAGAGCGGGGCGAGGATGAGGACGAAGAGGTCCGCGCGCTGGATGGCCAGGCTGTCGGTGATCTTGAAGGCGGCGCCCTTGAACTCAGGGAAGCTGACGGCCTTCTTGGCGTCCGGGTAGAACTGCCAGACAAGCTGCTGGAGCGCGATCGAGAGGCCGATTGCGGTGATGAGCGGGGCGAGCCGTGGGGCGCTGCGCAGGGGGCGGTAGGCGAAGCGTTCGGCTGCGGTGGCGACGAGGACCGAGGCGAGTGCGCCTCCGACGATCATGATGGGTATCGCGATCAGCAGGGAGGTGCCGGTCGGGAGGATGGCGTAGGCGGTGAGCGCGCCGAAGCCGCCGATCATGAAGATCTCGCCGTGGGCGAAGTTGATGAGCTGGACGATGCCGTAGACCATGGTGTACCCGATGGCTATGAGGCCATAAAGGGCACCGAGGGCAAGGCCGTTGGCCAGCTGTTGCGGCAGTTCGTGCACCGCAGGGCCTCCGATGAGCGTGTCGGATAAGACTCCGCGCGAGGGCGCTGTTTGCGCCCTCGCGCGGCTGGTTCTTTTTGAGGGGGTCAGGCCGTCGGTGTGGACCGGCCCGGGGTCCCGGCTAGCGGGACGGGGGGACTACTGGTTGAAGGTGTCGCTCTTGACGTCGATCCACTTGCCGCCCTCGACCTTGTAGACCGTGAGCTGCTTGTTGGTGGTGTCGCCGTACTGGTCGAAGGCGACCTTGCCGGTCACGCCCTCGAAGGAGACCTTGCCGAGAGCCTCGACGACCTTGGCGCGGGCGTCGGTGGGCAGCTTGCCGCCGTTGGCGGCGACTGCGGCCTTGACGGCCTGGACGACGGCCCAGCCGGCGTCGTAGGAGTAGCCACCGTAGGCGGCGTACGGGTCCTTGTAGCCGGCGGCCTTGTAGTCCTCGATGAACTGCTTGGCCGTGGGGAGCTTCTCGACCGGGTAGCCGATGGAGGTGGAGAGGTCGCCTTCGTTGGCCTCACCGGAGGCGGTGATGAAGGCGGGGTCCTGGATGCCGTCGCCGCCCATGAGCGGGATGTTGGCGCCGGTCTTCTTGATCTGGTCGGCGAGCAGGCCGCCCTCGGGGTACTGGCCGCCGAAGTAGACGGAGTCGGCGCCGGAGGACTTGACCTTGTCGGCGGTGGAGGAGAAGTCGGTCTCCTTCACGGTGACGTGGTCGGTGCCGACGACCTCGCCGCCGAGCTTCTTGAACTCGTCGGAGAAGATGGCGGCCAGGCCGGCGCCGTAGGTCTGCTTGTCGTCGACGACGAAGACCTTCTTCTTGCCGGCGTCCTTGAAGAGGTACTGGGCGGCGAACTTGCCCTGGACCACGTCGGTGGCGGCGGTGCGGAAGTAGGTCGGGAAGGGGCGCTTGAACTCGCCCTTGCCCCAGTTGTCGCCCTGGCTCAGCGAGGGGTTGGTGTTCGCGGGGGAGACCTGCGCGAGGTTCGCCGAGGCGAAGACGCCCTGCATCTGCTGGGCGACGCCGGAGTTCAGGGGGCCGACGACACCGAGGACGTCCTTGTTGCCGACGAGCTTGGTGGCGTTGGCCTGACCGGAGGCGGGGACGGCCTGGTCGTCGAGGGCCTCGACCTTGAACTCGATGCCGGGGACCTCGTTGTTCTTGTTGGCCGTCTTGGCCGCGAGGTCGACGGAGTTCTTGATGCCCTGGCCGAGGGCGGAGAGCGAGCCGGTGAGGGGAGCGTCCACGCCGATGACGACGACGGTCTTCTTCCCGTCGGACTTGTCCCCGCCCTTCGCCTCGTCGCGCGATCCGCAGGCGGTGAGGGTCAGTGCTCCCGTGGTGATCACGGTGGTGAGGACGAGCAAAGAACGGTGTCGCACGATTCTTCCTTTCCCTGGCGCGGCTCCCTCTGTGAGGTGCCGTTCGGTCGCCGGGCCGCACTGGGGTGTACAGCGGCCGTGCTGGTCGCGCCCAGCGGCGCGGTGACTGGCCGTGACTCTAGGCCCGAGGTGGTGAACACGGGGAGCGGAGAAAGGAGGATGTGACGCTCTTGTTATGCCAAGGCCAAGAATGTGTGGTGGGAGTGTGGACAGAACGGACATTTACCCACGTCAGGGAATGTCCGCATCGTGAGAAATACCTGTTCCCCTAAGGGGCTTGAGGCCTCCATGCACCTGTCTTAGATCAAATTCGGCCGAATGTGGCAGCGCGTGTCCGAAAGAATCCAGCGGGTGGCCATTCCCAGCGGAAAAGGGGGATTCGATACGGCATGGTCATTACGGAGCGTGATCAACGAGCGTGATCCACTTGGCCCGGATGGATCTTGTCCCGGACTCGAAACGTGCCTTCACCTGCGGTTCGGTGAAACGGCGGCAAGTGACCGGAAGCCGGACAGCGCGCCCGGGAATCCGGTGACCCGGGTCACGCCGGAGGGTGCCGGTTCTCGGAACTCCCCGTGGCGCCGTTCTGCTCGGCGCAGCGCCTGTCCACGAACCGGTCGATCAGCTCAAGTGCCTTGTCGCGACCGGAAGTTCGCTCCTCGGCGCGTCCGGCGGCCACGGCGTCCTCGTGGATCGCGTACTGGTCGTTGGACAGGCCCTTCTGCTCCCAGTCCAGACCGGACCATTTGGTGCCCATGAGGGTCTCCTTCGCCCAGTACGACACGAGGCTGGTGCAGATCTGCGCCGGCGAGGAGGGGCTGGGGGCGGGGCTCTCGGGGCCTGCCGCGGGGGGTGGGGCGGAGGGCGTGCATCCGGTCGAGGTGCCGGTCAGGGTGAGCGCCGCGAGCAGGGTGGTGGCGGCGTACCGGACCGTGGAGCGTGGCGGGGTCCCCATGAGGGGAAGGTAGGCGGTCACCATCGGTGACACAACAGATGGGGGCGGAACAGGCGCGGAGTGGCGGATTCCGGGCGGGTGCGGGCGGAGTGGCGTACGGGGCAAGGGGACCGGACAACGGGGCGACGGGGCAACGGGGCGACGGGACGAGTGGCCACGCGACGACCCGGCAACGGGCGCAGGCCCGGACGCGGCGCCCGTGGGGGGCGGGGTCCGGGCCTGCGGGAGGGGCCGTGGGCGCGGCCGGCCGCGGCCGCGCGGCGGGTCAGGCTCCGGCGGGGTTCTGGCCGCCGGCCGGGTCGGCGTCGCGCAGCAGGCAGGTCAGGCGGGCGGTGCACACGCGCCGGTCCTGCTCGTCGCTGATCACGATCTCGTAGCTGGTGGTGGAGCGGCCCCGGTGTACGGGGGTGGCGACGCCGGTGACCAGGCCGGAGCGCACGCCGCGGTGGTGGGTGCAGTTCAGGTCCACGCCGACGGCGATCTTGGTGATGCCGCCGTGCATCATGGCGCCGACGGAGCCGAGGGTCTCGGCGAGTACGGCGGAGGCCCCGCCGTGCAGCAGCCCGTACGGCTGGGTGTTGCCCTCGACGGGCATCGTGGCCACGACCCGCTCGGCCGAGGCCTCCAGGATCTTGATGTCCATGCGCTCGCCGAGGTGGCCCGCCGAGAAGAGCGAGGGCAGGTCGATGCCCAGGGCCGCGTACTCGTCGAGGACCTCCTGCGGGAACTTCACTGCGTGCTGCTCGCCCATGGGCCGGCTCCGTTCGTCAACGATCGTTAACCATCTTGTCCTGAGGTCGTTCTATCAGGCCGGTTCGAAGCGGATGACGACGGACTTGCTCGCCGGGGTGTTGCTGGTGTCCGCGGTGGAGTCGAGCGGGACCAGCACGTTCGTCTCGGGGTAGTACGCGGCCGCGCAGCCGCGGGCCGTCGGGTAGTGCACGACGCGGAAGCCGGGGGCCCGCCGCTCGACGCCGTCCTTCCACTCGCTGACCAGGTCCGTGTACGCGCCGTCGGCCAGCCCCAGCTCGGCGGCGTCCTCGGGGTTGACCATGACCACGCGGCGGCCGCCGGTGATCCCGCGGTAGCGGTCGTCGAGCCCGTAGATCGTGGTGTTGTACTGGTCGTGGCTGCGCAGGGTCTGCAGGAGCAGCCGGCCCTCGGGAACCTCGGGGTACTCCACGGGCGCTGCGGTGAAATTGGCCTTGCCGGTCTTCGTGGGGAAGCGGCGCTCGTCGCGCGGGGCGTGCGGGAGCCGGAAGCCGCCGGGGCGGGCCGCCTTGGCGTTGAAGTCCTCGAAGCCGGGGACCACCCGGGAGATCCGGTCGCGGATGGCGGCGTAGTCCCGCTCGAACTCCTCCCACGGCGTCTTCGAGGCCTCGCCGAGGACGGCGCGGGCCATGCGGGCCACGATGGCCGGCTCGGAGAGCAGGTGCGGGCTCGCGGGGGCGAGGTTGCCGCGGGAGGCGTGGACCATGCCCATGGAGTCCTCGACGGTCACGAACTGCTTGCCGGACGCCTGGACGTCCTTGTCGGTCCGGCCGAGGGTGGGCAGGATCAGGGCGCGCCTGCCGGTGACCGCGTGGGAGCGGTTGAGCTTGGTGGAGACGTGCACGGTCAGGGAGGCGCGGCGGATCGCGGCCTCGGTGACCTCGGTGTCGGGGGTGGCGCCGACGAAGTTGCCGCCCATGGCGAAGAGGACCTTGGCCTCGCCGTCGCGCAGGGCCTGGATGGAGCGGACCACGTCGAAGCCGTGGTGCCGGGGCGAGGTGATCGCGAACTCGCGGTCGAGGGCGTCGAGGAAGGCGGGTGCGGGGCGCTCGAAGATCCCCATGGTGCGGTCGCCCTGGACGTTGGAGTGGCCGCGGACGGGGCAGACGCCCGCGCCGGGGCGGCCGATGTCGCCGCGCAGCAGGAGGAGGTTGACGACCTCGCGGATGGTGGCGACGGCGTGCTTGTGCTGGGTCAGGCCCATGGCCCAGCAGACGATGGTGCGCCTGGAGGCCAGGATCATGGCGAGGGCGCGCTCGATCTCGGGCCGGGTCAGCCCGGTGGCGGTGAGGGTCTCGGCCCAGTCCGCCTCCTTGGCGGCGGCGGCGAACTCCTCGTAGCCGTGGGTGTGTTCGCGGATGAACGCCTCGTCGGTGGCTCCGTCCGCCTCGATGACGAGCTTGTTCAGGAGGCGGAAGAGGGCCTGGTCGCCGCCGATGCGGATCTGCAGGAACAGGTCGTTCAGGGCGGTGCCCTTGAGCATGCCGAGGGGGGTCTGGGGGTTCTTGAACCGCTCCATGCCGGCCTCGGGCAGCGGGTTCACCGAGATGATCTTCGCGCCGGAGGCCTTGGCCTGTTCCAGGGCGGCGAGCATGCGCGGGTGGTTGGTGCCCGGGTTCTGCCCGGCCACGATGATCAGTTCGGCCTGGTGGAGGTCTTCGAGGGAGACGCTGCCCTTGCCGATCCCGATGGTCTCGTTCAGCGCGGAGCCCGAGGACTCGTGGCACATGTTGGAGCAGTCGGGCAGGTTGTTGGTGCCGAACTCGCGGGCGAAGAGCTGGAAGAGGAACGCGGCCTCGTTGCTGGTGCGGCCCGAGGTGTAGAAGAGGGCCTCGTCGGGGGAGGCGAGGGCGCGCAGCTCCTGCGCGATGACCGCGAAGGCCCGCTCCCAGCTGACCGCCTCGTACCGGTCGGCGCCTTCCGCGAGGTACATCGGCTGCGTGATGCGGCCCTGCTGGCCCAGCCAGTAGCCGGAGCGGGTTCCCAGGTCGGCGAGGGGGTGCGCGGCGAAGAACTCCGGGGTCACCCGGCGCAGGGTGGCCTCCTCCGCGACGGCCTTGGCGCCGTTCTCGCAGAACTCGGCGGTGTGCCGCTTGTCGCCCTCGGGCCAGGCGCAGCCGGGGCAGTCGAAGCCGTCCTTCTGGTTGACCTTGAGCAGGGTGCGGGCGGTACGGGCCAGCCCCATCTGCTGCTGCGCGATCTTCAGGGTGTGCCCGATCGCGGGGAGCCCGGCGGCCGCGTGCTTCGGCGGCGCGACCTGGGGCGCGTCCTGGACCGGATCACCTGCGGGCGGCTTGGTGGCCATGGCGCTCCCCTTCGAGCAGTCTTCGCGTACACATCCGATCCTGTCACGCCCCGCCGCCATCGCCGACGCCGGATTTGCCCCTCCGCACAGGCCGTCCGGAATTGTCGGTGGGGGCGCCTAGGATCGGGGGCGTGGCAGAGACAGCATCGAAGAAGACGGACCAGACGACCGCAGCGGACCGCCCCCGCCTGATGCTCATGGACGGGCACTCCCTGGCGTACCGGGCGTTCTTCGCGCTGCCCGCGGAGAACTTCACGACCGCGACCGGCCAGCCGACCAACGCCATCTACGGCTTCGCGTCGATGCTGGCGAACACGCTGCGCGACGAGGCGCCCACGCACTTCGCGGTGGCGTTCGACGTGTCGCGCAAGACGTGGCGCTCGACGGAGTTCCCCGAGTACAAGGCGAACCGCTCCAAGACCCCCGACGAGTTCAAGGGGCAGGTCGAGCTGATCGGCGAGCTGCTCGACGCGATGCACGTGCCGCGGTTCGCCGTCGACGGTTTCGAGGCCGACGACGTGATCGCGACGCTGGCGACGCAGGCGGAGGCCCTGGGCTTCGACGTGCTGATCGTCACCGGGGACCGGGATTCCTTCCAGCTCGTCTCCGAGCACACCACCGTGCTGTACCCGACCAAGGGCGTCTCCGAGCTGACCCGGTTCACCCCGGAGAAGGTCGAGGAGAAGTACGGGCTCACCCCCCAGCAGTACCCGGACTTCGCGGCGCTGCGCGGCGACCCGTCCGACAACCTGCCCGGCATCCCGGGCGTCGGTGAGAAGACCGCCGCCAAGTGGATCACCCAGTTCGGTTCGTTCGCGGAGCTCGTGGAACGTGCCGAGGAGGTCAAGGGCAAGGTGGGGCAGAACTTCCGGGACCACCTGGAGGCCGTCAAGCTCAACCGCGTCCTGACCGAGATGGTCAAGGACGTGGAGCTGCCCAAGACCCCGTCCGACCTGGCCCGCCTGCCGTACGACCGGTCCGCGGTGACCGGCGTGCTGGACGTGCTGGAGATCCGCAACACATCGCTGCGCGAGCGGCTGCTGGCCGTGGACCCGGGCGCGGCCGAGGAACAGGCCCCCGCTCCGGCCGCGGCCGGTGTGGAGCTGGACGGGAGCGTGCTGGGCGCGGGCGAGCTCGCGCCGTGGCTCGAGGGCCGCGCGGGCGCGCCGCTGGGCATCTCCACCGTCGACAGCTGGGCGCTGGGGCAGGGCAACGTCAGCGAGATCGCGCTGGCCGCCGCCGACGGGGCCGCGGCCTGGTTCGAGCCGTCCGAGCTGGACGAGGCCGACGAGCGGGCCTTCGCGGCCTGGGCCGCCGATGCGGCGATGCCGAAGGTGGTGCACAACGCCAAGGGCCTGATGCGGGTCTTCCCCGAGCACGGCTGGAGCCTCGCGGGCGTCACCATGGACACCGCGCTCGCCGCCTACCTGGTCAAGCCGGGCCGCCGGTCCTTCGCGCTGGACGTGCTGTCCAACGAGTACCTGCACCGCGAGCTGGCCCCGGCCGCCGCCGACGGGCAGCTGGCCTTCGGCGCCGACGAGACGGCCGAGGCGGAGGCGCTGATGGCGCAGGCCCGCGCCGTGCTGGACCTGGGCGAGGCCTTCACCGGCAAGCTCGCCGAGGTCGGCGCCGTGGAGCTGCTCCACGACATGGAGCTGCCGACGTCCGAGCTGCTGGCCCGGATGGAGCGGTCCGGCATCGCCGCCGACCGCGACCACCTGGAGGCCATGGAGCAGCAGTTCGCCGGAGCGGTGCAGCAGGCGGTGAAGGAGGCGCACGCGGCGGTCGGCCACGAGTTCAACCTCGGCTCGCCCAAGCAGCTCCAGGAGGTCTTCTTCGGCGAGCTGGACCTGCCCAAGACCAAGAAGACCAAGACCGGCTACACCACGGACGCGGACGCGCTGGCCTGGCTGGCCACCCAGACCGACCACGAACTGCCGGTGATCATGCTGCGGCACCGGGAGCAGGCCAAGCTGCGCGTCACCGTCGAGGGCCTGGTCAAGACCATCGGCGCCGACGGCCGGGTGCACACCAGCTTCAGCCAGACCGTCGCCGCGACCGGCCGGCTGTCCTCCACGGACCCCAACCTGCAGAACGTGCCGGTGCGCACCGACGAGGGCCGTGCCATCCGCCGCGGGTTCGTCGTCGGCGAGGGCTTCGAGTCCCTGATGACCGCCGACTACAGCCAGATCGAGCTGCGCGTGATGGCCCACCTCTCCGAGGACGAGGGTCTGATCGAGGCCTTCGCGACCGGCGAGGACCTGCACACCACCGTCGCCTCCCAGGTGTTCGGCGTGGAGCGGTCGCAGGTCGACGCCGAGATGCGCCGCAAGATCAAGGCCATGTCGTACGGGCTCGCGTACGGGCTGTCCGCGTTCGGGCTCGCCCAGCAGCTGAACATCGAGCCCGCCGAGGCGCGCGGCCTGATGGAGACCTTCTTCGAGCGCTTCGGCGGGGTGCGCGACTACCTCCAGCGCGTCGTGGACGAGGCCCGCGCCACCGGCTACACGGCGACGGTCTTCGGCCGCCGCCGGTACCTGCCCGACCTCAACAGCGACAACCGCCAGCGCCGCGAGGCCGCCGAGCGGATGGCGCTCAACGCCCCGATCCAGGGCACCGCAGCCGACATCGTCAAGGTCGCGATGCTGCGCGTGGACCGGGCGATCGTGCAGGCCGGGCTGAAGTCGCGGATGCTGCTCCAGGTCCACGACGAAATCGTGCTGGAGATCGCCCCGGGCGAGCGCGAGCGGGTGGAGGCGCTGGTGCGCCGCGAGATGGGCGCCGCCGTCGAGCTCCGGGCCCCGCTGGACGTGTCCGTGGGCGTCGGCTCCGACTGGGAGTCCGCCGCGCACTGATCCGCCGCGCGGGCCGTACGCGGCGCCCGTCCCCGCTATCCGGTGGGGACGGGCGTTCGCGTCTCTTGCGGGGTACGGGCGCGGGCGCCGCGGTGCCGGATCCGTACGAGGACCCCGTACAGCAGCAGGCCCACGGCGAGACCGCCGCCCGCCCCGAAGCAGACCGTCGGGATGATGTCGAGCGGCGTACGGATCCGGTCGAAGAAGGTGAAGAAGCGGATCACGCGCATCGTGACCCCGGCCGCCACGCACACCACGAGCAGGGCCAGCGCCCACCGGATCTCGGCACGTGTCAGCGCCGGTACGGAGGCGGGGACCGGGCAGGACGGCAGCCGGCGCAGCGCGGTCGCCACGAACCAGCCGATCGCGCAGGCGGCGATCGCCGAAGTCCCGTACTGCAGGTACGAGTAGAGCGGCAGGCCGAAGGCGAGCGGCTCACCGAGCGCGGGCAGGGCCTTCGTCCCCCAGCGGTCCAGATGCGTGAAGCTGTCCCACACCACGTGCGTGAGGGAGCCGGCGACCGCCGAGAGGTAGAACCAGAGGGCGAGCGAGAGCAGTTGGCGCCCCCGCCAGTGCTCGCCGCGCACGAAGGCGTGGACCCGGCCCCGCCAGGCGCCCGGCAGGAGTGCGATCAGCGGCTCGCGCAGCAGCAGCCAGTACGCCACGAGGGCGGCGGTGAGCGCGGCGTCCGCGGTGAGCACGCCCGGCAGGGAATGCGTGAAGGTGCCGTAGGCCATGACCCCGCCGACGACCGCGTCGGCGAAGTAGAACGTGTCCGGCGCGAACGATCCGAGGACCAGCGCCGAGGCGACCAGCGGCCCCCGCGCCCGCCCGGTACGGCGAACGGCCGGAAGGACGGCGGCCGCATGGCTGAGCGTGAACGGCATGGCACCTCTCCTGGATCTTCTCTCTGCGGCCAGTATGCGCGACCAGCACAGGACGTGGGGAAGTGGTGAATTCCACCTCGTCGTGCGTGCCCTGTGCAGGGAGTTGACGTAGGGTCACGCGGACGTCGAGGGGGAGGGGTCCGGCTCATGTCGGCTCGAATATTCGGACGCAGGCTGCGCAGGGGCGCGGCGGCAGCCCTGGTCTCCGCGCTGGTGGTCGCCGCGGTGACCGCCTCCCAGGGGCCGGCCGGCGGGCACGCGGAGCGGATCTCCGCGGCCGGGGACGGCGGCGTGCAGCCCCTCCCGGACGCCGGAACCGGAGGGGACAGCTCCTACTTCACCGAACTCCCGCCGCTGGTGAGCCCCGAACCGCCGGCCGAGGCGCTGCCGGACGGACAGCCTTCCGCCCCCGCCGAGCAGGCGGCGGCCGAGACCGTCACCGCGGCCGAGGCCGGGCACGCGGCCGTGGCCGTGGGCGAGGGGGCGCAGGGGATACCGGCGAGCGTGCTCGCCGCGTACCTGCGGGCGGAGAAGACCGTGGGGGAGGGCGACGCCCGCTGCGGACTGCGCTGGCAGCTGCTCGCGGCGATCGGCAAGGTCGAGTCCGGGCAGGCCCGCGGCGGCCGGGTCGACGCGTCCGGCACCACGCTGCGGCCGATCCTCGGCCCCGTGCTCGACGGCAACGGCTTCGCGAACATCCGGGACACGGACGGCGGGGCGTACGACGGGGACGCCCGGTACGACCGCGCGGTCGGCCCGATGCAGTTCATCCCCTCCACATGGGCGGCCTGGGGCCAGGACGCGGACGGCGACGGGCGGCGCGACCCGAACAACGTGTACGACGCGGCCCTCGCGGCCGGGCGGTACCTGTGCGCGGGCACCAGGGACCTGCGGGTGGAGGCGGACCTGGACCGGGCCGTGCTGTCGTACAACCACTCCACGGAGTACCTGCGGACCGTGCGGTCCTGGTTCACGTACTACCTCAAGGGGACGCACGAGGTCCCGGACACGGGCGGCACACCCGCACCCGCGGCGACGGCACCGAAGCCGACCCCGAAGCCGGAACCGAGCCCGACCCAGGACCCGAGCCCGGACCCGAAGCCGACCCCGACCCCGACCCCGAAGCCGACACCTTCGCCGGACCCGGACCCGGACCCGACCCCGAAGCCGACACCTTCGCCGACGCCGACGCCCACGCCGACTCCCTCCCCCAGCCCGACGCCGACTCCCACGCCGACCCGGACTCCCACCCCCAGCCCCACACCCCCTCCCACCCCGACCCCCTCTCCGACGCGTGCACCGAGCCCGAGCCCGACGGCCACCGCGACCACGAAGTCCGTACCCGCGCCGTCCGCCTCCGCCTCCGCGTCGAGGTCCCCGTCCCCGTCCCCGTCCCCCACGCCGGAGGCGACCGGCGGGCCCGGGACCCCGTAGCGCGCGGCCACAGCCCGCCGGGAGGACCGGCGGGCCGCCGCGGAACCCGTGGGGTACTCCCGCGCCCGGCCGCCGCGCCCGGCCGCGCCGCCCCCGGACCTCGCACCCCGGCAAACCTTCCCGGTCGCAGCGCCAGACGGTTCTCATCTGGCCCCCGCGTTGCTACGGTGCCTCCGCCCTGACGCCCTATCAGATTCCGGAGGCCCGGCATGCGCGCATTCATCGCCGCCGCCAGCGGGCTCGTCCTCGCGGTGCTCCTCGTCCTCGCCATCACGGCGCTCGGGGCGCCCGAAGGCAAGACCTCCCCCAAGCCCCTGCTCACCACCGCGCCCCCCGCGCCCGGAAAGTAGAGGAGGGCCCGGCCATGCGACGCAGAGCGAGCCTTGTCCTGCTGGCCCTCGCCGTGTTCTGCGCGGCGCTCTCACCGCTGCTGCGCTGGTACGCGTACCCGCGGCTCGCCAAGATCCCGCCGAACCAGTACCAGGAGATGGTCCTGGAGGCGAAGGACGCGACCCTCCTCGACTACTTCAACGGCATGCAGCCCAAGAAGGTCGACAAGGTCACCATCGTCCAGACCCTCAAGGGCAACGTCGAGGCGTCGAAGGAGATCGAGGCCAGCGCCGGCAAGGACGTCGTCGTCTGGGACACGCTGACGCACATCATGGACCCGGAGGGGAAGACGGTCTCCCAGATCCCCGAGCGCTACATCTTCGACGCCCACACCCAGGACCCGGTGCACGCCACCGGCGAGATGGTCGACGGGGACCCGGTCAAGCGCGAGGGCATCGAGTTCAAGTGGCCGTTCTTCACCGAGCCGCGCGACTACCTGTACTTCGACGCGCAGACCCGCACCTCCTCGCCGATCCACTACGTCGGCCCGCGCACGTACCGGGGCATGGACGTCTACTACTTCGAGCAGACCGTCCCGTGGACCAAGGTCGCCATGCCGAAGAAGATGCCGATCGAGGGCATCGACCCGGCGACGATCGAGGCGACCACCGGCACCACCCTCTGGTACACGGCGAAGGCGATGTTCTGGGTGGACCCGGTCACCGGGGCGCCCGTCAACGCCGAGCAGGAGATCGAGCAGGAGATGCGCGGCGGGATCGCGGCGAGCGGCCCCGACGGCAAGCTCACCGCCTTCGCCGGGCACGTGAAGATGCGCGAGGACTACGCCACGTACACGTTCGACCTGGTCGCCTCGAACCGTACGAAGGTCCTCGCCCTGCACACCTACGCCCCGATCGGCCTGGCGGCCGGCGGGCTGCTGCTCCTCGGGCTCGCCCTGTGGCTGGAGGCGAGGAGCCGGCGCGGCCCGCGGGGGGAGCTCAGCGCCTGAGCCGGGAGTTGGTGTGGCGGGTGGGCTCGGCGGTGGACGGGTCCTCGGGCCAGGGGTGCTTGGGGTAGCGGCCGCGCAGCTCGGCGCGGACGGCCCGGTAGCCGCCCTGCCAGAAGGAGGCGAGGTCGGCGGTGACGGCGGCGGGCCGTCCGGCGGGCGACAGCAGGTGGACGAGTACGGGTACCCCCGCGATCCTGGGGGTCTCGGCCAGTCCGAACAGCTCCTGGAGTTTGACGGCGAGGACCGGCTGCCCGTGCTCCGCGGAGTAGTCGACCCGGATCCGGGATCCGCTGGGCACCTCCAGCCGTTCCGGAGCCAGCTCGTCCAGCCGCGCGGCCTCACCGGTGGCCCAGGGCAGCAGCCGGTGCAGGGCCTGACCCGCGTCGATCCGCCCGAGGTCCGACCGGCGCCGGGCCCGCGACAGCTCGGGCTCCAGCCAGTCGTCGGCGCGGTCCAGCAGGGCGCCGTCGTCCGCCACGTCGGGCCAGGCGCCGCCGAGCGTCCGGTGCAGGAACCCGAGCCGGGCCCGCAGCCCTTCCGCGTCCGCGGACCAGCGGAGCAGGCCGAGCCCTTCGGCGCGGAGCCCGTCGAGCAGGGCGGCCCGCACCAGGGCCGGGTCGGGGTCGCGCAGCGGGCGGGTGGCGAGCTCGATGGCTCCGAGCCGGTGCGCTGCGCGGGCGACCAGGTCCCCGTCCTCCCAGTGCACCTCATCCCCCTCGGTCCGCAGATGGGCGGCGGCGGCCAGCGCGGTGTCCTCGTCGATGACGGCGGCGAGCCGGATCCGCGCGGAGGCGGAGTGCGGGGGCCTGTCGGCGACGGCGACGGCCAGCCAGGGCGCGCGGCGCAGCGGCGACCCGTCGCCGAGCTCGGCCGCGGTGCCGTTGGCCATGAGGAAGGCCCCCTCGCCCTTGGCCTTGGCCACCCGCTCGGGGAACGCGAGCGCGGCGACGACCCCGGCGGCAAGGTCATCGGGCCCGGCCCCACCACCGGGGCTCCGCCCCGGACCCCGCGCCTCAAGCGCCGGCGGGGCTGAAGCCTGGCGCGGCTGGTGTGCCCGCAGGGCACATTCAGCCTCGCCGGCGTTTGAGGCGCGGGGGTCCGGGGGCGGAGCCCCCGAGGGGTCCTGCGCGGCCGCGGTCCGCTCCAGCCGCCGGACCTCGGCGCGCCAGCGCACCGCGTAGGCGTCGCCCCCGCGACGGGCCGAACGCCACGCCGCGGCCAGATCGTCCCCGTACTCCCGCGGCGGCTCCTCGCTCAGCAGCGCCACCACCTCCGCCGCCCGCCGCACCCCCAGCACGGACGCCCCGTCCAGCAGCGCACGCGCCAGCCGCGGGTGCAGGCCCAGCCGGGCCATCCGCAGCCCCCGCGCGGTCGGCCGCCCGGCCGCGTCCACCGCGCCGACCGCCACCAGCACCTCCCGCGCGGCGCCCATCGCCCCGGCGGGCGGCGGGTCCAGCAGCGCCAGGCCGGCCGCGTCCGGGTCGCCCCAGCACGCCGCCTGCAACGCGAACTGCGCCAGGTCCGCGATGCGGATCTCCGGCGCCGGGAAGGCGGGGAGGCGGACGTCCTCCGCCTCCGTCCAGCAGCGGTACACCGCACCCGGAGCCTCACGCC
Source organism: Streptomyces sp. cmx-11-4 (assembly GCA_049998195.1). Taxonomy (GTDB): domain Bacteria; phylum Actinomycetota; class Actinomycetes; order Streptomycetales; family Streptomycetaceae; genus Streptomyces. The sequence continues at coordinate 319,081 of JAEBET010000006.1, forward strand.
CGGCCCGGCCCGCCCGCTGGCGGCCGGCCGCGCGGGAGGCCCGTACGGTCGCCAGCGCGCCCAGCCCGCGCGCATGGTCCACCCGGGGTTCGCGGGCCAGCCCGGAGTCCACCACCACGCGCACCCCGGGAACGGTCAGGCTGGACTCCGCGACCGCCGTCGCCAGGATGACCCGGCGGTGGTCCGACGCCGTCAGCGCCGCGTCCTGCACCGCGGCCGCGGCCCGCCCGTGGACCTGGAGGACCTCCGCGTCCACGCCGCCCAGCTGCCCGGCCACCCGGGCGATCTCCCCGACGCCGGGCAGGAAGCACAGCACGTCGCCGGAACGTTCCGCCAGTGCCCGCCGCACCACCGAGGCCACGTGCGTCAGCTGCGCCGGATCCACCCGCATGCCGTGCGGGGGTTTCACCGGCCGGGCCGGCGGGGTCCACACCGTCTCCACCGGGTACGAGACCCCCGCGGCCTCCACCACGGGCGCGTCCCCCAGCAGCCGGGCCCAGCCCGTCGCGTCGGTCGTCGCCGAAGCCGCCACCAGCCGGAGCTCCGGGCGCAGGGTTTGCCGTACGTCCAGCAGGAAGGCGGCGACGGTGTCGGCGTCCAGGTGCCGCTCGTGGCACTCGTCCAGGATCACCAGGTCCACGCCGGACAGCTCCTGGTCCCGCTGGAGCCGCTGCAGCAGCACACCGGTGGTGACCACCTCCACCACCGTCGAGGGGCCCGCCACCCGTTCCCCGCGCACCGTGAAGCCCACGGAGGTGCCCACCTGCTCGCCCAGCAGCCATGCCATCCGCCGCGCCGCCGCCCGGGCCGCGATCCGCCGCGGTTCGGCGACCACGACCCGCTGCCGGGGCCCGCCACCCACCAGCCCCGCCAGCACCAGTGGCACCAGCGTGGTCTTGCCGGTGCCGGGCGGGGCGCAGAGCACGGCGGTGCCGTGGCCGTCCAGCGCGGAGACGAGCGCGGGCACGGCCTCCCCTACGGGAAGGGCGTCGAGGGCGGACCGGCGGATCAAGGAATCAGTCCCTCTCGCACACGAAGATCGCCGTACCCGGGATCAGGTTGCCGCGCAGCGGGGACCAGCCGCCCCACTCCTGGCTGTTCCACTCCGGCCACTCCGGCTCGACGAGGTCGACCAGGCGGAAGCCGCCCGTCACGACATCGCGGACCCGGTCGCCGATCGTGCGGTGGTGCTCCACGTACACGGCGCGGCCCCGCTCGTCCTGTTCCACGTACGGGGTGCGGTCGAAGTAGGAGGCGGCGACGGACAGCCCCTCGGGGCCGGGCTCGTCGGGGAAGGCCCAGCGGATGGGGTGGGTGACGGAGAAGACCCAGCGGCCGCCGGGGCGCAGAACGCGGCGCACCTCGCGCATCACGTTCACCGGGTCGGCGACGAAGGGGACGGCCCCGTAGGCGGAGCAGGCCAGGTCGAAGGAGGCGTCGCGGAAGGGCAGCCGTCCGGCGTCCGCCTCGACGAGGGGCACTTCGTCGCCGATGCGCAGGGCGTGCTGGAGCTGGCGGTGGGAGAGGTCGAGGGCGACCGGGCGGGCGCCCTGGGCGGCGAGCCAGCGCGAGCACTGGGCGGCGCCGGCGCCGATCTCCAGGACGTCCTTGCCCTTGAGGGAGGAGGCGGGGCCGAGGAGGGCGGCCTCTGCCTCGTCGAGCCCCTCGGGCCCCCATACGAAGCGGTCGTCGCCGAGGAAGGCACCGTGCTCGCTCTGGTACTCGTCGGCGTTGCGGTCCCACCAGCCGCGACTGGCCCGGCTGCTCTCCGCGTCGCCCGCGTCACGCCGGGTGGCCTCGGCATCGTCGGCGACGTCGTCGGCGGCGTCACCCGACTGCGGATCGGCGTCGTACGCGTCCTCGGGGGCGTAGTCCTCTTGGTTCATGGGGCCCGTCGTCGTAGTCTGCGAATGTCTGTGGATGTCCGTGGATGCCCGCGGCCGTATGGGGCTCGCCGCGGAAAGTGACAGGGAACGTGTCATCGGCGCCTCCCAGCCCACGAATTGTGCCGGTTGTGCGGCGATCCGCCGGGGGTGTCCGCCTTCGCGCATTGACCGTGTCCGGCTGCCCCCGTATGCTACAAGTTGCGCTGCGAGCCTGTGCTCCTCAGACCTAGCAGGCTGCGCTTGCATCTGTTGATGTCCCCTCGGTTTTCGAGGCCCCTCCGCTGTCGCGGAAACGGGGGTCTCCTTGGCTGTCCGGCTTCGGTGGATGCCGATAAGGGCTCCCGGCGTAGCAGTACCTACGACTTTCTGTCCGTAACCGGAGCCCTTTCCCACATGACGAGCAGCACCGAGACCACCGCCACCACTCCGCAGGTTGCGGTCAACGACATCGGCGACGCGGACGCGTTCCTCGCGGCGATCGACGCGACGATCAAGTACTTCAACGATGGCGACATCGTCGATGGCGTCATCGTCAAGGTTGACCGGGACGAGGTTCTCCTCGACATCGGTTACAAGACCGAAGGCGTCATCCCGAGCCGCGAGCTCTCGATCAAGCACGACGTCGACCCGAACGAGGTCGTCAAGGTCGGCGACGAGATCGAGGCCCTGGTTCTCCAGAAGGAGGACAAGGAAGGCCGCCTGATCCTCTCGAAGAAGCGCGCTCAGTACGAGCGTGCCTGGGGCACCATCGAGAAGATCAAGGAAGAAGACGGCATCGTCACCGGTACCGTCATCGAGGTCGTCAAGGGTGGTCTCATCCTCGACATCGGCCTCCGCGGCTTCCTGCCGGCCTCTCTCGTCGAGATGCGTCGCGTCCGCGACCTCCAGCCCTACGTGGGCAAGGAGCTCGAGGCGAAGATCATCGAGCTGGACAAGAACCGCAACAACGTGGTCCTGTCCCGCCGCGCCTGGCTCGAGCAGACCCAGTCCGAGGTTCGCCAGACGTTCCTCACCACCCTGCAGAAGGGTCAGGTCCGCTCCGGCGTCGTCTCCTCGATCGTCAACTTCGGTGCCTTCGTGGACCTCGGTGGCGTCGACGGTCTCGTGCACGTCTCCGAGCTGTCCTGGAAGCACATCGACCACCCGTCCGAGGTTGTCGAGGTCGGCCAGGAAGTCACCGTCGAGGTTCTCGACGTGGACATGGACCGCGAGCGCGTCTCCCTGTCGCTGAAGGCGACGCAGGAAGACCCGTGGCAGCAGTTCGCCCGGACCCACCAGATCGGTCAGGTCGTCCCGGGTAAGGTCACCAAGCTGGTTCCGTTCGGTGCGTTCGTCCGCGTGGACGAGGGCATCGAGGGTCTGGTCCACATCTCCGAGCTGGCCGAGCGCCACGTGGAGATCCCGGAGCAGGTCGTCCAGGTCAACGACGAGATCTTCGTCAAGGTCATCGACATCGACCTCGAGCGTCGCCGGATCTCGCTGTCGCTGAAGCAGGCCAACGAGTCCTTCGGTGCCGACCCGGCCTCGGTCGAGTTCGACCCGACGCTGTACGGCATGGCCGCGTCGTACGACGACCAGGGGAACTACATCTACCCCGAGGGCTTCGACCCCGAGACCAACGACTGGCTCGAGGGCTTCGACAAGCAGCGCGAGGCCTGGGAGGGCCAGTACGCCGAGGCGCAGCAGCGCTTCGAGCAGCACCAGGCGCAGGTCATCAAGAGCCGCGAGGCCGACGAGGCCGCCGCTGCCGAGGGCGCTGCCGCCCCGGCCGCCGGTGGTGGCAACGCCAGTGCGGGCATCTCGGGTGGTTCGTACTCCTCGGAGTCGGACGAGACCTCCGGCGCCCTGGCCTCGGACGAGGCCCTGGCCGCGCTCCGCGAGAAGCTGGCCGGCGGCCAGAGCTGATCGCAGCGCGCACCACGCCTCCGGGCGTGAGTCGAGCTGGTTGAGCTGAACGACAAGGCCCGTCCCCTCCGGGGGGCGGGCCTTGTCGCGTTGCCCCGCACCCCTGTTGCCCTCATCCCCCCGCTCCTCTGATCCCCTTGGTCTTCTGTTCCTCCGGTCCCCGGATCCGTTGCGTTCGTGTGAAAGCGGCCAACTGGGGAATGGCACAGCCTCCTTGCACGTTCTTGCAGAGAACGCGCAGCGAGGGAGGAGTGGTGACGGTGCTTGATCCACAGGGCTTGTACGAATGGGACGCCCAGGGCCTGGCGGTGGCCGACCTGGCGCTCGCCCAGGACTCGGCCGGGCTGGTCATGCTGTACCACTTCGAGGGGTACATCGACGCGGGTGAGGCCGGGGAGCAGATCGTCGAGCGGCTCCTGGACACTCTGCCCCACCAGGTGGTGGCGCGCTTCGACGCGGACCGGCTGGTGGACTACCGGGCCCGCCGCCCGCTGCTGACCTTCCAGCGCGACCACTGGACGGAGTTCGATGAGCCCCGGCTCGAGGTCCGGCTGGTCCAGGACGCCACCGGAGCCCCCTTCCTGCTGCTGTCCGGCCCGGAGCCGGACGTGGAGTGGGAGCGCTTCACCGCGGCCGTCCGGCAGATCGTCGAACGCCTCGGCGTGCGGCTGTCGGTCAACTTCCACGGCATTCCCATGGGCGTCCCGCACACCCGGCCCGTCGGCATCACCCCCCACGGCAACCGGACCGACCTCATGCCGGGCCACCGCAGCCCCTTCGACGAGGCGCAGGTGCCGGGCAGCGCGGAGTCGCTGGTGGAGTTCCGCCTGGCCCAGGCCGGGCACGACGTGCTCGGCGTCGCCGCGCACGTACCGCACTACGTCGCCCGCTCCCCGTATCCGGACGCGGCGCTGACGGTGCTGGAGGCGATCACGGCGGCCACCGGGCTGGTCCTGCCCGCCGTGGCACACGCCCTGCGTACGGAGGCGCACCGCACGCAGACGGAGATCGACCGGCAGATCCGGGAGGGCGACGAGGAACTGGTCAGCCTCGTCCAGGGGCTGGAGCACCAGTACGACGCGGCCGCCGGCGCCGAGACCCGGGGAAACATGATCGCCGAGCCCGCTGAGATCCCGTCGGCGGACGAGATCGGGCGCGAGTTCGAGCGGTTCCTCGCGGAGCGCGAGGGCGAGAACTGACACCAGGGGGCTGTGGGGGCGGCGGGGGCGCGGTCTAGGCTGAGCAACATGCTGAAGGTCGGGTTGACGGGCGGAATCGGTGCCGGCAAGAGCGAGGTCTCGCGGCTGCTGGCGGGGTACGGGGCGGTCATCGTGGATGCCGACCGGATCGCGCGGGAGGTCGTCGAGCCCGGTGCGCCGGGGCTCGCGGCCGTCGTCGCGGCCTTCGGGGAGACGGTGCTGACCCCGGAGGGGGCGCTGGACCGGCCGAAGCTGGGCTCCGTCGTGTTCGCCGACCCGGCGAAGCTCCAGACCCTGAACGCGATCGTGCACCCGCTGGTCGGGGCCCGGTCGGCCGAGCTGGAGGCCGCCGCGGGGGCCGACGCGATCGTGGTGCACGACGTACCGCTGCTCGCGGAGAACGGCCTGGCGCCGCTGTACGACCTGGTGGTCGTGGTGGACGCGACACCGCGAACGCAGCTGGCGCGGCTGACCGCGCTGCGCGGGATGACCGAGGAGGAGGCGCGGGCCAGGATGGCCGCGCAGGCCACTCGGGAGCAGCGGCTCGCGGTGGCGAACCTGGTGATCGACAACGACGGGCCGCTGGAGGCGCTGGAACCGCAGGTGCGCAAGGTGTGGGCGGAACTCACCGCCCGCGCGGAGCAGCCGGTGCGGCCTACGCAATAGCGGGCGCGGGGCGGGGCGTTGAACGCGCCCGTAGAGGGAAGGAACCGATCGTGTCCGACACCACGCCGCAGTCCTCGTCTTCGTCCTCGCCCTCGTCGGCGAGCCCGGAGACGCACGTCATCGACTACCGGGCCGCGGAGCAGCTGCTCGCCGCACGCGACCCGCGGGGCGCGGTGAAGCTGCTCGACTCGGTCATAGCCGCCCACCCCGAGAACACGGCGGCCCGGTTGCTGCGCGCCCGGGCCTTCTTCGCCGCGGCGCAACTGCGTCCGGCGCAGCTGGAGTTCGAGCTGGTGCTGGAGCGGGAGCCGGACAACGCCTTCGCCCACTTCGCGCTGGCCCGTACCCACCAGCGCTCCGGCCGGCCCGAGCAGGCGCGCAAGCACTTCCGGCTGGCCGCCGCCCTCGACCCGCAGCCGGAGTACCTGGAAGCGGCCCGCTTCGAGCAGTAGCGGCAGCCGTCACCGCTCGTGCCCCGGCGGCTCGTACGGGGGGATGTCGGGGCCGGGCTGGTAGTGCGGGCCCTGGTGGATGCGGTGGATGACCACCGCCAGGTCCACCGCCGCCAACAAGGCGACCGCCCCGCAGACCGCCGCCCATCCGGGACGGCCCGCCAGCGAGAACGCGGCCGTCCCGGCGGCGGCCCAGATCAGCCCCCACAGACTCAGCCAGAACCGCAGCCGCAGCGGGCTGCGGGCGGTCACCGGCTCATTTCCGGAACGCATGGTCATCGCCTCATGTCCATGGTCCCACTCCGGCCGGCGCGCGGCCGGTCACGGCTGCGGGTCAGCGGTTGTGGGGGTGCCGGTCACGGGTTGAGCTTGTTCACGGCCTTGGTGGTCGTCTTCTTGAAGTCGGCGACGGGCGCGTGGGACAGGTTGCCCATCTGGCCCCACTGCACGACGGTCACCGTGGAGCCGTCCCGTCCGATGCCGTAGAGGTGCACGCCCGGCTCGGACTCCGGGATCGAGGTGTGCACCCCGTAGACGTGCGCGCCCTCCTCGACGGGGAGCTTCCCGTAGTCCTCCCAGGAGGCGGTGCCGCCCGGGGTCGCCCGCAGCCAGTCGGCGGCGCAGGCGGCGACCTTGCGTTCCAGGGTGCCGGCCAGCTTCGCGGCGGCCGTGGCGGAGGCGGTCCGTACGGAGATCTGCACGGCGCCGGTGTCGAACTCCGTACCGAAGGTGCGGTGCCAGCTGCCCCGCGCCGGAAGCACACCGTCCAGGCAGAACGGGTCGAACTCGGGGAGCCCCTGGGTGACCTGGCCGGCGTACCAGGGCGAGCTGGGGTGCGGCGGCAGGTCGGCGCCGTTGATGAACCCGGGCGCGGTGGCGGCCGTGGCAGTGGTCGATGCGGTCAGGGCGAGCGCGGCGGCTGCCGCGAGGGCTGCGAAGGCGGTGCTGGTGGCGGTGCGTCGGAACATGGTCGGTTCTCCCCGTTTCCTTCGGTGTGGCGGTGTGGCGGTGTGGCGGTGGGGTGGTGGGGTGTTGCGGTGGTGCGGTGCCGGGCGTGAACAGCCTTTCCCCGGGCCGGGGTGTCGGGCGACGGATTGCGGCACATTCGGGACACTGGAACGGCCGTACGTGCTGTCACCTGGGGGAACACCCCCTGCATGGAACGGAGTCGCGGGACGGGGGAACGCCGTGGGCGAGGCGGAACGGTCGGGCGAGGCGGAGACGTTCGCGCGGCTGATGCGGGAGCTGAAGGAACGCGCGGGGCTCAGTTACGGGGTGCTGGCGCGCAAGCTGCACACGAGTACGTCGACCCTGCACCGCTACTGCAACGGGGAGGCCGTACCGACGGAGTTCGCGGCGGTGGACCGCTTCGCGCGGGCCTGCGGGGCCTCCCCGGGGGAGGCCGTGGACCTGCACCGCGCCTGGCTCCTGGCGGACGCCCGCAGGCGCGAGGCGGCCCGGGCGCCGGGGCGTGAGCCCAGGGCGCCGGGGGCGGGCCCGGGATCGGAGCTGGGTGCGCGTCCGGATCCGGGACCAGGGCCGGGCTCCGGGCGGGGCTCCGGGTCGGGCTCCGGGTCGGTGCCGGTGCCGGAGCCGGTGCCGGAGCCGGTGCCGGGCGGCGGGCGGCGGCCCTGGTATCGGCGGCGGGCGGTTGCCGTGCTGGCCGGCGGGGTGACGGCGGGGGCGGTGGCCGTGGCGGTGCTGGCGGCGTCGCTGCCGGACCGCGGGGCCGCGCCGGGCGCCGGACCCGTCCCGGGGGCCGCCGGGAGCAGTGCCCCGGCCCGGTCCGCGGGCCCCTCCTCGGCGCCGACGCCGACGGCGGCTCCGCTCACCGCGGCGGTACGTTCGCACGTGTGGGCCTTCGGCTGTGACCACGCCTACCTGGCCGAGCCGGGCCCCGGCACCGTGCCCCCGCCGCCCGTGGAGGCGGACGCGCCCGCCTGGGCCTCGGCGCAGCGCGCCGTGCACGCCGGGACGCAGATCGTGGAGGTCACCCTGCACGGCACGGGCACCGGCAGCGTGGTCCTGGAGGACCTGGAGGTACGGGTGGCCGCCCGGCGCACCCCGCCGGCCTGGAACGTCTACCAGATGTCCCAGGGCTGCGGCGGGGCGCTCACCCCGGCGGCCTTCGCGGTGAACCTGGACGCACCGCGCCCCGTGCTCCGGCCCGTGGCGGGCAACGACACCGGAGGCGACACCGCGAGCGCCATCCCGGCCCCCGCCTTCCCGATGCGCGTCTCGGCTTCGGAGCCGGTCGTCCTGCGCGTGGAAGCCGCCACCACGGGGTGCGACTGCGACTGGTCGCTGGACCTGCGCTGGACCGCGCCGTCCGGCTCCGGCACGCTGCGCGTCGACGACAACGGCCGGCCGCTGCGCACCAGCGCGGCCACGGGCCGTCCCGCGTACGGCTACGCGATGGAGCAGGGCCGCTGGGCACGCTGACCGACGGGCTGTATGCCCAGGTCAAAGGCGTTGTCAGTCGCCCCACATAGACTCGGTGGACAGGACATCCGTACCGACCGACCGGGGAGGGGGCCAGGCCATGACACCGCACGCCCTGCTGCGCCACGCGGCCGTCTTCCTGCCCGCCGCGGTCCCCCGCGAGGGACGCGTCGTGTTCTGGGCGCCCGACGGGGACGCCCTGCCCGAGGCGGGCGCGGAGACGACGCTCACCGTGGTCCGTCCGCACGGTGACGGGGTCCGCAGCCGGACGGTGCCCGCCGTGGCCCTCTCCGTCACCGCCGCCCTGCCCCTGCTCGCCCAGGCGCCCCGCAGCCCCGCCGCACACCCCGCCAGCCGCGCCTGGGGCACCGCCGCCACGCAGGCGCTCACCCTGGTCGCCCGCGGCCGGCTGCTCCCCGGGCTCACCCCCGAGGGCGTCGACGCCTGGCGGGCCGGGCCGCTCGACGCCGCCGATGTCGGCCACCTGCGCGCGGTCGCCGCCGCGCTGCCGTACGAGGGGTACGCGACGCCCCTCGCCGGGCGCCGCCCGCTGCACCTGCCCGAACCGGAGGCGCTGGTCCGCGCCTTCCTCGACGCCGTCGCCGACAGCCTGCCCCGCACCCCTGCCGCCGCCGTGGCCGCCGGCCCACCGTTCGCCGCCCGGGAGCCGCAGCACGTGCCCCGGATACGGGACTGGGCCGCGCAGGTCGCCGCCGGAGCGGACACCGGCGTCGGGATCTCGCTGCGCCTCGACCTGTCCTCCTTCCGCCTCTTCGACGAGGCCGAAGCCGCGGACGTGCGCCGCGCCGGGGCCGCCGTGGTCCAGGTGCACAGCCTCGCCGACCCGACCCTGGTCACCGATGCCGGACACCTGTGGGCGGGTACGGCGGCCTCCGGGTTCGGCCCCAGGGCGCGGATCGACGCCGTGCTCGCGCTGCGCCGGGCCGCGCGGGTGTGGCCGCCCCTGCTGCGCCTGCTCGACCAGCCGGTGCCTGACGCGCTGGCCCTGTCGGATCCGGAGCTCGAAGACCTGCTGGGCACCGCCGCGAACCGGCTGGCGGCCGCCGGAGTCCTGGTCCACTGGCCGCGCGAGTTGGCCCGTACGCTGTCCGCGACCGCCGTCGTACGGTCCACCGCACCCGGTTCCGCGACCGACGGCACCGCCTTCTTCGACGCCGACCACCTCTTCGCCTTCTCCTGGGAGCTGGCGCTGGGCGGGGACCGGCTCACCCCGGGGGAGATGGACGCCCTCGCGCAGGCCCACCGGCCGGTGGTGCGGCTGCGCGACCAGTGGGTGCGGGTGGATCCCGAGCTGGTGCGCAAGGCGCGCAAGCGGGAGCTCGGCCTGCTGGACCCGGTGGACGCGCTGGCGACCGTACTGTCGGGGACGGCCGAGGTAGAGGGGGAGCCGGTCGAGGCGGTTGCGGTCGGGGCGCTGGCCGCCCTGCGGGAGCGCCTGACGGGGGAGTTGGCCCCGCTGCCGCAGCCGGCCGCGCTCAAGGCCACCCTGCGCGACTACCAGGCCCGCGGCCTGGCCTGGCTGGACCTGATGACCTCCCTCGGCCTCGGCGGCTGCCTCGCCGACGACATGGGCCTGGGCAAGACCGTCACCCTGATCGCCCTGCACCTGCACCGCGACCGCCCCGAGCCGACGCTCGTCGTCTGTCCCGCGTCCCTGCTGGGCAACTGGCAGCGGGAGATCGAGAAGTTCGCCCCCGGCACGCCCGTGCGCCGCTTCCACGGCGGCAGCCGCCACCTCACGGACCTCGCGGGGGGCTTCGTCCTCACCACCTACGGGACGATGCGCGCCAGCGCCCCCCTGCTCGCCGGGCAGAGTTGGGGCATGGTCGTCGCCGATGAGGCCCAGCACGTGAAGAACCCGCATTCGGCGACCGCCAAGGCACTGCGCACGATCCCGGCGCCGGCCCGGGTGGCGCTGACGGGCACCCCGGTGGAGAACAACCTCTCCGAGCTGTGGGCGCTGCTGGACTGGACCACGCCGGGGCTGCTGGGTCCGCTGACCGCCTTCCGGGCCCGCCACGCGCGTCCGGTGGAGCACCAGCAGGAGGAGGACGGCGGCAACGAGGCGGCCGTGGCCCGGCTCGCGGCGCTCGTCCGGCCGTTCCTGCTGCGCCGCAAGAAGTCCGACCCCGGTATCGCGCCCGAGCTGCCGCCGAAGACGCAGACCGACCACCCCGTCTCGCTGACCCGTGAGCAGGCCTCGCTGTACCAGGCCGCGGTGGACGAGGCGATGGCCGTGATCGAGTCGAGCGAGGGCATCGAGCGGCGCGGCATGATCATGAAGCTGCTGGCCTCGCTCAAGCAGATCTGCAACCACCCGGCGCAGTACCTGAAGGAGGCGGAGCCCCGGATCCCGCACCGCTCGGGCAAACTGGCGCTGCTGGACGAGCTGTTGGACACGATCCTGGCCGAGGGCGGGTCGGCGCTGGTCTTCACCCAGTACGTGACGATGGCCCGGCTCATCGAGCGGCACCTCGCGGCCCGGGGGATCTCCCACCAGTTGCTGCACGGCGGGACGCCGGTGCCGCGCCGCGAGGAGCTCGTCGACCGTTTCCAGGCGGGCGAAGTCCCGGTGTTCCTGCTCTCCTTGAAGGCGGCGGGCACCGGGCTGAACCTCACCCGGGCCGGCCACGTCATCCACTTCGACCGCTGGTGGAACCCGGCCGTCGAGGAGCAGGCCACCGACCGCGCCTACCGGATCGGGCAGACCCAGCCCGTCCAGGTGCACCGGATCATCGCCGAGGGAACCGTGGAGGACCGGATCGCCGAGATGCTGGAGGTCAAGCGGGCCTTGGCCGACGCCGTCCTGGGCTCCGGCGAGGCGGCGCTGACCGAGCTGACCGACCGGGAGCTGGCCGACCTCGTCTCCCTGCGGAGGCTCGCATGATCACCGCGCGGGACGACCGCCGCCGCACCTTCGAGACCGTGCCCGCGGGGGCGCAGGCGGTCAGCTGGTGGGGCCGGGCCTGGGTGTCGGCGCTGGAGGAGGTCTCCCGCGACCCGGCCCGGCTGGCCCGGGGCCGTGCGTACGCCGCCGAGGGCCACGTCGACGCGGTCACCATCACGCCGGGCCGGATCATGGCGTACGTGCGGGGCAGCCGGCCGCGCCCGTACCGCACCGAGCTGACGCTGCCCGCCTTCGCGGACGCGGAGTGGGACGCACTGCTGGAGGCGGTCGCGGCCGATCCCACGGCGCTCGCCGCCCTGTTGGAGCGGGAGGTTCCGCAGTCGCTCGCGGGGACGGTGCTGCCCGGCGCGGGCGAGCTCCTTCCCCGCTGCTCCTGCCCGGACGTCGCGCGTCCGCCCTGCAAGCACGCGGCGGCCCTCTGCTACCGGGCGGCCCGGCTGCTCGACGAGGACCCGTTCGTCCTGCTGCTCCTGCGCGGCCGCGGCGAGCGGGAACTCCTCGACGAGCTGACCCGGCGCAGCGCCGCCCACGCCGCCCGGGAACAGCCCGACGCCGCGCCCGGTTTCCCCGGCGTCCCCGCCAGGGCGGCGCTCGCCCGCACCAGCCTGCCGCTGCTGCCGGCGCCGCTCGCCGCGCCCGCCGCAGCGGGCCTGCCGCCCGCCTACCCGGCCGACCCGGCGGCCCCGGACCCGCTCGCCCTGGACCAGCTCGCCTCCGATGCGGCGGCCCGCGCCCTCGCCATCCTGACCACGGCCGAGGATCCGATCGCCGGGCTCGGCCTGTGGCAGGACGCCGTCCGGCTGGCCTCGGCGCACCCCACGGCCGGGCTCACCGGTGCCGCCCGTACCCTCTACCGCGAACTGGCCCGCGAAACCGGCCGCACCACCACCGACCTCGCCCGGGCCGCCGCGGCCTGGCGGCAGGGCGGCCGCCCCGCCCTCGCCGCCCTCGAAGAGCCCTGGGACCCGCCGGCCGGCCCCTTCGACCGGGCCCGCCCGGCGCTCCTCGCCGCAGATCAGGGCTCCTTCCGCCCCGACCGCAACCGCCTCACGTCCGGCACCCGCCAGCTCCGCCTCGGCCGCGACGCCCTCTGGTACGCCTACGAGTCCCGCCCGGACGACACCGACTGGTGGCCCACGGGCCGCCCGTCCCCGGACCCGGTCACCGCGCTCGCGCGGCACGGTCAGAGCCCCGGCCACGGCGCCACGGAGTTCGAGAACCGTTGGTGATCGGTCCGGAGAACGATCAATCCCTGCGTGTCCGCAATCGGTAGGCGACCGCAGCGTCGGAAGAGGCCGTCCCCGTGCCGGGGACGGCCTCGCCTGAGGTGTGGGGGTGAAGAGGGCCGGCAGCCGGATCCACGTGGTCGGCAGGATCAGCGCGTCACTTCGCGAGCCCAACGGCTGAGGGTGGTGAAGTCGCGGTCCCGGAGGCCGTGGCGGGGGTGGATGCGCAGGAGCAGGGCCGGGGACGGGTGGTGGGCGGCGACCCAGGCGCGGTCCCGCGGGTTGATCATGTCGTCGACCCAGGCGAAGGGACGGCCCGCCGCCCAGTCGACGAGGGGGCGGGTCTTCCACGAGAGGCCGTCCGGGTCCTGGGCGAACAGTTCCGGCCACTCGACGACGGGGAGATCGCCGGGGAGCCCGATGTGCGGGGCGATCATCGTGTTGGCCTGGTGCGTCCAGGCCGTGGCCCAGGTGAGTTCGAAGGGCAGGGCCAGCAGCCGGCCGCCGTGGGAGGGGTGCAGGCGGACCCGTGCGCCGCGGCGGGCGCTGCGGGATTCCGGATCGCGGTAGGAGAGCCAGACGTCCGGTCGCATCCGGTGGCTCCGGTACCCGCGCAAGCCCGCGAACGGGGACCGGAAGGGATTGAGAGGGCCGTCCACGTCGAGGAGGAGCAGCGGGCGAGGAGTCATGAAGTAGGCACTACCCAGTACACGATGGGGTGAAATGCCTACCGCCTCTATAACCCGAATGGGTTCAGAGCGTTGTTCCGGTGCGGGACCAACACCCGCGGACTCCTCCGGAAGGCAGGGAAACTGATGCGTCACAGTCGTCGGAATGGCTTGATCGCGGCGGTGGTTGCGGGGGGTGGGCTGGCGGTCGCGGGTGCGGGCGGATTCGCCTACGCCGACGCGGATGCCGGTGGGAGCACCGAGCGCTCGCCGGGGCTGCTCTCCGGGAACCTGGTTCAACTGCCGGTGCACGTTCCGGTGAACGCGTGCGGGAACACCGTGAGCGTGGTCGGCGTGCTCAACTCGGCCGCCGGGAACCGCTGTGTCAATGAGGACCATCCGCAGCCGCGGCCCTCGCACCCGGCGGAACAAGGCGCGGGCAACGGTGGCGGAGCCGTCGCCGATGGACGCGGAAAGGATTCACCGGGGGTGCTGTCCGGCAACGGACTCCAGCTCCCCGTCGACCTGCCGGTGAACCTCAGCGGCAACGCGGTGAGCGTCGTCGGAGTCGGCAACAGTTCCACCGGCAACACCTCGGTCAACGGCGAGGTGCCCACCGTCGGCAAGCCGCCCGTCCAGCCCCCCGTCCAGCCCCCCGTCCAGCCCCCCGTCCAGCCCCCCGTCCAGCCCCCCGTCCCGGCTCCCGTCCAACGCCCGGTCGTCGAGCGTCCGGCGACCCCGCCCGCGCCGCCGCGGCACACCGATGCCCTGGCCCACACCGGCGCGGACGCCGTCGGCTACCTGCTCCCGGGCGGCGGAGCGCTCCTCCTCGGCGGTGTACTCCTCTACCGCCGCTTCGGCCTCACGCGCTAGGACCGCGGGCGGGCGGTACGGGGCGCCAGCTGTCCAGGACGGCGTCGATCCGTGCCGCCAGCCGCGCCCGGGCCGCGAACCGCGGGACGCCCGCCATCAGCAGCGCGTCGTACTCGGTGTCGGTGTGCCGCACGGCCGCGCGCACCGCGTACGAGACGGCGAGTTCGTCCAGCGCCCGGCCGGCGGCGCTGCGGCCCACCCGGCCGCTGCCGCGCACCGAGGCGTGCGTGGCGATGGCCACGGCCCGGTCGGCCGGGCAGCCGGGAAACAGGCGGACTATCTCGGCGGCGAAGGCCGCCGTGAACCGGGTGTCCTCGGCGGCGCGACGCAGCCGGTCGCGCTCCCGGCGCCTGGCCCGCGCCTCGGCGTCAGCGAGACACGCACGCTCGGCGCGGGCGAGCGCGGCCTCCTCGACGAGGATTCCCTGGCGCTCGTAGCGGCGGCGGCGCCGGTTGAAGCGGACGACGACGGCGGACAGCGGACTCCCCTCGCGAGAACGGCGGGTGAGCGCCGCGTCCCCGCGCGGGAGGTAGACCAGATGTCCGAGATCGGTGCAGTCCAGGCAGCGCGGCACCCCGGCCTCGCGCACGAGGTGCCGGAGCGGCCCCTGCCGGCACTCCGCGCAGTGGATCTGCTTACCGGACTCGAACACCACCAGGCTCATACAGGGGTGATACCGCCGCAGGGGCCTCATATCACCTGCTGGAGAAGGCCGGTTGATGTTTCACCAACTCTTCCTCCATGCCAAGCCGTCCTTCTACCGTGGGCCCGTGGACGGCAGCTGGTCCACCGAGGAGGGCACATGGGTGGGCAGCAGGCGACGGTTCGGGCGGCAGGGGCACGCGTTCCCGCGACCCCGGCAGGCCGGAAGATCGTCATACCGCCGGGCGGCTGCACCGGCTGGCACTACCACCGGGTGCGGCTGGACGCCGTCGTCCTCGCCGGGACCCTGACCCGGGTCCTGCACGACCGCACGATCGTGGTGCACCGGGCGGGGACCGCCTTCGTGGAGCCGGCGGGCATCCGGCACGTCCACCTGGGCCACAACCTCGGCAGCGAACCGGTCGTGCTCCACGTGACCCCGGCGCTCCCCCCGGGAACCCCCTTCTCCATACCGACCCCGACCCCGCACGGCGTCACACCGGCCGTCTGCCGGGAGCACGCCGGTGAACCCGTACCGCCCGGGTGAGCCTCACACCAGCCGGCGTATCTCCCCGCGCACCCGGTAGAAGCCGCCCGAGGCCGCGTGTAGCCCGTCCACCACGTACCGGGCGCCGGGCTCCCGTATCCCGCGCGGGAACTGCACGTTCCAGGAAGGCTCGAAGCCTCCCGAGACCACCTGCACCCGCACCCGGCCGCCCTGCTGGACGCACTCCACCACGACACCGCCCGCCGGAGCCGACGCCACCGAGACGGTGGCGACCGCCGCCGCCGACGCGGCCGGGGTGAACACGGGCAGAGCGGCCGCCGACTTCACGTCCACCGGTGCCGGCACCGAGCCCTGCTGGGCCGCGGCTATCGCCTGCTCGCTCGCGTCCACGCAGACCAGCGAGCCGTCCGTGGTCACCAGGTACAGCCGCCCGTCGTGGTACTGCATCGACAACGCGGACCCGCTGCCCGTGCCCAGCTTCCACAGCCGCCGTCCGTCGGCGTCGAAGCAGTACACCGAGGAGGCCAGGTCGCCGGCGAAGACGTGCCTGCCGTCCGGGGAGGTCGCGCACGAGTACACCGCCGCGTCGCACCGGTAGGAGGCCTCCACCGCGCCGGTCGCCTTCGACAGCCGCTGCACGGTGTTGCGCCCGGTGCCCGCGTACACCGCGTGGTCCTCCTGCCAGCCGAACAGCACCGAGCCGTTGGTGGCCGTGTGCCACAACTGCCGCCCCCCGTCCGGGGCGTACGCGGTGACCCCCTGGCTGTGCCCGTGGTAGACGGCGTCCGCGTCCGCCCGGACCATCCAGGCGTTCGAGCCGTCCGAGCGCCGCGACCACTGGAACTCGTCCTCGTGGTCGATGACCGTCAGCCCGCCGCTCGCGTCGGACACGTTCAGCACGCCCTCCCGGATGTCGAGCCAGAAGATGTCCACATCGGCCGCTATGTCGTAGGCACCGAACGGCACCTTCGACGACAGGTCGTACACCGTGCCGTCGTCACAGCCCGCGTATATCCAGAACTCGTCCGCCACCAGGCATTTCACCCCGTCCGGCAGCGAGTACCGTGCCAGCACCTCCCCGCCGTGGCTCAGCGTGTAGACGTCACCCGCCTGGTTGCCGACCCAGCAGCGGTCCTCGTCCACGTGGATCCCGAAGGCCGAGGAACCCGTACGGAAGCGCCACAGCACCGGAGCCACGGCCCGCGCCGTCGACGGCGCCGACGTGACCTGGCGCCGTGTCACCGACCGCGCGGTCCGCTGCCCGCGCACGGCCGGGGCGTACCCCTTGCGGATCTTCTCCCCGATCTTCTTCGCGGCCGCCGCCCGGGCCTTGTCCGCCGTCGGGAACGAGGAGCTCTGCACCTGGCCGTCCGCGCCGATGCGCCCGTACCGCACGCAGACGGCGGTGCCGTCCACCGTCACCTCGTAGAACTTGTGCGCAGCGCCGTCGTCCTGCGACAGCTCCAGATACGTCGTCTCCCGAGCCATGACAGACCCCTCCCCAAAGGCCGGGCCACCGGCTTCTGTTCTGCCGGTGATCCCTCGTGAAAAACGCTACGGCCCACCACTGACAATGGGCTCGTGCAACTGGAAGCGATCACATGGCAGCGGATGGCCGAGCGGCTCGCCGGTCACCTCGACGACCCCGGCGCCACCGCCGAGGCCACCGAAGACACCGCCCCTGAGCAGGGCAGTTGGCGGCGGGTGGGTATCGACGGAGCCCCGGCCGCCGGGACCGGTGTGCTCGCGGGGCACCTGGCCGACGCGCTGCGCCTGCGCGGCCGGCCGGTCCTGGTGGTGGCGGCCGAGGGCTTCCTGCGGCCGGCCTCCCTCCGCTTCGAGTTCGGCCGCGAGGACGTGGACTCGTACCTCGGCGGCTGGTACGACACGGCCGCGCTCTGGCGGGAGGTGTTCGGCCCGACCGACCCGGGCGGCACGGGGCGGGTGCTGCCGGACCTCTGGGACCCGGCGAGCGACCGGGCCACACGCAGCCCGTACGTCGAACTCCCGCCCGGCGGCGTGCTGGTCGTGCACGGCCCGCTGCTGCTGGGCCACTGGTTCCCCTTCGATCTGAGCGTCCACATCCGGCTCTCCCCGGGCGCGCTCGCCCGCCGTACCGAGGAGGCCGCGCGCTGGACGCTGCCGGCCTTCGCGCGCTACGAGGCCGACACGGACCCGGCCTCGGCCGCCGACGCGGTGGTCCGTGCCGACGACCCCCGCCATCCCGCCTGGACGGGCCTCCGCGCGCGGTAAGGAGGGCCGGGCGGCAGCAGTCAGGGAGCCCCCGGCCCCTCGAGGCCGGTTCCCCCGAAGGCCGTCCTCTCCACGCCGGTCCTCCGCACGCCGGTCCTCTCAAGGCCTCCCGCCCAGCCGGGTCACCGCCAGGGCCGCGGTCCGGCAGCCCGCTCGGGAGGCCTCCGCGGGGTCCGCGCCCGCCAGTCGGGCCGCGAGGAAGCCGCCGGTGAAGGCGTCGCCCGCGCCCGTGGAGTCCACGGCCTCGGCCGGTTCCGCCGTGACCTCGGCGGTGATCCGGCCCCGCTCGGCCACCAGTGCCCCCGCCGCGCCCCGGGTCACCACCACCAGCGGTATGTGCCGGCTCAGCCGCGCCGCCGCCCGGGCCACCCCCGCGGGCTCCGGCAGGCCGGCCAGCAGGCGGGCCTCGTCCTCGTTGGGCAGCAGTACGCAGGCCCCCGCCACGGCATCGAGGAACCGCTGCGGGCCCAGCCCGGCCAGGAACCCGGCCGAGGCCGGGTCCACGCTCACCGGAACCCCCCGGGCCCGGGCCGCCCGCAGCGCGACCAGGGCCAGCTCCCGGCTGCTGTCGGCGAAGAACAGGTATCCGGACAGGTGCAGATGGGCGACCCCGTCCAGCAGGGACGGCGTCCAGTCGGCGGGGCACAGCCGCAGCGCCGCGCCGCTGTCGGTCAGGAAGGTCCGCTCCGCGTCCTTGCCGACCAGCGCGACCACCGTCCCGGTCGGCTCCTCCCGGTCGACCACCAGCCGCGGCAGCACCCCCGCGTCCAGCAGCGCCCGCTCGTGCCACCGCGCCGACTCGGTACCCACCCGCGCGAGCAGCCGTACCTCCGCGGCCCCCGTACGGGCAGCCCAGCAGGCCGCGTTGGCCCCGGCGCCGCCCGGCAGGGTCCGGATCCGGGCCGCCGTGTCGGTGGCCGGGGCGAGCGGTTCCGGATGGACCGCCACCACATCGGTGACCACGTCCCCGACGACCAGCAGGGCACCCGGACCGACGGGTTCCGCGCGGGTCATGCCCGCGCCGCCCAGGCCCCCGCGATCCTGGCCCCGAGCCGCACGTTGCCCCGTACCGCCGCCAGGTTCGCCTCCAGCGAGGCCCCGCCCGTCGCCCGCACCAGGAACCCCAGCAGGAACGGTGTCACCGCCTGCCCCGTGATCCCCCGCTCACGGCACTCGGCGAGGGCCTCGGCCAGCACCCGGTCGTGCAGCCGCGGATCCAGCTGTTCCGCCTCCGCCACGGGGTTGGCCACGAGCAGGGCCGCCTCCGGGCCGCCCAGGGCGTCCTGAGCGGCCATCACCGCCGCGACCTCCTCCGGCCCCTCCACCGTCCAGTCCACCGGCTCACCGGAATCGGCCAGGTAGAAGCCGGGGAACCGCTGCGTCCGGTAGCCGAGCACGCCCACCCCCAGCGTCTCCAGCCGCTGCAGCGTGGCCGGCACGTCCAGGATCGACTTCACCCCCGCGCACACCACCGTGATGCGCGTCCGCGCCAGGAGCGACAGGTCCGCCGACTCGTCCTGTGTCTGCGCCCATGCGCGGTGTACGCCGCCCAGCCCGCCCGTGGCGAAGACCCGCAGGCCCGCCCGGGCGGCCAGGAAGGCCGTACCGGACACCGTCGTCGCCCCCGTGGCCCCCGCCGCCAGCGCGGGCGCCAGATCCCGTTGGCCGAGCTTGCGTACGCCGTCGCCGCCCGCGATCCGCTCCAGCTGAGCCTTGTCCAGGCCCGCGTGCGCCACTCCGTCGATGACGGCGATCGTCGCCGGAACCGCCCCTTCCGAGCGGACCACGTCCTCCAGTTCGAGACCCACCGCCAGATTGCGGGGCCGCGGCAGCCCGTGCGCGATGATCGTCGACTCCAGCGCCACGACGGGCCTCTGCCGGGCGAGCGCCTCGCGTACCTCTTCCGAGAGGACCGGTCCGCCGGACGGGGATGCAGTTGCTGTGTGCTGTGACATGTCCCCATCCATGGCACCGGATTCGCGCCCCCAAACGCACTCCCGCCCCACCCGTCGCAACCTGTCCGAGTAACGCTCCTGCGCGGACCACGCAGGGCAGCACGCACCGCTGGACAGGATGACTCGTCAGCCCCGGCCGCGCTGGACGGTCTGGTCACCCCGCCGGGCCGTCCGGCCGGATTAGGCTCGCGGGTCATGAGCACCAGTGATCACAGCGCCCCCGCCTCCTTCGCCGTCTCCGTCGCGGACGTCCCGGACGCCGAACTGGAGGCCGAGGACCTCGACCCCGGGCAGATCCTCTCCGGCGAGCCGGTGGTGACCGGCAAGGTGCTCTGGGAGTCGCCCGACGGCAGGCAGGTGCGCGGGATCTGGCAGATCACCCCGGGCGTGGTGACCGACACCGAGGCCGACGAGCTGTTCGTGGTGGTCAGCGGCCGGGCCACCATCGAGGTCGAGGGCGGCGGGACCCTGGAGGTCGGCCCCGGTTCCGCCTGCGTCCTGCGGGAGGGAGACAAGACCACCTGGACCGTGCACGAGACGCTGCGCAAGGCCTACCACATCAGCTCGTGACGTCGCCCTTCGCGGGCATGGGGTGGCGGCGCGCGGTGAAGAGCGCGAGCGCCGCCATCGGCAGCAGCAGACAGGCGCCGACGGCGTTCAGCCAGCCGTAGCTCGCCTGGGCCATGACCAGGCCGGCGGCCGCACCGCCCACGCCCGCGGCCGTGTTCATCGTCAGGTCGCTCAGCCCCTGTACGGCGGCCCGCGCGGGCTGCGGCACCGAGTCGGTCAGCAGCGCCGACCCGGACACCATCCCGGCCGACCAGCCGAGGCCGAGCAGGAAGAGGCCCGCCGCGCTCTGCCCGTGGTGCGGCCCGGCCGTGCCGGCGAGCAGGGCGGCGACCGACAGCAGACCGGCCGCCAGGCCGATCACCGACAGCCGGCCGAGGCGGTCCGCGAGCCAGCCCATGACGGGGGAGAAGGCGAACATGCCGGCGATGTGACCGCTGATCACGAGCCCGATGAGCTCCAGTCCCGCGCCGTGGTGGCCCAGGTCCATCGGGGTCATCACCATGATCGAGACCATGGTGGTGTGCGACACGGCCACGGTGACCAGCGCGAGCCGGGCCCGCGGGGAGGCCTTGACGGCGGCGAACCCGGCACGCAGCGAGCGCCCCTCGCGGGTCTGCTCCTCGGGCGGGGCCAGCGCACGGGCCGTCAGCAGCGGGTCCGGGCGCAGGAGTACCGCGATCAGGGTGGCGGTGAGGAGGAAGACGGCGGCGGCCCACACGAAGGGTCCCGCCGTCTCGGGTATGGAGGTCCCGGCGAAGCTGCGGCTGGCGGGGGCGGACAGGTTGGGTCCGAGCACCGCGCCGATCGTGGACGCCCACACGACGACGGAGATCGAGCGGGCCCGGCGGTCCGGGGCGGCGAGGTCGGCGGCGGCGAACCGGGACTGGAGGTTGGCAGAGGAGGCGGCGCCGAAGGCGGCCATGCCGAGCATCAGCAGCGGGAAACTCTTGATCGTCGCGGCGAGGACGACGAGGCCCGCGCCGGCGGCACCGATCAGGTAGGCCACCACGAGCCCGGGGCGGCGGCCGCGGGCGGTCATCAGGGCGGCGAGCGGCAGGGACACCAGGGCGGTGCCGATCACGGCGGCGGTGGAGGCGAGGCCGGACATGGCCTCGGTGCCGCTGACCTCGGCGGCGAGTACGGGTGCCAGGGCGATGCTGATGGGCACGCCGAGCCCGCCGAGCATCTGGCCGGCGATGAGCACCCCGGTGGTGCGCCGCCGCAGCCCGGCCAGATCCGGGAGGTCCGCCGACGCGGAGGGCCGGTCCGTACCGGGGGAGGCGGTCATGCCGGACACCCCCCGCGCGGGCGGCGGAGGTGCGGGGCACGGCAGGACGCGCTGCGGCCGGGCGAGGCGGCTGGAGTAGTCACCGCGGCAGTGTGACACCCCTTACCGCGCGGGCGGAACCGGGTATCCGGCACGCTCAGAACAGCGGCTGCGGCAGGACACCCTCCAGCGCGAGCAGCCGGCGCTTGGTCTCGACCCCGCCGCCGAAGCCGCCGATGCCCCCGCCGTTCTCCACGACCCGGTGGCAGGCCACCACCAGCGGCAGCGGATTCGACCCCATGGCGTTGCCGACGGCCTGGGCGGCCCCCGGCTGTCCGACGCGGGCGGCCAGCTCGCCGTACCCGACGACCGCTCCGTACGGCACGGAACGGTCCAGTTCCCGGAGCACCTGCCGGTTGAACCCGGAGCTGAGGCGCCAGTCCAGCGGCAGCTCGAAGCGCCGCAGAGCACCGGAGAAGTACGAGGCCAGCTGACGTATGGGCTCGGCCAGCAGCACTTCCTCGCCCGGCGCTGGCCGCCAGGCGTCGGCGCCGAGCCGGGAGACGAGCGGGCCGATCATCGCGTCGACCCGGTCCGGCCCGGCATGGAACTCGACCCGGACCAGACCCTCCGGGGTCGCGGCCAGGAGCAGGGGACCGACATCGCTCGCGACGACGGTCCATTCGAGGTGCGGCCCGCGGGGCCGCTCGGTGCTGTCCACGCGTCCACGGTACGGCGCCCCACTGACAGCGCCGACAGCGCCGACACCGGTGAACCCGGCGGCAGCGCCGAACCCGGCGCCGACGGCCGCCCCCGCCGCCCCCGTCAGTAGCCGCCGACCGCCTCCCGGACGACGTCCGGGGCGTTGGTGATGATCCCGTCCACCCCCATGGCCTGCACCTTCCGGGCGGTGGTGGCGTCGTCCACGATCCAGGTGTCCACCTCCAGGGCCTTGCCGTGGGCTCCGAGCAGCCCGTGAACCGCCGCGACCCACTCGGCCGAGATCGTGGTGTGCCACGGGTTGATCCGGTCGGTGAACTGCGCGTACCGCGGCAGGTCCGCCACCGCCGGGGTGCCCAGGAAGGCCGTCACGAGGTCCGGGCGCAGCTCGTGCACGACGCGCACGCAGTCGGCGCTGAAGCTCTGCACCACCAGGCGCTGCTCCACGTGCCGCTCGTCGAGCCAGCCCGCCTCGTCCAGCACCTTCAGGGTCTGCTGCTCGATCCCGGGGTAGAGCTCGGGCTTCTTGATCTCCAGGAGCAGCCGCTGCTGGTTGCGCTGCACCCGGTCGAGGTACTCCCGCAGGGTCGGCACCCGGGCGCCCGTGTACTCCTGCCCGAACCAGCTGCCCGCGTCGAGCAGGGCGATCTCCGCCGCCGTGAAGTCCTTGACCCTCCAGGGGCCGCGGCCCGGGAAGCGCTGCTCGACGTCCGTGGTCCGGGACAGGGTGTCGTCGTGGACGACGACCAGCTCGCCGTCCTTGGTGCGCTGCACGTCGTTCTCGACCCAGGCGAAGCCCAGCCGCATCGCCAGGTCGACCGCGTCGAGGGTGTTCTCCGGGGCGTAGGCCGAAGCCCCCCGGTGGGCGTACACGACGGGGTTCCCCAGGAGCCCTGCCGGCCCGGAGGTGGAGCCGGGGCCGGTGGCGGCGTACGAGGCCGTCCCGCCCAGCACGGTGAGGGTGAAGCCCAGCAACGCGGCGGCTGCCGCGGCGGCGGGTCGGACGTACATGTGCGTTCTCCTCGGGTCGTGAGCCCTGTTCCTGCGTCAGACGGGTGCGGAGCGGCAGACGTTGTGGCGATGCACTTCACGGCGGGCCCTTCACCGCGATCATGGGGTTGAAGATCACCGAGCCGCCACCGAACTACGACAAACGGACCAGAACGTGTGAGGCCGGTCCGGCCGGGCGCGCCGCGCGGCCGCGCGCGGATACGTGAGTGTCAGTGGGGGGTCGTACGGTTGACTCATGCGGCCCGTATCGAAGATCGAACGCACGGTGGCGCCTTTCGAGGTCGTCAGCTCCTACCAGCCCAGCGGCGACCAGCCGGCGGCCATCGCCGAGCTGGAGAAGCGCATCCGTGCAGGTGAGCAGAATGTCGTCCTGCTGGGTGCGACCGGCACCGGCAAGTCGGCGACGACCGCCTGGATGATCGAGAAGCTTCAGCGCCCCACCCTGGTCATGGCGCCGAACAAGACCCTCGCCGCCCAGCTGGCGAACGAGTTCCGTGAGCTCCTGCCGAACAACGCCGTCGAGTACTTCGTCTCGTACTACGACTACTACCAGCCCGAGGCCTACGTTCCGCAGTCGGACACCTACATCGAGAAGGACTCCTCGATCAACGAGGAGGTCGAGCGGCTGCGCCACTCCGCTACCAACTCGCTGCTGACCCGGCGCGACGTGATCGTCGTCGCCTCCGTGTCCTGCATCTACGGCCTCGGCACCCCGCAGGAGTACGTCGACCGGATGGTCTCCCTGAAGGTGGGCGAGGAGACCGACCGGGACCAGCTGCTGCGCCGCTTCGTCGACATCCAGTACACGCGCAACGACGTGGCCTTCACCCGCGGCACCTTCCGGGTGCGCGGCGACACCATCGAGATCTTCCCGGTCTACGAGGAACTGGCCGTCCGCATCGAAATGTTCGGCGACGAGATCGAGGCCCTGTCCACCCTGCACCCGCTGACCGGCGAGGTCATCAGCGAGGACCGGGAGCTGTACGTCTTCCCCGCCAGCCACTACGTCGCGGGCCCCGAGCGCATGGAGAAGGCGGTCCGGGGCATCGAGACCGAGCTGGCCGCGCGCCTCGCGGAGCTGGAGAAGCAGGGCAAGATGCTGGAGGCGCAGCGGCTGCGCATGCGCACCACCTACGACCTGGAGATGATGCGCCAGATCGGGTCCTGCTCCGGCATCGAGAACTATTCGCTGCACATGGACGACCGCGAGCCGGGCTCCGCGCCCAACACCCTCATCGACTACTTCCCGGAGGACTTCCTCCTGGTCATCGACGAGTCGCACGTCACCGTGCCGCAGATCGGCGCCATGTACGAGGGCGACGCCTCGCGCAAGCGGACCCTGGTCGACCACGGGTTCCGGCTGCCGTCGGCCCTCGACAACCGGCCGCTGAAGTGGGAGGAGTTCCAGGAGCGGATCGGCCAGACCGTCTACCTCTCGGCCACCCCCGGCAAGTACGAGCTCTCGCGCGGCGACGGCTTCGTCGAGCAGATCATCCGCCCCACCGGCCTCATCGACCCCGAGGTCGTGGTCAAGCCCACCGAGGGCCAGATCGACGACCTGGTGCACGAGATCCGCCAGCGGGTCGAGAAGGACGAGCGGGTCCTGGTCACCACCCTCACCAAGAAGATGGCCGAGGACCTCACGGACTACTTCCTGGAGCTCGGCATCCAGGTCCGCTACCTGCACAGCGACGTGGACACCCTGCGCCGCATCGAGCTGCTGCGCGAACTGCGCTCCGGCGAGTTCGACGTCCTGGTCGGCATCAACCTGCTGCGCGAGGGCCTCGACCTGCCCGAGGTGTCGCTCGTGGCGATCCTCGACGCCGACAAGCAGGGCTTCCTGCGCTCCGGCACCTCGCTGATCCAGACCATCGGCCGCGCGGCGCGCAACGTCTCCGGCCAGGTCCACATGTACGCGGACAGCATCACCCCGGCCATGGCGCAGGCGATCGACGAGACGAACCGCCGCCGAGAGAAGCAGGTCGCCTACAACACCGCCAACGGCATCGACCCGCAGCCGCTGCGCAAGAAGATCAACGACATCGTCGCCACCATCGCCCGCGAGGAACTGGACACCGAGGAGCTCCTCGCCACCGGATACCGGCAGGCCAAGGACGGCAAGGCGGCCAAGGCGCCGGTTCCCGCGCTGGGCGGCAAGGCGGCCGGGGCCAAGGCCGGGAAGGGTGCGAAGGGCGCCAAGGCGGGCGCGGTGCTCACCGACCGGCCGGCCGCCGAACTGGCCGCGATCATCGAGGAGATGACCGAACGCATGCGCGCGTCGGCCGCGGAGCTGCAGTTCGAGGTCGCGGCCCGGATCAGGGACGAGGTGAGCGAGCTGAAGAAGGAGCTGCGGCAGATGAAGGAAGCGGGCCTCGCCTGAGTCGGAGCCTGTCAGTAGGGTTGGGTCTCAGCCGCAGGTACACGCTGCGCTCCCGTTGTAGGGGCGGGCTATGGAGAGGGGACAGCGCGTGACGGTCAACATGACCAAGGGTCAGGCCATCAATCTGCAGAAGGCGGACGGGGGGACGCTGACCGCGGTCCGCATGGGCCTCGGATGGCAGGCGGCCAAGCGCCGCGGGCTGTTCGGCTCGCGGACCCGGGAGATCGACCTGGACGCGTCGGCGGTGCTCTTCGCCGACAAGCAGCCGGTGGACGTCGTCTTCTTCCGGCACCTGCAGAGCGACGACGGCTCGGTCCGGCACACCGGTGACAACCTCGTCGGCGGCGTCGGCCAGGGCGGGGACGACGAGGCCATCCTCGTCGACCTCCAGCGGGTGCCGGTGCACATCGACCAGATCGTCTTCACGGTGAACTCGTTCACCGGCCAGACGTTCCAGGAAGTGCAGAACGCGTTCTGCCGCATCGTCGACGAGACCAACGGCCAGGAGCTGGCCCGGTACACCCTCGACGGCGGTGGCCAGTACACCGCGCAGATCATGGCGAAGGTGTCCCGCGCGGGCGCGGGCTGGCAGATGACGGCCCTCGGCAACCCGGCCAACGGCCGGACGTTCCAGGACCTGATGCCGGCGATCCTGCCGCACCTGTAAGCGAAGAAGAACGGGGGAGACGGGACGATGGCGGCCGAACTGGTCCGGGGGCAGAACCATGCCCTGTCCGAACACCGGGTGCGGATCACGGTCTCGGCGGGCACACCCGTGCTCGCCCTGGCCACGCTCGCAGACGAGCGGGGCGCCGTGACCGGCCCGGAAGGGATCGTGCACCCCGGTGCGGGCGACCTTCCGGGGGTCGAGGTGCCCGGCGGGTCCGCGGACCGGCACCGGTTCGCCGTCGACCTCGACGCGGTGGCCGATGAGGTGCACCGCGTCGGCGTCCTGCTCTCCCTGCCCCCGGGCGGCCCGGGCCGTTTCGGTGCCGTCGCGGCCTCGCACGTCGCCGTCACGGACATGGACGGCACCGGGCTGGCGGAGTACACCCTGACCGGGCTGGAGGCCGAGACCGCCGTCGTCGCCCTCGAGATCTACCGCCGCCAGGGATCCTGGAAGGTCCGCGCCGTCGGCCAGGGCTATGCCGACGGGCTCGCCGCCCTGTTCGCCGACCAGGGGCTCACCGCCCCCGCCGCCGCCGAGCTGGCCGCGCGCGTGCACGCCAGTGTCGCGGCCCCGGTCGCGCCCGGCCCGGTCCCGGTCGCACCCGACCCGGTGGTCCCGGTGTCCGGAAGCCCGTACGCGGGCACGCCGGGCCCCGCGCCCACGCCGAACCCGGCGCCCACGCCCACGTCCGGCTCCGCAGCCACGTCCGGCCCCGCCGCGACCCCCGCGCCCCCGGCCGACACCACGATCAGCTACTCCCACCCGCGTCGCCGCCCCGCCGCCACGGAGCCCCCCGAGCCCGCGCCGCGCCCCGCCCCGGCGCAGCAGCCCGGACAGCCCCCGAGGCCCGTCGCCGGCGACGCCAGCGGCTGGTCCCTGGAGGAGCGGCTCTACAACCAGGTCTGGGGCATGTTCGAGGACCTGGCCCGCACGGTCGCCGCCTACCGCAGCGCCGTCGAATTCGCCGACTCCCGCATGGACCGCGAGCTCGACGAGGCCCTGTCCGACCCCCGCCACCGCCTCGGCGGCTCCGGGAACGCCGCCCGCGACACCGCCCGGGCGCGCCGCGAGGAGCTCGTCGCGCAGGCCCAGGCCGTCCTCGACCGGGACCTCGTCCAGCTGGTCGCCGAGTCGGAGGTGGTCGAGCCCGCGCTGCCGGCCGCGTACGCCCGCTGGGACAACCCGGTCTGGCACGGCGGCCGGTCCGCCGGGCTGCCCGAGGAGAACCCGCTCGCCCTGCGCCTGGGTGACCTGTACCTGCCCGAGCGCCCCGACCTGCGGATCCCCATGCTGATGAAGCTCCCCCTGGAGCGCGGCCTGTGGATCGACAACGGCCGCACCGGCTCCGAGGCCGCGATGGCCATGGACACCGACCGGCTGCGCCGAGCCGCCATGGACGTGGCCGTCGCGCACGCGGTCCGGCTGCTCGCGGTCCACCCCGCCGACCGGTTCACCGTCCACGTCATCGACGCGGCCGGAGCAGGATCCGCCTCCCTGGCGCCCCTCGTACGCGCCGGGGTGCTGGCCGGGCCGCCCGCCGCGGGAGCCTCCGGGGTCACCGAGACGCTGGCACGGCTGACCAAGCGGGTGGACCTCGTACAGATGGCGCTGCGGGCCGGGGCTCCCGAGGACCTGCCGCCGGACGTGGACACGGCCGACCAGCTGCTCCTCGTACACGACTTCCCGCACGGCTTCGACGACCGGGCCGTCACCCAGCTCCGCTACCTCGCCGACGAGGGTCCGGCGGTCGGCGTGCACCTGCTGATGGTCGCGGACCGGGACGAGGCCTCGGCCTACGGGCCGCTGCTGGACCCGCTGTGGCGCTCGCTCATGCGGCTGTCGCCGGTGCCGGACAACCATCTCGCCGACCCCTGGGTCCACCACGCCTGGACCTTCGAACCGGACCTGCCCCCGCAGGGCAGCAGGGTCCTTGACCAGGCATTGGAGCGGGTGGCGCAAGCCCGGCGGCGCGCACGCCCGTGAGGCTCGGCGGCAGGTCGATGACCTGCCGCTGACCAGTTCTTGGGATTCCCTTTACCTTCTCGGCCTCCCCCGGGTACCCTGGTGCCTGCGGAGGGGAGTATTCCTGCTTTCTTGCTACGGCGTACCCGTCAATACGGACCACTGCGGTTGTATGAGCGCAGCCGGTCCCGGGGCGTCGGCCCACGGCCTCCAGGCCGCCCGGGTGGAAGAGACCTCCGGCAGCGATGACGCTGACGAAGTGCTGAGCCATCCGCCGGAGGCGTGTTTACGTGGAAGTTTCCTGGGCCCTGTGGGCCATGACCATTCTCGGTCTGTCCCTCCTCATCGGCGCCGATTTCTTCATCGGCCGCAAACCCCACGACGTATCGATCAAGGAAGCCGGTACCTGGACGGTCGTCTGGATCGTCCTCGCCGCACTCTTCGGCCTCGGCCTGTGGTTCTTCGGGAACGGCCAGGCCTCGCAGGAGTTCTTCGCGGGCTTCATCACCGAGAAGTCCCTGAGCGTGGACAACCTCTTCGTCTTCGTCCTGATCATGGCGAAGTTCGCGGTGCCCTCGCACCTCCAGCAGCGCGTCCTGCTCGTGGGCGTCCTGATCGCCCTGGTGCTCCGCGCGATCTTCATCGCGGCGGGCGCGGCGATCATCGCCAGCTTCTCGTGGGTCTTCTACATCTTCGGCGCGTTCCTCATCTACACCGCGTGGAAGCTGGTCCAGGAGGCCCGCAAGGATGAGGAGGAGGACGAGTTCGAGGAGAACCGCCTGCTCAAGTCCGTCGAGAAGAAGTTCGGCGTCGCCGACCGGTACCACGGCACCAAGCTCTTCATCCAGAACAACGGCAAGCGCGTCCTGACCCCGCTGATGGTCGTCATGCTCGCCATCGGCACCACCGACGTGCTGTTCGCCCTGGACTCCATCCCCGCGATCTTCGGCCTGACCCAGGACCCGTACATCGTCTTCACCGCCAACGCCTTCGCCCTGATGGGTCTGCGCCAGCTGTACTTCCTGATCGGCGGCCTGCTCAAGAAGCTGGTCCACCTCAGCTACGGCCTGTCGATCATCCTGGGCTTCATCGGCGTCAAGCTGGTGCTGCACGCCCTCCACGAATCCGGGGTGCACGTCCCGGTCATCTCGATCCCGGTCTCCCTGGGCGTCATCTGCGGTGTCCTGGTCATCACCACGATCACCAGCCTGATCGCCTCCAAGAAGCAGGCGGCGGCCGAGGCCGCCGCCCGCCCGGAGAGCATCGACGCCTGACGGTCCTGCGGGGCTACGCGGGGGCGGCCGCTTCGGCCGCCCCCGTTTCCGTGCCCGTGGCCGCACCGGCGCCCGACCGCGACCGGACGACGGCCGGGCCGGTCTCCGGCAGCAGCGCGAAGCAGGCCAGGCTCACCAGGGCGATCGCGCTCAGGTACACGGCCACACCCCACTGCGGACCGGAGCCGTCCGCGAGCGCCGTCGCGACGATCGGGGTCAGCGCCCCGCCCAGGACACCGCCCAGGTTGTAGCCGACGGCCGCGCCCGTGCAGCGGATCCGCGGCGCGTACAGCTCCGGCAGGTACGCGCCCACCACCGCGAACATCGTCACCATGCCCAGCAGCGCCACGACGAAGCCCACCGTCATCAGCAGCGGATCGGCCGTGCCCAGCAGAGCCACGAGCGGGAACATCCACAGCACACACGCCGCCGACCCGGCCAGGCACAGCGGCCGCCGGCCGTACCGGTCGCCGAGCACCGCCAGCGGCGGGGTCATCACGCCCATCAGCGCGACGGCGCCCATGATGCACGCCAGCACGGTCGTACGGCCCATGCCGAGGTGCTCGGTCGCGTACGCGAGGGACCAGGTGGTGACCGCGTAGAAGACGGCGTACCCCACGGCCAGCGCCCCGCCGGTCAGCAGGAGCAGCCGCCAGTGACCGCGGACCACCTCCGCCAGCGGGGCGTCCGCCCGCCGGCCGCTCCGGGCCAGGGCCCGGAACTGCGGGGTCTCCTCCACCGAGTGGCGCAGCCACAGCCCCGCCAGGGCCAGCAGCCCGGCCGCCCAGAACGGGACCCGCCAGCCCCACGAAGTGAACTGGGCGTCGGTCAGGTTCGCCGACAGCGCGAGGACGATGCCGTTGGCCAGCAGGAAGCCCACCGGCGGACCGATCTGCGGGAAGCTCGACCACAGGCCGCGCCGCCGCTCGGGAGCGTGCTCGGCGGTCAGCAGGACCGCGCCGCCCCATTCGCCGCCGAGCCCGAGGCCCTGCAGGAAGCGCAGCACGAGCAGCAGCATGGGTGCGGCCACGCCGATCGAGTCGTACGTCGGCACGCAGCCGACGGCGACGGTGGCGAGGCCGGTCAGCAGCAGGGAGGCGAGGAGCACCGGCCGCCGCCCGTAGCGGTCGCCGATGTGGCCGAAAACCGCCGACCCGAGCGGGCGGGCGAGGAAGCCGACGCCGAAGGTGCCGAACGCGGCGAGGGTCCCGGCGAGCGGGGAGAAGGACGGGAAGAAGAGCGGGCCGAGGACGAGGGCGGCGGCCGTTCCGTAGACGAAGAAGTCGTAGAACTCGATGGCGGTTCCGGCGAGGGAGGCCGAGGCCAGCCGCAGCATCGAGGGGGCGGGGCGAGAGGTGGTGGGGGACGGGGAGGGATCTTGTTGCATGGTGCAGCAGATACCCCCTCCCCGGCCCTCAGGACGTGCGTTCGGCCATCATCGACCGGAAGGGGCGCCCCGCGTGGAGAAGTTGACGGATTGCGGGCCTACCAGCCGCGTTCGCGCCACTCGGCCAGGTGAGGACGCTCGGCGCCCAGCATGGTGTCGTTGCCGTGGCCCGGGTAGATCCAGGTCTCGTCCGGCAGCCGGTCGAAGATCTTGTGCTGGACGTCGTCGATCAGGCTCGCGAAGGCCTTCGGGTCGCCCCACGTGTTCCCGACGCCGCCCGGAAAGAGGCAGTCGCCGGTGAAGACGTGCGGGTGCCCGTGCGGGTCGTCGTAGATCAGGGCGATCGACCCGGGGGTGTGTCCGACCAGGTGGCGCGCGGTGAGCTCGACCCGTCCGACGCGCACGGTGTCCCCGTCCGCCACCGGGACGTCGGTGGCCACGGGGATGCCCTCGGCGTCGTAGGCGCCGGCGTAGGTGGTCGCCCCCGTCGCCTCGACCACGGCCTGGAGCGCGCCCCAGTGGTCGCCGTGCTGGTGGGTGGTGACGACGGACGCGATGCCGTCGTCGCCGATCAGGCTCAGCAGCGTGCCCGCGTCCGCGGCCGCGTCGATCAGCAGCTGCTCGTCGGTGGCCCGGCAGCGCAGCAGGTAGGCGTTGTTGTTCATCGGGCCCACCGCGACCTTGGAAATCATCAGGTCCGCGAGTTCGTGCACGTCGGCCGGACCGCCGACCTTGACCTCTCCGGTGTACGTCATGTCTTTGATCCTAGAGGTGTCCGATCCTAGAGCGGCGGGAGTACGGGAAGGCCGTCGCCGGCCACGACGGCGAGACCGGCGCCCCGCGGACCGCGCCCGGCCAGCCAGCCGAGCAGCTCGTCCTGCGGGCCCTCGAGGACCACCGGGGTGCCCTCCGTGCCGCCGGTGTGCCAGAGCGCTCCGGACGGGGCCCGCAGCGTGACGGGCGGAACCTCCGGACGCCCGGACCAGCGGTCGGCGAGGAACGCGATCTCGCGGTCGGCGAACTCCTCCGGGAGGTCGGCGAGCTCGTAGCCGATGTTCAGGTCGACGTGGTGTAGCTCGACCTCGACGAGGCGGCGGAACGGCACGTTGGCGGCGAGGTCGGTGACGCCGTTGCGCAGCTCGACGGTGCGGGACCAGTCCTGGTCCCGCTCGGTGGTGGCGAGGAAGCGGGCCCCGGAATCACCGAGGTCCGTCAGGTGTTCTTCCAAGGGCCGGCCGGCGTCGCGTTCGATGTCCGCGTCGCGCGCTTCGGCGCTCTCGTACATCGGGCGCCCCTCGAAGACGTTGACGAGGGCGTCCGCGTTGCGTGCGAGGTGGGCCAGGATGTGGCCGCGGCTCCAGCCGGGCAGGTGTGACTCCGCGGCGAGAGAGGCGTTGTCCAGCTTCGCGACCGCGGTCAGCAGTCGGTCCGTCGCTTCACGTACAGATCGCAGGTCGTGCACATGATCAGTCATGAGGCCGAGCCTAGTGCTCCCGGGCTCTCGGCCACACGATCGGGTGAAGCGGTTGGCGGAGTGCCGTAAATCGAATGTGCGTGCTATACGCTCGGAAGTCAGACTCCAATTCCACCGCAGTGGCGCCCCCCATACCCTGGGACGGGGGCCCGTGCCCCCCGCTCTCTCAAGAAAGGTGCGGACCGGCGTGACCGACCGTCTCATCGTTCGTGGCGCTCGCGAGCACAACCTCAAGAACGTCTCGCTCGACCTGCCCCGCGACTCACTCATCGTCTTCACCGGACTCTCCGGTTCGGGCAAGTCCTCCCTGGCCTTCGACACGATCTTCGCCGAGGGCCAGCGCCGCTACGTCGAGTCGCTCTCGTCGTACGCCCGTCAGTTCCTCGGGCAGATGGACAAGCCCGACGTCGACTTCATCGAGGGGCTCTCGCCGGCCGTCTCGATCGACCAGAAGTCGACCTCGCGCAATCCGCGCTCGACCGTGGGCACCATCACCGAGGTCTACGACTACCTCCGCCTCCTCTTCGCCCGCATCGGCAAGCCGCACTGCCCCGAGTGCCGGCGCCCCATCTCGCGCCAGTCGCCGCAGGCGATCGTCGACAAGGTGCTCGCCCTGCCCGAGGGCAGCCGCTTCCAGGTGCTCTCGCCGCTGGTGCGCGAGCGCAAGGGCGAGTTCGTCGACCTCTTCGCCGACCTGCAGACCAAGGGCTACAGCCGCGCGCGGGTGGACGGGCAGACCGTCCAGCTCTCCGAGCCGCCCACCCTGAAGAAGCAGGAGAAGCACACCATCGAGGTGGTCATCGACCGCCTCACCGTCAAGGACAGCGCCAAGCGCCGGCTCACCGACTCGGTGGAGACCGCCCTCGGCCTCTCCGGCGGCATGGTCATCCTGGACTTCGTCGACCTCGCGGAGGACGACTCCGAGCGTGAGCGGATGTACTCCGAGCACCTCTACTGCCCCTACGACGACCTCTCCTTCGAGGAGTTGGAGCCGCGCTCCTTCTCCTTCAACTCGCCGTTCGGCGCCTGCCCCGAGTGCACGGGCATCGGCACGCGCATGGAGGTGGACCCGGAGCTGATCATTCCGGACGAGGAGAAGTCCCTGGACGAGGGCGCGGTCTCGCCGTGGTCGCTCGGTCACACCAAGGACTACTTCCAGCGGCTGATCGGCGCCCTGGCCGGGGAGCTGGGCTTCCGTACGGACATCCCGTGGGCGGGACTGCCGCTGCGCGCGAGGAAGGCCCTGCTGTACGGGCACAAGACGCAGATCGAGGTCCGCTACCGCAACCGGTACGGGCGGGAGCGGGCGTACACCACGGCCTTCGAGGGCGCGGTGCCCTTCGTCAAGCGGCGGCACGCGGAGTCCGAGAGCGACGCGAGCCGTGAGCGCTTCGAGGGCTACATGCGCGAGGTGCCGTGCCCGACCTGTGAGGGCACGCGGCTCAAGCCGATCGTGCTCGCCGTGACGGTGATGGAGAAGTCCATCGCCGAGGTCGCCGCCATGTCGATCAGCGAGTGCGCGGACTTCCTCGGCCGGATGCGGCTCGACGCCCGCGACAAGAAGATCGCCGAGCGGGTCCTCAAGGAGGTCAACGAGCGGCTCCGCTTCCTCGTCGACGTCGGCCTGGACTACCTGTCGCTCAACCGCGCCGCCGGCACCCTGTCGGGCGGCGAGGCACAGCGCATCCGCCTCGCAACGCAGATCGGTTCCGGCCTGGTCGGCGTGCTGTACGTACTGGACGAGCCCTCCATCGGCCTGCACCAGCGGGACAACCACCGGCTGATCGAGACGCTGGTGCGGCTGCGGGACATGGGCAACACGCTGATCGTGGTCGAGCACGACGAGGACACCATCAAGGTGGCCGACTGGGTCGTGGACATCGGCCCCGGCGCGGGTGAGCACGGCGGCAAGGTGGTGCACAGCGGTTCGCTGAAGGAGCTGCTGAAGAACCCCGAGTCGATGACCGGCCAGTACCTGTCGGGCAAGCGGTCCATCGCGATCCCGGACGTACGCCGGCCCGTGAACGGCGAGCGGAAGCTGACCGTCCACGGTGCCAAGGAGAACAACCTCCAGGACATCGACGTCGCGTTCCCGCTGGGCGTGCTCACGGCCGTGACCGGTGTGTCGGGCTCCGGCAAGTCGACGCTGGTCAACGACATCCTCTACACGCACCTGGCGCGCGAGCTGAACGGCGCCCGCTCGGTGCCGGGACGGCACACGCGGGTGGACGGCGACGACCTCGTCGACAAGGTCGTGCACGTCGACCAGTCGCCGATCGGCCGGACGCCGAGGTCGAACCCGGCCACGTACACCGGTGTCTTCGACCACGTGCGCAAGCTGTTCGCGGAGACCATGGAGGCGAAGGTGCGCGGCTACCTGCCGGGCCGCTTCTCCTTCAACGTGAAGGGCGGCCGGTGTGAGAACTGCTCCGGCGACGGCACGATCAAGATCGAGATGAACTTCCTGCCGGACGTGTACGTCCCGTGCGAGGTCTGCCACGGCGACCGGTACAACCGGGAGACGCTGGAGGTCCACTACAAGGGCAAGTCCATCGCGGAAGTCCTCAACATGCCGATCGAGGAGGCGCTGGACTTCTTCGAGGCGGTGCCGACGATCTCGCGGCACCTGCGGACGCTGAACGAGGTGGGGCTGGGGTACGTCCGGCTCGGCCAGTCGGCGCCGACGCTGTCGGGCGGTGAGGCGCAGCGCGTGAAGCTGGCCTCGGAGCTGCAGAAGCGGTCGACGGGCCGGACGGTGTACGTGCTGGACGAGCCGACGACGGGTCTGCACTTCGAGGACATCTCGAAGCTGATCAAGGTGCTGTCGGGGCTGGTGGACAAGGGGAACTCGGTGATCGTCATCGAGCACAACCTGGACGTCATCAAGACCGCGGACTGGGTCATCGACATGGGGCCCGAGGGCGGCTACGGCGGCGGCCTGGTGGTGGCCGAGGGCACGCCGGAGCAGGTCGCTTCGGTCGGGGCGAGCCACACGGGCAAGTTCCTGCGGGACATCCTGGGCGCGGACCGGGTATCCGACGGGGCGTTGCCGGCGCAGGCCGCCGGGAAGAAGGCGGTGGCCAAGAAGGCGGTGGCCAGGAAGACCGCCGCCAAGAAGGCCGCCGCACCGGCCAAGAAGGCGACGGCGCGGGCGCGTAAGGCGTAGCGCCGACCTGGGCGGGGCGGAGGGGTCCGGCTGGTGCCGGGCCCCTTCGCCGTGTGCGGCGCCGCCGCTTGGAGGCCGGGGCTCTTGGGCGGGTGCGGGGCGCCGCTGCCGGGGGCTCTGCCTCCGGCACCGCGGGGTCCGGGGCGGGGACCCGGCTCAGGAACCTGCGCCTACCGCGTGCCGGGTCCTGGGGGCCGCCATGACCTGAGCTCGGCCGCGTACGGTGGCTCCGCGCCCGCGCGGGTGCAGGTCAGGGCCGCCGCGTGCGCGGCGTAGCCCAGGACGTCGGGCCAGTCCACCGGGCCGCCAGCCGCACCGGAGAGCCGGTGCAGCAGGGCGGCGTTGACGGTGTCGCCCGCCCCGATCGTGTCCGCCACGGCGACCGCGCGGGCCGCCACCGAGTGCTCCTCGCCCTCCCGGGTCCACACCGTCAGCCCCGCCGCGCCCCGCGTCAGCACCACCGCCGACGGACCTGCCGCGAGCCAGTCGCAGACCCGGCCGCCGCCCAGCCACGCCGCGTCCTCCTCCGACAGCTTGAGGACGGAGACGTACGGCAGCAGCCGCGTCAGGAACCGGGTGCGGTAGCCCGCCGGGTCCGCGATCAGCGCCGGCCGGATGTTGGGGTCCAGCAGGGTCAGCAGCCCGCGCCGCGACTCCCGGCGCAGCAGGGCCTCGTACGCGCTCGCGCCCGGCTCCAGGACCAGCGAGCAGGTCCCGAGCGCGAGGGCCCGTGCGGACTCCGGGAGGGCGGGCGGCAAGGTGAACAGGCGGTCCGCGGTGCCCTCGACGTAGAAGCCGTACGAGGCCGAGCCGTCCGGGGCCAGCGAGGGCACGGCGAGGGTGGTCGGCTCCGGCCCGCGCTGCACCAGCGACAGGTCCACCCCGGCCGCGCGGAGCCCGGCCAGCAGGCTTTCGCCGAAGCCGTCCGCCGAGACCCGCGAGCAGAAGGCCACCTCGGCGCCGAGGCGCCCGAGCGCGAGCGCGGTGTTGTACGGTCCGCCGCCCGGCCGCGGCAGCAGCGCGCCCGGCGGCCGCGCGGCGGGGACCAGGTCGATGAGGGCTTCTCCGCCGACGACGATCACGCGGGGGAAGCTACCCCATCGGACGGCGGTATCGTCGGGTGCACCGTGCCCCGCCCGTTCCACCAGGAGAATTCCATGTCCGCGTCGCCGTCTCCCGCCCGCCGTACCGTTCTGCGGGGCGCCGCCGCGCTCGCGGGAGCAGCCGGCGCCGGAGCGGCTCTCACGGCCTGCTCGACCGAGACCAACAGCGGCGGGAACACCCCCGCGACGCCCACCGCCCCGGTGGAACTCGGGGCTGCGGCCGAGGTGCCGGTGGGCGGGGCCAAGCTGTACCGGGAGCGGAAGCTGATCGTCAGCTGCCCGGCGGCGGGCGAGTACAAGGCGTTCAGCGCCCAGTGCACGCACGCCGGCTGCGTACTGGACAAGATCGTCGAGGGCGAGGGCAACTGCCCCTGCCACGGCAGCCGCTTCGACGTGGCCACCGGCAAGGTGCTGAAGGGCCCGGCCACCGACCCGCTGCCCGCCGTCCCCGTCAAGGCGGAGAACGGCAGGCTCATCGCGGGCTGACCCGCGACGGGCCCGGCCTCAGTCCCAGTCCCAGGCGATCCCGAGGATCCCGCGCCGCACCGACTGCTCCACCAGGTGCACCGCCCGGTGGCGGCCGCTCGGCGTGAGGTCCGCGAGGCCGGTGCGCGGGGCCTGCGGCCCGGTACGGGCGAAGCGGCGGCAGCGCACCGGCAGGGCCGCCTCGTCGAAGCGGACCTGGAGCATGTACTGGCCGCCCGCGTAGCTGAACCCGCGCACGTACTCGCCGCTGCGCGCGCCCGTGCCGTCCTCGATGCCGTAGCCGAAGACGTACGTGTCCCCGCGCCGCAGCCGGGCGTCGAAGAGCAGCTCCGCGACCACCACCCCGGCCTCCCGGTGGGTCCGGACCCGCCCGGTGCGGCAGTTCTCGTACGCCGTCACCTCCATTCGGGACGTGTCGCAGCCCGGATCGCCGTGATGGATGGCGAGGTAGCGGTCGACTCCGTCGCGGTGGGCGCGCACGATCTGCTGCGACTCGCGCGTCCGCATCTCGCCCTCCGCCCCGATCCGGACCCGCTCGTGGTGGCCCAGCGAGTGCAGTCCGCCGTCGGGCGACAGCTCCATCGCGGCCAGCAGCTGTTCCACCGCCGCGCCCACGCTCACCAGGGCCCGGTAGGGGCGCGCGGCCGGGCGGGCGGGCCCGTGGGCCGGTCCGGGAGCGGCCAGCAGCCGGATCAGGGCGCCGTCCGGCAGCTCCAGGATCTGCTCCAGGGCGGTGACGGCCCGCAGGGACTCCGCGTGCCGGGGCCGCCGGGCGCCCTGCTGCCAGTAACTGAGGCTGGTGACGCCGACCTTGATGCCGCGGGCGGCGAGCCGGTGCTGCACCCGGTGCAGGGGCAGGCCGCGGGCGGCGAGGGCGGCGCGCAGGGCGAGGTGGAAGGGGCCGCCGCGCAGCAGCTGTCGGAGCTCTGCCGGGTCTGCCGCGCTCGCCGTGTCGCCGGTCGGCAGCATGGCGACTCCTCTGTGAACGTTCACTCGCGCCGGCCCGGGGGTCGCGCCGGTGGCACCGGGGGACCAGGTGGCACGGCAGCAACCGTTCACACCGCAGCCCCACCGTTCACACCGCAATGTCAACGCGTATTGAAGCGTGTTGACCTGATCGCGACAACACCCCGATGCTCCTCCACAGCGTCCGGACGCGCTCCTCCACCCCCACATCCCCACTTCGGGAGGAACGCGATGCGCCACCGAAACCGGCGGTTGTCCCTCGCCGCCTTCGTCTCCGCCCTGCTGCTCACCCTGCCCTTCGGCGCCGGAACCGCCACCGCCGCCCCCGCCGACACCGACTCCGCCCTCGCGTACAAGCGCCTGAGCATCACGATGCAGGCCCAGCAGAAGACCAACTGGTGCTGGGCCGCCGGCGGCAACACCATCGCCACCTGGTTCGGCCGAAACCACACTCAGAACCAGTTCTGCAACGCCGCCTTCAACCGCCAGCAGGGCTACGACTGCCCGAACAACCAGGCCACCCTCGGCAACGTCCAGACCGGCCTGCGCTGGGCGGGCATCAACGCCGGCTCGTACGTGAACGGCTGGCTCCAGTACTCCACCGTGCAGACCGAGATCAACGCCAACCGTCCGATCGAGACCCGGATCCAGTGGTCCAACGGCGGCGGCCACATGCATGTCATCTACGGCTACGACACTGCCAACAGCTGGGTCTACTGGGGCGACCCGTGGCCCTCCAGCGACCGCTACAACTGGGCCTCGCACGCCTGGTACGTGAACAACAGCACCTTCTCCTGGACCCACTCCCTCTACCGGATCGGGGCGTGACCGCCATGACCCTGCGCGCCACTGCCGCCGCCGCGGTCCTCGCCGCCGCTTGCGCCGCTCTCCTCGCCCTCGCGCCGCAGGCCGTCGCGGCCCCCGTGCCGCAGCCGCAGGCCGCCACGGCCGAGACCCGGGCCGCCGCCGCGCGGGCGGCCGCCGCACCGGAGTCCCTGGCCACGGTCTCCCGGTTCTTCGCCCGGGAGGGGAAGGTCTCGCTCGATGCCGCGCAGCCCCGCATAGCGGGGGAGGCCGTACCGGTGCACTACCTCTCCCCGGAGTTCGTCGCGGGCAAGGCGGGGGCGCCCGTCGCCCGCCTGGAGTTCCTCGCCAGTGAGGCCGTCTCCTCGGACGGGCAGCGGGCCGCGCTGTGGACGGCGCGGACGGAGGCCGGCTGGCAGGTCGTGAACATCGCCACCGGCGACGACGAATTCCGCTACGCGCAGCTGGGCGCCGCGAAGCTGCCGGGCGGCACGGTGTTCCGGGAGCCGCAGATCGACGCGTGGTACGTGGCCGAGGGCGGCCGGGTGCTGCCGCTGGACGAGGACGCGGTGCGTGCGGTGGGCGCGGGGGGCACGAGCCTCGGTGCCTACCGGGCCCGGGTCACGAAGGCGTACGGGGACAAGCTCCCCGGCTCCGCCTATGCCGAGGGCGGGGTGGCCGGGGGGTTCGCGGAGGCCTTTGCTGAGCCGGCTGCGCCTGTGGTGGGCGGGGCCGGTGCGGTTGCGCTCGCCGCGCTCGGTGTCCTGGCCGTACGCCGGTCCCGCCGCTCCCCGGAGGCCTGACCCGACGCGGGGCCCGGCCGCCGGCCGGGCCCCGCGCCTCAATCGCCGGCGGGGCTGGATTTCGGCTGATGCCGGCC
Source organism: Streptomyces sp. cmx-11-4 (assembly GCA_049998195.1). Taxonomy (GTDB): domain Bacteria; phylum Actinomycetota; class Actinomycetes; order Streptomycetales; family Streptomycetaceae; genus Streptomyces. The sequence continues at coordinate 358,805 of JAEBET010000006.1, forward strand.
GCCGGACGCGGCTGGATTGCCCGCAGGGGGCGGCACAGGGGTGCGGTCTGTTGTCGGAGGGCGCCAGTAGGGTGGTTGGCATGGCCGACCCTTCCAGTTACCGACCCAAGCCGGGACAGGTCCCCGACTCCCCAGGGGTGTACCGGTTCCGCGACGAGCACCGCCGGGTGATCTACGTCGGGAAGGCCAAGAGCCTGCGCCAGCGCCTGGCGAGTTACTTCCAGGACATCGCCGGCCTGCATCCCCGTACCGCCACCATGGTGACCACGGCCGCCTCCGTCGAGTGGACCGTGGTGTCCACCGAGGTCGAGGCGCTCCAGCTGGAGTACTCCTGGATCAAGGAGTACGACCCGCGGTTCAACGTCAAGTACCGCGACGACAAGAGCTACCCCTCCCTCGCCGTGACGATGAACGAGGAGTACCCCCGGGTCCAGGTCATGCGCGGACCCAAGAAGCGGGGAGTGCGCTACTTCGGTCCGTACGGCCACGCCTGGGCCATCCGCGAGACCGTCGACCTGATGCTCCGGGTGTTTCCGGTACGGACCTGCTCCGCGGGCGTGTTCAAGCGCTCCGCGCAGATCGGCCGCCCCTGCCTGCTCGGCTACATCGGCAAGTGCTCCGCGCCCTGCGTCGGCCGGGTCACCCCCGAGGAGCACCGCGAACTCGCCGAGGACTTCTGCGACTTCATGGCCGGCCGCACCGGCACCTACCTCTCCCGGCTGGAGAAGGAGATGCACGAGGCGGCCGAGGAGATGGAGTACGAGAAGGCCGCCAGGCTCCGTGACGACATCGGGGCGCTGCGCCGGGCCATGGAGAAGAACGCCGTGGTGTTCACCGACGCCACCGACGCCGACCTCGTCGCGGTCGCCGAGGACGAGCTCGAGGCCGCCGTGCAGATCTTCCACGTACGCGGCGGCCGGGTCCGCGGCCAGCGCGGCTGGGTCACCGACAAGGTCGAGGCGGTGGACACCGCCGGGCTGGTCGAGCACGCCCTCCAACAGCTCTACGGGGAGGAGACCGGCGAGTCCGTCCCCAAGGAGGTGCTGGTCCCCGCGCTGCCCGAGGACGCGCCCGCCCTGAGCCAGTGGCTCGCCGAGCGCCGGGGGTCGGGCGTCAGCCTGCGCATCCCGCAGCGCGGCGACAAGAAGGCCCTCATGGAGACCGTCCACCGCAACGCGCAGCAGTCCCTCGCCCTGCACAAGACCAAGCGCGCCAGCGACCTCACCACCCGCTCCCGGGCCCTGGAGGAGATCACCGAGGCCCTGCGGCTGGACAGCGCCCCGCTGCGCATCGAGTGCTTCGACATCTCCCACCTCCAGGGCGACGACGTGGTCGCGTCGATGGTGGTCTTCGAGGACGGGCTCGCCCGCAAGAGCGAGTACCGGCGCTTCCAGATCAAGTCCTTCGAGGGGCAGGACGACGTCCGCTCCATGCACGAGGTGGTCTCCCGCCGCTTCCGCCGCTACCTCCAGGAGAAGCTGAAGACCGGCGAGTGGGAGGCGGAGGAGGGCGGGGCGCCCGAGGACGACGGGCGGGCCAAGCGCTTCGCCTACCCGCCGCAGCTCATCGTGGTCGACGGCGGGCAGCCGCAGGTCGCCGCCGCCAAGCGGGCCCTGGAGGAGCTCGGCGTCGACGACGTGGCCGTGTGCGGCCTGGCCAAGCGGCTGGAGGAGGTCTGGCTGCCCGGGGAGGACGACCCGGTCGTCCTGCCCCGCAGCAGTGAGGGTCTCTACCTGCTCCAGCGGGTGCGTGACGAAGCCCACCGTTTCGCCATCCAGTACCAGCGCAACAAGCGCGGAAAGCGCCTGAAGGCGGGCCCGCTGGACGAGGTGCCCGGCCTCGGCGAGAGCCGCAAGCTGGCCCTGGTCAAGCACTTCGGTTCGGTGAAGAAGCTCCGACAGGCGACAATCGACCAGATCTGCGAGGTCCCGGGCATAGGCCGCAAGACGGCCGAGGCCGTGGCCGTGGCCCTCGCCCAGTCGGTCCCCGCCGGTCCTGCCGTCAACACGGCCACAGGAGAGATCATTGAGGATGAGAACCCCGCCCCCGCGGGTGGGGCCACCTCCCAGCGGTAGCTGGGAGACATCGTCCGAACGGGGGACCGAGCAATGACCGAGCACGAGACCGCGCACGACCGAGACGGAGCACAGGTGAGTACGGGCACGACAGTGGAGCCCGGCGAGACCGCCGAGGCGGCCATCCCCGAGCTGGTGATCATCTCCGGGATGTCCGGGGCCGGCCGCAGTACGGCGGCCAAGTGTCTGGAGGACCTCGGCTGGTTCGTCGTCGACAACCTCCCGCCGGCGCTGATCCCCACCATGGTGGAGCTCGGCGCCCGCTCCCAGGGCAACGTGGCGCGCATCGCCGTCGTCGTCGACGTCCGCGGCCGCCAGTTCTTCGACGCCTTGCGCGAGTCACTCGCCGACCTCGACAGCCGCGGGGTCACCCGCCGCATCGTCTTCCTGGAGTCCTCCGACGACGCGCTGGTCCGCCGCTTCGAATCGGTCCGCCGCCCGCACCCGCTCCAGGGCGACGGGCGCATCACCGACGGCATCGCCGCCGAGCGCGACCTGCTGCGCGAGCTGCGCGGGGACGCCGACCTGGTGATCGACACCTCCAGCCTGAACGTGCACGAGCTGCGCGCCAAGATGGACGCCCAGTTCGCCGGGGACGAGGAGCCCGAGCTGCGGGCCACCGTCATGTCCTTCGGCTACAAGTACGGCCTGCCCGTCGACGCCGACCTCGTCGTCGACTGCCGCTTCATCCCCAACCCGCACTGGGTCCCGGAGCTGCGCCCCTTCACCGGGCTCAACGAGGAGGTGTCGGGGTACGTCTTCAGCCAGCCGGGCGTGAAGGAGTTCCTCGACCGCTACACCGAGCTGCTCCAGCTCATCGCCACCGGCTACCGCCGCGAGGGCAAGCGGTACGTGACCATCGCGGTCGGCTGCACGGGCGGCAAGCACCGCAGCGTGGCCGTGTCCGAGAAGCTCGCCGCCCGCCTTGCCTCCGAGGGAGTCGAGACCGTCGTAGTCCACCGGGACATGGGGCGCGAGTGACCGCACGGACCCCCCGGCTGAGCCGCCTGCGCCGCCTCACCCCGGGACGGGGCGAGGACGGCGCCGGCCGCTCCGGCCGCCGGCGCGGCGCCGCGCCCAAGGTGGTCGCACTGGGCGGCGGCCAGGGCCTGTCGGCCTCCCTCGCCGCCCTGCGCCGCATCACCGGTGACCTCACCGCCGTGGTCACCGTCGCCGACGACGGCGGCTCCAGCGGCCGGCTCCGCGAGGAGCTCGGCGTGCTGCCGCCCGGCGACCTGCGCAAGGCGCTGGCCGCGCTGTGCGGGGACGACGACTGGGGCCAGACCTGGGCCCGGGTCATCCAGCACCGCTTCCAGTCCCAGGGCGACCTGCACGGGCACGCGGTCGGCAACCTGCTGATCGTCGCCCTGTGGGAACAGCTCGGCGACCCCGTCCAGGCCCTCGACCTGGTGGGCAGGCTGCTCGGCGCGCAAGGCCGGGTCCTGCCCATGTCGGCGGTGCCTCTGGAGCTCCAAGCCCTGGTCAAGGGGCACGATCCGGCCCGGCCCGAGGACGTGGACACCGTCCGCGGGCAGGCCACCGTCGCCCTGACGCCGGGCGAGGTGCACTCCGTGCAGGTCGTGCCGCGCGACCCGCCGGCCGTACCGGAGGCCGTCGCGGCGGTCCTCGACGCCGACTGGGTGGTCCTGGGCCCGGGGTCCTGGTTCTCCTCCGTGATCCCCCACCTGTTGGTGCCGGAGCTGCTCGACGCGCTGGTCGAGACGAAGGCCCGCCGGGTGCTCTCGCTGAACCTCGCGCCGCAGCCCGGTGAAACAGAGGGCTTCTCTCCGCAGCGTCATTTGGAGGTTTTGGCCCGACACGCCCCTAAACTCGCCCTGGACGTGGTGCTGGCCGACGAGGCCGCCGTGCCCGACCGCGAGTCCCTCGCCGATGCCGCAAAACGGTTCGGTGCCGCGGTCGAGCTGGCGCCCGTGGCCAGGGAGGACGGGTCTCCGAAGCATGATCCGGAGCTGCTCGCCGCCGCGTACGACCGTATTTTTCGGATGCATGGAAGGATCGGCCCATGGCGATGACGCCCGCGGTGAAGGATGAGATCTCCCGCCTCCCCGTCACCCGGACCTGCTGCAGGAAGGCGGAGGTCTCGGCGATCCTTCGGTTCGCGGGCGGCCTGCACCTGGTGAGCGGCCGCATCGTCATCGAGGCGGAGCTCGACACCGGGATCGCCGCCAGACGGCTGCGCAAGGACATCCTCGAGATCTTCGGCCATTCCTCGGACCTTGTGGTCATGGCTCCCGGCGGACTGCGCCGCGGCAGCCGCTACGTGGTCCGGGTCGTGGCCGGGGGCGACCAGCTGGCACGCCAGACCGGGCTCGTGGACGGCCGCGGCCGCCCCATCCGGGGTCTTCCCCCGCAGGTGGTCTCCGGGGCCACCTGCGACGCGGAGGCGGCCTGGCGCGGCGCCTTCCTGGCCCACGGCTCGCTCACCGAGCCGGGCCGGTCCTCCTCCCTGGAGGTCACCTGCCCCGGTCCGGAGGCCGCCCTGGCCCTGGTGGGCGCCGCCCGCAGGCTCTCCATCGCCGCCAAGGCGCGCGAGGTGCGCGGGGTCGACCGCGTCGTGGTCCGCGACGGCGACGCGATCGGCGCGCTGCTGACCCGGCTCGGCGCACACGAGTCGGTGCTGGCCTGGGAGGAGCGGCGGATGCGGCGCGAGGTGCGCGCCACCGCCAACCGCCTGGCCAACTTCGACGACGCCAACCTGCGCCGCTCGGCGCGGGCCGCGGTGGCCGCCGGAGCCCGCGTGCAGCGCGCGCTGGAGATCCTCGGCGAGGAGGTCCCCGAGCACCTCGCGGCGGCGGGCCGGCTGCGCATGGAGCACAAGCAGGCCTCCCTCGAGGAGCTGGGCGCGCTCGCCGACCCGCCGCTGACCAAGGACGCGGTCGCGGGCCGGATCCGCCGCCTGCTGGCGATGGCCGACAAGCGCGCCCAGGACCTCGGAATCCCGGGCACGGAGTCGAACCTCGATCTCAGCGAGGAGATGGCCGACAACATGGCGGGCTGACCGGGTCGGCTGACCTGCTCGTACCCGCGCTGGAGGGGGTCTGCACGATCACTCGTGCGGACCCCCTCCGCGTACCAGGCCCCATTGACATGGGCATGGACTGGTCGTGAGCCTTTCGTCCGGACACTTTCGTGGCAGACGACGCCCAGGGGGGCATATGAGGCACCGAGCGAGATCGATCCTCGCCGCAAGCGCACTCGTTTTCGGCACCGCGCTCGCCGCGCTACCCGCGTCGGCGCAGGCCCAGCCCGGCTCCGGCGCCGGAGCCGGCTCCGACGAGGTCCGCGTCTACGACGCCGACATCACCAAGGAGCAGGTCCCGCTGGTCCTCGCCGCCGGCCAGGACGCGCACGAGCTGGCCGAACGCGCGCCCGAGAGCGGCACCGCCAAGGTCGAGCTCTTCCTGACCGGCGACCAGGCCAAGCAGCTCGCCGGACAGGGCGTCAAGCTCGCCGAACGCGAGGTCCCCGGCGAGGGACTCGCCCGCGCCCAGCAGGCCGCCGGGGACGGGGTGTTCCGTCCGTACAGCGGCAAGGGCGGACTCCAGGAGGAGATCCTGCGGACCGCCCGGCAGAACCCGGCGCTCACCAAGGTCGTCTCCATCGGCAAGACCGTCCAGGGCAAGGACATCCTCGCCCTCAAGGTCACCAAGAACGCCAGGAAGACCAAGGACGGCGACAAGCCGGCCGTGCTCTACATGTCCAACCAGCACGCCCGCGAATGGATCACCCCGGAGATGACCCGGCGGCTGATGCACCACACCGTCGACAACTACGGCAAGGACCCGCGGGTCACCAAGCTGGTGGACTCCAGCGAGCTGTGGTTCCTGCTCTCGGCCAACCCCGACGGGTACGACTACACGCACGCGCCCGACGGCGAGCGGCTGTGGCGCAAGAACATGCGCGACAACGACGGCGACGGCAAGCACACCGCCGTCGACGGCGTCGACCTCAACCGCAACTTCGCCTACAAGTGGGGCTACGACAACGAAGGCTCCTCGCCGAACCAGGCGAGCGAGACCTACCGCGGCCCCAAGGCCGGCTCCGAGCCCGAGACCGCCGCCCTCGACGCCTTCCAAAAGCGCATCGGCTTCGAGTACGCCATCAACTACCACTCCGCCGCCGAGCTGCTGCTCTACGGCGTGGGCTGGCAGGTGGCCACCCCCACCCCGGACGACATCGCCTACAAGGCGCTCGCGGGAACCCCGGAGAACCCGGCCGTCCCGGGCTACTACCCGCAGGTGTCCTCCGAGCTGTACACCACCAACGGCGAGGCCGACGGCCACGCCTCCAACGTCAACGGCATCATGATGTTCACGCCGGAGATGACCACCTGCCAGACGGTCTCCGAGAGCGACCCGAACGACCGGTGGAAGCCCGAGGACTGCGCCTCCGGCTTCAACTTCCCGGACGACGAGAAGCTCATCCAGGCGGAGTTCGCCAAGAACGTCCCCTTCGCCCTGTCGGTCGGCGAGAGCGCCGCCCACCCGGACCGTCCGGCGTCCGTCGTCGGCCTGAGCGCCGCCGACTTCACCCTGGACCCCTTCACCACCTCCTACGTGCCCCGCGGAGAGGACCAGACGGTCGCCGTCACGGCCCGCAAGGCGCTGAAGGACAAGGAGCTCAACTTCCGGATCAACGGCGGCCGTACGCACGACGAGGACCTCAGGGCCTGGAAGGGCGGCGACGTCTACGGCGGCGAGGACAACAACTGGTTCGACGAGTACCGGGCCAAGGTGGACGGCGCGAAGCCCGGTGACAAGGTCGAGGTCTGGTTCACCGGCCGCGACGGCTCCGGCAAGAAGGTCTCCAGCGAGCACTTCACGTACACGGTGGCCGACCGGCCGCGCGCGGACGTACTGGTGATCGCGGAGGAGGGCGCCAAGGCCCAGCACGCCCAGAGCTACGTCGACGCCCTGCGCGCCAACGGCAGGTCCGCGGCGGTCTGGGACGTGGCCACCCAGGGGGCGCCGCACCACCTCGGGGTGCTCTCCCACTTCCGTACGGCCGTCCACTACACCGGGGCCAAGACCCCGGGCGGGGACACCCAGCTGGCGGTCCGCGACTTCCTGAACGAGGGCGGCAAGCTGATCGAGGCCGGTGAGCTGGCGGGCGGCAACGCCCAGGTCGGCCGTGCCGTGACCAACGACTTCAGCCAGTACTGGCTCGGCGCCTACGGACGTACGAGCGTCAGCGGCGCCACCGGCTTCACCGGCGCCGGATTCCTGAACGGGGCCAAGGGCGGCCTCGGCGACGCCGCGGGCAACCCGCTCAACGCCCCCGGCTCCTACACGGTGACCTCCGACACCCTGGCCCCCGCGCAGTTCCCGCAGTTCAAGAGCGCGCAGGCCGGTCAGTTCGGCGGGGTCGTCAACCCGTACGCCCCCTACGCCGGAAGCCAGATGGCCTCCGCCCTCCACGCGGACGACGACTGGAAGCGCCTGACCCGCACGATCGACCTCACCAAGGTCTCCGCCGCGGACAAGCCGCAGCTGAAGTTCGCGCTGAGCTGGAACGTCGAGGAGGGCTACGACCACGCCGCGCTGGAGGCCCGTACCGCCGGCGGGGACGACTGGACCACGCTCCCGGACGCGGGCGGCCTGAGCAGCACCACCGTTCCCGAGGAGTGCGGGGCCGGGTTCTTCATCAGCGGCCACCCGTTCCTGCGCCGCTACCTCACCCTCGAGGGCGGCAGCTGCACCCCGCACGGCACCAGCGGGGCGTGGAACAGCTTCACGGCGTCCTCGGGCGGCTGGAAGCAGGTCTCCTTCGACCTGAGCGCCTACGCGGGCAAGACCGTCGAGGTCTCGCTCTCCTCCATCACCGACGGCGGCTCGGGCGGCCGCGGCGTCTTCGCGGACGAGGCACGCCTGAACGTCGGCGGCACGGACCAGGCCGTCGAGGGCTTCGAGACCTCGTTCGGCGACTGGACCGCCCAGGGCGCGCCTGCCGGAAGCCCTGAAGTTCCGGGCGATTGGTCCCGGTCGGGTGAGCTGTTCAAGTCCTATGCGGCGGTGACTACGCGTGACACCGTACTGCTGGGCTTCGGCTTGGAGCACGTGCCGGCGGCGGCTGACCGAGCCGTACTCGTCGGTAAGGCCCTCCGGGCGCTGAACCGCTGATCAGCGGCCCTCCAAGGACTCACGCTGCGTAACGGGGGAGAAAGTCCCCGAGGTCCCGTGCCGAGCAATCGGCAGGGGGCCTCGGGGCGTGTCAGGCTCCGGCCGATGTCACTCAGAAGCTCACGGAGAGGTAGGGTCGTAAGCGGTCGGGGACATCCCATACAGCTCGCCGGCGCACTTACCGGCGCACCAACGAGGAGATCGGTTCGTGACGATCCGCGTAGGCATCAACGGTTTTGGCCGAATTGGCCGCAACTACTTCCGGGCGCTCCTTGAGCAGGGAGCGGACATCGAGATCGTCGGTGTCAACGACCTGACTGACAACGCCACCCTGGTGCACCTGCTCAAGTACGACACCATCCTGGGTCGCCTCAAGGCCGAGGTCTCCCACACCGACGACACCATCACCGTCGCCGGCAACACCTTCAAGACCTTCGCCGAGCGCGACCCCGCGAACCTCCCCTGGGGTGAGCTGGGCGCCGACATCGTCATCGAGTCGACCGGCATCTTCACCAAGAAGGCCGACGCCGCCAAGCACATCGCCGCCGGCGCGAAGAAGGTCCTCATCTCGGCTCCGGCCAAGGACGAGGACATCACGATCGTGATGGGCGTCAACCAGGACAAGTACGACGCGGCCAACCACCACGTCATCTCCAACGCCTCCTGCACCACCAACTGCGTGGCGCCGATGGCCAAGGTCCTCCTGGAGAACTTCGGCATCGTCAAGGGCATGATGACGACGGTCCACGCCTACACGAACGACCAGCGCATCCTGGACTTCCCGCACTCGGACCTGCGCCGCGCCCGCGCCGCCGCCGAGAACATCATCCCGACCACCACCGGTGCCGCCAAGGCCACCGCGCTGGTGATCCCGGAGCTGGCGGGCAAGCTCGACGGCATCGCGATGCGCGTTCCGGTCCCGACCGGCTCCGTGACCGACCTGGTCATCGAGCTGGAGCGCGAGGTGACCAAGGACGAGGTCAACTCCGCGTTCCAGAAGGCCGCCGAGGGCCAGCTGAAGGGCATCCTCGACTACACCGAGGACGCGATCGTCTCTTCCGACATCGTGAACTGGCCCGCGTCCTGCACCTTCGACTCCTCCCTGACCATGGTCCAGGGCAAGAGCGTCAAGGTCGTCGGCTGGTACGACAACGAGTGGGGCTACTCCAACCGTCTCGTGGACCTCACGGTCTTCGTCGGCGGCCAGCTCTAAGGTCACCTGGTTCTAAGGTAGGCACCACGATGTGAGCACAGGGTCCGGGCTGCGCGACGAAGCGCCGCACGGGCCCTGTCGCTTGTCTCGTTCTCCCTTCCTCACCCTTCGCGAGAAGGGCTCAAAGGAGTAGAAACACATGAAGACGATCGACGAACTGCTCGCCGAGGGCGTCAAGGGCAAGCGGGTCTTCGTCCGCGCCGACCTCAACGTCCCGCTGGCTCAGGGCAGCATCACCGACGACGGCCGCATCCGCGCCGTCCAGCCCACGATCGCGAAGCTCGCCGCCGCCGGCGCCCGCGTCATCGTGGCCTCGCACCTGGGCCGCCCCAAGGGTGCCCCGGACCCGGCCTTCTCGCTCGCCCCGGCCGCCGAGCGCCTCGGTGAACTGCTCGGTGCGGACGTCGCGTTCGCCGCCGACACGGTCGGCGCCTCCGCCAAGGAGACCGTCGCGGCCCTCACCGACGGCCAGGTGGCCGTCCTCGAGAACCTGCGCTTCAACCCCGGTGAGACCGCGAAGGACGACGCCGAGCGCGGCGCGTTCGCCGACCGGCTCGCGGAGCTGGCCGACGTCTACGTCGGCGACGGCTTCGGTGCCGTCCACCGCAAGCACGCCTCGGTCTTCGACCTCCCCGCGCGCCTCCCGCACGCGGCCGGCTACCTGATCGCCACCGAGGTCGGCGTCCTGAAGAAGCTGACCGACGAGGTCAAGCGCCCCTACGTCGTCGTCCTCGGCGGCGCCAAGGTCTCCGACAAGCTCGCCGTCATCGACGAGCTGCTCGGCAAGGCCGACCGCATCCTCATCGGCGGCGGCATGGCCTACACCTTCCTCAAGGCCCTCGGCCACGAGGTCGGCATCTCCCTCCTCCAGGAGGACCAGATCCCGAAGGTGACGGAGTACATGCAGCGCGCGAAGGACACCGGCGTCGAGCTGGTCCTCCCGGTCGACGTGCTGGTCTCCAAGGACTTCCCCGACCTCAAGGGCAAGACCCCGGCCGACTTCGACACGGTCGCCGCCGACGAGATCCCCGTCGGCAAGGAGGGCCTGGACATCGGCCCCAAGACGCGTGAGCTCTACGCGTCCAAGATCGCCGATGCCGAGACCGTGTTCTGGAACGGCCCGGTCGGCGTCTTCGAGCACCCGGACTACGCGGGCGGTACCACCGCCATCGCGCGGGCCCTCGTCGACAGCAACGCCTTCACCGTGGTCGGCGGTGGCGACAGCGCCGCCGCCGTCCGCATCCTGGGCTTCGACGAGAATGCCTTCGGCCACATTTCCACCGGAGGCGGCGCCTCCCTCGAATACCTCGAGGGCAAGACGCTCCCCGGCCTCGCCGCCCTGGAGGGCTGACCCGTAATGACCGCAGTCGAAAACGGCCGTACCCCGCTGATGGCGGGCAACTGGAAGATGAACCTCAACCACCTCGAGGCCATCGCCCACGTCCAGAAGCTCGCCTTCGCACTCGCCGACAAGGACTACGACGCCGTCGAGGTCGCGGTCCTGCCGCCCTTCGTCGACCTCCGCTCGGTCCAGACCCTGGTCGACGGCGACAAGCTGAAGATCAAGTACGGCGCCCAGGACGTCTCCGCGCAGGACTCCGGCGCCTACACCGGCGAGATCTCCGGCTCGATGCTGGCGAAGTTGAAGTGCTCGTACGTGGCCGTCGGCCACAGCGAGCGCCGCCAGTACCACGGCGAGAACGACGAGCTCTGCAACGCCAAGGTGAAGGCCGCCTACCGGCACGGGATCACCCCGATCCTCTGCGTCGGCGAGGGCCTGGACGTCCGCAAGGCCGGCCGACAGGTCCAGCACACGCTGGCCCAGGTCGACGGCGGCCTCAAGGACATCCCGGCCGAGCAGGTCGAGTCCATCGTGATCGCCTACGAGCCCGTCTGGGCCATCGGCACCGGTGAGGTCGCCACCCCCGAGGACGCCCAGGAGGTCTGCGGGGCGATCCGCGGCCGTCTCGCGGAGCTGTACTCGCAGGAGCTGGCCGACAAGGTCCGCATCCAGTACGGCGGCTCGGTGAAGTCCGGGAACATCGCGGCGATCATGGCCCAGCCCGACGTCGACGGCGCCCTGATCGGCGGCGCGGCGCTGGACGCGGACGAGTTCGTCAAGATCGTCCGCTTCCGCGACCAGTGAAGTGCCCACTAGCCGCTGCGCGGCGGGGGCAGTGAGTATGCGGTAGGACGGATCCGTCGTACCCTTGCGGGGGCCAGCAGGCTGAACACAGCCACTGGCCCCCGCGCGCACATCCCGCACAGCCGGAATGCCAGAAAAGCCAGAAAGTAGGAATCAGCCGTGATTATGGGGTTCTCGATCGCCCTGATCGTCTTCAGCGGCCTGCTGATGCTGCTCGTGCTGATGCACAAGGGCAAGGGCGGCGGCCTTTCCGACATGTTCGGCGGCGGCATGCAGTCGTCGGTCGGCGGCTCCTCCGTCGCGGAGCGCAACCTGGACCGCATCACCGTCGTGGTCGGGCTGCTGTGGTTCGCCTGCATCCTCGCGCTCGGCCTCCTGATGAAGTCGAGCGGCTGACCGTTCTGGCCATCCGGCAGTCCGGTCGGCGGAGCCCGGCCTATCATGAGGTCCTGCACCCTGGTTGCGGAACGAGTTATTCTGCTCCCCGCAGCTGAAGGGGATGATCCCTCCGCACGCCGAACGTGAGTTGGGCTTTACGTACCCGGGGTGCCTTGAGCAGACATACCTCACGCTTGGCGGCACCATCACGCAGGGGAGTTACGACCGTGGCAAGTGGCAACGCGATCCGTGGTAGCCGGGTCGGAGCGGGGCCGATGGGTGAGGCCGAGCGCGGCGAGTCCGCGCCCCGCCTGCGCATCTCCTTCTGGTGCTCGAACGGGCACGAGACGCAGCCGAGCTTCGCCCGCGACGCACAGGTGCCGGACACCTGGGACTGCCCGCGCTGCGGGTTCCCGGCCGGCCAGGACCGGGACAACCCGCCCGCGCCGCCGCGCACCGAGCCGTACAAGACGCACCTGGCGTACGTACGGGAGCGGCGCACGGACGCCGACGGCGAGGCGATCCTCGCCGAGGCCCTCGCCAAGCTCCGCGGCGAGATCTGAACGACGCAGACGACATGTGACCCCAGGCCCGGCCCCGTTGGAGACATCTCCGACGGGGCCGGGCCTCTTTGTGTGCGTTGGTCCGCATCGGATCCCTTAAGTTGGAGATCGGCGGGGCACGACAGGACGGAAGAAGTGGGTTGATGTCCGAGATGAACGCAGACAGCCGTACGAAGCTCAACCGGATGCCGGAGTGGCTGGCACTCGGCAAGCACCGGGAGGAGTTCGGGCAGACGCATCTGCGGGAGCTGTTCGAGGAGAATCCGGGCCGGGGCGCCGGCTACACCCTGCGGGTCGGGGACCTGCACATCGACTACTCGAAGCACCTCGTGACCGACGAGACGCTGACTCTGCTGCGCGAACTGGCCGCGGCGACGGGCGTGGCCGAGCTGCGCGAGGCGATGTTCCGCGGCGAGAAGATCAACACGACCGAGGACCGGGCGGTCCTGCACACCGCCCTGCGCGCGCCCCGGGACGCCGTCGTCGAGGTCGACGGCGAGAACGTCGTCCCCGCGGTGCACGCCGTCCTGGACAAGATGGCGGACTTCTCCGGCCGGGTCAGGTCGGGCGAGTGGACCGGCTCCACCGGACGGCGCATCAGGAACGTCGTCAACATCGGCATCGGCGGCTCCGACCTCGGTCCCGCGATGGCCTACGAGGCCCTGCGGGCCTTCACCGACCGCGGTCTGACGGTGCGTTTCGTGTCCAACGTGGACGGCGCGGACCTGCACGAGGCCGTGCGCGACCTGGACCCGGCCGAGACGCTGTTCATCATCGCCTCCAAGACCTTCACCACCATCGAGACCATCACCAACGCCACGTCGGCGCGCGAGTGGCTGCTGGCGGGGCTGGGCGGGGGTACCTCCCGGCCGGAGACCGGGGGAGACCAGGCGGCCGTCGCACGGCACTTCGTGGCGCTGTCGACCAACACCGAGAAGGTCACGGACTTCGGCATCGATCCGGCCAACATGTTCGAGTTCTGGGACTGGGTCGGCGGCCGCTACTCCTTCGACTCGGCCATCGGGCTCTCGCTGATGATCGCGATCGGCCCGGACGCCTTCCGCGAGATGCTCGGCGGCTTCCACGCCATGGACCGGCACTTCCGCACCGCGCCGCCGGAGGAGAACGCCCCGCTGCTGCTCGGCCTGTTGGGCATCTGGTACGGAGCGTTCTTCGACGCGCAGGCGCACGCGGTGCTCCCGTACAGCCACTACCTCTCCCGGTTCACCGCCTACTTGCAGCAGCTGGACATGGAGTCCAACGGCAAGTCGGTGGACCGCGAGGGGAATCCGGTGGAGTGGCAGACCGGTCCGGTGGTGTGGGGCACGCCCGGCACCAACGGGCAGCACGCCTACTACCAGCTGATCCACCAGGGCACGAAGCTGATCCCCGCTGACTTCATCGGCTTCGCGCGCCCGGTGGCGGAGCTGGAGCCCTCCTTCGCGGCCCAGCACGACCTGCTGATGGCGAACTTCTTCGCGCAGACCCAGGCGCTGGCCTTCGGCAAGACGGCGCAGGAGGTGCGGGCGGAGGGCGCTGCCGAATCGCTGGTCCCGCACAAGACGTTCCAGGGCAACCACCCGACGACCACCATCCTGGCGCCCGAGCTGACCCCGGCGGTGCTGGGACAGCTGATCGCCCTGTACGAGCACAAGGTGTTCGTACAGGGCGCGGTGTGGAACATCGACTCCTTCGACCAGTGGGGCGTGGAGCTCGGCAAGGTCCTCGCGAAGCGGGTCGAGCCGGCCCTCACCCAGGGCGCGGACGTGCCGGGTCTGGACGCCTCGACGAAGGCCCTGGTGGCCGCCTACCGCGAGCTGCGCGGGCGCGGCTGAGCCGGACGGGGTGTGCCCGCCGGTCCGCTCAGGACGCGGGCGGGTACATCCCGGACGGCAGGTGCGCGGCGGCCGCGCGGTCCAGCAGCCACAGAGTGCGGGAACGGCCGTAGGCGGCCGCCGCCGGGGCCTGGACCTCGCCGGCGCCGCCCAGCGCGATGGACACCGCACGGGCCTTGTCCTCGCCCGCCGCCAGCAGCCAGACCTCGCGGGCCGCGCGGATCGCCGGGAGCGTGAGCGAGATCCGGGTGGGCGGGGGCTTCGGGGCGCCGTGGACCCCGACCACCGTGCGCTCGGTCTCGCGGGTCGCCGGGTGCTCCGGGAAGAGGGAGGCCACGTGGGTGTCCGGGCCCACGCCCAGCATCAGCACGTCGAAGGTGGGGACCGGGCCGTGGTCCTCCGGGCCGGCCGCCTGGGCCAGCTCGGCGGCGTACGAGGCGGCCGCCGCGTCCACGTCGGCGCCGTACGGGCCGTCCGAGGCGGGCATGACGTGCACGCGGGCGGGGTCCACCGGAACGGAGTCCAGCAGGGCCTCGCGGGCCTGGGTGTGGTTGCGCTCGGGGTCGTCGGCGGGGACGTAGCGCTCGTCGCCCCACCACAGGTCGAGCCGGGACCAGTCGATGGCGTCCTTGGCCGGGGCGGCGGCCAGCGCCGCGAGGAGGCCGTTGCCGTTGCGGCCGCCGGTGAGGACCACGGAGGCCGTGCCGCGGGCCGTCTGCGCGTCCACGATCTTCGTGATGAGCCGGGCCGCCGTGGCCTGGGCCATCAGTTCCTTGTCCCGGTGGACGACGACCTGGGGAGTCGTCATACCCATGTGCTGCCGCCTTGTCGGTCGTGCGGGTGGGGGTGGAGGTGGGGGTGGAGACGCCGGTGGGGGTGCGGGTGGGCCGCTGCGCGGAGCCGTCCCCGCCCCGCCCTTGCGCCGTTTCCCGGGGCTCCGCCCCGGACCCCGCGCCTCAAACGCCGGCGAGGCTGAGTCTTTCAGCCCGTCCGGCGTTCGAGGACCGGGGTGTTACTTGGCCGCGGCCTTCTTCGTCGGCTTGGCCGCCCGCTTCGGGTCCGCCTTCACGGGAGCCTCGGCCTTGGCCGGGGCCTCGGCCGGGGGAGCCGACGAGTCCAGCTTCGCCACGCCGAACTTCAGCGAGGCCTTGTACGTGTTGTCCGGGTCCAGCCGGCGCAGCTCCTCCGCCAGGAGCTCGGCCGTGTCCCGGCGCTTGAGCGCCACCGCACGGTCGGGCTGCCCCGGCATGCACAGCGTGGCCAGCGCCCCGTCCGCCCGGTCCAGGACGATCGCGCCGTCCTTGGTCTCCAGACGTACGGCCGTCAGGCCCGGGCCCCCCGACGGCGTGCGCCGGACGGGGACCTGGAGCCGGTCGGCCAGCCACATGGCCAGCAGCTCGCAGCTCGGGTTGTCCGACTCGCCCTCGACGGTCGCCGAGGTGACCGACAGGGTCTGCTGGTCCAGCGCGGCCGCCAGCATCGAGCGCCACGGGGTGACCCGGGTCCACGAAAGGTCCGTGTCCCCGGGTGCGTAGGCCGCGGCCCGGGCGCCGAGCGCCCCGATCGGGTCCTCGCAGGAGTACGTGTCCGTGATCCGGCGCTGCCCCAGCGAACCCAACGGGTCGCCCGCGAGGTCCGCGGGAGCGCCGTCCGGCCACCAGACGACCACGGGGGCGTCCGGCAGCAGCAGGGGGAGAACCACCGACTGGGCGTGGTCGACCAGTTCGCCGTGAAGGCGGAGCACGACCGTCTCACCGGTGCCGGAGTCCGCCCCGACACGGACTTCCGCGTCGAGACGGGCGCCCTGGCGGCTGCGCGGCGAGCGGCTGACCCGCTTGATGACGACGACGATCCGCGAGGGGTGTTCGTGGGACGCGTCGTTCGCCGACTTGAGCGCGTCGTACGCGTTCTCCTCGTCGGTCACGATCACCAGCGTGAGGACCATGCCGATGGCCGGCGTGCCGATGTCCCGGCGCGCCTTCACCAGTGCGGCGTTGATCTTGCTGGAGTTGGTCTCCGTGAGGTCGATCTTCATGGCCGGCGCCAGCTCCGTCCGTCTCGTGCGAGCATCTCGTCCGCCTCGACCGGCCCCCAGGTGCCCGCCGGGTACTGCGCGGGCTTGCCGTGCTTGTCCCAGTACTCCTCGATCGGGTCGAGGATGTTCCAGGACAGTTCGACCTCCTGGTGACGCGGGAAGAGGTTCGCGTCGCCCAGCAGGACGTCGAGGATGAGCCGCTCGTACGCCTCGGGGCTGGACTCCGTGAAGGACTCGCCGTACGCGAAGTCCATCGTGACGTCCCGGACCTCCATGGAGGTGCCCGGAACCTTGGAGCCGAAGCGGACCGTGACGCCCTCGTCCGGCTGGACCCGGATGACCAGGGCGTTCTGCCCCAGCTCCTCGGTCGCGCCCGACTCGAACGGCAGGTACGGGGCCCGCTTGAAGACCACCGCGATCTCGGTCACCCGGCGGCCCAGGCGCTTGCCGGTCCGCAGGTAGAACGGGACGCCCGCCCAGCGGCGGTTGTTGATCTCCAGGCGGACGGCCGCGTAGGTGTCGGTCTTCGACTTGGGGTCGATGCCGTCCTCTTCGAGGTACCCGACGACCTTCTCGCCGCCCTGCCACGCCGCCGAGTACTGGCCGCGCACGGTGTGCTTGCCCAGGTCCTCGGGGAGCTCCACGGCCGTGAGGACCTTGAGCTTCTCCGCCACCAGCGCCTTGGGGTGGAAGGAGCCGGGCTCCTCCATCGCGGTCAGCGCGAGCAGCTGGAGCAGGTGGTTCTGGATGACGTCGCGGGCCGCGCCGATGCCGTCGTAGTACCCGGCCCGGCCGCCGATGCCGATGTCCTCGGCCATGGTGATCTGCACGTGGTCGACGTACGACCGGTTCCAGATCGGCTCGAACATCGTGTTGGCGAAGCGGAGCGCCAGGATGTTCTGGACGGTCTCCTTGCCGAGGTAGTGGTCGATCCGGAAGACCTCGTCACGGGGGAAGACCTCGTGGACGACCTTGTTGAGCTCCTCGGCGCTCTTCAGGTCGTGGCCGAAGGGCTTCTCGATGACGGCACGCCGCCAGGAGCCCTCCTTCTGCGCCAGACCGTGGTCCTTGAGCTGCTGGACCACCTTGGGGAAGAACTTCGGCGGCACGGACAGGTAGAAGGCGAAGTTGCCGCCCGTGCCCTGTGCCTTGTCGAGCTCGTCGATCGTCGCCTTCAGCGTCTCGAAGGCGGCGTCGTCGTCGAAGTCGCCCTGGACGAAGCGGCAGCCCTGTACCAGCTGCTGCCAGACCTCCTCCCGGAACGGGGTGCGCGAGTGCTCCTTGACGGCCTCGTACACCTCCTGGGCGAAGTCCTCGTGCTCCCACTCCCTGCGGGCGAACCCGATGAGGGAGAAGCCCGGCGGGAGCAGGCCGCGGTTGGCCAGGTCGTAGACGGCAGGCATCAGCTTCTTGCGCGACAGGTCACCCGTAACGCCGAAAATGACCAGGCCGGACGGCCCCGCGATGCGCGGGAGCCGCCGGTCCTGTGCGTCACGAAGCGGGTTCGCTCCGTTCACAGACAAGGTGTTCAGGCCTCCGTGGGGGCGAGGCGCTCAAGCTCCGCCTCGGTCGACTTCAGCAGGTCGTTCCAGGACGCCTCGAACTTCTCGACGCCCTCGTCCTCGAGCAGCTGCACCACATCGTCGTACGAAATGCCCAGCTTCGCGACCGCGTCGAGCTCGGCACGGGCCTGCTCGTAGGTGCCGCGGACGGTGTCACCGGTGATCCGGCCGTGGTCGGCGGTGGCCTCCAGGGTGGCCTCCGGCATGGTGTTCACCGTGTTCGGGGCGACGAGGTCGTCCACGTACAGGGTGTCCTTGTACGCCGGGTCCTTGACGCCCGTCGAGGCCCACAGCGGGCGCTGCTTGTTGGCTCCGACGCGCTCCAGGGCGCTCCAGCGGTCCGAGGAGAAGACTTCCTCGTACGCCTGGTAGGCCAGACGGGCGTTGGCGAGCGCCGCCTTGCCCTTCAGGGCCTTGGCCTCGTCGGTGCCGACGGCGTCCAGGCGCTTGTCGATCTCGCTGTCCACGCGGGACACGAAGAAGGAGGCGACCGAGTGGATCAGGGAGAGGTCCAGGCCGGCGGCCTTGGCCTTCTCCAGACCCGCCAGGTAGGCGTCCATGACCTCGCGGTAGCGCTCCAGCGAGAAGATCAGCGTGACGTTGACGCTGATGCCCTTGCCGATGACCTCGGTGATCGCCGGCAGGCCGGCCTTGGTCGCCGGGATCTTGATGAGCGTGTTCGGGCGGTCCACCAGCCAGGCCAGCTGCTTGGCCTCGGCGATGGTCGCCGGGGTGCTGTGGGCCAGGCGCGGGTCGACCTCGATCGACACGCGGCCGTCCTGGCCGTCCGTGCGGTCGTAGACCGGGCGCAGGATGTCGGCGGCGTCGCGGACGTCCGCCGTCGTGATCATGCGCAGGGCCTCCTCCACGGTCACCTTGCGGGTGGCGAGGTCGGTGAGCTGCTGCTCGTAGCCCTCGCCGCCGCTGATGGCCTTCTGGAAGATCGCCGGGTTGGTGGTGACACCGACCACGTGCGACTGGTCGATGAGCTCGGCCAGGTTGCCGGACGTGATGCGCTTGCGGGACAGGTCGTCCAGCCAGATCGCCACGCCTTCGTCGGAGAGGCGCTTGAGTGCGTCTGTCATGGGAATTGCATCTCCTACTGGTCTTGTACGGCGTCAGCGCGCGGCGGCGGCGAGGGACTCGTGGGCGGCGGCCGCGACGCGCTCGGGGGTGAAGCCGAACTCGCGGAACAGCACCTTCGCGTCGGCCGAGGCACCGAAGTGCTCCAGGGACACGATCCGGCCCGCGTCGCCCACGTAGCGGTGCCAGGTCAGGCCGATGCCCGCCTCGACCGCGACGCGCGCCTTGACGGAGGGCGGCAGGACGCTGTCCTTGTACGCCTGGTCCTGCTCCTCGAACCATTCGACGGACGGCATCGAGACGACGCGGGTGGGGATGCCCTGGGCCTGGAGCTGCTCGCGGGCCTCGACGGCCAGGTGCACCTCGGAGCCGGTGCCGATGAGGACGACCTGCGCCTCGCCGCCTTCCGCCTCGAACATCACGTAACCGCCCTTGGCGGCGTCCTCGTTGCGCTCGTACGTCGGCACGCCCTGGCGGGTGAGCGCCAGACCGTGCGGGGCGCCCTTGCCGAACACCTTGGTGTGGCGGCGCAGGATCTCGCGCCAGGCGATGGCGGTCTCGTTCGCGTCGGCCGGGCGGACCAGGTTCAGGCCCGGGATGGCGCGCAGCGAGGCCAGGTGCTCGACCGGCTGGTGGGTCGGGCCGTCCTCGCCGAGGCCGATGGAGTCGTGCGTCCACACGTAGGTGACCGGCACGTGCATCAGCGCGGAGAGGCGGACGGCGTTGCGCATGTAGTCGGAGAACACCAGGAAGGTGCCGCCGTAGATGCGGGTGTGGCCGTGCAGGGCGATGCCGTTCATGGCCGCGGCCATGGCGTGCTCGCGGATGCCGAAGTGGATGGTGCGGCCGTACGGGTCGGCCTCCGGCAGGGGGTTGCCCACCGGCAGGAACGAGGAGTCCTTGTCGATGGTGGTGTTGTTGGAGCCGGCGAGGTCGGCCGAGCCGCCCCACAGCTCCGGGATGACCGCGCCGAGGGCCTGGAGCACCTTGCCGGAGGCGGCGCGGGTGGCGACACCCTTGCCGGTCTCGAAGGAGGGGAGCTCGTCCTCCCAGCCCGCGGGCAGCTCATTGGCCTGGATGCGGTCGAACTCGGCGGCGCGCTCCGGGTTGGCGGTGCGCCAGGCGGAGAAGTCCTTCTCCCACGCGGCCTTGGCCTCGCGGCCGCGGTCCAGCGCCTTGCGGGTGTGGGCGATGACCTCGTCGGAGACCTCGAAGGACTGCTCCGGGTCGAAGCCGAGGACGCGCTTGGTGGCCGCGACCTCGTCGTCGCCGAGCGCCGAGCCGTGCGCGGCCTCGGTGTTCTGGGCGTGCGGGGCGGGCCAGGCGATGATCGAGCGGGCCGCGATGAAGGACGGGCGCCCGGTCTCGGCCTTGGCGGCGAGCAGCGCCTTGTACAGCGCCTTCGGGTCGAGGTCGCCGTTCTCCTGCTGCTCGACGCGCTGGACGTGCCAGCCGTACGCCTCGTAGCGCTTCAGGGTGTCCTCGGAGACGGCCGCCTCGGTGTCACCCTCGATGGAGATGTGGTTGTCGTCCCACAGCAGCACCAGGTTGCCGAGCTTCTGGTGGCCCGCCAGCGCGGACGCCTCGTGGGAGATGCCCTCCTGGAGGCAGCCGTCGCCCGCGATCGCGTAGATCATGTGGTCGAACGGGGAGGCTCCCTGGGGGGCCTCCGGGTCGAACAGGCCGCGCTCGTAGCGGGAGGCCATGGCCATGCCCACCGCGTTGGCGATGCCCTGGCCGAGCGGGCCGGTGGTGGTCTCGACGCCGGCCGTGTGGCCGTACTCCGGGTGGCCCGGGGTCTTGGAGCCCCAGGTGCGGAACGCCTTGAGGTCGTCCAGCTCCAGGCCGAAGCCGCCCAGGTACAGCTGCGTGTACAGGGTGAGGGACGAGTGCCCCGCGGAGAGCACGAAGCGGTCGCGGCCCACCCACTCGGGGTCCGCCGGGTCGTGCCGCATCACCTTCTGGAAGAGGGTGTACGCGGCGGGGGCCAGGCTCATCGCCGTACCGGGGTGGCCGTTTCCGACCTTCTGGACCGCGTCAGCGGCCAGAACGCGGGCGGTGTCGACGGCCCGCTGGTCCAGTTCGGTCCACTCGAGCTCTGTGGTGGTCGGCTTGGTGCTCACCGTGGGTCAGGGCTCCTCTCCACATGTCTGTTCCCGGTGACGGACGGTCGCACCGGCGCGATTCCGAGCCTACCCCCGCAACGGCGTGCAGCTATTCGAGTGTCCGCACACCGTCACCGTGCCGTCACCGGATCGTCGGCACCGTTCGGACCAACACGACGCGACCCCCGCGCAGGGCGACGTATGACCAACGTCTACAGTGGCGTGGTACGTGCAAGCCCTTGTGGTGCTTGCTGGTTTCTCTCTCAGGGGTGTGCGTGACGGCCGTCGAATCCCGTCCAGCGGGGGTGCTCGGGACGAGCGCCGGTCACCGGCCGTTCGGGGCCCGGGCCATGGCTTTCGTGGCATTGACCAAGCCGCGGATCATCGAACTTCTGCTGATCACCACAGTGCCGGTCATGTTCCTCGCCGAGCAGGGCGTGCCCTCGCTCTGGCTGGTCCTCGCCACCTGCTTCGGCGGCTACCTGTCCGCGGGCGGCGCCAACGCGCTGAACATGTACATCGACCGCGACATCGACGCGCTGATGGACCGGACCTCCCAGCGCCCGCTGGTGACCGGCATGGTCAGCCCGCGCGAGTGCCTGGTCTTCGGCATCACCCTCGCAGTGGTCTCCACCCTCTTCTTCGGCCTGCTGGTCAACTGGCTGTCGGCCGCCCTCGCGCTCGGCGCGCTCCTCTTCTACGTCGTGGTCTACACGATGCTGCTGAAGCGGCGCACCGCCCAGAACATCGTCTGGGGCGGCATCGCGGGCTGCATGCCGGTGCTCATCGGCTGGTCGGCCGTCAAGAACGAGGTCTCCTGGGCCGCGGTCATCCTCTTCCTGGTCATCTTCTTCTGGACGCCGCCGCACTACTGGCCGCTGTCGATGAAGGTGAAGGACGACTACGCGCGGGTCGGCGTGCCGATGCTCCCCGTCGTGGCGGGCAACAGGGTCGTCGCCCGTCAGATCGTCCTCTACAGCTGGGTGATGGTGGCGGTCTCGCTCCTGCTCACCCCGCTGGGGTACACCGGATGGTTCTACACGGCGGTGGCGCTGGTTTCGGGCGGCTGGTGGCTGTGGGAGGCGCACGCGCTGCACGCGCGGGCCAAGGCCGGGATGACGGGCGTGAAGCTCAAGGAGATGCGCCTGTTCCACTGGTCGATCACCTACGTATCGCTGCTGTTCGTGGCGGTGGCCGTGGATCCCTTCCTCCGTTGATTACTCACCGGTAGCATGCCGTCCATGGCAGACACCGCAGACACCACCGCAGCGACCGCGGACAAGAAGCAGGACCGTACGGCGGCGAAGCTCGCCAAGCAGATCGGCGCGTTCGCCAAGCAGCACGGCGGCGCCGAGGGCCACCTCGCCCACATCGGCCAGGCCGGCACCCGGATCGTGCTCGTCGGCAAGGACGGCGAGTGGGGCGACCTGGTGGCCCCGGCCTACGCGGTGGCGCAGCTGGCCGCCGAGAAGGCCGGACTGACCCTCCACGAGGAGTTCGACGGGGAGTTCGCGGCGCGCGTGCGCACCGGCCCGTACGAGTGGACGCGGATGGCCGGCATCCAGCTCGGCGGACCCGCGAACCCGGCGGCCTGACGCTCCCTCGTCCGGGGGCCCCAGGTGGCCGCTCGGTCAACAGCGCGAGCAACACCTCGTACCCCGCTCACCCGTTAGGACGTGTGGAAGCCCCTTCCTCACGTCCGCAACGGGATGCCCGGATGATCGAAACGCCGCCCCTGGTGGACCAGTACTGCCACGGAGTACTCCGTACGGAGCTGGGCCTGGGCACCTTCGAGGCCCAGCTGATGCCCGCGGCGGGCCCGCCCGCCGCGGGCACCACCTTCTTCGACACGCAGACCGGTTTCGCGGTGCGCCGCTGGTGCCCGCCGCTGCTCGGGCTGGAGCCGTACGCCGCCCCCGCCCGCTATCTGGCCCGCCGGCGCGAGCTGGGCGCGGCCGAGTCCGCTCGGCTGCTGCTGCGGGGCTCCGGGGTCGCCGCCTACGTGGTCGACACCGGCGTGGCCGGGGACCTGACCGGCCCCAAGGAGCTGGCCCTCGCGGGGGACGCCGAGGCCTTCGAGGCGGTCCGGCTGGAGCCGCTGGCCGAGCAGGTCGCCGACACCTCCGGGACGGTGACCGCCTTCCTGGCCAATCTCGCCGGGGCCGTGCACCACGCCGCCACCGGGGCCGTGGCCTTCACCTGCGGCGCGGCGGCCGGACATCCGTCCGTCCTGGCCGGCGCGCCGGAGCCGCCCGATCCGGGCGAGGTGCGCGGGGCTGCCGGGCGGTGGCTGGACCGGCGGACCAGGGGCGCGGCCCTGCGCGACCCCGTACTGCTGCGGCACCTGGTGTGGAGCGCGGTCGCCTCCGGGCTGCCGCTGCAGCTGCACACCGGAGCGGGGGACCCGGCGCCGCTGACCGGATTCGTACGGGCCACCGCGGGCCTGGGCACCCGGCTGGTCCTGCTCGGCGGATACCCGTACCACCGGCAGACGGCGCACCTGGCCGCGGCCTTCCCGCATGTCTACGCGGACGCCGGCGCGGCCCTCGGGCAGACCGGGGCGCGGGCCGCGGCGGTCCTGGCCGAGCTGATGGAGCTCGCACCGTTCGGGAAGCTGCTGTTCTCCAGCGGCGGGCGGCAGCTGCCCGAGCTGCACGCGGTCGGCGCCCTGGTGTTCCGGGAGGCGCTGGGCCGGGTGCTGGGCGGCTGGGTCGCCGACGGGGCCTGGTCCTGGAAGGACGCGGGCCGGGTGGCCGCCATGGTCGCGGCGGGCAATGCCCGCCGCGTCTACCGGCTGGACGAGCGGGGGTGAATCCCCCCGGTCAGACGGAGGAGAGCTGCGCGTCGCCCTGGGCCGGGATCTCGGCCTGGGCCACCGGCCGCTCGCGCAGGCTCAGCGCGACCCGGAGCACCGCGATCCACACCAGGCAGGAGCCGAGCATGTGGGCGGCGACGAGCACCTCGGGCAGCTCGGTGAAGAACTGCACGTAGCCGATGCCGCCCTGCGCAAGGAGCACGATCAGCAGGTCGCGGGCGCGCGCCCGGGTGTCGGTGGGGGCGTCGACCACGCGCAGCACCAGCCACATCGCCACGGCCAGCGCGCACACCAGCCAGGCGGCGATCGCGTGCACGTGGGCGGTGGCCGCCCAGTCGAAGGGCATGCGCCGGATCTCGCTGCTGTCGCCGGCGTGCGGACCGGACCCGGTGACCACGGTGCCCGCCGCGATCAGCACGAGGGTCGTCGCGATCAGGGCCCACGACAGCTTGCGGACCGGGCCGGGTACGCGGGGCCGGGGGGTGGTGTCGCCTTCGGCGGTGCGCTGCCAGCTGATGGTGGTGACCGCGATCAGCGAGGTGGCGAGCAGGAAGTGCCCGGCCACGCTGTACGGGTTGAGGCCCGTCATGACGGTGATTCCGCCGAGTACGGCGTTGGCCATCACGATGACGAACTGGGTCCAGCCGAGCCGGGTCAGCGAACGCCGCCAGGGCTTGGCCGAGCGGGCCGCGAGGATGTACCAGCCGACGGCCCCGGAGAGCACGTACGTCAGCATCCGGTTGCCGAATTCGATGGCGCCGTGGAAGCCCTGCGCCTGTGTCGCGATCAGGCTGTCGTCCGTGCACTTGGGCCAGGTGTCGCAGCCGAGTCCGGAGCCGGTGAGCCGCACAGCGCCGCCGGTGACGACGATGGCCACGCTCATGACGAGCGCGGCGAGCGCGGCGCGCCGGACGATCCGGGGTGACGGAGTCCAGCGACTGGCGATGAAGGCGAATGGGTTCAACACGGCCCCTATCGTAGGCGGAGCCTTGTGCAAAGTTTCACGAGGGGGTGGCCGGTGGTGCGTCGAGGCCGACGGCCAGGCGGAACCTGGCGCCCGCCGGGTCGCCCTCCTCGTGCCACCACACGTGGATGCGCCAGGGGACTCCGGCGCCGGGATGGTCCGCGGAGGCCTCGAACCCCCGTACTAATTCAGACCCTATGTCCTCGGCTGTCCTGTTCCTCACTTCCGTGGCGCTATGCCAGGGATGGGCGAGTACGTTCCACAGTCCGTCAGGACCGCGCACCTCTACGCGCCACACCGCGAGCCAGTGCGTGACCTCCAGCATCGTGCGCACCTGTTCGGCGTCCAGACCCAGCCGGGCCGCGATCCGGGACTGCGGCACTCCCTGGACGCGGGCGGCCACCACGGCCTGGGGCAGCAGCCGTTCGGGCAGCAGCCCCTTCGCGCGCAGGCCCGCCAGGGAATCGAAGGACAGGAAACGCAGGCGCAGTTCCAGCTGGTGGCCGATGTGGTCCAGGGCTTCCTCGGCCTCCGCGGACTCCTCCGAGCCGTGGTCCTCGAGCAGCAGCTGCCGGAAGTCCGACTCGGCGTCCACCGCCCAGGCCACCGCGTCCTCGGCGGAACCCAGCTCCGCGAGGCGGTCCCCGAGGAACACCTTCGCCTGGGCCAGGCCCCGGCGGTTGACCGGGTCCCGCTGGTCCAGGCCCGCCCACACCGCGACCGCGGCCCGGGTCAGATCACGGGCGCGCTCCCCGGCCGCCCGCTCCATGGCGGACGGCCCCTCCGCGGAGGCCGGGCCCAGCGGATGCCTCGGCAACCGGTGCCCGTCGCTCAGCGGCCAGGCCAGCCACACCCCGTGGTTGATCAGCCCGCGGGCGTACCAGCGGGCGAACTCGGGCGCGTACGGCGCCGCGCGCTCCGAGCTGCGCAGCCCCTCCTCGATCAGTGCGAGGGCCGAGGCGCGGTCCCCTTCGGCGAAGCGCAGCGTGGCCCGGTCGGAGAGGCGCAGGCCCAGCAGCGCGGCGCACTCGGGGTCGTCCGGGTGGGTGCGCAGGGCCCCGATCAGCTCGTCGAGCAGCCGCTCGCGCTCCCGCGGCTCCGCGTGCGCCGCCCCCGACCGCACCCGCGCCCACTGCTCGTCCAGCCGTAGAACGGCCTCTCGCTGCACCATGTCCGCCCCCCGGCTTCATGTGTGGAGGCGTCCATCCTCGCGGGAATGCCGACGGGAGGGGAAGGGATTCACTCCCAGCGGAACCACCGTGCGGCGGCCCCCAGGCCCACGACGGCCCAGGCCGCCAGCACGGCCGCGTCGCCCCACGGCAGCGCGGCGCCGTGCTGGAGCACCTCGCGCAGGCCGTCGGACAGGGCCGCGATGGGCAGCAGGCCCAGGACCGACTGGACGGCGTCCGGGAACTTGTCCAGCGGCACGATCACCCCGCCGCCGACCAGCAGCAGCAGGAACACCAGGTTGGCGGCGGCCAGGGTCATCTCGGCCTTGAGGGTGCCGGCCATCAGCAGGCCCAGCCCGGAGAACGCGGCGGTGCCGAGCAGGACCAGCGCGGCCACCGACAGCGGGTTCCCGTGCGGGGACCAGCCCAGCGCGAAGGCGATCGCCGTCAGCAGGGCGATCTGGAGCACCTCGGTGACCAGCACGGACAGGGTCTTGGCGGCCATCAGGGCCCAGCGCGGGAGCGGGGAGGCCCCGAGCCGCTTGAGGACCCCGTAGCGGCGGTCGAAGCCGGTGGCGATGGCCTGGCCGGTGAAGGCGGTGGACATGACGGCGAGCGCCAGGATGCCGGGGGCGAGGAAGTCCACGGACTTCTCGGAGCCCGTCTCGACGATGTCCACGGCGGAGAAGAGGGTCAGCAGCAGCGCCGGGATGATCACGGTCAGCAGCAGCTGCTCCCCGTTGCGCAGCAGCATCCGGGTCTCCAGTGCCGTCTGCGCGAGGATCATGCGGGCGACGGGTGCCGCGCCGGGGTTGGGGGTGAACGTGCCGGCGCTCATCCGCGCAGCTCCTTACCGGTCAGCTCCAGGAAGACGTCCTCCAGGGTGTGCCGCTCCACCGAGAGGCTGTCCGGCATGACGCCGTGCTGTGCGCACCAGGAGGCGACGGTGGCGAGCAGCTGCGGGTGGACGTCGCCGGTGACCCGGTAGACGCCGGGGGTGAGCTCGGCGGCCCGGGTGCCGTCGGGCAGAGCCTTCAGCAGGGAGGCGAGGTCCAGGGAGGGGCGGCCGGTGAAGCGCAGGGTGTTCTCGGCGCCGCCCCGGCACAGCAGCTCGGGGCTGCCGTGGGCGATGACCCGGCCCGCGTCCACGACGGCGACCTCGTCGGCGAGCTGCTCGGCCTCGTCCATGTGGTGGGTGGTGAGGACGACGGTGACCCCGTCGGCGCGCAGCTCCCGTACGAGGTCCCAGGTCGCGCGGCGGGCCTGGGGGTCCAGGCCGGCGGTGGGCTCGTCCAGGAAGACCAGCTCGGGGCGGCCCACCACGGCCATGGCGAGGGCCAGGCGCTGCTGCTGGCCGCCCGAGAGCCGGCGGTAGGCGGTGCGGCCGCAGCTGCCGAGCCCGAGGCGTTCCACCAGGGGGCCGACCTCGAGCGGGTCGGCGTAGAGCTTGGCCATGTGGCGGAGCATCTCGACGGCCCGGGCTCCGGAGTAGACGCCTCCGGACTGGAGCATCACGCCGATCCGCGGGCGCAGCGCCCCGGCCTGGGCGACGGGGTCGAGGCCGAGGACGCGGACGGTTCCGGCGTCGGGGCGGCGGTAGCCCTCGCAGGCTTCCACCGTGGTCGTCTTGCCCGCGCCGTTGGGACCGAGGACCGCGGTGACGGAGGCCTTGGGGACGGTGAGGTCCAGGCCGTCCACCGCGCGCTTGGCGCCGTACCTTTTCACCAGTCCGCGGATCTCCACGGCGGGGTCGTTGCTCATGGGGGGTGAGTCTACGGAGCCGGGGGAGGGGTCCCAGGTCCCGGGGTCCGGGGGTGACGGGCCCGTTCGTTCATGACGTTCTTGGCCGTCGGATTCGAATTCCGCGCCGCGAACCTGGTCATTTTCGGCTTGGCGATCCTGGATGGCTCAGCGTCGTTCAGTGATCTTTTCCGGAATTGATGTTCACCCCTCACCGCCGCCGTCCTCGGCGGAGGTTTGCTGGTGGGGGCCGTGTACTGGTGCACCGGAGGCGCCCCGGGGGAACGCGGAGCGTTTCCCTCCGCATAACTCTCCGTCGATAGATAAGG
The DNA here is from genome assembly GCA_049998195.1 of Streptomyces sp. cmx-11-4. Taxonomy (GTDB): domain Bacteria; phylum Actinomycetota; class Actinomycetes; order Streptomycetales; family Streptomycetaceae; genus Streptomyces. Next base: position 386,957 of record JAEBET010000006.1, read on the forward strand.
TGACCCTTAGTGATGGAGGCCACCAGGGGTGGCCTCCATCACGGCTTGTCGGCGCTCGACTAATTACGCAACAATGGCGTTGTGAAAAACGGCGAACGGCAGATCGAGACCCCCCAGGGGGAGCTCGCGACCGGGGAGCGGTCCACCCGCAACCGGGTCGCGCGGTCCATCCTGGACCACGGTCCGTCCACCGTGGCCGACCTCGCCCAGCGCCTCGGCCTCACCCAGGCCGCCGTCCGCCGCCACCTCGACGCGCTCGTTGCCGACGACGTGGTTGCATCCCGCGAGCAGCGCGTCTACGGCGCGCGCACCCGGGGCCGGCCCGCCAAGGTCTTCGCGCTCACCGACTGCGGCCGCGACGCCTTCGACCAGTCCTACGACGCGCTCGCCGCGGACGCCCTGCGCTGGATCGCGCAGTCCGTCGGCGGTGGCGAACAGGGGGAGGCGGCCGTCGCCGCCTTCGCCAGGGCCCGGATGGAAGCGCAGGCGCAGACCTACCGGGAGGCCGTCGAGGCCGCCGCCCCTGAGGGGCGCACGGAGGCCCTTGCCAGGGCGTTGACCGCGGACGGGTACGCTGCTACGGCGAAGAGCGCTCCCGGTCCGCACAGCGGTGAACAGCTCTGCCAGCACCACTGCCCGGTCGCACACGTCGCCGAGCAGTTCCCGCAGCTCTGCGAGGCGGAGACCGAGGTCTTCTCCCGCCTGCTCGGGACGCACGTGCAGCGCCTCGCCACGATCGCCCATGGCGACGGAGTGTGCACGACGTTCATTCCGCGCAGCGCGAGCGCCACACAGACCGACACATCAGCATCTGCAAGTACGGCCGGGAGGAACCCCGCATGACCACGGAGACTGCTCACCCTGAGCTCGATGGCCTGGGCACCTACGAATACGGCTGGGCCGACTCCGACGCGGCCGGCGCCGCTGCCAAGCGGGGTCTGTCCGAGGAGGTCGTCCGCGACATCTCGGCGAAGAAGTCCGAGCCGGAGTGGATGCTGAACCTCCGCCTCAAGGGCCTCAAGCTGTTCGACCGCAAGCCCATGCCCAACTGGGGTTCCGACCTCTCGGGCATCGACTTCGACAACATCAAGTACTTCGTGCGTTCCACCGAGAAGCAGGCCGCTTCCTGGGAGGACCTGCCCGAGGACATCAAGAACACGTACGACAAGCTCGGCATCCCGGAGGCGGAGAAGCAGCGCCTCGTCGCCGGTGTCGCGGCCCAGTACGAGTCCGAGGTCGTCTACCACCAGATCCGCGAGGACCTGGAGGAGCAGGGCGTCATCTTCCTCGACACGGACACCGCGCTCAAGGAGCACCCGGAGCTCTTCCAGGAGTACTTCGGCACGGTCATCCCGGTCGGCGACAACAAGTTCGCGTCGCTGAACACCGCGGTGTGGTCCGGCGGCTCGTTCATCTACGTGCCCAAGGGCGTCAAGGTCGACATCCCGCTCCAGGCCTACTTCCGCATCAACACGGAGAACATGGGCCAGTTCGAGCGGACGCTGATCATCGTCGACGAGGACGCCTACGTCCACTACGTCGAGGGCTGCACCGCCCCGATCTACTCCTCGGACTCGCTGCACAGCGCCGTGGTCGAGATCATCGTGAAGAAGGGCGGCCGCTGCCGCTACACGACGATCCAGAACTGGTCGAACAACGTCTACAACCTGGTCACCAAGCGCGCCGTGGCGTACGAGGGCGCGACCATGGAGTGGGTCGACGGCAACATCGGCTCCAAGGTCACCATGAAGTACCCGGCCGTCTACCTGATGGGCGAGCACGCCAAGGGCGAGACCCTGTCCATCGCCTTCGCGGGCGAGGGCCAGCACCAGGACGCCGGCTCCAAGATGGTCCACATGGCGCCGCACACCTCCTCCAACATCGTCTCCAAGTCGGTGGCGCGAGGCGGCGGGCGCACCTCCTACCGCGGCCTGGTCGAGATCGGCGAAGGCGCGCACGGCTCCAAGTCCAACGTGCTGTGCGACGCGCTCCTGGTCGACACGATCTCCCGCTCCGACACGTACCCCTACGTGGACGTCCGCGAGGACGACGTGTCCATGGGCCACGAGGCGACCGTCTCCAAGGTCTCCGACGACCAGCTCTTCTACCTGATGAGCCGCGGTCTGACCGAGTTCGAGGCCATGGCCATGATCGTGCGCGGCTTCGTCGAGCCGATCGCGCGCGAGCTGCCGATGGAGTACGCGCTGGAGCTGAACCGGCTGATCGAGCTGCAGATGGAGGGCTCGGTCGGTTAGTACCGGCCGCCCGAGTCCCGCAGACATTCTTTGACGTAGGAAGAGAGCACGAAGACAGCCATGGCTGAGGCTCAGAACTCCCCCACTCTCGGTTCCGCTCGAGTGGGGGCACCCCCATCGGCGGGCTCCACCACCGCCGGCGCGATCGCGGTGGCCGCCGAGTCCACCGTCGCCACCCGGATGAGTGCCCCCCCGTCCTTCGACGTGGCGGACTTTCCCGTGCCCCACGGCCGCGAGGAGGAGTGGCGGTTCACCCCGCTCGCCCGCCTCAAGGGCCTGCACGACGGCACCGCGGTCGCCAACGGCACCATGAAGGCCCAGATCGACGCGCCCGAGGGCGTCACCGTCGAGTCGGTGGAGCGCGACGACGCGCGCATCGGCAAGGCCGGCACCCCGGTGGACCGGATCGCCGCCCAGGCGTTCTCGTCCTTCGCCAAGGCCACGGTCGTGACCGTGCCCAAGGAAGCCGTCCTGACCGAGCCGGTGCGCGTCTCGCTGCACGGCGAGGGCGGCACCACCTTCGGCCACACCGTCTTCGACGTGCAGGCCTTCGCCGAGGCCGTCGTCGTCATCGACCACACCGGTGACGGCGTGCGTGCCGCCAACGTCGACTTCCTGGTCGGCGACGGCGCCAAGCTCACCGTCGTGTCGGTGCAGGACTGGGACGACACCGCCGTCCACGTCACCCAGCACAACGTGCTGGTCGGCCGCGACGCGACCTTCAAGTCGATCGTCGTCACGTTCGGCGGCGACCTCGTGCGCCTGCACCCCCGCGTGACCTACGCGGGCCCCGGCGGCGAGGCCGAGCTCCTCGGCCTGTACTTCACGGACGCCGGCCAGCACCAGGAGCACCGCCTCCTGGTCGACCACAGCGCCCCGCACTGCAAGTCGCACGTGGTCTACAAGGGCGCGCTGCAGGGCCAGGACGCCCACGCCGTCTGGATCGGTGACGTGCTCATCGAGAAGACCGCCGAGGGCACCGACACCTACGAGATGAACCGCAACCTCGTCCTCACGGACGGCGCGCGGGTCGACTCGGTGCCGAATCTGGAGATCGAGACCGGCGAGATCGTCGGCGCCGGCCACGCCTCCGCGACCGGCCGCTTCGACGACGAGCAGCTCTTCTACCTGCAGGCCCGCGGCATCCCGGCCGACGAGGCCCGCCGCCTGGTCGTGCGCGGCTTCTTCGCCGAGCTCGTCCAGCAGATCGGTGTCCCGGACATCGAGGAGCGCCTGCTCTCCAAGATCGAGACCGAGCTCCAGGGTTCCGTCTGATGAATTACGTCAAGGCCTGCACGCTGAGCGAGCTGGAAGAGAACACCCCCAAGAGGGTGGAACTCGACGGCACGCCGGTGTCCATCGTCTCCACCGAGGGCGAGGTGTTCGCGATCAACGACATCTGCTCGCACGCGAACGTCTCGCTCTCGGAGGGCGAGGTCGAGGACTGCATGATCGAGTGCTGGCTGCACGGGTCGGCCTTCGACCTGCGCACCGGCAAGCCCTCCGGTCTGCCCGCGACGCGCCCCGTACCCGTATACCCCGTCAAGATCGAAGGGGACGACGTGCTCGTCTCCCTCACCCAGGAGTCCTGAGGTATCCATGGCAACGCTTGAAATCCACGACCTGCACGTCTCCGTCGAGGCCGAGAACGGCGCCCGCGAGATCCTCAAGGGCGTCGACCTCACCGTCAAGCAGGGTGAGACGCACGCCATCATGGGTCCGAACGGCTCCGGCAAGTCCACGCTGGCGTACTCGCTGGCCGGTCACCCGAAGTACACCATCACCGGCGGCACCGTGACCCTCGACGGCGAGGACGTCCTGGAGATGTCCGTCGACGAGCGCGCCCGCGCCGGCGTCTTCCTCGCCATGCAGTACCCGGTCGAGGTCCCCGGCGTCTCGGTCTCCAACTTCCTGCGCACCTCCGCCACCGCCATCCGCGGCGAGGCCCCCAAGCTGCGTACCTGGGTGAAGGAGGTCAAGTCCGCGATGGAGCAGCTCCAGATGGACCCGGCCTTCGCCGAGCGCAACGTCAACGAGGGCTTCTCCGGCGGTGAGAAGAAGCGCCACGAGATCCTCCAGCTGGAGCTCCTCAAGCCGAAGATCGCGATCCTCGACGAGACCGACTCCGGCCTCGACGTCGACGCCCTGCGCGTCGTCTCCGAGGGCGTCAACCGCGTCCGCGAGGGCGGCGAGGTCGGCACCCTGCTGATCACGCACTACACGCGCATCCTGCGCTACATCAAGCCCGACTTCGTGCACGTGTTCGCGAACGGCCGCATCGCCGAGTCGGGCGGCGCCGAGCTCGCCGACCAGCTGGAGGCCGAGGGCTACGACAAGTACGTGAAGGGTGGCGCGACCGCGTGACACAGCTGCCTGGCCTCCTCACCGGGTCTCATCTGCTTGGCGAGGCGATCCGCAAGGACTTCCCCCTGCTGGATCGTGTGGTCCACGACGGGAAGAAGATCGTTTACCTGGACAACGCGGCGACTTCGCAGAAGCCGCGCCAGGTGCTCGACGCGCTGAACGAGTACTACGAGCAGCACAACGCCAACGTCCACCGCGGCGTGCACGTGCTCGCCGAGGAGGCCACGGCGCTGTACGAGGGTGCCCGCGACAAGGTCGCCACCTTCATCAACGCCCCGAGCCGCGACGAGGTGATCTTCACCAAGAACGCCTCGGAGTCGCTCAACCTGGTCGCGAACATGCTCGGCTGGGCGGACGAGCCCTACCGGGTCGACCGCGACACCGAGATCGCCATCACGGAGATGGAGCACCACTCCAACATCGTGCCGTGGCAGCTGCTCTCGCAGCGCACCGGTGCGAAGCTGAAGTGGTTCGGCCTCACCGACGACGGCCGGCTCGACCTGTCCAACATCGAAGAGGTCATCACGGAGAAGACGAAGATCGTCTCCTTCACGCTGGTCTCCAACATCATGGGCACGGTCAACCCGGTCGAGGCGATCGTCCGGCGCGCCCAGGACGTCGGCGCGCTGGTGCTGATCGACGCCTCCCAGGCCGCTCCGCACATGCCGCTGGACGTCCAGGAGCTCGGCGCCGACTTCGTGGCCTTCACCGGACACAAGATGTGCGGCCCGACCGGCATCGGCGTCCTCTGGGGCCGCCAGGAGCTGCTGGAGGACCTGCCTCCGTTCCTCGGTGGCGGCGAGATGATCGAGACCGTGTCGATGCACGCCTCGACGTACGCCCCGGCGCCGCACAAGTTCGAGGCGGGTACGCCCCCGATCGCCCAGGCCGTCGGCCTCGGTGCGGCCGTGGACTACCTGACCGCGATCGGCATGGACAAGATCGCCGCGCACGAGCACGTGATCACCGAGTATGCGATCAAGCGCCTCGCCGAGGTGCCCGACCTGCGGATCATCGGCCCCACCACGGCCGAGGACCGCGGAGCGGCGATCTCCTTCGTGCTCGGCGACATCCACCCGCACGACGTCGGCCAGGTGCTGGACGAGCAGGGCATCGCGGTCCGCGTGGGACACCACTGCGCGCGCCCGGTCTGCCTGCGGTACGGAATTCCTGCGACCACCCGGGCGTCTTTCTATCTGTACTCCTCTCCGGCCGACGTCGACGCGCTGATCGACGGGCTGGAGCACGTACGGAACTTCTTCGGCTGAGCCAGGGCGACGAGGACGAGGACGCTGTGAAGCTGGATTCGATGTACCAGGAACTGATCCTGGACCACTACAAGCACCCGCACGGGCGTGGCCTGCGCGACGGCGATGCCGAGGTGCACCACGTCAACCCGACGTGCGGGGACGAGATCACGCTGCGCGTGAAGTACGACGGCGAGACGCTCACCGACGTCTCGTACGAGGGCCAGGGCTGCTCCATCAGCCAGGCCAGCGCGTCCGTACTGAACGAGCTGCTCGTCGGCAAGCAGCTGGCCGAGGCGCAGAAGATCCAGGGCGTGTTCCTGGAGCTGATGCAGTCCAAGGGCAAGCTGGAGCCGACCGAGGAGATGGAAGAGGTGCTGGAGGACGCGGTCGCGTTCGTCGGCGTCTCCAAGTATCCGGCGCGTGTGAAATGTGCTCTGCTGAGCTGGATGGCCTGGAAGGACGCGACGGCCCAGGCACTGGGCGACGCGGAGAGGAAGACGGCATGACCGAGAACGCGACGCCCGAGGCGTCGACCAAGCCGGCCACCGAGGAAGAGGTCCGCGAGGCCCTCTACGACGTGGTCGACCCCGAGCTGGGCATCGACGTCGTCAACCTGGGCCTGATCTACGGCATCCACGTCGACGACGCGAACATCGCCACCCTCGACATGACGCTGACCTCGGCGGCCTGCCCGCTGACGGACGTCATCGAGGACCAGGCGAAGTCGGCGACGGACGGCATCGTCAACGAACTGCGCATCAACTGGGTCTGGATGCCCCCGTGGGGCCCGGACAAGATCACGGACGACGGCCGGGAGCAGCTGCGCGCGCTCGGCTTCAACGTCTGATCGCCCGCGTGTGAGGGCCCCCGGCACGGTCGTGCCGGGGGCCCTCCGTGTTGCCCGGCGCTGCCCGCGCGAGAAGGCGCGGGCGGCCTGGTTCACCCTCGGCTGACCTCGGTCCGCGTCGCGAAGGGCTCGGCGCGGTGCTCGCGGCGCAGCCGCCGGTCCGCGTACAGCAGGCCGGTGGCCAGCCGGGGCACGGGCAGCAGCAGGACCGGGGCGAGCAGCGCGCCCGGCAGGCCGAACCCCGCGTACAGGGCGTACGCGGCCAACGGCGCGAGGACCCCGGCCGGCGCCGTGACGGCCAGCGTCCGCCACCAGGCACCGCGCACCAGCGCGGCCGAGCGGCGCAGCGCCGCCACCGGGCCGAGCCCCTCGTACCCGGCGGCCGTGGGAGCCAGGGCGAACACGACGCCCAGCCAGAGGGCGACCGGGGCGAGGGGGAGCAGCGCGAGCGGCGGCAGGCCCGCGGCGAGCGCGGCCGCACCCGGCCCGGCGGCGGCCACCAGGGCCAGCAGCCGGGCGCCCAGCACCGCCGGGATCCGCGGTACGGCGGCCCGCAGCAGCCCGGGCACGGTCACCGGCCGCCCGAGCAGGGCGGGCCGGAGCAGCGCCGCGACCAGGGCGGTCGCCAGCGCGCCGGCGAAGAGCAGGAACAGCACGGCGGCGGGGACGAGGGTGTGGACGAACACCCGGCTCCCGCCGGTGCGGGTCACGGAGGCCAGGGTGGCCGCCCCGGCCGCGGCGGCCACCGGCAGCAGCCCGCCCAGCAGCCCCAGGAGCAGGGCACCGAGCAGCCGGGCGCCGTACCGGCCCAGGGTGGTGAGCACCCCGCCGAGGAGGTCCCGCCGCCCCAGTGGGCGCAGGGGAACCACGCCGGGCCGCGGCGAGCGAGGGGGCAGCCAGCCGCCGCCCCCGTGGGTCCAGTGCTGCGCCATGCGAGCCCCCCTGTCGCCGGAGGCGGACAGGGTAGCGCCGCGGGTCGCAGGAGTCCCGGGCGATGCACGCGGCTGGCGCATGTGTACGGTCGTACGCATCGATGTGTACCCTTGTACACATGCCCTACGTACTGCTTGCGGCGGCCATCGCCGCCGAGGTCGCCGGAACCACCGCCATGAAGTACAGCGACGGCTTCACCAAGCTGTGGCCCTCGCTGGGCACGCTGCTGGGCTACGTCATCGCCTTCACCCTGCTCGCGCAGACGCTGAAGTCGATGTCGGTGGGCACGGCGTACGCGATTTGGGCCGGGGTGGGGACCGCCGCGATCGCCGCCATTGGGATGGTGTTCCTGGGCGAGGCGGCCACCGCCGCGAAGATCGCCGGGATCGCGCTGGTGATCGCCGGCGTGGTGCTGCTCAATCTCGGCGGCGCGCACTGATGGCCCCCGGCGTGCGCAGGTACGACCCCGAGCGGCGGCAGCGGATCATCGACGCGGCGATCCGGGTGGTAGGAGCCAAGGGCATCGCGGGCCTGAGCCACCGCAGCGCGGCCGCGGAAGCCGACGTACCGCTCGGGTCGACCACCTACCACTTCAAGACCCTGGACGACCTGCTGGTCGCGGCCCTGCGGCAGGCCAACGAGGGCTTCGCGCGGGCGGTGGCGGACTCGCCCGCCCTGGCCGATCCGGAGGCGGACCTCGAGGGGGCGCTGGCCCGTCTGCTGGGGGAGTTCCTGGCGGTGGACCGGGCGCGGGTGGAGCTGGAGTACGAGCTCTACCTCGCGGCCCTGCGGCGCCCGGCGCTGCGGGCGGTGGCGGCCGAGTGGTGCGAGGCCGTGGCGGCGGCCCTGACCCCGCGCACGGATCCGGCGACCGCCCGCGCGCTGGTCGCGGTGATGGACGGCATGAGCCTCCAGGTCCTGCTGACGGACGCGGAGTACGACGAACCGTACGCGCGCGAGATCCTGGGCCGGGTGCTGCGGCCCGCCTCGTCGGCCTAGCCGGCGGACCCGGCGGACCCGGCGGACCCGGCCGCCCGGGCGGACCCGGCGGAGCGGACGGAGCGGACGGCGGTCAGGGCCGCCCGGACGCTCGCCTCGATGTCCTGGACGGGGTAGAACACCTCGCGCACCGTGCGGTCCCGGTCGAGGACCAGGGTCAGCCGCTTGAGCCGGGTCACGCCCGCCGCGCGGAACGTCGGCAGCCGCAGCGCCGCCGTCAGGGCGAGCTCCGCGTCCGAGAGGAGCGGGAAGCGCAGCCGCTCCTGCTCCGCGAACTCCCGCTGCTCGTCCGGGCGCTGGGTCGACACCCCGTGCACGGTGGCGCCCGCCGCGGTGAACTCCGCGAGCTGGTCGCGGTAGGTGCACGACTCGAACGTACAGCCCTTGGCGCCCGGAATCCCGGCCCAGCCGGGCGGATAGGACTCGGCGCGGGCGTACGCGCCCGGGAAGCAGTACAGGACCGTGGACGCGGTGTCCGCCACCGGGTCGCGCAGCTCGCCGAAACGGTCCGGCAGCAGCAGCTCCGGCAGCCGGGTGCCGCGCAGCGCGTGGACCCGTGCCGCCTCCCGTGAGGCCTCGGCGGTCGTCGCCGTCATCTCTCCCTCTCCCAGGATCCAGCTGTCCCCCCAGTCCTGGAGGGCCACCAGCACCGGCAGCAGCCCCCGTCCGCGCGGGGTCAGCCGGTACTCGTGCCGTACCGGGCGTTCCTGATACGGCTCGCGGGTCAGCACCCCGGCCTCGACCAGCAGCTTCAGCCGCTCGGCCAGCACCTTGCGGGACATCCCCAGCTCGCGCTGGAGCTCGTCGAAGCGGTGCAGGCCGCGCGCGGTGTCGCGCACGATCAGCAGCGTCCACCAGTCGCCCACCACGTCGAGGGCCTGGGCGATGGAGCAGTCCGCGTCGCCGAGGTGTGTGCGCTGGGCCATGGGCACTCCTTTGTCCGTTGACCCAAGGCTGTCATGCTGACATAGTCCGTTCCCAAAGGGAACTTAGGTCGCGGGCGGGGGACACGGGTGTGCTGCAAGGGTTCACAGAGGTGCCGAGGACTGTGTGGCTGCTGGCCGCGGGCGTCTTCGTCAACGCCGTCGTCAGCTGCACGTTCGTCTTCGTCTTCGTCTGGCTGACCGGTCCGCGCGGACTCGGGGCCGCGCAGGCGGGACTGGTCGTCGGCATCGGCGGAATCGGGCTGGTCGCCGGGAACTTCACCGGAGGCTGGTACGGCGACCGCTTCGGCCACCGCCGGGTGCTGCTCGCCGCGTCCACCCTGGGGGGACTCGTCCTCATGACGCTCCCGGCGCTGTCCACCGCACTGCTGTACGCGGCCCTGCCGGCCGCCCAGTACGCCTCGGGCGTGGTCCGGGCCGCCAACTCCGCGCTGGTCGCCGTCACCGTGCCCGACGGATCCCGGCGCCAGGCCTTCGCCGTCACCCGCTGCCTGTCCAACGGGGGCTTCACGCTGGGCACTCCGCTCGGAGCCCTGGTCGCCACCGGGTTCTCGTACGACTGGCTCTTCGTCGCGGAGGGCCTCGGCACGCTCTTCCTCGCCCTCTGGACCGCCCGCGTCGTCCCCGCCGGGGCGGCCACAGCCCCCTCCGCGGCCCCGGACGGGGGTCTGGGCCGCGGAGGGCTGTGGCGGGAGCTGCGCGCGCGGCCCGCCGTACTCGTCCTGCTCGGCGCGATCGCCGTCGCCGACGTCGTCTACCGGCAGCACTACACGACCTTCCCCGTCTCCCTCGCCGACCACGGCCTGGACACCCGCGCGTACGGATTCCTCATCGCGATCAACGGCGGCGTCATCCTGCTCCTGGAGATCCCCGCCGCCCTCGCCCTGCGCCGGCGCTCCCCGCTGCACCTCGTCGGCACCGGGCTGGTGCTGGTGGGCGGCGGCTACGCGGTGCTGATGCTCGGCGTGGGCGTCGCCTCCGCCGTCGCGATGATGGTGCTCCTCACCCTCGGGGAGATCCTCTACAAGACCACGGCCACCGCGTTCGTGGCGGACGAGTCGCCCGAGCACGCCGTCGGCCGGTTCCAGAGCCTGTACGCGGGCGTCTCCGTCAGCGGTGTCGTGCTCGCCGCGCCGCTCGGCGGGACCCTGTACGCGGCCGCGCCGGGTCTGCTGTGGCCGCTGTGCGCGGTGCTCGCGGCGGGGGCGGGCGGGGCGGTGCTGTGGGCGGGCCGGCGGGCGGGCCGACACGCGGGCCGACACGCGGTGAGACCGGCACATGAGACCGGTTCGCACCCTCGGGCGGTCGCCGGTTAGGTTTCTGGCATGACTGCTACGCGTACCACCGGCGCCGTCGCCGCCGGACTTGCCACCATCACCGCTGACGGCACCGTCCTCGACACCTGGTTCCCCGCCCCCGAGCTGGTCGCCGAGCCCGGCCCGGCCGGCACCGAGCGCCTCACCGCCGACCAGGCCGTGGAGCTGCTGGGCGCCGCGGCGGGGAAGGCGATCCGCCAGGACGCGGTCCGCGGCGTCGAGGTCGTGGCCGTCCGTACGGTGATCTCCTCCCTGGAGGACAAGCCGCTTGACGCGCACGACGCGTACCTGCGCCTGCACCTGCTCAGCCACCGCCTGGTCAAGCCGCACGGCCAGAACCTCGACGGAGTCTTCGGCCTGCTGGCCAACGTGGCCTGGACCTCGCTGGGCCCGGTCGCCGTCGACCAGCTCGAGACCGTCCGCCTCAACGCGCGCGCCGAGGGCCTGCACCTCCAGGTCACCTCGATCGACAAGTTCCCCCGGATGACGGACTACGTCGCCCCCAAGGGCGTGCGCATCGCCGACGCGGACCGCGTCCGCCTCGGCGCGCACCTCGCCGAGGGCACGACCGTCATGCACGAGGGCTTCGTCAACTTCAACGCCGGCACCCTGGGCACCTCCATGGTCGAGGGCCGCATCTCCGCGGGCGTCGTGGTCGGCGACGGCTCCGACATCGGCGGCGGCGCCTCCACGATGGGCACCCTCTCGGGCGGCGGCAAGCAGATCATCTCGATCGGCGAGCGCACCTTGATCGGCGCCGAGGCGGGCGTGGGCATCGCGCTCGGCGACGAGTGCGTCGTCGAGGCCGGCCTCTACGTGACCGCGGGCACCCGCGTCACCCTCCCGGACGGCCAGATCGTCAAGGCCCTGGAGCTCTCCGGCGCCAACAACATCCTCTTCCGCCGCAACTCGGTCACCGGCGCCGTCGAGGCCCGCCCGTACAAGGCGGCCTGGGGCGGCCTGAACGAGGTCCTGCACAGCCACAACTGACGCCCCGTCGCCCTGACCTGCGGCTGAGCAACCGACCAACGCGCTGACCAGCGGCTGAGCTGTCGCCAGTTGTCAGCATTGGTCACCACTGAGCGCCCTCCCACGGCCCCGAGACGGCCCGGGAGGGCGCTCGCATTGTTCTGCTCTGTGTGAGTCAACCTCTGGGCGCCCACGAGGCTGAAGGGTGCGGTGGGGCGGGAGTTTGGTGCATACCGGGGTCAGGCTGGCCAATTGCTGGCTAGCCTATGGACGTGAGCAGAGAAGCGCGTCAGCCCAGGTCTGGCCCATCAGATGAATCCGCGGTCAAAGCGATCACGGGCGTAATCACCGCAGCAGCGGGTGCGTACAATCCCATCCTCGGCATGGCCATCGGGGCGGCGAAAGAATACGTTGACGCGCCAATTCTGCGCCTGATTGAGAACGAACGAGCTCGCCGCTCGGAACGAGCACTGCAGGCGCTCGAAGCGGGTGTAGAAGAAGCAAACCGCTCTCTGGATAGACTCGTTCACTCGATCGAGACTAGTCCGGAACTGTTGGCCCTCATGTCGGAAACTGTCAAGGCGGCGATGGAAACTCCTCTCCAAGAGAAGATCACAGCGCTGGGGCGCTGCCTGGGTAGGGGGGTACGGGACGAAGCGACGGTGGACGCGGAGCGTTTGCGTGTGCGTGGCCTGGCGGGGATCGAAGCCCCCGAGGTCAAGTTGCTCGAAGTCCTTGCAGGAGAGACGCGTACGATGCCGGAGGGGGGCGTTCAGGATCGCTGGCCAGGCTGGAGGCGTCCTGAAATCCTCCAGGAACTTCCCGGTTTCTCTGGCGCTCTGGACGCTTCTATCGCCCGGCTAACGGCGGAGGGCATTATCAGGGATGATGGGCTCGGTAGAATCCCACACGATGACGGTTTTGTTGAGATGTGGGTAGTCACTGAATTCGGGACGGATTGCCTCTCTTTGTTGCGTGCGGTTTCATCGGGACCGTCGGGTGATGTTGAAAGTCCCCTTCGTGGTCAATCCGTGAGTGACGGCTAACATACGGCCGGGCTTTGCGCAGCAACGGATAACCTCGCTCCCATCCCGTCTGCCGTCGACCCACACGTACGTGGAGCGGGCGCGGGGCCTGGCGTCCAGGTGGAGCGCGCCACTGTACGAACGACCTGGACGCCAGGCCCCGTGTCTGCTCGGCTTGCCTGGGTCGACGGCAGACGGGATGGGAGCCCCCACCACCTCTCACCACCAACAACCCGCACCCGCTCGACGGCCCCCGCCCATCCCGGAGCCGGAGCGCCCCCGCCGGAGGCATCGTTCTGACCGTGCCGTTATCGCGAGGCCGAGGCGCAAGGCCGCCAAGAGGGGTGGGCCGGGCAAGCTGAGCCTGGCATCGGGTGGCTCCGCGAAGGTTCGCTCGATCCGATACCCGGCCCAGCTGGCGCGGCAAAAGCCGTGCAGCCGATCCGGCCCGGTCCCCGCGGCTACCGTCCCGCATCTGGTGTGCTCGATCAGCCGCGCGCCGGCGGAGCCGGGCCCAGAGCGGGCGCCGAAGGCGTGGAGCGTCGGGGCCCGGCGCTGGAGCCGATAGCGCGCGCGGCGAGCGGAGCGAGCCGCCTTGATGAGGTAGAGAAACCTGTAACAGGCCTGCGGGCCAGGGCACTTCGTGCGACCACTGGCACTTTTTCTGACAGTGCCGTCCTGGGGGCACGGGTACCTTCGTAGAGTCGAAGGGAGCCCATCGTGGGGGCCGAACTGAGTACAGGGCAAAGGGTGGCGCGAGCACGCCGCCGACTTGGCTGGGACCAAGCGCAGCTGGCAGCAGCAGTAGAGCGTTCGGTCAGCTGGGTCTCAAAGGTGGAGACCGGGCGGCTTCCGCTGGATCGTATGAGCGTTCTTGGCCAGCTTGCCGAAGCCCTCGACGTCGAGGTCATCGAACTGACGGGGCAGCCCTACCGCCACGACTCCTCAGAACTCGACTCGGGTCACGCCGCGATTCCCGGCCTACGCCTCGCACTCCAGCAGGCGACGATGCCCGGCGGTGCACTCCTCCTCGGTGGTATCGAGCCCCCGTCACTCGAGGATGTCTCGGCGCGGGTGGAAGCCGCCGAGCGACTCCGCCAGGACGCCAGGTTCACGGCCCTCGGTGATGTCCTCCCGCAGATCCTTCGGGACCTCATCGTCGCTTGCGACGTCGCCGACGGCGATGATCTCCGCCGCGCCGAGTCGCTCATGCTCCGAGCCAGCCACATGGCCCGCGTCTCCTCGAACCTGCTCGGTCATCATGACCTTGGCTGGAGCGCGGTCCAACGCGAGCTGGTCGCGGCTGAGCGCGCCGAGTCGCCCGCACTTCAGGCCGCTGCCCGCTGGGACCTCTGCGGCGTCTGGCTCTACGAAGGCGAAGTAGCCTCAGCGCGGGACATGGCGCTCCGCGCTCTGGACGACCTCGAACCGGACCTCTCGACAGCTGACGAAAGCCTCCGCTCCTTGTGGGGCGCCATGCACCTCCGCGCGGCCGTGGCTTGGTCGCGTCTTTGGGACCGCTCCGAGGCGGAGTCCCACCTTGCCGAAGCGCGCCGGATCGCGGCCGGCCTTCCTGCCGACGGCAACGTGTTCCAGACCCAGTTCAACGCGGTCAATGCGGAGATCCACAGCGTGGAAGTCAGCTTGGAACTGGGGCACCCGCGTGACGTGGTGTCTCGCTCCGAGCTGGTAGACGTCATGCGCATCGCGTCGGGCGAGCGGAAGTCCCACTTCTGGGTCTGCACGGCGGCCGGTCAGATGATGAACGGCAAGGCTGAGGCTGCGGCGGAGTCAATCCTCCGGGCTGACGCAGTTGCTCCGCAACACGTACGCAACCGCCCCGTCGCCCGGAACCTGGTGGACGACCTGCGGTCCGCCAACAGGAACTCACGCACGGAGGAGATCCGGCGCTTGGCCGGACACATGAAGCTCAGCTGATCAGGCCGGACGGAGAGGGGGCCGTCGCCGTGAGGGTGGCAGACAAAGCGCGATTACTCGTGGAGCTGCACGAGATCCGGAAGAAGTTATCCGAGGCCGCGCAGCGAGTGGACCGGCTGTCCGCTGCGGTCACGGAAGATCGGCCACGTGCCCTTCGAGGCGGTCGAGCCGCGAGTTAATCAGCTCCAACGCGGCTTTGATCTCGGCCAGTTCGTTGGCCAGGGTCGGAGCCTGCTCCACCTCGCCCGCGGGTGGGTCGCTGGCGACAAAGGTCCCGCGCCCCTGCTGGCTCACAATCAAGCCTTCATCCCGAAGGATGTCCAACGCGTGCCGAACGGTCATGGCTGCAACGCCGTACCGCTCGGCCAGCTTGGCGTTTCCGTCGAGCCGCTGGCCGGCCGTCAGCGCTCCGCTCGCGATCTGCCGTCGGAGGTCGTCGGCTACCTGCGCGTAGGCGCTGCGGGGATCATCTGGGCTCACGGTCACAAACCCAGGTTATCTAAGTGATCTAAAGAAGTCTGCCTCAAGGGCTTGTGCTCTTCGCCATCTCTACTAATCTAGGTAACACAAGAGAAGTTAGAGATGTCTCGCTGGGAGCGGCGCCCTACCGCCAAGCAGTCCGCCGCTCCCGTCCCTCGAAGGGAGCTTCCATCATGCCCGCATCGCTCAAGGCTGTGCAGCCCACCCGTGTCTCGGTCTGCGACTTGTCGAACATGGAGCGCGCCGTGGCCCTCTACGCCTCGGACATGCCCACCTCGTACCGGTACCGCAGGACCGATGACGAGGAGCTGTGTGACTGGATCGTCCAGGGCGCTGCTCGCCTGGGACTGGAAGAGCTGTACCGGTCGGCTGCTTGCGCCAGCGGCTACATGCGGCTGTGGGTGGAGGACAAGGCAAGGCCGCGTCACACGGCCGCTCACGTCGCCCGCTTCCCCGTCCAGAGGCGGTTCGACCTGGCTCAGCGCACGGCATCCATGGTCACGATCGGGCACGTCAGGGAAGTCAGCGCCGCTGCCCTGGAGCGCGCAGACCGGCCGATCTACGAGACCACCCCGCTCGTGGCGGTAGCCGCGTGACCCGCTTCCCTGTCGCTCCGGCCGCTGTCGCTGATGTGGCGGCGGCCGTCGGCACCGACCCGCTCACCCTCGCCGACCTCTTGCGGGTCGCAGCCGATCCCGGCTTCGATCGCTGGCGGGACCAAATCCGCCGCACGGGCGGCTGCTCGGACCCGATCCACCTCTCCGGCTCCACCGTCACCCGGGACCGCCACACGGGGGACGTCCTCTACTCGTACTCGACCGCCTCGGAGCCTGGCGGCCGGTTACGGATCGCGTGCGGCAACCGGCGGGCCTCACGCTGCCCCTCCTGCGCCTGGACGTACGCGGGTGACACCTACCACCTGATCCGCGCCGGGATCACAGGCGACGAATCCAAGGACGTGCCCACTACGGTCCGCGAGCACCCCCGGGTGTTCGCCACCCTTACCGCCCCCTCGTTCGGCCCGGTCCACAACCGCCCGTCTTCCGGCCGCTGCCGCTGCGGCACCGCCCACGACGACACAGACCCGCTCCTGGGCACGGCGCTGGATCCGGCGCGGTACGACTACGCGGGCGCGGTGCTCTGGAACAACTACGCCGGACAGCTCTGGCAGCGCTTCACCATCTACCTGCGCCGCGAGATCGCCGCCCGCGCCGGACTCTCCCAGCGGGCTTTGGCCGACTGCTGCCGGGTCTCCTTCGGGAAGGTCGCCGAGTTCCAGAAGCGCGGAGCCGTCCACTTCCACACCGTCGTACGCCTCGACGGACCAGACGGGCCCGACACTCCTCCGCCCGCCTGGGCTTCGGTCGCGCTGCTGGATGATGCGATCCGGGCCGCCGCCGCTCGAGTCGCCGTGAGCGTCCCGGCCGGCGGAGACTTCCCCGCCCGAACCCTCGCCTGGGGCGCGCAACTCGATGTCCAGCCCATCGGCGGACTCGGGCACGAGGACCTGACGGAATCGGCCGTGGCCTCGTACGTCGCGAAGTACGCGACCAAAGCCGCCGAGACCACCGGCACCGCAGACCGCCGGATCGGCGAACTCGCCGAGTTGGACAAGCTTCAGCTCCCCGCGCACACCCGGCGCCTGATCGAAGCCTGCTGGGTCTTGGACGCCGCGTATCCGGACCGGCTGCTCGCGCACTGGTCGCACATGCTCGGCTTCCGGGGTCACTTCTCCACCAAGTCCCGCGCCTACTCCACCACCCTGGGCGCTCTGCGCCAGACCCGCGCCGACTACCGCGCCGCACAAGAACGCCGGGAACGTGGCCTGCCCGACCCCGACGACGCCTCGGAGGGCTCCACGTTGGTCCTCGCCCACTGGACCTACGCCGGACACGGACACACCCCCGGCGAATCTTGGCTCGCCGCCAGCATCGCCCGAGACCTCAAGGTCGGCCGGGAGACAGCGCGTGAAGCCCTCGCCGAGATTGCCGCACGAGATGAGACGGAGGTCTTCGCGTGAAGCGCTCGCTCCCCGCCCGGTACCTGACGCCGGTGGACCTCGCCGACCTTCTCGGTGTCCCGCTTGAAACCGTCTACCAGTGGCGTCGCAAGGGCACCGGGCCGCGCGGCTTCCGTGTCGGTCGTCATGTCCGCTACGACCCCGAAGACGTGCGCGTCTGGGTTCACTCCCTCATGGAAAGGGCCGCCTGATGGCTGGGCACGTTCAAGACCGCTGGTACAAGACCGAGCAGGGGCCGGACGGCAAGCCGGTCAAGGTCAAGACCGACCGCTTCGGCGTCGGGCTGCGCTACAGGGCTCGGTACGTCGGTCCTGACGGCTCCGAGAAGAGCCAGTCCTTCCCCGATCGGCAGAAGCGCAAGGCTGAAGCCTGGCTCGCCAACATCGAGGCGGACATGTCGCAGGGGCGGTACATCGACCCGGCGGCTGGCACCGTCACCTTCGCCCAGTACGTAAAGGGCTGGATGGCCGCGCTGACCACGGACCCGGTGACCCGGGAGAGCGTGGAGATCCGGCTCCGGGTGCACGCGCTTCCGTACCTGGGGGATCGCCCGATGGCGTCCTTCCGACCGTCCCACCTCCGGATCTGGATGCGGGAGCTGGAGGCCAGCGGGCGGGCGGCTTCCTACCGGAGGTCCATCTTCGCGAATGTCTCTGCCGTCTTCACTGCGGCCGTCGAAGACCGGATCATCGCCGAGAATCCATGCCGGGCTCGATCGGTACGGGCCCCGCGGCTGGACCCCCGCAAGGTGACGCCCTGGACCACGGCCCGGGTCATGGCGGTGCACGAAGCGCTGCCCGAGATCTATCAGGAGATGGTGGCGCTCGGCGCTGGCTGCGGGCTAAGGCAGGGGGAGATCTTCGGACTGGCCGTGGAGGACATCGACTTCCTCGGCGGCCTGGTCCGTGTGGTCCGGCAGGTCAAGCTGATCCAGGGCACGCGAATGGTCTTCGCTCCTCCGAAGGGAGGCAAGGAACGGCACGTGCCGTTGCCCGAGACAGTTGCCTTCGCGCTCGCCGCGCACATCACCAAGCGGCCGCCTGTCGAGATCACCCTGCCCTGGAAGACGCCGGACGGGCCGCCGGTCACCGCTTCGTTGCTCTTCTTCGACGCACGTAGCAAGCCGCCGCACCGGATGCACTTCAACGAGCGGGTATGGCGGCCGGCGCTTCGGCTCGCCGACGTGACTCCTGGGCGAGAGAACGGGATGCACGCCCTGAGGCACTTCTATGCCTCGGTGCTCCTGGACGCGGGAGAGAGCATCAAGGCCTTGAGCGAGTACCTCGGGCACCATGATCCGAGCTTCACGCTTCGCACGTATACGCACCTGATGCCGACGAGCGAAACCCGTACGCGAGCCGCGGTGGATCGGGTGTTCAAGGGCGACGATGCCGCGAATGACGGCCCCGGTACGGCCCAGGGTGCGGACTAGCCCGCTGACCTGCGGATACGACAGTTCAGCCACAACTGACCCGCACCGGGCCGGTACGCGAAGACGCCCTCCACCCCCCGGCCGGGGGGTGGAGGGCGTCTTCGTGCGGTCGGGCTCGCGGTCGGGCTCGCGGTCGGGCTCAGCGCGGCGGAAGGGTGCGGATCAGGCCCGCGAAGGCCTGCTGCTCCGCCTCGGTCAGCTCCACCGACTCCAGCGGGTGCGAGGCCGAGCTGCGCTGGGCCGGGATCACCGGGAGGCCCTCGAAGGCGGCCGGCTCAGGGTGGTGGAAGCGGCTGTCCCACAGCATGTGGCCGAGGCCGGCCACCCAGACGAGGGCGGCCACGAACAGGACGGCGAGGCCGATTTCCTGGGCGAGGGTGATGGAGGGGAACACGCGGTCCTCCGGGGATGCGGGGTACAAGGCGGTACAAGATCGGGCGTGTGGACACTCAACACCACCCGCGCCCGATTCGGTAGAGATGTGTCGAGCGTCACGCCAGGGTCGAAAGTCCCCTACTTGTCCGGCAACGGCAACGGCAACGGCAACGGCAACGGCAGCGGCAGCGGCACCAGGCCACAGCCCCGCTCGCGGGCCCGCTCCGCCGCCCGCTTCTTCCCCCGGCGCGCGTGGCGGTACGGAAGATCATGCCCGGAGGGTGGCAGAAGGCCCGGACGGGACGGCGTCCGGGCCCTCTGCGGTCGTGGGGGCTACGGCTTGAAGCGCAGCACCTGCGGGTCGTGGTCGCTGTTCTGGGCCGCGAACTCCGCGTTGATGTGCACGCTGTCGTACGTGAACTTCTTGATCGCCGGGCTGGTCAGGATCTGGTCCAGCACCTGGGCGTTGCCCTGGAAGACGTACGAGTAGCGCTCCGACTTGGGCAGCGACTTGATGGCCGGGTACAGCGCCCCGCCGTCGGCCAGCGCGTCCGTCGTCGCAGAGAACTCGAAGTCGTTGATGTCGCCGAGGACCAGGACGTTGGCGTTCTTGTCCGCCGCGAGGATCTCCTTGACGAAGCCGTTCACGGCCTGCGCCTGGAGCAGTCGCTTGGCCTCCGAGGAGCGCACCGGCGGCTGGTGGTGCGAGGTCAGGCCCTCGTCGCCGCCCTTGGAGCCGAAGTGGTTGGCGATCGCGAAGACGGTCTTGCCGCGGAAGACGAACTCGCCCGCCAGGGGCTTGCGGCTGTCGGCCCACGCCGGGTTCGCCGGGTCGATGCGGCCGGGGGAGTGGGTCAGGGCGGCCTTGCCGTTCTCCTTGACCACGCCGGTCGCCGTCACCGCGTCACCCGGGGCGCGCTCGGTGAAGGAGACCCGCGCCGGGTTGAAGAGGAACACCTGGCGGATGTTGCCGCCGGGCTCGCCGCCGTCCTTCTTGTCCTCCGGGTTGACGGTCCGCCACTGGTAGGCCGGGCCGCCCGCCGCCGTGATCGCCGCCGTGAACTTCGTCAGCGTCTGCTCGGCGGAGACGGTGCCGTCGTTCTTGGCGCCGTTGTCGTCCTGGATCTCCTCCAGGGCGAGGATGTCGGGGGAGGCCAGGTTCTCGACGACCGCCTTGGCGAGGGCGTCGAACTTCTCCTGCGGGTCGGTCGGGTCGAGGTTCTCGACGTTGTACGTGGCCACCGCGAGCTCGTTGTCGGCCTGCGCCTTGGTCTTCTCGGGGGCGAGGGTGCCGGCCTTGACGGTGCCGAGGGTGCGCGCCACCAGGGTGTAGCCGCCGAACTGGTTGAAGTCCAGCGGGCCCTCGGTCGTGCCCGTCAGCTTGTCGCCGACGTTGGCCACCGGGAAGGGCTGCTGGGCGAGGGGCGCGAGCTGCTGGATCTGGAGGCGGCCGGTGTTCTGGGACTCGTAGGAGCCGTAGAGCGTGCCGCCGCGCTTGGTGGGGTTCTCCCAGCCCTTCACGCTGACCCACAGCTCGGAGTACGGGTCGGTGGCGCCGACCACGCGCGAGGTGCCGATCTTGACGTTCATGCCCTCGAGGGACTCGTAGAAGTCCAGGGCGTAGCGCGAGGGCTCCAGGGCCAGGCCGTTGATGCTGCCGGCGGCGGCCGGGTCGCCGGCCGGGGCGTACTCGGCGGGCACCGAGTACTCGTTGATCGCGGTGGCCTCGGGCAGTGCGTTGCCCGCGGAGACGACCGTCACGACCGGCTTGGATATCTGGGTCACCGACTGGTTGCCGGAGCCGGTGCCGCCGGGGACGTACTCGCCGACCAGGCCGGAGACCTTGACCGCGTCGCCCACGGCGACGGTCGGGACCGAACTGGTGAAGACGAACACGCCTTCGCTGGTGGCCTCGTTGTCGTCGGTGTCCGGGTCCTGGATCCAGAAGCCGCGCGAACCGTACGTCCGCACGCCCGTCACGATGCCCTCGACGTCGGTGACCTGCTTGCCGGCGAGGGGGGATATCCGGGTGGTGCCCTGGATGTCGTGAATGCGTACCGGACCGTCGGCCGCGGAGCCTTCGGCCGCGCCGGCGGAACCCGCCAGCAGGCCGGTGGCCAGTGCGGTGGCGACGAGGGCCGCGACGGCGGCGGAACGGGGATGCGAGGAGCGCATGAGCGGGAACTCCGGTGTGGGATGAGGGAGACGGCAGGGATGGACGGACGGACTGCGGCAGGAGGTCTGCGGGAGGTTTGCGACTCCCGAAACATCTACGCGCGTCAATTTCCTGTGTGGCCAGCAAAGTTGTCAAGGGCTCCAGGGAATACGACAGCTGACTGTGGGATGAACCAAAGGGGATGGCCCGCCGGAGCCGCCCGAAATGCGTCTACGCTGGGGCGCCGGGCGGGGCGGTTGGCCGGCGAACCGACCGGCCGTCACGGCCCTGCCCCCCGCCGTCCGACACCACCCCGCTCCAACCTGCTCGACCCCGCCCCACCCTGCTCGACCCATCCGTCCCGCTCGACTCCCTCCGCTCGACCCACCCACCCCGCCCCACCCAGTCCGCGATCCGCGAGGAGAACCGCCCCATGTCCGCAGAGCCGCACTCCACGCTGCCGCCGGTACGGCTGCACTCCGATGCGGAGCTCGCCCGCGACGCCCTCGTCGCCCCGCTGTTCGCCCGCGCGGTACGGCTGGCGCGCTGGGCCGGTCCGGGCACCCGCGTCGACACCGGCGGCGAACTCGTCGCCGACCAGCTCCCCGCGGCCGCCGCGGCGCTCGGCCTCGACGCGGCCGACGCGGACTCCGTGGTGTACGCGAGCCAGGCCTGGCGGGTGGCCGTGGACACCGGCCTGGTGGACGTGACCGAGCCGGAGGAGGACGGCGTCGCGGGCAGCGCCCCGGAGGCCGGGGCGGATGGGCCGACCGGGGCGGACGGGGCGACCGGGGTGCAGTTCGGCACCGCCGCGCCCGGTGAGGACCTCGCGCTGGTGACGGGCGGGGCGCCCGGCGAGGTACTCGACCTGTGGCTTGCGGCCCTGGACACCGTGCTGGCCGACGCGGCCGTGCCCGACCTGGACGACCTCGTCGACGCGCTGGACGCGGGCGGGGACATCGACTTCGACCGGCTGGACTGGAACCCGCGGCGCGAGGCGGACTTCCTGGACGGGGTCCTCGCCAACCTCTACCTGCTCACCGTCACCGAGGGCGGGGCGGCGGACCGGCCGGTTCCGCTGCCCGTGCTCGCCGCCTCCATGGTGGTGCCCGACGACATGGGTGAGCCGACCGACGCCGTGCTGGAGCAGGTCTCGGACGCGATGATGCGCCTCGACGACCAGTTCCGGCAGCTGGAGCCCATCGGGCTGGTCGAGTTCCGGCCCGTCGACGAGGAGCTGATGGCGGAGGCGGACGACGAGCAGATCGCCGCCGGCGGCGCCGACACCGACGATGAGGACGTCTCCCGCTACGGGATGGTCCGCCTGACCCCGCTCGGCCTGTACGGGATCCGCGCCCGGCTGCTGGAGGCCGGGGTCGAGGCCCCCGCCGTGGGCGAACTGGCCGGCAAGGGCGCGGACGCGCTGCTCGACGCGGTCTCCCACTACCCCGAGAGCGCCGCCCAGGCCGAGATCGAGGCCTGGCTGGAGGGCCGCGAAGTGCCCGCGGCCGTCGCCGAACTCCTGGCCGCCGCCCGCGGTGACGACGAGGGCGCCCCGCTGCGCCGGCTGCGCTGCCAGCAGGCCCTCGCGCCGGCCGGGCCGGAGGCCGAGCCCGCGGTCCGCGCGGTGCTCGACGACGGGGAGCTGGGCGGGCTCGCCCGGGTCTGGCTGGCCGAGCGCGGGGTGTCCGACGTACCGGCGCCGGACGCGACGATGGTGTTCTGGCTGACGGTCGACACGATCGCGGCGCAACTCGCCGCCGACGGCGAGACCGAGGAGCTGCCGCTGCTGATGGAGACCCTGACCGCCCATCACGCCGGGTTCTTCGAGCAGGTGTGGCGGGTGGAACACCCGGCGACCGCCTACGTCCTGGAGGCGATGGGGCGGCTGCACCCGGACAAGAGGGCGGCGAAGGAGGCCCGCAAGGCCGCGTTCAAGGCGCGCTCGCGGCCGTCCTGAGCGCCGCCGGGAGCGGTCCGGGGAGCCGGTGCGGCCCTGCCGAAGGGCCGGTGCAGGGGAGCCGGTGCGGCCCTGCCACGGAGCCGGGTTACGGGCGGGGATGCTGAGGCCGAGCATCGACAATGCGTCATTTCCAGGCCGGAGCTGGCCATTCCTGCCACGGGCAAGGGGCCGGTTCCTCTTACCGGGTAGTTCAGCCGCCGTTCACGTGCGGGCGGGAGCGTGTGCGCCGACGACTGCACGACAGGCGCACCACTCCCCACCCCTGGAGACCCGATGCCGCTCAGCCGCAGAGACTTCACCGCCCGTACCGTCATCGCCGGCGCGGGGGTCGCGCTCACCGGGACGGTCGGCGCCCTCGCCACCGCCCCGGGCGCCCTGGCAGCCGACGACAGCACGGCCCGCGACGAGCACGGACGGCCCTGCGAGCCCGGCTACGGCCCGCTCCTCCCCGACCCGGCCGGCATCCTCGCCCTCCCCGCCGGTTTCACGTACCGCGTGATCACGCACAGCGGGGTCACCACCCTGGAGTCGGGCGAGAGCACCCCGTCCAACCACGACGGCACGGCCGCCTTCGAGGGCCGCCGCGGGGTCACCCTCCTCGTCAACAACCACGAGCTCAAGGGCACCCGGAACAATTGGACCCACCCCGTTCCGCTCGCCGAGGGCCTCGTCTACGACCCGGCCGCGGCCGGCGGGTGCACGGTCGTCGAGGTCCGGCGCGGCGGCGAGGTCGCCGAATGGGTGGGCATCGCCGGTACGTCGACCAACTGCGCGGGCGGCTCCACCCCCTGGGACACCTGGCTCACCTGCGAGGAGAACTCCGACCTCGCGGGCAAGAACGGCATGACCAAGGACCACGGCTACGTCTTCGAGGTCGATCCCCACGACCGCCGCGCCAACCGCGACCCGAAGCCCATCAAGGCCTTCGGACGGTACGACCACGAGGCCGTGGTCATCGACCCGCGACAGGGCCACGCCTACCTGACCGAGGACGCCTCCGGCCCCAACGGGCTGTTCTACCGCTGGACCCCGCCCCGCGGCTTCGACCACGGGCGCGGCAGGCTGCGTACGCTCGCGGCCGACGCGGGCGTGCTCCAGGCCGCCAAGTGCATCGACAGTTCGGGCCGGTTCGTTGACGACCTCTCGCGCGCCACGAAGATCGGCACCGTCTACGGGGTCGACTGGGTGGACGTACCGGACCGCGACGCGCGGACCGTGCCGGTGCGCAAGCAGTTCGCCGACGGCGTCGTGACCCGGGCGCGCAAGCTCGAAGGCATGTGGTGGGCCGACGGCGGCGCGTACTTCGTGTCCTCCTACGCCCGTGCGGAGAGCCCGGGTGCGGCGCACGACGGCCAGGTGTGGTTCTACAACCCCAAGCGGCGCACGATCCGGCTGACCGTCCTGATCGGGGTCAACGCGGACCCGTCGACGGGCGGCGGCTACGACGGCCCGGACAACATCACCGTGTCGCCGTACGGAGGCCTGGTCATCGCCGAGGACGGTTCGGGCCTCCAGCACCTGTTCGGCGCGACCGAATCGGGCCGCACCTACCCGCTGGCACGCAACGAGCTGAACATCGGGTCGGCCGAGGAGCCGGAGTTCTCCGAGTTCGCCGGTGCCTGCTTCTCCCCGGACGGGCGCACGCTGTACGTCAACATCCAGGACCCGGGCCTCATGCTGGCCATCACCGGGCCGTGGCGGCGCGCGCGCTGACGCGGCCGCGAACGGGGGGGTGGGCCCAGCGCCTACGGGGCCGCGGAAACCTCCGCGGAGGCCGCGGCCCACTCGGTGAGCAGGAACTCATACGCCTCCGATGGCCACTCGCCGTCCACCCGGCTCTCGACAAGCTGCCGTATCGCCTCGTTCGCCTCCGCGGCGGACGGGCGGGCGGGCCCTGTGGGGATGACTGACTCGTGCATGAGTTCAAGGCTACGGGCGGGCACTGACAGCCACCTCCGGATTACGCGTGGCATCCATCACCCGGGAGGCCGCCCGGGTGATGCCAGGCGGCTGCCCGTGCCCGCCCACCTGCTCAGAGTGCCTGCGAGGCGGGCTTGACCATGCCGCGCACTGTGCGGGACTTCACAAACTCGCCGATGGCCGTCATCTCCCACTCACCGCTGAACTGCTTGATCAGCTTCGCCATCATGACCCCGGTCTGCGGTTCGGCGGAGGTGAGGTCGAAGCGCACCAGCTCCTCGCCGCTCGCCGCGTCGATCAGACGGCAGTAGGCCTTGGCGACCTCGGTGAACTTCTGGCCGGAGAAGGAGTTGACCGTGAAGACCAGGCCGGTGGCGTCGGCGGGGATCCGGCCGAGGTCGACGACGATCACCTCGTCGTCGCCCGCGCCCTCGCCCGTCAGGTTGTCGCCCGAGTGTTTGACGGCTCCGTTCAGGACCGACAGCTTGCCGAAGTAGCAGCTGTCGATGTGGTTGCGCTGGGGGCCGAACACGATGACGGAGGCGTCGAGGTCGATGTCCCGGCCGCGGAACGCGGGCTCCCAGCCGAGGCCCATCTTGACCTGGGAGAGCAGCGGGCGGCCGCCCTTGACCAGGGAGACGGTCTGGTTCTTCTGGAGGCTGACCCGGCCCTTGTCCAGGTTGATCTTTCCGGTGCCGGCGGCCGGCGGGGCCGGGGCCGCCGGCGGCGGGGGCGGAACCGGGGCGCTGGGCGTCGTGGGCGTCGTACCGCCGAGCCAGGGGGAGGCCGGGTAGGAGACCGGCGGGGCCGGGGGAGCGGACGGCGGCGCGGGCGGGGCGACGGGTGCGGGGGCGGCCGGCGCGGCGGCCGGCTCCTCGTCCACGGAGACGCCGAAGTCGGTGGCGATGCCGGCGAGGCCGTTCGCGTACCCCTGGCCGACCGCGCGGACCTTCCACACGCCGCCGCGCTGGTAGACCTCGACGACGACGAGCGCCGTTTCGGAGCCGAGCTGCGGCGGGGTGAAGCTGGCGATCACCGCTCCGCCGTCCGCGTTGCGCACGGTGGCGGTGGGCTCGATGCCCTGGAAGCTCTGCCCGGCGGCATCCGGGCTGGCCGTGACCACGATCCGCTCGATCCCGGGCGGCAGCGCGGCGGTGTCCACGGTGATCGAGTCCGGCGCGCCTCCACCGCCCGACCGGTGGCTGATACCGGGCCCGGAGGGCTGGTTGTAGAAGATGAAGTCGGCGTCGGAGCGCACCTTGCCGTCCGCCGTCAGGAGCAGTCCCGATACGTCGAGCCGTACCGGCGCGGCCACGTCCACCGTCACACGGACGGCATTGAGCGGCAGGTTGGATCCAGGGGTCATAGCGGTCATGCCCGGAGAACGACCGGAGGTGCTTTGCCGTTCCCTTACCCTCGCGGCAGATTTCAGCGCCGGTTGCGGGGGTGGTTCTTCGCCATGCGCTCGTTGCCGAACTTGTACGCGCCGGTCCAGCGGGCCATCACCAGCTGGGCGTCGCCGGACTCCACCTCGGTCAGGAACTTCTCCGCCCGGTTCCCGCGCAGCGTGGCGGCGGTGCGGCCCTGGTGGGTGATGACGACGGATTGGTCGCGGTGGCGTTCGTACGAGAATCCCTGCGGTTTCGGCATGCGCCGCAGCCTGCCCCGGCGGGGGCGGGGCGGGCAACGGAATTTCGGTGTTCCGGCAGGTTGGGGCGGGGCAGGGCAGAGCCGGGCCGGGCTGGGCATGGCAGGCCCGGCAGGCCCGGCCCGACCTGGCGGTGCCCGTCAGCTTCCGGCGGCTTCCGTCACGCGGCGCGGCAGTCCGAGCGGGTTGGCCTCGCGCAACTCGGGCGGAAGCAGCGCATCCGGCACCGACTGGTAGGCCACCGGGCGCAGCCAGCGCTCGATGGCGGTCCCGCCGACCGAGGTGGAGTGCGAGGTCGCCGCCGGGTACGGGCCGCCGTGGTGCTGGGCCGGGGCCACCGCCACCCCGGTCGGCCAGCCGTTGACCACGATCCGGCCCGCCAGCCCCGTGACCTGCCCGATCAGCTCGGAGGCCGGACCCGGCGCGCCCTCGCTCTCGGCGGTGGACAGCTGGAGGGTCGCGCTCAGGTTCCCGCCCAGCCGCCCGAGCACCGCGCCCGCCTCGCGCTGGTCGGCGTACCGCACGACGACGGTGACGGGACCGAAGCACTCCTCCAGCAGCACCTCGTACTCCCCGCCCGGGGCACTGGCCAGGAGGCGGGCGGCCTCCACGGTCAGGTAGCCGGCGCCGACGGTGTGCTCGCCGCCCGGCCCCGGGGTGACGGGGGCCTCGACACCCGGGAGCGCGGCCCGCTCGCGCACTCCGGCGACGAAGTTCTCCCGCATCCGGTGGTCGAGCAGCACCCCCGGCTCGGTCTCCCCGAGCGCCTTGGTGAGCGCGCCCGCGAGGCGGTCGCCCGCCGCGCCCTGGGGGACGAGGACGAGGCCGGGCTTCACGCAGAACTGGCCCACGCCGAGGGTGACCGAGCCCGCGAGGCCGCTGCCGATCTCCTCGGCGCGCTCGACGGCCGCGGCCGGGGTGACCACGACGGGGTTGAGCGAGCCCAGCTCGCCGTGGAAGGGGATGGGCACGGGCCGGGCGGCTGCCGCGTCGAACAGGGCGCGCCCGCCCCGGATGGAACCGGTGAATCCGGCGGCGGACACCAGCGGGTGGCGGATCAGCGCCAAACCGGCGGCGAACCCGTGCACCACGGAGACGACTTCGGCCGGAAGCCCCGAGGTGACGGCCGCCCGGCGCAGCAGCGAGGCGCACAGCTCGGAGGTGGCCGGATGGTCGGGGTGCGCCTTGACGACCACCGGGCACCCGGCGGCCAGCGCGCTCGCGGTGTCCCCGCCGGGGACGGAGAAGGCGAGCGGGAAGTTGGAGGCGGCGTACACCGCGACCACGCCCAGCGGCACCTTGTAGCGGCGCAGTTCGGGGCGCGGCGGGCTGAGGGAGGGGTCGGCGCGGTCGATCCGGATGTCGAGGTGGGAGCCGTCCTCCACCGCGTCGGCGAAGGCGCGCAGCTGGCCGGTGGTGCGGGCCAGCTCTCCCGTGAGCCGGCCCGGACCCAGCGCGGTCTCGGCGTCGGCGGCCTCGACGACGTGCGCGGCGGCTCCGTCGAGGAGGTCGGCGGCGGTACGCAGGAAGGCGGCGCGGGCGGCGGCGTCGGCGAGCGCCCCGCGGGCGGCGTGGGCGTTCCGTACGGCTTCGTCCACCTCCCGGGGTGTGGCCTCGACCGCAACCTGTTCGCGCTGCTTCCCGGTGCGGGGGTCCACACTCCAGACTGGTGTCGTTGTCATGGCCCACTGCCTCCTGGATCGTTCAGTATTCTGAACGCCGTTCCGGTGGATGAATGATCACATCTGCCCTGGACTCTATTTCCGCGTCCTCGGCGTGACAAGAGGCGGCCAGAGGGGAAGCAGGCGCATGACGACGACCGACTCGGGAAGCACGGTCCCGGCGTCGCCGGTCAAATCGGCGGTGCGGACGGTCCTGTTGCTGGAGCACTTCGCGGCGCGGCCGGGGCTGCACAGCCTCGCCGACATCCAGAACGACCTCTCCCTGCCCAAGTCCAGCCTGTACATGCTGCTGCGCACGCTGGTGAACCTGGGGTGGGTGGAGACGGACGCGACGGGCACGCGCTACGGCATCGGCGTCCGTGCGCTGCTCGTCGGCAGCTCGTACATCGACGGCGACGAGGTGGTCGCGGCCGCCCGGCCCACCCTGGACCGGCTTTCCGACGACACGACGGAGACCATCCACCTGGCCCGGCTGGACGGGACGAGCGTGGTGTACCTCGCCACCCGCCCGTCCCGGCACTACCTGCGGCCCTTCACCCGGGTCGGGCGGCGGCTGCCGGTGCACTCCACGGCGCTGGGCAAGGCGCTGCTCGCCACGCACACGGACGAGGAGGTGCGGGGCCTGCTGCCGCGGCGGCTGGAGGCGGTCACCGAGCACACCGTCACCGACCGGGAACGGCTCATCGAGGAACTGGCGCTGGTGCGGGAGCAGGGCTACGCGGTGGACCGGGAGGAGAACACGCTCGGGCTGCGCTGCTTCGGGGTGGCGGTGCCGTACCGGACGCCCGCCCGGGACGCGGTGAGCTGCTCGGTGCCGGTGGCGCGGCTGACGACGGAGCACGAGCAGGCCATCAAGGCGGCGCTGTTCGAGGCGCGGGACCGGCTGTCGGTGGTCACGCGGCGCATGTGACGCGGCGCATGTGACGCGGCGCATGTGACGCGGCGCATGTGAGGTAGCACGACCGCGACGGGTGGCGGAGGGGGTGGTTCCTCCCCCGGCCGGGGGAGGCGGTTCCCCATTGAGGGGGAGGTGGCGGGGCGGCGCGGGCGGGACCGTTGAGTCATGACCACACGAGCCGTTCACGCGACGTACGCGAAGCAGCCGCCGACCCCCGGCCCGGGGACCGGCCGGCGGATCCTTGGGGCGGTGGCCATGGCCGCCACCGTGCCCTATCTGGCGCTCAAGACCGCCTGGCTGGCCGGGAGTCAGATCGGCATACCGGCCGGCAGCGTGCTGAGCGAGCCCGGGGTGTTCTTCACCGTGGCCAACTCCCTCACGCTGGCCATGGACGCCTGCGTGATCCTGCTCGTGCTGGTGCTCACCCGCCCCTGGGGCATGCGGGTGCCGTCCTGGCTGCTGACCGTCCCGGTCTTCTTCGCGACGGGGCTGTTGGCCCCGATCCTCCTCGGCTACCCGGGCCAACTGCTCATACGGCTGCTCGGCTTCGGGGCCGAGCCGGCCCCGGCGAGCGGGCAGCAGCCCTTCCTGGAGCCCTGGGTCTTCCACGTCGTCTACACCGGGTTCGTGGTCCAAGGACTCGCCCTGGCCGGTCTGTTCGTGCCCTATGCGCGGGAGCGCTGGGGTCGGCGCCGGCAGGGCGCGGCGGGGGTGGGAGTCCCCCCGGACGGAGTCCGGGGGAAGCTGCCGTCGTCCACGGGGGTGGCGGCGGCAGCCGCGGCGGCGGCCGGCCTCGTGGTCGCGGCGGTGCACGCGTACTGGGCCTTCGGCGGCACGGCCTGGCTGAGTGCCGAGCGGGCGGCCGCGTACTCCGCGGAGGCGGGCGTGGTCCCGGCCGTCCACGGGATATGCGCGTTGGCCGCGGGAGCGGGGGCCGCCCTCCTGGCCCGCGGCGGGCGGCTCCGGGCGCGAGGGTCGCGGTGGACGCTCGGAGCCGCCTGGATCGGCTCGGGCGCGACGCTGAGCTGGGGGACGTGGACGCTGATCGCCGCGCTGGGACCGGAGTTGGACGGGGGCGAAGGGCCCGGGGGAGTGATCCTGCTGACCTACGCTGGGCAGATGATCACAGGACTGCTCTCGGCCGCCGTTCTCCTACGGTTCCTCACGGCAGGCCGCGTCGAGTGAACCGGCTGTTCGGGGCCCGGGCCAGGCTGCGCTGGGTCCACCTGATACTCGGCGGGGCCCTGCTGATGCCGTACTTCCTCCTCGCCCAGGTGGGGGTCGGCATGGCGGCCGGCGGGGTCAACGCCCTCAGCTCCTTCCCGCTCACCCTCGCCGCCTACGCGGCCGCCCTGCCCCTGGCCGCGGTGACCGCCGTGTACGGGCTGGTCCGGCCGCTGTCCGTGGCCGCCGTCCGGGCCATGTGCGCGGTACCGGGGGAGCGGCTCGCCGAAGGGCCGGCGCGGTCCTGGGCCGCGCGGGGCCGGACCTCGGCCTGGTGGACCCTGCACCTGGGGGTCGGAGCGGTGATCAGCGGGATGACCCTCGCCGTCCCGCCCATGGCGGTGGTGCTGATCGCGCTGCCGTTCTCGAGCGGGCTGCGGGACGCCGGGCTCGGGCTGGGCTGGTTCAGCACCGAGGCCGAAGCGTACGTCGCCCCGCTGCTCGGGACGGGCCTGCTGGGCGGGCTCGCGCTGGGTGCCGCCGGAGCCGGGGCGCTGCTGGCCCGGCTGGCGCCCGTACTGCTCGGGCCGGCGGCGGCGGACCGGCTGGCCGCCGCCGAGGAGCGGGCCGCCGACCTGGCCGTGCGCAACCGGCTGGCCCGGGAACTGCACGACGCGGTCGGGCACGCGCTGAGCGCCGTCACCCTCCAGGCGGTCGCCGCCCGGCGGGTGCTCGACAGCGACCCCGGATTCGTCCGGGAGGCGCTGGCCGCCATCGAGGACACCACTCGGCGCACGGTGGGCGAGCTGGACGCCGTCCTCGGCCTGCTGCGGGACGGCGACCCCGCCCGGCAGGACGCCGCGCCCGCGCCGACGCTGGCCGCCGACCTCGACGGCCTGCTGGCCCGCACCCGGGCCTCGGGCACCCCCGTCACCGCCCACCAGGACCCCGGACCCGGCCGGGACTGGGCGCACCTGCCGGCGATCGCCTCCCGCGAGGCGTACCGGATCGTCCAGGAGGGCCTCAGCAACGCGCTGCGCCACGGCGCGGGACCCGTGGAACTGCGGATCCGCGTACAGGACGCGGCCGGGACCGGACACCGCGAACTGGAGATCACCATGACCAACCCGCCCGCCGCCCCGCAGGACAAGGGGCCCCGCACCACCGGGGGCCGCGGACTGCGCGGCGCCGCCGAACGGGCCGCCCTGCTCGGCGGCCGCGTCGAGGCCGGTCCGCTTGAGGACCGGTGGCGGCTGCGGGCCGTCCTGCCGCTCGCGGAGGACGCCCGATGACCGTACCGAACGCGCCCGCCACGGCGGGCCGGCCCCCGCTGCGCATCGTGCTCTGCGACGACGAACGGATGGTGCGCACCGCCCTGCGGGTCATCCTCGAGGCCGAGGACGACCTGGAGGTCGTCGGTGAGGCGGCCACCGGGGCGCAGGCCGTCCCGCTGGTCCGCTCCCTCGCCCCCGACGTGGTGCTGATGGACGTCCGGATGCCCGAGATCGACGGGATCCGGGCCACCGAGCAGATCCTCGCGACCATGGCCGAGCCGCCCCGCATCGTGGTCGTCACCACCTTCGAGAACGACGCGTACGTCTACGGGGCGCTGCGCGCGGGAGCCGCCGGGTTCCTCCTCAAACGGGCCGACCCCGACGAGCTGATCGGCGCGGTCCGGCTCGTCGCCCGCGGGGACTCGCTGCTCTACCCGGCCGCCGTCCGTTCCCTCGCCGCCGCGCACACGGCCGCCGCCGCTCCCGCCGCCGCGCCCTGGGTGGCGCGGCTCACCGGCCGGGAAGCCGACGTACTGCGGCTGATGGCCACCGGACTGTCCAACCACGAGATGAGTGAGCGCCTGGAGGTCGGACCGCAGACGGTCAAGACCCACGTCGCCTCGGTCCTCGCCAAGACCGGAGCCCGCGACCGGACCCAGGCCGTCATCGCCGCGTACGAGGGCGGCTTCATGAAGAAAGGCTGAGAACCCCGCCACAATCGGGGCAGAGCGGAACGGCCGGGGCCGTTGGTACGTCCTTCTGGGGGATGAACAAGACGATCAGGCGTGCGTCGGTCTTCTGTCTGCTCCTGGTGCTGGCCCTGCTGGTCCGCGTCACCTGGGTGCAGGCATACCAAGGCCAGGCCCTCGCAGACGACAAGCACAACCGGCGCAACCTCATCGGGCAGTACGAGAACCCGCTGGGAAACATCATCGTGGGCGGGGAGGCGATCACGGGCTCGACGAAGACGGGCGGCAAGGACTTCGGGTACAAGCGGACGTACACCAACGGCCCGCTCTACGCGCCGATCACCGGCTACAGCTCCCAGGCCTACGGCACGAGCATGCTGGAGGGTGTCTACAAGAACATCCTCAACGGCTCCGACAGCCGGTTGAAGACCATGATGGACATGCTCACCAACAAGCGGGCCGACCCGGGCAACGTCCTGACCACCATCGACCCTGACGTGCAGAAGGCCGCGTACGACGCGCTCGAGGGCAAGCAGGGCGCCGCCGTCGCCATCGACCCCTCCACGGGCCGGATCCTCGGCGTCGTCAACAACCCCTCCTTCGACCCGGGCCGGATCACGGGCGCCAACGACGAAGCGGCCTGGAAGGAACTCTCCGCCGACAAGGGCAAGGCGATGGAGAACGTGGCCCTGCGCAAGCCGCAGGCCCCCGGTTCCACCTTCAAGCTGGTCACCCTCGCCGCGGCGATCGAGAACGGGCTGGTCACCGACATCGACCAGCCGACCGGCATCCCCGACCCGTACACGATCCCCGGCACCCGCACCCCGCTGCCCAGCGAGGCGGGCTCGGCAGCCTGCAACAACGTTTCGCCGCGCACCGCCCTGCGGCTGTCCTGCAACAACGTCTTCGCGGAGCTGGCGTACAAGCTGGGCCAGGACAAGATGCGCGCGATGGCCGAGAAGTTCGGCTTCAACACGCAGATCGACACCCCGGTCCGCACCAACCCGCCCAGCAAGTACCCCTCGAAGAAGATGTCGATCGACCAGGTGGCGCAGACGGGCATCGGCCAGTTCGACGTACAGGCCACCCCGCTCCAGATGGCGATGGTCACGGCCGCGATCGAGAACGGCGGCAAGCTCGTCGCCCCGCACATGGTCTCCGAGGTCACCGACGCCGGCGGCAGCGTGCTGGAGAGCTTCAAGGACCCCAAGTCCCAGCAGGTGATGAAGGAGAAGACCGCCTCGATGCTCCGCGACGCCATGCGGACGGTCGCCAGCGAGGGCGGCGGCAAGCCGGCCCAGGTGGCGGGCGCCGAGGTGGGCGGCAAGACCGGTACCGCCCAGCGCGGTGTGAACAACAGCCTGTCGCCGCTGGCCTGGTTCACCTCGTACGGGAAGCTGAACGGCAAGCAGATCGCCGTGGCCGTCGTGATCGAGCGGTCCGACACCGACCGCTCCGAGATCGGAGGCGGCAAGCTGGCCGCCCCCGTCGCCCAGAAGATGATGGAGGCGTGGCTCAAGAAGTAGCCACGCGGGCGGCGGCCGCACGCGACGGACGGCGGCGGCCGCACGCGGCGACGCACTGCGGCGGACGCGCCGGGAACCGACACGGTTCCCGGCGCGTTTTCCTTCCCGTGATCAGGACCGCGCGACCCGCAGACCTCGACGCCATCACCGCCCTCCACACCAGGGCCCGGGCCACCTACTACCGGGGGCGGGTCCCCGAGGAGACCTACACCGGCGAACTGCACCGCGCCCATGCCCGCGAGGCGTGGTCCCGGGCCGTCGCACGCCCTGCCGCCGAGGGCGGGGTGCTGTGCGCGGAGCAGGACGGCGAGGTCACCGGTGTCGCAGCCTTCCTCACCTCGGACGGCGAAACCACCCTCACCCAGCTCCACGTCGACCCGGTCCACTGGCGTCGCGGCACCGGCGCCGCCCTGCACGCGGCCTGCCTCGACGCCTGGTGCGGCGCCGGAATCGAGCGGGTCCGCCTGGAGGTGTACACGCACAACCTCCGTGCCCAGGCGTTCTACGCCACCCACGGCTGGCTCCCGGATCCGGCGCCCGCCCACTCCGGCTCCCACCTCACCCTCTGGCTCACGGTGCCGAGCCCGTCCGGGTCCGCACCGTCCGGAGGCTGACCGTCCGGGGAATGAGACGGACCCCCGGATGGTTGAAGGAGGAACTGTTTGTTCGCCGACCGGTAGAGAGAAGAAGGAACGACATGCGCGTCGAGATCTGGAGCGACATCGCCTGCCCGTGGTGCTACATCGGCAAGGCCCGTTTCGCCAAGGGGCTGGCCGAGTTCGCGCACCGCGACGAGGTGGAGGTCGTCTTCCGGTCCTTCGAGCTCGACCCGAACGGCGCCAAGGGCGTCACCGCGCCCGTCCTGGAGATGCTCGCCAAGAAGTACGGCCGCACCCTCGACGAGGCACGCGCCATGGAAGAGCACGTCGCGGCCAGTGCCCGCGCCGAGGGCCTGGTGTACCGCACCGACGGGCGCGACCACGGGAACACCTTCGACATCCACCGCCTGCTGCACCTGGCTGCCGCCCGCGGCCGGCAGGAGGAGCTGCTCGACCTCGCCTACCGGGCCAACTTCGCCGAGGAGCGGTCCGTCTTCGACCCCGGGGTGCTGGTCGCCCTCGCCGTGGAGGCCGGGCTGGACGAGGCCGAGGCGCGTGCCGTCCTCGCCGACGACTCCGCCTACGCCGCGGAGGTCCGCGCCGACGAGCGCGAGGCCGCCGAGCTGGGTGCGAACGCCGTGCCGTTCTTCGTGCTCGACCGCCGCTACGGGATCTCCGGCGGGCAGCCGGCCGAGGTGTTCACCCGCGCCCTGGAGCAGGCGTGGGCCGGCCGCGAGGTCGAGGAGCCGGCGGCGGGCGCCGAGGCGTGCGAGCCCGACGGGGCGTGCGCGGTGCCGCAGGTATAAGCGTTCCTTGAGGGTGACGTGCAGAATGAGGCAATGGACTTTGGGTCGCTCGCGGAGCAGAGTGGACCCATGGATCTTCCCATCGCCGAAGCGGTCCGGGCCGAGTTCGCCCCTTCCACCGTCTACCTCAACACCGCCACCTGCGGGATCCTCCCGCGTTCCGCCGTCGCGGCCGTACGTGACCTGGCCGACGCGGCGGGCGCCGGAATCCCGACCGGATTCGGCGACTTCGACCGCGTGAACCGGGTCCGGGCCGCCTTCGCCCGGCTGGTCGGGGTCGACGTCGAGCGGGTGGCCATCGGCTCGGCCGTGGCCACCCATGTCGGACTGGTCGCCGCGTCCCTCCCCGCCGGGGCCGAAGTGCTGTGCCCGGACGGCGAGTTCGCTTCCGTCATCAACCCCTTCGTGGTGCGCGGCGACCTCAAGGTGCGCTTCGCACCGCTGGAATCCCTCGCCGAAGCCGTCGGCCCGGGCACCGCGCTGGTCGCGCTGAGCGCCGTACAGTCCGCCGACGGGCGGACGGCCGACCTGGCCGCGGTGCGCGCCGCCACCACCGCCCACGGCGCCCGCATGCTGGTGGACGCGACCCAGGCGGTGGGATGGCTGCCCTTCGACGCCGCGCCGTACGAGTACACGGTCACGGCCGGCTACAAGTGGCTGCTCGGCGCCCGCGGGGCCTCGTACCTGACCGTGTCGAGGGAGGCCCAGCACACCTTGACCCCGCTGCACGCCGGGTGGGTGGCGGCCGAGTCCATGTGGGAGGCCACCTACGGCCCCATGCCGGAACTGGCCCACGGAGCCCGGCGGTTCGACGAGTCGCCCGCCTTCCTCGCCTACCACGCGGCCGAGGCCTCGCTGGCCCTGCTGGAGCGGATCGGCGTCGGATACGTCCACGCCCACAACACGGCCCTGGCCGACCGCTACCGGGCCGGTCTCGCCCGCCTCGGCCACGAGCCCGTGCCCGGCGGGGCCGCCATCGTCTCGGTGCCCGGCCTCGCCGGCCGGCAGAAGGCCCTGCAGGCGGCCGGCATCGCCACCGCCGCCCGCGCGGGCGCCCTGCGGGCCTCGTTCCACCTCTACAACACCGAGGCGGACGTCGACCGGCTGCTGGACGTCCTGAACTGAAGCCCGTGCCGAGCCGGGTCAGCCGAGCGTCGCGGCCCAGGCCGCCCCCGCCGCGGCGACAGCCGCCGCGGGCTCGGCGCCCAGGGCGGTCGCGAGGGAGGTGAGCGAGGCCTCGACGGTGGGCAGCGAGGCCGCGGTCCCGTAGTGGTTGACCCGGACCATCTCCCGAGCCAGCGCCCCGCCGCCCGCGGCGAGCGGCACCGCCGGGTCCGCGG
This sequence comes from Streptomyces sp. cmx-11-4, assembly GCA_049998195.1. GTDB lineage: Bacteria > Actinomycetota > Actinomycetes > Streptomycetales > Streptomycetaceae > Streptomyces. The sequence goes on from JAEBET010000006.1 coordinate 423,768, forward strand.
CCAGCGCCTTGGCCACCACCAGCGAGGCGTCCGCGACCCGCAGGGTCGTGGCCACCGGGGCGGCCTGCGCCACCCGGCCCACGTACGGGGCCACCCCGAGCTCCGCCGCACCCGCGCGGGTCGCCGCCGCGGCGGCCGCGTGGCGGGCCGTCACCGAGGACAGCCCCTCCTGCGCGATGCGGCCGAGGCAGGCCTCCAGCGCCAGCATCTCCAGCTGCGCCGGCGCGTGCGGCAGCCCCCTGCGCCCGGCGTCGATCCAGCGCTCCTTCCAGTCCAGCAGCGACAGGTAGGAGCGGCGCGGGGCCGCCGGGTTCTCCGCGAACCGGGCCCATGCCCGCTCCGAGACGGACACCGCGGACACGCCCGCCGGGCCGCCCATCGCCTTCTGCGCCCCGATCACGCACAAGTCCACGCCCCACGCGTCCGGCAGCAGCGGCTCCGCGCCCACCGACGCCACCGCGTCCAGCATGAACAGGGCCCCGTGCGCCCGTACGGCCTCGCCGATCTCCGCGACCGGGTTCGTGTTGCCGGTCGCCGCCTCCGCGTGGACCAGCGAGACGAAGTCGATCTCCGGGCGCTCGGTCAGCGCCCGTGCCACCTGGCCGGCCGTCACCGCCGTGTCGAAGGGGACCTCCAGGTCCACGACCGTCGCGCCGCAGTCGCGCAGCCAGTTGCCGAAGGTGGTCCCGTACGGCCCGGTGACCACGTTCAGCGCCGTCGAGCCGGGCCGCGCGCCCGACCGGATGCACCCCTCCAGCGGCAGCAGCGCCTCGCCCTGGGTGATCACCACGTCCTGCCGGGTGGCGAGGAGGTCCGCGACCCCCTGCTCGATCGACGCGAAACGCTCGGCGGTGAGCGGCGGGAGGTCCAGCAGGGGGTGGGTCACGGTGGTGCTCTCTTCGTCCGGGGTTACCCGAAGAGCGTATCGAGCACGCCCGTACAGTGCCGACATGAGCGATGTGAGCAACGTCAGCGATGCGGGCGACGTGAGCGGTGCGGGCGGCGTGCTGCACGTGAAGGGACGGGTGCTGGTCGGGCCCGACGAGGTCCGCGACGAGCTCTGGGTGGTCGGGGGCCGGATCTCCTACGAGCGCCCGCGCGGCGCCCGGGAGATCACCACGGTTTCCGGCTGGGCCCTGCCCGGCCTGGTCGACGCGCACTGCCACGTCGGTCTGGACGCCCACGGCCCGGTCGATGCCCGGACCGCCGAACGCCAGGCCCTGACCGACCGCGACGCCGGGACCCTCCTCATCCGCGATGCGGGATCCCCTTCCGACACCCGCTGGATCGACGACCGCGAGGACCTGCCGAAGATCATCCGGGCGGGCCGGCACATCGCGCGCACCCGCCGCTACATCCGCAACTACGCCCACGAGATCGAGCCCGCCGACCTCGTCGCCTACGTGGGCCGCGAGGCGGTGCGCGGCGACGGCTGGGTGAAGCTGGTCGGCGACTGGATCGACCGCGAGGCCGGGGACCTGGCGGCCTGCTGGCCGCGCGCCGAGGTGGAGGCGGCCATCGCCGAGGCGCACCGGCTGGGCGCCCGGGTCACGGCGCACTGCTTCGCGGAGGACTCGCTGCGCGATCTCGTGGAGGCGGGCATCGACTGCGTCGAACACGCCACCGGCCTCACCGAGGACACCATCCCGCTGTTCGCGGAGCGGGGGGTCGCGATCGTGCCGACCCTCGTGAACATCGCCACCTTCCCGAAGATGGCGGCGGGCGGCGAGGCGAAGTTCCCGCGCTGGTCGGCGCACATGCGAAGGCTCCACGAGCGGCGCTACGACACCGTCCGCGCCGCCTACGACGCGGGCATCGAGGTGTACGTCGGCACCGACGCGGGCGGTTCCCTGCCGCACGGCCTCGTCGCGGCCGAGGTCGAGGAGCTGGTGAAGGCCGGGATCCCGGCGCTGGACGCCCTCTCGGCGACGGCCTGGGCGGCGCGCGAGTGGCTCGGGCGGCCGGGGCTCACCGAGGGGGCGCCCGCGGACCTCGTGGTCTACGCCGCCGACCCGCGGGCCGACGTACGGGCGCTCGCGCAGCCCCTGCGGGTCGTGGTGAACGGCAAGGTCCGGGCCTGAGAACGGCGTTGGTGGGGTGTGGGCGGGGTGTTGACGCCGCGTGACGTCTGCGGCCGAGCAGTCGTTAGAAGTGCTCACGCCCACCGCGTGCCTGCAACAGGAGGGAACTCCCGTTCCTTCTGAGGCGTAGAAATTCGAATCTATGCGTGGAAACCACCCTTTGGGGTGAACTCACGTGAGGTGGCTGCCCGTTCACTCACCGTGCGTAAAGATTCCGAGGACGAGGCCGTCGGCGCGCGCGATGTCCCCCATGGCGGCGCGACGGCACCCATCTCCCTGGGGGTTCCACCACCTTGAACAGCAACACCTTCCGCATGCCCGCGGCCGTCCTGCTCGCCACGGGGGCGGTAGCCCTGCTCACCGCCCCGCCCGCCTTCGCCACGGGAGGCGGCGGCGCCGGGGGCGAGGGCAAGGCCGGCGCCGTCGTCCTGCGCGCCGCACTGGACGTGGGCCTGCTCAACAAGACCGTGCACATCCCGCTGAAGACGACCCTCAACGAGGTCAGCGCCCCGGCGACGGCCGAGAAGACGGCGCTGACGGTCACCCTGGACGGAGTCGAGGGCGGCAAGCCGGTCAGCGTGCTCCGCGCCGACGTGGCCACCTCCAAGGCGACCGCCGACAAGACCCGGGCCGAGGCGGAGGCCAACCTCGCCAAGGCCCGGGTGCACGTGCCGGGCCTGCCGGCGCTCTCGCTCATCGAGGTCGAGAAGGTCACCTCCAAGGCCGTCTGCGAGGCGGGCAAGCAGCCGGTGGCCACCTCGAACGTCCTCGGGACGGTCACCGCGCTCGGCAAGAAGATCACCCTGTCGGCGGGCGGCCCCACCAAGGTCGAGGTGCCGGGCGTGGGCCTGGTCAGCCTGGAGCTGTCCGGTACCAGCACCACCTCCACGACGGCCGCCGCGGCCGCGCTCCGCCTGAAGGTGTCGGTGAACCCGCTGAAGCTGAACGTGGCCGAGGTGGAGGGCGAGATCGTGCTCGCCGAGGCGCACTGCGAGTCCCCGACCGCCCCGGCTCCCGCCCCGCCCTCGAAGCCCGACGTCAAGCCGCAGACCGCGACGGGCGCCGGCTCCGGCACCGGGTCGGCCGTCACCACCGACGCCAACCTGGCCGAGACCGGCGGCGGTTCGCTGACCCCGTACGTCGCGGGAGGCGCGCTGGTCCTGCTCGGGATCGGCGGGGGCGCGCTCGTCGTGACCCGCCGGGGCCGGGCCTCGTAGCGCACTGCCCCTGAGCCGCCGCCCGCGGAGCACCCGGAGGGGAGTGCTCAGCGGGTGGCGTGCTCGGCGGGGCGGTGTGCTCAGCGGGTGGCGTGCTCCAGGCCCTGGCCGGCCGCGCCGCGGGACAGCACGGCTTCGGTGACCTGCTCGTCGATACGGGCGTACTCGTTCCGCTTGGCGGCTGGGAGCGTGGTGTCGGAGGCCGCGCAGGAGGCGCAGACGACGCGGAACGGCGGCCCCATGTCCGAGTACTGCGTGAGGAACTCGGCCTTCACCACCTCCCAGCGGCCCGCGTGGGCCGCCGCCGGGGCGAAGGTGAACCGGGGGACCGACGACTGGTTCCCGCGCAGTTTGTCGGCCGGCACGAAGCTGGCGACCTGGTCGCCCATCCCGAAGACCACCCAGGTGCCGTTGATCTTCTCGTAGGGCTGCGGCACGTGGTTGTGGGTACCGATGATCAGATCGATGTCGGGGAGTCCGTCGGGCCCGCGGGAGGCGGTCAGCGCCTGCGCCAGATCGCGTTGTTGCTCGTCGGGGGAGGTCTGCCACTCGGTGCCCCAGTGGACGCTGAGCACGACCACGTTCGCGCCGCCGGCCCGGGCCGCGCGCGCGTCGGCCAGGATCCGGTCCTTGTCGATCAGGTTGACGGCCCACGGCTTGCCCTCGGGGAGGGGGATGCCGTTCGTGCCGTACGTGTAGTCCAGCTGGGCGACCTTCGCGCCGCCGGCCGACATCAGGGCCGGGGCCTTGGCCTCCTCCGGGCTGCGGGCGGAGCCGACGTGCGGTATGCCGACCCGGTCGAGGTGCTCGAGGGTCCGCGCGAGGCCTTCGTAGCCGTCGTCCAGCGTGTGGTTCGAGGCGGTGGAACAACTGTCGTACCCGGCGTCCTTCAGGGCGTCCGCCAGCTGGTGCGGGGCTTTGAAGAGCGGGTAGCCGGTGTAGGGGCCGCCGGGGCGGCCGTACGGTATCTCGTGGTGGCACAGCGCCAGGTCGGCGGCGGAGACCAGGGGTTTGACCCCGGCGAATATCTTCCGGAAGTCGTACTCGCCGGCCTGGCCGGCGTCGTCCGCGGACCGCTGGATGATCGACGGGTACGGGATGATGTCGCCGGTCGCGATCAGCGTGAACGGCCCATGCCCTTGCCCTGGCCGGGCTGGTGCGGGGGACGTGGCGCTCGTCGCCGAGGCGGGCTCGCCCCGGAGCCGCTGCTCCGGCGCCGCCGTCTTGCCGCCGTCGCCGAGGAGCCGCGGCCCTACGAGGACCCCGCCGCCCACGACGGCCAACCCGGCCACGGCCACGCCTATGCGTGCGGATGTCTTCATCGCTGCCCCCTGTGCGCGACCCCGGGAGCCTCGTGCGCCCGCCCCCAAGGCGCCATCGTAGGCGCGCCGGTCGATATGCGCCTTTCAGGGGTGGCCGCGCGGGTTCCGGCCCGGGCACCGCTCCCTCCCGGCCCCGAGCCGCCACCCGGTCCGCTCCGCGCGGCGCCCACGTCATCCCACCGAACGACGGCGCCGCGTCGGCTCAGCGCGAGGCCGCCCCGAGGAGGCGGCTCACGACGGGCGGCCGCGCCCGGTCACGCCCGGACGTTCGTTCAGCGTGCGGGCGGTGCGAGGGGGGGTCCTGGTCCGGGAGCAGCCCGCCCCTTCGAGCGCTTGTGCTCCGCCCGGACCTGCCCGGACGTCGGTTCAGGGCGCGGTCAGCGCCAACGCGTGGTCCAGGGCCTGGAGTAGCCGGCCCGTCGTCGCACGGTCGCGGACCGCCAGGCGCAGCCAGGATCCGTCCAGCCCCGGGAAGGTGTCCCCGCGGCGGACGGCGAAGCCCAGTGCGCGCAGTCGGGTGCGGACCTCCGCGCCGCCCGTCACCCGGATCAGGACGAACGGCCCCTGCGCCGCCCCCACCACCGTGACCTCGTCGAACTCCGCGAGCCCGGCCATCAGATGGGCCCGGTCCACCGCGATCCGCCGCGCCGCCTCCTCCGCCTCGGCCAGCGCCGCCGGAGCCACACAGGCCTCGGCCGCCACCAGCGCCGGGGTGGACACCGGCCACAGCGGCTGCGCCGCGGCCAGCTTCGCGATCACCTCCGGCTCGGCCAGCACGTAGCCGATCCGCAGCCCCGCCAGCCCCCACGTCTTCGTCAGGCTCCGCAGCACCACCAGCCCCGGCAGGTCCATCCGGCCGGCCAGCGCCTCGCGTTCGCCCGGGACCGCGTCCATGAACGCCTCGTCCACCACCAGGATCCGGCCCGGCCGGGCCAGCGCGGCCAGGGTGGCCGCCGGGTGCAGGACCGACGTCGGGTTGGTCGGATTGCCGACCACCACCAGGTCCGCGTCCTCGGGCACCACCGCCGGATCCAGCCGGAATCCGTCCGCCGCGCGCAGCACCACCCGTTCCACCCGGTGGCCCGCGTCCCGCAGGGCCGCCTCCGGCTCGGTGAACTGCGGATGCACCACGACCGGCCGTACGGCGTCCAGCGCCCGCGCGATCAGTACGAACGCCTCCGCGGCCCCGGCCGTCAACAACACCCGGCCCACCGGCAGCCCGTGCCGCTCTGCCACCGCCGCCCGGGCGGCCCGGCCGTCGGGGTAGGCGGAGAGGTCCCCGAGGGAGGCGGCGATCCGCTGCTTGAGCCACTCCGGGGGCGTGTCCGCCCGTACGTTGACCGCGAGGTCGACCAGGTCGGAACCCGCGTCGATCACCTCGGCGTCGCCGTGGTGGCGCAGGTCGTGCGCCTGCGCCGTGGCCACCGCGCAGGTCGCGGCGACCGACCGGCGCTTCGGCACGAGGAGTTCACCGCCACCCGCGAGCGCCGCGGCCTCCGCCACCGAGGGAGTTCCGGCGGCGGTGCGCGCCGCCTCCGACGGATGCGGCACGGTGATCGCGGCCAGCTGTTCGGCGGAGTAGCCGATGAGAGGTACGCCGAATCGTTTCGCCGCGCCCGCCAGCCCCGCCTCCTCCGCCTTCGAGTCCACCGTGGCCAGTGCCTTCACCGCCCCCGACGCCAGCCCGGCCCCCCGCAGCGTCTCCTCGACCAGGGCGCAGACCTCCGCCACGGAAACCCCCGCGCGCCCGCCGACCCCGACCACCAGCTGTGTCACGTACTCGCCCACCGGGGCCCTCCCTGCGTAGTCATCGTCAACAGTCCGCCGCCCGCCACCCGGGCGCGGACGTGCGCGCGGGCCGGGAAATCGGTATTCAGGGGCACATGGCCGTGATCGTGGCACTGGGCGCGTTCCTGATGACCCTGGCGGGCGGATGGACGGCGCAACGCGTCACCGACCGCCGCCACCTCGTGCTGGGGCTGGCAGGCGGGCTGATGCTCGGCGTCGTCGGCCTGGACCTGCTCCCCGAGGCCCTGCACGCGGCGGGCCGTGAGGTGTTCGGTGTCCCGCTCGCCCTGCTGCTCTTCGTGGCCGGGTTCCTCGTCGCGCACGTCGTGGAACGGCTCCTCGCCGTACGCCAGGCCGCGCACGGAGCGGAGGACGGTGACCGGGTCCCGCAGGTCGGGCTCACCGCGGCCGCCGCGATGGTCGGCCACAGCCTCGCCGACGGGGTGGCCCTGGGGGCCGCGTTCCAGGTCGGCGGAGGGATGGGCGTGGCCGTGGCGCTGGCCGTCATCACCCACGACTTCGCCGACGGGTTCAACACGTACACGCTGACCCGCCTGTACGGGAACGCCCGCCGCAAGGCGCTCATGATGCTCTTCGCGGACGCCGCCGCCCCCGTTGTGGGCGCGGCGTCCACTCTGCTGTTCACCCTTCCGGAGGAACCGCTCGGCGCGTACCTCGGCTTCTTCGGCGGGGTCCTGCTGTACCTGGCGGCTGCCGAGATCCTGCCCGAGGCGCACCACGAACACCCCGCCCTGTCCACGCTGATGTGCACGGTGGGCGGGGTGGCCGGGATCTGGCTCGTGGTCGGCCTCGCGGAGTGATCTCACGGCCGGGCCGCCGCCGCCTCGACGAAGCGCAGGGCGACGGACGGCTCCGCCGCCCAGTGCGTGTGCAGGTAACTGGCGTGCACGCCCTGCTGTACGAAGCCCTCGACGCGGCGCTCCGGGTGCGTGAACCCCCACGCGGGGGCCGCACCGGCGCCGGGCTCGACCACGGTCCGGTGGAACTCGTGCCCGCGCAGCCGGGTTCCGGCTACCGCGAGGGCGCTGTCGCAGACCGCCACCGCCTCGCGGTAGCCCAGGGTGAGGCGCTCCGACATCCGGGCGTCGGCGTCGAGCACCCCGCACATGGGCTTCCCGTCCAGGGACCGCGCGAGGTAGAGCAGCCCGGCGCACTCGGCGGCCACCGGGCCGCCGGCCGCGGCGAAGCCGGCCACGGCCGCCCGCAGGGGTTCGTTGGCCGACAGCTCGGGGGCGTACACCTCGGGGAACCCGCCGCCGATCACCAGGCCGGCGGCTCCCTCGGGCAGTGCCTCGTCCCGGAGCGGGTCGAAGGCGACGACGTCGGCTCCGGCGGCGGTCAGCAGCTCGGCGTGCTCGGCGTACGAGAACGTGAACGCGGCCCCTCCGGCGACGGCGATGACGGGCCGCCTGCCGGGGGCCGCGCCGTGCGGCATTTCCAGCCCGCCCGGCGTTTGCGGACCGGGTCCGGGCAGAGCCCGGTTCCGGGAAGGGGCGGGGTGGGGGAGAAGAGCCTGTTCCGGAGCCCAGGCCTCGCAGGCCAATGCCGGGGCCGTGCGGGCCAGGGCCAGCAGGGCGTCCAGGTCGCAGCCGGCCCGGACCTGGTCGGCCAGCGCAGCCACGGCCGCCAGCGCGTCGGCCCGCCGCTCGGCGACCGGCACCAGACCCAGGTGCCGCGACGGCGCGGCCACCTGCGGAGCCCGCCGCAGCACGCCGAGCACCGGCATGCCCGCCTCCTCCAGCGCCTCCCGCAGCATCACCTCGTGCCGGTCGGAGCCGACCTTGTTCAGGATCACGCCCCCCAGCCGCACCTGCGGATCGAAGGACGCGAAGCCGTGCACCAGCGCCGCCACCGACCGCGACTGCGACGAGGCGTCGACGACCAGCACCACCGGCGCCCGCAGCAGCTTCGCCACCTGCGCGGTCGACGCCAGTTCACCCCGGCCGGCGGCCCCGTCGTAGAGGCCCATCACGCCCTCCACCACCGCGAGGTCACACCCCGCCGCCCCGTGCGCGAACAGCGGAGCGACCAGCTCCGGCCCGCACATGAAGGCGTCGAGGTTGCGGCCCGGACGGCCGGTGGCCAGCGCGTGGTAGCCGGGGTCGATGTAGTCCGGCCCGGCCTTGTGCGGGGACACGGCGAGGCCGCGCTCCGAGAAGGCCGCCATCAGACCCGTGGCGACGGTGGTCTTGCCGCTGCCGGACGACGGCGCGGCGATGACCAGCCGGGGCACGTTCACGGACATCACCACTCGATGCCTCTCTGGCCCTTCTGGCCGGCGTCCATCGGGTGCTTGACCTTGGTCATCTCGGTGACGAGATCCGCGAACTCCAGCAGCTTCTCTGGCGCGTTGCGGCCGGTGATCACCACGTGCTGGGTGCCGGGACGGCCGCGCAACACCTCGACGACCTCGTCGACGTCGATCCAGCCCCAGTGCATCGGGTACGCGAACTCGTCGAGCACGTACAGCTTGTGCGTCTCGGCCGCCAGATCCCGCTTGACCTGCTCCCAGCCCTCCTTGGCCGCCTGCTCGTTGTCGAGCTGCGCGTCCCGCTGGACCCAGGACCAGCCCTCGCCCATCTTGTGCCAGACCACGGAGCCGCCCTCGCCGGAGGCGCCGAGCACCTTGAGCGCGTTCTCCTCGCCGACCTTCCACTTCGCCGACTTGACGAACTGGAACACCCCGATCGGCCAGCCCTGATTCCAGGCGCGCAGCGCCAGCCCGAAGGCCGCCGTGGACTTGCCCTTGCCGGGGCCGGTGTGGACGAAGACGAGCGGACGGTTGCGGCGCTGGCGCGTCGTGAGCCCGTCGTCCGGAACGACGGTCGGCTGTCCCTGCGGCATTACGCGGCCCTCCTGTTGGGGTCGGAAGCGGAAGATGACACTGCGGTACGTACGTTCTTCACGAGCCCGGCCAGCGAGTCGGCCCGCAGCCCGTCGAGGGTGACGGCGGGCCCGCCGAGATCGGCGGCCAGTACCCCGGCCAGCCCCAGCCGGACCGGCCCGCTCTCGCAGTCCACGACCACGGACGCCACGCCCGCGGCCTGGAGCAGCCGGGCGCTGCGCCCGGACAGCTCGCGCGGGTCGCCGCCGACGGCGCCGGCCGAGGTGGCCCGCCCGTCGGTGACGACCACGAGCAGCGGCCGTCGCGAGGGGTCCCGGAGCCGCTCGATCCGCAGCACCTCGTTCGCCTTCAGCAGCCCGGCGGCCAGCGGGGTGCGGCCGCCGGTCGGCAGCTTCTCCAGCCGGGCCGCGGCCGCGTCCACCGAGGAGGTGGGCGGCAGTGCCAGCTCGGCCGTCGCCCCGCGGAAGGTGATCAGACCGACCTTGTCCCGGCGCTGGTAGGCGTCCAGGAGCAGCGACAGCACGGCGCCCTTGACCGCGCTCATCCGCTGCCGGGCGGCCATCGAGCCCGAGGCGTCGACGACGAAGAGGACGAGGTTGCCCTCGCGGCCCTCCCGCGTGGCCTGGCGCAGGTCGTCCTTGCGGATCACCAGGCCCCGCCCGTCGCGGCCGCGCGCCTTCTGGTGCGGGGCGGCCGCGTGCACGGTGGCCGCCAGGTGCAGCTTCGTGAGCTGGCCGGTGGGGCGCCGGGCGCCGGTGGTCCGGCCGTGGGCGGTGCGGGCACGCGAACGCCGCCCGGCAGCGCCCTCGCCGAGGCCGGGCACGCTCAGCATCTTGGTCCGGAACGGCTCCGCCGCCCGTACGGCGGCCTGTTCGGGCCCGCCGGCTCCCTGGGTGGAGGGCTGAGGGGCCTCGGGGGCCTCGGGGGCCTCGGGGGCGTCCGCCGGCGCCTCCGGGGTGTCGGTGGCCTCCGGCGGGGCCTCGGCCTCGGACTGGGGGCCCGATCCCTGCGGGGGCACCCCGCCGCCCCCGCCGTCGGGGCCGCCGCCGTTGTCGTCCGGACCCTCGGGCTCCGGGTCGGTCTCCGGGTCGGGCTCGGGCTCGGGTTCGGGGTCCTCGTCGGGGAAGCGGTCGAGGATCTCGTCCAGCTTGTCCTCGTCGAGGCCCGGCGCGTCGAAGGGGTTGCGCCGCCGCCGGTGGGGGAGCGCCAGCAGCGCGGCCTGCCGTACGTCCTCCTTCAGCACCTCGGTCCGCCCGGCCCAGGCGGCCAGCGCCGTCGCGGCCCGGGCCATCACGATGTCCGCCCGCATGCCGTCGACCTCGAAGCCGGCGCAGGTCGCGGCGATCCGCAGCAGCGCGGTGTCCCCGAGCCGGACCTGCGGGAGCAGCGCCCGCGCCGCCACCACCCGGGCACGGACCTCGTGTTCGTCGTCGGCCCAGCGGGTCGCGAAACCGGCCGGGTCGTCCTCGTAGGCCAGCCTGCGGCGCACGACCTCGACGCGCTGGGCGGGCTCGCGGGAGGCGGCGACCTCGACGGTGAGCCCGAAGCGGTCCAGGAGCTGCGGGCGCAGCTCGCCCTCCTCGGGGTTCATGGTGCCGACGAGCAGGAACCGTGCGGCGTGCCGGACGGAGACGCCCTCGCGCTCCACGTACGAGGCCCCCATCGCGGCGGCGTCGAGCAGCAGGTCGATGAGGTGGTCGTGGAGCAGGTTGACCTCGTCGACGTACAGGATGCCGCGGTGCGCGTCGGCGAGCAGGCCGGGTTCGAAGGCCTTCACGCCTTCCGCCAGGGCCCGTTCGATGTCGAGGGCCCCGACGAGGCGGTCCTCGGACGCCCCGACGGGCAGCTCCACCATGCGGGCGGGCCGGGCGGCGCCGGGGCCGGGCTCGTGCGGGCCGTCCGGGCAGGCCGGATCCGGCGCGGCCGGGGCGCACGAGAACCGGCAGCCGGGAACCACGTCGACCTGCGGCAGCAGCGCGGACAGCGCGCGCACGGCGGTGGACTTGGCGGTCCCCTTCTCGCCGCGCACGAGCACACCACCGACCGCCGGGCTCACGGCGTTGAGCAGGAGCGCCAGCCGCAGGTCGGTCTGGCCGACCACCGCGGTGAACGGATAGGGCGTGCTCATGTGTTGCTCACTCCTTGGATGCGGACCGTTTCCAACTGCGGCGCCGTCGCGGGCGCTCGGCCGGGCAGAGTCCGGGAAACGTGGAAAGGGCGGGTAGGGGAACAGCCCCGCAGGGCCCCGCCCGTCACGGCGCGCCCGGCGGGAGGAACGGGAGGCCCGCCGGGGCCCCGGTCTCGATGAGCCGGAGCAGGGCGTCCGTGTCCGCGTGCTCCGCGATCAGGTCGCCCAGCAGGTCCAGCTGCTCCTCCCGCAGGGCGGCGAAGGCCGTGTCCGGCGCCGGCACGAACCGGCGCCCCGCGGCCTCGGCGACCTCCCGCAAGAACGCCCGCCGGAAGCCGTCCGACTCCAGCGAGCCGTGCCAGTGCGTCCCCCACACCGACCCGACCCGGCACCCGTCCAGGAAGGGCTCCCCGCCCAGGACCTCGGCGACCCCGTGGTGGATCTCGTAACCGGAGACCTCCTCGCCCAGTGCCGTACCCACCGGGCGCGCCAGCGTCTTCTCCCGCTCGAAGCGGACCCGGACGGGGAGCAGCCCGAGGCCGCCCACCGCTCCCGCCCGCGATTCGACCTCGTCCTCGATGTGCTCGCCGAGCACCTGGAAACCACCGCAGATCCCGAGCACCGGCCGGCCCTCGGCAGCCCGCCGGACCAGGGCGTCCGCCAGCCCGCGCTCGCGCAGCCAGGCGAGGGCCTTCACCGTCCCGCGCGTCCCCGGCACGACGACCAGGTCCGCGTCGGCCAGTTCCTCGGCCCGGTCCACGAAGCGCACGACCACCCCCGGCTCCGCCGCGAGCGCGTCCACGTCCGTGAAGTTCGACATCAGCGGCACCGCGCACACCGCGACCCGCAGCACGTCCTCGCCCACGGGCGGCGCCACCACCGACTCCCGTACCGCTCCCCGCAGGGAGACCCGCAGCCCGTCCTCCTCGTCGATGCCCAGCCCGTGCTGGAAGGGCAGGACCCCGTACGTGGCCCGCCCGGTCAGGCCGCGCAGCATCTCCATGCCCGGCTCCAGCAGCGAGACGTCACCGCGGAACTTGTTGACCAGGTATCCGGCGATCAGCGACTGGTCCTGCGCCGACAGCAGAGCCGTCGTGCCGAAGAAGGACGCGAAGACCCCGCCCCGGTCGATGTCCCCGACCACCACCACCGGGAACCGCGCGGCCCGCGCGATGCCCATGTTCACGATGTCGGTCCGGCGCAGGTTGATCTCGGCCGGACTCCCCGCCCCCTCGCAGATCACGGCGTCATACGTGCCCCGCAGCTGCTCCAGGCAGTCCGTGACGATGCCGAGCAACTGCTCCTGCCGGCCCCCGTGGTAGCCGCGGGCGCTCATCTCGCCCACCGGCTTGCCCAGCAGCACCACCTGGCTGCTGCGGTCGCTGCCCGGCTTGAGCAGGACCGGGTTCATCAGCGCGGTCGGCTCCACGCCGGCCGCCTGGGCCTGCATGGCCTGGGCGCGGCCGATCTCGGCGCCCTCCCGGGTGACGAAGGAATTCAGCGACATGTTCTGCGCCTTGAAGGGCGCCACCTTCACACCCTGGCGGGCCAGCCATCGGCAGATGCCCGCCGTGACGACGCTCTTGCCCGCGTCCGATGTGGTTCCGGCGACCAGCAGTCCGCCGCCGCGCTTCGCGCCACTCATGCGCGCCCCCTCCGTGTTGTACGCGAGACCAGCATCCGGGCCGCCACACAGGTGCCCAGCGCCAGCCAGGTCACCTGCCGCGACAGCCGTACCGCCCGCTCGATGTCCGCGACCTCCACGGGTCGCCCCGCCTCGCCGCCCAGTACCGCCCGGTGTTCGACCCGGCCCCCGTACGCGAGGGTGCCCCCCAGCCGTACGCCGAGCGCCCCCGCGAAGGAGGCCTCCACGGGCCCGGCGTTCGGGCTCGGGTGCCCGGCGGCGTCCGCGCGCCAGACCCGTACGGCTCCCCGCCGGTCGGGTCCGGCCACCACGGCGGCCAGCGCGGTCAGCCGGGCCCCCGGCCAGCCCGCCAGGTCGTCGAGCCGGGCGGACGCCCAGCCGTAGCGCAGGTAGCGGGGGGACTTGTGGCCGACCATCGCGTCCAGGGTGTTCACGGCACGGAAGGCCAGCAGCCCGGGGACGCCGGCGACGGCGCCCCACACCAGGGCCCCGACCACGGCGTCGGACGTGTTCTCCGCGACCGACTCCACGACGGCGCGGGCCATCTGCTGCTCGTCCAGGGCTTCCGGGTCGCGTCCGCACAGGTGCGGCAGCCGCTCCCGGGCCACCTCGGCGTCCCCGGCGGCGAGCGCGCCGGCGATGGCGCGGGCCTCCCGGCCCAGCGAGGTGCCGCCCACGACGGCCCAGGTGGCGGCGGCGGTCAGGGCGATACGGGCGGCCGCGGGCCGGGAGCGCACGGCGCGGGCGCCCAGCGCACCGACGGCGACCGCGCCCCCGGCGCAGACCAGGGTGTGCAGGAGGCCCCGGGCGCGGTCATCGCGCCACAGGGCGCGTTCGACGGCGGCGGCGGCTCGTCCGAAGGCGGCCACGGGGTGCCCCCGGCGCGGATCCCCGAGGATCCGGTCGCCGATCAGGCCCGCCGTGACGCCGTACGCGAAGACGCGATCGGCACGCATGGTGGCAGGTATGTCCTCACTCAGGGTCCGCGCCCTGGTTCGACGTGTCCGGCGGCGAGAGTTCCTGGCTCCCGGGTCGCACTCGGTCGAGTGCCCCGGTGACAGTGGCGGGACCGCGCCGGATTCGCACCGGACTTCCTCTCCATGCCGCCGTATTGGCTCGGGCAGTCCACCACGCACCGCGAAGGCCCGTCAACTCGCCGTTGACCTGCGGCGGGGCAGGGGTGGGGCAGGGGTGAGGGAGGGGACGGGGAGGGGACGGGGGTACACGAAGGCTCCCCCCGGGAAACCCGGGGGGAGCCTTCACGCGTGACGCCTCAGACGACGATCAGGTAGATCCCGTACGCCACGGCCGCCGCGCAGAGCGCGAAGCAGGCGTACGCGCCGCTGCGGGCCAGGGTGGCCGCGCCGCCCTGCTCGGTCGCGGCCTCGTGCTTGGACAGGCCCACCAGGCCGAGGGTGAACAGGGCCACGAGGGCGACGGTGGCGGAGAGGCTGACTCCGAACACGGAGCCGAGTGCTTCCCAGTCGATCTTCATACCGCTGATTCCTCTGTCGTTCTCGGGGTCAGACCGCCGCGGCAGGAGCCGCAGGCGTCGCGGTCGAGGCCGGGATGGTGGCCTTCAGGTCCTCATCCGTCACGGCGGCGGTCGTACCGGCCGCGGCGGCGGTCGGCGGGACGGTGACGGCCGCGATCGCCGTGGTGACGACTCCCGGGTCCTCGGTGCCGGCCGCCGACACGTCGTTGACGTTGGTGTGGTCGACGACCTGGCGGCGCGAGATGAGCCAGATGGCGAGGCAGGAGCCGACCAGGAAGACCGTGACGGCGGCGATGCCGATGTCACCGGTGCGCATGACCAGCTCGGCGCCCGCGGAGACGAGGGCGGCGGCCGGCAGGGTCAGGCCCCAGGCGATGAACATGCGGGTCGCGGTGGACCAGCGGACCACACCGCCCTTGCGGCCCAGGCCCGCACCCATGACCGCGCCGGAGCACGAGTGGGTGGTGGAGAGCGAGAAGCCGAGGTTCGAGGAGGCCAGGATGACGGTGGCGGCCGAGGTCTGGGCGGCGAAACCCTGCTGCGGCTGCAGGTCGGTCAGGCCCTTGCCCATGGTGCGGATGATGCGCCAGCCGCCCAGGTAGGTGCCGAGCGCGATCGCGACACCGGCGGAGAGGATGACCCACACCGGCGGGTTCGCGTCGGGCGCGATGGCGCCGCCGGCGATGAGCGCCAGGGTGATGATGCCCATCGTCTTCTGCGCGTCGTTGGTGCCGTGCGCGAGGGAGACGAGTCCGGCCGAGGCGATCTGACCGGCGCGGTAGCCCTTGGCCGAGGTCTTCCCGCCGACCTTGTTGCCGAACTTGTACGTGACCTTCGTGGCCAGCATCGCAGCCAGACCGGCGACGAGCGGGGCCGCGATCGCCGGGATCAGCACCTTGGTGACGAGGGTGTCGCCGTTGACCGCGCCGAGGCCGGCCGAGGCGACCGCGGCACCGATCAGGCCGCCCATCAGGGCGTGCGAGGAGCTGGAGGGCAGGCCGACCAGCCAGGTGAGGAGGTTCCAGAGGATCGCGCCGACCAGGGCGGCGAAGATCACCTCGGGCTGGATGCCTTCCTCGTTGACCAGGCCCTTGGAGATCGTCTTGGCGACCTCCACGGACAGGAAAGCGCCGACGAGGTTGAGCACGGCGGACATGGCCACCGCCGTCTTGGGCTTGAGGGCGCCAGTGGAGATGGTGGTGGCCATCGCATTGGCTGTGTCGTGGAAACCGTTCGTGAAGTCGAACACGAGAGCGGTGATGATCACGATCCCGAGGAGAAGCGTTATGTGCTCCATTTACCCAGGCTTCTGTTTGACGTCAGTGGCTCGGCGACCGTAGGCAACCTGGATGAACGGAAGGTGAACTGACGCGGGCGTAACGGTGTCCCTGCGCGGGGTGTGATCGGGTCATTCGTCCCGATTCTGCCGTAGGTATCTCGATAAATGCACGTCAAAGCGGGGTGAACGAACCCTTCCGGGAGGGGCCTCCGGCCGGTCGGCCGCCCCCGCCGGGGGAGCGAAAGAGAGCTAGATCACCTCTCCGGCGGCGCCCCCCCGGAACGATCTCCTCCGGTGGCCCGCACAAGCCCGCGCCTCGACACTGGATCCGTGCGTACCGCGACAGCGACGGCAGCGGCCGTCACCACCACCCTCCTGGGCGCCGGCGTGGCCGCGGTCGCGGCCGGCCGGTACGCCGCAGGCGCCGCCCTGCGGCCCGAGCCCGGACGCCCGCTGCCCGGCAGCCCGCGACTGAGCGTCCACTCCACCGCCGCCGGCAGGGTCGTGCTGACCCGCTCGCTCGGCTCCCTGCGCCCCGGCACGTACGGACTCGACGCCCCCGGGGTGCACGCCGTGGTCGGACCCGTGCTCCCCGACGCCGAGCACGACCCGGACACCGTCGTACGCCGCCTCCTCGCGGTCACCCACGGCAGCCTCGACCCCGGCACCCGGGTCACCATGACGCCCCAGGTCCACCTCGGAAACCCGCGCACCGCCCTCGGGCTCGACCACGCCGACGTCGACGTCCCCGGGGAGCTCGGCGCCCTGCCCGCCTGGTTCGTGCCCGCGGGCCGCGACACCTGGGTCATCACCGTGCACGGGCTCGGCGCCGGCCGGGAGCACCCGATGGTGCTCATGCCCTTCCTGCACCGGCACCGGCTGCCCGTCCTGGACCTCGCCTACCGCGGCGACCTCGGCGCCCCCGCCTCCCCGGACGGCCTCGGCCACCTCGGCGAGTCCGAGTGGCGCGACCTGGACGCCGCCATCCGCTACGCCCTGCGCTACGGCGCCCGCCGCGTGATCCTGCACGGCTGGTCCACCGGCGCCGCCATGGCCCTGCGCGCCGCCGAACGCTCGGCGCTGGCCGGCCGGATCTCCGGGCTGGTGCTGGACTCGCCCGTACTCGACTGGCACGCGACCCTGCGCGCGCTCGCGGCGGCGCGCCACACCCCGGGGTTGGTGCTCCCGCTCGCGGTCAGGGCCGCCGAGAGCCGCGCCGGACTGCGCGCCGACCACCGGCCGCCCCTGGCCGACCCGGGCGCGCTGGCCGTCCCCGTCCTGATCTTCCACGGGCCGGACGACACCCTCGCCCCCTGGGAGCCCTCGCGGCGGCTCGCCGCCGCCCGCCCCGACCTCGTCACCCTGCACACCGTGCGCGAGGCGGGCCACGGCGCCATGTGGAACGCCGACCCGGCCGGTTACGAGGAGGCCCTGCGCCGCTTCCTCACTCCCCTCATGTGACCGCTCGACCGACCTCTCCTGCCACCTCTCATGTGGAAGGGATGGGGCGGCGGGAGCCTTGCGGGTGAGTTGCCCCGGTCTGCACCTCGGGCCTGCCTTGGAAACGGCTGGTTCCGTTTGGGCTTTCGGCCAGTGACGGGCGAGACTGCTTCCGTGACGTCCCGAAAGCCTGATGAGCAGTTGGCTCGCGACTCCAGACTCCGACTCGTCTACCCGAGGTCCGTTGGTACGGCGCGCAAGGCGGTGACGGACCGGCGCACCCGGCCCGCCCCGAGGCCCCCGGCGGGTACACCCGCCACGGCCGACCTCGCGAACCGGGCCCGGGCCTCGCTCGCCGACGCCGTACGCCTGACCCGCTGGGCCGAAATCAACCTCGGTGCCGGCGACGGGGGCAGGCCCGCCCCCACGGGCGCCCTGCGCGCGGAGGACGTCGAACGCGCCGCCGGGGAACTGAACCTGACGCACGGCCAGATCAGGGTCGGCTGGGACCGCGCCCGGCTCGCCGGTCTCGTCGAGGTGCACGGCGGCCACGCCCGGCCCGGCTGGCGCCTGCGCGCCTGGGACCGCGACGACACCGCCGTACTGCGCGGCTGGGTCGCCCTCTTCGACGCCTGGTCCCTCGTGCACCCCGCCCCCGCCGACATCGCCCCCGCGGCCGTCGCCGAGGTCGTCGAGGCGATGCCCCAGCTCCTGTCCCTGCTCCAGCTGTCCGCCGGACCGGTGACCGTCCCCGACCTTCTCGACCTGCTCGGGCAGCGCGTCACCGAACTGCGCGACGAGCGGTGCGAGGTCCCCTACGACACGGAGCCCGCGGCGGCCCGGACGGACGAGCCGGGAGCCCCCGCCCCTGCTCTTGCCCCGGCCGGTGCCCCGGCCGCCGGCTCCGCCGAGAACCGGCCCGTCCCGCTCGCCCGGCTGCTGCGCTGGGCGCTCGGCGGGCTCGCCGCCGTGGACGCCGTCACCCTCGGCCCCGCACGGGCCGCGCTCACCCCGCTGGGCAGCTGGGCGGTCTGGGTCAAGCTGGAGCAGATCTGCGTGGCCGCGCAGAGCCCCGCCGGGAACATCGAGCAGTCCGCCGCCGCCATGCTGCACGGCTGCGCCCGGCTCACCCCGGGCCCGGCCCGCGCCGAGTACCTGGCCTGGCTCGCGGCCCGGCCCGTCCGGCACGCGGTCAGCGAGCTCCTGCACGCCGCCCGCGGCGAGGACGCCCTGCTGCGCGGCCTCGCCTTCGAGGCGCTGCGCGTGGTCGGCGCCCCCGCCGAACCCGAGGTGCGGGCCGCCGTACGGGAGCCCGCCCTGCGCCCCTACGCCCTGCTCTGGCTCGCCGAGCACGACGGGGTCGACCCCGACGAGGCGCAGGACGTCCTCACCCCCGAGGAGTCGACCTGGCTCTGGGTGGACACGGCGGCCGCCATCGCCGACCACGGCGAAGCCGACCTGCTGGCCCGCCACCTCGACTCGGCCGTCCGCACCACCGTCCCGCGGCTGCTGGACGAGGTCCGCGCGGTCGGCCACCCGCGCACCGTGCAGGTCCTGGTCGCGCTGGCGGCGGCCCACCCCGACCCGGCCCTGGCCAAGGCGGTCCGCCGGGCAGCCTTCCAGGTCCACACCGGCGGCGCGTAGCCCCGTACGGGCGAGAGCGGGGACGTACCCGCCGCGGGTCTCAGACCTGCGGCGCGTACGTCCCGAAGCTCCAGATGTTGCCCTCGCCGTCCCGTGCCATGTAGTCGCGGGAGCCGTAGTCCTGGTCGGTGGGCTCCATCATGATCTCGGCACCGTGCTCGATGGCCCGCCGGTGGTGGGCGTCGACGTCCTCGACCACGACGTAGACCCCCGAGGGCCCGGCGTCGCCCATGGCCTTGTCGAAGACCCCGCCGGTGCCCTTGCTGCCCAGCATCACCACTCCGTTGCCGTAGGCCAGCTCCGCGTGCACCACCGCGCCGTTCTCACCCTCGTACACCGCGACCTGGCTGAAGCCGAAGGCCTCGGTCAGCAGCTTGATGGCCGCCTTCGCGTCGCGGTAGACCAGCGTGGGACAGATGGACGGAACGCCTGCCATGACGATCACTCCCTCTCGTGACGGTGACCCACGTCACAGCATGGCAGGCGCCGCCGACAGTCAGCGGAAGGTGTTGCACTGGGCCATGTCACCGGTGCGGTAGCCCTGGTAGAACCACTGCTGGCGCTGCTCGGCCGACCCGTGCGTCCAGGATTCCGGGGTCACCCGGCCCTGCATCTTCTCCTGGATCCGGTCGTCGCCGACCGCGGCCGCCGCGTTCAGCCCGTCCCTGATGTCCTCGTCGGTGAGCGTGGTGATCAGCGGCCGGCCGGTGGACTCGTCCGGGGTCCTCGTCGCGTTGTGCGCCCACACCCCGGCGTAGCAGTCCGCCTGGAGCTCGACCTTGACGGCGTTGCTGGCCGCGCCCTGCTGCCCGTCCTGGGCCCGCTGGAGCGTCCCGGTCAGGTTCTGGATGTGGTGTCCGTACTCGTGGGCGATGACGTACGCCTGCGCGAAGGGGCCGCCGCTCGCGCCGAACTTCGTCCGCAAGTCGTCGTAGAACGTCAGGTCCAGGTAGACCCGCCGGTCGGAGGGGCAGTAGAAGGGCCCGACCGCCGAGGTGGCCGCCCCACAGGCGGTGTTCACGCGGTCCTTGAAGAAGAACGTGGTCGCGGGGCTGTAGGTACCGGCGCGCCGGGTGAACTCCTGCCGCCAGAAGTCCTGGGTGCTGTTGACCACCGCGACCAGCCGGCAGTCCTCCCGGGTGTTCGCGTCCCGCCCCTTCTTGCAGGTCTGCTCCACCTGGCTGACGGAGGACGCGGCGGGCGCCGGCTCCGGGTCGCCGGAGGACAGCCCCAGCTGCTCGGGCCCCACCCCGAACAGGAGGCCCATGACCAGCGCGATCAGCCCGACGATGCCGCCACCGATCGTGGCCCTCCCACCCGGGACGCGGCTGCCGCGCACGTCCTTGACCTCGGAAGTGTCCAGATTGGCGTCGTCGTCGAACTGCATGCCGCACCGCCCTCCACTCGTGGGACCAGCGGGGCCGCGTGGCCGCCCCTGCGGCGAGTATCGACCCGTTCATCCCGTTGCGCGTCCCGCCCCGCCGGTGTGCCCCCTGGGCCGATCGGGGGACACGGAGGAGGGCCCCCGGGGCGCCCACCGGCCCGGAAACCAGTTGCACAGCCCCGGTAGAATGTCCTCATGGCAAATCTCCTCGCGGATTAGCGGCGTCGGAGTCTCGCGTCCTGCCCCCCTTCCGCCGTCCCGACCGCCCTGGAGCATTTCCGTGATCACCGCCACCGGTGTCGAGCTGCGCGCCGGCGCCCGCATCCTCCTCGAGTCCGCTTCCTTCCGCATCGCCAAGGGCGACCGCATCGGCCTCGTCGGCCGCAACGGAGCGGGCAAGACCACCCTCACCAAGTGCCTCGCGGGCGAGGGCCAGCCCGCGGCCGGCAGCATCACCCGGTCGGGCGAGGTCGGCTACCTCCCGCAGGACCCGCGCACCGGCGACCTCGAGGTCCTGGCCCGCGACCGGATCCTGTCCGCCCGCGGTCTCGACGTGCTGATCAAGAAGATGCGCATGAACGAGGAGCGCATCGCCACCGGCTCCGGCGGCACCCGCGAGAAGGCGCTCAAGCAGTACGAGCGCCAGGAGACCGAGTTCCTCACGAAGGGCGGGTACGCCGCCGAGTCCGAGGCCGCGACCATCTCGGCCGCCCTCAGCCTGCCGGACCGGGTCCTCGGCCAGCCGCTGCACACCCTCTCCGGCGGTCAGCGCCGCCGCGTCGAGCTCGCCCGGATCCTCTTCTCGGACGCCGACACCCTGCTCCTCGACGAGCCCACCAACCACCTCGACGCCGACTCGGTCGTCTGGCTGCGCGACTACCTGAAGAACTACCGCGGCGGCTTCGTCGTGATCTCCCACGACGTCGACCTGGTCGAGACCGTCGTCAACAAGGTCTTCTACCTGGACGCCAACCGGTCCCAGATCGACGTCTACAACATGGGCTGGAAGCTCTACCAGCAGCAGCGCGAGGCCGACGAGAAGCGCCGCAAGCGCGAGCGCCAGAACGCGGAGAAGAAGGCCGCGGCCCTGAACTCGCAGGCCGACAAGATGCGCGCCAAGGCGACCAAGACCGTCGCCGCGCAGAACATGGCCAAGCGCGCCGAGCGGCTGCTGTCCGGCCTGGAGGCCGTCCGCGTCTCCGACAAGGTCGCCAAGCTGCGCTTCCCGGACCCGGCGCCCTGCGGCAAGACCCCGCTGACCGCCGAGGGCCTCTCGAAGTCCTACGGCTCGCTGGAGATCTTCACCGACGTCGACCTGGCCATCGACAAGGGCTCCCGCGTCGTCATCCTCGGCCTCAACGGCGCCGGCAAGACCACCCTCCTGCGCCTGCTGTCGGGCACGGAGAAGCCGGACACGGGCACGGTCGTTCCCGGTCACGGGCTCAAGCTGGGCTACTACGCCCAGGAGCACGAGACCCTGGACCCGGAGCGCACGGTCCTGGAGAACATGCGGTCCTCCGCGCCCGACCTGGACCTGGTCGCCGTACGCAAGACGCTCGGCTCCTTCCTCTTCTCCGGGGACGACGTGGACAAGCCGGCCGGGGTGCTCTCCGGAGGCGAGAAGACCCGTCTGGCCCTGGCCACGCTGGTCGTCTCCTCGGCGAACGTGCTGCTGCTCGACGAGCCCACGAACAACCTCGACCCGGCCAGCCGCGAGGAGATCCTGGGCGCCCTGCGCACGTACAAGGGTGCGGTCATCCTGGTCACGCACGACGAGGGTGCCGTCGAGGCGCTGGAGCCGGAGCGGATCATCCTGCTGCCGGACGGCGTCGAGGACCTGTGGGGTCCCGACTACCGGGACCTGGTCGCCCTCGCCTGATCCAATTCCTTATGGATCATTCGGCTCAGGGGTGATCCATCATCTGAGTGAGACGGTCTCGTACCGTTGCGCGTCGTACGACGGCCCCGGCCGCGCTCGCGAGAGTGCGCGGCCGGGGCCGTTCTTCTGTGCGCGTCCCGCCCCTGACCTGCCGATTTCCCGTGAGGGCGGCGGAGTGTGACGGAGGTCATGCGGCGGAAGAGAAGATTCCGTTCTGCTCGGGTGTCCACCCCTCGAGAAATGCCGTCGTACCGACCTTGCGGAATGGGTGGCCAGGAAGCGTGGGAGGGGTGATCATGAGAAGTCCAGAGCGCACTTCCCACGAGGAGGCACGGGTGGCCGAGACTCTGAAGAAGGGCAGCCGGGTAACCGGCGCCGCGCGCGACAAGCTCGCGGCAGACCTGAAGAAGAAGTACGACTCCGGTGCGAGTATCCGGGCACTGGCCGAAGAGACCGGCCGGTCCTACGGATTCGTCCACCGGATGCTCAGTGAGTCCGGGGTTTCGCTGCGCGGTCGCGGTGGCGCGACGCGGGGCAAGAAGGCCGCTACGGCCTGACCCTGGGCCCAAAGGTTCCGACGCTCGAACGTTTCACTGGTTCCACATGGTCCGACGTTCCCTTCGGTGACCCCCGGTCGGCCGCCCGGTCGACTGGGTGGTTACTGTGCAGTCACTTAGGCCGGCTTTGCGGCCGACTGCACACCGGAGGCATACAGATGACTCTGCTCGACAAGGACGGCGTACGACTCACCGTCGACGACTCGCTCGCCACGGTGACGCTGACCAATCCGGCCAAGCGAAACGCCCAATCCCCCGCGCTCTGGCGGGCTTTGGCGGAGGCCGGAAGGTCGTTGCCGGGCACCGTCCGGGTCGTCGTGCTGCGCGGCGAGGGCAAGTCCTTCTCCGCCGGGCTCGACCGGCAGGCGTTCACCCCCGAGGGTTTCGAGGGCGAACCGTCCTTCCTCGACCTGGCACGCGGTTCGGACGAACTGCTCGACTCCACCATCGCCGAATACCAGGAGGCATTCACCTGGTGGCGGCGCAACGACATCATCTCCGTCGCTGCGGTGCAGGGGCACGCGATCGGCGCCGGCTTCCAGCTCGCGCTCGCGTGCGACCTGCGCGTGGTCGCCGACGACGTGCAGTTCGCCATGCGCGAGACCAGCCTGGGTCTGGTGCCCGATCTGGCCGGCACCCAGCCGCTGACCTCGCTGGTCGGCTATGCCCGTGCGCTGGAGATCTGCGCCACGGGTCGCTTCGTGCATGCCGAGGAGGCGGAGCGGGTGGGCCTGGCCAACCTCGTGGTCCCCGCAGACGAGCTCGACGCCGCCGTCCAGGACCTCGCCACCGCGCTGCTGGCGCCGCCGCGGGACGCCGTCATCGAGACCAAGGCGCTGCTCCGCGACGCGCAGTCCCGGCCGTACGACGACCAGCGGACCGCCGAGCGCGCCGCCCAGGCCCGCCGCCTGCGCGACCTGGCCGGGCTCTCGGACTGACCTGCGCCGCCGTCACCGGGGGCGCTGCCCCCGGTGCGGGGCGGAGCCCCGATCTTTGGGCCCTGTCGGCGTAGTCCTGCGGCGGGAGCGGCTTCGCGCGCTTACCGTGGTGCGGAGTGAGTCCGCACGCGCGAAGGGACATGCGATGACCGAATCCACATCGGGCGGCCCCGGCAAGGCGCCCGCCGACCGAGGCCGCACCTCCATTGCCGACGGGGTGGTGGAGAAGATCGCCGGGCTGGCCGCGCGCGAGGTGGTCGGCGTGCACGCCATGGGCAGCGGCAGCGGGCTCTCCCGCACCTTCGGCGCGGTCCGTGACCGCGTCCCCGGGGGCGCGAAGGCCTCCGTCAGCCGTGGGGTCAAGGCGGAGGTCGGCGAGGTCCAGACCGCCCTCGACCTGGAGATCGTCGTCGAATACGGCGTGTCGATCAGGGAGGTGGCCCGGGCCGTCCGTGAGAACGTCATCTCGGCGGTCGAGCGGATGACCGGCCTGGAGGTCGTCGAGGTCAACATCGCGGTCAGCGACGTCAAGCTGCCCGACGAGCCCGACGACGAGCCGGAGTCCCGGCTCCAGTAGCCGAGAGGAGCCACGCAATGAGCATGGCGGTCGCCGGCCTGTTCGCCGGCATGGCCCTGGCATTCGCCGGATACTTCGGCGGTTTCGGAGCCTTCCTGCTGGTGGCGGCGCTCGGCGCCATCGGCTTCGTCGCCGGCCGGTTCCTCGACGGGGACCTGGAACCCGGGGACCTGTTCCGGCGCCGCGACGACCGGCGCAGGTGAGGCGCCGATGAACAGCACCCCGCCGAAGCCCACCCCACCGAAGCCCACCCCACCCGCGGCCGTCCCGCCCCGGGCCGCCCCGTCCCGGCCGGTCCCCGCGGACCGGGGGGCCACCCGTATCGCCGACCGGGTCGTCGCCAAGATCGCAGCCCAGGCCGCCCGGGAGGCGCTCGCCGAGCCGCTGCCGGACCGGGCGGCGGCGGCCCCGCACGCCACCGTCACCGTGCACCACGACATCGCCCGGGTACGGGTGAGCCTGGAGCTGGACTACCCCTCCGACCTCGGCGCCCAGTGCGCGGCCGTACGCCGTCAGGTCGCCCTCCGGATCGAGGAGTGCGCGGCGATGTCCGTACCCGAGGTGGACATCGACATCGAGCACCTGCACTCCGCGCACGCCCGGCCCGCCGCCGGGCGGAACCGGGGGCTGCGGTGACGGACACCACCCCGCGCGAACCCCGTGCCCCGCGCGAACCCCGCGCCCACCGGTTCCGCTCCGCCCGGCGCGTGCCGGCCGCGCTCACCGCGCTCGCCGTCCTGGGGGTGGCGGGGCTGTTCCTGTACGACCTGGCCGCCGTACGGGCCGGCCGGCCCGGCATGGGCTGGCGGCGCGAGCTCGCCCGGCAGCTGGACCGGCAGACCCCGGCGGACCTGGGCGTGCTGCTGGGCGGCGGGGCCCTCGCCGTCGCCGGGGCGGTGCTCCTGCTGCTGGCGCTCGCCCCCGGACTCCGCGGGCTCCTGCCCATGCGGACTCCGGGCGCGGGCGCGGACACCGGGCTGCGCGCCGGGCTCGGGCGCAAGGACGCGGCGCAGGTGCTGCGGGACCGGGCCATGGAGGTGTCCGGGGTGCGGTCGGTCCGCGTGAAGGTGGGCCGCTCCCGCATCGGGGTCCGCGCCACCTCGCACTTCCGCGAACTGGACGACGTACGGGCCGACCTGGACGCGGTGCTCGCCGTCGGCATCGAGGAACTAGGCCTCGCGCACCCGCCGCACCCGCACGTCCGGGTCGGGAGGTGACGGGATGCTCGGAGCGGTGAACCGGATCCTGCTGGCCCTGACCGGCCTGGTCCTGCTGGCGGCCGGGGCCTCGGTGCTCGCGGCGTCCTGGCCGCTGGGCGGCCGCCACGCGCCGCTGCTGAGCGAGGAGGCCCGGCGCGGGTACTGGCATGCCGAGGGCTGGTGGTGGTGGGCGGTGCTCGCCGGCCTCGGGCTGGGCGTGCTGCTGTCGCTGTGGTGGCTGCTGTCCCAGCTGCGGCGCTCGCGCCTGCAGGCCGTGGAGGTCGACTCCGGGGACGGGGCGTTCGCCCTGCTGCGAGGGCGCGCCCTGGAGGAGGCGGTGGCGGCGGAGGCCGGCGCCCTGGAGGGGGTCGCCCGCTGCCGGGTCGCGCTGCGCGGCAGGCGGGGATCGCCCACCCTGCGCATCGGGCTGGAGCTGGAGCCCCACGCCGTCCCGGCCGACGTGCTGGCCGCCCTCGCGGGCCCGGTCCTGACCCACGCCCGCACCTCGGCGGGCCTCGCCGAACTGCCGGCGGAGGCCCGCCTGAAGGTGACGTCCCACAAGGCCGAGCGCGTCACGTGACCACGGGCGGACAGCGGGTCAGAACCCGTGCCGCGAGCCCCCGTCGACCGGGAGCATGATGCCCGTCAGGTACGAGGCCGCCGGGGAGAGCAGGAACGCCGCCGTACGGCCGAACTCCTCCGGGGCGCCGTAACGCCGCAGCGGGATCCTGGACTCGTTCCCGGCCCGGGCCGCCGCCGCGTCCCCGGACAGCGCGTCGAGCTCCCGCACCCGGTCGGTGTCGATCCGCGCCGGGAGCAGGCCGACGACCCGGATCCCGCGCGGGCCGAGTTCCACGGAGAGGGACTTCGCGAAGCCGGCCAGGCCCGGGCGCAGGCCGTTGGAGATGGTCAGGCCGGGGATCGGCTCGTGGACCGAGCCCGACAGGACGAAGCCGATGACCCCGCCCTCGCCCAGCTCGTCGGCGGCCGCCCGGGCGAGGCGGACCGCGCCCAGGAAGACCGACTCGAAGGCGGCCGTCCACTGCTCGTCGGTGTTGTCCAGCGCGGAGCCGGGGGCAGGGCCGCCGACGCTGATGAGGATGCCGTCGAGGCGTCCGAAGCGCTCGCGCGCGGTGGCGACGAGCCGTCCGGCCGCCGCCGGGTCGGCGTTGTCGGCCGCCACCGCGACCACGTCCGGGCCGAGTTCGGCGGCGGCCGCTGCCGTCCGCTGCTCGTCCCGGCCCGTCACGACGACCCGCGCGCCGTCGGCCGCCAGTTCCCGGGCGGCTGCGAAGCCGAGGCCGCGCGTGGCCCCGGTGACGATGTAGACACGGTCCTTCAGTCCAAGATCCATGCCGACACGCTACGCCGTCGCGGGCTCCCGTTCGGTGCCGAGTCCGGATCGGGCCGCCTGTTCCTCGCGCTCGCGCCTCTCGCGCCGTACGAGGACCACCCAGCCCACCGGGACCGCGGACGCGAACAGCCACCACTGGACGGCGTACGCCATGTGCGCGCCGATCGAGTCGTGGTCGGGCTCGGCCACGGGCTGGGGGCTGCCGTCGGCCGGGGCCGGAGAGGTGAGTTCCAGGTAGCCGCCGAGCACCGGCCTGCCCAGGTACTGCGCCTGCCGGCTGCTGTTGATCAGCATCACCTGGCGGTCCGGCAGGCCCTTGCGGTCCTTGATGCCGCTGCCGCCGCTGGTCTCGTCGGCCTTCAGGCGGCCGGCGACCGTGACCTCGCCCGCGGGAGCGGCCGGCACCGGCGGGTACGCGCGGGGGTCGTCGCCGCCCGGCACCCAGCCCCGGTTGACGAGCACCACCCGGCCGTCGGCCAGGACGAGCGGGGTCAGGACGTGGAAGCCGACCTTGTCGTCGTTGTCGGTCCGCATGCGGACGACCACCTCGTGCGCGGTGTCGTACGTGCCGGTCGCGGTGACCGCCCGCCAGAAGTCCGCGCGGGGGACCCGGTGGCCGGGGGAGGTGACCTCCGTCATGGGGACCGGCTGCGCCCGCAGGTTCGCCTCGATCAGCCGGTTCTGCGCGACCCGGTGCTCATGGCGGTGGAACTGCCAGAACCCCAGCTTGATCATCACGGGGATGAGGACGAGGGCGATGAGGGTGAGGCACACCCACTGCCGGGTCAGTACAAAGCGGTACACGCCCACGACGGTACCCCCAGCGGGTCGGCCCCGGGCGGCCGGGTGGCCGTCCGGGGCCGGGCGGGGAGGGGGGCCGGGGGCGCAGGGCGCGGGGACGGGGTGTCAGACGTGGTCCTTGACGCCCACCTTCCCTTCCGCGCGGGCGCAGTGCGCCCCGCAGAACCACTGCCCCTCGACCTCGACGCCCTGGCCGATGATCTGGACCCGGCAGTGCTCGCAGATGGGCGCCATGCGGTGAATGGCGCAGGAGAAGCAGTCGAAGACGTGCACGGCGCCCTGCGCGTGCACCTCGAACGACATGCCGTAATCGTTTCCGCAGACCTCACAACGTGCCATGCGCCGCATGCTCCGCACGGCGGAGGACCGGAACAAGATCCACCGGGGTGAGTCGCCGCGCCTGCACCCGCCCGGCGCAATCGGGCTCAGTCCGCGGTGCGGTCCGCGCAGTCGTCCGCGCTGTCGTCCGCGCTGTCGTCCGCGGTGCCGTCCTCCGCCGCTGCCGCCACGTCCCGCAGCAGCTGGGTGAAGGCGGCCTCGTCGACGACCGGCGTACCGAAGGACTTCGCCTTGACCGTCTTCGAGGTCGCCGAGTCGGGGTCGTTCGTCACCAGCAGGCTGGTGAGCCGCGACACACTCGTCGCGATGTGCAGGCCCGCCTCGACCGCCCGGTCCTCCAGCAGCTCCCGCTCCACGGAGGTGTCGCCGGAGAAGGCGATCCGCATGCCCTGCTTCAGCGGCTTGCCGTCCTCGTAGCGCCCCGGGTTCGGGTGCGGGCACGGCGGCCGCTTGCGCGAGGGCCGCCAGCCGCTGCCCCGGTAGGAGGCCTGGTAGCCCACCCGCGGGGTGGCGGGGGAGTCGGACCACTCCGTCAGCGGCCGGCATTCCAGCAGGGGCAGCCGTACGCCGTCCCGCGCGGCCGCGTGCAGCGACGGACGGAACGCCTCCGCCAGCACCCGGGCGTCGTCGAGCGCGTGGTGCGCGCGCTGCTGGACCACGCCGAAGTGCGCGGCGAGCGACTCCAGCTTGTGGTTGGGCAGCGGGAGGTTCAGCTCCTTCGACAGGGCGATGGTGCACAGCCGCTGACGGACCGGCGCGGTTCCGGCGGCCCGCGCGTACTCCCGCGCGATCATCTGCCAGTCGAAGATGGCGTTGTGCGCGACCAGTACCCGGTCGGCGAGCCGGCCCGCGAACTCCTCGGCGATGTCCTTGAAGAGCGGTGCGTCGCAGAGCATGTCGCTGGTGATCCCGTGGATCCACACCGGCCCGGGATCGCGCTGCGGGTTGACCAGCGTGTACCAGTGGTCCTCCACGTTGCCCTGCGCGTCCAGCCGGTAGACGGCGGCGGAGACTATCCGGTCGTCGCGAGCGAGCCCGGTGGTCTCCACGTCGACGACCGCGTACCCCTGTGGGTACGCGGTCGGCCACATCGTCTCTGCGGTCGTACGGTCGTCGAGCATGGTCACAGAGGATATCGGCCCCGACCGACAGCCGTGGCCGCGATGCCCTCGCCCCCGACCACGGCACTAGCGCGCGGGAGGGGCGAGCAGGGCTCGGACCAAGGCCTGTACGGAGAAGAGGAACAGCCGTTCCGGATCGGCCGGGCGGGCCAGCGCGCGGGCGAGCGCCGGATCGTGGGGGGCGGCGACCGGGTCCCAGAGCTCGCTCTCGGCGGGGGACTGGGCCGGCGCGCGCTCGCGATTGCGCTCGACGAGGAGGAAGCCGACGATCTGGAACTGGATCGCGCGCACCGCGTCGGCGGCCCGGGTGCCGCGCAGCCCGGCCGCGTGCACCTCGTGCACCATGGCCTGCTGCGCGGGCAGGAACATCCGCTCGGTGAGCCCGCGTTCGTGGACCATCGCGATCAGGTGCGGGCGCTCGCGCAGTTCGTGGCGCAGGGTCCGGGCCACCGACAGGATCCGGTCGGCCGGGGTGCGGCCGGCGGGGCAGATCGCGCCCATCTCCTCGACGGTCCGCCACACGAGGGCGTCGAGCAGTGATTCGCGGTTGCCGACGTGCCAGTAGATGGAGGTCACCGCGGTGCCCAGCTCGGCAGCCAGTTTGCGCATGGTGAGGGCGGCCGGGCCGTGCTGCTTGACCAGGGACGCGGCGGCGTCCAGCACCTCGTCGCGGGTCAGCGTGCTTCTGGCCATGGATCCGGCCCACCCATCTGTCGATCCGTCAGTTCTGGTGCATGCAGGGGCCTTTACCCTTCATCGTCGGCGGTGTAACTGTGTTACAGAACCGAACGAGAGGTGGTGCGAGACATGGCACGCGTACGGTACGGAGCGCGGACCGAGGCCGAGATCGCGGCGTCGCGCGAGAAGAGTTCCAAGCTCCCCGACATCTGGTCCACCGGGGTGGTGGCCGTCTGGGAGAGCGACCCGGACGTGGTGGCGGCGGTGCTGCCCCCGCCGCTCAAGCCGGCCGACCGGCCGCTCGTACGGGCCAACATCAGCAAGGTCGACCTCCCCGGCTACCCCCTCGGCGCCGGCTCGGTGGCCGTCGCCGCCCGGCACGGCGGGGTCGAGGGCTGGTACCCGCTGGTCATGCCGATGACCCACGAGCGCGCCCTGACCGGCGGCCGCGAGGTCTTCGGCGAACCGAAGAAGCTGGGCGAGGTCACCGTCGAGCGCGAGGGTCTCGTCGTACGGGCCTCCCTCGCCCGGCACGGCATCGCCTTCGTCGAGGTGCGCGGGGCCGTCGACCGCGTCCTGCCGCTGCCCGAGCCCACCCAGAAGACCGACTTCTACTTCAAGTTCCTGCCCGCCGTGGACGGTTCGGGGTTCGACGCGGACCCGGTGCTCGTGCACTGCACCCGGAACGAGAAGGTCCGCAAGCTGGAGCACATCACCGGTGACGTGGTGCTCCGCGAGTCCATGTTCGATCCCGTAGCCGACCTCCCCGTCCGCCGGATCGTGGAGATCACCATCGGCGAGAAGACCACCGACCAGAAGGGCAGGGTCGTCGAGCGGGTCAGCGCCCAGGCCCTCCTCCCGTACATCCACCAGCGCTACGACGACCCGATGCAGATCCTGGACGGGCCGCCCGAGGGGAGTGTGTGACGTGCGACTCGAACCGGGACAGGTGGCCGTCGTCACCGGGGCCGCCGGCGGGATCGGCCTCGCCATGGCCCGCCGCTTCGCCGCCGAGGGACTGAAGGTCGTCCTCGCCGACGTGGAGGAGGGAGCCCTGCGCAAGGCCGCCGACGACCTCGTCGCGGACGGTGCCCAGGTGCTCGCCGGGCTCGTCGACGTCAGCGACCGCGACTCCGTGCTCTCCCTCGCCGACGCGGCGTACGAGGCCTTCGGCGCGGTCCACGTGCTCTGCAACAACGCGGGCGTCGGATCGGGCGCCGAGGGGCGGATGTGGGAGCACGAGCCCAACGACTGGAAGTGGGCCTTCTCCGTCAACGTATGGGGCGTCTTCCACGGCATCCAGGCCTTCGTCCCCCGCATGATCGCGGCCGGCGAGCCGGGACACGTCGTCAACACCTCCTCCGGAGACGGCGGCATCGCCCCGCTGCCCACCGCCTCCGTCTACGCCGTCACCAAGGCGGCCGTGGTCACCATGACCGAGTCCCTGTACGCCCACCTCAAGGCGGAGGGCGCCTCCGTCGGCGCCTCCGTCCTCTTCCCCGGACCGCACATGCTGCGCACCGGGCTGTGGGAGTCCCACCGCAACCGGCCCGAGCGGTACGCGAAGCAGCGCCCGCGCAAGACCCCCTACCGCAGCCTCGACCAGTACGAGGCCGCGATGAAGCAGGCCGGCCACGAGGTGGACTTCACCCCGGTCGAGGAGGTCGCCGAGCACGTCGTCGACGGCATCCGCGCCGACCGCTTCTGGATGCTCCCGGCCAGTGAGCACAGCGACCGGCAGATCCGCGCCCGGTCGCAGTCGATGCTCGACCGCGCCAACCCCGCCTACCTGGAGAGCTTCATCCTCGACTGAGGAGCGTCTGCCGTGAGTGACACACCTGCCGTGAGTGACACACCGTACGAAGACCCGTACCTGATCATCTCCTCCGACTGCCACGCGGGCCTGCCCACCGAGCGGTACCGCCCGTACCTGGACTCCCGCTTCCACCCCCAGTTCGAGGAGTTCCTCGGCCAGCGCGACGCCCGGCGCGAGGAGGCCACCCGGCTGGGCGTCCGCAACGAGGCCTTCGCCGAGAAGTGGTTCCACGACCACGAGGAAGGGCTCAAGGGCGGCTGGGACGCCGGACAGCGCCTGAAGGAACTCGACGGCGACGGGGTGGCCGCCGAGGTCGTCTTCCCCGACGCGGACGCCGTCGACAGCCAGACCGCGGCCCCCTTCGGGGTGGGCCTGGGCCTCTCCGGAGACCAGGACCCCGAACTCGGCATGGCGGGCGCGCAGGCGCACAACCGCTGGCTCGCCGAGTTCGTCTCGCAGAATCCCGCGCGGCACTGCGGTGTCGCCCTGCTGCCCATCACCGGGGAGCCGGACAAGGTGGTCGCCGAGATCCACCGGGCCAAGGAGTCCGGGCTGGGCGCGCTGATGATCCCCTCCATGTGGGTGGACAAGGCGCCCTACCACGACCGCCGCTACGACCCGGTCTGGGCGGCCGCCGCCGAGACGGCGATGCCGATCGTGACCCACTCCGGGGCCGCGCCCCGCCACGAGTACGGCGACCACCTCGGCATCTACGTCTCCGAGGTCACCTGGTGGCCCGCCCGGCCGCTGTGGTTCCTGCTCTGGTCCGGGGTCTTCGAGCGGCACCCGGGCCTGAAGTTCGGCGTGGCCGAGTCGGGCTGCTGGTGGCTGCCGAACCAGCTGTGGTTCATGGACCGCCTCTACCTCGGCGCCCACGGCGGCAAGAAGCTCTCGCCCTTCGCGGAGCTGAAGCGCCCGCCGAGCGAGTACCTGGACCGGCAGGTCTTCGTCTGCGCGACGAACACCAAGCGCCGGGAACTGGCCCAGCGTTACGAGATCGGCGTGGACAACATCCTGTGGGGCTCGGACTTCCCGCACCCCGAGGGCACCTGGCCCGACACCCGGAACTGGCTGCGCAAGACCTTCCACGACATCCCGGTGGCCGAGACCCGCCGGATGCTGGGGCTGGCGGCCGCCGAGGTCTTCGGCTTCGACACGCACGAGCTCGCACCCGTAGCCCGCCGGATCGGCCCCACCCCGGCCGAGCTGGGCCAGTCCCCGGACCAGGCGGCGGTGGAGGCCTCCTGGGCCCGCTCCCGCGAGGTGGGCCGCCACTGGCTGACGGACAACGAGTTCCCGGTCCTGGGGGTGTCGCCGTGACGGAGGACCGCTACACGGTCATCTCGGCGGACTGCCACGCCGGCGCCGACCTGCTGGACTACAAGCCGTACCTGGACAAGCGCCACCACGACGAGTTCGACGCCTGGGCCGCCACGTACGTGAACCCGTACGAGGACCTCCTCGCGGACACGGCCGACCGGAACTGGAACTCGGCGCGGCGCCTCGCGGAACTGGAGGCCGACGGCATCGTCGCCGAGGTCGTCTTCCCCAACACCATCCCGCCGTTCTTCCCCAAGGCCTCCCTGATGGCCCAGCCACCGACGGCCGCGGAGTACCGGATGCGCTGGGCCGGTCTCCAGGCCCACAACCGCTGGCTGGCGGACTTCTGCGCGGACGCGCCGGGCCGCCGGGCGGGCGTGGTGCAGATCCTCCTCAACGACGTGGACGCGGCGGTGAGGGAGATCCGCCGCACGAAGGAGGCGGGCCTGACGGGCGGCATCCTGCTGCCCGGCGTCCCGCCCGGCTCCACCGTCCCGGAGCTGTACTCGGCCGCGTACGACCCGATCTGGGCGGTCTGCGCGGAACTGGACGTGCCGGTCAACCACCACGGCGGGTCGGCCTCGCCGCCCCTGGGGGACGAACCCGCCGCCCGCGCGGTCTTCATGGTGGAGACCACCTGGTTCTCGCACCGCGCCCTGTGGCACCTCATCTTCGGCGGTGCCTTCCGCCGCCACCCGGGCCTCAAGCTGGTCCTGACGGAGCAGGGCTCCGGCTGGATCCCGGGCGTGCTGGAGATGCTGGACTACTACCACGGCCGGCTGGTCGCGGCCTCCGCCACGGCCGAGTCCAAGTTCGGGGCGGGCCTCGCCGATTCGATGGGCAAGGGCCCGGGCGAGGTCTGGCGCGACAACTGCTTCGTGGGAGCGAGCTTCATGCGCCCCCACGAGGTCCCGCTGCGGGAGCGGATCGGCCTCGACAAGATCATGTGGGGCAGCGACTACCCCCACGACGAGGGCACGACCCCCTTCTCCCGCGAAGGCCTCCGCATCGCCTACGCGGGCCTCCCGCAGGCCGAGGTCGCCGCGATGGTCGGCGGCAACGCGGCCCGCGTCTACGGCTTCGACCTCTCCCTGCTGGACCCGCTGGCCGCCAAGCACGGCCCGCTGGTCACGGAGATCGCGAACCCCCTGACCGAGATCCCCCCACAGGCCACCAGCCCGGCCTTCGCCCGCGGGGGCTCGGTCCGGGTCTGGTGACGCCGTGCCTCTGGGCGGCTCGGGTTCAGCCGAACCTGAGCCGCTCGGGCGCGATCCGCTCGCCCCCCGTGACCCGGGTCCTCCCATAGACGTCGATGCTGAGCTGGTCCAGGTCGGCCAGGGGGGACAGGTCGATGAGACCGTCACATGAGCTCAGGAACAGATGGGTGAGGCTCCGCAAGGAACGGAGCGGTTCCAGCGTCGGGGCGACGGTGCAGTTCATGAACGACAGCCGGTGGAGCTGCTCGTGGCGCACGAGCTGGTCAGGGTCGACCGTTGTGCGACCGATGTACAGGCTGGTGAGGGGCGGGGGCTCCGGGTACTGGCTGAGCTGCCGGGTCTGTGCGTCACCGAACACGGTGAGGTGGGTGAGTTCCTGCCAGCGGTCGAGTCCGTCCAGGGTGATGTGACGGGCTTCCCAGGTCAGCCCGAGTGATCGAAGAGTTTCCGGAACAACCAGATCGGCAACCCGCCTGATCGGGGCCCGGTACCCCAGGCTCAGCGTCGACAGTGAGTCGAGTGCTGCGAGCGGATCCAGGCTCAGCCGGTCCGGAACCTCGTTGAGGGTCAAGGTGCGCAACGGCAAGGCGGTGAGAGGAGCGAGGCTCGCCACGTTGGGGCATTGCGAGACACCCAGGTAGGTGAGCCGGTCGAGTGGTACGAGTGCGGAGAGATCGGCCAGGGACGTGTTCTGGTAGATGAACAGGCCTTCCAGGTCGGGCCGGTCGGCGATGACCTGTGCAAGCCCCGGAGCCCAGTGGAGGTTGACGTACTTCATGTGAGGTAGCCGGTTGAGCAGAGACACCTGTTCACCGTTGCTCACGAGGAGATTTCCTTCGCCCAGGGCGGTGTCCATGAGTACCGCCTCCGCGTACTCCGTCGTGTCGAAGCGTCCCCAGCTTTCCGAGAGCGCGCCAAGGACCATGCCGCGTGTGTCCGTCCGGAACCGGGCGACGACGTCCAGCGCCCGTGACCCACCGACCAGAGCAGCTGTCCGGACCGTTGCCGCCGCTTCGTATTCGTCGAGATCGGCGGCGCCTGGAAGCAGCTCCAGAACCAGTTCACCGGCTTTCGCCAGCTCCTCAGCCTGGTCGCGGTTCTTCGGCGGCAGCAACGCTGTCGTACGGGCCTCGATGTCGGACCGGATGTCCGGATCCAGCTCCGGTGCGTGCTCCAGACAGGCGGCGGCCAGCAGTACCAGGCGGCTGCGGTCCCGCTTCACGCGGTCGGCGCGGCGCAGCAGGCCGCGGAGCAGTCGGGCCCGTTCATCGGTGCGGGCATGGCCCACGGCCATCCGTACGACGTCGTCCCACGTGTCGTCGTGCGCGTTGGCCACCAGAACGCCGAAGTCGCGTGCCTCGACCGCCGCCTTCGCGCCGAGGTAGTCCTGGAACGTGCGGTGGACGAAATCCACGGAGCCCTTCACTGGCTCGCGCA
Source organism: Streptomyces sp. cmx-11-4 (assembly GCA_049998195.1). GTDB lineage: Bacteria > Actinomycetota > Actinomycetes > Streptomycetales > Streptomycetaceae > Streptomyces. The sequence continues at coordinate 459,290 of JAEBET010000006.1, forward strand.
GCAGCCCACTGCGGATCAGCAGGTGCATGAACACCTGGTCAGTGCTGCCCTGCTCCTTCACCTGTGGCATGGCGCCGAGCCACTCGTCCATCAACTCGACGGTCTCGGCCCGGCTGGTCTCCGCCTGGCCGTTGCGGATCAGCCAGTATGCGAGCCGCTGGAGCAGCAGCGTTTGTTCCTCCCGGGTGAGGTGGACCCCCTCGACCGCGCTGATCTCGCGCTCCGAGTCGCGGCGGACCAGCAGCATGTCCAGTGCTGCGTCGTACAGCTCCTTGCGAGCCCGGGGCAGCTGCATCCGGCGGTCGTGGTTCAGCGCGCACAGCAGTGAGCACATCAGCGGGTTCGTCGCCAGGCGGCCGAGGTCCCGGCGGGAGCCCACGGCCTCCAGCAAGGAGGACTCGTACGCGTCGATCTCCGCGCACTCCGTCCGAGCCGCCGCGTGCCATTGGCCGATGAACGCCCTGATGTCCTCGCGTTCCATCGGGAGCAGGGAGTGTGCGGTGAATCCCTGGCCCGCCAGCCAGTCCTCCGGGACCGCCGACGGCCGGGTCGTGACCACGTAGCGCGCCTTGGGAAAGGCGGAGACGAGGGAGCGCAACCAGGTCTCCGTACGGTGGCGCAGGCGTTGCGGGACCTCGTCCACGCCGTCGATCAGCACCAGCGCCCGCCCGCTGAGCATCAGTTGCTCGGTCCATCCTGTCGGCGCCGTCAGCGGCACGCCGGAGGCGGGCAGGAACTGCTCCGGCAGCGGCAGGGCCTCGGCAGACGTGAAGGACCGCAGTCGCAGGACGAAGGGCACGCACGTGTTCCAAGTACCCAGGGTGGTGGCGAAACTCCGCTTGGCGGAGTTCACGGCCAGCCACTGGATCAGGGTCGACTTCCCGGACCCGGCCGGCCCTCGCAGCAGCACGCGGTCTGCCGCCGCCAGCGCGTGTTCCGCCTTCTGTGAGCCCGTGTGCAGATCCGGTTCCCCCGGGAGCAGCTGCTCGCCGCTGACCGCGAGGCTGATGTAGGCCACGTCCAGCGGCCACTCCTGGCGGGAGCGGCTGAGGGTGAGGCCGAAGAGCTGGAGGCGGCCGTGGGTGCGGGCGATGTACTCGGCGTACCGCTCCTCGAAGGCGTGTGCGGCACCGTCCGGGCGGTGCTGCAGCTGCTCCAGGGTGCGCGACAACTCTCCGGTACGCCGTACGAGTTCCACGTTCGCCCGGGCACCGAAAGCCGGCAGGGTCGTCGCGTACTCCACCGCGTGTGCGCAGCACAGCGCGACCAGCCGCCGGTACAGGGCCTCCGCGGGCTCGCTCAGCCCCGGAGGAGGAGCCGGCACGGTCGCCGCCAGCGCCGCCGGGTCCAGGTCCGCCGCGAAGAGGGTGTCCGTGTTCAGGGGGCCGAGCGCGGCGAAGGCGTCGCCCACCGCCGTCAGTGCCGCCAGGCGTTCGTGTTCCGGGAGGCGGGCGGTGGCGGCGCCCAGGCGGGCCGCCAGAATCTCCGCGAGGCGGCGCACCTGCGCCGCGCCCAGTTCCACGGCCGGCTTGCGCCAGTACTGCACCGGACGGGCCGGGTCACGGGCCAGGCCCGCCCCCGGTGCCCGTGCCAGGAGGGACTTCACCAGCGCCGCCGCCGCCGTACCCGCCACCCGTAAGAGAACCGTCTCGAAACCCGTCATCCCCCACCCTCCCCGAACCGTAGGTAACCCCGATGGATACCGATCGGTAACAACCCCTAGCGGCACCCCTGAGGCCGCCTCTATGGTGCGGACATGCCGAACCTGCCCGATGTCGTGCTGTGGTCCATACCCGCCTTCGTGCTGCTCACCGTCATCGAGGTGGTCAGCTACCGGCTCCGTCCCGACGAGGACGCCGCCGGGTACGACACCAAGGACGCGGTCACGAGCGTCACGATGGGGCTCGGCAGCATCGGGTTCGACCTGCTCTGGAAGATCCCGGTCGTCGCGGTGTTCACCGCGGTCTACGAACTCACCCCGCTGCGGGTGCCGTTCCTGTGGTCGACCGCGCTGCTGATGCTGCTCGTCCAGGACTTCCTCTACTACTGGCAGCACCGCCTCCACCACGTCATCCGCATCCTGTGGGCCTGCCACGTGGTCCACCACAGCAGCCGGCGCTTCAACCTGACCACCGCCCTGCGCCAGCCCTGGACCAGCGCCACCACCTGGTGGTTCTACCTGCCGATGGTGGCCCTCGGCGTGCACCCGGCGGCGATCCCGTTCTGTTACGGGATCAACCTGCTGTACCAGTTCTGGGTGCACACCGAGCGCATCGGGAAACTGCCCCGCGCCTACGAGTACGTGTTCAACACCCCCTCCCACCACCGCGTCCACCACGCCTCCCAGGGCGGGTACCTGGACCGCAACTTCGGCGGGATCCTGATCGTCTGGGACCGGGTGTTCGGCTCCTGGGTGGGGGAGACGGAGCGGCCCGTCTACGGGCTCACCAAGAACATCGGCACCCACAACCCGCTGCGCGTGGCCACCCACGAGTACGCCGCCATCGCCCGCGACGTCCGCGCCGCGAGCAGCTGGCGCGAGCGCGCCGGACGGGTGTTCCGCGGCCCCGGCTGGCAGCCCGCCGCGCCCGCCTCCGCCGCGCCTGCCACTGCTCCTGCCCCTGCTGCTGCCGCCGCCGCGCCGGCTTCCGCGCCCGCCGCCGAAGCCGCGGGCCCCGCCGCCCCGCCCGCTCGCGCCGCCGCGTCCGAGCCCGCCTCCGCCCCGGAGCCGGAGCCCGCCGCGTGAGCGCCGCCGAGTCCCGTACGCCGTCCTGGGCACGCCCCGTACCCGCCGGAGGCGCGGCCGCCTCCCGCGTGCTGCTCGGTGCCTTCGCCGCGGCCGCCGCCGTCGACCTCGGCTCGCTGCTCGCCGACTGGCACCTCGGGCACGTCCTCGCCAAACCGCTGCTGATGCCGCTGCTGGTGGCGTACGTGATCACGCGCGGCGCCCCCCGCCTGCTGGTCGCCGCCCTGCTGTTCGGCTGGGGCGGGGACCTCGCCCTGCTCTTCGACGCCGAGGTCGCCTTCCTGATCGGCATGGGCTCCTTCGCCGTCGGGCACGTCTGCTACCTCGTGCTCTTCGGCCGGCGCGCGGCCAACCCGCTGCTCGGGGGCGCGTACCTGCTCGCCCTCCTCGGCACCATCGGCCTGATGTGGCCGGACCTCCCGGCCGATCTGCGCATCCCCGTCGCCGGCTACAGCCTGCTGCTCACCGCGATGGCCTTCCGCTCCAGCGCCCTCGGGCTGCGGGCCGGGATCGGCGGGGCGCTGTTCCTGCTCTCGGACACCCTCATCGCGACGGGTGTCGCCGCATGGCCGCAGCCGCCCCGGCCCGACTTCTGGATCATGGCGACCTACCTGGCCGCCCAGTACCTGCTGGCCACGGGCGCACTCGCCCGGGTGCAGGCGTACGGTAGGCAAGTCATACAAGACTGAACGACCCCGAACCCCCTAGCCGGAGGACTGCACCACCATGCGCGCCACCGTCATCCACGCCCCGCACGACATCCGCGTGGAGGAGGTGCCCGACGCTGCGATCCAGCGCCCCGAGGACGCCGTCGTCCGCGTCCTGCGTGCCTGCATCTGCGGCAGCGACCTGTGGGCCTACCGCGGCGAAGCCGCCCGCCAGCCCGGCCAGCGGATCGGCCACGAGTTCCTCGGCGTCGTCGAGGAGACCGGCTCGGCCGTCTCGGGCCTGCGCGCCGGGGACCTGGTCGTCGCCCCCTTCATGTGGTCCGACGGCACCTGCGACTACTGCTCCGAAGGCCTGTACACCTCCTGTGTGCACGGCGGTTTCTGGGGCTCGGTCGGCCACGACGGCGGCCAGGGCGAGGCCGTCCGCGTCCCGCACGCCGACGGCACCCTGGTGAAGCTGCCCGCCGCGGCCGTCTCCGACGACCACCTGCTGACCGGGCTGCTCGCGCTCTCCGACGTCCTGGGCACCGGCCACCACGCCGCGCTGGGCGCGGGCGTGCGCAAGGGATCCACGGTCGCCGTCGTCGGTGACGGCGCCGTCGGCCTGTGCGGCGTCCTCGCCGCCAAGCGCCTCGGCGCCGAGCGGATCATCGCACTGGGCCGGCACGCCGCCCGTACGGACATCGCCAAGCTCTTCGGCGCCACCGACGTCGTCGCCGAGCGCGGGGAGGCCGCCGAGGCGGCCGTCCGCGAGCTCACCGGCGGCCAGGGCGCGCACGCCGTCATCGAGGCGGTCGGCACGGAGCAGTCCATGCGCACCGCCGTGAACATCACCCGCGACGGCGGGGCCATCGGCTACGTCGGCGTGCCGCACGGCAGCGGCACCGGTCTCGACCTCGGCGTGATGTTCGACCGCAACATCACCCTGCGCGGGGGCGTGGCCCCGGTCCGCGCCTACATCCCGGAGCTGCTCGAGGACGTGCTCAGCGGAGCCATCGACCCGTCGCCGGTCTTCGACCGGGCCGTGTCCCTGGACGAGGTCCCGGAGGGCTACCGCGCGATGGACGACCGCAGTGCGCTCAAGGTGCTGATCACGCTCTGACGGCCGGTACGCGGAAGGGCCGGGCGGGATGGTCCCCGCCCGGCCCTTCTGCGTATCAGCCGGTTACTTGACGGCCTTCAGCGCGTCGACCACGCCGTAGCCGTAGTAGCCCGTCTGGCCCCACTTGCTCTCGCAGGTGGTGGCATCGACGAGCGTGCCCGCGCTGTTGTAGATCTGCGCCGGGCAGGCGGCCTTCGTGGCCTGGCTCTTGAGCATCGCCTGGAGCTGCGAGGGCGTGGCCGACGGGTGGGCGCTCTTGAGGAGCGCCGCGACGCCCGCGACGTGCGGGGCGGCCATCGAGGTGCCCTGCTTGTAGCCGTACCCGCCGCCCAGGACGGTGGACAGCACGCGGCCGTTCGCGTCCGGCGTGGCCGGTATCTGCCACTTGTCGCCACCCGGGCCGGCGACGTCCACGACGCCGAGGCCGTAGCTGGAGTAGTACGAGCGCAGGCCCTGGTCACCGGTGGCCGAGACCGTGACCACACCCGGCAGCTGGGTCGGCAGGTCCAGGCAGACCTTGGGGTCGATGGTGCGGGGCCCCGGGGTGGTGTCGTTCGGGCTGGAGTCGTCGAGGATCGAGTCGCCGGCCAGGTCGTGGTTGGAGTTGCCGGCCGAGGCCACGTGCAGCGTGCCCTTGCGCTCGGCGTACTTGGTGGCGCGGCCGATGGCCTCCACCAGCGCCTTCTGGTCGTCGTCCGACTTGCAGTTGTAGAGCCAGGGGTCGACGTAGTAGCTGTTGTTGGTCACCTCGATCCCCTTCTCGGCGGCGAACATGAAGCCGCAGACGACCGCCTCGGTGAAGAAGAGGCTGGTCCCGGGCTCGCTCACCTTGATCGCGGCGATCTTGACGCCGGGCGCGACACCGCTGACGCCGATGCCGTTGCGCGGGGCCGCGATGGTGCCGGCCACGTGGGTGCCGTGGTCGCTGCCGTCCGGGTAGGGACGCCAGGCGCCCTCGGAGGTGTCCGCGACACCGCCGACGCAGTTGGCCGACTGCTCCTTCGAGAAGTTCGGCGCGAGATCGGGGTGAGTGTCGTCGACACCTGTGTCGATGACGCCCACGGTGACGTCCTGGCTGCCATCGTTGATCTTGTGAGCCTGGTCGGCCTTGATCGTCCGCAGATCCCACTGGTTGGGCTCCAGTGGCTCCTGACCCTCCTGGGCCGCCGCTGCCGCCTTGGCGGCGTCCGCCGCGCTCAGTTGCTGCGTCGTGCCCTCGTCGGTGGTCTGCACCGCCTGGAGGGGGGCCGTACGGGTGGCGCCGACCGAGACGAACAGGCCGCGGTTGGCGCGCAGCTGCTTGGCGAAGTCGGGGTTCTGGGAGTGCGCGACGATGACCCCGATCTGCTCATAGGCCGTCACCACCGTTCCGCCGGCCCGCTCGATGGCCTTCTTCGCCGCCTTCACCGTGGCATACGCGTTGAGGTTCGCCACGTACGACAGCTTGGGGCCGGTGGTCTCCGCCCTCGAAGCCGTAGCCGCGTCCGCCGTGTTGCCCAGTGGCGCGGCCGAGGCCGAAACCGAGGGCAGGAAGGCGAGCGACGCGGTGAGCGCCAGGCCGACCGGTACGGCGAGAGCACGCCGGCGGCCAGATCCCAGATGAGCCATGGGTTCTCCACATCATCCTTGAAAAGAAGCCCGCCCGGACGTGGTCACGGCGGACGGGTTCATGACATGGGGAACCTAGTGCCGGTATTCCCCATTCCGCCATCAGTTCGAGAAAACAGTTCCCAAAGAAGCGCCAGGTGTTGAACCGTCCCGACGCGCCGGCCGTGCCGTTGACAGGGGGCGTCAGCACCACCGTCCCCCCACACGGAGGTTGTTTTGTCCGTCGTCCCCACCGCACCCGCGTCACAAGGAGAGCCCCCCGTGACCACCGAAGCAGCGCCACCGCCCGGCAGCACGGGAACGCCCCAGGCGGGTCCCGGCCCCACGGCCGAAGAGTTCGCAACCGTCCAGCAGAGTGCCGAGTTCACCGAACTGCGCCGCTCCTACCGGTCCTTCGCCTTCCCGCTCACCGTGGCCTTCATCGCCTGGTACCTGCTCTACGTGCTGCTGTCCAGCTACGCGGGCGGCTTCATGGGGACCAAGCTCTTCGGCAACGTCAACGTCGCCTTCGTGCTCGGCCTCGCCCAGTTCGCGACGACCTTCCTGATCGCCTGGCTGTACTCGCGGCACGCCGCCGCCAACCTCGACCCCAAGGCCTCGGCCATCAAGGCACGGATGGAGGGCGGGGAATGAGCGGCACGCTCCACCTGACCACGACTGCGACGATGACGCTGGGCGCCGGTGCCTCCGAGCACCGCCCGCTGATCATCACCCTGTTCGGCCTGTTCGTCGTCGCCACCCTGATCATCACGATCTGGGCCGGCCGCCAGACCAAGGACGCCGCCGACTTCTACGCCGGCGGCCGCCAGTTCACCGGCTTCCAGAACGGCCTCGCCATCTCCGGCGACTACATGTCCGCCGCGTCCTTCCTCGGCATCGCCGGAGCCATCGCCCTCTTCGGCTACGACGGCTTCCTCTACTCCATCGGCTTCCTCGTCGCCTGGCTGGTGGCGCTGCTGCTCGTCGCCGAGCCGCTGCGCAACTCCGGCCGCTACACGATGGGCGACGTCCTCGCGTACCGGATGCGCCAGCGGCCCGTCCGTACCGCCGCGGGCACCTCCACCATCGTGGTGTCGATCTTCTACCTGCTCGCCCAGATGGCCGGCGCCGGCGTGCTCGTCTCCCTGCTCCTCGGCATCACCAGCGACGGCGGCAAGGTCGCGGTCGTCGCCCTGGTCGGCGTACTGATGATCGTCTACGTGACGATCGGCGGGATGAAGGGCACCACCTGGGTCCAGATGATCAAGGCCGTCCTGCTGATCGCGGGCGCCCTGCTGATCACCTTCCTGGTGCTGGTGAAGTTCAACTTCAACATCTCCGCGCTGCTCGGACAGGCCGCCGAGAACAGCGGCCAGGGCACCAAATTCCTCGAGCCGGGACTCAAGTACGGCAAGGACTCGCTCACCAAGCTGGACTTCATCTCGCTGGGCCTGGCCCTGGTGCTCGGCACCGCCGGCCTGCCGCACATCCTGATCCGCTTCTACACCGTGCCCACCGCCAAGGCCGCCCGCAAGTCCGTGAACTGGGCCATCGGCATCATCGGCGCCTTCTACCTGATGACCATCGCCCTCGGCTTCGGCGCCGCGGCGCTGCTCAAGCGGGACGACATCCTGGCCTCGAACAAGGCGGGCAACACCGCGGCCCCGCTGCTCGCCCAGGAGATCGGCGGCGGCGCGGGCTCCACCGGCGGAGCGATCCTGCTCGCCGTGATCTCCGCGGTCGCCTTCGCCACCATCCTCGCCGTGGTCGCGGGCCTCACCCTGGCCTCGTCCTCGTCCTTCGCGCACGACCTGTACGTCAACGTCATCCGCAAGGGCAAGGCCACCGAGAAGGAGGAGGTGCGCGCGGCCCGCTGGTCCACCGTGGTCATCGGCGCCGTCGCCATCGGCCTCGGCGCCCTCGCCCGCGACCTGAACGTCGCCGGCCTGGTCGCCCTCGCCTTCGCCGTCGCCGCGTCGGCCAACCTGCCGACCATCCTCTACAGCCTCTTCTGGAAGCGCTTCAGCACCCAGGGCGCGCTCTGGTCCATCTACGGCGGCCTGATCTCGGCGGTCGGCCTGGTCCTCTTCTCCCCGGTCGTCTCCGGGAAGCCCACCTCGATGTTCAAGGACGCCGACTTCTACTGGTTCCCGCTGGAGAACCCCGGCATCATCTCCATCCCGCTCGGCTTCCTGCTGGGCTGGCTGGGCACCGTCGTGTCCAAGGAGAAGGCGGACCCGCAGAAGTTCGCCGAGCTGGAGGTCCGCTCACTCACCGGAACAGGCGCTCACTGACATCACACGAATACCCAGCGTGGCCGCGTCGTACTTCCGTACGACGCGGCCACACTGCGTCTCGTCCGTTCGGGGACCACTGGATGTAACAGGCGTCGCGTAGGCTCGAATCATCGAACCTCTACAGATCCGGACAGGGGAGGGGGCCCACTGTGCTTCTCGACACCTACGGCCGCGTGGCCACTGACCTGCGCGTCTCGCTCACCGACCGGTGCAATCTCCGCTGTACCTACTGCATGCCCGAAGAGGGACTGCAGTGGCTGGGAAAGTCCGATCTGCTCAGCGACGACGAGATCGTCCGGCTGATCCGCATCGCCGTCACCCGGCTCGGCATCACCGAGGTCCGCTTCACCGGCGGCGAGCCGCTGCTCCGTCCCGGCCTGGTCGGGATCGTCGAGCAGTGCGCCGCCCTGGAGCCGCGCCCCCAGATGTCCCTGACCACCAACGGCATCGGCCTCAAGCGCACCGCGCAGGCCCTGAAGGCCGCCGGCCTTGACCGAGTGAACGTCTCGCTGGACACCCTGCGGCCCGAGGTCTTCAAGACCCTCACCCGCCGTGACCGGCACAAGGACGTCATCGACGGCATGGCCGCGGCCCGCGAGGCCGGCCTCACCCCCGTCAAGGTCAACGCCGTGCTGATGCCCGGGCTCAACGACGACGAGGCCCCCGACCTGCTGGCCTGGGCCGTGGAGAACGAGTACGAGCTCCGCTTCATCGAGCAGATGCCCCTCGACGCCCAGCACGGCTGGAAGCGCGAGGGCATGATCACCGCCGGGGACATCCTCCAGTCGCTGCGGACCCGCTTCACGCTCACCGAGCAGGGCGCCGACGAACGCGGCTCCGCCCCGGCCGAGCGCTGGGTGGTCGACGGCGGCCCGGCCACCGTCGGCGTCATCGCCTCGGTCACCCGCCCCTTCTGCGCAGCCTGCGACCGTACGCGGCTCACGGCCGACGGCCAGATCCGTACGTGCCTGTTCGCCACCGAGGAATCGGACCTGCGGTCCGCGCTGCGCTCGGGCGCCCCGGACGAGGAGATCGCCCGGCTGTGGAAGGTGGCGATGTGGGGCAAGAAGGCCGGTTCCGGTCTCGACGACCCCTCCTTCCTCCAGCCCGACCGCCCCATGTCGGCGATCGGCGGCTAGCGGCGGCCAGCGGCGGCCAGGGCCGGCGCGAGCCCGGCCTCACCGGCCGGACGCCCCCGGGGCCCGGCCCCATTCGGAAGGCAGGGCCCGAGCGCCCGGCCGCTCAGCGCGCGCGCTCAGAGCCCTCCGGCTGCACCCACTCGCCGAGCTTCACCACGTCCTTGAGGAAGCCGCGGACATCCAGGAACCGGGAGAGGTGTTCGCGGTGCTCCTCGCACGCCAGCCAGGTCTTGCGGCGCTCGGGCGTGTGCAGCGTCGGGTTGTTCCACGCCAGCACCCAGACGGCCGCGTCACGGCAGCCCTTGGCGGAACAGGTGGGGGTCTCGGTCTCAGGGGAGGTCACGCCTCAACCCTACAAACCGCCGGAGCGGAAAGGCGACGCCGAGCAGCCACGGGGGGAGCTGCCCGGCGTCGGTCCGTCGCTCCGACGGGGGATGCGGAGCGCGTAGGCAGTATGTCACGCAGGACCCGGTACGGTGCACCGGAACTTCATGATTGATCTGAGCTTTTCCTGAGGTTTCCCGCTTCCAGTGCGGGCGGCACCGGAGCCGGAATGAAGTGCGAGGGCAGTGAGGGCGCAGACTCGCGCCCCGCGTTGGCGATGACCACGGCGACGTAGGGCAGCAGGGCCCCCGCGACCAGGGTCACGATCGCCACCGGCCGCTGCACGTTCCACAACAGCACCGTCGCGATGACCGACAGGGTCCTGATGACCATCGAGATCACATAGCGGCGCTGCCGGCCCCGCACGTCCTCGGCGAGCCCCATCCGCGCGCCGGTGATCCGGAAGACCTCGGCCCCGTTCCGCTTCTGTCGCTTCGTCCGTTCCATGCTCCACCACCCGATCACCCGCCGGGCATTCCCCGGCCCGGACCCCTCCCACGGTACGCCGCCGTTCCGCCCGCATGGAGAGGGGGCTCCCCCGAACGGTGCCGCCCGAAATGCGCGGTACGCCGGACGGGCCGAGACTGGGCCCACGTGCGCACAACGCGCCAGGAGGAGGCTCGACATGCACTGGTTGTGGGCGATCATCGTCGGTTTCGTGCTGGGCCTGATTGCCCGGGCCGTCCTGCCGGGCAAGCAGCACCAGCCCCTCTGGCTGACCACGCTCATGGGCATCATCGGCGGTGTCCTCGGCAACACCGTCGCCACCTGGATCGGGGTCGCCGACACCCGGGGCATCGACTGGACCCGCCACCTGCTCCAGCTCGTCGGCGCGGTCGTCTTCGTCGCGCTCGGCGAGATGGCCTACAAGGCGATGCGGGGCAGCAAGCGCGAGATGACCTAGCGCCGCCCCCGGAACGCGGCGGAGGGGCCGGCCGGACCACGTCCGTACCGGCCCCTCCGCCGCGTTCGTATCGGGCGTCCGCCCCGGAGCCGTCAGGCGCCGGTGACCTCGACCGCCGCCAGGCTCTTCTTGCCGCGGCGCAGCACCAGCCAACGCCCGTGCAGCAGGTCCTCCTTCGCCGGGACCGCGTCCTCGGCCGTCACCTTCACGTTGTTCACGTAGGCGCCGCCCTCCTTCACGGTCCGGCGGCCGGCCGACTTGCTCGCGACGAGACCGGTCTCCGCCAGCAGGTCCACCACCTGGCCGAGCTCCGCCACCTGGGCGTGCGGCAGCTCCGACAGGGCCGCGGCCAGCGTGGCCTCGTCCAGCTCCGCCAGGTCGCCCTGCCCGAACAGCGCCTTCGACGCGGCGATCACGGCCGCGCACTGGTCCGCGCCGTGCACCAGCGTGGTCAGCTCCTGCGCCAGCGCCCGCTGCGCGGCGCGCGCCTGCGGCCGCTCGGCGGTCTGCGCCTCCAGCGCCTCCAGCTCCTCACGGCTCTGGAAGGACAGGATCCGCATGTAGGTGGAGATGTCCCGGTCGTCCACGTTCAGCCAGAACTGGTAGAACGCGTACGGCGTGGTCATCTCCGGGTCCAGCCAGACGGCCCCGCCCTCGGTCTTGCCGAACTTGGTGCCGTCCGCCTTGACCATCAGCGGGGTCGCCATCGCGTGCACGACCGCGCCCGGCTCGACCCGGTGGATCAGGTCGAGGCCGGCCGTCAGGTTGCCCCACTGGTCGGAGCCGCCCTGCTGGAGGACACAGCCGTGGCGCCGGTACAGCTCCAGGAAGTCCATGCCCTGGAGCAGCTGGTAGCTGAATTCCGTGTAGCTGATGCCCTGGTCGGACTCCAGCCGCTTGGCCACCGAGTCCTTCGTCAGCATCTTGTTGACGCGGAAGTGCTTGCCGATGTCCCGCAGGAACTCGATGGCGGACATGCCCGCCGTCCAGTCCAGGTTGTTGACCAGGACCGCCGCGTTCTCGCCCTCGAAGGACAGGAACGGCTCGATCTGAGACCGCAGCCGGTTCACCCACTCCGCGATGACCGCGGGATCGTTCAGGGTGCGCTCGGCGGTCGGGCGCGGGTCGCCGATCTGGCCGGTGGCCCCGCCGACCAGCGCCAGCGGCCGGTTCCCGGCCAGCTGGAGCCGGCGCATGGTGAGCACCTGGACCAGGTGTCCCACGTGCAGCGAGGCCGCGGTCGGGTCGTAGCCGCAATAGAACGTGACCGGACCGTCCGCGAAGGCCTTGCGCAGCGCTTCTTCGTCAGTGGACTGGGCGAAGAGCCCGCGCCACTTCAGTTCGTCGACGATGTCCGTCACGGTCTCTCGACTCCTTACGTTTTGTGGAAATGCCGTGCCCAGTCTAGGTGGGTCAGACGCCCTTGCTCACCGAACTCATGTTGAAGTCCGGGATGCGGACAGCGGGCATCGCGGCGCGCGTGAACCAGTCGCCCCACTCGCGCGGCAGCGTCTTCTCGGTGCGGCCCGCCTCCGAGGCCCGCGACAGCAGGTCCACCGGGGACTCGTTGAACCGGAAGTTGTTCACCGCACCCGTGACCTGCCCGTTCTCCACCAGGTACACGCCGTCCCGGGTCAGGCCCGTGAGCAGCAGGGTGGCCGGATCGACTTCGCGGATGTACCAGAGACAGGTGAGCAGCAGACCCCGCTCGGTACCGGCGACCATCTCCTCGAGCGACTTGTCGCCGCCGCCGTCCAGGATCAGGTTCCCGAAGGCCGGGGACAGCGGCAGGTCCGTCAGCGCGGCGCTGTGCCGGGTCGTGGTCAGCCGGGCCAGCTCGCCGCCCCGGATCCACTCGGTCGCCGGGACCGGCAGGCCGTTGTCGAACACCGAGGCGTCGTCCCCGGAGCTGTGCGCGATGACGAACGGCGCGGACTCCAGGCCCGGCGCGTCCGGGTCGCTGCGCAGCGTCAGCGGGAGCTCGGACAGCCGCTCGCCGATCCGGGTGCCGCCGCCGGGCTTGGAGAAGACCGTCCGGCCCTCCACCGCGTCCCGGGCCGCCGCCGACCACATCTGGTAGATCAGCAGGTCCGCCACGGCTGTCGGCGGCAGCAGCGTCTCGTACCGCCCGGCGGGCAGCTCGATCTTCCGCTCCGCCCAGCCGAGGCGTACGGCGAGCTCCGCGTCCAGGACGGTCGGGTCCACGTCCTTGAAGTCGCGGGTGGCGCGGCCGGCCCAGGCGGAGCGCTGCCGGTCCGGGGACTTGGCGTTGAGCTCCAGGGTGCCCTTGGGCTGGTCGTGGCGCAGCCGCAGGCCCGTGGAGGTGCCGACGTATGTGGAGACCAGCTCGTGGTTGGCGAAGCCGTACAGCTCGCGGCCGCCCGCGCGGGCCCGGGCGAAGGACTCGCCGAGCGCCGGGGCGAAGTCCGCGAACACCGCCGAGGAGGTCTCGGCCGGGGCGTCGGTGAACTCCGGCGAGGCCGGGGTCCCGGTCACCAGCGGCTGGGCGTCCTCGGCGGGACCGGCCCCGCGTGCGGCCGCCTCGGCGGCGCGCACCAGCGGCTCCAGGTCCGCGGCGGTGACGGCGGTGCGCGAGACGACCCCCGAGGCCGTCCCCTCCTTGCCGTCGACCGTGGCGATGACCGTCAGGGTCCTGCCGCGGGTGACGCCGTTGGTGGTGAGCGCGTTGCCCGCCCAGCGCAGGTTGGCGGTGGACTGCTCGTCGGCGATGACGACGCACCCGTCGGCGGTGGACAGCTCCAGGGCCCGCTCGACGATCTCGTGGGGCTTGGTCGATCGAATCGATGAGGTCATCGTCCGGCCTCCTGCGTGGTGTTCAGGATGTTCACGTCGCGGAAAAGGGCGGACGGGCAGCCGTGCGAGACCGCCGCTACCTGCCCCGGCTGGGCCTTTCCGCAGTTGAAGGCGCCGCCCAGGACATAGGTCTGCGGGCCGCCGACCTTCTCCATCGAGCCCCAGAAGTCGGTGGTCGTGGCCTGGTACGCGACGTCGCGCAGCTGCCCGGCCAGCCTGCCGTTCTCGATGCGGAAGAACCGCTGCCCGGTGAACTGGAAGTTGTAGCGCTGCATGTCGATCGACCAGGAGCGGTCGCCGACCACGTAGATGCCCCGCTCCACCCCACCGATCAGGTCCTCGGTGGACAGGCCGCCGGGATCCGGCTGGAGCGACACGTTCGCCATGCGCTGGACGGGCACGTGCCCGGGGGAGTCGGCGTAGGCGCAGCCGTTGGAGCGCCCGAGGCCGGTCAGCTTCGCGATCCGCCGGTCCAGCTGGTAGCCGACCAGGGTGCCGTCCTTGACCAGGTCCCAGCTCTGCGCCTCGACGCCCTCGTCGTCGAAGCCGATGGTGGCCAGGCCGTGCTCGGCGGTGCGGTCACCCGTCACGTTCATGATCGGAGAGCCGTACTTGAGCGAGCCGAGCTGGTCGAAGGTGGCGAAGGAGGTCCCCGCGTACGCCGCCTCGTAGCCCAGCGCCCGGTCGAGCTCGGTGGCGTGGCCGATGGACTCGTGGATGGTGAGCCACAGGTTGGACGGGTCCACCACCAGGTCGTAGCGCCCGGCCCGCACGCTCGGCGCCTTCATCTTCTCGGCGAGCAGGCCGGGGATCTGCTCCAGCTCGGAGTTCCAGTCCCAGCCGGTGCCGGTCAGGTACTCCCAGCCGCGGCCGGCGGGCGGGGCGATGGTGCGCATCGAGTCGAACTCGCCGGTGGTGGCGTTGACGGCGACCGCCGTGAGCTGCGGGTGGATGCGGACCCGCTGCTGTGTGGTCGTGGTGCCCGCGGTGTCCGCGTAGAACTTGTTCTCGTGCACGGCCAGCAGCGAGGCGTCCACGTGCGCGACCCCGTCGGCCGCCAGCAGCCGCGAGCTCCAGTCGGCGAGCAGCGCCGCCTTCTCCGCGTCCGCCACCTCGAACGGGTTCACGTCGTAGGCGGAGATCCAGGTCCGGTCCGCGTGCACCGGCTCCTCGGCGAGCTCCACCCGCTCGTCGGAACCGGCGGCCTTGATCACCTGGGCGGACAGCTTGGCCATGGCCACGGCCTGTGAGGCCACCCGGGCGGCGGCGTCCATGGTCAGGTCCACGCCGGAGGCGAACCCCCAGCTGCCCCCGTGCACCACCCGGACCGCGTACCCGAGGTCGGTGGTGTCGGACCCGCCGGAGGGCTTGGCGTCCCGCAGCCGCCAGGAGGCGCTGCGGATCCGCTCCAGCCGGAAGTCGGCATGCTCGGCGCCCAGCGCGCGGGCCCGGGCGAGCGCCGCGTCGGCGAGCGCCCGCAAGGGAAGCGCGGTGAAGGCCGCGTCGATGGAATGGGGCACGGAATTCCTCCCGAAGTCGGGGCCGGTCTCCCCGATCATGTCGCGACCGGGGCTGTCGTGCCTACACCTTTCTGTAGGGATTCGACAGAGCCCGTCGCAAGGCCCTGTCGGAGGTCGATTCTCCGTACGAGGGGTGCGACCTATAGGTTTTCGGTATTCAGACCGCTAGCGAAAGGGTGATCCGTTGAGCCGCTCGGTTCTCGTCACCGGAGGTAACCGGGGCATCGGCCTCGCCATCGCCCGCGCCTTCGCGGAGGCCGGAGACAAGGTCGCGATCACGTACCGGTCCGGGGAGCCGCCGGAGGCGCTCACCTCGGTCGGCGTTCTGGCGGTCCGGTGCGACATCACCGACTCCGAGCAGGTGGAGCAGGCCTACAAGCAGATCGAGGAAGCGCACGGCGCTGTCGAGGTGCTGGTGGCCAACGCGGGCATCACCAAGGACGCGCTGCTGATGCGGATGTCCGAGGAGGACTTCTCCTCGGTCGTCGACACCAACCTCACCGGCACCTTCCGGGTGGTCAAGCGCGCGAACCGCGGCATGCTCCGTGCCAAGAAGGGCCGCGTCGTCCTGATCTCCTCGGTCGTCGGACTGCTGGGCTCGGCGGGTCAGGCCAACTACGCCGCCTCCAAGGCCGCGCTGGTCGGCTTCGCCCGGTCACTTGCCCGCGAGCTGGGCTCCCGCAACATCACCTTCAACGTGGTCGCCCCCGGCTTCGTCGACACGGACATGACCAAGGTCCTCACCGACGAGCAGCGCGCGGGCATCGTGGGCCAGGTGCCGCTCGGCCGCTACGCGCGGCCCGAGGAGATCGCGGCGGCCGTGAGCTTCCTGGCGTCCGACGACGCCGCGTACATCACCGGAGCCGTCATTCCCGTTGACGGCGGATTGGGCATGGGTCACTGATCACCATGAGCGGAATTCTCGAGGGCAAGCGCATCCTCGTCACCGGCGTGCTGATGGAGTCCTCCATCGCGTTCCACGTCGCCAAGCTGGCCCAGGAGCAGGGCGCCGAGGTCATCCTCACGGCGTTCCCGCGGCCGACGCTGACGGAGCGCATCGCCCGCAAGCTGCCCAAGCCCGCCAAGGTGATCGAGCTCGACGTCACCAACCAGGAGCACCTGGACCGGCTGGAGACGCTCGTCCGCGACGAGCTCGGCGGCCTCGACGGTGTCGTCCACTCCATCGGCTTCGCGCCGCAGGACGCCCTCGGCGGCAACTTCCTGAACACGCCGTTCGAGTCGGTCGCCACCGCCATGCACGTCTCGGCGTTCTCGCTGAAGTCGCTGACCATGGCCTGCAAGCCGCTCTTCCCGCACGAGGGGGCGGCCGTCGTCGGCCTCACCTTCGACGCGCAGTTCGCCTGGCCGCAGTACGACTGGATGGGCCCGGCCAAGGCCGCGCTGGAGGCCACCAGCCGCTACCTCGCCCGCGACCTGGGCAAGGAGAACATCCGCTGCAACCTGGTTTCGGCCGGGCCGATCGGCTCCATGGCCGCGAAGTCCATCCCGGGCTTCGGCGAGCTGGCGGACGTCTGGAACTCCCGCTCGATGCTGGAGTGGGACATGAGCGACCCGGAGCCGGCGGGCCGCGGCGTCGTCGCGCTGCTGTCGGACTGGTTCCCGAAGACCACCGGCGAGATCGTCCACGTGGACGGCGGCCTGCACGCGATGGGTGCCTGACGGCACGCGCGTCCGTACGGCGGCGGCCGCGCCTTCCTTTCCGGGAGGCGCGGCCGCCGCCGTTTTCGCGCGTTCGATCGGATGTTCACCGGCTGATCGGATCTTCCCGAGTCGAAAACCCGGACAGATGCCTGCAAACTGACCCAGTCGGGATCTTCTCGGCTCCTGCGGGGAGGAGGTACGGGATGCGCGCGAGATCGAGCGGAGCGGTATCGCTGCTGGTCACCTCGGTGGTCCTGACCGCACTCCTGGGCCCGGGCGCCCTCGCGCAGACCGCGCCCGACGAGCCCGCACCCGCCCCCGAGGCCGTCGCCCCGGCGGTGGTGGACCTCGCCGAGATCCCCGCCGAGCCGCCCGTGCAGCCCGCGCGGACCCCCGCCCGGGACCTCTTCGGCGCCGACTGCGACACCGAGATCAGCGGCTCGACGGTGACGGCGTACTGCCACAACCGCTACCCGCAGACCGACCTGGTGCGGCTGCACGTCGAGTGCGACCGCTGGTGGGACGTGGACGGCGACGGCGCCGCCGTGGCCGTCGGCCCGGCCGGGCGCGTCGAGCTCGCCGGCCGGTGCTGGAAGGAGGTCCGCTCGGCCTGGGTCAGCCACCAGCGGCCGTGAACGGACGTCGGCCGGTGCCCGCCGCCGCCCGCCCGTGCCGGCGGTGTCAGCCGGTGCCCTTGCCGAGGCAGGCGAAGGGATAGCCGGCCGCCTCCGAGGCGGCCGTGTCCCCGTCTCCGCGCCGGATCGCCTCGATCAGCCGGGCGTGGTCCAGGTGCGCGGAGGGGTGCAGCTCGGTGCCGACGTCCGCCCGCAGCCAGTCCGCGATCAGATCGCCGAGGTCCGCGTAGAGCTCGATCAGCACGTCGTTGTGCGAGGCCGTGACCACCGCCATGTGCAGGCTCACGTCCGCCGCCACGAACACCTCCGCGTCCCCGCCCGCCCAGGCCTCCTCGCGCCGCGCGAGGAGCGCGTCCAGCTGTACGAGGTCCCGCTCGGTGCGGCGCTCCGCCGCCAGCCGGGCCGCCGAGGACTCCAGGGTCGAGCGCAGCTCCGCGATGTGCCCCGGCTCCGCCCCGGCGAAGCGGCGGTGCATCACGCCGGCCAGCTCGCTGGTGGCGATCACGTACGTACCGGAGCCCTGCCTGATGTCGAGCAGACCGTTGTGCGCCAGTGCCCGCACGGCCTCGCGCACGGTGTTGCGCGCGACACCGAGCAGCTCCACCAGCTCCGGCTCGGTCGGGATGCGGGCGCCGACCGGCCACTCGCCGGAGGTGATCTGGTTCCGCAGCTCGGCGATCACCTGATCGACGAGCGCGGAGCGCCGGGGTGAGGTCAGCGGCATGGGTCTCCCTCGGGGACGACTGGACAACCAATCATCCCATGATTCTATGATGGTCGAATGTCCGACGATGAAATCAAGATCCTCGACCGCCCCGCCGTCGGCCGCAAGCCCGCGCGGCGGGCCGCCGGCGAGCCCGGGGCCGCGGCCGGCGCCCTCACCGCCCCGCGCGCACCCGCGCAGCCGGCCTGGCTCGGTCCGGTCCTCATCGTCGGCATCGTGCTCGCCGCACTCAACCTGCGGCCCGCCATCACCAGCCTCGGCGCCCTCTTCGAAGAGACCCGCACCGGCCTCGGCATGAGCGGCACCGTGGCCGGACTGATCACCTCCGTCCCCGCCCTCTGCTTCGCCGTCTTCGGCGTCACCGCGCCCCGGCTCTCCCGCCGCTTCGGCCCGGCCGCCGTGATCTGCGCCGGCATGGCCGCCGTCGCCGCGGGGCTGCTGATCCGCCCCTTCGCGGACGGCGCCGCCGCCTTCCTCGCCGCCAGCGCCCTGTCCCTGGCCGGCATAGCCCTGACCAACGTCCTGCTCCCGGTGATCGTCAAGCGCTACTTCCCGGACCGGGTCGGCACCATGACCGGCCTGTACTCCATGGCGCTGGCCGCCGGCACCTCGCTCGCCGCCGCCGCGACCGTCCCGCTCACCGGGGCCCTCGGCGGCAGCTGGCGCGCCGGCCTGCTGATGTGGGCCCTGCTCGCGCTGGTCGCCGTACTGCCCTGGCTGCCCATCGCCCGCGCCTCCCGGCGCGCCGCCCGGGCCGAGCGCGCCGCGGCCGCCGAGTCCGGCGAAGGAGTCGGCGTACGGGCCGACACCGGCCCCCGGATCGTCCGCAGCCGTACCGCCTGGGCCCTGGCCTGCTACTTCGGCCTCCAGGCCACCGGCGCGTACATCACCATGGGCTGGCTCCCGCAGATCTTCCGCGACGCCGGCGTCTCCGCCTCCACCGCCGGAGTGCTGCTCGCCGTCACCATGGTCATGGGCGTCCCGCTCGCCTTCGTCATCCCCGGCCTCGCCGGCCGGATGAAGAACCAGGGCCTCATGGCCGCCGTCCTCGGCCTCTTCGGCCTCACCGGCTACCTCGGGCTCTACCTCGCCCCCGCCGCCGGCGCCTGGGTCTGGGCGCTCCTGCTCGGTGTCTCCAACTGCGCCTTTCCCCTGGTCATCACCCTGATCGGGCTGCGCGCCAAGTCCCCGGCCGGAGTCGTCAAGCTCTCCGCCTTCGCCCAGAGCACCGGCTACCTCATCTCCATCCCCGGCCCCCTGGTCATCGGTACGCTCTACCAGCACAGCGGCGGCTGGGGCCTGCCGCTGGCCCTGATGGCCGGACTGCTCGTCCCGCAGATCGCCCTCGGGATCCTGGCCGGCCGGGACCGCACGATCGAGGACGAATGCGCCATGCGAGACTGACCGGTATGTCGCCCGTACTTGAACCGAACCCGCAGAACGGCCGCAAGAAGCTCGGCCTCGTCTTCGGCGCGATGCTCGCCGTGACCGTGATCATCGCCGTCATCGCGACGATCGCCTCCCCCTGACACGGAGGCGGGGTAGGGATAACCCCACCCACCCCTAGGGGGTCAGGGTCAGGGTGAACTGGGGTGTGACCCGGATGGGAACCGCTCGTTCGGATCCATAGATTCGAAGGAGCGAGCCAGTCCCGTCAGCACCCCCGGAGGCGGCCATGTCGGCCCCCACGCACACCCGATCCGTCGTCCCGCCCGGTCCCCGCGGTGTGGCCGGCGCCCGCGCCGTCGTCGGCCCGCGTGCCGTCGCCGGTCCCCGCGGTGTGGCCGGCTCCCGTGCAGTCACCGGCGCCCGGCACGGTGCCGACGCCCGCCTGCACTGGTGGGCGCTGGCCCTGCCCGCGCTCGCCTTCGGCCTGCTCCTGCTCCTCCTCGCCGGATCCGCCGAGGCCCACGCCGCCACCGGCGAGGCCACCGGCCTGCTCCACGTCACCCAGCAGCTGCTGCGCGCGGTCGGCTGACCGGGCGTGCGCCGGGGTGGGCGAGGCCGTGCCCCACCACCGGATGCGGGCCCTCAACACCCTGCGCCGCGTGGCCCGTTTCATGCGAAGCTGGGAGCCATGAGCGCCGACACACCCCGCAGGATCGCCCTCCTCCGGCACGCCAAGGCCGACTGGCCACAGGTGTCCGACCACGACCGCCCGCTGGCGGAACGCGGCCGCGCGGAGGCGGCGGCCGTCGGTCTGAAGCTGGCCGAAACCGGCATCACCTTCGACCTGGCCCTCTGCTCCACCGCCGCCCGCACCCGCGAGACCTGGAAGGTCGCCGTCCAGGACCTGCCGCACCGGCCGAAGACCCACTACGAAGAGCGGCTCTACGAGGCCTCGCCTGGCGAGCTCATCGCCCTGCTGAACGAGACCCCCGACGACGTCCACGACCTCCTCCTGATCGGTCACAACCCCGGCATGCACGCCCTCGCCGACGTACTCTCCAGCCGGGCGCAGGACGACACCCTGGACAGGATGACCCGCAGCGGCTTCCCGACCGCGGCCCTCGCCGTCGTCTCCTTCGCCGGCCCGTGGAAGTCCTTGGAACCCGGCGTGGGCACCCTGCTCGACTACTGGACCCCCAAGGAACACTGACCGGGGGAGCACGTACGCGAGGGCCCCGGCAGCCGATACGGCCGCCGGGGCCCTCCCACGTCGTACGGACGGGGGCGCTCAGGCCAGGTCCGCGGCCTCGATCTCCTCACGGGTGATCCCGAGCAGGTACAGCACCGCGTCCAGGAACGGCACGTTCACCGCCGTGTGCGCGGCCTCGCGGACCACCGGCTTGGCGTTGAAGGCCACGCCCAGCCCGGCCGCGTTCAGCATGTCCAGGTCGTTCGCACCGTCGCCGATGGCCACCGTCTGGGACAGCGGCACCTCGGCCTCCGCGGCGAAGCGGCGCAGCAGCCGGGCCTTGCCCGCCCGGTCCACGATCTCGCCGGTCACCCGGCCGGTCAGCTTCCCGTCCACGATCTCCAGGGTGTTGGCGGAGGCGAAGTCCAGCCCCAGCCGCTCCCGCAGATCGTCCGTCACCTGCGTGAAGCCGCCGGAGACCACGCCCACCTGGTAGCCGAGCCGCTTGAGCGTACGGATCAGCGTCCGGGCGCCCGGCGTCAGCCGCACCTCGGCGCGGACCTTGTCCACGACGGACGCGTCCAGACCCGCCAGCAGCGCCACCCGGGCGTGCAGCGACTGCTCGAAGTCCAGCTCGCCGCGCATGGCCCGCTCGGTGACCTCCGCGACCTCGGCCTCGCACCCGGCGTGCGCCGCGAACAGCTCGATGACCTCGTCTTGGATCAGGGTCGAGTCCACGTCCATGACGACGAGGCGCTGGGCCCGGCGGTGCAGCCCGGCCGAGACGACGGCCACGTCCACGCCGATGTGCGCGGCGGCCGTGGCCAGCGCGGTGCGCAGCGGCTCGGTCTCGCAGCCGGAGACCGCGAACTCCACGGCCGTCACCGGGTACTTGGCGAGCCGGAAGATACGGTCGATGTTGCCGCCGGTCCCGGTGATCCGGGCGGCGATGGCCGCCGTGGACTCGGCGGTGAGCGGGTGACCGAGCACGGTGACGTGGGACCGGCCGCTGCCGCGCGGACGGTTGTCACCGGTACCGGAGAGGATCTCGGCCTGGAGCCTGAGCGATTCGGCCCAGCTGTGGACGGTGGCGCGCAGCTCGCCTTCGTTGCCGACGGTCGGCTTGGTGACGAGGGCGCATAGGACGATGCGGCCACGGGTGACGACCTGCTCGATGTCGACGACGTCGACGGAGTAGGCGGCGAGGGTGTCGAACAGCCCGGCGGTGATCCCGGGACGGTCCTTGCCGAAGATCTTGACGAGGAGGGTGGGGACGTCGGAGGTCTGCGATGCGCTCATGGTGCTCTCACCGTATCTTCCCGTCCCGGAAGGCAGGACCCCCGTCCCACCCTTCAGACGTTCCGCCCCGTTCTCGACGCGCCGCCCACCGCCGGGGCGCCCTCCCCGGCGGCGGCCGGGCGAGCTGCGGCGGCTCCGTACGGAGGTCAGCGCGGCTTCGGCGGCGGGGGTGCTCCCGGTGGGGGAGGCGGGGTGAAGGGCGGTCGCGGGGGCGGCTTCGGCGGCCGGGGCGGCCTCGGCGGGATGCCGGTGACCGTCACGTCCCAGGAGCCGTCCGGATCCGGCTGCGGGTAGGTCCGGCCCGGCTGCGGCCCCTGGCCGTACGCGGCCGTCGGCGCGTCGGGGTCGGGCCACCGCGGATCCGTGGCACCGGGGGCGGGCCCCGCCCCCGGGTGGGCGGCGCGGCGCGCGTCGGGCCACTGAGGGCCGGTGGCCGCACCGGGGCCGCGGCCCGCCCCCGGTCGGGGCCGGCGAGGGTCGGGCCACCCCGGGCCCGTCTGCGGCAGGGGGGCGCGGCGGTGACGGGTCAGGAGGGCGCCGAGGGCGCCGGCCGCCGCGCCCCACACCGCGCCCAGCGTCAGGGCCGGCGGGACGGACCCCCGCAGCTCCACCCCGGCGTCGACCGCGTCCACGCCCAGCACGGCCAGGGACGCGTCCGCCGACAGGGCCGTCAGCCACACCAGCGCCGCCAGCGCCACCCCCGTCACGGCCGACAGCCGCGCCGCGCACCCGGCGATCCCGCGCCCCGGAGTCCGTACGGCGGCCAGCACGCCCGCGTAGAGCAGCAGCAGCCCGGCCCCCGCCACCAGCAGCCACACCCGCCCGTCGTACTCCGCGAGGCGGGCCACCGTCACCGGCTCCCGCGCGGAGCCCGTCAGCAGCTCGTCCAGCGGATCCGGCAGCAGCCGGGCCGGCGCACCGGTGGCCCGGCCGTCCAGCGGGACGGCAAGTCCCAGCAGCACCCCCGCCCAGCTGCCGTTCGGCGCACCCAGCAGGGCGGCGCCCAGCACCCGCCCGGGACGCTCGTCGCCCAGCGCCGCCCACACCGCCGCGGCCAGCCCGGCCGCCACCGCCACCAGCAGCATCGCCACCACCGCCGAGGCGGCCGGCCGCAGCCGCGCCGCCCCCGCGGGCCCGCGCCGCGAGACGAGCAGGGCCAGCGCGAGCACCACCGCGGCCCACACCCCCGCGGCCCGCAGGGTCGGCTCCGCCTCCACCGAGAACCCCACCCGGGCCCGCGTCTCGATCAGCAGGTCCCCGATGCGGTCCGGGAGCAGCCCGCCGATGTCCCCGATCCCCGGCACCTCGACCCTGGCCGGAGCATTCGGCAGCACCGTCCCGTCGAGGGTGACCACGTCGTGCCCGGCCCACGCCAGCACCCCCGCCGCGGCGACGAACAGCGCCACGACCACCACCGCCCGCGCCAGGAGCTCACCGGCGGCCGCGCCCGCCCCCAGCGAGCGCAGGAACAGGTGCGCCAGCACCAGGGCTCCGGCCAGCCCCACCCCCAACGGCATCACGTTCAGGGAGGCTTCCGCGCCCGCGCCGCCCGCCACACCCGCCCCGAAGACCGACACGTCACCCGAGGGGGTCACGGTTCCGCCCACGGCCATGACCACCACCGCCGCGGTCATCGCACCCAGCGAGCCCCCCGCCGCGTCGGCGCCCAGCAGGTGCAGCCCGAGTGCGGCGACCCCGGCCATCGCCACCAGCGACCAGCCCGCGGCGGCGGTGCCGGACACCAGGACGTCTCCCCAACGGATGCGGCGCATGAGCGGTCCCCCGATGCGAGCGGAGCGGGACCGCCGGGCGAGAAGTCCCGTATTTCACTCTCCGGGTGACTTTCGCCCCCGTCAACGGGCAGACGTAGACGCCTCGGCGAGGCCCCGTTTCCACATGTGGCCGCGGGCCTGAAATAGTTCCCCCGGATGTTCGCCATCCCTAGACTCCCTGACGTCATGGGGGATTCTCGGGGGACTTAAGTGGGGCTGGAGTGCCGGAACTCGTACTGGAATTGAATGGAAGGACCTGGACGCTCGATCCGTCCAGGTCGTACTCGCTGGGGCGCGATCCCCAGGGAGACGTGGTGATCGACGATGCCCGGGTGTCGTGGCGACACGCCACCATCAGCTGGAACGGCCGTGGTTGGGGCATCGAGGACCACGGCAGCACCAACGGCACCTACGTGCACGGGGCCCGGGTGCAGCAGGCCGATCTCGTGCCGGGCACGCCGGTCCACCTGGGCAACGCCACCGACGGACCGCGGCTGAATCCCGTCGCGGCCGCGGCGCCCCAACCGGCCGTGGCCCAGCAGGCCCCGGCCCAGGCCTACGCCCAGCCGCAGGCGCCGGCGTACCAGGCTCCGCAGCAGCAGCCCCAGCAGCAGGCCTGGGAACAGCAGCCTCAGCAGCCGCACGTCCCGCACCAGCAGGGCGGCGGCCCGGCCGTGGCCCGACCGGCGCAGGGGGCCGCCCCCCATCACGGGGGCGACCGCAGCCCGACGACGTTCCACCAGCTCTCGCTGGGGCACGTCATGCGCATCGGCCGTGCGCTGGAGAACGAGCTGGTGGTCTCCGACCTCCAGGTCTCCCGCCACCACGCCGAGTTCCGCTCCATGCCCGGCGGCCGCTTCGAGATCCACGACCTGGGCAGCCACAACGGCACCTACGTCAACGGTCAGCTGCTGGCCAAGTCCGGCACCGCGCTGCTCGGCCCGAACGACATCGTCGGCGTCGGCCACTCGACGTTCCGGATCGTCGGTGACCGCCTCGAGGAGCTCGTCGACACCGGCGCGGTCTCCTTCTCGGCCCGCCACCTGACGGTCACCGTCGACGGCGGCAAGCAGATCCTCAAGGACGTCACCTTCGGCGTCCCGGAGAAGTCGCTGATCGGCGTCATCGGCCCGTCCGGCTCCGGAAAGTCGACCCTGCTCAAGGCGCTGACCGGCTACCGGCCCGCCGACCAGGGTGACGTCCTCTACGACAACCGCAACCTGTACAAGCAGTTCGCGGAGCTCCGCCAGCGCATCGGCCTGGTCCCGCAGGACGACATCCTGCACAAGGAGCTGAAGGTCAGCACCGCTCTGAAGTACGCGGCCAAGCTGCGCTTCCCCGGCGACACCGCCGAGTCCGAGCGCGAGGCCCGCATCAACGAGGTGCTGCGCGAGCTCAAGCTCGACATCCACAAGGACAAGAAGATCACCTCGCTCTCGGGCGGTCAGCGCAAGCGCGTGTCCGTGGCCCTGGAGCTGCTCACCAAGCCGTCGCTGATCTTCCTGGACGAGCCGACCTCCGGCCTCGACCCGGGCATGGACCGCGACGTCATGCAGCTGCTGCGCGCCCTCGCCGACGACGGCCGCACGGTCCTCGTGGTCACCCACTCGGTCGCCGAGCTGGCCATCTGCGACAAGCTGCTGGTCATGGCCCCGGGCGGCTCGGTCGCGTACTTCGGCCCGCCGGACGAGGCGCTGAACTTCTTCGGCTACACCACGTGGGCGGACGTCTTCTCGTCCTTCGAGAACTACCGCGACTACGACTGGGCCGGCCGTTGGAAGGGCTCGCAGCACTACCAGCTGTACGCCGCCGACATCGACGCGGTCGCCCCGCAGTCCGTCGCGATGCCCTCGCCGCAGCAGATGCGCCCGCCCAAGCCGCAGGGCTGGGGCTCGCAGCTGTGGACGCTGATCCGCCGCTACGTCTCGGTGATCGCTTCCGACAAGGGCTTCATCGGCCTGATGCTGATCCTGCCCGCGGTCCTGGGCGTGGTCTCCACGGTCATCCCCGCGACCTTCGGCCTCGCGCCGCCGACGCCGCCGTCCCAGTTCAACGGCGACGCCGGCACGATCATGCTGATCCTCGCGGTCGGCATGTGCTTCTCCGGCGCCGCGAACTCGGTCCGTGAGCTGATCAAGGAACGCGTGATCTACGAGCGCGAGCGCGCGACGGGCCTGTCCCGGTCGGCTTACCTCATGTCGAAGGTGATCGTCCTCGGTGTCATCACGGCCATCCAGGGCGTGATCATCTGCGGGATCGGCTTCGCCCCGCGCGACCTGCCCGTCGAGGGCCTGCTGATGCCGCCGGCAGTCGAGCTGTGCCTGTCGGTCATCGCGCTCGGCTTCACCTCGATGATGTTCGGCCTGGTGATCTCCTCGCTGGTGAAGACCTCCGAGAAGACCATGCCGCTGCTGGTCATGTTCGCGATCGTCCAGGTCGTCTTCACCGGCATCCTCTTCCAGGTCTACGACTCGCCGGGCCTGGAGCAGTTCGCCTGGCTGATGCCGTCCCGCTGGGCCGTCGCCGCCGCCGGCACCACGCTGAACCTCGGCCAGCTCATGCCGCCGTGGGACCGCGACAACCCGACCAACACCGACCCGCTCTGGGACGCCACGGTCGGGCAGTGGAGCCTGAACATCACCATCCTGCTGCTCCTCGGCATCGCCTGCGGCTTCGCGGTACAGCGCCTGCTGCGCCGCCACGAGCCCGAGGTCATGCGCGCCGGGAAGTAGTCCGCCGGCCCGCGCACGCGCACCAACGCCTGAGGGCGGCACCCGGTACTCCGGGGGCCGCCCTCAGGCGCATGGGGGACGTGATGCCGTCGGCGTCCTAGTAGGCGCTGTTGACGTTGTCCATCGAGCCGTAGCGGTCGGCCGCGTAGTTGCAGGCGGCGACGATGTTGGCGACCGGGTCGTACTGGTCGAACTTGGTGCCCTTGACGTGGTACGTCTTGAAGGTCGGGAGGATGACCTGGAGCAGACCCTTGCTGGGGATGCCGTTCTGGGCGTTGATGTCCCAGTTGTTGATCGCCATCGGGTTACCGCTGGACTCACGCATGATGTTGCGGTGGATGCCGGCGTAGGAGCCCGGAATGCCTTCCTTCTTCATGATGAAGAGGGCTTCCTTGATCCAGCCGTCCAGGTTGTTCGCGAAGACGGGGGTGCGGGCGGCGGACCGGCTCGCGGCCTCCTTCTGCTCGCGCGCCTTCTTGGCAGCGGCCTCGGCGTCGGCCTTGGCCTTGGCGTCGGCCTTGGCCTTGGCCGCGTCCTTCGCAGCCTTGTCGGCGACGACCAGCTGGGCGGAGAGGTGCTGCTGCACGGCCTTCGTCTGGGCACCGTCGACGACCTGGGTCCAGGCGACGGGGGCGGCGGAGATCGTGTCGCCCTCCGCGGCACCGGCCGGGACGAGGGAGAAGGCGAGGGCGGCGGCGCCGAGGGTGGCGACACCGGCAAAGGACAGCTTGTGTGCCTTCGTCAGACGACTGTGACCGGGAGTGCTGGAAGCAGACATGGCGGGGCAACCTCTTCGAATCGCGGGAGCCGCAGGAAGGCGTCGCTGGGATCCGGGGGGATCCGCGGCGCTGTGCGACGGGAGCAATTCTTAGCGGCGGCAAAATCCTGTGGCAAAGGTGTGACGTACGATCCCGCTTAGTGGATCAGGGGCGGGCGCCGAGGCCTGATTTCCGGCCCCGGCGCTACGCGCGCCCGTGCTGACAGGGTCTTTATCTGTCCACTAGGGAGCTTCGTAAGTGACGTGGGTCCTATGCGCGGGCTCACATCGGGCACGTAACAGTCTCACCATGAGTTGCTGGCGCAACGCGTTCAGTGACCGGTCTCATCCTTGAGTGGCAGAGGGACGTCGCCGAACTCGTGCCAGAGGCAGAGCCGGGCCGCCGCCCCCGCATACCCCAGCCGTACCGCGGCACGCCCCGCGACCGCCTCCGGCATCAGCAGACGGGACGCCTCGGGCTCGTGCGGCCCGGTCAGCAGCCCGTCCACCACCCGCACCCCGCGCTCCGGAGTCACCACCAGGTCCGTCCACCCGCCGGCCGGCCGCACCCGCCCCTCCGCGTCCACGGCCGACTCCAGGGCCCGCACCGCCGTGGTCCCCACCGCGATCACCCGCCCCCCGGCCGCCCGCGCCGCGTTCATCAGCCAGGCCGTGGCGGCGGGCACCTCGTACCGCGCCGGGTACGGCGGCTCGTGCGCCTCCTGCGAGGCCACGCCCGTGTGCAGGGTCAGCGGCGTGAACTGCACCCCCCTGCTGACCGGCCGCGCCACCAGCTCCGCCGTGAAGGGCCGCGCGGCGCTCGGCATCTCCGCCGACCCCGCCCCGTCGGCCGCCGGCACCGCAACACCGTCCGGTAGGCCGACAGCGGCTGGTCCCGCTCCGTGTACGCGTACCGGATCGGCCGCCCGTACGCCCTCAGCAGGCCGGGTTCCCCGTCCGGCCGCCCGGACACCCTTCCGGCGCCGTGCGCTGCCCCTCCCGTAGGGCGGCCGCGCCCACCACAGCCGGTCCGCCCCTGCGGCCAGCGGCTCCTCCAGTACGAGGGCGTGCCCGCCCGGAAATTCCACCACCGCCCCGGCCGGCCCTCCCACGTGCGGCCGGGCCGTTGCCCGCGCCTGCCGGGGCCCGCAGCTCCACCAACCATCTGCCGTCGTCGCCCCCTGGTCGAGAAGTGCACGACCACGCCCTCGCGGCCCAGCCGGTCGTCCGCCGCGGCCGCCGACGTGGCCGAGGTGTTCACCACCAGCACGTCCCCGGCCCGCAGCAGCCCCGGCAGCTCCCGGAACACGCGCAGGGACACCTCTTCGGTGCCCCGGGAGACCAGCAGCCGTACGGAATCCCGACCGAGCCCCGGCCCCGGCTGCTCGGCCGGCACCCGGGCCGTAACCCCTGGCGGAATGTCCGTTATATACAGCCCCTCCTCCGGCACCGCCGACCCCCACCCCGCCCCCCACCCCGCCCCCTCACCGCACACCCCCAACAGCGCCGCCGACTCCGGCCCCGACACCGCCGCCCACTCCGTCCTCGGCCCTGCCGCCGGGCTCCGCCCCGGCCGCGCCGTCGAGGTTTGCCTCCGCCCTATAGCCGACCCTGGCCTTCACCATGCCGCCAGGCTCCGCCCCAGACCCCTCGAAGCCCCCGTCACCACCGCCACCGACATGACCGCGCCCTTCGTCCCGTTCCCGATCAGCAGATGCCCCCAACCCAGGAACCGGGCCCCCGCCCCCGCGTCGGCCGCGAGCCCCACCCGTACCGGTCCGCTGGACCTACGACCGCGGCCCGATCCCGCAGGTCACACCCCCGAGTACGGTGAGCGCATGCAGACCGGACCCCGCAGCGGCCTGGCAGCCGTCAGCACAGCGCTGCTCGCCATGAGCCGCCGCCTCGAGGTCCGCGACGTCCTGCGCACGATCGTCGTGTCGGCCCGCGAGCTCCTGGATGCCGAGTACGCGGCCCTGGGCGTCCCGGACGACCACGGCGGCTTCGCCCAGTTCGTCGTGGACGGCATCAGCGCCGAACAGTGGCGCAAGATCGGCCCACTGCCCCGCCAGCACGGCATCCTGGCCGCGATGCTCCACCAGGACGGCCCCGAGCGGCTGGCCGACGTACGCGAGGACCCGCGCTTCGAGGGCTGGCCGGCCGCCCACCCCGACATGTCCGACTTCCTCGGCCTGCCCGTCCGGGACGGCGAAGAGACCCTCGGCTGCCTCTTCCTCGCCAACAAGCGCGCCGCCCCGGGCACGCGGCGCGGCTTCACCGACGAGGACGAGGAACTCCTCTCCCTCCTCGCCCAGCACGCGGCGATCGCCCTCACCAACGCCCGCCTCTACGAGCGCAGCCGCGAGCTCACCATCGCCGAGGAGCGCTCCCGGCTCGCCCACGAGCTGCACGACGCGGTCAGCCAGAAGCTCTTCTCGCTCCGCCTCACCGCCCAGGCCGCCGCCGCCCTCGTGGACCGGGACCCGGCCCGCGCCAAGGACGAGCTCCAGCAGGTGGCCGCCCTCGCGGCCGAGGCCGCCGACGAACTGCGCGCCGCCGTCACCGAGCTGCGCCCGGCCGCGCTGGACGAGGACGGCCTGATCGCGACCCTGCGCACGCACGTCCAGGTACTCGACCGCGCCCACACCGCGCACGTCACCTTCACCTGTGACGGCGTACGGGCGCTGCCCGCGACCCAGGAGGAAGCGCTCCTGCGGGTCGCCCAGGAAGCCCTCCACAACGCCCTGCGCCACTCGGGCGCCGACCGCGTCGACGTGACCCTGGCCCGGAACCCCGCCGGGGGAGCGGTCCTCAAGGTCGTCGACTCCGGCCAGGGCTTCGACCCCCGGACCGTCCGCCGCGCGGGCCGCCACCTGGGCCTCGTCTCCATGCGGGACCGGGCCGGCGGAGTCGGAGGCCGGCTCGCCGTGCACTCGGAGCCCGGCAAGGGCACCACGATCGAGATGGAGGTCCCCGGTGGCTGACAGCGCAGGCAGAAGCGGAATCCGCGTACTGCTGGTCGACGACCACCAGGTGGTCCGGCGGGGGCTGCGCACCTTCCTCGAGGTCCAGGAGGACATCGAGGTGGTCGGCGAGGCCTCCGACGGCGAAGAGGGCATCGCCCGCGCCGAGGAGCTGCGGCCCGACGTCATCCTCATGGACATCAAGATGCCGGGCACCGACGGCATCGAGGCGCTGCGCAGGCTGCGCGAGCTGGCGAACCCGGCGCGGGTGCTGATCGTCACCAGCTTCACGGAGCAGCGGACCGTGGTCCCCGCCCTGCGCGCGGGCGCAGCGGGATACGTCTACAAGGACATCGACCCCGACGCCCTGGCCGGAGCCATCCGCTCCGTCCACGCCGGACACGTCCTCCTCCAGCCGGAGGTGGCGCAGGTCCTGCTCGCCCAGGAGGACCAGAGCGCCTCCGCGGGCCGGCCGGGCTCGCTGACCGACCGCGAGCGCGAGGTCCTCGGCCACGTCGCGGACGGCCGGTCCAACCGGGAGATCGCCCGGGCGCTCGTCCTGTCCGAGAAGACGGTCAAGACGCACGTCTCGAACATCCTCATGAAACTGGACCTCTCGGACCGGACCCAGGCCGCGTTGTGGGCGGTCAGGCACGGACTCGCCGAGTGACCGGCCCATATCGGATCGCCTTGTTCCGGACTGAGATTCATACGGTCGGGTGTATGTACCCCACATGGCGTAACCCGATCGCCGGGTGACCGTTCTCCATGGCGTGCCGCGACGGCTGGTCGCGGCCGACGTACTGGAGGACGAGAACGTGAAGAACTTCAAGAAGGCCGCAGCCGTCACCCTGATCGCGGGCGGCCTCGTCGCCGCCGGCGCGGGTGTCTCCTCGGCGCACGGCGGTGCGTCGGCGGAGGGCGAGGCCCTGAACTCGCCCGGCGTGGCCTCCGGGAACCTGCTCCAGGTCCCGGTCCACGTCCCCGTGAACGCGGTCGGCAACACCGCCACCGTGATCGGCCTGCTCAACGGCGCCTGGGGCAACACGGGCATCAACGCCTGACACCCCCGCGCCCCAGGCACCCCTCTGCCGGCCCCGCTTCCCCCCTCTCCCCGGGAAGCGGGGCCGCATTGCACCCCGGCCCCATCCAGCCCTGAGGGCGCGCGAGCCCCGGCCACTCCAGCCCCGCGGAGGTGTGAGGCCCACCCACCCCGCCCTGCGCGCGAGCCCCGGCCACTTCCAGCCCCGCCGGCGTTTGAGGCGCGGGGTCTGGGGCGGAGCCCCAGGTGCTTGGGCGCAGCCCGACCCGCGCAGGCAGCCGAGCCCCAGGTGCTTGGGCGCAGCCCGGCCCGCGCAGGCAGCCGAGCCCCAGGTGCTTGGGCGCAGCCCGGCCCGCGCAGGCAGCCGAGCCCCAGGTGCTTGGGCGCAGCCCGGCCCGCGCAGGCAGCCGAGCCCCAGGTGCTTGGGCGCAGCCC